>NZ_CABFMQ020000080.1 GCF_901905185.1 Methylocella tundrae
GCCCCATCCCCTGCCCCCGGCCGCCGTCACCGCTCATGTCGTCGACCTGCCGGGCCGCAGCCTGCATTTCAAAGCCATCGCCGGCGCCATTCAGCTCAGTGATTCCCAGAGCGGCGAGCCGCTCGCCGACGTCGGTTACGTCGCTTATGTTCTCGACGGCGGCGATCCGGCGAAGCGGCCGATCACTTTTGTCGTCAACGGCGGCCCCGGCGCGGCGTCGGCCTGGCTCGACCTCGGCATGATGGGACCCTGGCGGCTGAACCTCGGCGAGCAGCCGACCTCGCCGTCGGCGCCGCCGATCACGGTCGATAACGCCGACACCTGGCTCGATTTCACCGATCTCGTTTTTCTTGATCCGCCGGGAACCGGCTACAGCCGGATCCTCTCCAAAAGCGAGACGGCGCGCCATCATCTCTATTCGGTCGAGGGCGATATCGAGGCGCTGTCGGTTGTGATCCGCAAATGGCTCGGCGCGAATAAACGGCTGGAGAGCCCCAAATTCATCGTCGGCGAAAGCTATGGCGGGTTTCGGGCGCCAAAGCTCGTACGGCGATTGCAGGATACCGAAGGCATCGGCGTCGAAGGGCTCGTGCTTATCTCGCCGGTCATCGACTTCGCCTGGTTCGAGGGGACGAACAATCCTCTGCCTTTCGTGACCCACCTGCCTTCGCTGGCCGCCGCCGCGCGCGGCCTGACGATCGCCGACGCGCGCCAAAGCCTCGCAGATGTCGAAGCCTATGCGGCCGGCCCTTATCTGACCGACCTCGTGCGCGGCGAGCGTGATCCGGCGGCGCTGGCGCGGATCGTCGATAATGTCACGCGCATCACGGGGCTCGACGCGGCTTTCGTGCGCCGTCTTGGCGGGCGCATCGATCCCTCGAGCTTTGCGCGCGAACGCGGTCGCGACGAGGGCAAAATTTCCAGCCGTTATGATTCGAACGTCAGCGCGTTCGATCCCTTCCCGCACTCCGCTTCGACCGACTATTCAGATGCCATCCTCGATGCGGACAAGACTCCGCTAGCGAGCGCGATGGCCGACATCACCGCCAACCGTCTCGGCTGGCCTGTCGACGCGCGCTATGAAATCCTGAATGAATCGGTTAACCGCCAATGGGATTGGGACGGCAAGCGCGACAAAAATCAGTCGCTCAGCGATCTGAAACAAGAGCTGGCGATTGATCCGCGCCTGCGCGTCGTCGTCATGCACGGGCTCACCGATCAGGTGACGCCCTATTTCGCCTCGAAACTGCTGATTGATCAGATCCCCCCTTTCGGCGACCCGGACCGCATCTCGCTCAAAGTCTATGACGGCGGCCACATGCCCTACCTGCGCGACCAGTCCCGCGCCGCGATGCGGGAGGATGCGCGCAAGCTGTTCGAGGGGAAATAACCTCCTTGAGCAGAATGCATTCAGACTGAATTCGCATTCTGCTCCTTAAGTCTTTGTTCTGACGGATGATGTTGGTCCGAAAGGTTCGCAATTTTTCGGCGTTATGCTCTATCCCTCGTCTTTGCCGGCGACGTGAGCCTCCGCGAAGGTCGCCATATCCGTATGGCAGGCGAGCGCCGCCTTGATCACGCCCACGGCGAGCGCCGCGCCGGACCCCTCCCCGAGCCGCATGCCAAGGTCGAGCAGCGGCTTCTTGCCGAGACGGCGCAAAACCTCGCCATGCGCGCCTTCGGCCGAGACATGGCCCGCGAGGCAATGATCGAGCGCGCGCGGATCGAGGGCGTGGAGAATGGCGGCGGCGGCGCAGGCGACGTAGCCGTCGAGCACGACGGGAATGTTCTGCATGCGGGCGGCGACGATCGCCCCGGCCATCGCGGCGATCTCGCGTCCGCCGAGGCGCCGCATCAGTTCCAATGGATCGTCGAGAAATGGCCCGTGCAGCGCAACCGCCGCCTTCACAGCTGCGATCTTGCGCGTCAGCGCGCCGTCATCGACCCCGGTTCCGCGCCCAACCCAATCTTCCGCCACGCCGCCATAGAGCCCGTGATAAATCGCCGCGGCAATGGTGGTGTTGCCGATCCCCATCTCGCCAATACAGAGGAGATCGACTTCGCCCGCGATCGCCTCCATTCCGAAGGCGAAGGTCGCCGCCGCCGCCGCCGCCTCCATCGCCGGCTCCTGCGTGATGTCCTTCGTTGGAATGTCGAGGGCGAGGTCGAACACCTTGAGGCCAAGGCCGAAGGCGCCGCAGATCTGATTGATCGCAGCGCCGCCGGAAGAAAAATTCTCCATCATGGCGCGGGTGACTGACGCCGGATAGGCCGAGACGCCCTTGGCGGCGACGCCATGATTGGCGGCGAAGATCGCGACAAGGGGGCGGTCGAGCGAAGGGATCGGCTTGCCCTGCCATGCCGCCAGGAATTCGGCGATTTCCTCGAGGCGGCCGAGCGAACCTTGCGGCTTGGTGAGTTCGGCCTGGCGCGCGCGCACGGCGGCCGCGGCGCTTTCCGAGGCTTGCGGCATCAGCGCGATGAGATTGCGGATGGAGTCGAAAGGCGAGGCTTCAGCGAGCATGGCGACCCTTAGGGAAAGACGGACGATGGGCCTGATGGCGGCGCTCCGTCTTAGCGCATTTTGAACGCCTGTCGATCAAGCGATCGGCGGCGTCCGCATGGGCAAAATAAAAAAACTTAGTCCAAGCATAAATTAAATTGAGGCTCTGTGACGCAGCCCATGAAACTGGGACAGGCAAGGCAACCAGCCGCGTCAACTTGTCTCGTAACTTCCATATTGCACTGCGATATACAAAGTATTACATCACGCTCAACAGCTTCAATTCGTTTCAATGGGGAGGAAACGGTTCGAGGTATCAAGAACAAGAATGGAGATATCCGTATGACGACCAAACTCTCCGCCGTCGCCGCTGGCTTTATCGGCGCTTTCGCGATCATTGGCGCGGCCGTCGCGGCCCCCGTCGCTCCGGCCGAAACGAGCGAGGACGTGACCGGCTCGATTGCTACGCCTGCGTCAACAGCCGATTCGTCTATCCGCGTCTATTGCTACAATGGCGATGCGCGCGACGGCACCACCCGGCACCGCGGCTGGGTCTGCCAGCAGGAAACCGGCGCGCCCAACAAACAGTAAGGACGTGGCGCCGCAGAAGCGCGAGGCTCCAGAGAAAAATGCCGCAACGCAAAAGAGAGCCGAAGCCTTCGGCTCTTCGATTGCCGGCTTCGAGCTGACGCATTTTCCAAAGAGTCCGCGCCAAAAGCCTCGACAAGAGTTCAACGATCATAGATGAGAAGCGATGCGCGCCAGCTCGTCGCTTCTCATCGACCTTCTGATTTGCCTGCGTTTTTTAACGCGCATTCCTTTTCCGGCGCTCGCAGCCGAGACGGCGCCGCAAAGCCTTTCCGGATTCTCCCGCGCCTTGCGCATGGTTCCGGCCGCCGGCGCGCTCCTTGGAGCCCTTTCCGCCGGCGCTCTCGTTTCCGCCTCAGCGCTGGGACTTCCGCCGCTCCTTGCCGCGCCGCTCGCCATCGCCGTACTCGCGGCGCTCAGCGGCGCCATGCATGAAGACGGCCTCGCCGATTGCGCCGATGGATTTGGCGGCGGCGCGACGCGCGAGCGCAAACTCGAAATCATGGCGGATAGCCGGATCGGCGCTTTCGGCGCCGTGGCGCTGGCTCTGGCGCTTTATATTCGCATCGCGGCAGTGGCGTCGATCGCGGCTCACAGCCTTGCCTTAGCGGTGACCGCCCTGATTGGCGCGGCGGCGGTTTCGCGCGCGGCGGCGCTGATTCCGCTCGCGGTCCTGCCGCCCGCCCGAACGAAAGGAGCCGGTTTTTCCGCCGGGCGCCCGCGATCCTCCGCGTTGGCTGTCGCCGCGGCTCTCGCCGCCCTCTTCGCAGGCGCCCCGCTCATCGCGGGCGCCGATCCCTCAAAGTCGGCGCTGGCCTTCGCGGCCTGCGCTGGAGCGGGTTTTGCCTTCAGCGATCTCGCGAGGCGGCAGATCGGCGGCCAAACCGGCGACGTCGCCGGCGCCACGCAACAGATCGCCGAAGCCCTGTTCTACCTCATCTTCGCCGCGACCGTTTAGCAAATCGCCGGTGATCAGAGTCCCGCCAGATAGAGCGTCGGATCGACAGGCGTCGCGCCCTTGCGCAGTTCAAAGTGCAGTTGCGGCGAGGCGACATTGCCGCTTTGTCCGGATTTGGCGATGACTTGGCCGCGCTTCACCGTTTCGCCGCGCTTCACTTCGATGTCGCCATTGTTGGCGTAGGCGGAGACGAAGCCGTTTGGATGGCGGATGAGGATGAGATTGCCATAACCTTTCAGCTCGTTGCCGGCGTAAGCGACGACGCCGCTTTCGGCCGCCTTGACCGAGGTTCCTTCCGGAACGGCGATATTGATGCCGTCATTGCCGCCCAGCTTGAAGGCCTGGATGATGCGCCCGCGCGCCGGCCAGCGGAATTCCGGATTGGCGCCGCCAGCCTTTGCGGCATCGGCGGGAGCGCCAGCAGCGTCCTCGGGCTCGGCCTTCGCCGTCTCTTGCGCGGGCGTTTCGATCTTTGCCTGTCTGGCGGCGTCCTGCTTCGTCAAAACCGCGGTCTTGACCGGCTGGGCGGCGACGGCTTCGGTCTTCACCACGGCGACTTTCCTCGGAGCTTCGGCGACAAGCGTCTTGACCGGCACTTCGGCGACTTTGGCGGCTCGCGCGCTTTCCTGCTCCGCGGCGACCTTGCCCGCATGGGTCATCGCGGCCGCCTTTTCCGCCGTCTGCCGCTGCGCCTTCTCGCTCGCGTTCGCGAGCCTCGTTTCTGGAGCGCCCTTCAAAAGCTTGATCTTCTGGGCATGGGACTCGGCGGCGCGGACGGGAGCCGGGGCGGCGGCCTCGGCCTGCGCCACCCTGGCGGCTGCCGCTCCGCCGACCGCATTATAGACCGGGATCACGATCCTCGTACCGGGCTGCACCTGGGCGGCGGAGGCGAGACCATTGGCCTTGACCAAAGCGTCGACAGGCACGCCATAACGGTTGGCGAGAACCGAGGCGCTCTCGCCCGGACCGACGGAAACGGGGGTTCCCCCTGCCGCCGACCATCCGGCCACCGCCTGAGAGACGCGCGGCGGCGATGCGGCGGCGACGCGGGACGCTTGCGTGGCGGGGCTGGAATATTGAGCGACAGGCGCTCCGAGGGGGCGGGACTGCACCGGCGTCACGGGCGCCGCGGAATGATAGCTCGACGGATTGATGCTTGAGGTCGGCGCCGGATCGGTGCCCGCGTCCGATGTCTGGAAGGGGTTGCTGAACGGATCGGCCATCCGCTCAGATCCCGCGCAGCCGGCGAGCAAGCCCGCGGCGCCAGCGATCAAAGCGAGCCGTAACGCGACGCGTGAGCAATAAATCGAAGCAATGTGACTCATGACGCAACCCACCAACGCAGTAGCTATCACTGCATTAAAGGCGGCGTGAGTTAAGGGAGAGTTTAAGATGAACGCATATTCAACAAAAAGAGAAAATCATTAAGGTTGACGGCAACATGTCCTATAGCGCATGCGAAGCTCCGGCCAGGATCGCCTGCAGCCGGCAGGCGCAGATCGGCGTCACCTCGAGCCCGCCCGAGCCGTGCCGCGCAACCCGCACCACATGCTGACGCCGCGGCTCGAACCGGTCGGGGCGCGCCATCACCATGACGCCGTCCGCGGCGAGGACGGCGAGCAGGCTTTGTGGCGGCTCATTCAGCGCGCCCTGCACGATCACCCGATCGAAGGGCCCCGCCTCGGCTGCGATGGCGAGCCCATCGCCCCAGGTCACGCTCGCCCGATCGACGCCAAGACGCAGCAGCCGCGCGCCCGCCTCGATGGCGAGACTTTGAAATCGTTCAAACGAGACGACATGTTGAGCGATCCGCGCGATGAGGGCCGTCGCGTAGCCCGAACCCGCGCCGATCTCGAGCACCCGATGCCGGTTTGAAAGGGAAAGCGCCTCGATCATTCGCGCTGAAAGCCAGGGCTCCGGCAGCGTCTGACCGCAGCGCAGCGGAAGCGCGAGATGGCGGCGCGCGAGATCCTGATAGCGATGCGGCACGAAGATTTCGCGCGGCACCGTTTCGAGCGCGCGGAGCACATTCACATCCTGGATGCCGCGCGCGCGCATCGTCAGAAGGAACGCCGCCTTGGCCTGCGCCAGCGCGGCGGACCCGTCAGAGAGCGGCGCTGGCTCGTTTTGCAGCGTCAACGAGGGCTCCGTTTCAGCGCAGAGCCTGCGCATAACGCGTCAGCGTCGGCGTATCCGTCAAGTCGAGGCGCAGAGGCGTGACGGAAATACGATTTTCCGCCATCGCTTCGACGTCGGTGCCCTGGCCGGGATCGGAGAACGGACGATCGAAGGCGATCCAATAATAGGGATTGCCACGCCCATCGGCCCGCGCGTCGATTTTGACAAGATAGCCGCGCCGCCCCTGAACCGTGACGGAGACGCCCTGCACGTCCTCCGGCGGGCAATCAGGAAAATTGATGTTGATAACGATATTCGGGGCGACGCCCTCGGCGAGAATTTTGGCGATCAGAGCCGGCGCATGGGTTTCGGCGCAACTCCAGAGCGCGTTCTCGCGCGTTGATCTGCGGCCGAAAGACTGCGACAGGGCGATCGAGGGAATGCCCAAGATGGCGCCTTCCATGGCGCCCGCCACCGTGCCCGAATAGATCACGTCCTCGGCGACGTTCTGGCCGCAATTGACGCCCGAGAGAACGATGTCTGGCGGCGCTCCGTCGAGAATGCGGCGCACGCCCATGATGACGCAATCGGTCGGCGTGCCTTTGACGGCGTAACGGCGTTCGGAAATTTTACGCAGGCGTAAAGGATCGTTGAGCGAGAGCGAATGGGCGACGCCCGACTGATCTGTCTCCGGGGCGACGACATAGACATCATCCGACAGCGACCGCGCAATCCGCTCCAGCACGCCAAGGCCCGGCGCGTGAACGCCATCGTCATTGGTGACCAGAATGCGCATGAACCCGGCTCCGGAAGGCGGCCTAAATCATTTTCAAGCGAAGCGGATAGCGGTTCGCGCGGGCAATGCAAGGGTTCAAAGGAAGAAAGAGGTTTTTCGACGCTCTCAATCCAGGCGTCGCGTCAGAGAAATAATTTTACGCAACGCCTCGCGTCAAGCGCTTGCCGCCGCGTCAGCCTCCATGCGGCGAAGCATGCTTATTTGGAGCACGCCGGTTCGTTCATAATATCGAGGCTCGACAGTTCTCCCGACAGCACGAAATCGCCGTAATCAAGCTTCAGGGCGCGCGAGATGCCGTTCTGATAGAGATCGAACGAGAGGATATAGCTCGGGCTTTCGTCCTTTTTACCGCTTTCGAAATAGCTGATCGACACCGGCCATCGAGGCATTTTTGCGAGTTCTGCGACTTGCGCCGCCTTTTCGGAAACCGGAGCTGTCGTGGGCCGGCCGATATAAGTCGTTGTTTCAAAAACCTTTTCGCCCGTATCCGAGCCGTCGAAAACCTTGACCTCGATCAGATTCTTACCGGCTTCGGCGGCGGCGATGATGCGCTTCAAATGCTCGGTCGGAAACACGACGTCGTCGCCAAGCTCGACCTTGCTCCGCTTCGGCTTGGCCAGATTGACAAGGACCGGGCCGGTCCCCGACCTCACCGCCGTGCCGTCGATCGATTCCGTCGTCCCATTGTCTACCTTGGTCTGCATTTTGAAGTCGAAACTCTTGCCGTCCGAATCTTCAAAAGTCGCGGAATGCATGTCCGATACGCGGGTCGGTCCCTCGGCGGGCTGCAGCTCCGTCAGTTGCCGGAAATTCTGGACGTAGCCTTCGCAAGGGGAGCCCGCGAAATCGAAAGCGATGCGCCCGTGCGCGGCCGTCGGGCTCTTGCTGCCGACGGATTTCGAGAGGGTCAACTCATAGATGGCGTGATGCGGCGCGAGGGGGATCTGCTCGCCAGGGTTGGCCTTGAGCTGATCCATCTTAACCGGATCCGGCCGCACCTGATCCAAAGGGCCCTGAGCTGGATTGCCGGCGGCGTAAACCGCGGCGAGGGGAAAAAGGCAAGCGAGCGCGCCAGAGATCAGGAGGCCGGCATGTGAATGAGACATGATCGTTGTTCCTTGAGCGTCAGGGCGGCGGCTGAACGATTCCTCCCAGGAAACGAATCCTGCCAAGAGCGCAAGCCTAAGGTCAACACGCGGGACTTGCAACCTTTGCGGCAAGGGCCGCGCTTTAGGTTCGACGGCAGGCCGGTTCGCCGCTATATCATCGCGAGCTAAAAAAGGAGATTTTAAGGATGAGCAAAACGGAAGCGAAATTGAAGGCCCTCGGGGTGAGCCTGCCCTCCCCCGTCGCGCCGGTGGCGAATTATGTTCCTTTTGTGATTTCTGGCCGGCTTCTCGTTATTTCCGGCCAGTTGCCTTTCGGGATGGACGGCAAGATTGATCCCGCCCATATCGGCAAGATCGGCGCGACCGTCCCGGTCGAAGCCGGCCAGGCCGCCGCGCGGGCCTGCGTCATCAATGTGCTCGCCCAGGCCAGGGTCGCGCTCGGCGATCTCGACAAGATCACGCGCTGCATCCGGCTTGGCGGCTTCATCAACGCGGCGCCGGGCTTTTTCAACCTGCCCCCCGTCATGAACGGCGCCTCTGACCTCATTGTCGAGGTTCTGGGCGATCCTGGCCGTCATGCGCGATCCACCGTCGGCGTCGCTGAATTGCCCCTGCAGAGCGCCGTCGAGGTCGAGGCAATGTTCGAGATCGCGGCTTGACGCGGGCGTTTCAAGGGTGAGCCATCCGCTTATGCGCGCCGCGCCCGTCAACGCCCCTGATTGGCTGACGGAGCGGCCGGTCGCGCATCGCGGCCTCCATTCGAAGGCGCGCGGCGTCATTGAAAACACGGTGGCGGCGGCGGAGGCCGCCATCGCGCGCTGCTACGCCATCGAATGCGACATCCAGCTTGCCGGAGACGGCGAGGCGGTGGTGTTCCATGATTTCACCCTGCCGCGCCTGACGCACGGGCATGGCCGCGTCGATGGCTTTTCTGCGCAGGAGCTCATGGCTCTGAGGTTCAAGGAAAGCGAGGCAAAGATCGCGCCCCTTTCGGCGTTTCTCGCGGCAGTCGCGGGCAGGACGCCTCTCATCATCGAAGTCAAAAGCCGCTTCGACGGCGATTTGCGCCTCGCCGAACGCGCGCTCGCGATCGCTTCCGCCTATGCGGGGCCAGCGGCCCTGAAAAGCTTTGACCCGGACGTCCTCGCCTTTTTCCGCGCACAAGGCTTTGCCGGGCCCATCGGCCTCGTGGCGCAAGCGCGTTATGAGGCTGCCGAATGGCCCGAACTTGGAGTCAGCCAGCGCTTGGCGCTTGCCGCCCTCAGCGCATTTTCCGTCGTCCGGCCAGATTTTCTCTCCTGGCATGTCGGCGATCTGCCGCATGCAACCCCCGAACTCTGCCGCGGCTGGATCGGCATGCCGGTCCTGACATGGACGGTGCGTTCGCCAGCCGATCGCCACCGCGCGCAAGAATGGGCGGACCAGATGATTTTTGAAGGATTTGAGCCGTGAGGCTCATCCAGCCTTTGGCTGAAAACCGCGCAGTACGCAAGATCGCTTATATTACGAGCAGTTTACTTGACCGATAGTTGGCGCAGAGCAACGTTAAGGCATTATTTGGCGTTTCTTAAGGCATTTTCGGTGAAGAAAACGATTCGCATTGCTTCGACGGCGGCGACCTTAGCCGTTTCTCCATTCGCCGGCGCCGCCTTGGCCACTCTCGACGACCGGCGCGAACACCACTTGCAAATGTCCGCCGAAGACGCGCAGGCCTTAATCGATGCGCGCGTCGTCGCGCTGAGGGCCGGTCTCGACCTCACCCCGGCACAGGAGAAAAACTGGGCGCCCCTGGAAGCGCTCGTTCGTCATCAAGCTCGGCAGCGCACGGAGCCCTTCGCGGAAGGGCGCCTGAAGCGCAATGAAAACAGCGAGTATTCTGACGCGCTCCAGCGCCTCCAACGCATCTCCGAACGGCTTTTCGCGCGCGCCACTGATTTGAGGACGCTCTCGGAGGCCGCGAGACCGCTTTACGAGAGCCTCGACAAAGAACAAAAGCGCCGGTTCGGACGCCTTCTGCTCGCGAGTATAAACGCACAAGGGTCGCACGCCGAAACGTGACGCCCGCAATCGAAGCGGGCCGCGCGCTAGAAGCATATTCCGATCAGATCGGTTCGATCTGATTGACAAGAATATGCTCAAGCTTTTGAATCTGGAGCGATTTCTGATCGATCGAATGACTCCATTCGATCGGAAAGCGCTCTACTGCGCGGCCGCGCCCTGCGCGCCGGCGCTCGATAGCCGATCCTTCACAAGAAACTTCACCGCTCGCGTATAGGCTTCGTCGTCGTCGCCGCGGAACTGGCCGCTCGCATAAGCGACCGCTTTGCCGGTCTCGAGGTTCGTGATGGTTATGTCGAAGCTCGAGATCAGGCTTGAAACCTTGTGCACGGTGGCGAGCGCCGCGAATTGTGCGCCTGCTTTCCGGGCGATTTCCCGCCAGCACCCGTTGCAATTATATCGCGGCTCGGTTTTCGCAATCTCGTCGCGATAGGGTGAAAGGTCGACCGCGCGGTAGCGTCCGTCCTGTTCAAGCGCCTTGGCCAAGGTCGCCGTAGCGCGTTCGAGACGCTCCGCCTGATGGGGTTTTGCGCCTTCGCCGCTGGTGTCCCAAAGCTCGACGGGGAACACCGCCAATGGCTGCGGCTTGTTTGTTTGCGCGACGGCTCCGGCCGCCGCCATCATCAGCGCCAACGCCGCCAGTCCAAACCGAAGGCCAGCCCACATACCATTCTCCCTTAACTATCTTTTCGATCTTTTGTGTTTCAGGCCGCGAACGCCCGCCCCATCGGAGCCGGGCTTTCCAACGCGCGAACGGGCGAAAAGGTCCGCTGAAGCTCGCTCACGCAGCGTCGCCGGGCGCGCGCCCGAATCGCTGCGCCGCGTGCAAAATGCGAGTGAAACGGACCCTTAACCTTTGGCGGAGGCTGGGGTGTTGGCGGCGCTGCGATCGACGCGCGTATAGAGCGTGTAATGCGGATCGAAGATGAATTTGATCAACAGTCCGAACCAGGATTTATGCGTCTTGAGATGATCGTAGAACTCGGGCGCCATGCGCTTCAGTTCCGGCAGCCGCGTCCACGGAATGTCGGGAAAGTCATGATGCTCATTATGATAGCCGATATTGAGCGCGACTATATTGAGCGGGCCATAGTAGTCGAAGGTTTCCTGCGCCGGATCATCGGTGAAATGCTCCTGCACCCAGCGCGCGCCGAGCGGATGCAGGCCGCCGACCGAGAACCAGAAAGAGGCGAAGAGATAGAGCAAGGCGTTGGGGCCCAGAAAGACCAGCACGGCTATGTCGAAGAGGATGACGCAAACTGCGTTGATATAGGTCCACCGGCCCCACATCGGAACGGAGCCGCGAAGGCGCCCGAGCCGCGCCAGCTGAAACGCCGCGAAGAAGAACATCCAGGCAGCCTTGCCGTACCAGCTGTGCCCGAAGGTCCGCGCCTCCCAATGGCTCGGCAGATCGGCGTCGAAATCATAATCGCCAAGATGGGAATGGTGCTTGATGTGATAGCAGCGAAAGCCCATCGCGGTCGGCACGGTATTCGGCAGATCGGCCAGGATGCCGACCCATTTGTTCCAGACCGGCTTCTTCAGGATGGCGTTATGGCAGGCGTCGTGAATGACGACGAACATGGCGTGATTGGCGAAGGCGCCGACGCAAAAGGCGGCGATCAGAGCGAGCCACCAATAGGCAAGCCCAAGATGGCCGAGAAGCCCCGCGATGACAAGCTGCCCCGCGACGACGCAGAGCGTGATGACCGCCGTGATCGGATCATGGCCAATGAGGCGGGCGACTTCCGGATGCGCCGCCATAATCGCGCGCCGGCGCGGCGGATGCGGACGCGGCGCGGTGGTCTGGAGAAAGCCCTCGGTCGAGGCGGCGCCCGGGCGGGCGCGAGCGGCGTCGACGCGCGTTGCATGCAGACTCATTGAATGGTCTCCTGAAGGTGGATCGTTTCAAGATTAAAACGATCCTCCCCATGTCGATCTGATCTAGCGCATATTTGCGTCAAAACTTGGCGCTCTTTTTTCGATCTTTAAAATGCGATCGCCCGATCTGCAAAACCTTTGAGTTATTCTAACTTCATCTCGGGCGCTTTCCAGCGGAACCGGCCATTCGGTCAATTGGAAACCACCCCAGCTTCAGGAGTCCGAACATAGTCGCGTCGATCAGATGAGAACAGTCTGATCGGAATATGCTCACGGGCGCCGCGCGAATGATCTGGACGCGGGCGCCGTTCAAGCCGTGAGTTTCTTCTCATAGACCCGGTGAATCTTGTCGATGCGCGCGCCCGCGAATTCGATCGGCCGGCGCATGCCGATATTATCCTCCAGAACCCAGCCGAACTCGACATGCTCGATCGAGCTTTTTGCGCTGCGCTGACGGATTTCCTCGATGAAGGCCAGGATGACGGCGCCGCCAGCCGCTTTCCGCTGCAGGGCGCGCCGGACGCCAAAGAGGCAGAGACGCCCTGACTTGAAAGCATGATTGCGGATGCGCGCGATGATCCGCGGCAGCCCGAACGGAAACAGGCGCCCGCCAAGATCAGCGGTGATCTCATGCAGATTCGGCAGCACGATGCCGAAAGCCTGGGGCGTCCCGTCGAGCTCGATCATGAAGCCGCCTTCAGGAGGCATGACCAGTTTCAGGCCATCGGCGGCCGACATGAACTCTTCGAGGGTGAAGGGGACAAAACCCCAGTTCTCACTCCAGGCGTCATTGAAAATATCGACGATGATCGCCGCCTCGTCGCCAAGCTTTTTGAGGTCAAGCGTTCGGATCTTCAGGCGATCGCGCCATTCGGGACGGTCGAGAATGCCGGCCTTCGCCTGCCGGTCCTTCGCCGTCACGTCATAGCGGTAAGAGATCAGATCGCGCGCCTTGCGGTAGCCGAGCTTTTCGATCGCCTCGACGAGATAAGGCGGATTCCAGGGCATCAAAACCATCGGCGCCGCATCAAATCCTTGAACGAGCAGGCCCACTTCGCCATTGACGGAAGGCGAAAACGGCCCGTGAACGACCGTGGCGCCTCTCTCGCGCAGCCATTTCTCGGCCGTGCGCGTCAAGGCCTCGACGACAGCCGGGTCATTGACGGCGTCAAGGCAGCCAAATTGTGCGCTCGAGGCCCCGACAGGCGCGGGCGTGTCCTTCTTATAGACTTGCGCCATGATGCGGCCGGCTGGCTTGCCGTCCTTGCGCGCGATCCAGGCCTGCCAATCGACCTGCTTGAAATGCGGATTGAGCTTTGACCCGTGCACGGTCCAGCGTTCGGCGTCCAGCGGCGGCGCGAAGCCGCTCTGGCCTTTGTAGATCTGGCGCGGCAGGCGGCAAAAGCTGAGAAAGGCGGTCAGGCCGTTGACCGGGATGATTTCGATCGCGCCGAGCGACATGGCTTTACCTTTGGCGTCCAATGACAAAACCGGTTCTTTCGCGCAATGTTAAATCATGCCCTCTGGACCTGCCAGCAACGGGCGTCGCGCTTTGGGAACGGCGCTTATCTGATGCGTCGATTATTTTCTCCCCGCGCGGGGAACAAAGCTGACGCTGCGCGCCGGTTTAGGGCGCGACCGCGGCGCCGAGGGCGGGCGCCGTCGAAACCGGCTCGCGCCTCGCGAGCAGATCAATCACGCCCCTGATCTCCTCCTCGGTATGTGAGGCGGAGATGAAGAAGCGCAGGCGCGGCTGGTCCTTCGGCACGCCGATCTGGATGATCGGCGGCACGTAATAGCCATTTTCCATCAGATGCCGTGAGGCGTCCAGCGTATCGAGGCTGTCGGCAAAGAGGATAGGAACGACGCCTCGTCCGATCGCGGGACCTGTGTCGAGGCCGGATTCTCGCGCGAGGTCGACAAAAAGCTCCGCGTTCTTGCGCAGCCGCTCGAGCCGCCAGGTCTCCGTCTGCATCAATTGCAGCGCCGCCGCGGCGGCGGCGGAAATGACCGGGGAAAGACCAACGGAATAGACAAAGCCCGGCAGCGTGTAGCGCATCCATTCGATGACGGCCGCCTTGCCGGCGATAAAGCCGCCGCAGGAGGCGAGCGTCTTCGACAGCGTGCCGACCATCAGGTCGATGCGCTGAGGATCGACGCCGCAATATTCGCAAAGTCCGCGCCCCTCGGCGCCGAGCACGCCAATTGAATGAGCCTCGTCGATCATCAGCCAGGCGTTGTGGCTCTCCTTGATCTCGACGAGACGCGGCAGGTCGGCGATGTCGCCGTCCATGCTGTAGAGACCCTCCGCGACGATCATCACATTGCGATAGCTTTCGCGGCGCTCGCGCAGCAGAAAATCGAGATGGTCGAAATCATTGTGGCGGAAGATGATCGTTTCGGCGACCGCGCTTTTGGCGCCGCTGACGATGCTGTTATGCGACAATTCATCGATGAAAAGCGCGTCGCGCGATCCGAGCAGATGCGAAATCGTCGTCACATTGGCCAAATAGCCGCTGACCAGCGTAAGCGCCGATTGGGTTCCGATGAATTTGGCGAGATCATCCTCGAGGATATGATGCAGGGACCGCTGGCCGCCGACAAGGCGGGAGGCGAGGGCGCCGACGCCGAAAGTCTCGAGCGCGCCCGAGGCGGCGCTCTTCACCGCCGGATGCGAGGAAAGGCCAAGATAGTCATAATTGGCGAAGCTGACGAAGCGCCGTCCGTTGGCCGCGGCCTCCTTGCGCAAGCTATCTATCGGCGCGAAGAACGGATCGCCGCTTTCGAGATAGGCTTTGCCGGCGAGGCGGAAGCGGCGGGTTGCGTGATCTTCGAGGCTGTTGATCTTGGTCACTTAGCTCGGCTGTCCAAACGGTTCAAGAAACGCCTGTTCTATCAAAGATGAGCGCTTCTACTGCGAAGGATCGAAAGGATCCGGAGATATGGATCCGAGCAATAGCATCACGGCTGCGATGGAGCAAAAGCGATCTTTGACCTGCGCCGCGACATCGCCTTCATGAAGCGCCTTGAACGCCGATAAAATTTTATACTTCAAAGACTTAATTCAATTGGTCAATTCGAGTTACAAAACGTAACAAAGGGACGAACTCCTCTCCCAAGCGCGAGCCGCGCCGTTCCTGATGCAACGGCCTAAGCGGAAACATTGCGGATCGAATCAGTTTCACCGTCGCATAATTTGCCTTTGGCGGCCGCCGCGCGCCGGCGCGCCTATCGGCGGAGCCGATTTTGATCTATGACTTGCAGCGTCCGGTGACCGATCGACAATCAAGGATTAAATCCATGGGCGACGTCGTTGTGCGCACTCCGATGCAATATCTGGACAAGGCTAATTCCGCTTTGCGCGATCTTGGGCTCCTGCCGGCCAAGGTGGAAGCCGCGCCGATCAATGCGCTTCTCGAACAGATTTCGGACCTCGAGCCGGAAAAGATCGCGGTGATCGCGAAAACGCTCGGCGAAGCCTCGGTCTTCAATGAAGTGGTGCGCGAGCAGACCGCAGCCATGTCAATCGGCCAGCGTTATCAGGACATCGCCAAAGCCTTCGATTCCATTCGCGATGACGCGAAAACGATGGTCGACCAGCTCGATGACGGCAAAATTGATCTTTTTGAGCGCGTCAATAATGTATGGATGAAAGTCAGCCGCGGCGACATCGCGGTCCGGTTCGACAAGATCAAAGAGACTTATCTTGAAGTAACCGCCGCGACGAAAGACCAGATCCAGCGCGAGGCCCGTATTCTCGAAGCTTATCGTGACTATCGCGGGGCGCTGAAACAATCCGAGATACTGGCTCTCGAAGTCCAGGAAGCGGCCGAGGCCAAGCTGGACGCGGCGAAGGCCGGCCTCAAGGCCGCCTCGGACAAGGTCGCAAACTTCTCCGGAACGCAGGCGGCCGAACGCGCCGGCTTTGAACTCGCGCGCGACGAGCATCTGCGCCGCGTGCAAGACGAGGAAAAGCGCTATCAGATCGCCAAGGATCTCGCCGACAATCTGACCATCAGCTATAATACGTCGGAAGTCATCATGGCGCGCCTCATGCAGACGACCAACGCCAAGGAGCGGGTCTACGCGCAGTCCGTGAGCTTTTTCTCCACCAATGACAGCGTGCTGACGGCGCTGAAGGCCTCGTTCACCGGAGTCTTCGGGCTGCATGAATCGACCGCGACCCTCGAGGCGATGAAAGAGGGAGTCTCCAAATCGATCGAGATTCTCGCCGAGGTCGGCGGCAAGGCGCAGGAAGCGGCCGTCCGCGCCGGCTATGGCCCGACGATCAGGGCCGATGCAGTGAAGAAGCTGGTCGACAGCGTCGTCAGCTTCCAGGTGCGCTCGCTCGGCATCGTCGCTGAAATGCGCGAAATGGCGACGAAGAATTCCGCCGAGATCCGGGACGCGGTCGAGGCCGGCAACCGGCGCATCGCCGCGCTGATCGCCGAAGGCAAGGCGCTTCCGATCGATGGCTGAAACTCTCGCTCCGGCCGCGGCCGGGGCCGCGCGAGGTCAGGCGGTCAAGCTCGACGACCTCATGCTCGCCATGGACGTCGTTGATACGCTACGCCACCAGGACGCCTTCGTCGCCCGCGAGCTCAATGAGGACGCGCGGGAGCAGGAATTGGTTCTCCGCCTGCGCAAGATCTATCGCGAGCAGGGCATCGAAGTCTCCGACGCGACGATCGGGGAGGGCGTCAAGGCCCTCAAGGAAAGCCGCTTCGTCTATACGCCGCCAAAGCGCGGCCCCGGTCTCGTTCTGGCGAGGCTATGGATCGCGCGCGGCCGGATCGGCGCCGCGCTCACCGCCATCGCAGGCGCAATCGGCGTGATTTGGGCGGCCTATTACTTCCTTGCCGAGCGCCCTGCCCGCATCGAGGCGGAACGCGCGCAGATCGAAATTTCGACGAGCCTGCCGAAAGCATTGGATGAGGCTTATGGCGAGGTCATCAACGACGCGAAGACGCCGGCCGCGCGGCCAAGGGCCGATCGCCTGCTGGCGGACGGCCGCGAGGCGCTGGCGCGCAAGGACGGCGCCGGCGCCAAGGCCGCAATCAGCGGGCTGGGGCGGCTTTCGGCGGATCTGCGCCAGAACTATCAGCTCATGATCGTCTCGCGCCCCGGCGAGCCGAGCGGCGTCTTCCGCATTCCTGATCGCAACACGGGCGCGCGCAACTATTATCTCATCGTCGAGGCGATCGGCGCCGACGGCCGCCCGATGGCCCTGCCCATCACCAGCGAAGAGGATGGAAGCGCCAAAATGACGACCAAATGGGGCCTTCGGGTCGACCAGCAGGTCTATCAGTCGGTCGCCGCCGACAAAGCCGACGACGGCATCATCCAGAAGCGAAAGGTTGGCGAGAAACGGCGCGGGTTCCTCGACGTCGATTACGCAATCCCGACCTCCGGCGCCGCGATCAGCCAGTGGTGAGCCCATGATAAGCGGTCAGCAGGCGCTTTTCGAGATCGAGCAGGCGACGGCCGCCATTCGCATTCAGGAGAGCGATTGCGCGAACCAGCTTTTGGCGACCGATCAGGAGCTTGCGCGGCTGCGCGCGACGCGCGGCGAACTCCTGCGCAAGCTCGCCAGCGCGCGTCTCGACGCCATGCGCAGCGAACAGATCGCGGGCGAAATCGCCTCGGCGGAGCAGCGGGCGCTGCGCATGATCGCTGAAAGCCGCGCCACACTGGAAAGCCTGTCGGCGCGGATCGGCGCCGCGCAAACGGCGCGCGCGGAGGCCGAGACCGAGCGCCGCGAAAAGGCCGGGGAGGTCGCGCGCATTCTCGGCCGGCTCGAGGAGCTGCAGGCAGGCGTCGAACCGAAGGTGCGCGGTTCGGCGGAATGGATCGCGCAAAAGGAGCGCGTCGATCGGGCCCAGCATGTTTTCGAGGCCTCGGACGCGAAGGCGACGCAGGCCGAAACCGATCGCGCCGCGAAGGGCAAGCCTTATGAGGATGATCCGCTCTTCATGTATCTCTGGTCGCGCGGTTTCGGCGCGGCGCAGTACCGTTCCGGCTTCCTCGTCCGGTTCTTCGACGAAAAAGTCGCGCGCCTGATCGGCTTTCACGCCGCGCGGCCGAATTATGCGATGCTGAAGGAAATCCCCTTGCGCCTTCGCGCCCATGCGGAGCGCTGCCGCGCCGAGCTTGCCGCGGAAAGGCAAAAGCTCGCCGACATCGAAAAGGCCGGCCTCGAAGCGGCGGGCGCAGGCGCCTTCGAGGAGGAGCTGCGCGCCGCGCGAACGGCGCTCGCCGCGGCGGACGACCGGCTGAAGGCGGCTGACGCGGCGCTCCGAACGCTCGACGCGGAGCGTGACAAGGCGCTGAACGAAGAAGTCCAGGCCACGACGGCGCGGGCCGTCGACATCCTCTCGAACGCCGACAGCAATGAATCCATCCGCGAACTGTACCGCAAGGCGGCGATGACCCGCGCGATCGAGGATGATGTCGCCGTGCAGGACATTGAGGCGAACGACAGAAGCCTGGCTGCGAGTGAGCGCCAGCGCGCCGACCTCATCGGCAAAGCGCGGCAATTGGCGCAGCGCCGCTCGGACATCGAAGCCGAACGCGCGAAATTCTACCGGCGCGGCTATGACAATCCCATGGGCCAGTTCGACAATGAGAACGCCATAGCCGACGCGCTGGGCGCCATCCTCAAAGGAGTCGTGCAGGGCGCCGTGCTGGGAACGGTTCTGCAAGGCGGCTATAATGAGCGCCAGCGCCGCGCCGACAGCGGCTTTGGCGGCGACCGGGGGTTCAATTTTCCGGGCGCCGAAGGCGGTGGATCTGGCGGCGGCTGGATCGGCGGGGACTCGGGCGGCGGCGACGGGTTCAGGACCGGCGGGGGATTTTAAGCCTCTTTCAGAGGAACGGCCGCGATTTCCTATGTCGTGTGGGCCTTAGTGGTCAGATATGATTGTAGTTTGAGTTCGCTACTCCAGCACCATCAAAAGATCGCGGGCGTCGATCTGCTGGCCGGGCGTGACGAGGATTTCCGCGACCTTGCCGTCGCGCGGCGCGTGCAGCGATGTCTCCATTTTCATCGCTTCCAGCGTCGCGACGACATCACCGGCCTTGACCTGCTGGCCCAGACGCACAGCGATGGTCGAGACGGCGCCAGGCATCGGCGCCGCCACATGCGAATCATTGCCGTCCTCGGCTTTGCGGCGGGCGATGGCGGTGACCGCGGCGGAACGGTTCTGCACCCGGATGATGCGCTGCTGACCATTGAGCTCGAAGAAGACCTTGACCTTGCCTTCCTCATCCGTCTCGCCGACCGTCACCAGAAGCAGCACGAGCGTCTTGCCCGGCTCGATCTCGATGGCGATCTCGTCATTTTGCTGCATGCCATAGAAGAACACCGGCGTCGGCAAGGCCGAGACCGGCCCGAAGCGGCGGATCGTGGCGCAGAATTCGCTAAAAACCTTCGGATACATCAGATAGGAGGCGAGATCGTCGTCGCTCAGCTGGCGCCCGCACGCTTTCTCGGCATCAATGCGCGCGCCGCCGAAGTCGGTGGGCGCCAGCAAGGCGCCGGGGCGCCCGTCGATCGGCTTTTCGCCTTTCAGCGCTTTCGCCTGCAAGGCCGGCGGCCAACCGCCCGGCGGCTGGCCGAGATCGCCGGCCAGCATATCGACGACCGAGGTCGGAAACGCGATTTCGTGGCCAGGGTCGAGCACGTCCTGCGGCGTCAGATTCTGGCTGACCATCATCAGCGCCATGTCGCCGACGACTTTGGAGGACGGCGTCACCTTGACGATGTCGCCGAAGAGGTCATTGGCGTCGCGGTAGGCTTTCGCGACTTCGTGCCAGCGCGTCTCGAGTCCAAGACCCCTTGCCTGCTCGCGCAGATTGGTGAACTGGCCGCCCGGCATCTCGTGCAGATAAACCTCCGAGGTGCCGGCCTTGAGGTCGCTCTCGAAGGCGGCGTATTGCTGGCGCACCGCCTCCCAGTAGAAGCTCAGCTGGCGGATGGTTTCCGCGTCGAGCCCGGTGTCGCGCGGATTGTTGCGCAGCGCCGCCGCGATGGAGCCGAGGCAGGGCTGCGAGGTCATGCCGGACATGGAGTCGATCGCCGCGTCGACGGCGTCGACCCCCGCGTCGATGGCGGCGAGCACGGTCGCCGCCGAAATGCCGGAGGTGTCGTGCGTATGCAGATGCAGCGGCAGGCCGACTTCTTCACGCAAGGTTCTGACGAGAACGCGCGCCGCCTCCGGCAGCAAAAGGCCCGCCATATCCTTGATCGCGAGGATGTGGCAGCCCGCCCGCTCCAGCTCCTTGGCGACGCCGACGTAATAATTCAGCGAGAACTTGGCGCGGGCGGGATCGAGGATGTCGCCAGTGTAGCAGATCGCGCCTTCGGCCAGCTTGCCGGTCTCGCATACGGCGTCGATTGAGACGCGCATGTTCTCGACCCAGTTGAGGCAGTCGAAAATGCGAAACAGGTCGATGCCGCTGGCGGCGCGGCGCACGAAATATTTCACCACATTGTCGGGATAATTGGTGTAGCCGACGCCGTTCGCGCCGCGCAGCAGCATTTGCGTCAGCAGATTTGGCGCGCGTTCGCGCACCTGCGCCAGCCGCTCCCACGGGTCTTCGGAAAGGAACCGCATCGAGACGTCGAAGGTCGCGCCGCCCCAGCACTCCAGCGAAAGCAGCTGCGGCAGCCCCTTGGCGTAGGCCTCCGCGGCGGCGACGATGTCGCGCGTGCGCATGCGGGTCGCGATCAGCGATTGATGGGCGTCCCGCATGGTGGTGTCGGTGACGAGCACGCGCTGTTCATTGCGCATCCATTCGGCGAAGGCTTTGGCCCCAAGCGCATCGAACCGCTGCCGCGTTCCGGGCGGAACAGGCTTGTCCGGAAAATAGGGCGAGACCGGCGGGCGCGCCGTCGCCGGGGGCTTCGCCCGTCCGCGCGTTTCCGGATGGCCGTTGACCGTGACGTCGGCGATCCAGGTCAGCAGCTTGGTCGCGCGGTCCTTGCGTTTCTTGAAGTCGAACAGAGACGGCGTGTCGTCGATGAACCGCGTCGTATAGTCGTTCGATATGAAATGCGGGTCGTTGATGATGTTGTGCAGGAAGGCGAGATTGGTGGCGACGCCGCGAATGCGATATTCGAGCAGCGCGCGATCCATCCGGCGGATCACCTCTTCCGGCGTCGGCGCCCATGCGGTCACCTTCTCCAGCAGGGGATCGTAGAAGCGCGTGACGATGGCGCCCGAATAGGCGGTGCCGCCGTCGACGCGAATGCCAAAGCCCATGGCGCCGCGATAGGCGGTGATGCGGCCGTAATCCGGAATGAAGTTGTTTTCCGGATTTTCCGTCGTGATCCGGCATTGCAGCGCGTGACCCGAGAGACGAATGTCTTTTTGCTCGGGGATTCCGGTTTCGTCGAGCCGCCCGATGTGCTTGCCTTCGGCGATTCTGATCTGGGCTTTGACGATGTCGAGGCCGGTCACGACCTCCGTCACCGTATGCTCGACCTGGATGCGCGGATTGACTTCGATGAAGTAGAATTTGTTGGTGTCTGCGTCGAGCAGAAACTCGACGGTGCCGGCGCCGACATAATTCGTCGCGCGTCCGATTTTCAGCGCCGCCTCGCACAGTTCGAGACGCGTCAACTCGTCGAGATAGGGAGCGGGAGCGCGTTCGACAACCTTCTGATGGCGCCGCTGTATGGAACAGTCACGCTCGAAGAGATGCACCAGATTGCCATGCGTGTCGCCAAGAATCTGAACCTCGACGTGGCGAGCCCGGCGCACCAGCTTTTCGAGATAAACCTCGTCCTTGCCGAAAGCGTTTTTGGCTTCGCGCTTGGCGCTGACCACCGCGTCGGCGAGCTTGTCCTCGCTCTCGATCGGGCGCATACCGCGCCCGCCGCCGCCCCAGGAGGCTTTCAGCATGACCGGATAGCCGATCTCGCGGGCGAGGCGCTTGATCTCGTCCGGATCATCGGGGAGCGGCGCCGTCGCCGGCATCACCGGCGCGCCGGAACTGACCGCGATGTTGCGGGCCGCCACCTTGTTGCCGAGGTCGCGCATCGTCTGCGGCGAGGGACCGATGAAGATGATTCCGGCCTTCGCGCAGGCTTCCGCGAATTCGGGACTTTCCGAGAGGAAGCCATAGCCGGGATGGATGGCGTCGACTTTGGCTTCAATCGCGACCCGGATGACGTCTTCGATCGAAAGATAGGCCTCGAGCGGGCCTTTGCCGACGCCGATCTGATAGGCTTCGTCGGCTTTGAATCGATGCAGCGAAAGCTTGTCTTCCTCAGCATAAATCGCAACCGTGCGGATGCCGAGCTCCGTCGCCGCGCGGAATACGCGGATCGTGATTTCGGATCGGTTGGCGACCAATAGACGACGAATTCGGGCCATAGTCTCTCACTGCCGTTCAAGATGGTGCGGTCTCGCCGCCCCCGGAGAAGTCACGGTCAAGACCGCGCCCATTTAGACGCAACGAAACACAAATGTCATCGCTGTTTGAGTGAAAGCCTAGTTTAATGGCGCCCGACCGCCTTATGACCGGGAAATGACCGCAGATGATGTTTCGCCGCGCCGCGCGCAAGATGCGCCGCGTCCCGCCTCTGGGCCGGGACCGGGCGGCCGCGTGAGGCCGCGCCGCGCTAAAACTCGGGAAAAGCGTGGGAAAAGCGCGATGCTGCGAGCCGGTTTCGCCGGTCTGGCGCTGGCCGTCGTCGCCACGGCGCGCGCCGAAGATGCTTGCGCGCGACCGCCCGCCCTCGACCCCGCGGGCCGCGAGGGCGCCGCGCAAGGACGCGTCCAAGCCGTCAATGAAAGGCTCGAATTGACGCTTGAAGACGGCAGGCGGCTGAAGATCGCGGGCCTCGATCCGCCACGGCCGACGCCGGACAATCCCGACCTCGACGTCAGATCGGGAGAAAGGCTCGCGGCCTGGCTTGCCGGCAAGGATATCGTCTTTCGCCTGACCGGACCACGCCCGGACCGCTGGGGCCGCTACAGCGTTGAGGCCTTCGCGCCCGCGCAGGCGGCGGCGCCCTCAGCCGTGCCCGTCGCGCAGGCCGCGCTCGACGCCGGCCTCGCGCGCTTTGAACCCGGCGCCGCGGCGCGGCCGTGCCGCACTTTTCTGCTCGCCGCCGAAACCACCGCCCGCGCGGGCGCGCTTGGACTTTGGGCCGATCCGTATTATGCGATTATCGCGGCCGGCGATCACGAGTCCTTCGCCGAGAAGGCCGCAACCTCCGTCATTGTCGAAGGCCGCGTCACCGGCGTCGCCAAGGATGGGTTTCGTACGACACTTTTATTCGGGGATCGCCGCGGTTTCGATTTTTCGGTCACGATATTGCAACGCAACGTCAAGATATTCACCGCCGCCGGGGTCGACATCGAAAAGTTTCAGGGCCAGACGATTCGCGTGCGCGGCCTCCTTGACATGCGTTTCGGACCGCAGATCGAAGTCTCAAACCCGGATGAGATTGAAATGCTACCGCAAGGACAAGACGCAGCCGCGCCGAAGACGGCCCCGCAGCGTTGAGACAGGTCTTCGTCACGCTATGAAGCTTTTCGCGGATATGGCCGGCATGCTGCGGTCGATGGCCCTCAGCGGCCGAGACCTCGCCGGGTCATTATCGCGCGTGACGGAGCCTCTTACGGTCAAGGAAGGCGCCGCATTTCGTCAGGGATGGGCGAAGCTCCGGTCGGACGAAATCGCGCGACGCTTCGGCGTTTTCTGCGTTCTTGCCGCCGCCCTCGCGCTTGCGGCCTGCGCCTCGATAGAGCCGCAGGGCGACCAATCGTTCAAGATGGAGGCGCCGCCGTTGCCGCCTCATCCGCCAGCGCCCGAAAACAAGGCGCTGGCGGAGCATAACCGCATGGTCGCGCTTTTCGACGGCGAATATAAAGATCCCGCCGCCGAGCGCTATCTCAACGAGATCCTGGCAAAGCTCGCCAAGGCCGACGACAAGCCGAGCGAGCCTTACAAGGTCACGATCCTCAATTCGCCCATCGTCAACGCCTTCGCTTTGCCTCCGCGCGACCTTTTCATCACAAGAGGCCTGCTGGCGCTCGCCAATGACGCCTCGGAGGTCGCGGCGGTGATGGCGCATGAGATCGCCCATCTCACCGCCAGGCACGCCGTGCAGCGCGAGGAAGAAGAAAAGCGCGCCGCCGTGATCAGTCAGGCCGCGACCGTCATTCAGAACAAGCAGAAAGGCGCGGAGATTGAGGCCACCGCACGGCGCACCATCGCGACCTTCTCGCGCCAGCAGGAGCTCGACGCCGACCAGATCGGCATCAAGGCGATCGCAAGGGCGGGCTTTGATCCTTACGGCGCATCGCGTTTCCTCAGCGCGCTCGGACGCTCCGCCGCCATGCGCACCTCGCTGATCGGCCAGAACGCCAGCGCCGACAAGCCAGATATTCTTGCGACGCATCCCTCGACGCCGGAGCGGGTGACGCAAGCGATCGCCGTCGCCCGTCAGATCGGCGCGCCCGGCATCGGGGTGACCGATCGCGATTCCTATCTCGCGGCGATCGACGGCATGATTTTCGGCGACGGCCCCTCCGAAGGCGTCGTGCGCGGCCGCTCCTTCCTGCAGGCGCGGCTCGGCTTTGCCTTCGTCGCCCCGGAAGGATTTGCTCTCGAGAACGCCTCGAAAGCCCTGCTCGGGGTTTCCGGCGACGGAAACGAGGCGCTCCGGCTCGACAGCGTCAAGGCGCCGCCCGGCATGTCGCTTGAGGCCTATATGGCGTCCGACTGGATCGACGGCCTGATGCAAAGCTCGATCGAATCGGTCGACGTCAACGGCATGCCGGCCGTGATCGCCAGCGCCAGGGCGGGCGACTGGAACTTCCGCCTCGCCGTGATTCGTTTCGACCCGACGCAGATCTATCGTCTGATTTTCGCCATGCGGGCGCAGACCGACGCGAACGAAAAGCGCTTTCGCGGCGCGCTCAATTCGTTTCACCGCGCCTCTCCCGAAGAGATCCGGGAGGTGCGCCCGATGCGAATCAGCATCGTGACGGCGACGCCGGGCCAGACGCCCGGCGATCTGGCGGACAAGATGGCGACGCCTGATCGTAAGCTCGAATTTTTCCTGCTGATCAATGGGCTCGAGGCCGACGCGACAGTCGCGCCGGGCGAACGCTACAAGATTGTCGTTGAACAGGAATAGACGCTCTCGCAACAGCCCCGGCGGCGCGGCGCCCGCCGTTCGCATGCTGAGAGTTCTGGATTTTATTGTCATTTTCCGCCGCGCAATCCCGCGTTGCCGATTGATTTCGGCCGCCGCTGGGGTAGCATGACGAAACCTTAAATTAAGAAGAATAAATTGGAGGAGACCACCTTGCGCCCATTATGGCTCCTTCTCCTCATCCCCTACATCGGCCTTCTCTGGGTTCCGTTCTACAACCGGATGACGCCTGAGCTGTTCGGCTTCCCCTTTTTCTATTGGTACCAGCTGCTGTTTGTGCCGATCACGTCGTTTCTGATCTATCTCGTTTATCGGCGAGTGCGCGATGAACCCTGAGCTCGATTACCCGGCTCTGATCGTTTTTCTGGTCATGTTTACGCTCGTGACCGTCATGGGCTTCGTCGCGGCGCGCTGGCGGCGGCCCAAGACGCTCGCCCACCTCGACGAGTGGGGCCTCGGCGGGCGCCAGTTCGGCACCTGGATCACCTGGTTCCTCGTCGGCGGCGATTTCTACACCGCCTATACGATCATCGCGGTGCCGGCGCTGGTCTATGCCGTCGGCGCCTATGGCTTCTTCGCGCTGCCCTACACGATCATCGTTTTTCCCTTTGTCTTCGCGGTCATGCCGCTACTTTGGAAGGTCGCGAAGCGCCACAATTACGTCACCGCCGCTGATGTTGTGCACGGCCGCTATAAATCCCGCGCGCTTGAACTCGCCGTCGCGGCGACCGGCGTCGTCGCGACGATGCCCTATATCGCGCTACAGCTGATCGGCATGGCGGCGGCGATCCACGCGCTCGGCATTCCCGGCGAAATTCCGCTCATCGCGGCCTTTCTGGTGCTCGCCGTCTACACCTATTCGTCGGGCCTTCGCGCGCCCGCCCTCATCGCTTTCGTCAAGGATGCGATGATCTATATCGTCGTGTTCGTGGCGATCGCCTTCATCCCGCTGAAACTCGGCGGCTATCGCGCCGTGTTCGAATCAGCCGAGGCAGCTTTCAAAGCGAAGGGATCTGGCGGCATTTTGTTGGCGCCGGGCCAGTATATCGCCTATGCGAGCCTTGCCTTCGGCTCCGCGATGGCCGCCTTCATGTATCCGCATACGCTGACTGCGATCTTTGCGAGTTCCGGCGCGAACACGATTCGCAAAAACGCCATGCTGCTGCCGGCCTACACCCTGCTCCTCGGCCTGCTCGCGCTGCTGGGCTACATGGGCCATGCGGCGGGCCTCAAGCTCACCAACAACAATGACGTCGTTCCAGTGTTGTTCAAGACGCTGTTTCCCGGCTGGTTCGCCGGCTTCGCCTTCGCCGCCATCGTCATCGGCGCGCTGGTTCCCGCCGCGGTCATGAGCATTGGCGCGGCCAATCTCTTCACGCGCAATTTCTGGAAAGCCTACGTTGATCCCGAAATCAGCCCCGCGGGCGAAGCAAAGGTCGCGAAGATCACCTCCATGCTCGTCAAGGTCGGCGCGCTGATGGTGATCTTGTTCCTGCCGACGCAATTCGCCCTCGATCTGCAACTGCTCGGCGGCTTGTGGATCCTGCAGACCTTTCCCGCGCTGATTTTCGGCCTTTTCACCAACTGGTTCCGGGCGCCAGGCCTTCTTGCCGGCTGGGGGATAGGATTTGTCGGCGGCACATGGCTCGCCTGGACGGATGATTTCAAGCCGCTGCATGGTTTCGTTTACGACGGCTCGAAGTTCTCCGTCTATTCGGGACTGCTTGCTCTCGCGGCCAATATACTGGTCGCTGTCGTGGTCTCGGCTTTCACGCGCGGACGCGGCGTGGGCGGGAGGCTGACGCCCTCTGCGGAGCGCGGTCTGAGGCGAAGCTGACGAGCGACGGAAAAACGCAGAATCCGACGTTGACTTCGCGGCGCCGGCACGGATGATGCAGGCCCCTTCAGCGCCGCCGCTCAGCTTCAGTCCCGCAAAATCAAACAGTCCGAGCCCCCGCCTGATCGGCATTCACCTCGACGCCAGTTCCTGTATACTGATCTGATTAAAAGGAGCGCCAGAAATGGACAAATTCGATCGACCGCGCGAAATCATAGAATTCTGCCTGAAGCCTTTGAACCTTCCGACTTCGTCGGAAGAATATAAGGAAGTCTATCGCCGGCTCGAACATGTGATCAAAACCTATCAATTGATGATCATTAAGGAGAAAATGCCGGTCGCCGTCGACTTCTCGAAGATGAAAACGATAACCATCAACGAAGCCGCTCACGGCGACGACGGCTGAGCGCTGCGGCGTTTATTTCGGCGCCGGAAAATCGGCGCCTGCGCAAGGCCTCGAGGCCAGGGTCTTGGCGCCCCAGGGTCTTGGCGCCCCAGGATCTTGGGGCCAAAGAGCGGCGGCTTATGGCGTCGCTGACGCCAGCGGCGGTTTCGCGCTACCCGGCCTCGCGGCCGCTCGATCGTGAAGCGCCCTGAGGTTGAGCCGTGCTGGCGAGACGGCCGCGCGGTTTTGCGTCGGGATTGCTGATCTTCGGCTGAGACAACGATCGGAAGCAGAAGATGGACGACGCCACGCAGGCCCCGACGCCGCAAAGCCCTCCACCCCCGCAAGATCTGACGTGCCGGTGCTGCGTCGTCGGCGGTGGCCCGGCGGGCATGATGCTCGGCCTTCTCTTTGCCCGTGCGGGGGTCGATGTCGTCGTCATCGAAAAGCACGCTGATTTTCTGCGTGATTTTCGCGGCGACACCATCCATCCTTCAACGCTCGAGGCCCTGAACGATCTCGGCCTCCTCGACGAGTTCCTCACCCTGCCGCATCAGGAAGCGCGCCGCCTCGAGGGCCGGGTCGGCGACGTCACAATCCCCATCGCCGATTTTTCTCATCTGCCGACACGCGCGAAATTCATCGCCTTTATGCCGCAATGGGATTTTCTCGACTTTCTCGCCAAAAAAGCGTCGCTCTACCCGCATTTCAGGCTCCTGATGTCGACGGAAGCGGTGGGCCTCCTCAAGGATGGTTCAAGGATCGCGGGCGTCGCCGCCAAGAAACAAACCGGCGCGCTGACGATCCGCGCGGATCTCACGATCGGCGCGGATGGGCGCCATTCGCGCATTCGGGACGCGGCCGGCTTCGTCCCGCTGAACATCGGAGCGCCGATGGACGTGCTGTGGTTCAGGCTTTCGCGCCGCGCCGACGACGAGAGCGAGGCGTTCGGCCGGATGGACGCCGGACAAATTCTCGTCCTGATCAATCGCGGCGGCCATTGGCAATGCGGCTATGTCATTCCCAAAGGCTCAGCTGACGTTCTCAAGGCCGCCGGCATCGACAATCTGCGCAAAAAGATCGCAGCGCTTGCGCCTTTCCTCGGCGACCGGGTCGCGGAGCTCGCAAGCTTCGATGACGTCAAGCTTTTGAGCGTCGCGGTCGATCGCCTGCCGCTCTGGCACAAGCCGGGGCTTTTGTGCATCGGCGACGCCGCTCACGCCATGTCTCCGGTCGGCGGCGTCGGGATCAATCTGGCGATCCAGGACGCCATCGCAACGGCCAATCTCCTTTCGGTTCCTTTGCTCGACCAGCCTCGTCCGCCGGACGAATGTCTTGCCAAAGTTCAGGCAAGGCGCGAATTTCCGACCAAAGCGACGCAGGCGCTGCAAGTCTTTATCCAAAGCAAGGTGATTTCACGCGTTCTGGCGGGAAGCGGCAAGATGCAGCCCGCTTGGTTCCTGCGCCTCTTCATCATCGCGCCGCTGCTGCGGCGTCTGCCGGCGCGCGTCATCGGCCTCGGTGTCAGGCCGGAGCGCGTCGCCTCGCCGGCAGCCTCGCAGGAACGGCGCTCAGCTTGACGGTTTCCTTTGGGGAAGGTCGATCGGCCAGGCTTGCGCCATAATCTCGCTGCATCGTCGCGCGACATTAGGCGCTTGAGCATGGCCCTTCCCAATTGCGCCCGCGCGGGATAGGAAAAGAGAGGCCCTGATAGCGTCGGCGGCCGGGGACGAAAAGCCCGGCCTTGGCTGTTTGGCGCTGTCACGTTGAAGCGAATGTCGAAACCGATGGACCTCAAGATCCAAGGCCTCGCGCAATCGGCGGGCGGGCGCGTGCGCAGGGAAAAGAGCGGATTGCGCCATTCGGCCGCCGCCCTGATCCTCGCCGCATTGGGCTGCCTCGCCGCCCTGCGCGCTGTCGCCGCGCCCTCCTTGCTGATCGAATTGAACTCCGGCGACGTGCTCTATCAGGATCACGCGACGCAGCCCTGGTTTCCAGCCTCGCTGACAAAGCTGATGACAGTCTATGTCGCGCTGAAAGCCGTGCAGGACCATCGCATCTCGCTTGATACGCCGCTGACCGTTTCCGCGCGGGCGAGCGCAATGCCGCCCTCCAAGATGGCGTTCCGGCCCGGCACGCTTGTTACGCTCGATACAGCCTTGAAGATATTGATGGTGAAGTCGGCCAATGACGTCGCGGTCACTGTCGCCGAAGGCGTTTCGGGCTCCGTCGAGGCCTTCGCCGGCGAGATGAACGCCGCCGCTTCTTCGCTCGGCCTGCAGCAATCCCATTTCGTCAATCCAAACGGCCTGCCGGATCCCAACCATTATTCCTCCGCGCGCGACCTCGCGGTGCTGGCGCGGGCGCTCTATCTGTCCTTCCCGGAACATGCTGATCTCTTCGACATCGGCGCCCTGGAGATGGACGGGAGAGTCATCACCAATCACAACAATCTGCTGGGGCGCTATCCTGGCGTTGACGGCATGAAGACCGGCTTTACCTGCGCCGCAGGCTTCAACGTCGTCGCCAGCGCGACCCAGGGCGGCAAAAAGCTGATCGCCGTCGTTCTCGGAGCGCCGAACGTCGCCTTGCGCACCATCAAGGCGGCGGCCCTGTTCGATCGCGGCTTTGCCGGGATCGATCGCCCCTCGGGAACGCTCGCAGGGCTTTCCCTGCAGGGTGGCGCGCCGCCGGACATGGGCAACGCGGTGTGCCGCAATCGCGGCCGGGCGATTGCCGAGTTCAGCGCCGAGAATGAGCAACTGATCGCGCCCCTTGAGGCCGCCAACAGCCAGGCTTTCGCCTCCACGCAAGGAAGCGCCTTTTACAGTTCAAGCGCGCTTTCGAGGATGTCGCCGATGGCGACCCGCATCACTCTCGTGCCGGCGCCAACGTTCGAGCCCGTGCCGATCGCGATCGCTGGCTATGCCGCGCCAGCGTCGGTCGCGCGCGGCGCCCCCGCCAACACGCAGACCCCGCCGGCGGTCAGCGCCTACGCGCCGGCCGTCAGCCCCGCGCTGGCGGCGACCAGCGCACAGTTGAAGCCGGACGACCAGGCTCTGCCCATGAAGGGAGGCGCGAAGCCTTCTCGCCATGCCAGAGCCCTGGCGGCGCGCCATCTGGCCGCGGCGCAGGCGGCGCGAAGGGAAACACACGGCAAAATCGCCGAGGCGTCCTCCAAAAAGACAAAAACAGCGCATCACGGCCACGCAGGCGCGGCGCAGACGGCTGATGCGGTGGGCGACGCCGACGCGGCGAGCGCGGTCAAGCCGGGCCGGGCCGCAAAGGGCAGGCACGGCAAGGACAAAGCGGCTCACATAAAGAGCGCGGAAACGCCGGCGCCGTCTGGTAAAACGAAGGCGCAGGGCCATCTCAAGCAACAGCCGGCGAAAACATCTTCGGCGAAAGCGAACAGCGCCGAAGCCGCCCCAAAAGCAGGCCAGGCCGGCGCCAAAAAGGCTGAAACCTCCGAATGAACGAACCATCCGTCATGACGTCAGGAGCGCCGGGGTCGAGCGCCGGTCAAGACGTGGCTCAGCGAAGCGCGAATCACGCCGCTCCCGAGGCGCGCCGACCGCCGGCGCCATTTCCGCTGACCGTCATCACCGGGTTTCTCGGCGCCGGCAAAACCACATTGTTAAATCGTCTGCTGCGGGATCCTGCCCTTTCGGACACGCTGGTCATCATCAATGAATTTGGTGAAATTGGCCTCGATCACCTTCTGGTCGAACAGGCCGGCGACGACATGCTCGTCATGACATCGGGCTGTGTTTGCTGCTCCATTCGCGGCGACCTCATAACGACGCTCGAAGACGTCTTGCGCCGGCGCGACAATGGGCGCATCACCCCGTTCAAACGCGTCATCATCGAGACGACGGGGCTAGCCGATCCGGCGCCGGTCCTCCATACCATCATGTATCATCCCTATCTCATGCTGCGGTTCCGGCTCGACGGCGTCGTAACCCTGATCGACGCGGTGAACGGAGCCGCGACGCTCGACGCGCATGAAGAAGCGGTCAAGCAGGCCGCCATGGCCGACCGGCTGGTTATCGCCAAGACCGACCTCCTCGAGGGCGAGGCCGGCGCCCGCGCTTCCGCCGACCTTCGCGCGCGCCTGTCACGGCTCAATCCCGGCGCCCGCGTCATCGACGCGGCGAAGGGCGAGGCGACCCCCGCGGCGCTCCTCGACGCGGGACTCTATGATCCGGAGCGCAAGACGCTCGAGGTTCGGCGATGGCTGAACGCCGAGGCGTTTTCCCAGCGGTCCGAAGGCGCGACCGCGCATCATCACGATGATGATGGGGAAGACCATCATCACGATCATGGCGGTCACGAGCCGCGCGACGTCAACCGTCACGACGCCCGCATCCGCGCCTTCTGCATGCGTTCAGACGCGCCGATCGCGCCCGCCGCCTTCGATCTCTTTCTCGAGCTCCTGCGCAATGCGCATGGGCCGAGTCTGCTGCGCGTCAAGGGCATCGTCGCCCTTGACGATGATTTGTCGCGGCCGGTCGTCATTCATGGCGTGCAGCACGTGTTTCATCCGCCCGCGCGGCTGCCGGCGTGGCCGGATGACGACCACGCAACGCGCATCGTCTTCATCCTGCGGGACATGGATCCGGCGTTCGTCGAGGGGATGTGGAAGGCCTTTGCCGGCGTCCCCGATCTTGACCGCGCCGACGCTGCGGCGCTGGGAAATAATCCTCTCGCGCCTACAAAGACCGGGCTCCTTGCATAAATCACCGCTTGAAACCCGGCGCGCGATGACTAAGTAACGTAGTTGGCGGCTTATCCGGGAAAGGCATGGCCGAGACGCAGCGGGTCGATAAATGGCTGTGGTTCGCCCGAGTGGTGAAGACTCGGACGCTTGCGGCTCGCCTCATCTCGTCCGGGCATGTTCGCATCAATGCGCGGCGTATTGATGCGCCAGCCAAGCCAGTCGCTCCCGGAGACGTCCTGACCATCGCGCTGGAACAGCAGGTTCGTGTGCTGAAGGTGCTGCATCCGGGGACCCGGCGCGGCGGATATCCTGAAGCGCGCCTTCTATTTGAGGATTTGACCGGCGGAACCGCCGCGCAAGACTGATCTATGGGGCTGCAGGGCGGCGTCGCGACGAACGCCTGCGGCGATTGGCCTGCAACCATGCCTTGATTATCTGGCGCAAAGCCGCTAGTGGGTCCATCCCGCCCGCGTGGCGAGTTAATCGATCTTTCAATCAGTCATTGTGGTGATTTTGCCGGAATCAAAGGTTCGCGCCAAGCTCGACGGCGCCGTGATTGGGCGCTGAGCGAATCCTGGTTGCATCGCCGTAGGTTCGCTGGCTTTGGCCGCGAAGGAGCATGATGATGGCCTATGTCGTCCTGGAGAATTGCATCAAGTGCAAATACATGGATTGCGTGGAGGTGTGTCCGGTAGACTGCTTCTATGAAGGCGAAAACATGCTCGTTATCCATCCGGACGAATGCATTGACTGCGGCGTCTGCGAACCCGAATGCCCCGCCGAAGCGATCAAGCCGGACACCGAGCAGGGGATCGAACAGTGGATTCAGCTGAACGCAGAAATGGCGCAATCGTGGCCGAACATCACAGTGAAGCGCGAGGCGGCTCCTGACGCCAAGGCGTTCGACGGAAGACCTGGCAAATTCAAAGAGTTTTTCTCCGCCGATCCCGGCAAGGGCGATTAGAGGAAGGTCGAGCGCCGCCCAGCGACGCATTAGCACGGTCCGAATTCTCTGATTGACTGACAGATGGCGCGCGGCGCCCCAGCTGGAGGAGAAGCCGGACACGGATCGAATCTTTTGATTCTTGTCACTTTCCGTGTTATACTCAAAAAATCAATCGGAACTATGGGATTTTACGATTTTCGCCGTCATCCGTCGTCCTGACGAGGCCATCATGCGTCAGGACGTCAATTTATGATGCTGCTCAATGTGTAAGTCTCGCCTCTTGAAGTTCGCCAGCTCATAATTGGATGATCCTCGATCACAATTCGCCCTATAGGGGCATTCACGATTTATCGTGAAGTCATTCGTCGGCGGATTCCCGGTCCGCCGATGATCAAATTGCTCCGTCTCCAAAGCGGGGCCTGAAAGGGACGCCGATGAGGTCCGCCAAGAAGACCGGAAAGCCGTTCGAGACAGAAGCAGCAGATATCGCCCGCGACTCAGCGAGGCAATCGGAAAATCGAAAGACTGGGACGAAAAAGCCAAAATGCGGCGGCGAAACGAAGTCAGTCGCCGAGGGGTTCGCCGCGCAGTCGAAAGACCCGCTGCAGGCCGGAGATGTGGAAGCGGCGGGAAACGCAAAAGGAATTCGCAAGCCAAAGCGTCCGAATGTCGCTCAAGGTTCCGACGCGGCGTTCAAGCCTTTGGACCGCAAGGCGTCCGCGGTGAAGGCTCGGCTTAGGTTGGAGATCGAAACGGATGGCGAGGAGACGTCGGTCGAGATTTTCGCCGCCAGCCCTGCCGCTGCGATGGAGAAATTGACGGATTCGCCGAAAGCGAAAGATCCATCGAAAGGGAGACGATCTGCCGTTTCGGTTGAGCCGCTACCCGAAGCATTCCTCGCGGCCGGCGCTCAGCGCCAGGTCATCGTCGAATCTTCGTCCGCTCGACTGGACGTGGCCATCGTTTCGGAGGGCGGCGATCCTATCGAGGCGGAAAATTCGCCGAAAATTGGCCGAGCAGTGACCCCGGGACGGGCTGCGGCATTCCTGAATTCGATCCCGGGCGCAGACGAGCAAAAGATAGTGACCAAGAAAATCGAAAAGAGAGCACCTGTGGATTTTACAGCAGATATCGAGACGACGGCCGCGACATCGGCCCTGAGCGCAGGACAAAAGCAGAGCGAGCCGAAGCCGGCCGAAAAAGCGGCGGCGACGATCAGCAAGGCGGCCAAGGCCCCCAGCGCTGGGCGGCAGGGATTCAAGCCGAATGAGTTCATCGTCTACCCCGCGCACGGGGTCGGTCAGATCGTCGCCATCGAGGATCAGGAAGTCGCCGGCTTCAAGCTCGAATTATACGTGATCAGCTTCGTTAAGGACAAGATGATCCTGAAGGTGCCGGTTCCGAAAGTGGCGAGCGTTGGAATGCGCAAGCTGGCTGAGGCCGATGTGGTCAAGAAGGCTCTCGACACCCTGGCCGGCCGGGCGCGCATCAAGCGGACCATGTGGTCGCGCCGCGCGCAGGAGTATGAAGCCAAGATCAACTCGGGCGATCTGATCGCGATCGCCGAGGTTGTTCGCGACCTTTATCGCTCGGATGCGCAGCCGGAGCAGTCTTATTCCGAGCGCCAGCTCTATGAGGCCGCCCTCGATCGCATGGCGCGCGAAGTCGTCATCGTGCAGAAGCTGACGGAAACGGAATCGCTCAAGACCATTGAAGCGCAGCTTCAAAAAGGCCCCCGCCGCGGCAAAGCCGAAGAGATCGACGTCGAAGACGTCGATGCGGATATCGAAGAGGCTGCCTGAGCCGTCGCGCCAGCTGCCCGGCGGTTTCTTTCTACCCTGCGATACGCCCGCCTTGCGCGGGACCTGACGAAAAGCCCGGCGAAGCGTCGGGCTTTTTTTTTGCGCTGGCGTCAACGCTCCCTCGGACGCTCGCCCATTTAGCCCGAGACCCGAACGAGGATTTCAGCGCTGCTTTCGGTTGGCGGCCTGTCGCAGCCGCTCTTGTCGCCCTCTTGAATCGGCGCCGCCGCTCGCCATATCGAAGGAACGGCGATGGCCGCGGGACGCCTTTTGAAGGGTCCCTTGTCGAAGGCTTTTGAAAGCTTCGCTGATGGCGCGCGGGTCGAATTCACATATCCCTTTCGTTCTTGCTTTCAGCGAGATCGAGCGGGGCTTTTCCAGAGCCGCCAACGCTCCCTTCGATGGCTACCCACCCTTTAACGTTGAAAGATTTTCGGGAGACGGGCCGGGAACCGCGCGGCTGCGCATTACACTGGCCGTTGCAGGCTTCTCCGTCGACCAGATTGAGATCGTCCATGGGCGCGAGCAACTCGTCATTCGCGGGCGTCAGCAAGATGAGCGAGAGCGATTCCATCTTCATCGGGGCATCGCGACGAGGCAGTTCCAGCGCGTCTTCATTCTAGCCGAGGCGATGCAGGTGGCGCTCGCGACTTTGGATCGCGGCCTCCTCTCTGTCGAACTGGCGCCGCGCGAGGCGGAATAGCGATCGAGGGCGAACAGGGGCGAGAACCCCGATGATCGCTCAGGGCAGACAATGCGTAGCAGCGAAGGAGAATTCTGATGTTCAATGATGGCGACAATGAAGTTTTGGCGCCGCTGACCAATGATCAGCTGGCAAGCCTTGGCGGCGGCCGCGTCGCTTACCTGAAGGCGATGCGGTCCGAGGAGGTGAACCGCTTGTTTCCCCAGGCGCCTGCGATGCAGCCGGGCCTCAAGCTTTTTGCGCTTCTTGCCGCGGACGGATCGCCGATCGCCGTCACCCAGTCGCGCGACGCGGCGGTGGCCAATGCGATGGAGCAGGAACTTGAAATGGTGAGCGTCCATTGAGTTTTCATGGAGGAGCGAAGGGCCGCGTCGCCGCCAAGCAAGCACAGTCTGGAACTTTTTCCAACGCCGTTACGTTAGCCCGCGAAACCTGATGCTTTTGCGGAGGAAGTGAAATGGCACGCAGCGCTTTACTTTGGCTTGTCGGGGTCCCGATTCCGATTATTATTCTTCTATACTTCTTATGGCATTAGAAGCGCTTTTTCGAAGTTCCGTTACTGATGACTGCGCCTCCGCACGACTTGGAGGCGCAGTTTTTTTGTGTTGATTTCGCGGCTGGCGCGCCCGCGTCAGATTTGGCATGCGTCGATCATCCGCGCGGCGCCGGTTCAAAGAGCCATGGAAAGCCGTTCTGAATTCGACCATATAGTCGATTGAAAGCCGCATGTTTGCCAAAGGCGGCGCCGCGGAATGGCCACAACAGCCAAAGGGGATCTCGGTGAGCGATCAATGGGAGTATCAGATTCGTGTCAATCTCGCCGGTGAATTCGCGGAAGTGGCGAGAAGCGATCCCGGTAATGCGGCGATCAAGCCGCTGACAGACATTCTCACCAGGCATCACGCGAAGTTGAAAAGTCAGTTCGACGCCTTCGCCGACTATGTCGCCGAAGCTGAAAAGCATGGCGTCGAGCATTTTCCGCTTTACAAATGGACCAAGGTCACGATCGAGGATCCCGCAAAGAAGGAAAAGCACATCAAATCCTTCACGCTCTATGTCGACGGCAAGGAAGTCTACGCGAAAGAGATCGCGGATGCGCTGGAGACGGACCTCCAGCCCCTGGTCGGCGGCGCGCTTGTCACGCGATTGTCCAAGCACGACACGAACCCAGCGAGCAACCCTCAGGCGCCGGCGCATCTTCGCTCATAGATTGCGCGCGCGGCGGCCGCCTTCGGCGGTTCGCGATCACCGCCTCTCTTGAAAAAACCGCCGCAGCAGCTGCGCGGCTTCGCTTTCGCGAATGCCGCCATAAAACTCGGGGGCATGATGGCAGGTCGCCTGCGCGAAGAAACGCGGACCATGCTCGACCGCCCCGCCTTTCGGATCAGGGGCCGCGAAATAGAGCCGCCGCACGCGGGCAAAGGAGATCGCCGCGGCGCACATGGCGCAAGGCTCGAGCGTCACGTAAAGGTCGCAGTCCGTCAGTCTTTGCGAGCCGAGCCTGCGGCAGGCTTCGCGGATCGCGAGAGTTTCCGCGTGGGCGGTCGGATCATGGGCCTCCAAAGTCCGGTTGCCAGCGCGCGCGATCACCTCCCCATGCCGCGCAATCGCCGCTCCGACCGGAACTTCTCCGCGCGCGAAGGCCGCTTCCGCCTCCATGAACGCGCAGGACATCGGATCGGCCAGGGATTTGGAATCAGTCTCGCCTCGCCGCATGGGATCGCCGCCTCATATCAATAGCTTCACTCATATCAATAGCTTCATTTGCCGCGCCACCAGGCGCTTTTGAACAAATGGCGCCTTTTCCCACCGCCTTCGGTTCCCCTTTCGGCGCAGAGTCTGCTATTGGGCTATATGCGCGATGACCCGACGAAACACCATCCACCCTCTTCTCATTCTTCCCGCGGACCAGCGGCCCGTCCGGCGCGGAAAAAAATCGCGCCCCTTGCCGGACCTGAGCGAAAGGCCAGAACCGAAGCTCCTGCGGTCGCCGCCGGCCCGCAACGCATCGCCAAGGTCATAGCGAGAGCCGGCGCCTGTTCGCGGCGCGATGCGGAAGCCTGGATCAGCGAGGGCCGCGTCGCCCTCAATGGCGTTGTCCTCACCAGTCCCGCGGTCAATGTCGGCGATGACGACGAGATCACCGTCGACGGCGCCCCCCTCGCGCAGCGCGCGCCGACCCGGCTCTTCCTGTTCCACAAGCCGCGCGGCCTCGTCACGACGGAGCGCGATCCCGAGGGGCGGCAGACCATTTTCGATTATCTGCGCGAGCATTGGCCGGATGCGCCCCGTCTCGTCAGCATCGGTCGCCTCGATATCAATACCGAAGGGCTTTTGCTGCTGACCAATGACGGAGGTCTCGCCCGCGTTCTGGAGCTGCCCTCGACCGGCTGGGTGCGCCGCTATCGCGTGCGCGCAAAGGGTTCGACCGATCAAGCCGTGCTGGATCAGCTGCGCCACGGCGTTACCGTCGATGGCGTCGCTTACGCCGAGATCGAGGCGAAGCTCGATCGCGTGCAAGGCGCCAATAGCTGGCTGACCATGGGCCTGCGCGAAGGCAAGAACCGCGAAGTCAAGCGCGTGCTCGAACATCTGGGGCTCGAGGTCAATCGGTTGATCCGGCTGTCGTTCGGGCCGTTCCAGCTGGCCGACCTTCCCGAGGGCGGTTTTGAGGAGATCCGAACCCGCGTCCTGCGCGACCAATTGGGGCCGGCGCTGGCCGAGGCCGCCGGCGTCGATTTTGCCGGAGCCGCGGCGGAGCCCGACGCCCCCGTTGAGTCGCCGCGCGGAAAACCGGCCCGCGCAGCACGGCAGAGCGATGATGGCGCGCGCAGAGCGCCGCCGGACCGCCCGATGCGCCGAGGTGAACGGCAGCCGCTGGCTTTGTCGCCCCGGCCCGAGGCGCGCAAAAAACCGGCGCCAGCCCCGCGCAAACATATTTCGGCATTGCGCGAGGATGGCGCGGAGCCAGGCGCCGCGCGCAAACGGATCGAGCGCAGCGAGACCGCCGACCGCAGCGGGCGAACCGTCCCCGTCGAGCGTCTGGTCCCCGTCGAGCGAGCCGCGCGCGGCAAGGCGAAAGCCAGATTTGAGGAGCGAAAAGGCGAGAACCCGCCGCCAAACACGCGCAACAGCCGCCGTTTCGAGGCCGAGCGCCAGCAGCGTCACGGCGTATCGGAGCGGCCCATGCGCGGCCCCGGCCGCGTACGCGCGCCCTTTGAGGCGAAGGAGCATCGCGCCACGACGGACGCAGCCGCCGCGCGTCCGCAAAAGCGGGCAGAAGGCGGCGCGCCAGCGGCAAAAGTCCGACGCCCCTATGACGGCGACAAGGACCGCTCACGGACCGACGCCCGGCCCGCGCGGAGCGGGGCGGCGAAGCGCTCTGGCGAACCCTATCGCGGAACAAAAACCTCCGGTGCGCGCACAGACTCACGGCCAGCAGACCGAGGGGCCGCGAAGCGCTTTGGCGGCGCCCCCGGCAAAGCCCAGGGGCAACGGACCCCCGGCGCGAAGACCGGGGCGCCGTCGGATAAGAGAACGCGCGGCGCTCAGTCGGAGACGCGGCCAAACGGCGCCGCTTCGCGTTTTCGTGGCAAGGATCAAGGTCCGGGCGGCCACGGCGGCAAACCGTCATTTGGCGGCAAGCGCCCCGGCAAGCCCACGGGCGCGTCGAGGGGCCCGGGCGATGCCGGGAAAGGGCGTCCCGGCAAAGGGCGCCCGCGCGGAAAACCTTAAATCCATGCGTATCGTCGGCGGCCGGCTGAAAGGCCGCACGCTCAAGGGACCAGCCTCCGACTCCATTCGGCCAACATCGGACCGTCTGCGCGAAAGCCTGTTCAACATTCTGGAGCATGCCTATGGCGCGCCCATCGAGGGGGCGCGTGTGATCGACGTTTTCGCCGGCACGGGCGCGCTGGCGATCGAAGCTCTTTCGCGCGGCGCGGCCTTTGCGCTCTTCGTTGATCAGAGCGCGCAGGCGGCGGCGATCATCCGCACCAACATCGAGGCTTTGGGGCTAGGCCAGACAACGAGGGTGCTGCGGCGGGACGCACGCAAACTCGGCGCCGCGCCGAAGGACGAGCGCTACGATATCGCCTTCCTTGATCCGCCTTATGGCAGGGGTCTCGCCGCGCCCGCTCTCACGGCCCTGCGCGAAGGCGGCTGGCTCGAAAAAGGCGCCCTCGTTCTGATTGAGGAAACAACACAGAGCGAAGTGGCGCTGCCGGGCGGTTTTGCGCCGCGCGAAATTCGCCAGTTCGGCGATACGCAAGTGGTTTTTGCGAGCGCCGGCTGACGCGTGCAAATTGTTTTGGGCTGCACGATGACGCGGCCTGCCGCGCGACGGCCATCCCGTTCTATGACGTTCATCATAGGTCGCGCGCCGCGCAAACGGATCAGGGCATCAGAACCTTGTTGACGACATGGATGACGCCATTCGATTGCATGACGTCCGCAATCGTAATGCGCGCCACGCGGCCCTTGGAATCCCTGATTTCAAAGGTCTTGCCTTTCTCCGAGAAAATCAGCGGCTCGCCCTCGACGGTCTTGAACGTCGCTTCTCCGCCGCCCTGCTTGATCGCCGCGCCAAGGTCCTCGGTGGTGAGGCGACCGGGCACGACATGGTAGGTTAGAACGCTCGTCAGCTCAGCCTTGTTCTCCGGCTTCAACAGAGAATCCACCGTGCCAGGCGGCAGTTCGTTGAAAGCCGCATTGGTCGGCGCAAACACGGTGAAAGGTCCGGGCCCCTCAAGCGTCTCGACGAGGCCGGCCGCTTTGACCGCCGCGACGAGGGTTGTGTTGGTTTTGGAGTTCACCGCGTTCTGGATGATGTTCTTGCTCGGATACATGGCGGCGCCGCCGACCATCTTCGTCATCTCGGCGGACGCGAAGCCGGATGCGCCGGCGACAGCGATGAAAGACGCGGCGGCGAAAGTAAACTGTTTGAATCTCATCTTGAGGCTCCTCCGCTCATGCCGGCGCAGCGCCGGTATGTCAGGCTTTACGGGAGCCCTCGCGAAAAAGTTTCAAAGCGCGCCAGCCAATGTCGCGCCGGCAAAATCCGTCCGGCCAATCAATTGCGTCAACCGCGGCATAGGCGCGGCTTTGCGCCTCGGCGATATCATTGCCGAGCGCCGTCACATTCAACACGCGTCCGCCGTCGGCGATGAGTCGCTCGCCCTCGAGCCTCGTTCCGGCATGGGTCAACGTCACGAACGGCATGGCTTCGGCGTGCGCCGCGCCCTTGAGCTCGCCGCCCTTGACTGGCGCATCCGGATAGCCCTTCGCGGCGAGCACGACGCTGAGCGCCGTCTTCGGCGACAGGCGCACCGGCCGTTGCGGCAAGCGGCCTTCGACGCATTCTATGATGAGCGTCAGCAAATCATCGTTGAGACGCGGCAGCATGACCTGCGTCTCGGGATCGCCGAAGCGCACATTATACTCGATGAGCTTCGGGCCATCCTCACCGATCATCAGTCCCGCGAACAACACCCCCCTGAAAGGCATGCCCATCGCGGCCATGCCCTTGACCGTCGGCTCGATGATGTCGCGCATCACGCGCGCGGACATGGCCTCGTCCATGATCGGCGCCGGCGAATAGGCGCCCATGCCGCCGGTGTTCGGGCCGCTTTCGGCCTCGCCGACGCGCTTATGATCCTGCGCGGACGCAAAGCTCAGCGCATGCTCGCCATCGCAGAGCGCGAAGAAGGAGGCCTCCTCGCCTTTCAGAAACTCTTCGACGACGATGGTCTTGCCCGCGGCGCCGAAGCCGCCCGAAAACATCATGTCTATGGCGGCCTCCGCCTCCGCGACGGTCATGGCGACGACGACGCCCTTGCCGGCGGCCAGGCCATCGGCCTTGATGACGATCGGCGCGCCTTTTTCCCGTACATAGGCCTTGGCGGCGCCGGCCTCATCGAAGCGTCCGAAAGCCGCTGTGGGAATATTGAAGCGCGCGCAAAAGTCCTTCGTAAAGGCCTTCGAGCCCTCGAGTTGCGCCGCCGCCCTGCTGGGGCCGAAAGCCTTGACGCCGCAGGCTTCGAGATCGTCAACGAGCCCCGCGACCAACGGCGCCTCGGGACCAACGATGACGAGATCGATGGCGTTCGCCTTGCAGAAGCCAATGATCGCGGCATGATCGGCAAGATCCAGCGCCGCCAGCCGCGCGAGGCGCGCAATGCCGGGGTTGCCCGGCGCCGCGAAGAGCCGGGTCAGGAGCGGGCTTTTGGCGAGCGCTATGGCGATCGCATGTTCGCGCCCGCCGGAGCCCAGAAGAAGAACGTTCATGCCGCGCGAAAACCTTTGTTGTCTCTCCTGGCCCTTTAGGGCCTCAGCCGGCCCTCTTATCACGGCAAGGCGCGCCGATTTCAAGTTCGGCCTTGAAAGGGAGAATCGGTCAGCTTGAGCCAAGATTTCCGGTCTATTTTTAGCTATTCTCGGAGCGGCCGCTTTTTTAAAGGGATCCGCGATGCGCGCAGCATTCTATCTGTCCGCCCTCGTTTTCGCGGCGGCTCCAGCCTGGGCGCTCGACTGCGCGAAGGCGAAGGCGCCAGCGGAACTGGCGATCTGCGGCGATCCTGCGGCCGAGGCCGCGGACGCGGCCATGACCAAAGCCTATGACGCGCTGGCTTTGAAGCTGCCGCCGCCCCAGAAAACCGCGCTTTTGATCTCGCAAAGGCGATGGCTGAAGCGCCGCGCCGACGTTTGCCTCGGGCGCGAGGGCGATCGGATCACCTCATGCCTCAAGGATGAGACAGAAGCGCGCCGCGCCTTTCTTTCCGGCGAACCCTTGAGCGGTCCCGCCCCCGCGCAAACCTTCCTTCCGGTGCTGATCCAGCATGTCGGCAAACCGAACCAATATGATCTCGACGTCACGGCGCTGAAGTTTTCCGACCCGAATCTGCCCGGCGAAAAGCTCTTCAACGCCAAGATCGACGCTCTTTTGAAGGAGGTTCCAAAGATCGACCAAAGCGATATCCGGCAGAATATGGTCTATTCCTATGTGCTCGACGTCAGCGCGCCCTTCGCCTCGGCAAAATTCGCCTTTGGCCATATCGAGCTTTATGATTTTTCCGGCGGCGCGCATGGCAATTCCAGCACATCAAATTTCGCCATCGACCTTCAAAGCGGCAAGGAGCTGTCCTTCTCGGATCTGTTCGAGCCCGCCGCGCGGCAAAAATTCGTCGCTTCCTGCCTTGAGCAGATCAAACAGCAAAAGCACGAAAAAATGCCGGACGACCCCTATGGCGTCATCAGCGCGGAGGAACAGAAGAAAACGATCGAAGACAGCATTAAAGACCTGACCCGATGGAGCTTTTCGGCTGACAAGGCCGAGGTGACGTTCGATCCTTATGCGCTCGGCGCCTATTTCGAAGGCTCCTACGCCTGCGATTTTCCCGCGGCGGATCTACGGCCCTATCTGAAGCTTGACTATCTGGCGCAGGAAGCGCCTCAGGACTCATCGCCGTCCAAATAGTCTTTCGACGTCTGCGAGTTTCAATTCGACATAGGTCGGACGCCCGTGATTGCATTGGCCGGAGCCGGGCGTGCGCTCCATATCGCGCAGCAGGGCGTTCATCTCTTCGATTAAAAGCCGCCGCCCGGCGCGCACGGAATGATGGCAGGCCATGGTCGCGAGCACATGATCGAGCCGCCGCTCGAGCGAGGCGGCATGGCCATCTTCCCCGAGCGTCGAGGCGAGATCGCGTATGAGCCTTGCCGCGTCGGCGCTTTTCAGCGCGGCGGGCATTTCCTGCACGGCGATGGCGCCCGGCCCGAAGGATTCGACGATCAGGCCGAACTCGGCGAGCAGCGGGGCCGCCTCTTCAATGAGGCCGACTTCGCTTTGCGCCATTTCGACGATCACTGGTACGAGCAGCGCCTGCCGCGGCGCGGCCCGGCCAGCGCGCGCCGCCTTCAGCCGCTCATAGACGAGGCGCTCATGGGCGGCGTGCTGATCGACGATGACAATCCCGTCGCGCGTTTGCGCCACAATATAGGTCTCGTGAATCTGCGCCCGCGCCGCGCCGAGCGGGGCCTCGCAGACCTCATTGGAAGGCGCCTCAGGCTCCGCGCGCGCGGCAAGGGCGAGATCGCCGCCCAAGGCCTGAAACGCCGCCTGCGCCGGCTCGGCGAAGCCCACATGTGCAGTCTGGCCGGGATCTGGATGAAACGGGGAGCGCCGCCAGTCCCAATCGGCCACGGGGGCGCCCTGCCCGCTAAAGCGCCCGCCCTGTTGCGGCGCGCCGCGCCGCGCGAGAAGATCGAGAGCCGCCGCGCCATTTGTCGGCGTCGCGCGATGCAGCGCGCCCTGTAAACTTTGTTTCAAAGCGCCGATCAAAAGCCCGCGCACGAGGCCCGCGTCGCGAAAACGCACTTCCGCCTTGGCGGGATGGACGTTGACGTCGACCTCGTGGGGATCGCAGGCGATGAACAGAACGAGCGCCGGATGACGGCCTGAGGGGAGATAATCCATATAGGCGGCGCGCACGGCGCCGATGAGAAGCTTGTCGCGCACGGGACGCCCGTTGACGAACAGATATTGCGCCGAGGGGCTGGCGCGATGCCAGGTCGGCAGGCCGGCGAAGCCTTCGAGCCGGAAGCCCTCCCGCGCGGCCTCAACCCGCAGCGCATTGGGGCGGAACTCGGCGCCGAGGATGGAAGAGAGCCGCGTCAAAAGCCCATCTTCTCCCGGCGCTGAGGCGGGAAGATCGAAACCCGCCGCCTCGCTCGCCGAAAAGCTGAAGCGCACATCAGGATGCGCCATGGCGAGGCGCTGGACGACATCGGCGCAGGCGCGCGCCTCCGCGCGATCGGTTTTCAGGAATTTGAGGCGCGCCGGCGTGCCGGCGAAGAGATCGCGGATTTCGACGCGCGCGCCCTGCGGCTGCGCGGCGGGCGCGACGGGCTGCTTGACGCCCTGATCGACGCGGATGCGGGCGCCTTGCGTGGCTTCTTTCGTGCGTGAAAAAATTTCGAGCGTCGCGATGGAGCCGATCGAGGGTAGAGCCTCGCCGCGAAAGCCAAGGGTCGCGATGGCCGAGAGATCGCCGTCGGGGAGTTTTGACGTCGCATGTCGCTCGACGGCGAGGTCGAGATCCTCCTCCGACATGCCAGCGCCATTGTCGATGACGCGGATGAGGCGCCTGCCGCCAGCCTCGATTGCAATGTCGATGCGGGCGGCCCCGGCGTCGAGCGCGTTTTCGACCAGCTCTTTCAGAGCCGAGGCCGGCCGCTCTACAACCTCGCCTGCTGCGATGCGGTCGACAAGAACGGGATCAAGGCGGCGGATGGGCATGGCGCTCACATTTGCTTGCAGGCGCCGGGCGCCGAAGGATCATGCTTCGGCGGCGAGCCGAAGACGGCGAGGCCGCCTGTCAAGAACAGGAACTCCAGAATAGTCGTATCTCGGCCTTAAGCGAATGGGCGAGGCCTGAGGCGGGGCGCTTTTCCAAAGCGTTTTTACGCTATCATGATTTCAACGGGAAAGATCCGTCCGCCACGTGTTCTTGCCCACGCAGCGCGCCGGCATCGGTTCCAATTCTGAAAATCCGCCGTTGCGCCAGGCTTGCCAGCCGACCTGGCGTCAACGCGCCGCCGATCGCTTATACGGCGGCGCACAATATGTCGGGGGCGGATGGGCCTTATTCCCTCTCTGTGCCGCGCCCTTGCGCAACGGTCGCCCGGACGTTGGAGCGGCCCCGCGGCGGCGCCTGTTCATGAGGCGCGGCCCTGTTTTGCTGCTTGTCAAGCGTGCAGAATCGGGGCACGCTCGAGTAGATGCAGCTGCCCGTAGAATATCGGCTTATGTAAGCCGGAAAAGGCTGCTTCAGAGGTTAGCGTCATGACAGCAGCAATTCCGATACAATTGATTTCGGGTCGGAAGGCAACGCGCCTGACCCACAAAATCATTATCATTGCACTTTTGGCTTTTGGGTTCGGTTCAATCATCCCGATGTTTTGGGGCGCCCATGCTCACGCGCAGGTTGTAGATCCGTGCCTGCAGGGCCTGCCCACGCCTACACCACAACAGCCCGCCGTCCACAGGGTGCTACAACTGATCAACTGTTCGAACCAGGTTGTGCTTGGCGCTGCGAACGCGGCCGGAAAGGCAGGCGTCGTGCCGCTGAAATCGGTTTTCCCGCGAGAGAAGACCTGGGTGATGCAGCCGTATCCGCCGTCCACGCCCAATGGAAATATCCTCACCATAGACGTGCCGCCGAAATGGGAGTCCACCATTGGCCCAGGCTCGACCGGCCCGAGGATCTGGGCGCGAACAGGTTGCCGTTATGATATCGCAAGCGACAGGGCTCAATGCGAAACGGGCGGCTGCGGCGGCAAATATGATTGTAGCGCCGCCAAGCTTGGAGCATCGGTAGGCACGACGGTCGCCGAATGGACATTCTATGAGCAGGTCACGGCCGGCAACATCACTTATTTCAAGGATTCGCCGGACATCAGCGCGGTCGATGGCGTGAACTTGAATATGGACATTCAGCCGGTTGGCGGCCACTCCGTTGACCCTTTCGACGCGCTGGGGGGCCATGACATCCAGTGGCTGGCCCAGAACTACCCCCTTACGAAACACGGACAGGACATGCGGAGCGACGCCCGATGCCTGGAGAAGTTTCGCCTCCAACGCTCAGACCTCACGTCAGGGATCTACGCTTTTGTCATCGTTGGAAATGACGGCAAACCGTTAGGCGGCGACGGCACGGTGGCCTGTTTCTCAAATTGTGCGAGATATGCCTTCCCCGACGTGCCGGCCGCGGACTGCGACTCTTCGGACCACAACACCCGTTGCTATCGCTGGAAATCGTTTTGCCTCAATGAATATCCTGTAGGATCCGTGTTCGGCGTGAAATGCACGCAGGATAGCGATTGTAAGCAGGGAACGTCATGCTGGAACAATCCAGGCTCTAAATTGGATCATACCTGCCAAGGCCGGGCATTCATCAAAAATGCGACCTGCCCGTCAAATATCTGCACCTTTCCTTACGGCTATATCGACCCCACAAATGGTCAGCAATTCTTCTCGACGCAGCCTCCGTTTGGACATTGCAGCGATATCGTCGGCGACAATCCCAAAGGCTGCATAGGGGATGATGTCGTGCACCACGTCATGCACAAGGCCTATACCTGGCCCAACGACCCTCAGGTCTACGGTGGCGACGCACAGCTTTACAGGATCATCTTCGCGCCGGGAGGCACAACAGTGCCGATCACTCCCGCTGGCGCAATTCCAGTTTGCAGCGATTTGCCGACAATATATGGCTACTCCACCCAATATGGCGGACCCGGCAGTAACTCCAAGCCCTGTGACGTACCTGTAAATATCGATAAGGCGACGTTCGCCGTCGCTCATCCCTCGCCTACAGGAGCTTCACCCTGGGCTTGCAATCTTTCTCCCGGCGGCGCCGGCAACGAAGGCGTCATATGCCGGTGGGCGACCCCCTGAGCGCGGTCAGTCTTTAACCATTAAAGGCGCGGAGCCTTGCGGCCTCGCGCCTTTGTTGTGAGCAGCGGTCGAGCAATAAAACGCGTTTGCCGCCTTAGAGCATAATCCGATCAGATCGGTTCGATCTGATCGACAAGAATATGCTCAAGTTTATGAATCTGGAGCGATTTCTGATCGATCGAATGACTCCATTCGATCGGAAAGCGCTCTAGCGACTGCGCCGAGGCCATCCTGCGAGATTAAGGCCTTTGCCTCTGCCGCCCCTCACATCCCCTCGGGACGGCCGGCCACCGCGACGAGAAGCTTCGCGTCGCCGAAGAGGCGCTTGGCCGCGCGCTTGGCGTCTTCCATCGTCACCGCCGCGATCAGCCTGTTGCGTTCGTCGAGATAGTCGACGCCGAAGCCGTCCGTCTGAAGGTGCAGGAGCTGCGAGGCGATCTTGGTCGAAGTGTCGAAGCGCAGCGCATAGGAGCCGATGAGATATTTCTTCGCCTTCTCAAGCTCCTCCTCGGTCGGCCCCTGCTCCGAAAGGCTCGCGATCTCGCCCGCGATCACCGTCATCGATTCGGCGGCGCGCTCATTCTTGGTCGAGGTGCCGCCGTAAAGCATCGAGCCATGATCATAGGTGATAAGCTGAGAATAGACGGAATAGGCAAGGCCGCGCTTTTCGCGCACCTCGCGAAAGAGCCGCGCCGAAAACACGCCGCCGCCGAGCACATGATTGACGACCATCGAGGCGATGAAATCGGGATCCATGCGGGCAAGGCCCTGACGGCCGAAACGGATCGTCGATTGCGGAACGTCAATGTCGACGACGAAGCGATCGCCTTCGCCGGAAAGCAGCGCGTCCGCGACCGGCGCGATATGCGAAGCCTGCGGCAGAGGGCCGAACACGTCATCGAGATGGCCGGCAAGGGTCGCGGCGTCGATCGCGCCGACAACAGCGATCTTAAGCGTGTCGCGCGCGAAGATCTTTCCACGCAGCTCGACCAGATCGCCACGCGTCAGCGTCGGCAGCGCGGAAAGATCGCCGCGCACCGGCAGGCCGTAGGGATGCCCGGGAAAAGCCTTCTCGCGAAAAGTGCGGCCGGCGACATAATCCGGCTCGTTCGCCTCGCTCTTCAGGCCGGCGGCGATCTGGCTCAGGACGCGCTCAAAGGGCTCGGCCTCGAGCCGCGCTTCATTGACCGCGAGCCGCAGCAGAGAAAAGGCTTGCGAGCTGTTGCGCGAGAGGGTCTGCAGCCGCCCGGAGAGTATATCGCGATCGGCCGAAAAGGAGAGTTCGATCGCGTCCTCGTCGAGAGCGCGATGGAAGGCTTCCGCGTCATAGGGCCCGGCGCCTTCGTCGATGAGGCCCGCGAGGAGATTGGCGGCGCCGGGCTTGCCGGCGGGATCCTGCGAGGCGCCGCCCTTGAAGGCGAATTCGACCGCGACGAGCGGCACCGCGTAATCCTCGACGAGCCAGGCCTCAATGCCGCCTTTCGAGACGACTTTCTGGACCATCGAGGCGCGTGAGCCTCGCTCGCTTGTCTTCAGCCCCGCCGGCGTGAGGGTCGGCGCATCCGTTGTGGTTGCAGGCGCGGTCATATGCGTCACTTCCGATAGGCCGCGCGGGACGATGCCGGATGCGGCGAACAAGGGGATATCTAAGCATCATTTCCGAAAACTGGACGCCGGATCGCCGATGAAATGATGCGAACTCAAAAATCCTGAGCTTGACAAGGCGGCCGGCGCCGCCCGGTCATGTATCAGCCGTCAAGCTCAAGGCCGGAATCATGACCCGGCGCCGACAGCAGAAATCCGGTCACGCTACGCTTCTTGTCGAGCCAGAGCGCAGCCTTGCGCACGTCTTCGAGGGTCACCGCCTCGATCCGTTCCGGCCATTTTGCGACATCCTCAACGCTGAGCCCTGTCGCGAGAGCCGCGCCATACCAGCGCGCCAATGACGCCTGACTGTCCTGCGCATAGACCGCATCGGCGACGAGGCGGGTCTTGGCGCGGAGGAAATCGGCCTCATCAACGCCGCCGGCGGCGGCGCGGGCGATGACGGCGTCGATCGCGGCGTCAAGGCGATCGAGGGGAACTCCGGGCGCCGGCACGGCGACGACGTAAAAGCGCGTGTCATCGACCGCCGTGCCGAGATAATGCGCGCCGGCGGCGACCGCGATCTTCTGCTCCATGACGAGGCTCTTGAAGAGAAGGCTCGTCTGGCCCCCGCCGAGAAGATGGCCAAGAACCTCGAGCGCCTCCCCGACGCCTTTTTCCGCCGTGCGATAGGACGGCACCAGATAGACGCCCTGATACGAGGGCTGCTCGACCTTCTCATCCGCGAGGGTGACGAGGCGATGCGCGCGCGGCGAAGGCTCGCGCGGGCGCATCCGCTCCGGCGCTTCGCCGCGCGCCGGAATCTGACCGTAGATTTTTTCCGCCAGCGCAATGACCTCGGCCGGCTCGACATCGCCGGCGACGACGAGAATGGCGTTTTCGGGCGTATAGAAACGATCATAATAGGCGAGCGCGTCAACGCGGTCGAGGCCCTCGATCTCATGGTTCCAGCCGATGATCGGCCGGCCGTAGGGATGCTGCGTGAACAGCGCCGCCTGCACCGCTTCGTTCAATTGATCGGACGGATCGGAATCCGTGCGCATCCGCCGCTCCTCCAGCACCACCTCGCGCTCGGGCGCGACGATCTCGTCCGAAAGAACAAGGTTCTTCATGCGGTCCGCTTCATATTCCATGCAGACGGCGAGTTGATCCTTGGCGACGCGCTGGAAATAGGCGGTGTAATCATTCGAGGTGAAGGCGTTCTCCTGGCCGCCGGAGTCGGCGACAAGCTCGGAGAACTTTCCCTGCGGATTATTCCTGGTGCCCTTGAACATCAGATGTTCAAGGAAATGCGCGATGCCGGATTTGCCCAGCGGATCGTCGGCCGAACCGTTGCGATACCAGACCATGTGGGTGACGACGGGCGCGCGATGGTCCGGAATGACGACGATGTCGAGCCCATTGGCCAGCTTTGCCTCGGTAATGGCGGGGCCCGCGGGCTTGGCTGTGGACTGCGCGGAGGGGTTCAGAAAGAGCGCGCCGGGCGCCGCTGCGGATTGGCCAAAAGACATTTCGTACATCGCTTTCTGCAGATCCCGCGGCAAAGCATGCTGAGGGCGGGAGGCGCGCGCCGGGCGCGCGTCGCCTCTATTAAACAGAACTTAGAAAGCGTTACGGGCTTTAGCAAGGTCAAAGCCGCCATCGGGGCGGCGGCTGCCGCGCCGAGTTTGTCCCGCGCCGCGGCCAAAGCCGCGCCCGATCGGCTGCAACCGCGCCTCGGGCCGATCAATTCTCGACGGAAGTCTTAATGCGGCTGCGGGCCGACATAGGCCTTCGTATTGGCCGGGTCGGGCGTCTCTTTCGCTGGCTCCGCCGTCGCAGTGGCGTCCTCCAACGGCTTGCGATAGCCGGACGGCGGCTCGGTCAGGTAATTACGCGGCGGTTCCTCTCCCGTGGCCACTGTGTCCGTCTCGGGTTTTGCGCCGGTCACTCCGCCGACCATGTTTTGCAGAATTTTCCACGGCGCATTGATGCAGAGCGCGCCCGGCTGACAATCGTCAGGCGTCCCCCCTGCGCCCGGCGCTTCGGCGCGGCCGCCTTCTTCCTGAGACGCGGTTTCACCGCGCGCTTGCGGCGCAGGCCGCTGCGCGGCCGCGGCGGCGTGGCGCCGCTCGGAAATGTCCGGATCGTTCGGCCAGTCGGCGCCGTGGGCGACTTCCTTCGGCTTTGGGAGATCGAAGCGGGGCGGGACGACCAGCGGCGCCCGGGCGCGATAATCGATCTCTTCCTTACTTTTGTCGGGCTGCATGCCGAAGAAGCCGAGCACCGAGTTGACCGGATTGCCGCCCTGCTCCGGAGCCTGCGCCCACGCCGGCGATGCGCCAATCGACGCCGCGAGCGCGAAAATGGCGGCAATGAGCTGGAGAGAGGGCGCCGCCGCGCTCGGGCGCGTCTTAACTCTGTCAGAGACCATAGCGTTCATCCTCGAGCGTCTTTTTCAAAATCGACTTGGCAAAAAAAGGCCTGGGCGGCATAGACCCGCCTCGCGCCGCGCGGCGGCGTTCGGTCCCGCAACATCGGGCGCCATCGGGGCAATTTAGGGGCAGAAAACAGTTAAAATGTCATTATCCAACAGAGGCGCCCTCCCCCGCCGGCTTCGCGCCGAACAGGGACTCGCAGATCAAAAGCCCGACGCCGACGACAATCGCCGCGTCCGCAAGGTTAAAGACATACCAGGAGAAGGATCCGACGTGGAAATGATAGAAATCCGCGACGAAACCATAGGCTATGCGGTCATAGGCGTTGCCGAGCGCGCCGCCGACGATGAGGCCGAGCGCGCAGGCGATGAACATCGTTTTTGAGCGCCAGAGCCAGACGAGAAGAAACGCCGTCGCCGCCAATGTGACGGCAAGCAAGGCGTAACGCTGGAGATCGGTCCGGGCGCTGAACAGCGAATAGGAAATGCCCGGATTCTTCGCGTAGACGACATCAAGGAAGGGCGCCAGCGCGACCGGCTGGCGCCTCTCGATGCCAAACACGAAAATCAGCCATAGCTTGTTGGCCTGATCCAGAGCCAGCGTCAGAACGGCGACAATGAGGCCAATCGCGCGGGGCGTCACGGCCAACGTCCCGCCGCCGTCAATTCGCGCAAGGCCTCGGCGTCGCGCGGCGTGACGTCGGGATAGTCTGGATCGGACCCGACCAGCGTCGAAATCCGCCACGACCGCGCGCATTTTCTGCCCTCGGCGCGATGCGGAACAACGGCGACGCCCGGAACCTCGTCAAGACGGAACGCGTCAGCCGGTCCCTCGCCCGCCTCGATTGCGATGTCGGAGGTGATGCAGATTTCGGCAAAGTCGACGCCATCCAGCGCCGCCCGCAGGCCGTCATCCTTTATAAACACCCGTGGCGCGGCTTCGAGCGAGGAGCCGATGCGCTTTTGCGCCCGCTCGATCTCGAGCGCGCCGGTAACGACCGCGCGGATGCGGCGGATGTTCTCCCATTTGGCCGCCAAAGCGTCATCACGCCAGTCCGCCGGAACATCAGGAAGGGTTTCGAGATGCACCGAGGCTTTGTCCGGGTAACGCGAGCGCCACGCCTCCTCCGAGGTAAAGACGAGAATCGGCGCAAGCCACAGCGTGACGGCGCGAAAGATTTGTTCGATCGCGGAAAGCGCCGCGAGACGCTTGTGGCTCGATGGCGGCTCGCAATAAAGCGCATCCTTGCGAATGTCGAAGTAAAACGCCGAAAGATCGGTGTTGAGGAAAGAGGAAAGCCGCGCGACGACGCGCTTCAGATCGAAGCGCTGATAGGCGTCGCGGATGTCCTCATCAAGCTCCGCCAGCCGATGCAGCATCAAGCGCTCGAGTTCGCCCATATCCTTATGCGCCACCGCGCGCGCCGGCTCGTAATGCGCGAGAGAACCCAGCATCCAGCGGATCGTGTTGCGCAGCTTGCGATAGGTCTCGACGAAGGTTTTGAGGATCTCCGGCCCGATGCGCAGATCGTCGGAATAGTCGGAGGCCGCGACCCACAGGCGCAGAATATCCGCGCCCGCCTCTTTGATGATGGTCTGCGGCGCTGTGACATTGCCGACCGACTTCGACATTTTCTGGCCCTTCTCGTCCAGCACGAAGCCGTGCGTCAGAACGAGGTCGAAGGGCGCCCTGCCGCGCGTGCCGCAGGATTCAAGAAGCGAAGAGTGGAACCAGCCGCGATGCTGGTCCGAGCCTTCAAGATACATGATCTCGTCGCCGCCGCCGTCGCGCTTGCGGCAGATATTGGCGAGGCCCGGAAAATGGACCGGATCATCGAGCGTAAAGGCATGCGTCGAGCCGGAATCAAACCAGACGTCGAGAACGTCGTCGATTTTCTCGTACTGTTCGGGAGCGTAGCCGTTGCCGAGGAAGCGCGCGGCGGCGCCCTCCGCGAACCAGGCGTCGGCGCCCTCGGCCTCGAAGGCTTCCGCGATGCGGCGGTTGACCTGGCGATCTTTCAAGATCTCGCCGGTCTCCTTATGGACGAAGATGGCGATCGGCACGCCCCAGGCGCGCTGGCGCGAGACGACCCAGTCCGGCCGGTTGGCGATCATGCCGGTGATGCGATTTTCGCCGGACGCCGGGTGCCATTTGGTGACGGCGATCTCGCGCAGGGCGATGGTCCGCAAGGTTTTCTCGGAGCCCTCGAGCGTGCGCGCATCTGTCGGCTCGAAATCTTTATCGAGCGCGATGAACCATTGCGGCGTGTTGCGGAAAATGAGCGGCTTTTTCGAGCGCCACGAATGCGGATACTGGTGCTTCAGTTTTCCGCGCGCGACAAGATTGCCGGCCTCGATCAGCGCCTCGATGACCGCGTCATTGGCGTCGCCCTTGGCGCCTTTGTCGTCGAGGACGCGGCGGCCCGTGAAGCCCGGCGCATCCTTGGTGAAAAAGCCATCGGCGTCGACGGTATAGGGGATGCGGGTGTCGATGCCGCGCTTCTGCAAGTCGCGAGAGTGGGCCATCCAGACGTCAAAATCGTCGCGGCCATGGCCGGGCGCGGTATGGACGAAGCCCGTGCCGGTATCCGCCGTGACGTGGTCGCCGGCAAGGAGCGGCACCAGAAACGTGTAATCCCCAAACTGACCTTTGAGAGGATGGTCACAGTATTTAATAGCATCGGCAAACACACGTCCGAGCCGTACAAAGGACGTCACTTTTGCATTTTTGAATACTTCGGCGGCAAGCGCATCAGCCAGCACATAGTTGGCGCCCACCGCAGCCCAATTGCCGTCAGGCGCATCGGTGACTTGGTAGACACTGTATGAGACGTGATGCAGATGCGGATTATACGCTATCGCTCGATTGGCAGGAATAGTCCAAGGCGTAGTCGTCCAAATCACGACCTTAGCGCTCTCGAGCGCGGCGCAGAATTCTTCGATTTCTATTTTTGTGGCGCTGGGATTATCTTCTACAAATAGAAGCTCAGCTTCACTTGGAACAATCTTCGCGACCGGAAACGCCACGAAAACCGTGTCGCTGACGTGATCCTCGTATTCCACCTCGGCCTCGGCCAGAGCGGTCTTTTCGACGACGCTCCACATCACTGGCTTCGAGCCGCGATAGAGCAGCCCGTTTTCGGCGAACTTCATGATCTCGCGGGCGATCGTCGCTTCCGCCGGATAGGTCATGGTGAGATAGGGATGATCCCAATCGCCATTGACGCCCAAGCGCTTGAACTCCTCGCGCTGGACGCCGACCCAATGCTCGGCGAAGACGCGGCATTCGCGCCGGAACTCATTGATCGGAACCTCGTCCTTGTTGCGCCCCTTGGCGCGATACTGCTCCTCGATCTTCCATTCGATCGGCAGCCCGTGGCAGTCCCAGCCCGGCACATAATTGGCGTCCTTGCCGAGCATCTGCTGCGAGCGCGCGACGAGGTCTTTGAGGATCTTGTTCAGCGCATGGCCGATATGGATGTTGCCATTGGCGTAGGGCGGCCCATCGTGCAGGACGAATTTTTCGCGTCCCTTCGCCGCCTGGCGCATGCGCTCGTAAAGCCCGATCTCGCGCCAATAGGCGAGCAGCTCCGGCTCCTTCTTCGGCAATCCGGCCCGCATCGGAAAATCCGTCTGCGGCAGATAAAGGCTTTTTGAATAGTCCGCCGGCTTCTGTCCGGCCTCGGCGTCACGCTCATGGGGCGCGCCTTGCGCCCGGTCCGTCTCATTCATTTTGATTCTGCAATGTTGATCGCGCACCTTTTGGGGCGCGGCGCGGCTTTGCCGCCGGAATGGGCGAAAAATCCCCGGCCCCGCGCGAAAACTTTTTACGCGCGGGCCGGGCGCATAATTCGGGACGTGGGGCGCAGGCCGATCTTGGACATGGAGGCGTTCTAGCAATGAAACGGCGGCGGATAAAGGATTTCCGCAGCGCCGCCTATGCCCACTGCCTGGCGGCGCGCCAAAGAATCCATTGGCGGCGCCATTGCGGCAGTTGCACCACCGTCTGGAACGGCTCGTAGCCGGGTTTTTCCATCTGGCGTAAATAGGCTTCGCAGAGGCTTATCGGCAGAAACCCGGCGCGGCAGACATCCGGCAGGCCCTCGATCCGCGTCAGGAAAACGTCGAGATTGTCGCGCGCGAGGCCACGCAGATCAGAGAGCGCGCCGAGAATCGCAGGCGTCGCCTGCCCGGCGGCGACGTTGGCGCGGTCGAGCCCATGCTTTTTGAGGATATCGAGCGGGATGAACATTTGGCCCCGCGCGCTGAGCCAGGGAAAAGCCCGCAACAATCCCGTCAAGGCGTAAGCAATTCCGCCATATTGCGACGCTCCAAGCCCGCTCGCAGGCTGCTCCCCATCGAGGATCATCGGAATCATGCGAAAGAGCGAGGAGGAGGTCGCTTTGACATAGGCGGTCAGGGCCTCGACGCTTTCCATGCCGTCGTCATAAAGATCGAACTCCCGCGCGTGGATCAGTTCGAGCAAGGCGCCCGCCGGCAGATCGAAGCGCTCCATCGTGTCGAGGAGCGCCGCGGCGACCGGGCTGGACCTGACGTCGCCCGAGTCCGGCTTTTCGAGCGCGTCGCGCCACCATTGCAGGCGGATTTCGCCAAGCAGCGGCTCAGACACGATTTCGCGTATGCGGGAAACTTCGAGGTTGAAGGCATAGAGCGCATGGACATGGCGGCGCTTCGCCTCAGGAATAAAGAGGCTGGCGAGCCATCTGTCCGGGTCGCCCTGCCGCACGATCGCGTCGCAATAGGCATAGTTCGGGTCGGCGCTCATATTTTTGGCCGGGCCATTCATCAGGGCGCAGCCAGAAGCGCGGCCGCGACTCGCCTTTTTTCACCGAGCAAAATGGAATAGGTGCGCGCGGCGGCGCCGGTTTGCATGGGCTCGGCCCTGATGCCCGCCGCGCGAAGACGCTGACGCAGAGCGGCGCTGATCGGAACCATCTCCCGCCCCGTGCCGATCAGAAGATGCTCGATCAGGCCCGGCTTTTCAGCGAAGACGGGGCCGAGCGCCTCGATCGTAATGTCTGACGGGTCAATCGCGCTCCAGGCGTAAATGCCGGACGGCACGGCGAGGATCGCCCCGCGATGGGACATGCCGCCGAAGCGAAAGCCGCCGGCGCCGTAACCCTCGATCACATGCGCGCCGGGAAGAAACCCGGCGTATTTCGCTTCGCTCATGCTTGGCTCCCAAGAGAGCGCGTTCAGGATTTTGCGGCCGAGGTCCTTGCGAGCTTGCCGCCCGGCGTCGGCTCGGCGCCGACGGTCTCACTGCGCAGGCCAAGGTAAATCAGCATCGGCGAGCAGATGAAAACAGACGAATAGGTGGCGACAAAGATGCCCCAGATCATCGCGATCGAGAAGGAGCGAATCACCTGCCCGCCGAAAACAACGAGCGAGAACAGCGCGAGGAACACCGTCGTCGCCGTCATGATCGTTCTTGGCAGCACCGCATTGACCGAGACGTCGATCAGTTCGTCGGTCGGCATCTTGCGATATTTGCGCATCATTTCGCGAATGCGGTCGAGCACGACGACGGTCTCGTTCAAAGAATAGCCGACGATGGTCAAGATCGCGGCGATCGACGTCGTATTGAACTCGAGCCGGGTCAGGGAGAAAAAGCCGACCGTCAGCAGAAGGTCATGCATGGTCGCGATGATCGCCCCGACCGCGAACTGCCATTCGAAGCGGAACCAGAGGTAACAGAGCACGGCGATGATCGAGAGCACGACGCCAAGCGTGCCGGACTGCACGAGTTCGCCTGAAACGCGCGGGCCGACGACCTCAACGCGCCGGAAATCATAATCATTGCCAATCGCGGCCCTGATGCGCGCGATCGCCGCCTCCTGCGCCGCGGCGTCGCCCTTCTCATCGTGCTGCACGCCGAAGCGCAAGGTGACGTCCGACGGCGAGCCGAATCCCTGCACCTCGACGTCGCCGACATTCATCTTTTCGGCGACCGCGCGGAGATGGGCGATGTCGGCGACGCCGGTCTTGGCGCGCAGCTCGATCAGCGTGCCGCCCGAAAAATCGATGCCGAAATTCATGCCGAGCGTCAGGAACAGCACGACGGAAATGATCGAGAGCACGGCCGAGAAGGGGTAGCTCACGCGCCGGAAGCGCATGAAGGGGAATTTTGTGTTCTCTGGCGCAAGGCGCAGAAGTTTCATGCCAAAATGCCTTATGCCTTGCTGTCCCGGATTGACCGGGCGATCATTCGAATCATGGTTTAGCGGCTTTATCTATTCGTCCGTCCAGCATGGGCCTGGCCAAAGCCCCGGCTTCTCGGGCCGAGGCGCTAGATGGGCAGGCGCACCGGCCGTTTGTAGCGATACCACAAGGTAATCATCATGCGCGTCATCGTCACCGCTGTCACGATGGTCGTCAAAATACCGAGCGCCAGCGATACGGCAAAGCCGCGCACGGGCCCCGATCCCAGAAAATAGAGAATCGCGGCGGCGACGAACATGGTGACGTTGGAATCGACGATGGTGGCGAAGGCGCGGTTGAATCCGGCGTCGAGCGCGGAGACGATCGAACGCCCCATATGAGCCTCCTCACGAATACGCTCGTAGATCAGCACGTTGGAATCGACCGCCATGCCGATGGTCAGCACAATGCCCGCTATGCCCGGCAGCGTCAGCGTCGCGCCCAAAAGGACGAGGCCGGCGAAAATAAACGCGATATGGACGAGCAGCGCGATATTGGCGAAAACGCCGAAGACGCCGTAGGTAATCAGCATATAGAACGCGACGAGGCCGGCGCCGACATAGGCGGCGCGCTTGCCGGCGTCGATTGAATCCTGCCCCAGCCCCGGTCCGACGGTGCGCTCCTCGACGATCGTGAGCTTGGCCGGAAGCGCGCCGGCGCGCAACAAAATCGCCAGATTATTCGCCGATTCGACGGTGAAATGGCCGGAGATCTGACCTGACCCGCCGGTAATCGGCCCAAGGATGCGCGGCGCGGAAATGACCTTTCCGTCGAGTACGATGGCGAAAGGCCGGCCGACGTTTTCGGAAGTGACCTCGCCAAAGCGCTGGCCGCCCCGAATGTTGAAGCGGAAATTGACCACCGGCTCCTGCGTGCGGCTATCGAAGCCCGGCTGCGCGTCGGTCAGGTCTTCGCCCTGGACCATCACGCGCTTTTCGACGGGCAGCTTGCTTCCCGGCCTGTCGACCTCGTCGAGCATTTCCGTCTCGGACGGATCGGCGCCCGGTTCGCCGACAAGGCGGAACTCGAGCTTCGCGGTCGTGCCGAGAATATCCTTGAGCTTGCTGGTGTCCTGCAGGCCCGGCACCTCGACCAGGACGCGATCATCGCCCTGGCGCTGGATGTTCGGCTCGGTGGTGCCGAGCGCATCGACGCGGCGGCGCAGAACCTCGATCGACTGCTCGACGGCGCGGCGGACCTTGGCCTTTATGCCGGCGTCGGTCACCGTGAACTGAACAAGGCCGTCGCTATTCTGCGTGATGTCGAACACGGACGCGCCGGGTCCGGTCGTCAGCCCGGCGCTGGCCGGGGTCGTCAACTGCCGCAGTTTCGGCATGACCTTTTCGCGCTCGGCCGGATCGGGGATGCGCACCTGCACGCCGCGCGGCAGCACGCCGATGCCGCCCGAAATCGAGACTTTTTCATCGCGCAGCACGCGACGCACGCTATCGCGCAGGTTTTCGACCATCGTCTTGACGACCGACGAACTGTCGACCTCGAGGAGGACATGCGAGCCGCCCTGAAGATCAAGGCCAAGCACGATGGCGCGCGCCGGAACCCATTTCGGCAAATGCGAAATCAGCGCGGCGCGCGTATCCGGGGCAAGCAGGCTCGGCACGATCACGAGAATCGCGAACGCCGTCATGGCCAGGATGGAGACGATCTTCCAAGTCGCGAAACGCAGCATGGCGTTGAAAAATATCCGAAAGTTTGGGCGCCAGGGACGCCGTTAAAAGAGCGGGGCTAGGGCGATGATCGCGGCGCGGTCAGGCTTGTTCCTTGACGGGTTCGCCCTTGGAGCGCACATCGGTGATGAGGGAGCGCACGACCCGCACCCGTACATTCGGCGCGATTTCAAGTTCGACCTCGGCGTCATCGACGACTTTGGTAACTTTGCCGATCAGGCCGCCCGAAGTCACGACGCTGTCGCCGCGCCGCACGTTCTTGATCAGATCAGCGTGTTCGCGCGCGCGCTTCTGCTGCGGCCGCATGATCAGGAAATACATGATGACGAGGATCAGCGCGAAGGGAATAAGCTGCACGATCAGGTCCGTCGGTCCGCCGGCCGCACCGCCGACGGCTTGGGCGAAAGCAGGTGTAAACACGTTCCCCTCTCCTCAAAAATGTGCGCGCCCGAGCATCCGGCCTTTAAGCGCGGGCGGACTATAGCGAGTGCCGGAATGAAAGCAATGGCGCCTGCGGCCGTCATAAAAAAGGGCGCGTTCCGGCGTGGCGGCGCGCCTTGAGCAAAGTCGGCGATCATAACAAATCCGCGACAGGCCGGAATGCGCTGGCGAGGCTCGGGCAATCATGCTGTAAAGCGGCAAGGCTTGCGCATGTGCTCCGTCTTGCGGGCGCGGCGCATGACGTCGATCCGCTATGAACTTCAAAGATGATCCATCACAATGACCAGCACCGAAAAGCCCATGTCCTTTGCCGCCGATCCACGCTCCACCGAGGCGCTGGAGCGGATCGCGGCGGCGCTGGAAAAGCTCGTCCCCGCCCCGCCCGCTCCAATCGATCTGGACGCCGCAGACGCATTCGTCTTTTCGGCGAGCGCGCCGCACCTGCAGCCGGTGCGCCAGGTCAACCGCGTCGACATGGCGCTGCTGCGCGGCATCGACCGGCTGCGCGATATTCTGACCGACAACACCGAGCGCTTCGCAAAGGGCCTTCCCGCCAATAACGCTCTTTTATGGGGCGCGCGGGGCATGGGAAAATCCTCGCTGGTGAAAGCCGCTCACGCCAGCGTTAACGGGCGATTGACGCCCGCCAATGGCTTCAGGCCGCTGAAACTCATTGAGATCCACCGCGAGGACATCGACAGCCTGCCGGCGCTGATGGCGCTGGTGCGTGAGACGCCCTATCGCTTCGTCGTGTTCTGCGATGATCTTTCGTTCGACGCCGCCGACACAAATTACAAATCGCTGAAAGCTGTGCTCGAAGGCGGCATCGAAGGGCGCCCCCCCAACGTCCTTTTTTATGCGACCTCCAACCGGCGGCACATTCTGTCGCGGGACATGGTCGAAAATGAGCGTGGCACAGCGATCAATCCCGGCGAAGCGGTAGAGGAAAAGGTGTCGCTCTCCGACCGTTTCGGCCTGTGGCTCGGCTTCCACGCCTGCTCCCAGGCCGATTATCTTGCGATGGTCTTTGGTTACGCGGACCATTTTGGGCTGGCGAAGGATCGCGAAGCCATTGAGCGGGAAGCGCTCGAATGGGCGATTACGCGCGGCGCGCGATCCGGGCGCACCGCCTGGCAATATATTCAGGACCTCGCCGGACGGCTCGGCAAGGTCATCGGGTGAAGGCGGGCTGCGCCTCAGGCCGCTTCGTTCAGGGGGCGCCGGCGCGGATCTATATGGACAAGCGCCGCGCGTAAAACCCGCGCATCGGCGCCAGGCTTGACCGCTTCCGTCGAGAGGTGACGCCGCCACGCGCGGGCCCCGGGCCTTCCGTTGAAAAGGCCGAGGACATGCCGCGTCATGGCGTTGAGCGGAACCCCCTCCGCGAGCCGCGCCTCGACATAGGGAACAAAGGCCAAAATCGCCTGCTCCGCGTCACTGAAAGGCGCCTCTTCGCCGAAAAACAGCGGATCGACCGCCAGCAGCAGCGCCGGGTCCTGATAGGCGGCGCGGCCGACCATCACGCCATCGACGAAATCGAGCTCAGCACGCATCTGGTCGAGCGTCGCAAGCCCCCCATTGATCGCGATCGGCACATGCGGAAAACGCTGCTTCAGCGCATGGACCAAAGCATAATCAAGAGGCGGAACATGCCGGTTGTCTTTAGGCGACAGGCCCGTCAGCCATGCTTTCCGCGCATGGACGATCAGCGCGTCGGCTCCTGCGGCGATGACGACCTCCGCCAACGCGCCGAGCGCCTCCGCCGGCTCCTGATCGTCGACGCCAATGCGGCATTTGACCGTCACCGGAATGGAAACTTGCGCCTTCATGGCGGCGACGCAATCGCCGACCAGCGCCGGCTCGCGCATCAGGCAGGCGCCGAAAGCGCCGTTCTGCACGCGCTCGGAGGGGCAGCCGACATTGAGATTGATCTCGTCGTAGCCGAAATCGGCGCAAATCCGCGCCGATTGCGCAAGATGCGCGGGGTCGGAGCCGCCAAGCTGCACGGCCACCTGATGCTCGGCGCCGTCGAAGCCGAGCAGGCGCTCGCGCTGACCATGCAGCACCGCCGCGGTCGTCACCATCTCCGTATAAAGCCGCGCGCGTCTCGACAAAAGGCGATGGAAAAACCGGCAATGACGGTCGGTCCAATCCATCATAGGCGCCACGGCAAATCTATGTGCTTGATATTGCTTCATTTTTTCAGTACTATCAGATCGTTAGGTCCTGGCGAGTCCAAATTCGTCGCAAGGGACGTTATGCAAGCGAGACGTTTCTGCGGCGTGAGGACGCCCGGCGCTGGGCTCTGGAAGCGGAGGTCCAAGCCGACCGCGGCGAGACGCCCTCAAGCTCGCGGGTAGCCAGGGTCAAAACCTTCGGCGAATTGATCGACCTCCATATGGAGGATATGGCGGCGGTGGGCAAGACGCCCCTCCAGTCGAAGGCCGCGACCCTCGACCTGCTGCAGCGCGAACCTGGCAAATGCAGGATTTCTTCCCTGGACCGCGAAAGATTGATCCGATTTGGGCGCGAGCGTGCCGATCAAGGCGCCGGCCCCATCAGTTGGGCATCGATATCGGGACGATCAAGCTGATCTTGTCGCATGCGGCAGCGATCCATGGTCTTGAAATTCGCGTCGAGCCTGTCGATCTCGCGCGCCTTGCGCTGAAGCGCCTTGGTCTCATCGGCAAAGGAATAGAGCGCGACCGCCGCCCGACGCAGGATGAGTTGGCGCGGCTGATTGCACACTTCGATGGCAATCCAAGACAGCTCATTCCCGTTGGCTCGATCATTCGCTTCGCGGTCGCGACGGCGATGCGCCAGGATGAAATTTGCCGGGCTCAATAGTCCGACGTCGACCCGCGAACTCGAATGCTGCTGATTCGGGACCGGAAGGATCCGCAACAAGAAGGGCAATCACCAGCGCATTCCGCTGTTCGCCGCTGCTGGCTATGACGCATGGGAAATTATCGACGAGCAGCGCAATCGGCGCAGCAACGAATGCGATCGCATTTTTCCGTATAATGGAAAATCAGTTGGCACGGCTTTTCGTCGAGGCTGCGTGGAGCTCAACATCGAAGATCTTCACTTTCATGACTTGCGCCACGAAGGAACGAGCCGATTGTTCGAGGCTGGCTTCACGATCGAGCAAGTCGCGCTTGTGACCGGACACAAGGACTGGAAAATGCTGAAACGCTACACGCACCTGAAGCCGGAATCGCTCCATGCTTTGGCCGCCTCCCGCGTGGCATGACGTCCAGGAACCTTGCCAAGGTTGGGGTCGAGGGTTCGAATCCCTTCGCCCGCTCCAATTTCTCTCAAGGAAATCAAAGCGATAAAAGCGGCCCTTCGGGGTCGCTTCTGCTTACATTGTCTCCGATGCCTCTCAATGTAAGCACTGTGTAAGCAGATTGAGGGCGAAATCTGGCGTAGGTTGGAAGCTCCACTTCCTCGCAGCCCATTCGCGCTGGCAGTTCGGCGACCGCTTGGCGCCGACAGTCGATGGCGTTCACCATATCCAGGAGGCTGAGGTCCATGTACCTGGACGAAAGCCGGCCGAACTTGAAGCGGCTGCATGACGGGCGGCATCAGAAGCGTCAGAAAATGAAGCGACGCGCCCGTCCTCAGACTCGCTCCAGCGCGATCGCTACGCCCTGCCCGACGCCGATGCACATGGTCGAAAGCGAGCGCCTGCCGCCGCCGATCTTCAGCTCTAGCGCCGCCGCGCCGGTGATGCGCGCGCCTGACATGCCGAGCGGATGGCCAAGGGCAATGGCGCCGCCATTCGGATTGACACGCGGATCGTCCTCGGCGACGCCGAGATCGCGCAGAACGGCGAGGCCCTGAGAGGCAAGGCCTCGTTGAGCTCGATCACATCGAAATCCACCTGCGTCAGCCCCAGCCGCATCATCAGCTTCTTCGATGCCGGCGCCGGACCCATGCCCATAATCCGCGGCGGCACGCCGGCCGTTGCCCCGCCCAGCACGCGGGCGATGGGAGAAAGCCCATATTTCGCCGCGCTCGCCTCGTCGGCAAGGATGAGTGTGGCGGCGCCGTCGTTGACGCCCGACGCGTTGCCGGCCGTCACCGTACCACCCTTGCGAAAAGGGGTCGGCAGCTTTGCCAGCGCCTCGAGCGTCGTCGCGCGGGGATGTTCGTCGCGCGCCACGATGAGCGGTTCGCCCTTGCGCTGCGGGATCGTCACTGGCGTGATCTCTTTCGCAAGCCGGCCGCTCTCCTGCGCGGCCGCGGCCTTGGTCTGAGAGCGCAAGGCGAAAGCGTCCTGATCCGCGCGGCTAACGCCAAAATCCTCGGCGACGTTCTCGCCGGTCTCTGGCATCGAATCCACGCTATATTGCGCTTTGAGCAGCGGGTTCACGAAGCGCCAGCCAATAGTCGTGTCGTGAATTTCTGAATGGCGCGAGAAGGCGGCCTCGGCCTTTGGAATGACGAAGGGCGCGCGCGACATCGACTCAACCCCGCCCGCGATTACAAGCTCTGCTTCGCCCGCCTTGATGGCGCGCGCGCCTGTGATCACCGCATCCATCCCCGAGCCGCACAGCCTGTTGATCGTCGTGCCCGTGACGCCGAACGGCAGGCCCGCCAGAAGCAGGGACATGCGCGCGACATTGCGGTTGTCCTCGCCGGCCTGATTGGCGCAGCCGAAGATTACGTCGTCGACCGCCTCCCAGTCGACCTTCGGATTGCGCGCCGTCAGCGCCTTCAGCGGAATGGCGCCGAGATCATCGGCTCGCACCGGGGCGAGGGCACCGCCGAACCGGCCGATGGGCGTGCGTATATAGTCGCAGATGAAAACCTCTCGCATCGCAAATCTCCTGAGAAACTGTTCGGAGCCCCCTTCCCAGTGCAATCACGTAGCCCTCATTGTGAGGAGCGTGCGAAGCACGCGTCTCGAAGGACGAGGGCGGCCGGGAGAAGGATTCGCTAACGACGCCGTCGTGGTTCGAGATGCACCCTTTCGGGCGCTCCTCACCATGAGGGGATCGGGGCCGTTGAAGCGTTTTCGGACGCTCTCTAGAGCTCCGGCGCGATCAGATCGGCGACCGGCCCGTCGATCACGAGCTCAGCTCCCGTGAGCGATTGCAGCCTGTCGAACGGGATGGACGCCAGCTTCTCGCGCAGCACGAAGCGGCCGCTTTCGATGTCGATGACGGCGAGGCTCGAATAGACCCGCGTCACGCAGCCGACGCCCGTCAGAGGCAGCGAACAGTGCTCGACAAGCTTCGGCTTCCCGGTCTTTGCGACATGCTCGGTAATGATCGCGACGCGCTTTGCGCCATGGACGAGATCCATGGCGCCGCCCACGGCCGGCACGCCCTTGGCGCCGACGCTCCAATTGGCGAGATCGCCATTTTGCGCCACCTCGTAGGCGCCGAGGATTGCGACGTCGAGATGGCCGCCGCGCACCATGGCGAAGCTGTCGGCATGATGGAAAAAGGCCGAACCCGGCTTCAACGTCACCGCCTTCTTGCCGGCGTTGATGAGGTCCCAGTCTTCCAGTCCCTCGGGAGGCGCCTCGCCGAAATCGAGAACGCCGTTCTCCGTATGGAAGATCGTCTCGCGCCCCGGCGGTTGATAGCGCGCGACCATTTCGGGAAAGCCGATGCCGAGATTGACATAGGCGCCGTCGGCGATGTCCTGCGCCGCGCGCCAGGCGATCTGCGCGTTGGACAGCTTGACGTTGTCAGTGGCGGATGACGTCATGGATAACTCGCTCCGGCTCGGTTGAGCAGTTCTTCCTGCTGCGGTTCGGGGACTTCGACCACTTTCCTGACGAAGATGCCCGGCGTGACGACATGCTCGGGATCGATGCCGCCGAGCGGCGCGATCTTCGAGACCTGCGCGATGGTTTCCCGCGCCGCCATGCACATCAACGGATTGAAATTGCGGGCCACCTTGTTGTAGGTCAGGTTGCCGTGCGGATCACCGACATGCGCCTTCACCAGCGCAAAGTCCGCTTTGAGCCAGCGCTCCTGCACATAAGGGCGGCCGTCGAATTCGGCGACCCGTTTTCCCTTGGCGAGCTCAGTGCCATAGGAGGTCGGCGTGTAGAACGCCGGAATGCCGGCGCCGCCGGCCCTGATGCGCTCGGCGAGCGTACCCTGCGGGACCAGTTCCAGCACGATCTCGCCCGCCAGATACTTCTCTGTGAACACGCGCGGATCGGCGGAGCGCGGGAAGGAGCAGATCAGCTTCTTCACCATGCCGGCTTCGATCATCGCGGCAAGGCCGACATGGCCGTTGCCAGCATTGTTGTTGACGATGGTGAGGTCCTTCGGACCACCCGTTCGCACGAACCGGTCGATCAGCGCGTGGATGAGTTCGATCGGCGCGCCGGAGCCGCCAAAGCCGCCGACCATGACGGTTGCGCCATCGGCAATGTCCGCCACCGCCGCGGCAAGCGTTGTGATCGTCTTGTTCATGGATGTCCCATCGCCCCGTTCCAACCTTCTCGAGTGAATTTTCTTGCGCAGACTATGGAAAGCCCCTGTCGACAGCAATGGAATTTGTGCGTTATATAATTTTTGTTCGTATATCGCACAAACGAGGCGGCAATGGTCAACCAGCGCGACACGATGGGAGGGCTCGCCAAGGGGCTCGCCGTCATCGAGACTTTCACGGCAGATCGCCCGCGGCAGTCCATTGCGGAAGTCTCCGGAGCGAGCGGCCTCGATCGGGCCACGGCGCGGCGCTGCCTCCTGACGCTCGCCGAGCTTGGCTATGCCGACTACGACGGGAAATTCTTTACGTTGACGCCGCGCGTGCTGAGGCTCGGCACGGCCTGCCTCGCAGCCATGCCCCTGCCGCAGTTCGTGCAGCCCTGGCTCGACGGGCTCTCCGAAGAGCTTGAAGAAAGCGCCTCGGTCTCGATCCTCGATGAGGATGAAATCGTTTATATCGCGCGCGCGGCGCGGCGAAAGGTGATGTCGATCTCGTTGATGCCCGGCTCGCGCTTGCCCGCCTATTGCACCTCGATGGGGAGGGTGCTGCTCGCCGCGCTGCCGGAAGCCGAAGTGCGGCGGCGGCTTTCGATCCGGCCGATTGCGGCGCGGACCTCGCTGACGCTCACCGATCCCGACGCTGTTATGGCGAAGATCGGCCGCGCACGCGAGGAAGGTTACGCCGCAATCGATCAGGAGGTGGAGATGGGCCTGCGCTCCATCGCCGTGCCTCTCCTCAATTCGCGGGGCGCTACGGTTGCGGCGCTGAACATCGGCGTGCCCGCGATTGGAAACGACGCGGGGAGCCTTGTCGCGCTCTATCTTCCCGCGCTCGTCAGGGTCCAGGCCGAAATCAAGAAGGTCCTGCGCTAACATCGGCCGAAACTCTGCACATGCGGCGCTTTCTCCAAGCGACGGCGGTCGGAGGAGTTGCCCGTTTGCTCCCGGGTCGGGCGTCGATCGGATTCTCACGAGGCGACAGGGTGGAGGACAGGTAGAAGGGAAGACGAGCGCGCGACGAGCCTCACCTTCGTCGCGTCAAACAACCGGCGACGCGCTGGGGAGCCGAAGATCACGTCGTGGTGCGGCCCCGTAGGAGGTAGACGCCCATCGCGGCCACGGCGACGATCGTCATTGTCCCCGTCATGGCAACGGGGGACCGGTTGTCCACGAGCCGCTCAGTAACGCGCTCACAGCTGCGCCGGCAGTCATTTGGCCGCATCGCAACGCCCCAGCCGCGGCGCCTGCTGCTTGCGGCAGGTCCTGCAGCGCATCATGCGTCGCCATCGCTCCGACCAAGCCGAACCCGAACACCGCCAGTGCAGCAGCCGGCAGCAGCGTGAAGACGTGGATCTTCCCCGCCGCCGCCGCTGCGAGGCCGATCCCAGAGCCAAAGATCATAATCGCGAGGCCAGTCTGCATGAGAGTCTGGGGGCCGCACTTCTCGCCGCTGAGTCGAGCGCTAATCAGCGAGCCCACCAGGAACCAGACAGCGGCGGCGGCAAAAAAAAGTGCGAATTCGATATGCGACAAGCCAAGCGTTTGAATGAGGACCGAAGGCGCGCCTGAGATGAAGCTGAACGCGCAAGCGAAGCTCAGTGCATAGATCAGGGCGAACGTGCGGAAGGAAACGCTCGAGAGCACGTCTGCATAGCCGTGCAGCATACTGCGGCGCTTGATCGGCGGGCGCCGATCGGGTGGAAGCGTGTCGTGAAAGCCTATCCAGGCGCACAAGGCCATAGCGAAACCCACAGCCGCTTGCGCGGCATAGATTGTGCGCCAGCTTCCAACCGCCAGGAGCCACGACCCGATCGTCGGAGCAATCAGCGGGGTAACACCCAGAAGGGCCGCTACGTGGGACAGGCGCCGGCGCGCGGCTCCGCCCTCGAACACATCGCGGATAATCGCGAGCGGCAGAATTGCGCACACACCGGCGGCAGCCCCTTGCACGAGACGCGCGGCGAGGAGCCCAGTGAAGGAGACGCTCTCGGCGCCGACGGGGAGCCGGAGAGCAAGCGTTGCGGGAAAGCGGTAAAGTCATCAGCCGAGCTCCTTCGACCAGTTGATGGCGTTGATGTAGATTCCGAGCGGATTTTGGCGCAGCCGTTCGGCATCGCGTGGCGGCTGGATCGCGATGGTCAGAATGGCGGTCCAACGGGATGTCTCGGCGAGCGCGCCGTCCTGATAGCGGCGCTGAGTCCAGGCGACGCGAAAGCTGTCGGGCGAGGCGCGGATCACGCTCGAGACGTCGACGGCGATCTGTTGCTTGCCAATTTTGGCGAAAGGATCGTCGGCGCGGGCGTAGTCGTTGAGCGCCATCGCGCCGCTCGCTGTGGTGAAGTCATAGGCGCGCAGCCAGTTCCGCCGCACGATGATCGGATCGGCCGCGATCGAACGCACCTCTTCGATGAAGCGGGCAAGGTGCCAGGCGATTTGCGGATCCCCTGGCGTGTAGTCGACCTCGGCCGGCGCGATCGCCTGCGCCTCGCCAAGCTTGTCGACCTGCACCACCCAGGGGACGATCGTCCCGGTGGCCGATTGCCAGACGAGGCCGAAGGCCAGGCCCGCCGACAGGAAAAGCGAACCAAACGCCATCAGCCGCCAGTTCCTGGCCTGGACTCGGGCCGAGCCGATGCGCTCGTCCCAGACCTGCGCGGCTTTCTGATAGGGCGTTTCGGGTTCGGGCGTGCGGCCATAGCGCACCGACGGTCGCTTGAACATCAGGGCTCCTTTTCGGACAGATCGACGGAATGGCCGCCGCCAGGGCTGTCGCCCGCGCGCACGGCGTGGGCGGCCGTCGAGACGCCATGACGGACGGTCTGGCTGCGCTTGAGGTCGGACGACCAGGCAGGCGGCGACGATGTCGCCGTCGTCGATCCGGAGGCGGCATAGGAGGCCTCGGCCGCCGCCGCGTGGCTCTCGACCGCCCCCATGGTCGATGAGCCGCCGGTCGCGGCGAAGCCCGACCTGGCGCCGGACTCGAAACTCCCCTTCACGGCGTCAGCTGCCCGCGATGCGGCGCGCCGGATCGGCGCCGCGGCGGCGGCGCCGACCGCCCTGCCGACGCCGGTGAGGCCGGACGCGACGCCCGCCGCGCCGCCCTGCCCGAGGGAGGCGAGACCATAAGAGGTAGACGCCGCTCCGGCCGCGAACGCGCCGCCGCGGGCCGCCGCAGCTGTTAGACGCCCCGCGCCAGCAAGCGCAGCTCCGCCGCCACCGAGCGCGGCGCCTGCCCCCATCGCGACCCCAGCGACGGCGATTCCCGTCCCGACCGCGGCGCCGGCGCCAAGCTGGGGCGCGCCGGAGACGAGGCCGGTGGCGATGCCCGGCCCGAAGATGCCGAGGCCGAGCAAGGAAAGCGCGGCGAGGACGACGGACAGCGCCTGCTCGACGGTCGGCTGGCCGCCGCCATATCCCGTCGTGAATTGCGAGAAGAGACCCGAGCCAATGCCGACGATGACGGCCAACACCATCACCTTGACGCCGGAGGCGACGATGTTGCAGAGCACCTTCTCGGCCAGGAAAGCGGTCTTGTTGAACAGCGCAAAAGGAATCAGCACGAAGCCCGCAAGCGTCGTCAGCTTGAATTCGATGAGGGTGACGAAGAGCTGGACGGCCAGGATGAAGAAAGCGATCAGCACCAGGAGCCAGGAGACCATCAGCACGGCGATTTGCACGAAATTGGCGAAGAAGCTGGCAAAGCCCATCATCTGGCTGGCGGCGTCGAGCAGCGGCTGGCCGGCGTCGAGCCCGACCTCCGCGAGCCGGCCGGGGCGCAGGAAGTCGGCCGTCGAGATCGACGAGCCGCCGGCCTTGAGCCCGAGACCGGCGAAGCTGTTGAAGACAATGGCCGAGAGCTTGTTGAAGTTGCCGATGAGGAAGGCGAAGAAGCCGATATAGAGAGTCTTTTTCACCAGCCGGTGCAGCACGTCTTCATCGGCGCCCCAGGCCCAGAACAGGCCGGCGAGCGCGATGTCGATGACGATCAGGGTTGAAGAGAGATAGGCCACTTCGCCCTTGAGCAGGCCGAAGCCGGAATCGATGTAGGTCGTGAAGGTGTTGAGGAAGCTGTCGATGACGCCAACATTGTTCATGGCGCGCCGCCTTCCGACGCCGAAGCAGCCGGCGGCGCGGGCGTCGCCACTGGCAGCGGTGATTTACCGAAGAAGCGGCGACGGTTCTCCGCCCAGACCGCGCGGCAGCGTGGATCTTCGGCATCCTTGGGATCGAGGGCGGCGCATCGCCGAAGTTCGGCCGAAAGATCGTCGGCTGGCGGCGCGGCCGAGGATATTCCGGGCGCCCGCACATCCGCACGCCGGTGGAGGGTCGCCGCCGCGATGAGCAACCCTGCGAGCGCTGCGACGAGGGAGAGGCGAGTGAGCGTCATGGTGTCGACGCGCATGCTCAGTTGACCCCAAACATCGTCACCGTGGACGGGACATAGCCGCTCCGCGCCGAAAAAAGCCGATACTGCTGCTGGCCCTGGGACTCGGTCGCAGTCGATCGCGCCTGCTCCAGCGCGTCGGAGCGGCTCTTGGCGGAGACGACGGCGATGAGGTCGGAGAGCTGCTGCGATTGCAGCGCCAGCAGCTGGTTGCCGGCCTGCGCCGCCTGTAGCGCCCCGCTCGCCGATTGACTGCTCGAGACCAGCGACGACATCGAGGCGCCGTTTGCATTGATGTTGCCGGCAACGCCGGCCTGCACTTTGAGCGAATCCTCGAAAGCCCCAACGGAAGTTTGCCAGCGGGTCTGGGCGACCGCGATGAGAGAGGCGCTGGAGGCCGTCGCCGGGACCGCGCCATAGGTCGTCGAGAACGCCTGCTCAACCTTCTGCACGTCGAAGGCGATGTTTTGCGCCTGGGAAAGCAACGTCTGGGTTCTCTGGACCGAGGACTGCAGCTGCTGCAGGGTCGAGGTCGGCAGGCTGGCGAGATTCTTCGCCTGATTAACCAGCATCTGCGCCTGGTTCTGCAGCGAAATGATCTGATTGTTGATCTGTTGCAGCGCGCGCGCCGCCGTCAGCAGGTTCTGCGCGTAGTTCGCCGGATCGTAGACGACAACCTGCGCGGAGGCGGATGGGGTCACCGGCGGCGACAGCAGCGCAGATAGCACCGCGGCGACAAGGAGCGTCGATGGCAGCCGCGAGAAGAACCCAATGCTGGTCATGGCTGAGCCTCCGGGACGTCGTGCGGGATGACATTGGCGAGATCGGGGATCAGCTCGGCGGCCCAACCGAGACCGCGATCGGCGAGCCACGCGTCGACGAAAGCGTCGCGGCCGTAGTCGGTGATCACGCGCTCAATGGCGGCGTGATCGGCCTTGGAGGACGCCGCGCAGAAGGCGAGCGCGACCGGACCGAGGCCGAGCTCGAACAGGCGATTGCCGCGGCGGGATTGGCAGTAATAGTCGCGCTTCGGCGTCGCCCTTGCGATGATCTCGATCTGACGATCGTTGAGGCCGAAGCGGCGATAGATGGCGGTGATTTGCGGCTCAACGGCGCGCTCGTTCGGCAGGAAGATGCGCGTCGGACAGCTCTCGACGATGGCCGGGGCGACGGCGCTGCCATCGATGTCGGAAAGCGACTGGGTGGCGAAGATGACGGAGGCGTTCTTTTTGCGCAGCGTCTTCAGCCATTCGCGGAGCTGCTGCGCAAAAGCCGGATCGTCGAGAACAAGCCAGCCCTCGTCGATGATGAGCAGCGTCGGCCGTCCGTCGAGCCGCCCTTCGATGCGATGGAAGAGATAGGTGAGGACGGCGGGCGCAGCCCCTGCCCCAATCAGCCCTTCGGTCTCGAACGCCTGGACGCTGGCCTCGCCGAGCCGCTCGACCTCGGCGTCGAGCAACCGGCCGAACGGACCGCCGACGCAATAGGGTTGCAACGCGCGCTTCAGCGTTCCCGACTGCAACAGCACTGCGAGACCGGTAAGGGTGCGCTCCTCGACCGGTGAAGAGGCCAGCGAGGCGAGCGCCGACCAGATATGCTCCTTGGCGGCGGGATCGACGACGACGCCCTCCTTCGCCAGAATCGCCGCGATCCAGTCCGCCGCCCAAGCGCGCTCACCCGCCTCGTCGATCCGCGCGAGCGGCTGAAGAGCGACAGAGTCTTCTGCGCCGTCCGACAGGCCGCCGCCGAGATCATGCCAATCGCCATTCATGGCGAGCGCCGCCGCCCGGATGCTGCCGCCGAAATCGAAGGCAAAAAGCTGCGAACTTGCATAGCGGCGAAACTGCATCGCCATCAGCGCCAGCAGGACGGATTTGCCGGCGCCGGTCGGGCCGACGATCAGCGTGTGTCCGACATCGCCGACATGCGCGAGAAGCGGAACGGCGTCGATCCTTCGGTCTTGCCGAAGAACAGCGGCGGCGCCTGAAAATGCTCGTCCCATTCCGGCCCGGCCCAAACCGCCGAGAGCGGGATCAGATGGGCGAGGTTCAGCGTCGAGACCGGCGGCTGGCGCACATTGGCGTAGACGTGGCCCGGCAGCGAGCCGAGCCAGGCCTCGATCGCATTCACCGTCTCCGGCATGCAGGTGAAATCGCGCCCTTGGATCACCTTTTCGACGAGGCGCAGTTTTTCCGCCGCGACGGCCGGGTCTTCGTCCCACACGGTCACCGTGGCGGTGACATAGGCTTCCCCGACATCGTCTGCGCCCAATTCCTGAAGCGCCGCGTCGGCGTCGGCCGCCTTGTTCGCCGCATCGGAATCGACCAACACGGACGCCTCATTGGTCATCACCTCTTTGAGGATCGCCGCGACTGACTTCCGCTTGGCGAACCACTGTCGCCGGATTTTTGTGAGCAGCCGCACCGCCTCGGTCTTGTCGAGCAGGATCGCGCGGGTGGACCAGCGATACGGAAAAGCGAGCCGGTTCAGCTCATCTAGAATGCCGGGGTGGGTCGCGGTCGGGAAGCCGACGACGGTGAGCGTGCGGAGATGATGCGAACCGAGACGCGGCTGCAGGCCGCCGGACAACGGCTCGTCGGCCAGCAGCGCATCGAGATACATGGGCGTCTCAGGGACGCGGACTTTTTGGCGCTTGGTTGAAATCGTCGAATGCAGATAGGTCAGCGTCTCGGCGTCATCGAGCCAGGCCGCTTCCGGCACGAAGCCCTCGACGAGCTGCAGCACGCGATCCGTCCGGTCGACGAAGCCGCGCAGCGCCTCCCAGGCGTCGACGCCAAATTGAGCGCGTCCCTCATAAAGCCAGCTCTCCGCGCGCGACACATCTTCGGCCGGCGGCAGCCAGAGGAAGGTGAGGAAATAGCGGCTCTCAAAATGGACGCCGGCGGATTCGAAGGCGTAGCGCCGTTCGAGGTCGACGAGAGCCGACGCCGGCTCCGGAAAACGGCTCGGCGGATAATATTGCGCAGGAGCCCGACTGGCTTCGACGAAGATGGCCCAGCCGGAGCCGAGCCGGCGCAGCGCGTTGTTGAGCCGCGCCGTCACGCCGACGAATTCAGCTGGCGTGGCGGAGTCGAGATCCGGACCGCGGAACCGCGCGCTGCGCTGAAACGAGCCGTCCTTGTTGAGGACGACGCCTTTCTCCACGAGCGCCGCCCAAGGCAGGAAGTCTGCGAGGCCCGTTGTATGGTTGCGATATTCGGAGAGGTTCATCATGGCGGCGTCTCCAAAACCTCTCGCTCTCACGCGTGGAAAAACGGCGGATAGCGCAGATGCCGGCGGACCACCTCGACGAAGCGCGGATCGCGCTTCGCCGCCCAGACGGCGGCGCTATGGCCGACCGCCCAAATGATCGCTCCGGGAACCCACAGCCTGAGGCCGAGGGCGATGGCCGCCGCCAGCGTGCCATTGGCGATAGCGACGGCGCGCGGCGCGCCGCCGAGCAGAATCGGGTCGGTCAGCGCGCGATGAACCGGGACCAGGAAACCGCCGATCGGTTCGTTTCGCTCCATCAGACCAGCGCTCCGCCGCTGAAGGAGAAGAACGACAAGAAGAAGCTCGACGCCGCGAAAGCGATGGAAAGACCGAAGACGATCTGGATCAGCCGGCGAAGGCCACCTGAGGTGTCGCCGAAGGCGAGCGTCAGGCCCGTCACAGTAATGATGATGACCGAAATGATCTTGGCGACCGGGCCTTGCACCGATTCGAGGATCTGGTTGAGCGGCGTCTCCCAGGGCATCGACGAGCCCGCGGCATGAGCGGCAGGCGCAAGGGCCAGAGCCATGAGACTGAAGGCGGCGATTGTTGCGAATTGGCGGCGAACGCGAATGGCGGACGGAATCATTGCGGCTCTCCTGCAGGAACGGCGGCTGTCGGGATGGCGCCGCCGCCTTCATCGACGGGGACGACGCGGTAATCGGCGGATTGAGGATCAAGGCCTGTGACGAAGGCGAGCTCGGCGAGACGACGCTGCGAGCCGCGACCGGCGAGCACGGCGATGAGATCGATGGTCTCGGCGATCAGCGCGCGCGGGACAGTGACGACGGCTTCCTGGATCAGCTGTTCGAGGCGGCGCAGCGCGCCGAGCGCTGACCCCGCATGGATGGTGCCGACGCCGCCAGGATGTCCGGTGCCCCAGGCTTTCAGGAGATCCAGCGCCTCCGCGCCGCGCACTTCGCCGATCGGGATGCGGTCGGGACGCAGGCGTAGCGACGAGCGCACGAGGTCGGACAGCGAGACGACGCCGTCCTTGGTGCGCAGCGCCACGAGATTCGGCGCCCGGCATTGCAGCTCGCGCGTATCCTCGATCAGCACGACGCGATCGGAGGTTTTCGCCACCTCGGCGAGCAGCGCGTTGGCGAGCGTCGTCTTGCCGGTCGAGGTGCCCCCGGCGACAAGAATGTTACGGCGCTCGGAGACAACCTGCCGCAGAACGTCGGCTTGGCTTGCCGTCATAATGCCGGCGGCGGCATAGTCGTCGAGTGTGAAGACAGCGACGGCTGGCTTGCGGATCGCGAAGGCCGGGGCGGCGACCACAGGCGGCAACAGCCCCTCGAACCGCTCGCCCGTCTCGGGCAACTCGGCCGACACGCGCGGTGAACCGGCATGCACCTCGGCGCCGACATGGTGCGCGACGAGCCGAATGATGCGCTCGCCATCGGCTGGCGACAGAATTGCGCCGGTATCGGCAAGACCCTCCGACAGACGATCAACCCAAAGCCGGCCGTCCGGATTGAGCATCACTTCGACGATCGCCGGGTCGTCGAGAAAGGTCGCGATGGCGGGCCCCAGCGCCCTGCGCAGCATGCGCGCGCCGCGCAGAAAGCCTTCGGATTGGAGGGAGGCAGCCACCACGATCGTCCCCGGCGTAAAGCCGATTCAAACAGGCGATCGGCGTCGGGGACGATTAGAAGAGGCAGAAACTCGGACGTTGCAACAAGCGTCTACCGAGCGTCGCAGGCCGTCGTAGAGCAGAGAAAAAATACTTGCCACGTGGAAAACCGCCGAGAAGTGCCCTACCGGTTTTCATTCCTGGTGACATTGCCCTGACCTTGCCCCCAGTTTTATCCAATCCTGAGTTCGCTCTGGCGGTTTGATTTGCCTTTTTGGGCGGGTTGAGCGGCGTTAGCCGGCGCGGAGCTAGCGGGATGGCGCAGCTCCGGCTCACGCCGCG
>NZ_CABFMQ020000081.1 GCF_901905185.1 Methylocella tundrae
TATAAGAGACAGGGTGGCGGGTCTGTTGCTTGGCGGCGACTGGCTGACCCTCCAGATCGCCGGATTCGCCGGCGGCCTCGCGGCGGCCGCGCTCGGCGTCGGCATCGCCAATCTGGCCGGCCCGGCGTCAACGATCATGTTGGTTCTCGGCGGATTGATCAGCGGCGCCCTGTTCACGGCGCTACTGACGATCGTCAAATTTGTGGCCGACCCGTATAATCAGCTGCCGGCGATCATCTACTGGCTGATGGGGAGCCTCGCCTCGGCCGATCTGGCGCAGCTCGCCCTCGTCGCGCCGCCGATGGCGCTTGGCCTCGCCGTGCTGACCGCCTGCGGGCGAGGTCTCGACGCGCTCTCAATGGGGGATGACGAAGCCAGGACGCTGGGCGTTCCGGTCGGTCTGTTGCGCTACGGCGTCATCGCCGCGGCGACGCTCATCTGCTCGCTCGCCGTCTCGACCGCCGGAATGATCGGCTGGATTGGCCTGCTCGTCCCCCATCTGGCGCGTCTCGTCGTCGGCCCGTCGAATGGTCGCCTGATGCCGGCGAGCGCCGCTTTGGGCGCGATCTTCCTGCTCGCCGCCGACGCTGTTTCGCGCTCGGTCGGACGCATCGAGATTCCGATCGGCATCCTGACCGAGCTTCTTGGCATTCCGGCCTTCCTGCTCTTGCTTTCGCGCACCCGCAAGAGCTGGCTTTGAGCGTCGAGGCAATGACGCCGCCGTTTCTGCAATTGCGCGGCGTCGCCTTTTCCTATCGCGGGCACGCTGTCCTCAAGGGCCTCAGCCTGGACGTCGGCCGCTCGGAGATCGTCGCATTGCTCGGCGGCAACGGCGCCGGCAAGAGCACTTTGCTACGGCTGGCGCTCGGCCTGCTCTCGCCCGCTAGCGGCGAGATTTTTCTTGAGGGCCGCGCGATCTCTGGACTGACGCGGCGGGAGATCGCGCGCCGTCTTGCCTATGTGCCACAGGCTCATGTCGCGCCGTTTCCCTATGAGGCGCGCGACGTCGTGATGCTCGGACGCCTCGCCGAAAACGGCCTGTTCCGGGCGCCGGGCGCGTCTGATCACGCCTGCGTCGCCGCGGCGTTTGAGAGACTCGGCGTCGGCCATCTGGCGCGGCGGCGCTACACCGAGCTTTCAGGCGGCGAGCGGCAGATGGTGCTGATCGCCCGCGCGCTTGCGCAGGGGGCGCCCGTGCTAGTGCTCGACGAGCCGGCCGCAGCGCTCGACTTCGGCCGTCAGATCGAGCTGCTACGGCAGCTGCAGCAGCTCGCCGCCGATGGCTATGGCGTGTTAATGACGACGCATCACCCAGACCACGCGCTCGCCTCCGCGACGCGCGTTGTCCTGTTGAAGGACGGCGTCGTTCTGCGGCAGGGCCGGCCGGCGGAAACGCTGACGCCGGAATCGATCTTCGATCTCTACGGGGTGAGAGTCGCGGCGTCGCCGCTTCCCGGCCTGTTCGTCGCGGCCGGCGGCCTCCAGCGGCCGACATAGAACCCGGCGGCGAAGGCCGCAACCGGAACTGCAGCCCGCCGGAGTCCCGTCCGCTTCTGGCGATGGCATGCCGCGTTATCCTCCTAACGGTCGAGGGTTCGCTGCCCTGGAGACCGTAGCGGGCTTTTGTTCGCGGAGCTTTCGAGAAGCTGGAAAGAGAAGAAGAATCGTTAATCTGGCTCAACGAGCCCGGAGAGTTCATGGCGGTTTGTCGGATATAGCTTAAGCTTTTGAGACAGCGCAGGATTTGGTTGTCGAGTTCAATCCGCGCCGTTTCCGCGAAGCCACATCCGCCATGACCGATCCTATGCTGCCGCTGCCCGGCTTGTCCCAGTCTCCGGCAATCTGTTGTGGCCAAATTTGACGGCGGTCTGCTGTCGTCGGACGGCGGCGTTCTGGTGTCGCGCGAGGTCGGGCAACGGCTGCTTTCGCTTGCTGACGATCGGGGCTGGGCATGAAGACGGCAACGATGCAGGGTACCTGTGGAGCGACCTCCGTTCAAAATAGGGCTCGATCTGGTGCTCTCCGATCGGGAACTGTGTACGCAGTCGGCCATATCCCGCCTCGAAAGCCAGCGGAACGCCCGCGCCTTGCTGCGCATGGGCCGCGCCATGGTCGATCTGTATTGCCAGTCCTTCGGGTAGGTCTCGAAACGGATCGTGCTCGACATTGACGGCACGTTTGACGCGGTTCGCGGCGGCCAGCAACTGCGCCTGCCAACGGCCATTACGACGAATACGGTTTCCAGCCGATCGTCGTGTTCGACGGCGCCGTTCTTCGCCCAGCCAGGCGGCCGAGCGGCAAGGAGGTTCGCGCGCCGGGATCGAAGGAACAGTAGGGAGCAAGGCGGAGCGCCTGGCCCCGCCGAAGAACGTGAGCGCCGGATCCGCGGCCCCTCAGGCCAGAGGCCGCGCCCCTGCCCTATTGGCTGAGAGTTGGCGTCCTGCGATGCATCGTGGCGCTTTCATAGTCGTAGGCGAAGGACAGCAGCCTCGCCTCGCTCCACATCGGTCCGATAAAGATCAGACCAAAGGGCGCCCCGGAGGCGTAATAGCCGGCGGGAACGGTAACGCCAGGCAGACCGGCGATGTTGATCTCGCAGACCGAGGTTTCGTGCAGCGTTTCGGGGCCAATGAGAGGCGGCAGTTCGTCGCGCATCTGCGGAAACACGAGGCCATCAAGCTTTTCACGGGCCATGACGTCATTGAAGATGGAGAGATACGCTTCCTTGGCCGCGATGAAATCGGAAAGGTCCGGCGGCGCCAGAGGATCGGCAAGGCCCGCGGCGAGCTGCCGCTGATCCTTCATATAGAACAGCACGCCTGTTGGCGCGAATGGATCTTCGCTCGCGACAGCCTTAACGAAGGCCTCGAACGATGGGATCGCCACATCTGGTCCCATGCGTTTTAGGTACCGGTCCATATCGTATGGTATGGATTCCATGCCGGTCGGATCGAAATGATCGGTGCCTTTGGCGGGGCGGCCGATGTCGGCGAAGCCGGTTCCCTTGAAGGGATCCGAGACCAGCGTCGCGCCGCGACGTTCGAGTTCGCCGATCGCCCGCTGATAGAGCGCAGCAGCTTCCGCCGAGAGCGGGCGATCGCGCCAGCCGGGGCCATAAAGCCCAAGGCGCTTGCCTTGCAATGAATTCGCATCGAGACCAGCGGCATAGCCGCCCTTCGGCCTTTGCCCGATTCCGGCAACCGTCTTCGGGTCTTCGGCGGTGAACCCTGCCAAAATGTCGAGCGTCAGGGCGGCGTCGCGCACGCAACGGGCGATTGGCCCCACGACGTCGCGCGTGCTGCCCGCGAGCGGCATGACGCCCGCATTCGGAACGAGGGCGAAGGTGGGTTTGATCCCCACGAGATCCTGAGCCGAGGCTGGATTTTGGATCGAGCCCCCTGTTTCCTCGGCGAGGCCCAGGACGGCGAGACTGCCAGCCACCGCGGTCGCCGTCCCGGCGCTGCTGCCGCCCGGCAGGCGGCCTGGATCAACCGCGTTGAGAGTTACGCCAGCCCAACTGTCGCTGGCGTGGCTTCCGGTCGCGCTCAACACCGGAACGTTTGTCTTGCCAAGAATGATGGCGCCCGCCGCCCGCATCCGGGCCACAACCGGCGAATCCGTCGCGGGGATGAGGTCGATCCCACCGGCCCGCTCACTCAGCAGCCGCCAGCCGCCAGTGCTCGGGAGGCCGGCCATGTCCATCGTATCCTTGACCACAACGGGGACGCCGGCGAGAGGCCCGAGCTTCTCGCCCGCCGCGCGGCGCCTGTCGATGGCGCGCGCATCGCTCAAGGCGTCAGGGTTCATCGTGATCAATGCGACGTAGCGCGGATTGTAGAGCGCGATGCGGTCGAGATAGGCCTGCGTCAAAGCCTCCGAGGTGAGGCTGCCGTGCGAAAAAGCCGCCTGGACATCGGCGACGGTCATTTCTACGGGATCGATCGCGGATTCGTTTTTAAGGGCTGAGGCATCTGATGTCACGGCGACTCCAATCAGTTGATGAATGTGAGAAAGACGTCCAAATTTCGGCGCTAAATGACAGCCAGCATCGCTAGCTCGTCGAAGCATGGTGAGATCAGGGCGGCATTGCGCTCCCGAGGACCCGGGCGATCGTTCCGCGCTGGCGCCGCCGCTCGTTGGGACGGCCCCAGATCCTACCTCACAAGGATGATTTCACCTCGGCGCGCAGCGGACGGCGACGGCCAGGACTTAAGCCCCGACCGCAGCGCGAAAGCTGCTATTGATAGCCCTTGGGGAACGGGTTCGGCTCGATCAAATCCGTCGTGTAAATGATCTCGAACTGTCCATCCGGCAGCGCCCTGGCGACGCGGGCCTTCGACCACAAATGATGGTTCGGGTGAATGCGGACCAGCCCTTCGGGCGCGTCCGGGAATTCGAGCCCTGGCGAGGCCGCCACCACCTTATCCACGTCGAAGCTGTTGGCCTTTTCGACGGCCAGTTTCCACAGATATGGCATCAGGTAGGCGGCCTGCTGCGGATCGCCGATCACGGCGTCCGGTCCCCACATTTTCTTGTAGGCCGCGACGAATGCCTTGTTGGCGGGCGTATCGATCGACTGGAAGTATTTCATGCATGAATAAGCGCCGGTGATATTTTCGGCGCCGATGCCCTTGATTTCGTCCTCCGTCACGGCGATCGTCATCAGCGTCTGTTTGCTGAAGTCGACGCCGGCCGCCTTCAATTGCTTGAACAGCGCGACGTTGGATCCGCCGACCACGGTCACATAGATCACATCCGGCTTCTTCAGCTTGATTTTGTTGATGACCGAATTGAACTGCGTGTTTCCGAGTGGAAAATAATCCTCGCCGACGATTTCCTTTTTCAGCACGTTCTCAATGTGCTTACGCGCGATCTTGTTGACGGTGCGCGGCCAGATGTAGTCCGAGCCAATAAAATAATAGCTCTTCGCGCCCTTGGTTTTGTCCAGCCAGTTCAAGCTGGAAAGAACCTGCTGCGTCGCCTCCTGTCCCGTGTAGATGACGTTCTTCGATTGCTCGAGCCCCTCATAAAACGTCGGATAATAGAGCAGGCCGTCATATTGCTCGAAGACCGGCAGCACCGCCTTGCGCGACGCCGAGGTAAAGCAGCCGCAGACCATCGCGCATTTGTCGTTTTGGAGCAGCTTCCTTCCCTTCTCGGCGAAGGTCGGCCAGTCGCTCGCTCCATCTTCCACGATGAGCTTGATCTGGCGTCCAAGAACGCCGCCTTTGGCGTTGATCTCGGCGACGGCGAGCTTCTCAGCCTCGACCGCGCCGGTTTCCGAAATCGCCATCGTCCCGGTCAAGGAATGCAGAATGCCGATCGTGACGCTATCATCAGTGACCGCCAGACCGGTGGTGTTGATGGCGCTGGCTTCCGCGGCGCCAAAGGCTTTCGGCGCAAGCAGGCCAAACATTGGAAGCGCCGCCATGCCCTTCAGGATTTGACGGCGCTGGGCGAACTTCGGGTCATTGTTTGCCCCGGACTTTTTCTCAGACAAGATAGACCTCGATACATATGGTTACGTGGGCCGCGAGAACGATCGCGGGCGCTTGACGTCGTTCGAAACACAAGCACATTCCGTGCCTCGCTCCATTACCTCCGAGTGTTTTAAGTGACGACCATCGCCAAACTCGGCGCGGGCCTTCGTCGATAACCGTTCGGGCGGCATTGACGCGTGAAGCGCAAGCATCCAGCGAAGAGCAGATCGTCATCATATTGCAGGGAGCACGAGGCCGGCGTTCCGGTGGCCGATCTGCGCCGTAAGCACAGCGTTATGGACGCCGCCGCGGCGAAGCGGCTGAAGAGACTTAAGGACGATAATGCGCGCCCGAAGCGGCTCCTGGCGGATGCGACGCCTATGCCCCATATTCGCGCTCAGGCGCGGGAAATCCGCAGGAAGCGCCGTCGGTCACGCGCACCTCTTTTTCCCATGGCAAGCGATATTCGCCGCGCACCATGTCATGCATGAATGTGTATGGGCAGTCCTGCGCGCCGCCCTTCACCGCGACGTAGCCGCGATGCCCCAATTGATAGATATTGTTCTCGACGCCCCAGTTGACGCGCGCCTCGCGAACGAGGTCTGGCCGCATTTCGCAGGTAATGATCTCGTCGGGGCGATGACTGCCTTCGATCATCACTGTGCCATCGAAGTCGCAGAACATGCCTTCGCCCATCGAGTCGAAGGCGCCGTCGGAGCCGCACAGACAGACGCTCGCGGTTTGCGCAAGATTTTGAAACGCGTTCGATTGATTGGTGATTTTCCACGCGTGCCGGATCGGCGCGGTGTAGCCCGCCGTACGGATAATGACCTCGGCGCCTTTGTATGCCGCTTCGCGAGCCATTTCCGGAAACATGCCGTCGTGACAAATGATCAGCGACAGCATGGCGCCCTTGGGACCGACGCAGACCGGCACGCCGATGTCGCCAGGCTCCCAGGGCTCGACCGGCACCCAGGGGTGAAGTTTGCGATAGTAGAGCTTGATCTCGCCATGGTCGTTGATGATGAGGCCGCTGTTGTACGGATTGCCGCGCGGATTGCGCTCCATGATCGAGAAGCAGCCCCAGATCCGGTGCTCGACGCATGCCGATTTGAAAGCGGCGACCTCGGGGCCTTCGAGCTCACACATGATGGCGTCGTCAATGCTCATTGAGAGGCCGTGCAGCGAGTATTCGGGGAACACGACGAGATCCATCGCCGGGTTATTGCGCCGCGCCTTGCCGACCATCTCGACGATCCTCGCCGTCTGCGCAGCGAGTTCGCTCGTCGTCGCCACATTCGGATTCTGCAACTGAACGAGACCAATGACGATGCCGTTAGGCGACTTGTTCAGACCGCCCAATCCGCTGGTGCTCATCAGATCATCTCCTGCAAGGATGCGTATGTTCTTGTCCCGAGCGAACGCGTCAAGGCGTCTCGCCGCGCAGTAACGAAGCTCTGCGCGGTCGAGCGCCAGCGGGCGTTATGCCTGCACGGACGCGCTGCTGGAACTTCATCGTCCACGTTTCAGAGATAGGCTTTCGGGAACATCATGTGGATGCCCTTGTTGCCATCAACAAGCTGCGTCACGCGCAGATTGCCCGCCAGCGAGCAAAGCATATAGGCCTGATTGCGGGTCAGATTCGTGCGGGCGCAAATATGGCTGACCATCTCGCGCACCGCCTGTTTGGCGGCGTCGTCCAGATCCTCGTCAAGGCCGATCGACATCAGATGGGTGGCGCTTTCCGCGAAAGGCCATGCGAGCTTCATGTCCTTGCGGACGGTGAGGCGGAAACTGCCGGTGACGCCGGTCTCGAGCGCGGTGATGCAAACCTCGCCGTCGCCCTGCACGCCATGCCCGTCGCCGGCAAAAAACAACGCGCCCTCGTTGAAGACAGGAAGGTAGAGTGTGGTCCCAGGACGCAGCTCCTTGTTGTCCATGTTGCCGCCAAAACTGCGCGGCACAGGCGAGCCGCAGCGGCCCCAGGCCGCCGGCGGCGCCGTGGCGATGATGCCGAAGAACGGCTCAAGCGGGATTTCCGCGCCCCACGGCATGACGCATAGGTTGCGAGCATGATCGACGACCGGATGGATCGTCTCATAATCAGTGAATTCGTCGGGCAAGGTTCCGAGCAGAGGCAGGATCGATACGAAGCCCCAGTCCTGGCGCACTTTGACGTCGAGAATGTCGACCTGAAGCACGTCTCCGTGCTCGGCGCCTTTGACGTAGACCGGCCCGGTGATGAAATGGGGGCCCGGCCCCTGCACAAGCGTATCGAGCGCATCGAGGTACTCGGGCGGCACAAGGCTCCGATCCTCCGGCAGGCATTCCTTGCCGCCGGCCGGGAAGGAATGAAGCGTCACCACATCGCCCGAGGCGATTTCCAACACCGGCTTCGTGGCGCTGTCCAAATAGCCCCACACCATGTTTTCGGGCGTTGCGGGAATTTCGTGGCGTCGAGACATAAAAGGCTCCGTTACTCTCAGGTTTTTCGATGTTAGACGGCGATGTGCCGCGTGAGTTGTTCGCGGCTGATCGCCTCCGCGCGGCCGGCCTCGATCACGGTCCCGCGGGACAGGACCACGATGCTGTCGGCAAGGCTGATCGCAAAATCGAGATATTGCTCCACGAGCAACAGGGAGATCCTGCCTTTGAGGGCGCCGAGCACATCCTTGATCGCCGTCACAATGTTGGGCTGAATGCCCTCGGTCGGCTCGTCCAGGATCAGCAGCGACGGCCTGGTCATGAGCGCGCGGGCGATCGCAAGCTGTTGCTGTTGTCCGCCGGAGAGCGCGCCGCCGGGGCGCCGCCACATCTGCCTCAGCGCGGGGAACAGGGCGAGGGTTTCATCCATAAGACCTGTCCCGAACGTCCCATGCGCGCGGGCGGCCGCCTCGACATTTTCCCCGACGGTCAGTTCGGAAAAGATTTCACGTCCCTGCGGCACATAGGCGATCCCGCGGGCCGAACGCCGATGGGTGGACCAATGCGTGATATCGGCGTCGTCGACCAGAATTCGCCCCTGGGTCGTCGGCAGCACGCCCATCAGACATTTGAGCAGCGTCGTCTTGCCGGCCCCGTTGCGGCCAAGCACCGCAAGGCACTCGCCCGGCTCGATCTCGAACCCGACGCGCCGCAGAACCTGTGCGCTGCCATAGTGCTGATCGAGGTTTTCAACGCGAAATCGCACGCTCAACGCCCCAGATAGACTTCGACGACGCGCTCATCCGCCCGCACATTAGCCATGGAGCCTTCGAACAGAGTTTTCCCCTCATGCAGAACGGTGACGCGATCGGAGATGCGCTCGACGAAATCCATGTCATGCTCGACCACCACGATGGCGCGGTCCGGACGCCGCAAGCTGCGCACGAGAGTGGCCGTGCGCTCGGTTTCCTCATCGGTGAGGCCGGCGACCGGTTCGTCGAGCATCAGGACTTTCGGATTTGAGGCCAGCACCATGCCGATTTCGAGCCATTGCTTTTGCCCGTGCGCGAGCTCGGACGCGGAACGCTGGGCCACATTTGCAAGGCCGATGGCTTCGAGAATCTCCGTTATGCGTTCGTCGAGGAGGCTTTCGGAGAGCGTGCGGCGATAGCCGGCCTCCGCGCCGATGGCGATATGCTGGCGAACGCTAAGCCCCTCGAAGACGCTTGGCTTCTGGAATTTTCGCCGAACGCCGGCTCGCGCAATCTCCGACTCGCTCGCGCGCGTGATGTCGGTTGAATCGTCAAACAGCACCGCGCCTTGCTTCGGCCGCGTGATGCCGGAGATGACGTCGAGCAGGGTCGTCTTGCCGGCGCCGTTCGGACCGATGATCGCGCGAACCTCGCCGTAATCGATGGCGAGCGACAGCGCGTCGATGGCGCGGAAGCTGCCGAACTCCACGGTGACGGCGTCAATGAGAAGCGCGGCGCCGGACATCAGAACAGTTCCCGCGCGCCGGCCGCCATCCGCTTCGGTCCCATCGGGCGCACGAGCCTCATCTTGGCAAGATCGACGAGACCGTTCGGAAAGACCAGCACCACCAGAACGATGAGCGCCGACAGGATGAAGGGCCACAGTTCCGGCGCCGCGGTCGAAAGCCAGAATTTCAACGCATTGACAAGCAGCGCGCCGATTACCGCGCCGATCAGATGCCCACGCCCGCCTATCGCGACCCATACGGCGATTTCAAGAGAAAGGTCCGGCGCGAGGAGGCGCGGATTGATGATGCCGACCTGCGGCACGTATAGAATGCCGGCCAGAGCGGCGATGAGCGCGGCGAGACACCACACCGCCAGCTTGAGACGAAGCGTGTCGTAGCCAAGGGTGCGCAGCCGGACTTCATCGTCGCGCGCCGCCAGCATGAGCGCGCCAAAACGGCTGCCAAGCAACATGCGGCAGCCGAGCAGCGTCATTCCGAGCGCCAGCACGGAGACGATCGACATCGCGATGACGACGCCATTTGCGCCAATCGGCCAGCCGAAAATGACCGAAAAGCCAGTCATTCCATTATTGCCGCCAAAGCCCGTATCGTTGCGGAACATCAGCAGCATCGCGACATAGACGAGCGCCTGCGTAATGATGGCGAAATAGACGCCGCCAACGCGAGACCGGAAGGACATATAGCCGAACGCGCCGGCGATCAGCAACGTCACGACCGCCGCCGCAAGCAGCGCGTAAGGGAAGAACCCGAAGCCCGCCCAGTAGAACGGCAATTCCTTCCAACCCATGAACTGCATAAAGTCGGGCGTCTTGCCGGTGACCTCGAACGAATGTTTCAGAAGATACATGGCGACCGCGTAGCCGCCGACGCCAAAGAACAGCCCTTGCCCGAGCGACAATATGCCGAGATAGCCCCAGATGAGGTCGAGCGAGAGGGCGAGCACCGCGAAGGATGCGAGTTGGCCGATCGCATTCGCCATGTAGGCGGAAACGCCGACAGAGCTCACAGCCGAGATGACGAGCAGGATCGCAACCGCCACGATGAACGCAAGCAGCAAGAGCAGCGGCCGATCCGACGTCCAGGGTTTCATTTGCGGCGCCCCTTGATCGCGAAGAGACCTTCAGGGCGCCATTGCAGGAAGCCGATGATCATCAACAACACGATGACCTTGGCGGCGACGGCGCCCCAAAGCGGCTCGATCAGCACATTGATCTGTCCGATCCCGAGCGCGGCCACGACCGTGCCGGCGATGGCGCCGACGCCGCCAAGCACGACCACCATAAAGCTGTCGATGATGAAATTCTGCCCCATCAGAGGATTGACGCTATAGACCGGCGCCAGCGCGAGGCCCGCAAGGCCGGCCAGGCCCGAGCCGAGGCCAAAGGCCAGCATATCCACCCGCCGCACCGGAATGCCGATGCAACCGGCCATGGTCCGGTTCTGCGTGACCGCGCGAATGTTGAGCCCGAGCGGCGTCAGGCGCACGATCCCCAGGGTCAAGGCCAGCGTCAAAATCGCGAAGACGATCGCGAACATGCGGTTCCACGTGAAGATGAAATCTCCGATAACCGGGACGCCGCCCGTGACATAGAAGGGGGTCACGAATTGCAGATTTTGCGTGCCGAAGGTCACCCGGACAAGATTGACGAGGAAGAGGCTGACGGCCCAGGTGGCGAGAAGACTCATGAGCGGGCGCCGGTAGAGGTGGCGAAGCAGCGCGGCCTCGATCGCAACGCCAATTGCCGCGGTCGCCAGAAAAGCAACCGGAATGGCCAGGATGAGATAGTAGTCGACGAGGCCGGGCGCGAGGCGCTGTAATGCCTCCTGCACCAGCCAGGTCACATAGGCGCCGATCATGATAAATTCGCCCTGAGCCAGATTGATCACGCCCATCAGGCCGAAGATCACGGCGAGGCCGATCGCCGCCATGAACAGAATGCTGGCAAAGCTCAAGCCATTATAAAGGGTTGCAAGCACATTGCCGATCGCCACGCCGCGTGAGATTTTCGCGGTCGCGGCGTCGACGGCGCGTTTGAACTCCGGATTCGCCGCGTAGGCCGGATCGCTTTTCAGCGCCTCTACCTGCGTCAGGGCGCGGCCGTTCGCGTTTCCGGCGATCTGAGCGAGAGCCGCGATCCGCTTTGCCGGATCAACCGAATTCAGAGCCGCCGCTTGCGCGACCGCAACAATCTGCTGTTTCAGCGCAGGATCGGTCTCGGCTTTCGCGGCTCCATCGAAAAGGCTTTCGGGCAAGCTCGCAGCCTTGCGCTCCAGCCTTTGCAGCGCCGCGCTCCGCCGTGTTGCGTCGGGCGCGACGCGCAGGGCGAGGGCCGCCTCGGCAGTCTCGAATACGGCCCTGTTCTTCAGGTTGAGCACGGGCGCATGCGCATCCTCGCCCGGCTCCCGCGGCGCGCGCGTCAGGGCGTCGAGCGATGCGCCGCCGACGGTCACAATGGCTCCGGTCGCGTCGCAGGCGAATTTATGATCGAGGACGGCGCGGGCTATCGGCGCCGCCCAGTTCCGATCGTCGTCCGAGCCATCCGCCGCCAACCGAACCAGGGCGCTCCCGGCCTCGCCAAGCGTAGCGGCCTCCCCGCAAAGTCCCGCGATCAGGGCGGGCCGCGCCGCATCCGCCGCGTGAAGGGACAAAGATGTCGCCATCGTCGCAGCAAGGCATAAGGCAACCAACAAACGACGCGGCATCGCTATCCCTGGAGGCCGAACGGGACAGGCTTGGGGGTGTTTTTAGACTGCCAGAGCACGTCAAACCCCTGTTGCTCGTTCACGGAGCCGATGAAGACGCCGCGCGACACGTAATTGTTTTCGGCCGTCATCGCGATCTTATAGCCGGACGGACAATCAAAGCTGAGCCCCGCGAAGGCCTTGCGCACTTCTGGCACGTCGAAGGAGCCGGCCTTGGCGGCGGCCATCGCCCAGAGATGCACGGAATCATAAGCGGACACCATCGGGTCAATCGCCACATTGCCTTTGAAGGGCACGCCTTTGGTTTTCACATAATCGGCCCATTGCTTGAGAAAGGCCTTGTTGGCGGCGCCTTTGGCGTTCTGAAGGTATGCCCAGCAGTTGAGATGGCCGACGAGCGGCTCCGTGTTGAGTCCTTCGAGGTCGGCTTCCACCATATCGAGCCCCAGCACCGGAATGTCGGTCGCCCTGATGCCCTGGTTGGCGAACTCACGCAGAAAATCCGGGATGGACGAGCCAACCACCGTCAGGACGACAATCGGCTTGCCGCCGCCCTGGTCCGCGAAGGCCCGGATCTGATTGACAAGAGTCTGGAAGTTGGAAAATCCGAGCGGGACATACTCTTCCTTCAGGGCGGTTTCTGGAATGCCCTTGGACTTCCAGTAGCCTTTGAGCAGCTTGTTGATGGTGCGGGGCCAAACGTAATCGGAACCCAGCATGAAGAAGCGCTTGGCGCTCACGCCATCGTCGCCCATCAAATAATCGACGGCAGGCAGGACGGAACTCGCCGGCGGCGAATTCACGTAGACGACGTTCTTGGAATTCTCCTCGCCTTCGAAATGAAGCGGATAGAACAGCAGCCCATCCGCCTGCTCGACGACCGGCAACACCGATTTGCGCGACACCGACGTCCAACAACCAAAGAGCGCCGCGACCTTCTCCTGCTCCAGCATCTGCTTGCCGATCTGCGCGTAGAGGGGCCAGTCGGAAGCCGGATCGGATACTGCGACCTCGATCGTTCGGCCGTTCACGCCGCCTTTGGCGTTGATCTCGTCGGCGGCCATGCGGACGACATAGTTCAGCCGCCCCTCGATATTGGCCATGGTGCCGGAGGAGGAAAACAAACAGCCGAGTTTGACGGGGCCGCTTGCCGCGCGCGCGGAGCGGATGATCGCGGGCATGCCTATCGGCGTGGCGAGGGCCGCAGTGGCAAGACCGGTCGCCTGAAGGAACGAACGCCGTGAAAACCTGCTCATGGACCACACCCTTTATTGCAGAAGCGGGCGTAGTTTTCGTCAGAGCGTCACAGCGACGCAACTTCAAATAGTGTTCAACGCTGCTCAAAAGGGCAGCAAATGCTCGATTTTTCAATATATTATGTCACTTTTGACATTTCGGCGCGCCGTGCGCCGGAGCTATTTCAGAGCCGTCGCGCGCGCTCTTGACGCTCTTTGCGCGTCAAAATTCAGTTTCGGCGAAAGCCCAGCAGCGCTACCATCACGGCCGCTGACAAAGGGTCCAACCGACGCTGGGGACGATGACAATGCGGCAATCGCAGCATACCGAAGGTGAAATTCTGCACCTCCTCCAGGAGGTCGGAGCCGGACTGTCGATTGCCGAAATTTGCAGCGCCGCGCGAATTACGCGACGCACGTTTTACAGATGGCGCAAACGCTACGGCGGGCTGACGCTGCCGGCGGTCCATGAAATGAAAGAGCTCCAGCTCGAAAATATGCGGTTACGAAATCTCGTCAGCAATCTCTCCGCCCGGCTCGATGGACTATCAAAGACGCCAGCCTCCGGCGCCCCGAGGAGCGCCGGACAGTCTGAGCAAGGGGCACGGCTCAACGGTCCCGCCGCGGCTCGCTCGGAACAAATGCGCGGAGCGTCGCTCGGCCGTTTCGCATTCGTGCGCGGCCAGCGGTGAGGGCCGGACATAGTTGCGAGAGCGACTTATGAGCGCAGTGTGGACCGAGACGCCAAGAGCGATATCGCTCATCGCCTGGCGATATGGATGGGTTGCTGGCCGCGTCAACAAAAATGGAGGCCGACCTCGAAGGCTGGACCGCAACGGCAAGCCAAAGACTTGTGGTGTTCGCCAGCTAGCGGCATCGTAACCTTAGCCGAATAATCGCGGCGGGATCTCGAAGCTCTCCTGGACGAAGCGGACCGGCCGCCAAGCGTCGTCTCAATGAAAATGTGGGAAGCGGCCCAACTCTCCGCCGTCGCAATCGCGATGAACTCCCGGGGCCGTTGTTCAGCTCGGCCACAGGTTTCGGCGCAACATCCACCGCAGCAATAGGGCGCGGCGCATGAACGTGGCCCTATTACGCCCAACCCGACTTCGCGGGATCGGCGTCAGCCAGCCGGATCAAGGCGTCATTGACGTTTCCATTCGCCGGCTTCAAGAGGATGCTGCAAAGCTCCTCAAGCTGCAGACGCCCCATGCTGAACGTGTTCGCATGGGTTGGTCGCCAGAACGCCGTCGCCAATAATCGGCGGAAATCCTCGACAATGGCAAATAGGCCGCAAACGGCTGCAGCGCGCCATCGCTGCGCGCCGCAGTCCCGTTTTCGCTCGCTTCGGCGTTATCTTCTCGCTTCGCTTCGCGGCCGGGCGCCGATAGCCTGACGCAGGGCCTCACGCAGTTCTTCACATTGAGGCGGCGGATTTCCGACGCCTTGATGCGCGGCCGCGCAATTGCGCCAATTTCGATACGCCTCGTCATAAGACATCGAAGGCTTGGTATAAGAGAAAGTCTCGCTCGGACGGCTCGAATCGATTGACGGCGCGCCACCCGAAGCGCGCGCGTCGTTCCTGATCGCGCCGGTCACATCGTTTTGCGACGCGGCGTCAGACGAAATGTTGCCCGCAACCGCAGGTAAGGCGAAGCCGACAAAGGCGCACAGGACCGAAGCTCTAAATTTATTCATCTCTTTATCTCTTCTTCACGTTTTTATTGGCTCAAGTTCAACAGACAGCCTACGATCAAAACCTTGGCCCAAGCATTCGCGTGGACTCAAAGGCCCCAAAAATCATCAGGCGCGCGCAGACAAACCGCTGATGCGGACCTTGCTCCGAGCGACTTCACTCAATTGGCGCGAATCCAAGTAACCGGCCGCGCAACTTTTCTCGAATTTGATTAAAATTCATTTATGCAATCATCCAGTTTCCGAAAAATCGTTTACATGCGCCCACAGTCCGGCGGTCAAAGCATAAATTGGCGCTGACGCGGCGGACTTGGATCGCCTTTTGCGGGCCTCCGGAATAAACAATTTATCTTCTCAACTATTTCACGCAATACGACGTCTAAAACGGATATTTCTCATCTCTGAGAATAAGAAACACAACCACAACTTGCGCGCGCGATTTGCTGGCGGATTACCAGCACAAGTCTCGCTTTCTATCAGCCAAACATTCCACTGCCTTAATGCTCAATACATACTCGAAACATATTCGAATTCGCGTCAAATTCAAGTCAAGTCCGACGTGATTCCCCATTATGCTTAAATTTTATGGCTGATAATCATTCTCTTTTATCATTAAACATTTCATCAAATCGCTGCAGCAAGTAAAACCGGCACACCCGCCATTGGTCCGTTGCCGGAACTTATCCACAGGAACCATTGACTCGCGCGGCAACGTTCTTATTATGTTCTAGACAAGTTCTTTTTCCGTTGCAAGGCGCCAGTTTGATGACACCAGCCGGGACCTTAGTGACAACGCACCGCATCCGAGGCCCCCTCGCCAAGCCCAGGGCCTCGCGGAGCCTCGACACCGCCGCTGAGGCGATGCCGGTCCATCCGGCGCGGCGGGGCCGCGGCTCTTTGACCAATGCCAGCGGACGATTTGAGAGCGAGGTCCGGGTCGCGGAAAATGACGGTTGGGACCTGCCTGAAGACGTCAATCCGTTAAGAACGGTAGTGACGCCCGAGCGCGCAAAGACGATCATTACACGTAATGAGTCGCCTGATATTTCGTTCGACCGTTCAATTAATCCCTATCGCGGCTGCGAACACGGCTGCGTCTATTGTTTCGCGCGGCCGACCCACGCCTATCTCGGACTTTCGCCGGGGCTGGATTTCGAGACAAGGCTGGTTTCAAAAGTTAACGCGGCGGCGCTTCTGGAACGCGAGTTGTCCGCTCCGGGATATCAGCCAAAAACGATCGCCATCGGGTCCAATACCGACCCCTATCAGCCGATCGAGCGCACCGAGAAAATCATGCGCGACGTGCTTGGCGTCCTGTCCAGGGCGAATCATCCTGTTGGCATCGTAACCAAATCCGCCCTGGTGCTGCGAGACCTTGATCTCCTCGTCCCGATGGCGGCGAAGGGTCTCGTCAAAGTCGCGCTATCCATTACGACTCTCGATCCGGGGCTCGCCCGCAAGATGGAGCCGCGCGCCGGTTCGCCCGAACGCCGGCTCGACGCCATGAGACGATTATCGGAGGCCGGCGTCCCAACTGTGGTTATGGTCGCGCCGATCATCCCGGCCATCAACGACGCCGAGATTGAAGCAATTCTTACGAGGGCGCATGCGATGGGCGCGCGCGAGGCCGGTTATGTGATGCTTCGCTTGCCGCTTGAGGTGCGCGATCTCTTCGCTGAATGGCTGATGGCGCATTACCCTGACAAGCTAAGGCATGTGCTGTCTCTCGTGCGTTCGGTTCGGGGCGGCAAATTATACGATGCGACATTCGGCAAACGCATGAGCGGCGCCGGCCCCTACGCCTGGATGGTCGGACGCCGCTTCGAGGCCGCGGCGGCAAGGCTCGGACTCGCAAAAAGCCGCATGCCGCTGCGCAGCGATCTGTTCTTGCGGCCGGCAAGACAAGGAGAGCAGCTGCAATTACTGTAATTGACCACGGAGCAGCGAAAGGCAGAATCGGCAAAGGCCCCGCTGGAACGCGTCCTGCTTGGCCGGGCAAGCCTTTTCATGCCGGCGCCGATCGCTTAAATCTGCGGTCATGGCTCCCACTGAAAAGAAGTTCCACGCCGCTTCCTCTTCGACGCGCGCCGACCTCCCGGCTTCGGCCGAGCCCGTTGATTTTCCGGAAGCTGAAGACGCGTCGATCATGGGGGATTTTCCCGATCTTGATCTCGCCGAGGCGGATGCGGCGCCCGCCTCTGTGCGGCAAGGCGCTTCAGTGATCCGCAGTTTTTGGCGCCATGCGCCGCTCGGCCCTGGCGTCTATCGCATGATCGCCGCCGACGGCGAAGTTCTCTATGTCGGCAAAGCAAAAAGCGTGCGTAGGCGCATCGCAAGCTATGTGCGGCCCTTCGGCCACAACAACCGCATCGCCAGAATGATCGCGCTGACCGCGTCGATGGTGTTCGTCTCGACCGAAACCGAGACTGAAGCGCTGCTGCTTGAAACCAATTATATCAAACAGATGAAGCCGCGCTTCAACGTCCTGATGCGCGACGACAAATCATTCCCCTACATTCTTCTGACTGGCGATCATCCGGCGCCGCAGATTACGAAGCATCGCGGCGCGCGCCTTCAGAAAGGCGACTATTTCGGGCCGTTCGCCAGCGTATGGGCGGTGAACCGCACCATGAACGCGCTCGAGCGCGCCTTTTTGCTACGCTCATGCTCCGACAGCTTCTACGAAAATCGCACGCGCCCTTGCCTTCTGTATCAGATCAAGCGCTGCTCCGCCCCTTGCACCGGCGAAATCAGCCATCAGGACTATTGCGCCCTTGTCTCGGAGGCGCGCGATTTTCTCTCCGGCAAAAGTCGCGCCGTGCGTGACCTGCTCGCCAAAGAAATGGCGGATGCTTCGGACGTGATGGAATTCGAACGCGCCGCGCGCTTGCGCGATCGCATCGCCGCCCTCTCTACAATTCAGGGCGCCCAGGGCGTCAACCCCAAGACCGTCGAGGAGGCGGACGTCTTCGCTGTTGTCGAGCAGGCTGGGCAATTCTGCATCGAGGCCTTTTTCTTCCGCACCTTTCAGAATTGGGGCAATCGCGCCTATTTCCCACGCGCAGACAAGAGCCTGACGTCCGCGGAAGTGCTCGACGCGTTCCTCGCGCAATTCTACGCTGACAGACCCGCGCCGCGGCTGATTCTGATATCGCATGAGATCGAGGACTGCGCCGTCCTCGCCGACGCGCTGTCCGCGAAAGCGGGCCATCGCATCGAAATTGCCCGGCCACAGCGCGGGGAAAAGAGAGAACTCGTCGACCATGCGGAGCAGAACGCGCGCGAGGCGCTGAGCCGCAAACTGGCCGAAACGACATCGCAGGAGAAACTGCTGGCGGCGCTCGCCGAATCTTTTGGGCTTGCCTGCAAGCTGCGCCGTGTTGAGATTTACGATAATTCCCATATCATGGGGACCAACGCCGTCGGCGCAATGGTGGTCGCGGGCGCCGGCGGTTTCATGAAAGCCCACTATCGCACATTCAACATCCGGGGCGAGGATCTGACGCCGGGCGATGACTATGGCATGATGCGCGAAGTGCTGAAGCGGCGCTTCACGAGGCTCGCCAGGGAACAGGCCGCCGAACACAGCGAGAACGCCCCTGATGAAGCGCGGCCCGGAGCGGATTCCGGCGAGGACGAGGAGGAGGAAGAAACGTTTCCGCAAAAGCCCGACCTTATTCTGATCGACGGCGGCCAAGGGCAATTTGACGCGGCAAGGAACATCCTCGCCGAACTCTCGGTCGAGCGCGTCGCTATAGCGGCGATCGCCAAAGGCGTTGATCGCAACGCCGGCCGTGAAACCTTCTTCGTCGCCGGAAAGCCCCCTTTCAGGCTGTCCCCGCGGGATCCCGCGCTCTATTTCGTGCAGCGCCTGCGCGATGAAGCCCATCGTTTTGCGATCGGAACGCATCGCGCGCGGCGCAAGAAGGAGTTCACCAAAAGCCCTCTTGATGAGATCGCCGGCGTCGGCCCCGCGCGAAAGCGCGCTTTGCTGCATGCCTTCGGCACTGCGAAGGCGATTTCAAGGGCGGGGCTGTCGGATCTTGAGAAAGTCGCGGGGATTAATGCGGCGACGGCCAGACTCGTTTATAATTTTTTCCACGACGGCGGCGGATAGATCGGGCAAGAAGCGCGTTCACGGGGAGGCCGGCGCTCGCTTGCGCATCACCAGCCTATTGACGTGATCTTTCAGAGGATGTTCCCTCAAACCATGGCGATGACGACAATTTCGAGAGGTTCGGGCCGGACCTGGAGTGTGCCAAATCTGCTGACGTACGGCCGGGTTGCCGCGGTGCCGGTGGTTGTCGGCTGTCTGTTCTGGTCCGAGATCGCGCTGATGCGATGGGTCGCGCTTGGATTATTCATCGCCGCCGCGATCACCGATTTTCTCGACGGCTATCTCGCGAGGGTCCTTTCCCAGCAATCGGCGCTCGGCCGGATGCTCGACCCCATCGCGGATAAGCTTCTCGTCTCCGCCGTGCTGATGATGCTCGTCGCGGACCACACCATATCCAGCTATTCGCTCGCCGCGGCGATCGTCATTTTGTGCCGGGAAATCCTCGTGTCGGGATTGCGCGAGTTTCTGGCCGAACTGAAAGTGTCGATCCCGGTCAGCCGGATCGCCAAATGGAAGACCACACTCCAACTCGTGGCGCTGGGATTTCTGATCGCGGGCCCCGCCGGCGATCAGATTTTGCCAAAGACGACCGAAATGGGGCTCGCTTTGTTCTGGGCTTCAGCGCTGCTGACGCTTTATACCGGATGGGACTATCTCAGGGCCGGAATCAAGCAGATCACCGAAGATTGACCGGGGCGCCGAAGGAAACCTCTGATGAAAGCTCTCTATTTCGCCTGGGTGCGCGAACGCATCGGCGTCGCCGAGGAGGAGCTTTCTCCACCCCCCGGCGTCTCGACGATCAGTGACCTCATGATCTGGCTTCGCGACCGGGGCGAGGGCTACGACCTCGCATTCGAGAATATGAAAGCGATCCGCACGGCGCTGGACCGCACACATGCGCGCCATGACGCCCCGATCGGAAACGCCAGCGAGATCGCTTTCTTCCCGCCCATGACCGGGGGCTAGAATGGAGCCAAAGACGCCGCCGCAGCCTATCGTTCGGGTCGAGTCGGCGCCGTTCGACACGGCGCGCGAAAGCGAAAGGCTGACGCAGGGGCGAACCGATATTGGCGCCGTCGTCACCTTCAGCGGCCTCTGCCGAGACGAGGGCGGCGTTCTCGCCGCACTTGAAATCGAACATTATCCCGGCATGGCGGAAGAGGAGATCGGGCGCGTCGCCCGTGAAGCTCTCGCGCGCTGGCCGCTCGAAGGGCTCATCATCGTGCATCGTTACGGCCGCATTTCGCCGGGCGAGCCGATCGTTCTCGTCGTCACTGCCGCTAAACACCGCGGCGAGGCTTTTGCCGCCGCCTCGTTCCTGATGGATTTTCTGAAGGCGAAAGCTCCATTCTGGAAAAAGCAGATACTGGCCCGTGACGGCGCCGGCGCCGGATGGGTCGCAGCAAGGGCGGAAGATGATCTTGCCGCCGAAAAATGGCGGACGTGAAGCGGAGCCGGTTCGGCCTTTTAATACTTGATCTTGCGGCGCCGGAACAAATGCGGCTCGGTCAGGTAACAGGCGAAGGACACCAGTGCGAAAGCGATGCCCGTCAAACTCGCCAGAGGCCAGCCGCCTTTGGCGAAGGCGAGGCTCGAGACCGCCGAGCCGATTGCGCCGCCCATAAAAAAGGCGGCGATGAAAATCCCGTTGAGACGGCTTCGGGCCTGGTCGCCAAGAGAAAAAATGGCGCGCTGGCTCAATACGAGATGGGCGGACACGCCCATGTCGAGCACGATCGCGGCGGCCGCGAGAAGCGCGATCGACGCCATCTCTCCCGCGATCCAGGCAATGCCGAAAGCGATCGCGACGGAGGCGATGGAGACGCCGGTCATGATTTGAGTGTCGCCCCGGTCGGCCGCGCGGCCGGCGAACGGCGCAATGATCGCTCCGCCTGCGCCAAACAGAGCGAACAAGGCGATGCCCTGCTGCGAAAGGCCGAATTTCGGACCCGCCAGAAGCAAGGGGGCGGCCGTCCAGAACAGGCTGAACGCCGCGAATAACGGCGCGTGGTACGAGATGCGGCGGCGCAGAACCGGCGTTTTGCGCACCAGCGTTGCAAGCGATCTCAATATGCCAAAGTAGTTCAGGACGGCTTTTGGGCGCCAGCGCGGCAAGGCGCGCAGGAGAGCCAGCGAAAGCGCCGCCATCAGACAGGCCGAGACGAGAAATACAGATCTCCATCCCAGCCAATGAGTCAAAAAGCTCGACGCCGGCCGGGCGAGCATGATGCCGAGCAGCAAGCCACTCATGATGTCGCCAACGACGCGGCCGCGCGTATCGTCCGACGCAAGATGCGCGGCGAAAGGCACGATGATTTGCGCCGCGACGCAAGTGAGGCCGATCAGCAGGGCCGCCGCGAGGACGGCGCCGGCCGATGGCGCGATGACCATCCCGAGCAAGGCGATGACCGAAACCGCAAGACATGAAGCGATGAGCCGGCGGTTTTCCAGAATATCGCCAAGCGGAACCACAAGGATCAGTCCGAGGCCGTAACCGACTTGCGAAAATGTGACGAGAAGGCCGACGGCCGCGGGCGTCATTGCGAGTTCCGCGCCGATGACTCCCGCCACCGGTTGCGCATAATAAAGATTCGCGACTATCAGTCCGCATGCCGCCGCCAGAATGAAAGTGAGGCGCGGTGTCAAAATAGCCTTCTTCGGTCGAGGTTGTTCGCAATGCCGGCGGAACGCCGATCCATGCGGCGGCTTTGGAATATGATGGTCAAGCCCATGACGACCAAGTCATGGGAACAGATCATGATCATCATGTTTTTAGCTGAGGTTTAGGCCAAAAAGCATGCGCCTTTCAGGCGTCATGCTTTAACTCCAGCTTCATTGCGTTCGCAACCGCCGTGTAGGCTTGGGTCACGCACGAACGCGTGAGGACTAAACCGCGTTTGCGCTTCGCACGAAGCGGCGCCAAAGTTCCCTCGAGGCGCCGAGAACAATGCAGGCGGCGCGAGCGCGACCCATGCGACAAAACGCAGCAAGCTGGATGACGTTGCTCATATAATAGAGGGGATCAGAAAAGCTCGCAATCGCCCCATTCGCCCTGACGCGCCGCTTTGTCCGCATCGGAGAAAGTCAAGCGCGCGGCAAGATCCGCGAGGTTGATAAGCCGCGCGGCCGCGATCGCATCGACGCGGCATTGATCCGGCGCGCCAAGCGCCAAGGCCGCCAGAAAGTCGGCGAGGGCCTGCATTTTCTGACGGATATGGTCGAGATCCTGGATCTGACGGACAAGCTGAGCGTCGCGGCGCGCCGCCTTGAGAATGAGCGGCCCGACGAGAGTTTCGACGTGGCTGAGGCTCCCTGAAAGCTGCGAAAGCTCGTAGGCTACTCTGTCGAGCACGTCGGCCATTGGCGCGTGCAACGATCCGGCGTCCGGTTTGCTATGTGCTGTCATATCAGTGGTCCGCCGCCATCGAGCCGAGGCCTCCGGCGCTTGCAATAAACGCGTATTCAGAAGAACTCGACGCCACCGGCGTTCGCGGGCTTTGGCGCGGCGATCGTCTGTGGCCGCGGGGTCTGGCTCGCCGACAGAAAAACCTGGCGCGCGCGGCCCGACACCGGCCAGAACTGGATGCGCCGCCCCTGATCCCCGCGCAGACTTCCGCCAGCGAGCCGAATGCCTTCATATTTCAGAAAACGCTCGGCAAAGCTCGCATTGCGCGCGCCGACATCGGCGAGGCCGTCCATCGTCCGCGCGCCGCCAAAGAGCTTTCCCTCGATACGATCGCGCCGCGCGCCGCGACGCAGCAGCCCATTGACCAAAAGCTCCATCAGATGCACGCCGTAGGTTTCCCCGTCGCGACGGCGTACGCCCTCATCGGCTTCCTGGCCAGGCAACAGAAAATGATTCATGCCGCCAACTCCGGCGACAGGATCGCGAAGACAGGCGGCGACGCAGGAGCCAAGCAGCGTCGTCAACACAACACAGGGATCGTCGCTGACGTTATATTCCCCCTGAATGATATGAACGCGCTGCTCGATGCTTTCATTCTGGCCGCCAAACCGATCGCCCGCGCTTATCGTCATTTCAACTTTCCCACGACGGCTTCGATCTGGGCTTTCAGAACAGGAATGGTGAAGGGTTTGGCGATGACGTTGTTGACGCCGCATTTTTGAGCGCGCTCGATCAGCTCCTTGTCTCCGCGCCCGGTGAGCAGGATGAAGGCGGATCTGCGCGTTGGTTCATAGGAACGCACGGCGCGCAGGAACGCGATCCCGTCCATCTTCGGCATGTTGAAATCCGAGATCACGAGATGGGCTGGCTTCGCCATCATGCTCTTGAACCCCTGCTCGCCATCGGCGGCCATTTCAATGTCGGATACGCCGAGTTCCTGCAGGCCGCCGCGAATCAGCAAACGGCTGGTCAGCTGATCGTCGACGATTAACACTCGCAAGGCTGCTGCGAACGGCATAGGAATTCTCCTTCTTACACGGCGCAGGTGGCGCGCAAAATTTCTGAAGCCATCATATTCAGCGGCGCCTGCTTCTGGGTTGCGCCGATCTCAAAGGCGACCTTTGGCATCCCATATATGAGGCAGGATGATTCATTCTGTCCGAGCGTCGAAGCGCCAGCCTGGCGCATCAGCAGCAAGCCTTCGGCCCCGTCGCGGCCCATGCCCGTCAGAATGACGCCAAGGGCGCGCGGTCCGGCGGCCTTGGCGACCGACTGGAACAGCACATCGACCGAGGGTCGATGGCCATTGACGGGCTCGCCTTTCCAGAGGCGGCAGCGCGGCGGAGAGACGCCTTCGACCCGCAGATGCGCGGCGCCTCCCGGCGCCAGATAGACATGCCCGGCTTCCAGCGGCGCCCCGTCGAAAGCTTCCGATACCGCCGGCTTGCAAAGGCGATTGAGACGCCCCGCAAAAGTCTTGGTGAAGGCGCCCGGCATGTGTTGGGTGATGACGGTCGGCGGACCATTCTCCGGGAAATGCGATAGAACCGCGATGAGGGCTTCAACGCCGCCGGTCGATGCGCCGATCGCCACGATCCGCCCATCGCTGCGGTAGGGCCGCTGAGCCTGGACCGGCGCGCGGGCCAGATCGCCGATGCGATGTGGCGCGCCGCGCATGCGCCATCCGGCCGCCGCCTTGATCTTGGCGAGCAAGGTCTCGCCAAATTGCTCCTGCTCTCCCGAACCGGGCTTGGCGACGCAATCGAAGGCGCCCATCTCAAGCGCCGCGATCGCCGCGTCGGCGCCCTTGCTGGTGAGGCTTGAGACCATGATGACCGGCGTCGGCCGCAAACGCATGAGCTTGTCGAGAAATTCAAGGCCGTTCATTTTCGGCATCTCGACGTCGAGCGTGATGACGTCGGGGTTCATCTCCTTGATCGCGGATCTCGCCTCATGCGGGTCGGCCGCTTCGCCTATAACCTCGATATTCGGATCCCGGCTGATGAGGACGCGGATCAGACCGCGCACGGTTGCTGAATCATCGACGATGAGAACGCGGACGGGCTTCATGCGCGAGCGCCCTGCTTCAGGCGGTAGCCGGTAACGCCTTCGCTTTCGAAGGCGGCCGCAGCCGGCCCGATCAGACGTTCGGAATGGCCGATATAAAGCCGGCCGCCCGGCGACAACATGGGCGTGAAGCGACTCCAGAGCTGCATCTGCATATCCTCCTCGAAATAGATCGCGACGTTGCGGCAGAAGATCGCCTGGAACAGCCCCTTCATCGGCCACGCGCCGAACAAATTGAGCTCGCGGAAAGCGACAAGTTCCCGCACCTCGTCGGCGACGCTTACGCATCGCGCCTTGTCGCCGTGGGCGCCCTCGCTGGCGGGGACCAACCAGCGCTGGCGCAGCTTCGCGGGCACGGCGTCGGCGAAGCTCTCGGCGTAGACGCCGCGTTTGCCTTCGGCGAGCATATTGACGTCGATATCACTCGCGAGCACCCTGACGTCGTAACGGGCCGCGTCCGGCATCATGGATAAAATGACCATCGCCATGGAATAGGGCTCTTGCCCGTTGGAGCAGGCGGCCGACCACAAACGCACGCGTCCGCCCCGGCGCGCGGCGTCGAGCAGCGGCGGCAGCACGACTTGTTCGAGATGCGCAAAATGATGCGGCTCGCGAAAGAATTTGGTGACATTGGTGGTCAGCGCGGCGAGCATTTTCTGACGCTCGTCAAGACCATCGGCGCCGGCGACGAGAGCGCAATATTCGCGAAAGCTCGCAAGGCCCAGCGCGCGCAGCCGCTTGGCGAGGCGCGAATAGACGAGCGCTGATTTTGACTCCGGCAGGTGGATGCCGGCGTCCTCGTGCAACATAGCGGCGATCTGACGGAAGTCCTCCCGCGAGAGCACGAATTCGCCTGGCCCGAGACCCGCGCCTTTGCTTATCGGAGAGGAAGCAAATTGCGCCCCGCTCATGCGGCCTCCCGCTCCGCCGGCGGCAATACATGATCGAGGGAAATTAGGCTGATCATGCGCCGATCAATGGCGAGCACGCCGCGAACGAATGTTTTCGCCATGTCGGACGCGACATCCGGCGTCGGCTGCAAGAGGTCGTCTGTGACGGTCAGAATATCGGACACCGCATCGACCAGAAGTCCCACGACCTGTTGTTCGATCTGCGCGACAATGATGACATGGCGAGCGGTCGGTTCGGCGGGAGCAAAGCCAAGCCGCGCCGCAAGATCGACGATCGGCAGCACCGCGCCGCGAAGGTTTACAACGCCGCGCACAAAGCTCGGCGCCTGCGGCAGAGCCGTCGCGGGGGTCCAGCCGCGAATCTCGCGCACCGACATGATGTCGACGCAAAACTCCTGCGCGCCAATGCGGAACGCGATGAGTTCGCGCGGACGCCCCGCGTCGGCCCTGCGGCGACCATCGTTCGTTTTGGAATCAGTCATGGCCTTCACCCTGCTGTTGCGAGAAGATGATCCAGCGCGGCGGCGTCCGCTCGCGAACTGGCGACGACCGCGTCGACGTCGAGGATCAGCGCGACCCTGCCATCGCCGAGAATGGTCGCGGCGGCGATGCCCGGAACATGCTGGTAGTTTGCCTCAAGACTTTTGATGACGACCTGACGCTGGCCGAGAATGGCGTCTACCAGCATCGCGTTACGCGCGCCGCCTTCGGTCTCGACGAGAAGCGCGACGCCGGAAAGGGGATCGGCGTTGTCGTTGCGATAGCCGAGTTCGCGCCCGACATCGATCAGGGGCGTGAAATGTTCGCGGATCGCTATCACGCGGGCGCCGCCTCCAAAGCCATGCACGTCAGTGATTTTGGGCTGCAGCGTTTCAACGATCGCCGTCAGCGGAACAACGAGAGTCTGGCCGCCGACCGTCACCACCATGCCGTCGAGCACGGCCAGGGTGAGGGGCAGGCTCATGGTGAAAGTCGATCCCTTGCCCGGCCGCGACTGAATCGAAATGCGGCCGCCGAGCGCCTGGATCGAGCGGCGCACCACATCCATGCCGACGCCGCGTCCGGAAATGTCGGATACCGTCGAGGCGGTGGAAAAGCCCGGCAGGAAAATCAGATTGTCGATTTCATCGTCGGTCAAAGCCGCGTCCGCCGCGATGAGGCCTTTGCTGGCGGCGAGCGCCTTGACCCGCGGGCGATTGATGCCGGCCCCGTCGTCGGAGACTTCGATAACGATGCGGCCCGAGCGATGCAGCGCGGAAAGATGCACCATGCCTTCTTCCGGCTTGCCGGCCTTGATCCGCGCCTCCGGCGTTTCGAGGCCGTGGTCGATGGCGTTGCGGATCATATGCGTCAGCGGATCGGCGATGCGCTCAATGACCGTCTTGTCCACCTCGGTGTTCTCGCCGTCGGTTACGAGGCGAACGGATTTTCCGGTCATCGCGGCGACCTCGCGGACGAGGCGGGGCATGCGCTGAAACACCGATTTTACCGGCTGCGCGCGGATCGCCATGACGCTGTCCTGGATCTCCCGCGTCAATTGTTCGAGTTCGTCGAGTCCGGTCGCAACGCCGGAGGCGCGCGCGAGCCCTGCTTCCTGCACGCGCTGCGCGAGCATGGCCTGATTGATGACGAGCTCGCCGACGAGATTGATCAGCCGGTCGACGCGGTCGAGATCGACGCGGATCGAGGCCGCTCCCTGTTCCGGCTTTGCCGGATGATCGGTTTTGGCGGCGGCCTCAGCGGCGGACGCCTTCTTCTCGACCGGCTGCTTTGCGCGCGTCGCGGCGAGATCGGCGACGACCTCAGGCTTCTGCCCCAGAGCGCCGCTTTCGGCATCGGCGCCGGGCTGCGCCGGCGGCGCCAGGGCGGCAAGCTCGGCTTCGACATTGCTTTGCATCTTTTCGATCAGAGCGGCGATGTCGATATCGTCCTGGGGCGCGGAGAACCCCTCGGCCTCGACATCGAGATCGCAATCCCATTCGACGAATTCAAACACGTCGCGGACGGCGGTCTCATCCTGGGTCGTCGCTAGCGTGACGATCCAGGTCAGGTAAGCGCCTTCCGGATCGAGCTCGGGCAGCAATGGGATGTCGGTTGTATCGCAGATGACGGAGGTTTCGCCGAGGCTCGCGAGCTCGCGCAGGAGCAGCGCGGTTTCATTGGCCTTTGCGTAGAGACCGGGCTTCGGCCGAAAACGGATCCTAAACTCATGCAGCGCCGGCGCGGGCGGCGCATCGAGATCATCGAACATCGATTCATCCATGAGCACTGGGCTGAATGCGATTTCATCACCGCCATCTTCCTCGGGCCGCTCGTCCGCGGAGACGGGATCGAAGGCGCGCAGCTCCGCGGCGAGCGCTGCATAGCGTTGCGCATCGACGCGCGTTTCATCGCGCGCGGCGCGCACGAGATCGGCGAGAGCGTCAGCCGCGCGGAGCATGATTTTCAACAGCTCCGGCGAGGGCGTGAGCCTGCCGGCGCGCAGATGATCGAGCGCGGTCTCGAACACATGCGCGAAACGCACCAGATCGTCGAGACTGAAAGCGCCGGCGCCGCCCTTGATGGAGTGCACCGCGCGAAACACGGCGTTGACGGTTTCGGGATCAAGATCGCCGTCATCAATAGCAAGAAGCCCCGTCTCCAGCTCGGCGAGCTGCTCCTCGCATTCCTGGAAGAAGGTCTGCTTGATCGCCGCCATCGCATCCATGGATCGCTATCCTTGTTCGAGTTCAGGCCGTTTGAGTGTTGGCGCGAGCGTCAGCTCGCTACGCGCCTTATCGCAGCGACAAGTTTCACAGGATCGAAAGGCTTGATGATCCAGCCTGTGGCGCCGGCGCGGCGGGCGCGTTCTTTCTTTTCCGCGTCGCTCTCGGTCGTCAGCACCAGGATCGGCACGCCGCGATGGCGCTCATCGCCCCGCACCCCTTCGATGAAGCCGAACCCATCGAGGCGCGGCATGTTGATGTCGGTGACGATGACATCAGGCATTTCGCCAGCCAGGACCTCAAGGCCGTGCATGCCGTCCTCCGCCTGCACGACGCGATAGCCGGCGTCGGACAGAGCGAGCATCAGCATGTCGCGCATGGTTCGCGAATCGTCGACGGTGAGTATCGTTTTGCTCATTGCGAAAGTTCCTCGTCGATGAATGCGTGCGGCGCTATCCCCAGTCGCCGCAAACCTTCGATAAAGTCGGGAGAGGCGTTGACGACGGCGAACGGAAGTTCATCGGCCCTCCAGGTCATGATCGCGGAAAGCAGCACCTGAAGACACTGACCGCCGAGGCGCTGCACAGCCGAGGCGTCGGCGCTGAGCTCCTCGCCCCGGCGGGCGAGAAGCTCACTGGCGAGAGGAGTGGCCGCCTTGAGATCGAGGATCGCGGGGAGAGCGAGAATGCGGGCTTGATGCGCAGACGCGCTTTGCGTTTTGCTCATCAAAATTCCTCCCAGCTATCTTCGGCGCTCGCCGCGTCCGGCTTGCGGGCCGCGCCGCCGCGACCAGAGGAGGACAGCGTTTTCAGCGCCGGACGAGCGGTTTGCGTCGTCGTCTGGGCAGCGCGGCGCGGCGCCTTGCCGCGAGCCATGTCGGCATTCGCAACATGACCAACCTGGAACACGCCGACGAGCCGGGCGAGTTCTTCGCTCTCCTGTCCCAGCGCATGCGCCGCGGCAGTGGTCTGTTCGACCATCGCGGCGTTCTGCTGCGTCACCTGATCCATCTGGTTGACCGCCGTGTTGACCTGATGCAGCGCGCTCGCCTGTTCCTGTGCGCTCGCCGCGATGGCGCCGACGACGGTGTTGATTTCCGCCACCTGCGCAACTATGCGGCCCAACGCCTTGCCGGTTTCGCCGACGAGATCGACCCCTTGCGAAACCTGCGTCGTCGACGCCGAAATCAGGCTCTTGATCTCTTTGGCCGCCTCGGCCGAACGCTGCGCCAGAGCGCGAACCTCCGAGGCGACGACGGCGAAGCCGCGGCCCGCGTCGCCCGCCCGCGCCGCCTCGACCCCGGCGTTGAGGGCGAGCAGATTGGTCTGGAATGCGATCTCGTCGATGACGCCGATGATCTGACCGATCTGCTTCGAGGATTTTTCGATCTCGCCCATCGCGGTGATCGCTTCACGCACCACTTCGCCGCTGTGGTCGGCGTCGGACTTCGCCGCCGATACAACAGTCTGCGCGCGCAGGGCGCCGTCGGCCGTGTTCTTGACGGTCGCGGTGATCTGGTCAAGCGTCGCCGCCGTCTCCTCAAGACCTGCCGCCTGCTGCTCGGTGCGCCGCGACAGATCATCGGCGGCCGATGCGATCTCGCCGCTGCCCGAGGCGATGCCGTCGGTGTTGGAGCGGATGCTCACCATCGTCTGCTGCAGCTTGTCGACCGCCGCGTTGAAGTCCGTGCGCAGCTGCGCGGCTTTTGGCCCGAAGGGCGTCTCGATGCGATAGACGAGGTCGCCCTTGGCGAGCCGGTCAAGACCATCGGCGAGCGACTGTATCGCGATGTGATCGTGACGCGCCTCTTCGGCGGCTTTGGCGGTCCGCTCTTCCTCTTCCTTCTGCCAGACCTTGATCGATTCCGCCTCCGCGGCGTCTCTCTTGACTTTGGCGATCGCCGCGTTCTTGAACGCCTGCACCGCCCCTGCCATCAGGCCGACTTCGTCCTTGCGATCGAGACCCGGAATCTCGACCGAATGGTCGCCCCCAGCCAGCCTGTTCATGACGCCCGTCATCAAGGTCACTGGCTCAGCGATGATGCGGCTCATCCACCAACCGACGCCCAACGCGGTCAAAACCGCCGCCGCGCCGCCGACGATAAGCATTTGATTGAGGGCAGCCATCAGCGCGTCGAACCGGACCTGCGCTTCCTCAGACCATAGATTTACTTTTTCTCGGACGTCGGTCGCCATTGCCTTGAATGCGTCGAGGATTTCGATGGTGCGATCTGAATTCACAAATTTTATCGCAAGATCGGCCGTCGGATTTTCGCGAACAAGACGCATCGCCGGATCGCCGACGTCGTGACGAAAGAGATTTCCCGCCGCTTCGACTTTTTCGAGAAGAGCCAGAATGTCGGGATGCCCTGCGCTGTCCTTGCGGGCCTTCGCCAAATGGTCGGCGAAGGCTTTGACAGCATCGTCGTACATCATGGCGAAACGCTCATTTCTCATCAGCATGTAGCGAAGAGAATCGCGTGATTGTTCGCGCAGAGCGTCGCTCGCCAGATCGATTTCGTCGACGACCCGGTATGAGGTCGAGTTGACCTCGGCCGCCGCGTTCAGTGACCTGAATGTCGTGAAAAGAGCCACGCTCATCACGGCGACGGCGACAAGAACGCAAGCAAAGCCAACGCTCAGCTTTCGTCCGATACTCAAATTGGCTAACGTCATGCTGTCCTCGGAAAGTTGCCGTTGGAACCTATGCGCACAGGGATGCGTTGGACCGAAGCCTGGTCCGCCGCCATGGATCATTGCTTGGAATCGAGCCTCCGCGACGCAAGGCGAGCAAGGCTTTCTCAGCGTCTGATGCGCTTTCAATATTGCTTATCACACGACATTTTTGAATAAATGATCGACAACGAGATTATTTTATGGATTTTTGTATAAAATATACTTATATTCTATTCTATATTTCGTAACCGTTTTCCGAGTTCTATTTTATCAGTTAAACGCATACTTACATTTTTCTGAGATTTTTTTGTTTTCGAATTGTTTGAAAGACGATCGCCATGGACTTCGGTTGCGGATTTGGTTGGCGGACGCGGCGCCTGTCAGGGCGGCGACGGATCACAAAGCGGGCATTCCATGCACTTTAGCCTTGCAATTACCGTAATCTTTGCAACACTCGCGAAGAGGCGCGAAGAGAGGATTGCTTTCGCCTCGAGAGCGCATTCCGATCGGATGGACTCGTTCGATCGATCAGAAATCGCTCTAGTTTCAGAAGCTTGAGCACATTCTTGTCAATCAGATCGAACCGTTCTGATTGGGAAATGCTCAAGCGCGGCCATCCTAGAGCAATCAATCGGCAGCAGACCTTGGGAAGTTACAGAATTGCAAGCCGCGCCTTGCAATGGTAGGCATGGAAGTTATAGTGATTCCCGGTAGGACATTCGAAAACTTCGAAATTTGTCACTACTCGATACGGCGCATCCTCGCAGAATCGATCGGACACTCGCGGCTTCCTGTAGAGCCTATTGGCCGCCTGCAGAAAACCGCTCCTTGCTTCTGCTTAACATTTGCACATTTGCGCGCCTGCAGTACTTATGGACAATAAATGAAACATCCGCCGAAACCCTTTGCGGTCGAGATTAAACGCTCTCGCCGCTCTCTCTCGTCCTCGCCCGCGGCTTCCTCGGCCGACTTCATTGGCAAGGACAAAGCAGGCTCGGGCCGTTCCGCCCCCCCGCTTTTCGCCAGGACCGATCTTTTTTCCCATGCCGAACCTGATTCTGATTTTGCCGTCCCATCTTTTTTGCAAACAGACAAGCAGGCGTATCGCTCCGTCTCTGATTCGGTCTTGAAAGAAGCCGAACAGATATTTGGCCCCAGACGGACCGCTGAAGCGCCCCATCGTCAGGCTCCAGACAACCGCCCGGGGCCGCGGATTTTGCCGAGTCTCATTGATCAAAACCCCGCGATCGAGGCGGCTGAAGAGCACGTCGCGCCGACGGCGACAGCGCGTCAGAACCGCACGCGGAAGACGCTTGCGGAACGACCGAAAGCACAGCCGAAGGCTGACCGCGTCGAAAGCGCCGATGCTGCGATGAAACGTGGCGCAATCGAAACCGCCTCGGCGCCCGTCCGGAAAAGCCGCGTCAAGCACGAACGCGCGTCCTCAATTGCCGCCTCGAAGAGCGCAAGGCCAGCGCCGACGCTTGCCGGCCCCGAGAAATCGGAAACAAGCTCTGCGTTCGCGACGGAGAAGCCGCGCGCCGTCCGCGCCCGGAGCTTCTCCCGCCGCAACCGCGAGGACGCCATTTCCTTGCCTCCCGGCCAGCAATGGAAACGCAGGCTGCATCCGCGCGCCTGGTAGGCCGTCGCGGCGGCGATGTCGGAAGCGCGTCATCAAAGCGATATAAACGCTTCCAATTCACGATCGACACTGCTACACCGTCGGCGCGGGGTGGAGCAGCCCGGTAGCTCGTCAGGCTCATAACCTGAAGGCCGCAGGTTCAAATCCTGCCCCCGCAACCAAACTAAATACCGGATTTGATGAGACTTTCAGGAAGCCGCCCACGTGGGCGGCTTTGCTGCTTTTGGCGAATGTCGCCACCCTGTCGCCACCACGCCACCCTGAAAGTGCGCAGACCGCGCGCGCCCGTCATAGGGGTCTGAAGTCGGAGGCGTTGCCGAGTGGCGCGCCGCAAAGTTCTTCGTCGTAAGGCATAGGCACGATATGTCCTCGAAGCGTTATGTACGCAGGAGTGGGTTCCACATTGGCCCTTATGCGACAGACTAGCGCGGCGGCGGCAGTGAGCGAAGCCGCCTTGCGGACCTAGGAGCCGCAGAGACATCCGGTCCCGTCCTGCCGCTCGGCTTGGCCGACAGGCTCCGAACCGCGATGGCGGGCGGAGGCGAACGACCTTTCGGTGCGCCTCCCCGGCGTCGGAATGGATGAAGCCGGGCGCGCCTTGGCCAAACTCGCCGCATCCACCCCGGAGGATCTGGCGCGGATAGAAGAGAATGCGCGTGGCCTCCGCCGCGCCAAGTACGACGAGTTCGTGCCGGACCATCTTTTGAGTCGGCTTTGGGCGCGGAGGAACGCCCCGGCCATTGCGGCAATTCAGGAAATCGCGAAGCGGTTGCTGCTGCCTGCAGCGGCGTGAGAAGGGGGGTATTATTGGTCATGAGAGCCATCTCCGTGGCTGATCCGGACCGTTCCGGAACAACCGAGAGATGACACGCGTTGACAGGCCAAAAATGCGGCGCGATTAATGCGGCGATTCGATTTTCTCTATCTGGCGGCGTCTTCTTTCGCCCCGGTTGGGACCATTTCGTCGCCCCTGTCGCGCACACGCTTTCCGCCCACGCAGCATCAAATCCTCGGCGGCTCAATCCGGGGAATTGCCCGCGGGCCTGTTCCCACATCTCCATTTTTGGCGTCGAGCGATGGGGACTGCTTTTAATTTGCTCCGTAAGCCACAACTGACAACGGCGTTGCGCGGATGCCATCGAGAGCGCCGCGTCGCGGCTGGAACATGACGAACAATTTAATGAGTGTCTGTCAGCTTTCGACGATGGTTGAAGATTGTTCTCCTTGAATGCGCTTAGTGCTTGTTGTGCAGCATCCCCATGGACGGCCGTGCCCACAGGCACGGCCGTTCCTCGCTTTCCAAGAGCTTGCGCGACGAGGAGCCTGTTCTCAGGCCTTCAGGGTCACCAGACCGCCCATCGCCGGATCCGACATGCTATCGCGTCCGGTCTCGACATGCCCGGCCAGGCGACGCTCGAAGCTCGGGTCCTCCGCGACCGTGACGACCACGTCGTACCAGCCTTGGAACCGCTCAAGCGACAACTGGGTTTCGGCTTGCCCCTCTGGAGGAAGCACGCGGTGGATCTTCTCGCCCGTGTACGCATCAAGCAATGTCACGCTAGCCTTCCGCGCGCCAGCATTCCGGACCGACAGTGAGAACGAGCCGTTGTCGTCGGATCGCCATTCGAATCCGTGTTCGTGTTCGTGTTCGTGTTCGAAATGGACATCGACCGCAACGGCGCCCAAGGCAACGCTGCCCTTAAAGTAGCGTGTGAACCCGTTCGGGCCGTAGACGGTCAGGTCGTAAGAGCCAGAGACGGTCCAGGTTCCCGACAGCTGCTTGCCAGCCTCGACCGTGTAGTACCGGACCGGATCGGTGGTTTTGCCAGAGCGCACGTGGAATACTGCGCCCGCGCTGCCGCTGTTGACAAAACGCAGTTCGACCGTGTTGCTAGAAGCGCGGACCGTGCTGTGGACGTTCAGCTCATAGGGCAAGGCGCGCGCCGGGCGGACGCCCTTTTCCTGCGGCGGCACGCCGATGATCACATTCTTCGCCGTAGGACTGACGCTCGGCGGATTGACGGCGCCGGACAGCTCTCCGACTGGAGGCAGGAAGGTCTTGGTGGACGGCAGATCGACCGGCTTGTCGTTCGGGTTCTTGAAGTTGAACGCGGACGTCAGGTCGCCGCAGACGGCGCGGCGCCACGGCGAGAGGTTGCGCTCATAGACCCCGAAACGCTTCTCGATGAACTGGATCACCGAGGTGTGATCGAAGACCTGCGAGTTCACATAGCCGCCCTTGCTCCAAGGCGAGATCACGAGGCACGGCACGCGGGTGCCAAGGCCGATCGGGGCGTTCGGCGTCGAGGTCGTGACGATCTCGAGGCGGTAGTCGACCGTCGACCCGCCGAGTTCGGGCGCAGCGGGGAAAGAGGGCGTCGCCGGCGGCGAGGGCTGAACGAGGTGGTCGAAGCTGCCGTCGGCTTCGTCATAGTTGACGATGAAGGCAGTCTTGCTGAACAACTCCGGCTTCGACACCAGGGTCTCGAGCACCTGCGAGATGTACCAGGCGCCATAGTTGACCGGGGCGGAGGAGTGCTCGGTATATCCGGCCGGCGCGATCAGCCAGGAGACCTGGGGCAGCGTGCCGTTCTTCACGTCGTCCTTGAAATGTTGGAACAGGCTCTCGGCCCAAGTCTCCCAGGCCGAGGCCGGGGCGCTTGCTGGAGGTTGGGTGGAGGACAGCGCCGTCCCGGTGCAGGCGTTGTCGAACAGCGAAGTTCCGGGGCTCGATGCTGCATATTGGGCGAAATAGAGCAGCGCATTGTCGGTGTAGGTGCCGTCGAAATTGCTGGCGGACGAGCCGTCGCCGAAGTCCGGCGCGAAGGGGGCGCCTGCAATGTCCTGATAAATCCGCCAGGTCACGCCCGCCTTGTCCAGCACCTCGGGCAACGTCTCCCAGGCCAGATAATTGCCGAGCGGGCTGACGCCGTTGCTGGTGATCGGGCCCGCGCCATGGCCGTCTGTGCCCTTCGCGCCGAGATAGCTGACGTTTCCGACGCAGCCGGTCCATAGGTAGCAACGATTGGGATTGGTCGGGCCCATGATCGAGGAATAGTAGTTGTCGAGCACGGTGAAAGCGTCGGCCAGCGCGTAGTGATAGGGAATGTCGGCGCGCGTGAAGTAGGACATCGCCAGCGGGCCCTTCTGGATCGCCCAGCTGTCGTATTGCCCAGAGTTCCAGGCGAGGTGCGTGCCGCCCCAGCCGTGGTCGGTGCCGCCGATGTAGGTGAAGCCGAGGCTCGTGAGCCCGGGGCTGATTTTTGAGGGATCAATCCGGAACGGCGGGATCACGGGAACGCCATTCGCCGGGCCGCCCAGATTGCCGTAATTGGCCGGCACGCTGAAGCCGGCGCTGACGTTGGCCGGGCCCGCCGGCTGCAAGAACACCGAGGCCTTGACGGCGCCGCCCGACTGAAGCGGCAGATTGATCTGGACCGCGCGCGGATCAGCAAAGCCGCGCACGCCGCGCAGCGTGCCGAAGTGATGGTCGAACGGACGGTTCTCCTGCATCAGGATCACGATATGCTCGATGTCCTTGATGGTGCCCGTGCGGTTGTTGGCCGGGATTGCAAGCGCCTTCGTGACGCTCGAGCCGAGCGTGCTGGTCATGGCGCCTGTGCCCAGCATTTGCAGGAACTTACGGCGATCGGTATTGTTCATCGGATGAGGTCCCCCCGTGAGTAACGTTGCATACGTGATGGATAGACTCCGGGCCGACTCGCAGCCTCCCCAATGTCCAACCACCGCGGCCTGCATAGAAACTGGTCATTGCTGGCTGATGAAGCTAAAGCAAAAGAACTGTGACTGAGCTTTATCACCGCGAATCCGAGGCGGACGCCGCCGCCAGCGAGTTGCGCCGCATCGAGGAACTCACGCGAGGGCGTCGGCACGCCGAGGCGCTGGCGGCGGCCAGCGCGCTGCTGCGGCGCGCGCCATCGCAACGGGCCGCGCTGTACTGGGCCGCGCTGAACCAGCGGCTGCTCGGTCAGGCGAAGGATGCACTCGCGACGCTGGACGCGCTTGAGCGGGCGCATCCGAACTACAGCCTCCTTTTTCAAGAGCGCGGCCATTGCCTCGCGGCGCTGGACGACCCCTCGCGCGCCATCGCGTCATTCGAACGCGCGGTCGCGCTGAATCCGGCCCTGACGCCGAGCTGGGGGATGCTTGAGCGACTGCTGAGCGCGGCCGGCGAGCCGCAGAGGGCGAGCGTCGCGGCGCAGCGCCTGGCGAAGCTGCAGGAGCTGCCGCCCGCGATCGTCGAGGCGGGCGCCCGGTTCTGCGACGGCGAGCTTGCCGCGGCGGAAAATCTTCTGACAAGTCACATCGCCAGAGAGGGAAGGCATGTCGAGGCGCTGCGCCTGCTCGGGCGGATCGCGCAACGACGCGGCGCGACGGATCGGGCCGAGGAGCTTTTTCGCGAGGTGGTCGACGCAGCGCCGGGTTACGCCGACGCGCGTCTCGATTACGTCCGCATTCTAATAGAGCGCCAGAAATATCAGGCGGCGCTGGAGCAGGCCGAGCACCGGCTGCGAACCGAGCCCTCCGACCCTGAGGCCCGATTTCTTCGCGCCACCATACTCGCGGGCCTCGGACGCCACGACGAGGCGATCTCAATCTTCAGCGAGCTGCTCTCGCAGACGCCGCAGCGCAATCACCTGCGGATCGTGCTGGGCCACTCGCTGAAAGCGCTCGGCCGGGCAGAGGAGGCCGTGCGCGCCTATAAGGATGCGACCGGCGTCGAGGCCGATATCGGCGACGCCTATTGGAGCCTCGCCAACCTAAAAACCTATCGGTTCAGCGACGACGAGGTCGCTCGCATGCGGGGCCTTGAGGCGCTATCTCGCCCCGGACTGCCGGATCGCGCGCACCTTTGCTTCGCGCTCGGAAAGGCGCTGGAAGATCGGGGCGACTACGGCGGGTCTTGGGCATTTTACGACCGCGGCAATTCGCTTGTGCGGGCGAAGAGCAGCTACCGTCCCGAGGCGATAGAGGGCGCCGCCCGCCGCCTGCTCGAGGTGTGCAGCGAGGAATTCTTCGCCGCCCGCACCGGCGCCGGCGCAGCTGCTCGCGACCCGATCTTCATCGTCGGGCTGCCGCGCTCGGGCTCGACGCTGCTCGAGCAGATCCTGGCCTCGCACCCGGACGTCGATGGCACGCAGGAATTGCACGACATCCCTCGCATCATTTCGGAATTCCAAGGACAGGGATCAAACGGCGGCGGTGCGCGCTACCCGGACCTGCTGCCGGGCCTGGACCCGCTCCTATTCGAGCGCCTCGGGCGGCGCTACCTGGACGAGACTCGTGTCTATCGGCGGGGGCGGCCGCGTTTCATCGACAAGATGCCGAACAATTTCCGGCATATCGGCCTCATCCACCTGATGCTGCCGAATGCAACGATCATCGACATCCGGCGCGAGCCGATGGCCTGCTGCGTCAGCAACCTAAAGCAGCTCTATGCGAGAGGGCAGGAGTTCTGCTACGGAATCGAGGAGATCGCACGGTATTACCGGACGTATCTGGAGCTGATGCGTCACTGGGATCGTGTCCTGCCGGGACGGGTGCTTCGGGTCAGCTACGAGGACCTGGTCGAGGACCTCGGCGCCAGCGTGCGCCGGATTCTTGCCCATTGCGGACTCGAATACGACCCGGCATGTCTGGCGTTTCACCGCAGCCGGCGCGCGATAAACACCCCCAGCTCGGAACAGGTGCGCCAGCCGCTCTTCCGTGAAGGAATCTCCCAGTGGCGGAACTACGATCCCTGGCTCGATCCGTTGAGGAAGGCGCTGGGCGACGCAATCGGTCGGCACCGCGATTAACGCAGCGGTGGCACCGGTTATCAGGTCGCCTCATTTCGCGAGACTTTTGTTGTTGAAAACTCAACTACCTAGGACAATTCCAGTGTGACTTCAATAGCTTGGGGACGCCAGGGCACAAACACCAACGCCGATGACACAAAGACCCTCATACTCATAACCTGAAAGCCGCAGGTTCAAATCCTGCCCCCCCGCAACCAATCCTTCTTGCAGCACCAGTTGATCGAAGCGCCGGGAGCGACCGTCGCTGGCCGCTCGCACTGAATGTTATGCCGCCTTCGCCGGAGCGGGCGACGTGTTCATTCCGCCGCCAAAGCATCCCCGCCGCCCGGCCGCGCATAGGGCGCCCTGTCGTTCTGTGGATGCGCCGCCGTCTCCCCTGGCGTCAAACGCCGCGCATAACGCTGGGCAAGAATCGCACAGGCGAAGAGTTGGACCTGATGGAACAGCATCAAAGGCAACACGAGAAGGCCGAGCGCCTGGCCGGGAAACAGGATGTTCGCCATCGGAATGCCGCTCGCCATGCTCTTTTTTGAGCCGCAGAAAACAATGGCGATCTCGTCCTCTTTCGAAAAACCAAGGCGGCGGCTGGCGAGGGTCGTGATCAGCAGCACTGCGAAAAGAATCAAAAGATCGAGCGCCAGAACGAGCGCGAGGCTCTGCCAGCTCAGCTGCGACCAGACTCCCGCCACCATGCCTTCGCTAAAGGCGGCATAGACGATCAACAGGATTGACCCGCGATCGACGACAGACGTTAGGCTCTTGTGCGCGCTCAGCCATCGGCCGATCCAGGGGCGCAGAAACTGTCCCGCCGCGAACGGCAGAAGGAGTTGCAATGCGACGTCTTCCAGCGCCGCAAGGCTGAAGCCCGGACCGTGCGAACTCAAAAGGAAAGCGACGAGAGCCGGCGTCATAACGATGCCGAAGAGATTGGAGGCGGAAGCACTGCACAGCGCCGCCGGCACATTGCCCCGCGCGATTGACGTAAAGGCGATCGACGACTGGATCGTCGACGGGAGGACGCAGACATACATGAGCCCGATCGCGAGATCGGCCGGCAGCCACGGACGCGCCACCGCTACGACCGCCAGTCCGATCAGCGGGAAAAGGATGAAGGTTGAGCTGAAAACCAGCGACTGCAGCCGCCAGTGCGTGAGGCCCTCCGCCACCGCCTCCGGCGACAGTCGCGCGCCGTAAAGAAAGAACAGCAGCGCGACGACGCCGTAAACCGCATAATGCATCGCCTCCGCGCCGATGCCGCGCGCCGGGATCGCCGCTGCGAGCGCCACCGTTCCGATCAACATGAGCAGATAGGGATCAATCCCAAAACGAGACAGAATTTTGCGGCCGATCATCTCGAAACCCTGGCTAAACCCATCATTTTATCTAGCACGGCCTTCGTTATGACGATATATGATAAATTAAATAATAGTATTTCAATATCGCAATAACCGGCCTCAGAAATCAGCATGCGTGACCTGATTGATCCCGTTCTTCTGCGCAGCCTCGTCGCCGTTGCCGAGACCAAGAGCTTCACTTTGGCGGCTCAGCAGTTGGGCGTCAGTCAATCGACTGTCAGCCAACATATATCGCGGCTCGAGCAGAGAACAGACCGCCGCCTGCTGTCGCGGGATACGCATTCTGTCGCGCTCACGCCAGACGGAGATGCGGTCCTGCCTTTTGCGCGGCAGGCGCTGGAGGCGAATGCGCGCATCGAGGCAGTTCTGACCGGCTCCATTCTCCGCGGGCATATCCGCTTCGGCGCCTCCGAGGATTTCGTCTTTTCCGCCCTGCCCGACGTGCTCGCGGAATTCACAAAAAAGCATAACGCGGTCGATCTTGAACTCACGGTCGGCCTCAGCGGCATCCTTTATGAACGCTATGACGCGGGCGATCTCGATCTCATCTTCGTCAAGCGGCGGCGAGGCGACGAGCGCGGCCGCTCAGCCTGGCGCGAGGATCTTGCCTGGATCGGCCGCCCCGGGCTTCATCTGGCCGCAGATGCGCCGCTGCCGCTCATTCTTTTTCCGCCGCCGAGCATCACCCGCGCGAGAGCTCTCGAGGCTCTCGAAATTGCCAAACAATCCTGGCGCGTCGTCTGCACCAGCGATAGCCTCAGCGGGATCAGGGCCGCGGCGCTCGCAGGGCTCGGCGTCGCCGCACACTCCACACGGCTGATACCGCAGGGGCTTGGTCCGCTCAGCGCGTCCCGTCATCTGCCGCCCCTCGGACAAATCGAATTCGTCGTCGTCGGAGGCGGCGCCGGGAACGACGCCGCCAATGCGCTGGTGGCGGCGATCCTCTCGAACGCCGGCCGTATCCGGATAGCTGCGAGCTAGTCGATCACCTCGACGACACGGCGCGTCCGCGGGTCGACCAGAACCGGCCGGCCATTGACGACTGTGTACCGGTATCCTCTTACGTGATACTCAGCCGGGACACCGTAATAGGTGACGCCCTCCTCTGGAAGAACGGCGCCGACGCGCACATCGTCGTCGTAGCGATACGATGGCACACGCTCATGCTCCACATAGGTGCGGAAGCGCGGCCGATCGTCGACGCCCAGAATGCCGCCAACGACGCCCGTCGCCGCGCCAACAGCGCCGCCAACGACGGCCCCGACCGGACCTGCGGCGTCGCCGCCCTGCTCAGCTCCATGTTCGGCGCCCCGGACGAGCCCTTGCGCCTGGGCCGCTCCCGTGGAGAGCGTTGCCGCCGCGAAGGCGCAAATAATCAGTTTATGAGATGACATTGGGACCTCTTATCATAAAAATAAATCTGCGTTCGTTCAGCAATTCGATTTGGTCTTCGAGACGCTGTCACCGTTTTCGTCACTCTTCGTGACAGTTTTGCTCGAACATCCGGCGTCGCCGCGGGTGTATACCCGATCGTTGGCGTCGTCATCCGCGCTACGATGCTGAATTATCGTCCTGTCCGCGTCTGGACCGTCTTTTTGAATAACTGTCGTGTCCTGCGCAAAAGCTGCGCCTAAGACAAATACAACGGCGCCTATACCGACGAATAATGGCTTCATGACTGTAACTCCTTCTGATGGAATCACCGCCGGAACGCACGAGCATCGACCCGGTTCCGTCTCTCGCGGGCGCCGCCGGCGCGATTGCGCCAGTCAGCGCCGCTGTGGAATCGAGGATGTCAGATCCCACTCGGACGGGCTTCCCTCCGGAACCGAGGCGGCTGGGAGCGGCGCGGGCGCTGGCGCGTAGGCTCTCACCGTTGAGGGACGCGTCATCGGAATTGGAGCCGGCGGCTTCATCGCCGAGGTAAAATACTGATCCGGAATGCGCGCCGTCGGACCCGGCCCCGGTCCCACCTGCAAAATATCGCTTTGCAAGGCGCGAGCGTCATCTTTCAAGACCTTGTTCTGCGCCGTATCGATCTCTTCGTCGAGATCCGGCGCATCCGGCAGGCCGTCCGGAGGCAGCGCCGGCGTCGGGTTTGGCCGCAGGAGGGGCTTGCAGATCCGCCGCAGGCCGGTCGACGAATTGCCATGCATGGCGAGATCGACATGGATGTGATTGTAGTGGAACACATTGGCGCCTGGCCCCAGCACCGTGGTGAAATGCGCGCAGGCGCCCATATGGACATCCTGCAAAAAGGCGCGGGTCTGATCGTCGCCGCGTGTCCAGTCGCGCACGATCGAAATCTCGCGGCCGTCGGCGAGGCGGAATCCGCCGACGTCGATGGCGTTGCCGAAAGCATGTTCTGAGATGCGCGCGCCGGGAATGCCGTTCATGCCGCGGCAGCTATAGGCGCCCATGCCGATGATTTCGACCACCCTTTGCCCGAAACGCGCCTCGGCCGTCGGCTGCACCACATCGCGCAGCCATTCATTCAGCGCCGCGACCATTGGGCAATCGAGCGTATAGGGGGCGTTGAAGCCGACTGCGCCATCCTCGAGGGCCGTCACCCTTAACGGCCGCGTCAGGCCGCAAATGCCGGGACCGTCGATTTCGCGCGCCGGCTGGACATAGGCCGAGAGCTGGAACGGTCTTTGCGCGAAACAGGCGTTTTCCGCCTGCGCGCGCCAAGGCGGGCGTCGCGCCCCAACGTAATTGGAGCAGCCCGCCAGCGTTCCAAAGAGCGCCCCGATGAGGACAAATGGCAAGATGCGACGCGCCATCGCGTAAAGATGAGCGCGAATCTTTAAGCGGTGCTAAAGCATCGCGGTTAACGGATGCTGAATTGATCGCGGCGCAAGCCTAAGGAGAGAAGCCGTGGCGCGGATCGAAGCAACGCCGCATGTCTCGATCGACGAGGCCGAAATCGGCCTGACCTTCGTGCGGTCGAGCGGCCCCGGCGGACAGAATGTCAATAAGGTCGAGACGGCAGCGCAGCTGCGTTTTGACGTCGAGAACTCGCCCTCGCTCGAACCCACCGTCAAGCGCCGCCTGCTGCGGCTTGCCGGGGCGCGCGCCACGAAGGACGGCGCGATCGTGATCTTTGCGCAAAATTTCCGCTCGCAGGAGCTGAACCGCAAGGACGCCATCGCGCGGCTTGTCGCGCTGATCGCCGCGGCGGCGGAGAGGCCGAAATTCCGCGTCAAGACGCGTCCCAGTCTTGCGGCGAAAAGACGCCGCGTCGACACGAAGGTGCAGCGCGGCGAAACCAAAAAGCTGCGGCGCGGGCCTTCCGAATAGAAAGCCCCCGCGCAAAAAGAAGGCGCCGCGAAGGGCGCCTTAAATTCAGATCGAAGTCGTGCCTTGCTGGTTGCGCCGCTCCTGCATGAAGCGGTCGAACTCCTCGCGATCGCGCGCATGCCGGAGGTTCTCAAGAAACTCCGCGAATTCGCGCTCGGCGGCGACGAGTTTGCGGCGCTCCTCTTCGAGGCGGGCGAGTTCGCCCTCGCGCCATTCATCGAAAGCGCGGTTGCCGCTGGAGCCAAACCCGGCATTGCGCCAGCTGCGCGCGGCAAAGCCCCGCCCTTGAGAGGCGCAGGCGCCAAAGCTCCAATTGGAGGCGCCTTCCCATTTTTCGCGCGTGAAGGAGAAAAGGTCCCCCTCATAGCCGCTTTTCTTCTGCCAGAACTTCCAGGCGATAACGGCAAGTCCGAGCGGCCAATAGAGTGCGAAGCCGGCCACCATCGCCGCTATTTCCAGCGGCCTCCAGCTGCGTCCGCCGCAAGAGCGCCGCGCCGCGGCGGCGCTCGACCGATTGAAGCCGGGATCAAAAGGCTTTCCCATGTCTGGGCTCATCTTCAAAGCTCCCTGTTCGCCGGACGCCGCAACGAAAGGGGCCGGTGACGACATAGATGTAAGGAGCTTTTTTGTTTCGTCGAGCTGCGCCGCGCGAAATTAATGTTTCTGCCCGTAAAGCTCACGCCTGCTTGATCAGCGCCAGCAAAGCGCGCTGGATCACGTCATTGCCGGCGCAGACCGAGCCCTTGCCCAGCATGTCCACGCCGCCGTCGGCGTCGGTGACGAAGCCGCCCGCCTCCTTGATCATGATGATCCCGGCGGCCATGTCCCAGGACTTCAGCCCGCGCTCCCAGAAGCCGTCATAATTGCCGGCGGCGACATAGCAGAGATCCAGCGCCGCCGAGCCGAGACGGCGGACGTTGCCGGCCTTCGCCATGACGGCGGCGAGTTCCGTCTTGAATTGCGCGTGGCCGTCCGCCTTGCCCAGATGCGGCACGCCGCAGCCGATCAGCGCATCGGAAAGGTCCCGGCGCGCGGCGACGCGCAGGCGCCGGTTGTTGAGATAAGCGCCCTGCCCTTTTTCGGCGATGAACATATCGTCATTGGCCGGATTATAGACGAGGCCGGCGACGATCTGGCCTTCCCGCACAAGCCCGATCGAAATGCCGAAGATCGGCAGGCCGTGCAGAAAATTGGTGGTGCCGTCGAGCGGGTCGATGATCCAGGTGTGGCTCTTGTCCGACCCTTCGATCTCGCCGCTTTCCTCGAGGATAAAGCCATAGCCGGGGCGGGCTTTCGCCAGTTCCTCATAGAGCACTTTTTCGGCGCGCTTGTCGGCGGCGGTGACGAAATCGCCCGGCCCCTTGACCGAGACCTGCAGATTCTCGACCTCGCCGAAGTCGCGCTTCAGGCCGCGCCCCGCCTTGAGGGCGGCGGCGGTCATCACATTCATAAGAGCGGATCGGATCATTTCTCGTCAGCCCTGCGCATGTAAGTGACTTCATTGGTGTCGACGACGATTTTTTCGCCGCTCGCGATGAAGGGCGGCACCAGCACACGCAGGCCATTTTCGAGCACGGCGGATTTATAGGACGAGGCCGCCGTCTGGCCGCGCACGACCGGGTCCGCCTCGACGATCTGCAAGGTGACATAGGCCGGCAGCCGGATCGAGATCGGGCGCGCCTCATGCATCTGAAGCGTGACCTTCATGCCGTCCTGCAAAAAGGCGGCGCGCTCGCCGATCCAGTCCTTGGCGAGTTCGATCTGCTCATAGCTTTCAAGGTCCATGAACACGAGGTTTTCGCCCTCAGCATATAAATAACTGAAATCCTTGAGCTCAAGGTCGATCGCCTCAACGGTCTCGTCGGCGCGGAAACGCTCGTTCAGCTTGCGGCCGTCGATCAGGTTTTTGAGCTCCACCTGATTGAAGGCGCCGCCCTTGCCGGGTTTTACGGCGTTGGTCTTGACCGCGACCCAAAGCCCGCCGTCATGCTCGATGACGGCGCCCGGCGCAATCTGGTTTCCATTGATTTTGGGCATTTGATGTTTTGGCTCCGGCGCGGGGACGCGCTACGGCGTTGATGCGTGCGCTTCAATGCCTGCCGGGCAGCGATGCGTCAACCGCCCGGCCGGCAGGTTAGGACGCGAGTTGAAAAGGATCGTGACACGTTTCGCCGCTTAATGTAACATGTTACGCAAAATCAGAGGTTCTCAGGATGCCGCGTCGACCGAGGCAGTTAAGTCCAGCGCCGCCGCAAAAGCGCATGGCGAGTTATCGCCAGAGGATGCGGGCGGCAGGTCTGCGCCCCGTGCAAATATGGGCGCCGGACAGCCGCGCCCCCGATTTTGCCGCAAAATGCCGCGCTCAGGCGCTCGCCGTCGCCGCCAGTGATCCGGCTGGCGATGAGATCATGCGCTTTGTCGCCGGCGTCTATGAATGGCCCGAGCCGTAATGAAGCGCGGCCAATTCGTGGTCGTTGCGACATCGGGCGATTACGGCAAGCCGCGCGCCGCGCTCGTCGTGCAAAGCGATCTTTTCGCCGAACTGCCGTTCGCCGTCATTTGCCCCCTGACGACGACGCTTCGCGACGACGCGGATCTGTTCCGGTTGGAAGTCGCGCCTTCTCCCCGAAATGGACTGCGAGAGATTTCTCAAATCGCGATCGACAAACTCACCGTCGTTCCCATCTCCAAAATCGGCGACGTGATCGGCCAAGCCGACGACGCCCTGCTCCTGCGCGTCAATCGCGCGCTGGTGCTGTTTTTGGGGATTGTGTGACTTGCTCGATCGCGAGTCAGGCCACGATCCCACATGGATTGCTCCATGTATCGTCACGGCCTCGCGACCACCTCTAAAGAGATACAAATGTCTTCCGCCGTTTTTGAAACCATGAAGGCCCTGGAAGCCGCACGCCTGCATTTCTTCATCATGCGGACGCGCCCGGACACCATAACTTTGTCGGTTACGCTTGTCGGCGAAAGGATGGAGATCGACATTTTCGAGGATGATCATCTCGAAATCTCTCGCTTTCGCGGCGACGAATCCATTGAAGGCGGCAAGGAGCTGCTGACGCAAATTTTGCGGGACGAGCAATAGGCCTCCCAAGCCGACCTCAAGCCATCTCACACCCGCATCGGCATCAGCACATAGAGCGCGGTTGCGCCGTCACCGACAAGATGAGCTTGATGAGCTTGCCGACGGCGTTCTGCCACAAGGCGAGCAACTGAGCCGGCGCAACGCTGTGAGGGGCCGGCCGGATGAATCTTTCCGATTTGAGTCCTGATCCGATGAGCGTATGACCCTTGCAGCCATGCGGTCCGCGTATGGCGGCCGGAGTCTTGAAAAGCCGCGAGGCCGGTTCTATCTCCGGTTCGTTCTGACGCTCCACGCAAGAGAGCGCGAAAGAGGCTTTCTGGTCTATCCGCCGCGGGATCTGTCCCATGTGGCGATCCGGGCGGCCCGAAACAGGGAGGAAACGGCATGGCGTTCCGTCCGTTGCACGATCGGGTCGTGGTCAAGCGCCTCGAGGGCGAAGAGAAAACCAAGGGCGGGATCATCATTCCCGACACCGCCAAGGAGAAGCCGCAGGAAGGCGAAATCATCGCCATCGGCCCGGGCGGGCGCGATGAGAGCGGCAAGCTGATCCCTCTCGACGTGAAGGCCGGAGACAAGGTGCTCTTCGGCAAATGGTCGGGCACAGAGGTCAAGATCGACGGGCAGGACCTGCTCATCATGAAGGAAAGCGACATCCTCGGCGTCGTCGATTAACCCGGCGGCGCACGCACCCGTTTTATCCCCGCCAGGAGGCGAACGACAATGGCTGCCAAAGACGTCCGTTTTTCCACCGACGCCCGTGATCGCATTCTGCGCGGCGTCGAGATTCTCAACAATGCGGTGAAAATCACGCTCGGCCCGAAAGGCCGCAACGTGGTCATCGAGAAGTCCTTCGGCGCCCCCCGCATCACCAAGGACGGCGTGACGGTGGCGAAAGAGATCGAACTCTCCGACAAATTCGAGAACCTCGGCGCCCAGCTCGTGCGCGAAGTCGCCTCGAGGCAGCACGACAACGCCGGCGACGGCACGACCACGGCGACCGTGCTCGCGGCCTCGATTGCCCGGGAAGGCGCGAAGGCCGTGGCGGCCGGCCTCAACCCGATGGATCTGAAGCGCGGCATCGATCTCGCGGTGGAAGCGATCGTCGCCGACCTCAAGAAGAATTCGAAGAAAGTCTCATCGAACGATGAGATCGCCCAGATCGGCAAAATTTCGGCCAATGGCGATCAGTTCATCGGCGAAGAAATCGCCAAGGCGATGCAGAAGGTCGGCAATGAAGGGGTGATCACCGTCGAGGAGGCCAAGAGCCTCGTGACCGAGACGGAAATCGTCGAAGGCATGCAGTTCGACCGCGGCTATCTCTCGCCCTATTTCATCACCAACGCCGAGAAGATGAGCGCCGAGCTCGAAGACCCCTACATCCTCGTGCATGAGAAGAAGCTGTCCTCCCTGCAGGCCCTGCTGCCGATTCTCGAGGCTGTCGTGCAGACCGGCAAGCCGTTCCTCATCATAGCCGAGGACATCGAGGGCGAGGCGCTCGCCACGCTCGTCGTCAACAAGCTGCGCGGCGGCCTCAAGGTCGCGGCCGTGAAGGCGCCGGGCTTCGGCGACCGCCGCAAGGCCATGCTCGAGGACATCGCGATCCTGACCAACGGGACGCTGATCTCGGAAGAAATCGGCATCAAGCTCGAGAACGTCACGCTGCAGATGCTCGGCCGCGCCAAACGGGTGCATATCGACAAGGAATCAACGACGATCATCGACGGCGCCGGCGCGAAGGCCGACATAGAGGGGCGCATTGGCCAGATCAAGGCGCAGATTGAAGAGACCACCTCGGACTATGACCGCGAGAAGCTGCAGGAGCGCCTTGCCAAGCTCGCCGGCGGCGTCGCGGTGATCCGCGTCGGCGGCGCCACCGAGGTCGAGGTCAAGGAAAAGAAGGACCGCGTCGACGACGCCCTCAACGCCACTCGCGCGGCGGTCGAGGAAGGCATTTCTCCCGGCGGCGGCGTCGCGCTTCTGCGCGCCATCCCTGCCCTCGACGCGGTCAAGGTCGAAAATCCCGATCAGAAGACCGGCGTCGATATTGTTCGCAAAGCGATACAGGCTCCCGCGCGGCAGATCGTCGACAATTCCGGCGGCGATGGCGCCGTCGTGGTCGGCAAGCTGCTCGAAGCCAACGACTATAGCTACGGCTACGATGCGCAGACGGGCGAATTTGGCGATCTTGTTGCGCTCGGCATCATCGACCCGACGAAGGTCGTGCGCACGGCCCTGCAGGACGCCGCGTCGATCGCGGGCTTGATTGTCACCACCGAGGCGACGATCACCGAACATCCGAAGAAGGACGCCCCCGCAATGCCGGGCGGCGGCGGAATGGGCGGAATGGGCGGAATGGATTTCTGAGGCCGGATCAGCGGGCCGGCCCGGTCACTTCGCTGGGTCTGATTGCGAAGGCGTCCGGCGCCGGGACACTCTTAGAGCTTTCCGATCGAATGAAGTCATTCGATCGGTCAGAAATCGGTTCAGATTCAAAAGCTTGAGCATATAGTTGCTGATCAGATCGAACCGATCTGATCGGAATATGCCCCGGGGTCGACTGAAAGCTCGACAGGCGGGCGGCGCCGTTCGCGATCGCAAACGGCCTGCGGCATGCGTCTAAATGCTACACGCGCATCGGCATCAGCACATAGAGCGCGCTTGCGCCGTCGCGATCCTCCACCAGCGTCGGCGAGCCGGGATCGGCGAGTTTGAACAGCGCCGTGTCGCTGTCGAGCTGCTCCATTATGTCGAGCAGATAGCGGGCGTTGAAGCCGATATCGAGCGGCGTCGAGTCATAATCGACATCCAACTCCTCCTGCGCGGAGCCTGAATCCGGGTTGGTCACCGACAGAGTGAGCTTGCCGTCCGCCACCGCGAGTTTGACGGCGCGTCCGCGCTCGGACGAGATTGTCGAGACGCGATCGACGGCCGCGGCGAAAGGCGCGCGGTCGACGATGAGGCGCTTGTCGTTGCCGGAGGGAATGACCCGGACATAATCGGGAAAAGTGCCGTCGATCAGCTTTGAGGTCAACACCACATCGCCAAAAGTAAAACGCACCTTGGTCGTCGACAGCTCGATGCGGATTTCCTGCGAGGCGTCCTCGATGAGCTTTTGCACCTCCGCCACGGCTTTGCGCGGCACGATGACGCCCGGCATGCCGACAGCCCCCTTCGGGCAGGGAATTTCGACCCGCGCGAGCCTGTGCCCGTCCGTCGCCACCGCGCGCAAAACAGTGGCGCCCTCGGACTCGGTCGAATGCAGGAAGATGCCGTTCAAATAATAGCGCGTTTCCTCGGTGGAGATGGCGAATTGCGTCTTGTCGATCAGCCGTTTCAGATCGCCCGCGCCGAGGGTGAAGTCATGGGTGAACTCGCCGGCCGCGAGATCGGGAAAATCGCTGTCCGGCAAAGTCTGCAGATTGAACCGCGAACGTCCCGAACGCAGCTGCAACTGGCCGCTTTCCCCCGTTGTTTCGAGCGAGACCTGCGCGCCATCGGGAAGCTTTCGCACAATATCGTAGAGCGTATGCGCCGGCAGCGTGGTGCCGCCCGCCGCTCCTACATCGGCCGGACGGCTCTCCGTCACTTCGAGATCGAGATCGGTCGCCTTGAGAAGAAGCGTCTGCCCGCGCGCCTGCAGCAGCACATTGGAGAGAATGGGAATCGTGTTGCGGCGCTCCACCACGCGATGGACGTGGCCGAGCGACTTCAACAAGGCCGCTCGCTCAAGGGTGACTTTCATGGCGCGTCCAATCCGTTCGTTCAATTCCGCGCGCAAGCTCATCAGTCTCCCGCCGGGGGCGCGACTTTGGCGCGGCTTAAGCGAAATCGCAAGTCTCCCGCGCGCGCGAAGAGCCGAAATCAACGGCTAAATCAGCGCCTTCCCGGCGCTCCGGCGCGCGCCTTGGAATGACCTTAAAGCCCGGCATATGTGGCCGCGCGCGTCTGGCGCGGCGCGAGCGCCGCCGACGCCTAGAATTTTAAGGGTTTTTACCTGCCTTTAAGCCGCGAGCGCATAAAATCGAGGCGCGCGCGGCGGCGGGTCATCGCCATTTGGGGACCAGCGGCGCGGCGAAATGAGGAAGCGCGAGACGAAAGAACGGCGCGAACCGACGTTCGAGGCGGCGCGGGAGAGGCCAGAGTTGAACGCAAGCCCTTCCACGAGCCCGGCCCGGAAAAACAGCGGATCGCGACGAAGCGCGAGGCGGCGACGTTCGCTTCTCGTGACCTCGCTCTCCTGGTTTTTCACCGCCCTCGTCTGGGCGACGATCGCGGGGGCGGGCGTCGTCGCCTTTTACGCGACGAAACTGCCGCCGATCGACCAGCTCGAAGTGCCAAAACGCCCGCCGAACATCGCCATTCTGGCCGACGACGGGACGCTGCTCGCCAATCGCGGCGACACCGGCGGCGCCTCGGTGCGCCTTGCTGATCTGCCGCCCTATCTGCCCAAGGCGTTCATCGCGATCGAGGACCGGCGTTTTTATTCGCATTGGGGCATTGATCCCTTCGGCATTTTGCGCGCCGTGACGCGCAACGCCGCCGGGGGCGCGATGCAGGGCGGCTCGACGCTGACGCAGCAGCTCGCCAAAAACCTGTTTTTGACGCAGGAGCGGACCGTTTCGCGGAAAATCCAGGAGGCCATTCTCGCGCTCTGGCTGGAGCATAAATACAGCAAGAACCAGATCCTGGAGCTTTACCTCAACCGGGTCTATTTCGGCTCGGGCGCCTATGGCGTCGAGGCGGCGGCGCAGAAATATTTCGGCCATGGCGCGCGCAATGTGACGCTTGCGGAGGCCGCCGTCCTCGCCGGCCTCATGAAGGCGCCAACCAAGCTGGCGCCGAACCGTAACCCCGCCGGGGCGACCGAGCGCGCGGCGCAGGTCATCGCGGCGATGGAACAGGAAGGCTTCATCACCGAGGCGATGGGCAAGCTCGCCCTCGCCCACCCGGCGCAGGCCGTGCGCGGCGCGGGCGCGGGCTCGGTCAATTACGCCGCCGATTATGTCATGGACGTCCTCGACGATACGGTCGGCGCAGTCGATCAGGACATCGCCGTGACGACGACGATCAGCCCGGCCCTGCAGGCGAACGCCGAAAAGGCGCTGACCGAGGAGCTCGATCAAAAAGGCGCGAAATTCGGCGTCGGACAGGGCGCGCTGGTGTCGATGGATCCGGAGGGCGCGATCAAGGCGCTCATCGGGGGGCGCAATTACGCCGACAGCCAGTTCAACCGGGCGGTCGCGGCCAGGCGCCAGCCGGGCTCGGCCTTCAAGCCCTTCGTCTATCTCGCCGCGATCGAAAAAGGCCTGACCCCCGCGACCATCCGCGAGGATGCGCCGATCAATGTGAGAGGCTGGCAGCCGGAGAATTACTCGCGCCAGTATTTCGGCCCCGTGACGCTGACCAAGGCCCTGTCGCTCTCGCTCAATACCGTCGCGGTGCGTCTTGGCGTCGAAGTCGGCGCTAGGAACGTGATCAAGGTGGCGCATCGGCTCGGCATCGTGTCGGAGCTGACTCCCAACGCCTCGATCGCGCTTGGCACCTCGGAGGTCTCGCCGCTCGAGCTTGTCGCTGCCTATGCGCCCTTCGCCAATGGCGGCATCGGCGTGCAGCCGCACATCATCGTCCGTGTGAAGACGGCGGCCGGCAAGCTGCTCTATCAGCGCAAAGGCGCGAGCAATGGCCGCGTCATCGATCCGGCCTATCTGCCGATGATGAACACGATGATGCAGGAGACGCTGCTGACCGGCACGGCGCGCAAGGGCGAGGTGCCGGGCTGGCAGGCGGCCGGCAAGACCGGCACGAGCCAAGATTGGCGCGACGCCTGGTTCGCCGGTTATACGAGCCATCTCGTGACCGGCGTCTGGCTCGGCAATGACGATAGTTCGCCGACACGGAAGGCCTCGGGCGGCAACCTGCCGGTCGAGATCTGGTCGCGCTATATGCGCTTCGCGCATCAGGGCGTTCCGCCGCAGCCGCTGCCGGGCGGCCTGTGGCAGGCGCCGGCCCCCTTCTGGCCGGCCGAACCATCAGCGCCAGCCCCGGTGGCGGAGAGCGGATGGCCTTCGCAGCCCGCCGCGCAAGCCTATCCGCCCTATCCCTCATCCGCCGCGCCCGCGCAAGCGGCGCAGGCCGATTCCCGCCCGCGCAACAATGGGTTCGCGCCGCCGGGCCTGATACCCAACGCTGGCCAGGCGGCGCAGGCGCGGCCGGCGCCGCGCGAGCGCAATTTCTTCGACAATCTGTTCGGCGGCTAAACGCGATCCGCCAGATGCAGCCGTAAGGCGTCGAAGCGATGAGCGCGCCGTCGCGTCGCGACTGAAGACTCCATCGAGCAAAGCTCTGACGAGTGGGAAATCCCACTCAACCGTCACTCATCGCCCGCTATCAAATGTATAGCCGGGGCAATGACGCCATCACCGGCGCAAAGATGAGGAAATGACCATGAACTTTCAAATACGAAACGTTTCGACGCAGAATGAACTCGATATCAACACGGCCCTGTTCAAGAAGTTTCAGACGATCGATCAAGCGACTCTCATGCAGCGCGCCATCGACTATTTGACCTCTATCGGGGCGACGCAGAGGGTTGCGGACCTCGCGGCCATCGAGACGGGCCTCACCGAGTTTTACCAGGATCGTTACGATCTGCTCATCACTGATTTCAGCTATGGCGAGGTCAAGCAGTCACTGAAAAGCCTGATCGCGCATCAGGAGACCTACGCCAACGCCTCGCCTGACGATCCGCTCGAGGCGACCTTCTCCTATGAATATTCGCGCCAGGACGGCCAGTCGTTCAAATTCACCGAAGGCCTCAAGGTCGGGGCCAAGGCGGGCGTGAAGGCGAAATTGCCTCTGGTCGGCGAAGCGAACGTCGAAGTGAGCGCCGAGGTGAGCTTTTCAGCCGAGCAGAGCTTCTCGACGACAGAATCATCCAAATGGAATTTTCTTCAAAAGGTTACGGTCAAGCCCCTCACATCCGTGAAGGTCATCGGCTATATCCGGATCGGCAAGATTGACGCGCCGTTCAACTGCAACGTGAAAGTGCTCGACGGAAATGTTCTCGTCGAAGTCAAGCTCAAAGGCGACAAGGGATATTCGAGCTGGGTTTTCCCCGTCGCCGCCATGATGTCGGACGCAGAACGCTCGTTCGTTTTATCCGGCAATCTCTCCGGTTCGGAAGCTTCCGACATTTATGTGAAGGTCGAACCCGTCACCACGGCGCTGCTCTAAACCGTGGCTTTTAGCCAAGAATCACTCAATTTACTTTGTCGATAAACTATAAACCGCTCTGCTTTCCTGCAGACATTTAAAAGCGCGATCGACTGGATTTCAGTCGATCGCGCACTTTATTGCGCCCTGCGACTCCGGACCGGCCTATGGCTCCGGCGCATTTACGCCGCACTATTGCTGCTGCTGCGCCGCCTGTTCCATCTTGGGCGCGGCGGTGATGGTCGCGGCTTCGTCGATGAAGTCGATGCGGACCATGTTCGTCGCGCCCGGCGTGCCGAAGGGGACGCCAGCGACGATGATGATGCGATCGCCGACTTTGGCGAAGCCCTCGCGGAAAGCAAATTTCGCCGCCCGCGCGGACATGTCGTTGATGTCGTGCGCATCCTTGGTGACGACCGCATGGACGCCCCAGGCGATGGCGAGACGTCCGGCGGTTTCAGGATTTGGCGTCAAGGCGAGGATTGGCGCGGTCGGTCGTTCGCGCGCAATTCTGAGAGCGGTCGCGCCGGACGAGGTCCAGGCGACGATCGCTTTCAGATCGAGGGTTTCGGTGACATTTCGCGCGGCGACGGCGATGGCGTCGGCGCCCGTCGCCTCCGGCGTTGCGCGCTGCGCATTGATGATGCCGCGGTAATAAGCGTCGCGTTCGACCTCCTCGGCGATCCTGTTCATCGTCGCCACGGCCTCGACGGGGTAATGGCCGGCGGCGCTTTCGGCTGAGAGCATCACGGCGTCCGCGCCCTCGAACACGGCGGTCGCGACATCCGACACTTCCGCGCGCGTCGGCACCGGCGAATTGATCATCGACTCCAGCATCTGCGTCGCGACGACCACCGGCTTGCCGAGACGGCGCGCATTGCGGCTGATGCGCTTTTGCAGGCCGGGAACCTTTTCCAGCGGCATTTCGACGCCAAGGTCGCCGCGCGCCACCATCAGACCGTCTGAAATCTCGACGATTTCGTCGAGCTTGGCGATCGCCTGCGGCTTTTCGATCTTGGACATCACGGAGGCGCGGCCGCGCGTGAGTTTCTTGACTTCGGCGACGTCCTCCGGCCGTTGCACGAAAGAGACAGCGACCCAATCGACGCCGGCTTCAAGGCCCGCCTCGAGATCCGCTCTGTCCTTATCGGTCATCGGAGAAACCGGAATCTCCGTATCGGGCAGGCTCACGCCCTTGCGATTTGAAATCTCGCCAGCGACGTCGACGAGCGCGACCGCGTGATCCTTGTCGGCGCTGACGACGTGGAGCCGCACCTTGCCGTCGTCGATAAGAAGCGTATGGCCGGGCTCGAGCGCGCGCAGAATTTCCGGATGGGGAAGGCAGACCCGCGTCTCATCGCCGGGCTCCGGGTTTGAATCCAGCGTGAAGGTCGCGCCCTTCACGAGCTTGACCACGCGATCCTTGAACAGGCCGATCCGCAGCTTCGGACCTTGCAGGTCGAGGAGGATGCCGATCGGGCGGCGCGCGTCCAGCTGAACGGCGCGGATCATGCGCACCTGTTCGCGCATCGAATCATGCGAAGCATGGCTCATGTTGATGCGGAATACGTCCGCGCCCGCCTCGAACAGCGCGGACAGAGTCTCCTGATTGGCCGAAGCCGGTCCTATGGTCGCAATGATCTTGCACCGTCGCAGTCGCCGCATGGGAGCCTCATTGAAACGAAGACGTATAAGAGGTCGGAACGAAAACTTAAGGATTTGGCCGGGCCGGAGCCGGATCAGTCAGCTGAACCGTCCAGTTTTTTGCTTCCTTACCCGTATCGACCTCGAAAAAGCCGGTCCGGTCGAAGCCGCGGACATAACAGTCCTCGCGGCCGAGGATGCGGAACTCGCGGTCGCGCGTGCACATGAAAGCTTTGCCCTTCCATTCCCCGCCGCGCTCGTCCATCGCATAGACGTAATAGAATTCAGCCGCGAGCGGACCGCGAACCAGTGTTTCGCAAGCGCCGGGCTTCAAATTCCACCAGCCCTCGCTCACCCACATTTCGCCGTCCGTATAGGCCAGCGAAACGCTGACCCGGCTCGTTGCATTGTTGCATAGACGAAAATCAGCGCGCGCCGCCGTCGAAGCGGCCAAGAAAACGCCAAGCGCCATGCAGGCGGGAGTAATCGCTTGTTTCATCGCCGTCAAGGTCGCGGTTCGATCCACTATTAAAAGCGGCCTGCCCTGGCCTTGAGGTGAGCCTTGAACGTGGCCATGACCGGCGCAAAGGCGCCGCCAGCCGGATTTTCTTCTTCTAGCCCGGCCGCAACGGATTGGCCAGCGCTTCGATGAGCCCTTGCGCGCCAATCCCGTCAACTATTCGCGTCTGCGGGGATGCTATATCTGTCGGGCTGGCGGCTTCAGGCCGCCGCTGTTTCCCGCCCGTATGGAGCTGCATATGGATCATCCGCCAGGCTCTCGCCTACAGCCGGCCGCCGCCTATGACGCTATTGAGCAAATCGATGGCCCGCTCGGCGCCGGCGTGCTTCTGATCTGCGATCATGCGGCCAACGCCCTGCCGGACTCCTATGGAACCCTCGGCCTTCCAAGAAGCGAGCTTGAGCGTCATATCGGCTATGACATCGGCGCCGCCGCCGTGACGCGCAGGCTTGCGGCATTGCTCGGCGCTCCGGCGGTTCTTTCGCATTTTTCGCGCCTGCTCATCGATCCCAATCGCGGCGCGGATGACCCGACGCTCGTCATGCAGCTGTCGGACGGCGCGATCGTTCCGGGCAACGCCGGGATCAGCGCGGACGAGATCGAGCGCCGGCTGACGCGCTATTGGCGCCCCTACCGCGCCGCCGTCTCGCATCATATCGAGGCCATGATGAAGGCGGGGCCGCTGCCGGCGCTTGTCTCGATTCACTCCTTCACACCGTTCTGGAAAGGCGCGCGGCGTCCCTGGGAAGTCGGCATTCTCTGGGACAGCGATCCGCGCCTTGCGAAGCCGCTCATCGCGGCGCTGGCTGAAGCCGGCGTCAAGGTCGGCGACAATGAGCCCTATGACGGCGCCCTCGAAGGCGACACACTGGATGAGGAAGCCACAAGGCGGGGGCTGGCTGGATTGCTCATCGAGATCCGCCAGGATCTGATCGCCGCCGAGGATCAGGCGATCGCCTATGCCGAGCGCCTCGCACCGATTTTGCAGGCGGTTCTGAAGCGTCCTGAATTGCGCCAGCTCGCATTTTACAAAAGCCGCACCGGCCGTCATGCTTAAGCCGATCCCTGCAAATAGCGGGGATTAGTGCGATCCGCGCCTTGACGGGCGCGCGTTAAGGCCACATTGGCGAACGCTAGCGCCACGCTATCTTTCCGTCTGGAAGAGAGCGCCTTTCCGCCGGCGAGCGCGCGGCGCCACTTGAACAAGGACATACGCCAATGACGAAAGACATCGCCGAGTCCGGCGTCGCCGCCGCCGAGCTTAGCCAGTTCGTCGAGCGCGTGGAGCGGCTCGAAGAAGAAAAAAAGGCCCTTTCGGATGATATTCGCGACGTCTATGCGGAAATGAAAGGCCGCGGCTTCGACGTCAAGGTCGTGCGCCAGATCGTCAAGATCAGAAAGCAGGATCGTGACGAACGGATGGAAATGGAGGCGATCCTCGAACTCTATATGTCCGCGTTGAACATGAAATAACGGACGCCGACGGAGAAGCCTGTTCAAGCAACGACGCCTCCTTTGCGGCGGAAATCGCTTTTCTTTGCGAGCGCGCTGGAAATTGCGCCGCAGCATTGCAATGGCGCCCACGCCTTCCCACTCTTTTCAGGGTCGCCAGGGCCAGGCGCGTTCAGGCAAATGTGACGAGAGGGAAAAGCGTAATGACCGTGGATGCCGATGTTCTTTTTTCGCCCTTCCAGCTGGGCGACCTCAAATTGCCCAACCGCATCGTGATGGCCCCCCTGACCCGCAGCCGCGCGACCAAGGGCACGAACGCGCCAAACGACCTCAACGCCGAATATTACCGCCAACGCGCGTCCGCCGGCCTCATCATTTCAGAAGCGACGCAGATCTCGCAGGAAGGACAGGGCTATATCTGGACTCCTGGCATCTATAGCGAAGAACAGATCGAAGGCTGGAAGAAAGTCACCGGCGCAATCCACGCCGAAGGCGGATTGATCTTCATTCAGCTCTGGCATGTCGGCCGCGTCTCCCATAGCTCGCTGCAGCCCGGCGGCGGCCAGCCCGTCGCCCCTTCGGCCATCACCGCCAAGACCCAAACCTTCACCGAAAACGGCCGGGTTGACGTCTCCGCGCCCCGCGCCCTACGCCTCGACGAAATTCCCCGCATCGTCGCGGACTATAGAAAAGCCGCGGAAAACGCCAAACGGGCCGGTTTCGACGGCGTCGAAATCCATAGCGCCAATGGCTATCTGCTGGACCAGTTCCTGAAGGATGGAAGCAACAAGCGCACGGACGCCTATGGCGGCTCCGTCGAGAACCGCATCCGCCTTACGGTCGAAGTCGCCGACGCCATCCTCGGCGTCTGGGACAAGTCGCGGGTCGGCATCCGGCTCTCGCCCGTGAGCCCGGCCAATGATGCGATCGACAGCAGCCCGGAGAAAGTCTTTTTCCCGCTCGTCGAGGCCCTGAGCGCCCGGGGACTCGCCTATATTCACGTGATCGAGGGGGCGACCGGCGGCCCGCGCGACAACCGGCCATTCGATTTCGTCGGCTTGCGCAAGGCGTTCAGCGGCGCCTATATCGCAAACAACGCCTATACGCGCGAGCTGGCGATCGAGACCTTGCGCGCCGGCCGCGCCGATCTCATCGCTTTCGGCAAGCTGTTCATTTCCAATCCCGATCTCGTCGAGCGCCTGCGCGAGGACGCGCCCCTGAACGCGCCGCATCAGGAAACGTTCTATGGCGGGGACGAGACGGGATACACCGATTACCCCGCCCTTGGAGAGGCCTGACCGAGGCGCCGACGCCCGCCGGATCGGCCGCAGCGTCCGATCCGGCGCAAGGGCTTGGCTTAAAGCGATCCCAGGATTTTTTTCAGTTCCGCTTTGAACGGGCCGGCGACTTCGGGGCTTGCCAGGGCGAAAGCCACATTGGCGGTGAGAAATCCGAGTTTCGAGCCGCAATCATAGGTTTTGCCGTCGAACCGGACGCCATGAAAGGCTTGCGTCGCGGCGAGGGCTTTCATGCCGTCGGTCAATTGAATCTCGCCGCCGGCGCCTTTCTCGATTTTTTCCAGTATTGGAAATATCTCGGGTCCGAGCAGGTAACGGCCGGAAATGATGGAGTTTGACGGAGCGGTTCCCTTCGGCGGCTTCTCCACCATGCCCGTGATCTCGAAGGAGCCGCCGAAATCCTTGCCTATCGAGACAATTCCGTACTGATGCGTTTCTTCCGGCGCGACTTCCTCGACGGCGATGATATTGCCGCCGTGCTTCTCATAAGCTGCGATGCATTGGGCGAGGCAGCGGCCTGATTTCTGGGCGCCCGCCATCGTCACCATATCCGGCAAGAGAACCGCGAAAGGCTCATCGCCGACGAGTTCACGCGCGCACCAGATCGCATGGCCGAGGCCGAGCGGCGCTTGCTGGCGCGTGAAGCTGGTCGCGCCAGCGGGCGGCAACTGCTCCTTCAACGCATTGTATTCTTTTAATTTTCCGCGCTTTTGCAGCGTATCGTCAAGCTCATAGGCGATGTCGAAATGGTCCTCGATCACCGCCTTGTTCCGCCCCGTGACGAAAATGAAATGCTCGATCCCGGCCTCGCGGGCCTCATCGACGACATGTTGCAGAACGGGACGATCAACGATCGTCAGCATCTCTTTGGGAACCGATTTGGTCGCTGGGAGAAATCTTGTCCCCAGCCCCGCAACTGGAAAAACCGCCTTGCGAATGCGCTTCGTCATTTCGTGTTCCTGCAGAAGAGCGCCTCTCGAACGAGCGCCTCAATGAACGGCCATATAATCATAGTCAATTTCAGCCAGCTAAACCAGCTGCCTGAAGCGTAGCTTTTATGTCATCAGAAGGTAGCAAGCGACCGCTACCGGTCGCCCCAATCCGGACCGGCCACGGCCCAAGCCGGCTTTGACTGGACCGCAGCGCTGCTTAACTGCCATTATGGGCGCCGCATGGGCGATCATGCGGCAATAGCGTGCTGACCGCTTTGGTTCCGAGGGGCAACATGACGGTTCTGGTTACCGGCGGCGCCGGATATATCGGCGGTCACATGGCGCTGGCGCTTCTTGACGCAGGCGAGGAGGTCGTCGTCCTCGACAATCTATCGACCGGATTTCGCTGGGCCGTGCCGCCAGAGGCCAAACTCGTCGTCGGGGACTTCGGCGACGCGGCGCTCGTCGATCAGATCATCGCCGGACACAAGATCGACGCCATCGCGCATTTCGCCGCCAAGATCGTCGTGCCTGAGTCCGTCGCCGATCCCTTGTCCTATTACCTCAACAACACGGCGAAGGCGCGCAATCTCCTCGAATGCGCCGTGCGCAACGAGGTTCGCCATTTCATCTTCTCCTCGACGGCGGCGGTCTATGGCGAGCCTTCCGTCAATCCCGTTTTTGAAACCGTTCCGCTTGCGCCGATCAATCCTTACGGCCGCTCCAAGCTGATGGTCGAATGGATGCTCCAGGACGTCGCCGCCGCGCATGGTTTGCGCTTTGCGGCCCTGCGCTACTTCAATGTCGCCGGAGCCGATCCCCAAGGCAGGCTCGGCCAGTCATCCCCGGTGGCGACGCATCTCATCAAGGTCGCGGTGCAGGCGGCGCTTGGCCATCGCGCGGGACTTGACGTCTTCGGGACCGATTATCCAACAAAGGATGGCTCCTGCATCCGCGATTACATACAGGTGACAGATCTCGTCGACGCGCATCTGCTGGCGCTGCGCCATTTGCGCGCCGGGGGCGAGAGCCTCACCTGCAATTGCGGCTATGGACGCGGGCTTTCGGTGCTGGAAGTCATTGATGTCGTGAAAAAAGTCTCGGGGGTTGATTTCGAAGTACGGCGGAAGGGCCGGCGCGCGGGCGACCCGGCTTCCCTCGTCGCCGGCGCCGAACGCATCAGGACGGAGCTCGGATGGTCGCCAAAGCATGACGACCTGAACGAGATCGTCCGCCAGGCGCTCGACTGGGAGCGCCGCCTGCATAACAGGAAGGCGTGAGGGAGGCGCATCGCGCGCCGCAGCCATCACGCGCCTGCTTCAATCCAGCCGAAAAGCTCGCGCTCGACGATCGATTGGATGACCCTCATCCCGAGCGCGCTATCGTTGAGACAGGGAATGAGAGCCAATTCTTCGCCGCCGTTCTCCTCGAAGAATTCGCGGTTCTCAATGCCGATCTCCGAAATCGTCTCGAGGCAGTCAACGGAAAATCCCGGCGTCAGGACGGCGATCCGCTTGACGCCCTGGCGAGCGAGGGCTTTCACAGTTTCGTCCGTATAGGGCTGCAGCCATTGCTTCGGTCCAAAGCGTGACTGGAAGGTCAGCGGACAACGCTCTGGGGTAAGGTCCAGTTGTTCGCGCAGAAGCCGCCAGGTCTCTACACATTGATCGTAATAGGGATCGCCGGCCTCGACGTAGGATTGTGGAATGCCATGGAAGGAGACGAGAATGATCTCCGGCGTGAAATCGAGCCGCGCCACGCCTTCCCGCACTGAAGTCGCCAGCGCGTCGATATAGACCGGATCTTTGTAATAGGGCGCGGCGCTGCGCAGCTCTGGCCGCCAGCGCATTTTGGCGAGAGACTGCTCGACCTTGTCGGCGACGCTTTCCGTCGTCGCGCCGGCATATTGCGGATAGAGCGGCACAACCAGAATGCGCTCGCAGCCCTGCTCCTTCAGCTTGTGGAATCCGCTGATGATCGAAGGCTGGCCATAGCGCATCGCCCATTCGACGGCGATCGAGGCGCGCCGCGCGCCGAGGCCGCCGCTTTCAATCCACGCCGCCAGCTTCTCGGCCTGCGAGCGCGTCACCGTCTTCAAGGGACTTTCATTGAGCTCGGTGTTCCAGATCGTCTCATAGTTTTTGCTGCTGCGCTGCGGGCGGCGCGACAGGATGATCAGATTGAGAATCGGCCACCAGATGAGGCGGGGCGTATCAACGACGCGCGGATCCCACAGGAATTCCTTCAGATAGCGACGCACCGGCCAATAGCCGAGCGCGTCGGGCGTTCCAAGATTAACGACAAGGACCCCAATCTTGCCGGACTGCGACAAAGCGTCCGGGGCGGCGGCGGATTTGGTCATGGCAGGACAGCCCGCTCAGGGCGCTGGCGCGTCGCGCAGGCGGACGACGACTTCGATTTCCGCGATCCGTTTGCCAGTCGGCGGCAGCGGCAAATGCGAAAGGTCCACGGCGACCTCGGGTATGTCGATCAACACGCCATCGAGAAGAAAATGATGATGCCTTGCCGTATTGGTGTCGAAAAAGGTTCTCGTGCCGTCAACGGCGATTTCGCGCAGCAGGCCGGCGTCCGTGAACTGATGCAGGCTGTTGTAGATCGTCGCCAGCGAAATCGACACCTTGGAGGCTTGCGCCTCATCCTGCAGGTTTTCGGCCGTCAGATGGCGAAAGCCTTTTGAAAACAGAAGCCAGCCAAGCGAAATCCTCTGCCGCGTAGGGCGCAGGCCCGCGGTCGTCAGTTTCATCCTGAGATCATGGAAAGGGCAGCCCGCGAGTTCGCCAAGCGGCGGCTTCGCCGGGTTCTCGCCGCGGCGCGATCGTGATGATGTTTTGACCATCGGCGGGAAAAACCCAATCATTAGCCCGCGAACAGTCGCGGAGGAACATATCTGACATTATGACACTGGCGGCCAGCCGGCAACCTTGGCAAGGGGAGGGCGACAATCTGCGCCGATTTGGGGGCTATTCTCGCGCTTTCGCGGGCCAGGACAGGGTGAGCGGGCCGCTTTCCCGGCGGCGATTGTGAAAACTGCGGTATTTCTTATATAATGCCGTGAACAAGGATCAGTCCATGGCGCAAATCACGATCTACACCACGGCGACATGTCCCTATTGCAACAGGGCCAAGGCGTTGCTGCAAAAAAAGAATTTCGAATTCACTGAAATCCCTGTCGATAATAACCGGGAGCTTCGCGCTGAACTGGCGAAGCGCACCGGCCGCACCAGCGTCCCGCAGATCTTCTTCGGCGACAGGCATGTCGGCGGTTGCGACGATCTCTATGAGCTGCACTACGACGGCAAGCTCGATCAACTCCTGGCCAGCCAAGCCCAATGATCAGGTTTGCGTTACGTTGCGCCGGCGGGCACCAGTTCGAGAGCTGGTTCCAAAACGGGTCGGCGTTCGATTCACAGGCGGCGGCCGGCCTCGTCTCCTGCCCCGTCTGCCAAAGTTCGGCTGTCTCCAAGGCCATCATGGCCCCGTCCCTCGCGCGCCGCGACCGCGAGGAGGTTTGCGCCGTCGGGCAACAGGCGCCAGCCGAGGCTTCGCCCGAGGCCAGCGCTCCTCTACAAATGTTCAACGCCGCCGATGGCGAAGTCCGCAAGATGGTGGTCGAACTGCGCAAGCGCATTCTCGAAACCTCGGACGACCTCGGCCCGAAATTTGCCGAGGAAGCGCTCAAGATTCATCATGGCCTCGTCCCTGACCGGCCCATTCATGGCCAGGCCAGCTTCGAGGAAGCGCGCACGCTGATCGAGGAAGGCGTTAAGATCATGCCTCTTCCGCGCCTTCCCGGGGAGATGAATTAGCGGGCGCCGTAAGTCGAGCCTTCAGCCCCGCCACGAAGATGCTCGCCGCCGCATCGACGATCATGCGCCAGTCGGCGCTTTCGCCAGCGAGGATTTCGGCTTCGATCTTCTGATCGAGAACGAGCTCTGCGAGCCCATGAGCCATGCTCCATGCGGCAACGGCTTCGACATCAGCGGGCGCCCGAACGCCGAGGCCCGCGACCGCCCGCTCCAGCGCCGCAAACGTCTGCGCCCCCGCTTCGGCGAGCGCGAGGTGATCGGCCTTTTTGAGTGTTGCGCCGAACATCAGCCGATAGATCGCGGGTTCGCTCAGCGCGAAATCCACATAGGTCTCGGCCATCGCAAGAAAGCGGCGCGCGGGATCATGCGTTTCGTCATCAAGTGCGCCGAACCGCGCCAGCAGCCTCTCAAACCCGCCAACCGCGATATCGGCGAGCAGAGCTTCGCGGCTGGCGTAATGCCGATAGGGCGCCGCGTGCGACACGCCGGCGTTTCGCGCGACCTGCCGCAGGCTGACGGCTTCAGCTCCCCCCGTCGCCAAAATCCGCTCGGCCTCCACTCTCAGCGCGGCTTTGAGATCACCGTGATGATAAGCGCCAGCCCTGCTTTCCGCATGTTTCATGCCGGGCTCCAGATTTCGAGACGGCGAGCGCATGGCGCGATTTATGTTTTCGCCGACAACATTCTACTCTATGTTGACTGTGATAACATCAGTTAGCGAGGTCAATGCGTTATGAACGCCCCGACCGAAGCAGAGCTTTCGACGCGGCGGTCCGAACTGCTCGCAGTGCTGCATCACCAGCGCGAAGCCTTTCGTGGCGACATGTCGCCCTCCCGACCAATACGCGCCGATCGTCTCAACCGGCTTGATCGCCTGCTTGAAACCCATGCTGACCGCTTCGCCGATCTCATTCAGAAAGATTTTGGCGTTCGCTCCCGCACAGAGACCGTCATCGCCGAAGTCATGCTCAGCCGCGCCGCCATTCGTCACGCCGGGAAGCGCCTGCGCGCCTGGATGAAACCCCGGCGGGCGCCGACCTCGCTCGCCTTCTGGCCCGGCCGCTCGCTCGTGTTGCGTCAACCGCTCGGGGTCATCGGCATCATCAGCCCCTGGAACTATACGCTTCAGCTGGCTGTCGGGCCGCTGACCGACGCGCTCGCCGCGGGCAATCGCGTCATGATCAAGCCCTCCGAGCTGACGCCCCTGTTTTCGGAGGCGTTCCGCGCCGCCGTCGCCGAATTTTTCGCGCCTGAAGAAGTCGCCGTCGTCACCGGCGATGCCGGGACCGGCAAAGAATTTTCGGCATTGCCTTTCGACCATCTCGTCTTCACCGGCTCGACGGCGGTCGGGCGCATCGTCGCCGAGGCGGCCGCCAAGAACCTGACGCCCGTCACCTTGGAACTCGGCGGAAAATCGCCCGCCATCATCGACGCGTCCTGCGATCTCTCAAGCGTTTGCGATCGTCTGGCCTGGGGCAAGCTCATCAACGCCGGGCAGACCTGCATCGCGCCGGACTATGCCCTCGTCCCCCGCACGCAGGTCGAAGCATTCGCGCAGGCGCTTCAATCCAGCATCCGCAAACTCTTCCCATCGTTTCAGGGCAATCCCGACTACACGAGCATCATCAGCGAACGCCATCTCGAACGGTTGCGCGATCTCGTCACCGAGGCGAAAACGCTCGGCGCCCGCGTGATCGAGCCTGAACCGCCGCAGGACTTGCCCGCCGGCGCCCGACAGATGGCGCCGATCCTGCTTATCGGCGTTAATGACCAAATGCGCGTGATGCGCGAGGAAATCTTCGGGCCGATCCTGCCGATCGTCCCTTATGACGCGCTTGACGACGCGATTGATTACGTCAACCGGCGCGACCGCCCGCTCGCGCTCTATTGGTTCGGCGCGGATCGCGCCAACCGCGACGCCGTGCTGGCGAAGACGATCTCAGGCGGCGTCAGCATCAACGACACGCTGGCGCATTTCGCGCAACATGATCTTCCCTTCGGCGGCGTCGGCGCATCAGGCCAGGGTCACTACCACGGCGAATATGGATTTCTCCGCTTCTCCAAGGAGAAGCCGGTTTTCGTGCAATCGCGTTTTTCCGGCGCCTCGCTGATCTATCCGCCCTATAAGCCCTCGCTTGGCGCGCTTCTTCGCGTGCTCGCGCGCTTTACTTAACGTGATGCTATCCGAAAACCGGGGTCGCTTTTCGGCGTTATGATCTGGAGCGAATCGCCCCGGCCGGCGCGCCGATCCGTCACGCATCGCCAGCCGGCGCCGTCTCCAATCCGCGTTTGCGCAACAGCGCCTGCGGCAATGGCGCCCGGCCGCGAAATTCTCTATACGCGGTCTCGTAATCGCGGCTGTCGCCGGCCGCATAGACGAAATCGCGCAGGCGTCCCGCCACGGTAGGATCAAAGATGTCGCGAGCTTCCTCGAACGCCTCAAAGCCGTCCGCGTCGAGAATTTCCGACCAGAGATAGCTGTAATAGGCCGCCGAATAGGAATCGCCCGAAAAAATATGCTGAAAGTGCGGGGTTCTGTGGCGCATCGCAATCGCCTCCGGCATTCTGAGGCGCGCCAGCTCCTGCTTCTCGAAAGCCACAACATCAAGATCCTTCGGCGCGGGGTCGAGATGGAGGCCGAGATCCACGAGAGCCGAGGCGGCGTATTCGACCGTCGCAAATCCCTGATTGAAGCGGCGCGCGCTGAGCAGCCTTTGCAACAGCGCCTCGGGCATCGGCTCGCCCGTTTGCGCATGCAGCGCGAAGCGCCGCAATATCTCCGGCTGCTCCAGCCAATGCTCATAGAGCTGCGAGGGAAATTCGACGAAATCGCGGGCGACATTCGTGCCCGAAATCGTCGGATAGGTCACGTCCGACAACATGCCATGCAGACCGTGGCCGAATTCGTGAAACAGGGTGCGCGCATCGTCGAAGCTGAGCAGGCTCGGTTCGCCGTCGCCGCCCTTTGAGAAATTCATCACATTGACGATGATCGGCAGTTCGGGGCCGTCGAGTTTCTGCTGGCCGCGGAAATCGCTCATCCAGGCGCCGCTATGCTTGGACGCACGGGAAAAATAATCCCCGAGAAACAGCGCGACCGGCGCGCCCTCGCGCCCCGTGACAGTCCAGGCGCGAACGTCGGGATGATAAAGCGCAATGTCGAAGCGCTCGGTAAAGGTGAGGCCGAACAGGCAGTTCGCGGCATAGAACGCCGCCTCGATCATCTGATCCAGCTGGAAATAGGGCTTGATTTCGTTCTCGTCGAGATCGAATTCCGCGCCGCGCCGCTTTTCCGCGTAATAGCGCCAGTCCCAGGGCGCGACTTTGAAATTGCCGCCCTCGCTGCCGATAATATCCTGCAGCGCCTCTTCTTCTTTCGCCGCCCGCGCGCGGCCTGGCTCCCACACGGACTGCAAAAGATCGAGCGCCGCCGCCGGCGTCTTCGCCATCGTGTCGGCGAGGCGAAAATGCGCGAAGCTCTCATAGCCAAGGAGACGCGCGCGCTCGGCCCGAAGGATCACCATTTCGGCGGCGATCGCGCGATTATCCGTAGGCCCGCCGCTTTCGCCCCGCGCGGCCCAGGCGCGAAACGCTTTTTCCCGCAAATCGCGCCGCTTCGAGAATTGCAAAAAAGGCTCGATGCTCGAGCGCGACAACGTCACGCCATATTTCCCCGGAAAGCCGCGCTCCGCCGCCGTGCGCGCCGCGCTCGCAATGAAGGATTTCGAGAGGCCCTCGAGTTCGCTCTCGTCCAGCAGCAAAAGATAGGATTTTTCATCCGCCAGCACGTTCTGGCCAAATTGCGCGCCAAGGCTCGCCAGCCGCTCGCCGATCTCGGCGAGGCGCGCTTTGCTCTCGGCCGGAAGCCCCGCGCCATTGCGCGTAAAATTCAGAAAATAGCGGTTTAACACGCGTGATTGTTCGCCCGTCAAATCAAGGTTTTGCTCATTGGTCTTCAAAGCGTCGATGCGGGAAAAAAGCGCCTCGTTCAAATAGGTCGCGCTGCGATGGCGCGACAGAATCGGCGCGATCTCGCGCTCCACCGCTTCGAGTTCATCATTGGTCGCGGCGCCCGCGAGATTGAAGAAAACGCTCGCCACCCTGGTGAGGCTGCGCCCCGCGCGCTCCAGCGCCTCGATCGTATTGGCGAAGGCCGGCGGCTCGGGATTGGCGGCGACTGCGTCGATTTCTCCGCGCGCTTCCTTCAGAGCGATGTCGAAGGCCGGCCGGAAATGCGCGGGCTTGATGCGCTCGAATGGCGGCGTCTCGAACGGCCCGGTCCAGGGTTTTAGAAGCGGGTTTTCGCTCTTTTCCGTCTCGCTCATGCCTCGCCTCGCTGTCTCTTTTCTGTGGATACTATTCAGTGCGCCGCATTTCTGCGCAGTTTTTTCTTGGACTCCAACGGGCTTAAAATTTGCTGGTAAAGCTCGAACAAAAAAGCCACGCGGTCGCTGTCGCCGGAAAATTTCTTTTTCGAGTAAGCAGCGTCAACGGCTGCATCAAGCTTATGGTGCGCCTTGACCAAATCCGGGGGCATGGTCAGGGGGTCGTAAAGATCGGCAAGGGATGAGTCCGGGTATTTTGCGCGGGCGTCCAGCACGGCTTGCGCGGCTTCTTCGATGGCCTGCCGCTGTTTCGGCGTTTCGGCCTGCGGCCACGGGAAATTGTTGTAAACGATCCCGGCAGAGTATTGATAACGGCTTTCAAGGCGACCGCCAACAGACCGCGTCCACGCCATATGCATAGCAGACTGCAAAAATCCGAACTCAAACATCGTGGCGGCAGGAACTATCAAAGTTGTTCCGCTGGCGATTATTTTATACGAACAGAAACCAACAGGAATATAATCACGATTTTCGGACGATACTTTTGGAATTAGTAAAAACTGCTTAGAAGGTTGGCGAATTTCTCCAAATAATGCCGGATTTTTTGCGAGTTCCTTTGTTTGTGGCCTGTTGCTCGATAACCTAAATTTGCGGTTTGCCTCAATCCGCTCATAGATCGCCTTATATGATCGAAGCTTATTCGGTTCGCAATCAACCAACCACAAGCAATAGCGTTTGATTCCGTTCAGAAACTCGTCACCCCCCACATATTCACGAATGTAGCTTCGTGCGTTTGGTTCGGTTTTCAGCAGCAAAGATTTCTCTTGCTCACTGAGAATAAGACTCCCGTTGTCAATCGGCATACTGCCATAGGCCATATGTGGGGTTTTTTCAGATAGTGGTCCGCTTCTGCGTTCAATGAGGGCTGTTGGTGCGTCAACTAAATAGGGATTGATGTTTGACGCTCGAATTTCATGGGGTTCGCCCTTTAAGTTTTCGTAATCGAAAATTCTTTTGTCCGCTGTGTCGTGCAATGCGAAGCCGATGATAACGCAATGCACAGCGGCCTTGCCGCGTGCCTCGCTAGACCATTGAAATGTTCGGTGCGCAAAGTGAATTTTGACGCCGCGCCGAAGCAAGTCTCGCCACAAAACCCCGACTTGTTCGCCTTGGCTGATCGAGTTGGTGGAAACGAATCCGGTCTTGATAGCAGGATTTTCTGCCATGTATTCCGCCGCCTTGCGATACCAAGCCGCGACAAAATCAAGAACTCCGGCTCCCTTCACATCTGCAAAAGTTCGCTCCATATCCCTTTTCTGAGCAGCGTCTTGTTCCTTCTTCCCACCAAATGGCGGATTGCCGAAGATGTAGCTCAACTCCTTCGGCTTCACGATCTCGCGCCAGTCACGTTGCAGGGCGTTGCCGTGAACGATGGTTGCCGATTTCTTGAGGGGCAGGCGGACAAAATAATTTCCGAATTCCTCGGACACCCGCATGTTCATCTGGTGATCCATCAACCAAAGCGCGGTCTGCGCGATCTGCGCCGGGAATTCCTCGATCTCGATGCCGAAAAACTGATCCACGTCGCAGAGGATATTGAACTGCGACACGTCGAGGGAAAGAGTTTTGGCCTTGCCATGCAGGACGCGCAAAATGTCCAATTCCAGCAAGCGCAATTCCCGGTAGGCGATCACAAGGAAGTTTCCGCAGCCGCAGGCCGGGTCAAGAAAATTGAGCTTGGCTATGCGCTCGTGAAACTCCAAAAGCTTCTTCGGCTGGCCTTTGACCCTCTCGAATTCGGCCCGCAGCTCGTCCAGAAAGAGCGGCCCTATGACCTTGAGAATGTTCTTTTCGGTGGTGTAATGCGCCCCGAGGTTCCGCCGTAATGCCGGGATCATGACGGACTGGAACAGCGCGCCGAAGATGGCCGGGGAAATCCGGCTCCAGTCGAGGGCGCAGCATTCGATCAGGATTTCGCGCATGTCGCGGTCAAAATCAGCCGTGCGCAGGTGCTCGGCGAACAAGCTGCCGTTGACATAGCGGAAGGCGGCAAGCTGCTCGTCCAGCCTTTTAAGCCGCTTCTCGGGGGGCGTATTCAGCACCTCGAACAGATGCGCCAGCCATTGCGCGAGGTCTTGCCCGTCCTCGGCGGTGCGCTGCTCGATGAGGTCTTGAAACTGCCGCCGCTCGAAAATGCTGGTGTCGTCGGCAAACAGGCAGAACAGCAAGCGGACAAGATAGACTTCGAGTTCGTGGCCTTCGTACCCAATGGCCTTGAGCTTGTCATGGAGCTTGCCCATGCGCTCGGCGGCCTTGATGTTAACCGGATCCTGCTCCTTGTAGGACGTGGTTACATACCCGGCGACAAAGCCGAAAAGCCGGACGTTTTTATAAAAATCCTTGATGGTGAATTCGTGCTGCTCGCCTTCCTCAAGGTCATAGAGGCGGAAGCGGGCGAAGTCGGAAACGAGGATGTAGCGCGGAAGATCCCGGTCCTTGAGTCCGGGGAAATAGTCTTTGGCCTGTTGAAAGGCGCGGTCTAAATCCTTGCCGCGCGATTTGTGTTCGACAAGCAAAATTCCTTTCCAGAGAAGATCAATAAAGCCGCCGTGACCGTCGGATTTTTTGACAGGCTGCTCAAAAGTGGCGACGCGGCGGCGCGGAACGCCAAAAACTGTAAAAAAGGCGTCCCAAAAGGATTTGGCTTCCGCATCCTCCGAAGATTCATCTGCCCACTCATGGGAGAATTTCAGCGCGCGGTCTTTGATCTCGTTCCACGATAAGGGCATGGTCTATCCATAAGAATACCCACGTCTCGCAAACGTAGCCTTACCTGTCCAGTGCGCAGGCGTTTTCTAAGAAAGCGCGACCCAGCCCTCCCTCTAC
>NZ_CABFMQ020000082.1 GCF_901905185.1 Methylocella tundrae
CTTCAACAAGATCAAGCACTACCGCGGCGTCGCCACGCGCTACGACAAACGAGCCGACAATTTCCTCGCCGGAGTCAAGCTCGCCTCAATACGCATCTGGTTGCGCCATAATGAGTCGATGACCTAGAGCATCGTTCTTGGGATTGGCCGACTGCATGACCTTCGGCCAAAAACTCCGATCGGCGAAGCTGCCTTCCTCTCTCGCAAGGCGGAAGAGAACCCACGTCTCCAGTACGCGGACATCCACGGTGGTCAATGTCCTCGCCCATTCTTCCACTTGCGACCAATCCCGGTCCATTGGGTCCAGCTCGGGCTGGGGATTGACTACCACGAGCTTTCTTTCGGCGATGCGCGAGGCGCGGGATATCAAACCGCCCCGCGTGACGGCAGACAAGGCTCGCTGCCCGGCGGCGCACAGGAGCGCGAGCGATCCGAACCCCGGAATCTCGAATAGGGAAGCGGCGCCGCCGGGAGTCGGTATCTCGTGGGCGCCTTTCTTCACGAAGAGGTCTCTGACCGCGGATTCGAGGCTTCGGGCATCCTTGGCGGCGAGTATGCGGCTTCTGGCGCGCGATGCCTCGATGATCGAGCGCGCGGCGCGCATCTCCGCCTCGGTCCCGTCGCGCAGCGCGGCGAGACGATCGAATTCCTCGACCGCGGTATAGCTCTCCGGAGTGTCGTAGCGTTCGAGCCAGGGCGGATCGTCGCGACCGAATAGCGCACGCCAGCGCAGATGCTGCAGGAAGCGGTCGCTCAGCCGATGATCGTTCGAATCCAGAGCCGCCGACAGCAGATATTCCTTGAGTTCGTTCGCGGCATCCAAGGGTAGCTCCCGGGCCAGATAGTCGTACAAGCCGGCGAAGCGGTCGTTCCCGGCCAATTCGAACCGCTTCGTGGAATCGGCCTCCAGCAACGCGAAATGTAGGTAGAAATCAGAAACCTTCTCGTGCCTGAAGTCGTACTCCGCCACGTACCCACCTGCGGTTTTGAGGCTGATCCGTCTGACCTGCTTCCTTTCTTCCATGATCGCGACGTATTCGCCGAACGCCGTCGTGTCGATCTCTGGCTTGCCGTTTTCGCGCGCTTCCAACGCCGATCTGGAGAAGGCGCTGATGGGAAACGGCCGACGCAAATCCGCCTGGCAGTCTTCGTCGACCAGCCGGAATTGTTGTTCGCGCAGTCGAAAAGGATCCGGATCGATATCGAGCGACAGCAGAACGGCTGCCGTATCGAGATCCATCGGGTTCGCCAGCGTAGCGATAAAGCTGGTCAGGATTGCACGATCTGGGGAGGTCGCCGTCCCCCCTTGCGGGCTTCCGACTACTTCCTCTGACAATCGATCAAGGAAGATATCGATGCTTCGGGTGTAGTTTTCGCTACGGATGGGAGCTTTGGCATCCAGCGTGGGTTCGCGGCCCACCAAGAACTCTCTCATCTGATTTTTGGTCAGAGGAAGGAGATAGTAGGTTGCGAGCTTTCTCGGCAACGAAATGCCGACCTCCTGCGAGGTCACGAAGATGTTTGCGGTCGGATGGCCGACGATGAACTGAACTATCTTTTCCTGAAGGGCCCGATCGACCTCGTTCAGGCCGTCGACGTAGATGTCCAGGAGACCGGACTGGATGAGCGACAGTATGAGATCGGTATCGCGGCCGAGCCCGGGAAAGCGGTCGCACACGGTCGAAGCGAGATCCTCGCCGCACTCCGAGGCGCGCAGGTAGGCGAAGGGCGTTCTCGTCGCCGCGTTGGTTGCGAGGACATGCCTCAGGTAGCTCGTCTTGCCGCGTCCGGAAGGACCGAAGAGACACGTCGGGCCCTTCCAGGCGGCCAGGCCGCTGACGATCGGCTCGGGTGCGATTTTCAATCGGCCGGAAAGTGCCGCGGTCTCGGCTTCCTTCAGGTCGACGACGACGTCCGAAAGGTTGAGTTTGATGACGTGCGAACTCGGATAGTAAGGACCTTCCTTCGTTCCGAGGGAGACGCGCCCGAGCTCGCCCAGCATACCGTCCGCGAAGGGCGCAAACAGCAACCGCCTTAGCGGCCCGATCCAGACCAGAAGGATGTCGACGTAGCCCAGGCCCAGGCTCTTCCGTGCCAACGGGTTGTAGAAGACGTGCGTCCGAACCCTTTTCGACCTGCGATAGGCGACGAGCAGGATGCCCCAGAAGGTCAAATGAACGATCACGATCGCCGGAATCGCCAACAGAAGCAGGAATCCCACACGGACCAGCCACGTCCTCCTGATGGGCCAGACCTGGTCGGGCAACAGGCGGGACAACTCGGTATCCCATTCCCATAGTTGCTTGGTGTCCGCGAGGTTCCAGCCCGCGTGCGGCGCGAGCGCGGTCGCTCGCGACGCCATCTTGCGACGGAGCAGATCTCCGAGCGCATCGCTCTTCGACTTGGACCACAATTCGAAGAGCGTCTTAAGCTGTTTCGAAGGTTCGTCCTGCGTAGCCAGCGTTCCGTCGCGAAGCGACAGAAGCCACAGCATATCGCCTTGTTCGGTCAGGACCGCTGATTTCGATGGCGCCAGCCATGCCACGCACGCGGGCGCCCAGTCTTCGTTCTGGTAGCTTTCCGCCGTCGACAGCTCCAACGATCGGATCGCGAGCCGATCGTCGGAAAACGGTCCCAACGTGGCGGCATCGGCGCAGACGCCGGTCGTGCTGCCGTGCTTCGAAGGTAGCGCACGCATCAGCGAATTCGCGAATCTGTCTGGGTCGATGCTCATGGAGTTGGGGCGCGGTCCGAGGGCCCGCACGCCCCTCCCCCGAAGGCCCTCGATGGAGAATCTATCCAAGAGCCAGCCGACCCGCTCCTGGCTGAACAAGGATGCGCGATCGTTGCTCAGGGTCGAAGCCCGCGTGAAGGCACGGAGAGCCTTGGCTGTGGGTTCGTCCGGGGCGTCGGACGGCTCGATGCGAAGTCTACTCGTCGCGTCGAACGTGTCGACCAGACCCTGCACGTGATCCGTGAGCATCAGGACGTCGAACGCGCTCCTCGCGACGTCGAGATCGGCTGCGCTGGATGACAGCGATACCAGCTGGCCCATATCGCGATCCGTCCACCCATTCGGTCGAGCCGTCAGGCGGAGTACGGTAAGGATGGCCTTCTTGTTGCGTTGGATATGGTCCGTAAGGGACTCTTTATCGTCCGGCCTGAACACCAGGCGGAGCTGGGACAGCATGGGATCGTCGGAGGGCAGCGCTTCGATCAAGGCTGCAACCAACGGCTCCAGATTGTCGCGACGTGCGAGATCGACCAGAGTGCCGGGGTCCGATGCAAAGGCCCGCCGGGTCGCTTGAGCGGCCTGCAAGATGTTGCGGACCGTCTCGGTCCCGGTGCCTGGCTCATCGGGAGACGCGTTGGCGGAGTTTGCCTGCCGGGCCAGTGCGGTCGCATAGGCGTGGGCGGCGGCGGTGCCGAGTCGGGATGTCGCGGCATCAAGGCTCTTCCCTATGGTCTCGGCGGAACAGGGAGGGCCGTTCTGCGATCGCGCGAGGTTCGAGAGCAGGCTCGTCAAGATCGTAGCGGCATCCGCCGCGTTCGCATTGGGCCAGATCGCGGCAGCCGGAGCAAGGACATCGCACCGCCCCGACGCTAACATCTTCTGAAGCGGCAGGTCTGCGATCCGCGCTCTGAGTATAGCCAGCGATCCGGGAACGGCCGCCATGGCACTCAATGCGGCGTATCCGCTGTCGGAGATCCAGAAGGATTCATCCGCGCGGTGGCGCTCGATGAGAGCGGTCGCGGTGTCGGGGACAACCACTAGCAGAAGTCTCAGCGATTCGTCCCAGATGCCGGGCTCTCCGGCCTGCTCGACGATTCTCGTCAGGGCCGGCGCAAAAGCTGCGGCGCGTTCGAACGGAAGGCTCGATATGCGCGCGAGCGCGGCGCGCAGGCCCCCTTGATCCGAGCTGCCGAGAGCTTCGGACAGTTCCGCGTTCGTTACCTCCAGTCCCCGCGCCACCGCGTATCTGAAGGCCAGAATGCGCGCCTTCGGGTTGCTCGCCGATCGCAGGCCGAGCACGTAGTTTTCGGTGGCCGCGAGGATTTCGGGAAACGATGCAATCCGCTCAACGAGTTCGTCGCTCGTGCCGTTCGAAGGGTCGATTGCCCGTGCGATCAAAGCACGCTGCGCAGTCGGCGGCGCCGTTTGCATTCGTCGAAGGACTTCGTCGATTGGCCTGCCGTCGACCATGCCTCGATCGTCGAATGCGAGCGTTTTTGCCAGCGCATCGGCCAGTGTAGGCAATTCTTTGGTAAGTCGAGCGTACAGGTCGCGATTGTCGGAAAAATTCGATCGGACGCGCTTCTCGAGCGCTGCTTGCACCTCTTTCCTTGACATGATCGTATCGACAGTCTTTGGCCAGAAATCATCTCCTGGCTCGAGAACTTCCGCGTGCTTGGCTGCTAATGCTCCCAGGACGCTGGGAGACAGATCGATCGGAGCCGACAGAAGCTTCACCACGCCGGTAACGAGCCGATCTTCGGTTCTGTCGGGTAGGCCCGACCGGGCGAGCGACGGCATCGCGCTGCAGATGACCATCGACAGGACGTACGATACGGCGAGGGCAGCTCGACCGATTTTGCGCTCCCTGCGCGCGTTCGACCGAATGGTTTGGCTAAACCATTTGGGCGGTCTGCCGCAGAACCCGAACATTAGAGCCAAGGACGCCTCCCAGATCGCCCTACGGCCGCACATAATCCTCGGGCAGATAGGCGAGGCCCAGGCCGTCGAGCGCCCCCTCCAGCGCGAGCGCGATGTCGTTGACGATCAGCTGCCCTTCGACCTTGACGTTGAGCGCGCGGCCGCCTTTCTCGAATTCCCAGATGTAGAGACCGCCGCGGGTTGGAAACCGCAGATTGATGCAATTGTGGCCGGCGAGATCGTCCGGCGTTCGCAACGGCTTGCGTCCGGACAGATAGGCCGGCGAACCGACGGCGGCCATCCGCATGTCGGGGCCGATCCGCACAGCCACCATGTCCCGGGCGATGGTCTCGCCGAGCCACACGCCCGCATCGAACCGCTCTGCGACGATGTCGATAAAGCCTGAGTGCACGTTGATCTCGACCGTGATGTCGGGATAGCAGGGCAACAGCCTGGCGAGCGCCGGACGAAGCAGGGTCTCGGCGGCGTGGATTCCCGTCGTGATGCGAATGGCGCCCGCCGGCTTGTCGCGCAGCTCGCTAAGCGCGGCGAGCTCCGCCTCGATCCCGTCGAAGTGCGGGCCGATAGCGCCCAGCAATCGCTCTCCGGCCTCCGTTGGCGCGACGCTTCGGGTCGTGCGGGTCAAAAGGCGTATGCCGAGGCGTTCTTCGAGCGCGCGGATTGCGTGGCTGAGCGCCGACGTCGATACGCCCATCTGCGCCGCGGCCCGGGTGAAGCTCCGCTCCCGGGCGACACCCAGGAAAGCCAGCAGCTCGTTGATGTTTTGGCGGGTCATTGTTGAAAAGGATTCAAAAGTTCATCCCGCTTATATGCGCTAATCGGAGCGTTTCCTAGCGCCCATATTCGGTCCTCCAGAAGGAAGGACGGGATCATGGCGGATGAGAAGAACCCTATGCGGGCTCCGTGGGGCGATATTGCGCCGCGATTGACGGAGATTAGCGACGCCATCCTGTTCGACGACATATGGCGACGGCCAGGCCTCAGTCCGCGCGATCGCAGCCTTGTCACCATCGCCAGCCTGATTGCGCTCTATCGCGGCGACGAGCTGCCATTCCACCTCAACAAGGCGCTCGAGAACGGCGTCACCCGCGATGAGATCGTCGAGGCGATCACTCATCTTGCCTTCTATTCAGGTTGGCCGACCGCCAGCACAGCCCTCTCGATCGCGCGGCCGATACTCGCCGAGTCAGAGCAATAGCTACGGCTGAACCACAACCGACGTAAGGAACATACAATGCAAATGCGTGAACTCGGCCGCAGCGGTCTTAAGGTTTCCGCCATCGGGCTTGGCTGCATGGGTATGAGCTTCAGCTATGCGACAAAATTGTCCCGTGAAGAGGGCGTCGCCCTGATCCGGGCCGCGGTCGAACGCGGCGTCACATTCTTTGACACCGCTGAAGTCTATGGCCCCTTCGCCAATGAAGAGGTTGTCGGCGAAGCGTTGCGTCCATTCCGGGATCAGGTGGCGATCGCCACCAAGTTCGGCTTCGACATTAATTTTGAAACCGGTGAAATCGACGCCGTCTTAAGTCGTCCCGAGCACATCCGGCTCGCTGTGGAGGGATCGCTCAAGGCCTTGGCGTCCCGACAATCGACCTCCTCTACCAGCAGGCGATGGTCGGGCGAGACGCCCCGCCAGTCCGCGCCGACGCATAATTCGATTCAGGACCTCGCGAAGAATTAGGAAAACGTCATGCGCGCAACTGTCATGTACAAGGCTCACGACGTCCGGGTCGAAAGCGTTCCAGACGCCGCCATCAAAGCCCCGACCGATGCTGTGATTCGAATTACCCGCGGCTGCATCTGTGGCAGCGACCCATGGCCCTACAATGACGGACCCAAGGAGAATGGTCAGCGTATGGGGCATGAAGCGATCGGGATCGTCGCGGAAGTCGGCAGCGACGTTCACAAGATCCGGCGCGGTCAGCTCGTCGTCATGCCCTTCGCCTATTCAGACGGCAGCTGCATGTTCTGCGAGGAAGGGCTGAACACCTCCTGCGTGCATGGCGGCTTCTTCGGCAACGGCGGCGAGCCTGGGGGCGCGCAGGAGGAGGCGCTGCGCATCCCGCAAGCCGACGGCACGCTCTACCCCTTGCAGGTCGGCGAGGATGACGCGCTGACGCCTTCGCTGCTCACGCTCTCCGACGTGATGGGCACCGGCCACCATGCGGCGGTGACGGCGCGAGTCGCGCCGGGCCATAGGGTCGCGGTGGTGGGCGACGGCGCCGTCGGGCTGTGTGGGGTGATCGCGGCCAAGCGTCTGGGCGCAGAGCAGATCATCATGATGGGGCGTCATCCGGGCCGCACAGCGCTCGCGACGGAGTTTGGCGCGACCGACATCGTCAGCGAACGCGGCAAGGATGCAATTGAACGGGCACGCGAGCTGACGCAGGGCTTCGGCGTCCACTCTGTTCTCGAATGTGTCGGGAGCGCGCAAGCGATGGACACGGCGCTGGGCATCGTGCGGCCTGGCGGTGCGATCGGCCGCGTCGGCGTCCCGCACTATGGCCCCATCGACCTCTCGACCGCGCCCTTCTACCACAATGTGATCGTCGCCGGCGACCCAGCGCCTGTACGCGCGTATATTGCCGAGCTTCTCCCCGATGTGATGGAGGGCCGCATCGAGCCCGGACGGGTTTTTGACCGCACCATCAGCCTCGACGAAATCCCCGCCTGCTATCGCCTCATGAACGAGCGGGAAGCGCTGAAGGTGATGGTGCGGCCCTAGATCAGCGATCAGAGCCGCTTCCGGCGCGTCCACATGAGAGAATTGCCCCTTCCGAACCGAACGACCGATTTCCGCGCTGAGCTGATTGTCCGCATCGAGAAATCTTTGGAAATGGCATTACGTCTTCTCCGCTGTTCCCTGCTGAGCGTCTCCCAGATCCTCCGGGATCTCCTGCCGCAGCCTCGGCCCCTGACTGAGCCGGCAGCCGAGCGTGGCGACAAAGCTGTCGTACCGGGCGCCCGCCTTCGCCCGCGCCGCCTGCGCAGCGGGCTCTGGCAGCGGCGGTGTGGTGGCCAGCCAGAAACGGATGAACAGCGCCAGCGTCTCAATGCCGATGCCGACATCCCGTTCGAGCCGGGCCAAGCGCCGGTCTTGCTGGTCGAGGCGCTTGGCGATCGCGGCCTCGGCGATCAGCGGCATCGGCTGCTCGCGCCGGGCGGCATAGGCTGAGAGCGTCTTCATGACATCGGGATCGAGATAGACAGACATCTGGGCTTTCTTCTTCGGCCTGGCCATCGCCGCCTCACAGCCCGAGATCGTCGCTGGGATCGAGCGACGCCTGGCGCGCGACGCCCTGCATGAGATCGTTCATTCGCCCGATGCGTGGAGCGTCCTCCTCCAGCTCGTCGGCGGCGTCCAGCAAGAACTCATTGTCGAGCGGCTCCTTCTTTTCGATGGATTTCATCCGATCGAGCTCGGGTTGTCGCCGCCGCTCGGCCGCCCGTGGATTTTCGTCTTCGCCCTGCTCCCCGTCCGGCGATGCTTCGTTGACGACCGGGCGCAACGGCAGGGGCCGCGCGCTCCAATCGTCGGATCGAGCCTCAGTCTGGACCGCGTTAACGGGCGGCGGCAGGATGCGCTCCTGGAAGCGGGCGTCTTCGTAATAGCGCGCCTTCTTCGCGCGGATCGGATGAACGCCCGACGCCATGACGATCTCGTCCGACGCCGGAAGCTGCATCACCTCGCCGGGCGTGAGCAGCGGCCGCGCCGTTTCCGAGCGGGAAACCATGAGGTGGCCGAGCCAGGGCGACAGCCGGCTGCCGGCATAGTTTTTCATCGCCTTCATCTCAGTCGCCATGCCCAACGCGTCCGACACGCGTTTGGCGGTGCGCTCGTCGTTGGTCGCGAAGCTTACCCGGACGTGGCAGTTGTCGAGGATCGAATTGTTGGGGCCGTAGGCCTTCTCGATCTGGTTCAGCGATTGGGCGATCAGGAAGCTCTTGATTCCATACCCCGCCATGAAGGCGAGCGCAGACTCGAAGAAGTCGAGCCGGCCCAGCGCCGGGAACTCGTCGAGCATGAGAAGCAACCGGCGCCGTCCGGCCTTGGCCTGCAGATCTTCCGTGAGCCTCCGGCCAATCTGATTGAGGATCAGGCGGATCAGCGGCTTGGTGCGGGTGATGTCCGATGGCGGCACCACGAGGTACAGGGTGGTCGGGCGATCTCCGCCGACGATGTCGGCGATGCGCCAGTCGCAGCGCCGCGTCACCTCAGCCACGATCGGGTCGCGGTAGAGGCCGAGGAACGACATGGCGGTGGAGAGCACGCCGGACCGCTCGTTGCCGGATTTGTTTAGCAGTTCGCGCGCGGCGCTGGCGATGACCGGATGCGGGCCAGCCTCGCCGAGATGAGCGGTCCGCATCATCGCCGCCAGCGTCGATTCGATCGGCCGCTTCGGATCGGACAAGAAGGCGCCGACGCCGGCGAGCGTCTTGTCCGCCTCGGCATAGAGCACATGCAGGATCGCTCCGACCAGCAGAGCATGGCTGGTCTTCTCCCAGTGGTTTCGCCTTTCCAGGCTCCCTTCAGGGTCAACCAGAATATCCGCGATGTTCTGGACATCGCGCACCTCCCATTCGCCGCGGCGGACCTCGAGCAGCGGATTGTAAGCAGCCGACCTCGCATTGGTCGGGTCGAACAGAAGGACGCGGCCGTGCCGCGCCCGAAAGCCGGCGGTGAGCTGCCAGTTCTCGCCCTTAATGTCATGCACGATCGCCGAGCCCGACCAGGTCAGCAGCGAGGGGATGACCAGCCCGACGCCCTTCCCCGAGCGGGTGGGCGCGAAGCACAGGACATGCTCCGGCCCATCATGGCGGAGATAGGCGCGCTCGAACCGGCCAAGCACCACGCCATCCGACCCGAGCAACCCTGCCTGGGCGATCTCCTTCGCCTCGGCCCAGCGCGCCGAACCATAGGTCTCGACGTTCCTGGCCTCACGAGCGCGCCAGACTGACATGCCGATCGCGACGGCCGCGGCAATGATTCCTCCTGATGCGGCGATATAGGCGCCTTCCATGAAGATCGATGGCGCATAGGCGTCATAGGCAAACCACCACCACAGGAAGGCTGGCGGCTGGTAGAATGGGAAGTGAAGCAGTTCGAACCAAGCCCCCCAAGCTCGGGCTGGAAGCCGAGCCGCCAGGCCGTCCATTCCGTCGCGGTCCACGTCGTCACGAGGACGACCACGAAGACGGTGAGAACCTGGCCCCAGAGAATCTTGGTTGCCGACACATGCCTCTCCTTGTCTGAAAGGAGAGGTCGGGATCAAAATTGGAGGAATGCAAGCTTTCCGGATACGAGTTCCTACCCGGTCGAGCCGGCGCGAAAAAATACTTGAAGGGGCGTAAGCTGCGGTTTTGGGCGCGTCACAGCGGAGAGCTTCGCGCTCGCCCGCGGCGCGGCCAATAGCGTCCTCCGTCAACTCAAGACACACAGGCAGCGGATGCGCTTGCGCTCCCGGTTATCGCCGCGGCGATCTGTGCTGAGACGTCTCACGTCCGGGTCCGGACGCCCGCGATCAATATGTCGACCAGACGCTTGGCCGCCTGCTCGCCATCGGCCCCCAAGCCTATGTTGGCGACTCCGGCGATCGCGCGCAGCAGGTCGAGCGGATCAAGCTCCAGGCGAATGTCGCCGCTCGCGACCGCGCCATCGACCAGCTTCGCGATCGACTGCTTCACCTGTGCCGTGGACGCCGAGTACAGATCGGACGTCCCGCCAACAATCGAATTGAGCAGTTCGTACATCCCGTGCTTGGCGGCGATGTAGTCCACGAACAGCAGCAGCCATTCACGTAGCGCCGTCACTGGAGGCTGCGTCTCCGCGAGGCGGCCGGCGGCGGCGACAAGCTGCTCGGTCTCGTTGCGATAGACCGCCGCGACCAGCGCATCGCGGGTGGGGAAATGGCGGTAGAGCGTCCCCGCCCCGACGCCGGCGATCCGGGCGATCTCATCAAGGCTGGCGCCGGATCCCTTTTCGGCGAAAGCAGCCTTCGCCGTTTCGAGCAAGCGAATGCGGTTGCGCTCCGCATCGGCTCGCGGCTTGCGGACGGCAGCAGGTTCACCCTTATCAGCCACCTCGAAAATACCCCTTGATAAACGGAGACAGTCTCCGTATTTAAAGCGGAGACACTCTCCTCTTACGTCAAATCAGCTCGGCGAACAAGGGTTTGCCGGCGCGAGGAGCGGTGCGTCCATTAGGGAAGGAGATTGCTATGACCGGACCCTTCGGAGCGGCATCCACGACAGATGACGTGCTTTCGGGCAAGGATCTCAGCGGAAAGCGCGTGCTCGTCACCGGCGTGTCGGCCGGTCTTGGCGTGGAGACGGCCCGCGCGCTTGCGGCCCATGGCGCCCACGTGGTCGGCGCCGCACGCGACCTCGCCAAGGCGGAGCGGGCGACGGCTGAGGGTCCGCGCGCAGGCGGCGAATGGCGGCGCGCTGGAGCTGGTCGAGCTTGATCTCGCCTCGCTCAAGAGCGTGCGCGCCTGCGCCGACGCCCTGCTTGCCGAGGGGCGGCCCTTCGCCGTCGTGATCGCCAATGCCGGCGTGATGCGGACGCCCTTCGGGCACACCGCCGATGGGTTCGAAACGCAGTTCGGCACCAATCATCTCGGGCATTTCGTGCTGGCGAACCGCATCGCCTCGCTGATCGCGCCGGGCGGCCGGCTGGTGAACGTCTCTTCCGCCGGCCACCGCTATGCGGATGTGGATCTCGACGATCCGAACTTCGAACGCACGCCCTACGACCCGATGGTCGCCTATGGCCGGTCCAAGACCGCCAACATTCTGTTCGCGGTGGAGTTCGACCGGCGGCACAAGGCGCGCGGGGTGCGGCGGCGCTGCACCCGGGCGGGATCATGACCGAGCTCGGCCGCCACATGCAGCCGGGCGAGCTCGAGGCGACCGTGGAGCGCATCAACGCCCAGCTGGCGGCCGAGGGCCGGCCGCCCCTCCAGTTCAAGACGATTCCTCAAGGGGCCGCGACCTCGGTCTGGGCCGCTTTCGTCGCGCCGGCCGAAGAGATCGGCGGACGCTACTGCGAGGACTGCCAAGTATCGCAGCTCACCGAAGGGCTGATCAGCCCGGTCACCCCCGGCGTCAGGCCCTACGCCCTCGATCCGGAGCACGCCAAGGCGCTCTGGGCCAGGAGCGAAGAGCTGGTCGGCGAGCGCTTCTGATCGCCGCCTCACAGTGGAGAACCGACAATGCCACAGAGAAACTGGCTCATCGCCGGCGTGAGCAGCGGCTTCGGCCGCATCATGACCGAGCACTGCTCGCCCGCGGCTATCGCGTCGCCGGGACCGTGCGCGATCTTTCGGTCATGAACGACCTCAAGGCCGAGCATGGCGACCGGCTATGGCTGGCCAAGCTCGATCTCTCCGAGACCGGCGCGATCCGGAGCGTCGTCGATCGCGCCTGGGCCGCGCTCGGCCGGATCGACGTCGTGGTCAGCAACGCGGGCTATGGCCTGCTGGGCGCCGCGGAGGAACTGACGGACGAACAGGTCCGCCATCAGATCGACACCAACCTTGTCGGCTCGATCCAACTGGTCCGCGCGGCGCTTCCGCACCTCCGCGCGCAGGGCGGCGGCCGCATCCTGCAGCTTTCGAGCATGGGCGGCCAGGTCGCCTTCCCGGGCGGCTCGCTCTATCACGCGACCAAATGGGGCATTGAGGGCTTCCTCGACGCCGTCGCGCAGGAGGTCGCGGTGTTCGGGATCGGCTGCACGCTGATCGAGCCCGGCGGGGCGCGCACCGATTTCCGACATCGCAGCGCCAGGGTCGCCGACACGCTGACCGCCTATGACGCATCGCCGTCCCGAATGGTCAACCGGATCATCGCCGACACTGCCCGGCCCTCGCCCGGCGATCCGGCGAAGATGGTCGAGGCGATGATCACCAGCGTCGACCGGGAGCCGGCGCCGAGGCGAATCGCGCTCGGCAGCGACGCCTATCAAATCATGCGCGCGCAACTCTCCGCCCGGCTGGAGACGCTGGAGGCGCAGCGCGAGCTCGCCTGCTCGCCGGATTTCCCGCCGGAAGAAGGCGCTGGAAAAACGCCGCCGTGGTTTGCCTCCGGATCACAAACAAGCGCCGGCAGCCAATGACGGCTCCGTCGGCGCTATAGGCCCAAACCGCGTTTCCGCCCGAAGCCCCAGTCGATGCCGCCATCATCGCGCGTGACGCCGGAGACGTGCCGGCCGAGCTGCTTTTCGAGCGAAGGCGACCAGGGCACGAGCTGGAAGCCGAGCCCGTCGTCGATCATGGCGAAGCGGCCGGAGGCGAGCGCGAAGCGCTGGCGGTAGGTCCCCGCGACATATTCGCCCGTTGCAGACGGGTTGAACGACAGGCCGGTCTCGACCGACAGCCGCTCACCCAGCGTCTCGACCTCACGGCGCCGCAGCGTGCCGATCAGATTGCGGGCGAAGACGATCCCGTTGGCCTGCCGCTCGGCGAGACCCTGCCCGATGAGTTGCTCGGCGCGGCGCTCCATCGCCTCGCGCACCTCGGTGCCGAAGCCGGCGTGCCCGAGAGCGGCTGGATCCCGTGCGATCGCCTGTCGGTCGAGCCAAGTCGTGCCCGTCGCAGTGATCTGTTGGTCGATGGAAAGGTCCGAGCGGACTGCCAGCGCCGCGCGCCGCCGCCCCTGCGCGTCATCGAACTTGCGCAGCTCGACGATCGAGCCCGGCGCGCTGTCGCCCGCAGCGTCAAGATCGGGCAGCCTGATGTGGTGCGTGCGGCCGTCGACGCCGTCGATCACGGCATAGGCCGTGCCCTTCAGCTCGTCGTCGAGACCGCGATCAACCAGCCGGCCGATAACGGGATCGTCCAGGCTCTCGCCGGCCAGCACATAGCTCGCGGTCGCGCGCTCGATGCCGCGTTCGGTCAGGGTGCGATGGATGCGCTTGATGATGTCGCCGCGTTCGCCGAGCTCGCGCAACCTCGCCTCGGCATTTTCCGACAGCGCCCATTGGCCGGGACCGACCTGCTCGGCGAGGCCGAGCGATTCCAGTTTGCGCAGGCGACCGACCTTCAGCGCGTGGAATTCGTCGGGCTGGCGATCGGCATGTGGGGCCGTATCGATGACGCCGGTTCGGAAGGCATCGCGCGAAAGCTGCCTGTCGAGACTGGTCCAACGCTCGCTGTCGATCTGACGTTCGAGCGTGCGGCGTATCTCCTGATCGGTGCGCGGCCCCAGCTCCTGCGTGATCAGGTGCTGGGCGCGGTCGCGCATGCCCTGCTTGATGTAATTCCGGTCGATGACGAGGTCCTGGCCGTCATCAGTGCGGCCGCGGATGATGATGTGGACATGGGGACGCTCGGTGTTCCAGTGGTCGACGGCGACCCAATCGAGCTTCGTCCCGAGATCCTTCTCGACCTGGTTCATGAGGTCGCGGGCGAAACCCTTCAGGTCCGCCATCTCCACCGCGTCGTCAGGCGAGACGATGAAGCGGAAATGATGCCGGTCGTCCTTGCACCGTTCGGCGAAGGCGTTGGGATCGGCGTCATCGCTCTCGGGGCCGAACAGCTTCGCCTTCTCCCCATCGCGGGTGACGCCCTCGCGGCGGAGATAGCCGAGATGAGCGGCGAGCTTGCCGCGTTGCATCGCAAGGCGCAGGAAGCGCCCCTTGACCACGGTGCCGCGCGAACGGCTGGCGAGGAGCCGGTTAGCCTGAACGGCGGCGACGCGGCCTCTCCCTAAGCGTGAGCCGCGGCGTCCAGCGATCGCGCCGTTACGAGCGATTCCTCCGCCTGCCTTCTGGGCGGCGGCGAGTGCCTGGGCGATGAACGGTTTGGCCCGCTGGGCGCGCGAGGAGCGGATGCGCCCGGGCCGGACTTGAAAATCATCGTCACGCGCCATCGCCGGCCTCGGCAATGTGCAGAAAAGACAGATTCAGCAATAACTTGATGTCGGATCGCACATTGCGCGAAGAGGCCGCACCTTGCCGGAACGGCGAGAAAGCCCTAGAAAAACAACACCCCGACCGCGCCGCACATTGCCGGCTTTTATCCTGCCGTCGAACGGTCGTTGCTTCCCGCTCCCTGTTGGATTTGATCCTCTCCACGCCGCTCCACGATGGCATACGCTGGCCCGCGAGATTCCTCACTGTAGCCGCTCCGCGCTTGCACGATGCACAAACAATCCCTCCGGGTGCGGGATGACCGCCGAAACATCGACAACTGGATTGAGTATCGGCGTGCGTCTCGCTGCATGTCGGGCGATGACCGATCGGCCGTTGCATTGCTCTCAGACGGGCGAATGCTGACGGCCGCCTCGCGGGTCACGAAGAGCGACGAGCGAGTCCACGGCAACGAAGCGCGCGCTGAATCGGCGATCACAATCGGACCGTCGATCTGCATGGCCTCGATCATCGGCGCAAGCGTCGCGACGTAGGCTCTCGTCTCAGCAGGCAGCGCCCGGCCGGTCGACAGATGTTCTTCATAGCGCGCGGGACCCGCATTGTAGGCTGCAAGGAAGCCTGGCGGGCCGTAGCGATCGTACATTTCGCGCAGATAGGCCGCGCCGGCCATGATGTTGTCGGGCGGATCGTAAGGATCGACGCCGAGATGATGGCGAAGGCGCAGCTCCGTCCACGTTTTGGGCATGATCTGCATCAGCCCCATGGCGCCCTTTGGCGACGCGGCGCGTACGTCGCCTCCGCTCTCGGCGTGCATGACGGCGCGGATCCACATCGCCGGAATGCCGAAGCGCCGCGCCGCCTCGGCGATGACACTCGCGGAGGGATCGACGCTCAATATGCGTTCCGGCGGCGGCGTGATTTGCGCCGCTGGCCGGGCGATTGCCGGATGATCCAGCGGCACGAAGATCAACAGGATTGCCGTTGCAAGCGACGCCGTTCTCCTGAGCACAACCAAGCCTGCCATCGTGCTCGCGGCCGTCCAGGGCAAGGCGCTCATGCGCCGGCCTGACGGCCGCCCCGGACGGCCGCTGCGCGCGATGGCTTTCCGACTGTCGCGCGGGACGCAGGGATGAGACGGTCGTTCCGCAAACAAAGGGATGGGAAATGATGCATGGGTTACGCGCGCTGACGGGCGCAAGATCCGCATGCGTCACCGCCGATCTTCGCGCTTCGACGGACGGCTCCATAGCAAATGGAAGCTCTTCCTGCGCGGCTCGGACTGGAACAGATTGGCGCGGATCGGCTGCGTGAAGGTCGGATCGTCGATCAGGAGGGAGACGTAATCGCCGGCCTTCTCGCCGGTGCGCTTCCAGGCTGCGCCGACCTCCGGTCTCTCCGCATCCGAGCCGAGATGGATGCGATAGTCCGGCGCGTTTTCGGCGTCGGCATTGTCAGCTGGAACAAGGGTCAGTTCGACGTCGAGGGCGAGCGTCTTGAGGCGGCCGGCATAGCCGTCGGATGTACGAATGAAGTCGCCGATATGCGCCATGTTCCATCTCCAGGTTTGTTGGCGGATTGAAAATCAGTGCGTGGCCGCCCGCCATTCATGATGGCCGTCGCTCTCCTCGTCGGTCCAAAGCGGCGTCGCGCGACCGATGATCGAGGACGCTGGGATCGGGCCGAAATAACGGCCGTCAAGACTGTCCTGGATGTCCGGGTTCATCAGAAAGATCTCGTCGGGGCCAATCGTCCGGCAGCCGCTCCAGGCCGGAAGATCGCGGCCGCGGCTGTCGCGCTCCCGCGCCTCGCCGATGACGACGCCATCCACCGTGACCGTGCGGCTCCTGCGGCAGACGATCTGCCCCGGCAGCCCCATCACATGCTTCAGGAGAGGCACGCCCTTTGGCAGAAAGCCGCGCTCCGCGAGGAAGGCCGCGACGGGCTCCGGCGGCGCCACGGCGACCAGTTCGGTGATATAAAGATCGCCGGCCGGCTGAAGCTCATAGAGCCCGACCGGCGTGCTGGCGGTGGCGTTCCAGATCAGTCTGGGCGCCGGAGGGAAGAACGCCAAGGCGCTGACCGCCAACGCCGAGAAATACGTGGCCATCGCCCATCCGAAGCGGGTCATGACTGCACCTTCCGGCGCAGCAGCCAGGCGTCGTGCTGTTCGCGCGTATAGGGGCGCGGCTCATGGCCGACGGTCAGACGGGCGTGGACGTGGCGCCAATGCTCGGGCGCGGCGTCGGCTGCATCGAGGCCGATGGCCTCCACCGCATCGATCGCCTGCAGCGCTCGTTCGACCTTCGGCCAACCGTCGATACGCAGCAAAATGTCGCCGCCGGGACGAATGAAGGGCAGCGTCTGATAGCGCTCGCCAGGTCCGACCGCACGCACGATGTCGATGCGCGAGACGACGGTCCCGAAATCGTTCGAGGCCCATCGGACAAACGCGAATATGGAGTTCGGCGCGAAGCTGACGATGCGATGGCGGCGGTCGAGGATCTTCTCCTCGGCAGAATCCCCAAACCTGATCCAGTGCTCGACCCGCTTTTCGATCCAGGTCAACGCAACATGCGTGAGGCCCGGCGCATTCCCGCGAACATTGGGGCTGTGAGACCGTGCATCGCCATTCATGGCGCTTCTCCTTCGATGTTGGGGAATCCGCGCCCGAGCAGCTCGCGCAGCGTGTTTGGGACGGTGACGCCGTGCCGGAAAGCGACGGCCTTGATGCAGCGGCGCAGTTCGAGCGCGTTGTCGATGGTCAAGGGGACGGTGAAGCCGACGGGCATCGTTGCTGCGTTTGGCTGGCGTCTCTGGAGGCTGCGCCGAGAACTCGGCCTTGAGGGGCGGCGAGGCGAAGCCGCGTTTCAGGGGCTGTGCGCTCCCTCCCGCGCGATCGAAACCATCTCGCCGAACCGGGACTCCGGTCGTCCGTAGCGCGCGGCATCGGCGAAAGCGGCGCGCTGGCCGACGATGCTGGCGAGCAGCGGAGAGCCGTGCTCGGCGAGCGTTGCGGCCAACTCGCGTGCGCTGACGGCGCCATGTCACGGCGGTTCGACGCGAAGCGTGCAGAGAGCTGCGGACGGTCGATGCGCGTTTCCTGACGGAGCGTCAGCATCTCGACCGAGACGCATCCGTCGAGCGGCGATGGCTGGCCGGAGTTCGGCGCCAAGTCGCAAGGCAAGAGCGCCGAGAGTGTCAATCCTGCAGCGCTCGATGGCTTGTCGATGACGACATGATCGCAAGAGCGCGCCAGCTCGGACGCTGTTCCTCGGAGTCTGCTGCGCGCCAGGCCGACGCCGCCGAACAGCCTCGGCAATCGGTCCCGCGCCCGCTTTTGCGACCAGTCCAGCGCGGAGCCTTGCGAGTCCGCGTCGATCAGCACGACGCACAGCCGGCCCGCGCCGACCCATTCGCAGTTCAGACGGAGGGCCAACGTTGTCTTACCGGCGGCGGCCTCTTGGGTGAGAAGAGCCACGATCATGACGTCTTCCCGGCGTCGGGATGGCCATGGCGTGGCGGATGTCACAACGGCGGCGCGAAGAGAGGCAAGTCGTGGGATAAAGAGCGTCTGAATCCGATGGACTTCGAACACGCAAGCATCTTCGGAGCGCTTTGTCCCTGATCCGTGGAATGCGCGCTCCGTTAGCAGGAATCCGAAGGATACCCTGTTAGGTAAGTTAGAAGGGGCTCGACGACGCCATTTGGGCCAAGGAGTTACGTGCTCCTCCGGTTCCCGATAGTACGGGAACAGGGTTCCCGATAGTACGGGTCGGGGGGTTCCTGATAGTACGGATCGATTCACAGCTTATCCCCAGACTTATCAACAGCACCTGTGGAAAACCGACGGCGCGGCCGATGCGGGGAACGCGCATCGCCGGCACGCTCAAATGTCAGCCTCGTCTCTCCATCGTCGTCGGCTTCAAGGCCGAGGCGATAGCCCGGCAGCGGCTGGCGGCGAACGATGGCGCGCAGCTCGAAGGCGAAGCGCTTGAACGGCGACAAGCTGCCGGATTTGAGATGCAGATGTCCGAGGTCGAAACTCCAGCCGTTCCGCTGACGCCCGCCGTGCTTGCGCACCAGGCGATAGAGCCAGCGCTCAAGGCCGCCGGTCAGATCGAAATAGGCGCGGTCGATGGTGAGCACGAAGGCGTCGTTTATGACGCCGGCATAGAACCAATCCGGCAGGATCAACTCGATGCCCCTGGGGCGGCCGTTGCCGTCGAGTCGCTCCTTCCATTCGTTGATCCAGGAGAAGCGGTGCCGGCGTCGCACGCTGGGCTGGCGGATCGAGGTCGCGATGGTGGTGGCCTGCAGCCGGTCGAGTGCGGCCTTGAGGCGGTCGTAGTTCAGCGCGCTGTCGCTGCGCCCAATGAAGGCGAGAATCTCATGTGGCGTCGCCGTCATCAGGCGGGACGTCATCAGGCCATGATCGCGCGCCTCGACGATTTGTGAGGCCGCCCAGATCAGCACGTCGGCGTCCCAGATGGTCACCATACCGTGCTCTTGCGTCGCCTCCACCCGGATGCTGACTTCGCCCATGCCGAAATCGATCGGCCGGATGCGCCGCGACTTGGACAGGCTGAAGAACGGCCAGGACATCAGATCCTGCGCGTCGCGTGGCGCCATGCGGCCGGGCAAGGCGCGGAACAGATCGAGCTGCTGGCGCTCGGCAGGGTCGCGGCGTGCGGACATCGGCGCGCGCTCGCTCAACGACGATTGTGGGCGGGAATGGGAGCCGGACCGGCTGTGTCTCCCCGGCCGGCGTTGCGCGCCTCGACATAGCGAGGATCCGAGGTGGAGCGGCAGGCGGCGCCATCGGCCCAGGTCTCAAGATCATCGATGGCATAGACCACGCGCCCGCCCAGCTTGCGGAAGGTCGGGCCGCTGCCATGGCAACGATATTTTTCCAGCGTGCGCGCCGACAGGCCGAGCAGGCGCGCGGCCTCATGGGTCCGGACGTAACGCGCCGCGATTTCCGCAAACCTGTCGCGCATGATGAGCTCCGTGTCGATCAAGAGCGCCGCAGACAGATCGCGGCGCGTCGGGATTACGGTGGCGGAGAAAGCGGACGCAGGGGGAGGACGAAGTTGCGCTGGGACATCCGTGTCCCCCCTCGGGCGCGCCAAAGGCGACGCTAGGCTGAACAAGCGCGCTGCAGATCGCTGGGAGCGTAGGAGAGGAGCGGAAATGGGACAGACGGAGACGGCGTCAGCCGCCGCGCAACAGCTCGCGATAGCCGCCGTTCATCAGCGCGACGGAGTCGCGGATCAGTCGGTTCGCCTTGCGACGCGTCGCCGAGCTCTTCCATTCGATGGCCGGAAGCGCGGCCGCTTCGGCGTCGATCAGCGCGGCGGCGATGTCGCGTGGACCCGCGCCTGCAAGCCGGAAGTCGAGAGCGTGCAGGAGGAGGATTAGGCGCGCGCGCCGCAGCGGCGTCAGGTCCAGGGCGCGCGGCGGCAGACCGGCGGGACGGCCGCGCAAGCGCCGATAGAACCGCTGCATGACCTCGATCCGAAGCTCGAACGCGGCGTCGAGCGGCAGGATCACGGCGGACGCCGACCGGCCTCAACGCCATGCAGCCACAGGCGATGATCGCCGTCAGCGTCAGCGAGAATCAAATGGCGGTCGTCGCCGTCGCGTCGGTTTGCGATGACTCGGCTGAAGGATGACGGGTCAAGCGGCCCAACATCGAACCCGGCGGGCGCCGGCGCCAGGATCAGCGTCGCGGGCGCGATCTCCGGACGCCAGAGCGCTGGTTCATGGCTCGCTGAAATCTCGGGATCATGGGCAAAAGCTCAACCCCCATCGGCGGGCAAGGTCGGAGCGCGCGGCGTCTTCGCCGAGCGTCCCTTGCGCAATCCGACGCCGCATCCGGCTCCAGTCTTTGCGATAGTCAGGATTGCGGCGCAGGAACTCCATTGCGAAGCCCGACCGATCAAGGCGGTTCAGTTGTTCCTGTGCTTCCACGGATCGCCAAAAGGATGTCGGCACAAGCAGTCTCCATTGCAACGCCTCTCGGAGGACATCTATGGGAAACCGTCATTCTTCAGCGATCGCAAAGCTCGACTAGCCCAAAAACTCGCATCATGCGGCGCTCTCCTCAGCATAATTCGAAGCCGACGAAGAGAAGATTCTTCTCTCGGTGTGGCCGCTATTGCAGCCGCGGTTCCAGCAGGTGCTGATAGCCCCGTTCCGTCATCCAGCGGGCGCGCGCCAGATGGCTGTCATGCACAATTTTGGCGCGCTCCGGCTCGCTCGCCGGATCGAGCCCGAAGATGATGAGGACGACCTCGCGCCAGTCGGCGCCCTCGGCGTCGGCGTCGAGCAGCCTGATATAGGTCGCCAAATGGCGCTCGTCGTAAGCGCTGACACGGTCGGTCTGAGGCGGGCGGTCATCGAACGGCGGAATGGTCACGTAAAGACTTCCCAGTTGGCGTTTGAAGTGAAGCAACAACCACGCCGATTCGCGAGATCAGCGTGGCGCCGTTGCCGCCGTTGACGCATCACGCGGATCATTGGCGGCATCAGACGGACGAGCGACGCCAGTAGCTCAGGCGTCGGACCCACCACCGATGCTCCGGGGGCAACTTAAACGCATGGCGTGTGGAGTATCTACCTTGCTCGCTAACATGGATGTGCGTGGGGGGTTGGGCGAAATGAGAAGACGGCATGACGCGGGAGCAGTTCGCAAAGATCCCGAGCTTCTCGCAGCAATATCTCAGCGATATCGAGGGGAGCCGCCGCAATTCGAGGCGGTACAATTGTTCTAGCTGTCACAGACGCGCGCCTGTCCCACATTTGGTTGACGGCGCCCGACGAAGAGGCGCCATCAGCGGCGGCGGCATTTTCCGGTATTGAGAGACGGCGACAGCAAGTGTCGCCAGGAGCGACTTCACTCGGAACGTCGAAAGAATTCGGCCGGGTCGACCTCCAAAACTTCGGCGAGCTTTTCGAGCATATCGACGGTCGCCGAATGTTCTTCGCGTTCAAGCATTCCGACATAATTGCGATTGATGCCCGCACGGTCGGCAAGCTCCTCCTGCGACAGGCCCTTCGCGTGTCTCAGCGTCCGCAGATTTCTGGCGACGATCTCCCGCAAGTTCATGCGGAGACGTCGCCGTCTCACCTAATATATTGCCACCTAGTAAACTCGTGTCCCGTGCAAGCTCGGCGGCCCTTGGCTGCGAGGCGCTTGAGTTCACAGAGAAGCGAATCGCTGTCTCTTTCGCTTCTTGCCGTCATCGACGTTCTTGGCTATATGACTACTGTGGTCATAATTGAGGGACGATCATGCGCGAGATTCAGCTCCGCGACGCGAAGGCGACCCTGTCAGCAGTGGTGGACGAGGCGCTGCAAGGAAAACCTGCCATCATCACCCGCCACGGCAAGCGGCAGGCCGTGATCTTGAGCTACGAGGAATGGGAGCGGCTGTCGCAGGTGCCGTCTTTCGGCCGTCTGCTGATGACCGCGCCGGTGGCGGCGGAAGACCTGTCGAACCGCGATCGCACGCCGTTGCGCACGCCCGATCTCTGATCGCCGGTGTATCTCGTCGACACCAACGTCATCTCAGCGGCGGCGCCCGCGGGGGTCGCGCCGATGGCGTTGGTCGAATGGATGGAAGCGCATTCGACCTCCTTGTTTCTCTCGGCGGTGACAGTGGCGGAGATCGAGGACGGTATCGCCAAGCTGCGGCGCGAGGCCGCGACGCGCAAGGCAGCTGATCTTACCGCGTGGCTGGAAACGGTTCTGCATCTTTACGGCGACCGAATACTCGCCTTCGGCGCCGACACCGCGAGGATCGCGGGAGCGATGTCGGACCGGGCGCGCGGCCAGGGCCAAGCGCCGGGCTTCGCCGACATCATCATCGCGGCCACGGCGCGGCATCACGGACTGACGATCCTTTCACGTAATCGCAGGCATTTCGAGCCGCTTGGCGCGGCGGTTCTCGATCCCTTCACGGCGCTCCCGGCCGTCTGAGGAACGTCGCGCCGCTTGAGCCGTGATATCCCAGCCGCGCGGAGCGCGGCCGCTGGCGATCTGAGACCGGTGGATCAGTGGAAAACTGGCAAAGGGGCTAGGGATTTGGCAAAGGGGCTAGGGATCTTGCGTCTTTTAATCCCTCGACATGCGCAAACTGCGCGGATGTGACCTTGTCAAGGTCAAGATCGGCGACTTTGTAAGTGGCAGCCGGGTGCGTTCTCGCGCGATCGTCATCCAGCAGAAAACCGGCCGGCCCGCTCAATTTGAGCTCCTTGAGCCAAGCCGCGGCAGCATTCTGGCATGTCTCACGCCCGGAGGTGACGCGCCCGACAACTTCGTATTTCCAAGCAGGATCGATCACGCCGAACATATCAGCACTCGGCAACATGCGCGGCTTGTGGCGAGTGGGTGACGGGAATCGGATTGCGCTCGAGGATTACGGAACCCATGCGCTGCGCAGAACGAAGGCTCCATAATCTAAGGCGGACGGGAAACCTGCGGACTATCCAGATCCTGCTCGGTCACACGAAGATCGAGGGCACTGTTCGCTATCTCGGCGTCGACATCGAGGATGCGCTGGCCCTCTCCAAGAGCATAGAACTGTAGCATCCTGGCCTCCTCGGCTGGGCACCGGACACGCAGATCGGGCCGCCGCGAGGAATCCAACGCATGCTCAAATGATGGGACGCGTCCTCTCATTCCTGTCCGCTTACTTTCCACCCATCCGCCGCTGGATGCCTTGCTTGACATTTTCCATTCGATGACAGAGCAATATGGCATTCAGGCAGAAGACGCGGCTTATTTGGGCCGCAACCCAAGTGACTCCGTCAATTTTGTAATTCTGATTTCGTCAAATTCCTAGCATTGAGGCTTTTTCGTTCACGCCGGGGGCCATCCCGTGACGGCTTCGAAAACCAGCCGATTTCTTATCAAATTTCGCGACGCGACAGCGCCGGGGCCCTTGCGGCTTTCTGCGCGCATGGGCTTGTCGGCGACTGAGGTCGCCTTCGCGACGGAGCCTTTGTTCCAGAGCGTCGGGGTGACACGCGGACGCGGCGCCGCGGCGAGCTCCGGCGTCTGGCGGCTTGCAACCGCCTCAGCCACGCTCGATGGCGACGGCTGGGATCAATGCCACGACATCGTTGCCCAAAACGCCGGCGTGATGCTCGTCGAGCCCGACGTCGAGCAGCAATGGACCTACCCGCACCGCGCTGCGGCAAACCGAGGTCGCGGCATGCGTTCGGGAGCGTCGCAGCCGCAGGACATCGGCGACGGATATGCCGGGGACAAGAACAACAACTACTGGTTTCGCGACAGCAGGCATGGCCAGTTCGACGCGGCGGGCGCTGCGGGCGGCTCCGGCCAGGGCGTCCGCATCGCCCATCTCGACACCGGCTATGACCCTGGCCATAAATCGACGCCCAAAGGCCTCAACCCTCGTCTCGCCCGCAATTTCGTCGACGCCGATAGGCCGAATGACGCGACAGACCGGTCGGACGGCCTTTTCAACAATTTCAGTCACGGCTGCGGAACGCTTGGCATCCTTGCCGGCGCCGCTGTTCCAGGGCTGAAGCCTTTCGGCTGCGCGCCGAACGCCGAAATCGTCCCGGTCCGCGTCGCCAATAGCGTCGTGCTGTTCAGCAACAGCTCCATCGCGCGCGGCCTCGACTACGTCCACACGCTCTGCGCGTCGGAGGCGACCCGCGTGCATGTCGTGAGCATGAGCATGGGCGGGCTGCCCTCGGACGCCTGGGCGGACGCCATAAATGCGCTTTATGAGGCGGGCGTGGTCGTCGTAACGGCGGCAGGCAACAACTACAGCAACGCGCCCACGCGTTTTGTCGTCTATCCGGCGCGTTTTGGCCGCGTGATCGCGGCCTGCGGCGTGATGGCGGACGGCCATCCTTACGCGAATCTTCCGCCAAAACGCATGGCGGGCAACTACGGTCCGCAGAGCAAGACGCTTACAGCGATCGCGGCCTATACGCCCAACGTGCCGTGGGCCCGCTTCGGCGTGCCGACCATCGTTGATTTCGACGGCAATGGAACGTCTTCGGCGACGCCACAGGTCGCCGGCGCCGCGGCGCTCTGGATCGAAAAGCACCGCGCCCAGTTCGACGCCTATCCGCAAGGATGGTTGCGCGTCGAGGCGGTGCGCAAGGCGCTGTTCGATAGCGCCGCCAAAGGCGCCGCCGCCGACGCCGAGGAACTCGGCTATGGCATGCTTCGGGCGGCGGACGCGCTGTCCCGACAGGCCGCACCAGCCTCCCGGCTCGCACGATCGGCGCCCGACAACGCCAATTTTGCATTGCTGAAGCTGTTGCTCGGCGATGCGTCGCCGGGATTCGCGGCGGCGGCCGGAACGAACATGGCGATGCTGGAGCTCGAGACGGCGCAAGTCGCCGCGAAATCCGGCCTCGAGACCCTGACGGAGACATGGACGCCGACCACGCGGCGCCGGCTGATTGAGGAAATGCTGGCGCGGCCGGACCTTTCAAAGCCGTTGCGCGCGGCGCTTGAGAAAGCCAGCGCAGACGGCGGCGTCATTGCCCCGCTGCCGCGGCCCGGGACGCAAACCGCGAAACCGGCGCCGACGCCCGCAGACCTTGAGATGGAGCGCCATTTTCTCAAGCTGGCGCTTGATCCGCGGCCTCCCGAGCCCCCCTATCGGCGCCTCAGAATCTACGCCTACGACCCCGGCCAGCAAACCGATCCATCCATGTTCGACGTCAGCGTCGCCGCGGTGACGACGCGTTGGGAGGCGAACCTCAAACCGGGACCCGTTGGGGAATATCTCGAAGTGGTGGACGTCGATCCGGCAAGCAACGCCTGTTATGCGCCTGTCGATCTCAACGACCCGCGTGTGCTCGCCGAGAGCGGATTGGCGCCGTCGGAATCCAATCCGCAGTTCCATCAGCAGATGGCCTATGCCGTCGCGATGCGCACGATTGAACGCTTCGAGCGCGCGCTCGGCCGCAAGGCGCTTTGGGCGCGCCGGCGGCCCAGGAAGGCCGGCGAAATCGTCGCCGACAATGGCTTTGTGCAGAGGCTCCGAATTTACCCGCACGCCCTGCGGGAGGCCAACGCCTATTACGACCCGGACAAGATTGCGCTCCTGTTCGGCTATTTTCAGGCGGCGGATAGCGCTGGCTCGGTCACGAGAGGCGCTGGCATTTTCGGCGTCGTCTCGCATGACATCGTCGCACATGAGACGACGCATGCGCTGCTCGACGGATTGCACCCGCGCTTTTCGGAGCGCACCAATCTCGACATGGCTGCGTTTCACGAGGCCTTCGCCGATATCGTCGCCCTTTTTCAGCATTTTTCCATGCCGGAATCGCTGACGCGGCAGATCAGCAGGGCTCAGGGCTCGACGCCCGAGATCGGACGCAGCCTCGGGCGCCTCGCCCAACAGTTCGGCGAGGCGACCGGCATGCATGGCGCCCTGCGGCGCTTCGTCGGCGAAACGGGATCCTCGGTCCCCGTGTTGAGCGACGATATGACCGAGCCGCATGATCGCGGCGCGGTTCTCGTCTCGGCGGTGTTCGCCGCCTTTCTCACCATTTATGCGTCGCGATGCGCGGACCTGATCCGGCTCGCGACGAATGGCTCGGGCATCCTGCCGGGCGGGGCGATCCCGGTCGACCTCGCCAATCGCCTCGCCAGCGAAGCGTCGAAGACGGCCGACCACGTCCTCAACATGTGCATCCGCGCGCTCGATTATTGTCCGCCAGTCAATCTGGAGTTCGGCGACTATCTGCGCGCGATCATCACCGCGGACCGCGACCTCGTGCGCGACGACGATCGCGGCTATCGCGTCGCCTTCATCGACGCCTTTCGCCAGCGCGGGATCCTATCCTCCGGCGTCAGCCATCTTGCGGAAGACAGCCTCCTCTGGGAGCCGCCGGCGATGGAGACGGAGATGCTCGACCTGTTCTCCAAAATCTTGCCGTTGCTCGATCTCAGCTGGGGCCTCACGATCGATCGCAAGAGCGCGTTTTTCCATTCGCAGGAGAACGGCAGGAAGCTGAACAACTGGCTCACGGATCCGAGCGATCCAAAACGTCGGCTGTTGCGGCAAATCCTCGGATTTGAGGAGCCGGCGAAGTCGTGGACGGGCGTCATCGGCGGGCAATCCTTCGCCGGCGAAATTCGTCCTATCGAGGCGCACTCTGTGCGCGTGTGCCGGCGGAGCGCCCCGGACGGCTCGTCGACCTCGACCCTCGTGATCGAACTGACCCAGACCTTCAGGGCGGAGCCGAATGGCGACCGCTATCGCGGCGGATGCACCCTCCTGTTCGATCTCAACGTCAATGGGCTCAAATACCTCGTGCGCAAGAAGCTGTTCTCGTCCTGGTCGGTGCAGAATCAGGCGTCGGCGCAACAGGCTGCGATGACCAGCGCCGCCGAAAACGGACAGGTCTATTACCCGCCGGGCGATCCGGCCGGGAGAGGCAAAACCTTCGCGATCATGCATCGCTGCGGGAGAACGCCATGACCTCGATCGCAAAAGCGCCCAGCGCCGCGAAGCTGGCACGGGCGCCCCGCAAAGCCAAAACAAAGGCGCCGGTCCGGGAGGCAAGTGGAAAGGAGATCGGCGGCTCGGGCGCAAAAGAGCGAGCCTCCGTCCGCGTCTATCGCCAGGGGCTCGGCGACTGCATCCTTGTTCGGGTGAAGCGAGAAAACGGCGATGATTTCAAGCTTCTGATCGACTGCGGCGTTGTCCTCGGAACAGAGAACGCTAGTGGCAAGATGACGGCGGTCGTAGAGGATGTCGTTCACGAGGCCGACGGAAAAATTGATGTTCTCGCCATCACCCATGAGCACTGGGACCATTTGTCAGCCTTCATTCAGGCGGCCGACTCATTCAAAAAACTATCTGTCGGCGCTGTCTGGGTCGCCTGGACCGAAGACCCGAACGATGACCTCGCAAAGCAACTGAAAAGGGAGCTGGGCAAGGCCGAAAAGACGCTGCAGGCTTGCGCAAGCGCGTTCCGGGCAGCCGGAAACGGGGCGAACGCCGACATGCTGTCGGATATTGCCCTCACGCCCATGAGCGCCGTGGCGGCGGCGAATACGAGCACAAGGGCCGCCTTCGACAGAGCGAAAAATATGGCCGCGCCACAGCCTCCGCGGATGTGGAGGCCGACCGACGCTCCGTTCGAAATTCCCGACGCCAACGCCCGCATCTATGCCCTCGGCCCTCCCCATGATCCCAGGCTCATCCGAAAGATCAATCCCTCGACCAGCAATCCTGAAACCTACGGTCTGGCGGCGGACGGCTGCGCAGTGCTGCCCGCTGGCGTCCTAGCGGCCCTCGGCCTGTCAGGCGACGAAGACAGCGGCCCGCCGTTTCATCGACGGGTGACGATTCCGCTGCGCAATGAGAAGGATCTCGCTTCATTCGGGCAGCAGGATCCCGAAGGGCGCATCGAGCGATTCTTCACAAAGCATTTTTACGGCGGCGACGACGACTGGAGGCGCATCGACGGCGACTGGCTGGGCTCCGCGGCCGAATTGGCGCTGGCGCTGCAGAGCTACACCAACAACACAAGCCTCGTCCTCGCGCTTGAACTCGGAAATATCGGAACCGGAGACGTGCTGCTGTTTGCCGCCGATGCGCAGGTCGGAAACTGGGAGTCCTGGCAGGACTGGCAGTGTGAAAAGGACGGACGCAAGATTACCGGACCGGATCTCTTGAAGAGAACGATCTTTTACAAGGTCGGACATCACGGAAGCCACAACGCCACCCTGAAGCAACGTGGCGTCGACCAGATGGATGCGCTCAAGGCTGCGATAATTCCGGTCGACGAAGAAGAAGCTTTGAAAAAGCACTGGGGCCGACTGCCGCTTTCCGACCTCATCGCGGCGCTCGAGAAGAAGAAGGCGCTTGTGCTCCGGACGGATCAGAAGCCGTCCGGTCCTCCAGATAACGTCGTGATCGCCGACAATTATTTCGAGGTTCGGATCTGATCGGGGCCGCCTCTGGTGCAAATTTCTTGCTCTAATCTGCCTTTTTCTCGACGAATCTCGCCGCTCCAAGGCTAGGTTCCGATTCTCAGGTCGTTCGCGAAGCTGCGGCGCCGACTGCAGAGCCCCCGATTCAGCCGTTTCATTAAATCTTTCAGAATCGCGGAAGCGGACATGAACTTGAAGCCACCCCACGGGGCCGCGCGCATGCCATTGCACTCAGGGGGCACCTGCTGGACCGATTTGAGGTATGCTCGCTCAGCGAATTTAGGATCTGCATTCAGACTCTCGACCGCTCACCGATGCCCCGCACCTTCAACATCGAATCCCTGCGTGGGCTCGGCGGCTACATGCCGTCCGAACACGTACTCAAGGCGTTCAAGCTGTCTCTGGCGGACTGCCGCTTGAACCCCTAGTAGGTGTCATCGGGATTTTTGTCGCTTAGATCGCTTCGAACTCGTCAATCCGCTCCCGGGACTGACATGGGCGCCGCGGTCCGTCGAGGGCCGTTTCGCGCCTACGCTTGCCGTTCAAGTACGACAAGCGTCATTTCGAAATCGGACATTGAATCGATCTGAGATAATCCGCGGCAGGCCATTTGCACGCTTGTCTGATCAGGCCGTCCGCTGGGGAGCCGTTTCAGGCTTCGGACGCGCAGGTTGAACTCGCGGAGGAAAATGATGGACATGGTCACGGAGCGGAAGGTCTTCGTGGCCGACATTCGCGGCGCTGCCCTTGGAATATTTGCGAACGCGGATGTCGCCAAGACTGAGCGTGGGCTTGCAGATGAAAAGCTTTTAGCGCTGACGTTGTTGGCTCGCACGGTTTCTAACGTGAAGAGATCCCTTCTTCCTTCTTGACGCCAAGCGTATAATCGAGGCGCGGACGATCACTCGGTGCGCCCTCGAGAATCTCTATTGGATCGTGGGACTGGCCGAGGAGGGCGAAGGGTTCGTCCTCAAAATGCGAGACGATGAAATGAGCCACCGCCGCGCGCTCGGCCAGGAACTTTTCGCGGCCGAAGTGCAACTCGAAGACGATGTGGCCGAGCGGCTGCGAGCGTACATGAGAGATCTAAACAAGGGATCAGACAAGGCAAAGACGCTCTCGCCGAAGCACGTTGCGCAAATCAGGGACGACTTCGAAAAGACCTATATTTTCTATGGGCAATTGTCGTCGGACGCCGCTCATCCTTCGGTCACGGCGCTTAACCGCTACATTGTGCCGGAATCGCATCCGGAAGGTGAAGGGATTGATGTCGAGCCGGCAGTGTCGAACTTTGAGATTGCCGAGACGGCCGAGTATCTAAGCATGGCCGCAATGTGCGTGTGCGTCGCTGCCAATCAGATCATCGGCGGCGTCGCGGGCGCGGAAAGCTTGAACGCCATCGCTGACCGTTACACGGAACTGTCCAACCGCACTAAGGCTACGCTAAAGCCTGCAGCATGAGCCAATGCGCTGCGCTTCTTTAGCTGACTCACCCAAAGTGGCGCCTTTGTTCGCTTCAGCCCACCCCAGACGTGACCGCTTTGCGCCCATCGTTCCCGTTCGGACGAGCATTCCGATTGCTCGAGAGCGGACGCTCGACAACAGGATTGGGCGGTCATCAATGCGCCAAAAGCTGACATTCGCGCCCTTCCGTAGAGCCGACGTTCGGCTTAGCAGCGTACCGCCAGAAAGGTGGATCAACGGAGTCAGCCATGCTGGCCGCCGTGGCCCAAAGTTAGAGAGCGACCAGATCGGCGAGCTTGGTCGCGACATCGGCCATGCTGTCTTCCGCCGTGCTAAGGCCGTTGCGAGATGCGAGCATGGGGCTGACTTCGCGCAGCGCGTCGAAGTCCGTTCCATGCATGATGGGAACGATCTGGCCCTGCTGCAACAGCACCGAAAGCTCCTTATCGGCGATGCTTTCGCCTCGGATGCGCTTCAGGAAGTTGGGCGTCACCAACACGATGCCAATCCGTGATTTCGCTAAACCCCTGTCGATCTCGCGGAGGAACGGCACGCCAAGTCGGATATCTTCTTCGCTAAACCAAACTTTAACGCCCTGCGCCTTTAGCAGCTCGTACAGGTCTTTCGCGGCACCCTGCCGGTCGTCCCACGCATGACAGAGGAAGATGTCTCGGAGGTCGAGGGACGCTTGCTTCTCGACGGTTGCGCGGACAGGTTCGAGCTCCTGCACCTCGGCAGGCGTGTACCAAACGGTCGAACTGGCTCGCGCCCACCTAGGTTTCGAAGTGCGGCTACTGCGTCCACTGCTGCGGCCGCCGCCACTGCTCGACGACGAGGAGTAGGACGGCGGCGAATAGGACGGCGTTGAATAGGAGGGTTGGGAGAACGAGCTGTAGCCTCCGCCCCATCGGCTGTACTGGCCACTACATGCAGGACAGTCCGCCCCGCCGCCTCGTATATGGCCTCGAACCGGCGCTGTACATCTAGCCATCTTCCCGACCTTGCAGATTGATTCGGTTCAACAAGCAGCGAATCGTTCGCCATTCATATCACGGCGTATGAATTTTGGCACTCCCTACGTGCAAGTGCTAAGCGCCCTGGTAGGCCGCTCGATCACCCTTCGCCGAGGTCCGGCGAATTGCGTCCCTGTGCCATGTGCCGACTTTGGATAGGCGCCGGGAATTCACGGGCCGCGAGGTGGAGGCCAATTGGCGCCCCTCCCGCCCGTGGCAACGGACCTAGTAGCAGATGCCTATCGCTTCGGCAGAGGGACAGCTAACATATCTCTAGTTGTAGATTCTGCTGGCTTGAGAGACGGTTTGCCATGGTGCGATCCCACATAATTAGCAATGACGATGAGGAAACAGCGAAGATCCTCGCGCCTTACATCCAATCCGGCAACCTGAACTTCCTCATTGGCTCCGGAGCCTCCCTACCAGCGATCAAGACTGCTGGCGACATCGAGAAGAAACTGGACAAGCTAATTAAGGATGGGAAAGCAAAGGAAGCAGATCGCGAGATGGTCGGCTTCATTGAGGCAATCGGCGAGACCTATAAGCAGCTGAAGGACGATCCGATCTATTCGGACGACCTCGACGAGGCGTTTAATAATTATAGCAATTTCATTTCCATCGTTGATCAGATACTATTTTTCCGAAAGAACGAGATATTACCTAGGCAGGCTACAATATTTTCGACTAATTACGACATGTTTATCGAGTTCGCTGCGAGTAAATCTCCTAGTATCAGCATCAATGATGGCTTCGATCGATCTTCCGGGCAGTCGGAGAATTTTGCATTCGCGCCAGAAAAATATTTCGACAGAACCTATCGGGCGAGCTCCCTTTATGCTCGACGGGTTGAGATTCCGACCATAAACCTCATCAAACCTCACGGGTCGCTGAACTGGACGAAGAGGGGCTCAGACCTCATATATAACGCAAGCGCTGTTCAGCCGCTCACACCGGCCGAAAAGGCAGATCCTGTGAAGGTTTCTGAGTACCTCAGCAAGCATTTTCTGATTATGCCGAACTTCAGAAAGTTCCATGAAACCCTTATGGAAAGGGTGTACTATGACCTGCTGCGGCTTTTCTCGAAGTCGATGGAGCAAGAGAATGTCGCTCTGATGGCATTCGGGTTCTCGTTCAGCGACGAGCATATCCTGGACATAACGAAAAGATCGCTCAGAAACCCAACATCACAGCTGATCATTTTCGCTTACAGCCACGACGACATTGCTCTTTACCAAGCCAAGTTCGCCAAGCATCGAAACGTCAGCGTCATCGGGCCGCCTGCAGGAACCAACATCAACTTCCTGCGGCTGAACAACATCCTCTCCGCGGTCCTGCCGGAGATAAAGAATGGCTGACCGGCCGGGCCGCCTTCAGAAAGAGGCCGTACTTCGGGTAGGTGAAGTCTCGGCTGTGACGGGACGCAAGATTTTCATCTCCGTCGACCGCGACAAAAACCTGTCGGAGCTGTTTTTCGATGGCGATGTGATCAGAAACATCGGTGTCGGGAGCTATGTCGACATTCGAAAGGGTTTCCTCAGCCTCATCGGCAAGGTTGAGGGCGAGAACGCCCAGACAGACGACAAGCGGCCTAGCCAGTTGGCGTATATGAACGGCCGACGGTTCCTGTCCGTTTCGCTGGTGGGCTTCCTCGACCGCAAGGGCGAGTTCTTTGGAGGCACGAAGGAGCTACCGCTCGTCGGAAACGAGGCGTTTCTTCTCACCAAAGAGAAGGTCCACCAGGTCCATAATCTCCTGAAAAATGGAGGGATCGCGCTGGAAATCGCGCGGTCCGAGTACGAGGGATATGATATTTCCCTCCCCGTCGACGGTCTGATGAACAGCCATATTGCCATCTTTGGAAACACCGGCAGCGGCAAGTCGAACACCCTCGCAATGATCTATCAGGAGTTCATCGCAAAAATGCGAGCTCGCAACGTTGCTGCATTCCAAGCGAACTGCCGCGTCGTCCTGTTTGATTTTAACAACGAGTACATCCGAGACAATTGCCTCACCGAGCACAAGCGAGTGTTCAATCTGAGCACCAGAAATGACAACGGGGACAAAATCCCGCTCGGAGCCGGCGGCTTCAACGATATTGAGATCGTCAGCATCCTCGCGGATGCGACGGAAAAGACGCAGAAGCCGTTTTTGAAGCGAGCTCTCAAACTCCAGCAGCAGGTAAACGAGGCAGGCGTTCCAGCCCAGTACTTGCGCGCCACAGTGCAACGACAGGTGATCCAGGTTTTGCAGATGTCAGATAAGATCCGAGCGGACCTGCTACTCGACTATCTCCGACAGGTGCTACCCGAGACCAATGCAGATGGTGAGGTCATCGAGATCGCCGGGGACCTAGAATGGCATAATATCCAGTCGGAGTTCCGCCTTCGAGGGCAACAGATCTACCTCAGGTCGACCCCGGATCGGATCACAGAAACCATCGCCTATCAGACCGTCGATTTGCTTGATCTCGCGGACGATGACATCAAGAACCTGATAATGCTTTGCTACGTCCAGTTGATTTCTGACGTCCTAGCAAATCGCGCCCAGAACGAGCACATCGCGCCCGCCATCAATAAGCTCAAAAGCAAGCAGGGCGACATTCGGAAGATTTTTGATCCCGCGCCGGACGCCAACCTCTTCACGTCGAATGTGCTGGTGTTCGCCCTAAGCGACATCAACCTAGAGATGAAGAAGACAGTTCCTCTGCTGGTCGCCAAGAAAATCTACGAGGACCATAAACGGATCGGCGGCACTCGTTCGCTGAATATCGTGATCGATGAAGCCCACAATATCCTGTCGCGGGAGTCTTTTCGGGAATCGGAAAGCTGGAAGGACTACCGCCTGGAGACGTTTGAGGAGATCATCAAGGAAGGGCGCAAGTTCGGGGTGTTCGTCACAATTTCAAGTCAAAGACCCAACGATATCTCCCATACCATCACATCTCAGGCCCACAACTATTTCATTCACCGACTGATCAATCAGAAGGATCTCCAATCGATTGCAAGCGCCGTGTCCTACATCGATAAGCTCACTGAGGAATCTATTCCGACGCTACCGACCGGTACATGCATATTCAGCGGCATGGCAGGACAAATGCCGCTCAAGCTGGCAGTCAAGCCGCTCGATGATCATTTGCGGCCCAAAAGTGAAACGTTGGAGTTCGTCGATTTGGTCCCGGCGGCCGGCTAAGCCAACGGAACTGCGTACCTCCTGATACGCCACACAGCCCTGCCGTCGAAAGCGAAGGTCCGAAAACGGCCAGTTCTCTGAGAGTGACCGCACTGCTAGCTGACCTGCCGGAGAGCAGACTTTTCGAAAGTCGGGAATGGGTCAGGACAAGACGTTCATCGACGCTCGGCCAACGTCCGCATCTTGATTTTAGATCTCCAAAGCCGCCATTCTGCTTTCGGCCCGACCACGCCATAGACAGAACGGCCGCTTTCCAAACTGCGGGCCCGGGAGCGGACTGACTGAAATCCGCCCAGAGCAGCTGTCTGAGCGCATCGACGCGAAAGAATGCTCCTGGGCGTGTCTAACGGTGGTAGACGGCCTAGGTTTTGGCCGCAGTTCGGCAAAGTTTCTGGCTCATGAGGGGCCGCAATGACCGCGACTGGCGGGCGCACGTGGCGCGAGGCGTTCGCGTGACCCGTGCGATTTTCGGGTGTGATGAAGCAAAGAGCCCGCCCGAAGTCGGGCGAGCCCTGCCTGCTTGCGGCTTATTCGCTGGCGCGTCGCCCGTTGGAGCGGGACCAGATGAGGCTATACCCGTCGCCGTCCTCGTCGTCGAAGAGATTGGCGTAGATGGGGGCGATGAAGCTTGGATCGTCGAGCTTGAGGCCCAGATAGTCGCGGCCCTCGTTGGAGCGCTTCGACCAGCCCGCCCCGATGTCGGCCCGGCCGACGAAGATGCGGTGGCTGGGGGCGTTCTCGCCCGAGCGAGCGGTTTCGGGGACGATGCGGACGTTCCTGGCCTGGACCGAGAGGGTGACGATGTCGCCGGTGAATTCGTTCGCGCCAGTCTTCTTGAAGGTGCCGATGGTCGCCATGATGGTTCTCCTTGATCTCTGTTCCGAGCCCGCGCCATTGCGGCCTCGATGGCGATCGATAGGCTGGAGGCGATCGACGCCGCATCCGTCAGGACCGCAGCGTCAGCGGAGGATGGCGCCAGGCGACTTTGTTGTTTCGCGAGGAATGGACGCGCAGCGGCCAGGGGAAGAAAGTCGATCGGCGCCATTGCGGTCAGGCGATCGAGGCGCAGCCGTCCTTCGGCCAGATCAGGCCATTTGAGAGGCCGTTTGGAGTGGTCAACCTGACAGAGATGGATCAACGGAGAACGCGGCGACCTCGCGCAGGAGTGAGGAATCCGGCAGCGACCGTCGGCGTTGATCACGCCCGCCTAGCTGGCGATGGCCGCATCAAACCTCCCATGCTGGCCGCGGGCGGGGCAGCGGTTGCATCCGTGTCTTCGGCAGTCCGCGCGAGAAGCCCGCGGTTGAGTCCGTGTCGTTCCATGGAGCCGCGCAGTTGACGGCCCGGCGATGCCGCGCCGAGCTTCACTGCCCACGCTTGTCCCGTCCAACCTCGAGAGCAAGGAATGCCGCGATCTGCCACGTCATTTGTCCGGCCCGAACGGCTATGACGGCGGCGCCCGCTCGGCGCCAGCCCTGCCTCGCCGGTCCGCACGCGGTCATGCGAAGCATCGGAACCGAGACTTTTACGCCGTATACCATCGCGCGTCAGCGAAAAAAGAAGGTTGCCCGCCACGTTGCCATCTGCCGGGATTCAGGCGGGACGACGTTAGCTGCGCCCGCGGCGGCCGATAGATCCCGAAATGACGAGGAAGGAAACGGTCCGACGCCAAGTGTCGGTTCGGTGACAACGACGCCGACGAGCCAACGGGCGCCCCAGTCGACTGGCCGACGACGCTTGCGCTGCCGCCGTGCTCGCGGTCGTGGCGCCGCCGCCGGAGGCCGCTAAGGTGCTCGGCCCGAGCGCACCCGCCAGAAAGAACAATCAATGACGAAGCATCCCAGGAAGAGCGACTTCCCCGTCAGTCAGGTCCGCCGCTATCTGGAGCCAGGGCCGATTGTGCTGGTCTCGTCCAAGTGGCGGGACAAGACGAACATCATGACGCTTGGCTGGCACACCATCCTCGAGTTCTCGCCATCGCTCGTCGGCTGCATGATCTCGGGCGGCAATCACAGCTTCCATATGATCAGGAACAGCGGCGAATGCGTCATCAATCTCCCGACGACGGCGCTGATCGACACGGTGGTCCGGATCGGCAACACGTCAGGCGCGGAAATCGACAAATTCGTGGAAGTCGGTCTGACGCCCCAGAAAGGCCAGGAGGTCGACGCGCCATTGATCGGCGAATGCCACGCGAACTTCGAATGCCGGCTGCATGACGACGCGCTTGTCGACAAGTACAACTTTTTCATCTTCGAGCTGGTGAAGGCGCATGCCGCCCCGTCGCCGAGACATCCCGAGACGCTGCATTACACGGGCGACGGCGTCTTCATGGTCTCCGGCAAGATCATCAGCCGTAGATCGCTGTTCCGGCCGGACATGCTGTGAGGAGCGCCGCTCACCCGCCGCCGGCGCTGAACCGCCAGACCGGGACGCCGAGCTTCCTCGCCTTGTCGGCGAGATTGTCCTGGATGCCCGTGCCGGGGAAAACCAAAACTCCAATCGGCAGGACGTCGAGCATTGCGTCATTGCGCTTGAAGGGCGCGGCCTTGGCGTGTTTGGCCCAGTCGGGTTTGAAGGTGATCTGCGAGACCTTGCGATTGTCGGCCCATTTGGCGGCGATCAGCTCGGCGCCCTTCGGCGAGCCGCCATGCAGCAGCACCATGTCCGGATGCTTGGCGTGGACCTTGTCAAGCCGGTCCCAGATCAGGCGGTGATCGTTGAAGTCGAGGCCGCCGGTGACGGCGATCTTGGGGCCCGCCGGTAAAAGCACCTCGTTGTCGGCGCGCTTCTTCGCGGCGATAAAATCGCGGCTGTCGATCATCGCCGAAGTCAGCGCGCGGTGATTGACCTTCGATCCCGAACGCGGCCGCCAAGTCGAATGGGCATGGCGCTCAAACTGCTCGGCGGCCTGGTCGCGAAAGAACTCCATGCAGTTCCTGCGCTCGATCAGCGTCTGGCCTTCTCCCGTGAGGCGTTCGAGTTCAACCGAGCGGATTTCCGAACCGTCCTGCTCGTTTTGGCAGCGGCGATGCGCCTGTTCATTTTCGTCGAGGTCGCGTTCAATCCGACCGACGGCGCGGTGGAAGAGGTTGACGGTCGACCAGAGCAGATCCTCGAGATCGGGTTCGAGGCGGGTGTCGGCCAGCGCGACGACGAGGGCGTCGAAGATATCGGCGATGCTGACGGCGATCACGCCCGCGTCGGGCAGCGGTCTCGGATCGGGTTCGTCCTGGAAGGGACGATAGCCATAGAGCTGCAGTTCGGTGAGCACGCGGTCTGTGGGGGATGAGGCATGCGGCGGCTCGTCGCCGGAGTTGTCGTGGTCGCTGGTCATCGGGGCTTTCCCTCGTCGGATGGACCGCGCCCATCGCGGCCTTCGTGGCGACGAAAGGCGGTCAAGCGGATCGGTCCTACACCCGCAGCGAAGCGGAGGGCCGAAGCGCGAGCGGAGGATGGCGGAGCCGGATTGTTTTGCTTGGCGATGCAAAGGCGGCGATCCGGGGTCCCCACGTGACCTGTCGCGCGGGGTGGTCGCCGCCGGCGGAAAAGAATCGGGCGCAGCCATTGCAGGGACGAGCCGCTTGCCGCCCAATCGCCCTCTTGAGAAGGCCGAGGGCGCGGTCCTCTCCGACGGCCGGGGCAAGCGACAAACACGGACGCACCGCCATAACGGCGGGGGCGCCGACCTCATCCTCCCTTTCCGGTCTACGCCGCCAGCCCCATGAACCGGACGACGTCCTGCGGCGCGATCTGGATCCTGACCGCCGTCCGGAGCGCAGCGACGCCGAGGAGGCGCAGATCTTCGTTGAAGTCGCCGAGCATCGACGACAGCGCGATCGCTTCGATCCCGGCCTCCTGCGCCCGCTCGATCAATGCCTTCGTCGCGCCGTGGCCGGCGGGATCGTCGTCGCGCGCAATATAGAGCCGGCGTAGCGTATCGGGAAACAGGATCGCGGCGAGATGCGCGGCCGAGAGCGCCGCCATCATCGGCATGGCAGGCAGGACGCAGCGCAGCGACAGCATGGTCTCGACGCCCTCGCCTGCCGCCATGACCTCGCCAGTCGCGCCGAAGCGCACGGCGTGCCCGAGAAGCTCACCCATCGCGCGCCGCGGCGTGTCGATCGGCGCCTTCCCGAGCATCACTGTATGGAAATCGTCAGGATCGAGCCAGGTCCGATGCGCGCCGGTGATCTTGCCGTTGAGATCGGTGACGGCGGCGATCATCGCCGGCCAAGTCTCGGCCGGACTGTGCTCGTCGGGCCGGTAGTAACAGCGCGGATGAAAGCGTAGCGAGCAGGTTCCGTGCAACGCCGTGATGCCGCGCTTCCGGAGATATGTTTCGACGCGCGTGCCCGACATCGGCTGCGACATCGCGAACAGCCGGCGCGCCGCTTCGGGCGATCCGGCCGCCCCCGAGGGCGGCTTTCGCCTCGGTCGCGGATCGGGATCAGAATCCGGCAGGCTAAGAAAGGCCCAGGCCTCGTCGGCGACGTCCTTGAAGTCGATCAAGCCGCAGGATTCGCGAATGATATCGAGCAGGTCGCCATGCTCCCCGGTGGCGGCGTCGGTCCATTTGCCGGCGACGCCTCTGCCGGCTTCGGGGCCCTTAAGGCGCACGAACATCGAGCGCCCGGGCGTATTTCGCGCGTCGCCGACCAGCCAATACCGGCCCTCACGGCGGCCGTTGGACAGATATCGTCGGCACACTGCCTCGGCCTGATCGCCGAGGCGACGCGCCAGTTCCGCGGCATTTTCCGTCATCGCATCCTCCGAGACGAAAAAAGGCCCGCCACCCGGGGTCCCCGCGAAGCCTGCTTCGCGGAGTGGCCCGAGCCGGCGGGTCCAGAGGGTTGACTTGTTGTTACTTGGCTACTCGGCCGCGTTGGCGTGCGATTTGGCCGCGACCGGCTCGTCCTCTGCCGAAGACTCCACTTCGATCATGACCGCTTCGTCGCCGTCGGCCGCTGTTTCCTGACCAGCCGAGTCCAACGACGTGATCCCACCATCTTCCGGAGCAAGGGACGACGAGACAATCGCCCGGCCCGGCGTACGCAGCGGTTGCGGCAGCCAGGCGGAGCCGGCGAGCAGAGCCTCGGCCTTTTCGGCCATGTCGCCCTTCTTCAGATGATCGAGGAGCTGCGCCGCCCGTTCGCCTCTGGCCTCGCGGACCGCGCCAAGGATGCGCGCCTTCGTCACCCGCGCGAGGTAGTTTTCCACCGTCGGCATCCATCCTGCCGCGGCCATGTCGAGGTGGAGGGCCTCGGCCAAGCGATCTGCATAGGCGACCGCGCGCGGCCGGCGATTGTACGGCTCGAACATCGCGTTCACCGACAGCGAGACGCAGTGGGCGAAGAGCGCGTAGCGGCTATCAACGTCGAACGCGGTCAACGCAGCCCATAGGTCGATCGGCTCCTTCGGCAGGTTGGAAGCCCAAGTATGATGGCGTTGATCGAAGCGGGCGGCAAGCGCCGTATCGTTCAACCCCGGCGCCTGCGCGCCGAAGCCGACGCTCTTCAGATCGAGCTCCAGACAGGAGTCGGCCGCATAGCGGTAGAACGCCTTCAGGCAAAGCGCATGAAGGGCCGCGAGGAAAGCCACATCCGGCTGTTCGCCCAGCGCGTGGCGCAGGGCCAAGGTCCGATGGGCCGTCAGCTCCGTCATCAGTCGGTCGGGAATCGGCCGCAGTCCTTCATCCTCGTCTGGTTCGACGGATTCTTCCGATTCGGCGTGCAGGCTCTCTCCGCCATACTCGGCGCGCGCCGTCATGGCGTCGGGCGTCTCGCCCTCCGTTCCGACGTGCGGACCCGACTCGGGTTCGACCGGCAGTTCATCTTCCGGACGAACGTAACCCCGCTCGACGCGGAGGCTGCCCGAACCGTCGATGCTGACGAAGGCGCCGGCGCGGACGATCTCGTCGGGATCGAACGCCACCGGCCGATCGTCAAAGGCGGCGAGCGCCGTCTCGATCTCGCCGAGACGCTGGTCAGCCTTCTCGGGCAGCTCCTCCGCTTCGGCGTAAGTCTGCTCCAACTCGTCGTATTCGGCCTGAAGCGCGTCGCGGGCGGCTCGTTCTTCGGCGGCAAGGCGAACTTCCTCGCCGCGGAGCTGGCGCAGACCATAGGCGTGCACATAAGGAAACTCCGGCGCCACCTCGATCCATTTCCAGCCCTCGGCGCGGATCGCCTCGGCCTCGCGTTCGAGCTTTTCGGCAACGAGACGATCGACGAGCGCGACGTCCTGCAGCCAGCCGCCGTCATCGCCCTGGAACAGATCGCGGAGAATGCCGCCGCCAGCCTCCTGATATCTCTCCAGCCCGATGAACTGGGCGCGCTTGTCCGCCGCCCGCACCGCGCCTTCCGTCAGCATGCGGCGGATGACATAGGGCTCCTTGCTGTAGGACTGCGAAAGCCGCTCGAACACCTGCTCCTGGCGCTCATGGTCGCCGTTGACGGTAAAGGCCATGAGTTGGTCGAGCGTCATGCCGTCCCCGGCATAGACGTCGAGCAGTTTTGGCGAGATCGACGCCAGCCGCAGGCGCTGCTTCACCACCGCGACCGAGACGAAGAAGGCGGCGGCGATCTCCTCTTCGGACTGGCCTTTCTCGCGCAGCGCCAGGAAGGCCCGGAACTGATCCAGCGGATGCAGCGGCGCGCGCTGGATGTTTTCCGCCAGCGAGTCCTCTTCGGCGACGCCCTCTTCGCGCACCACGCACGGGACCGGCGCGGTCTTCGCCAGGCGCTTCTGCTTGACCAGCAATTCGAGGGCGCGGTAGCGGCACCCGCCAGCCGGGATCTCATAGATGCCGGTCTCCTTGCCGTCGCCGTCGCGCACCGGCCGGACGGTGAGGCCCTGCAGCAGGGTGCGCCGGGCGATGTCCTCGGCCAGCTCCTCGATCGACACGCCGGCCTTGATGCGCCGGACGTTCGATTGGGACAGGATGAGCTTGTCGAAGGGAATGTCGCGCGAAGCGCTGAGGGTGATTTTCTGAATGGCCTTGGCCATCTCGGTTTCTCCGCGACGGGCGCCGAGAGCCTCTCTCTCGGCTTCCAACCCGTCACGAAAATTCAGCTTGCCTCTTCCTCTCGAATCTCGCGGCGCGCACGAAGCGGGGCGCCGTAGAGCCGCAGACGCGGCGCTGCGGCCTCACGATGATCAGGCCGCACGCTCCAGCAGGATCTTGGCCTTGCCCTCAAGTTCCAGTCGCGCATCCTGGTGCGGCTTGGCGCGCGCCAGCGCGGAGACGCCCTGAACAAAATCGAACACGCTTTCGGGCGGCCGGCCTTCTTCGTCCAAGACAGTCGCGATCACCTTCGCGGTCTCCGCCTTGCTGAAGCCGCGCTGGCGCAGGAATGCTTCGCGATCTTCGTCCTTGCGCGCGACGATTTTTTCGCGCGCCGCCTTGATCCCCGCGATGAAGGGGGCGGGCGAGGATTGAGCGAAACTGGTCAGCGCCGGCGCCGCCTCATGGGCGAAGCGCTGCGCGGCGAATTTGCTATGCCGGATGCTGATTTCCTCGAATCCCACGACGCCCCAGAGATTGCGGTTCATGCACACCGCGCGGAGATAGAAGGAGGCGATGCCGAGGGTCTTCGAACCCACTTCGCTGTTCCAGCAGTAGAAGCCGCGGAAATACAAGTCCGGGTCGCCGTTCGGCAGACGTCCACCCTCGATCGGATGTGTATCGTCCACCAGGAACAGGAAGACGTCGCGGTCGCTGGCGTAGAGCGTGGTGGTATCCTTGGTCACGTCCACGAATGGGTTGTGGGTCATGGTCGCCCAGTCGAGCACGCCCGGCACTTTCCAGCGCGTGTCTCCCGTACCGTCTCCGGCGATCTTCATCACCGCGGCGACCAGCTCATGGTCCCAGATGCGGCCATAGTCCGGGCCTGTGACGGCGCGGAGTTCGACCCGGCCATCCTCCGCCTCCAGAGTCTTTACCAGCTCGGCGCGGTGAGTAAGCAGACCGTGCTGGAGGTTGATCGCAGCCAGGGGAGCCGGCAGATCGCGCAGATAGCCCGACGGCGCGCCGACCAGGCCGCAGAGCTGGCCGAAGCTCCAATGCGTCGGAACAACCCGCGCTTCTCTATCGGGCACGATCAGCGCCAGCCGCCCGGCGTCGTCTCGATTGGCTTCAACCCGGACGGTGCGGCTCTCGACGGTTCGGGCCGTTGCCCGATCCGCTCGGGCGCGGACCGCGGCATAGAGCTCCGACAGCGACAGATAGCGCTCGTCGTCCGGTCGAGAGAACCATTCGGACGAGACGCGGCCGATCCTCTCGCCACGCGAGACGTCGACCTTGAATCCGGGCGAAACCGCTCGATCGGCAGCAGAAGCGCGCGAAGTATTGACGTTCATGGGGTATCTCCAAGACGGGCGCCGGAAGTCTCTCTCCCGAACCCAAAACCCGTCACGGAAAAACCGTCCGCACTCTCCCTCTCCAAAGGGGACGTGACCGCTCCGGTCACGATTCAAGTCGCGCTGTCGCGAGACGCGGGCGGGTGTCAGAAAACGGAGGCGCAGCCTCGGCTTCGCCGATCCATTCCGTTGCGACCGACTGATCGGTTTCGGAGGAAAACAATCCGAAGCGCCCTACCCGCACGAAGCCGTTCTGCAGGACGCGAGGAAACAAGCGGTCGGGACATTTGGAGGCTCGGTCGCTCCACCGGGTGTGGCGTCCAGGAGCGCTCATCAATCTGGTGGCGTTTAAAACGACGCTGGACGATCCTTGCAGCTTCAGCGGCAGATCGCTCTCGCGCCGCGCTCCCAAAGATCATTGTTGACATTGTCTACGCTGTAGATTCGAAAATGAAATTGTGCGAGTCACAGAATCAGTCGGGATTCTGCCAGGGCGCGAAAGCCGATTATCGAATTTGCGGCGGCCCTGCTCCAAAGCTTCCGAAATAGAGAATCCAGGCCCGCTGAAAGCGCGGGCTCCCGTCAATCGAACAAGCAAAGAAGGCGTCATGGCCACGGCATTGGAACAAATTGGCGCGAAGATCGCCGAACTCGAAGCGAAGATCGCCGATCTACGCGTAGCCGAGCGTGAGCTCCTGTCGCTCGAAAAGGCCGCGGCGCGAAAGACAGGAACAGCGTCGGCGCCAAAGCCGAGGCAAAAGCCAAGGCCGAAGGCGGCGCTGAAAGCAGAGGCAACCGCGACCCGCCGTCCAAAACTCGGCGGCGAGAAGGCTAGCGAGCCGTCCGCGACGCGCCAGACCATCGGCGCGGCAATCACCGAGGTTCTCGGCCAGCAGGGCGCTCTTTCGGCCACGAAGATCTCCGCGCACATCAAGGCCATGGGCCAGGACGTCTCCAATCGATCCGTATCCTTTGCGCTGCAGGCTTTGAAAAAGCGCGGGCTCGCCAAAAACACCGACGGGAAATGGGCGGCGCCGAAGACGCGCGGCCGACGCGCTCGTCCCTCGCCAGAGGCTAGCGGCGGCGAAACTGAGGTTGCCGGTTGAAGAAGGCGCGGTTTCCGGCTGGTCAAGGTCGTTGAAGCCGCTGCCGCAGGACCAAGTCCGGGCCTGTGAGGAATTTCGTTGAACGAAACGACGTCGTCGGCGAGCCATTTGAGTCATCCGATCGCGGCGCGCGCGGACGATTTCTGGTCGGACAATATCGAGGCGACGCCGTCCTTGCGTCGCTTTGCGGGGCGGCCGCGTCGATCTGGCGGATTGCAAATATGGCAGGAGGAGATTCGAGAGTGGTCAAGAAAGCAGTGCCGGCGAAGAAACCGGAAGGCGTCGCAAAGAAACAGAGCGCCGCAAGCGTAAGAGCCTCATCCGCCAAACCCGCGGCGGTGAAAGCGGCCGCGCCCCAAACGACGATCACGCTGAAGCAGAACGGGGCTCAACTCGCTGAGGCGCATGAGCTTCCGAAACAACAGGTCGAAGCGATCTTCAGCGACATGATCGACAGCATCATCAAGCATCTCAAAAAAGGGCGCAAAAGTTCGCATCAGCGGAATTGGAATTTTGCAGGTCAAAAAGCGCGCAGCCCGGACGGGGCGCAATCCGGCGACGGGCGAGAGCATCAAGATCAAGGCGAGCAAGACGGTGAGTTTGCGAGTTGGGCAAGACCTCAAAGCCAAGATATGAGGACGAACGAACGGCCCGCCCCAATGGCGGGAGACACCCGCGCGGCGGTCCTTTGCGTCGCGGCGTTCAGACTGTTGCTCTGGGCCGCAAACAGACGGTCCGCTTGCGAAAGGCTATGCTGTAAAGCAGACATGCCGTACGAGCTCCCGCCGATGTCAATTGTGATCAGGCCGCTACTCCGAGAAGCTTTGCCGCAACGCCAACTCGTGGAGTTGAACTCGGCTGAGAGGAGCCGGTGTATTGCTTGAGAGAAAAACCTTCGCCGGTGTGTCGTAGCCCTTGCGTACGGCCGGGCCAAGACACTCAATGACCTGTCGATCCAGCTTTTCCTGCTGGCCAAAAGGGTCAACCTCCTCGACGACATGTGACACCAGTCCGACGATGAACGAGAGACCTCGAGGCACGACTGTTCCGACAAGCTCACGCGCCCTTGGACACATCTTCTCCGCGTCGTCGTCGGAATCGGGATCTCCGCCCAATGCACGTTCGACCTCGCAAAGAGGCTTGCCGTTGATCCATGCGACGAGACCAGGGAGTATAAGCGCCAACTCCTTGGCAGTGAGTTCTGCGCCCCGCTTTCGCCCGCATGATGCCATGAGCGACCGGCTTACGCCGCCCAGCAGCCAATGGCGGGCATCGTCGTCAGCCGTCAGCCAGTCGATCGTCCAGGTCAGCCATCCGCCGATCGTTATGGGCAACGATCCGGCGCCACCGGCGATCCTCTTTCGCAGCCGGAGCAGCAGGTTCATCGACAGCCCGCTCTGAGAGGCGAGTTCCGCGATGGTGTTGTCGACCTCTCCCGGCGCATCCATCGCGATCGCCTTCTTGAGATCAGTGATCTTGGCTTCAAATTCCGCTTCGGAATGGCGCTTTCGTGCGGCGAACGCCCCGAACGACTTTCGAAGATCGAAAAGGACGTTGGGCTCCTCCGCTCCTTCCGCTTCGCGAAGCGCCGCCATTCGATTGACGACATAGCGGACATCGGGATCGATCGTTTGACCCTGCATGAGCCTGTCCAGCACGATCTCGAGCGGATCGGAGATCACGACGCAGCGATCGTCTTCCGGAAGAACAGACTTCAGCTTTTTGATAACCTTCCTCCCCAAGGGCTCGCCTTCGGAGAAGCTGATGATCGGTTCGGGGATCAGCAGCACGACGCCATTGGCGAGATGACCTGCTCGACCGGCTCTGGCGGCGGCGTTCAGGATCTCATGTGCCTCGAGATCCGCGCGCCCCTTTTGTTCAGCGTCGGCGCGCTTGTCGCCAGCCAGGATCGCCAGTTGGGCAGGAAGGTTGAGGCCCTGGGCGAGTGTCGGTGTCGCGACGATGACCTTCGCGCCGTTGGCGCGTTTGAACATGCGTTCCGCGAGATCGCGCTCGAGGCGAAGCATGGCCGAGTTGTGTGGAACGGCGATCGCGGGTTGAGGGAGCAAGGAATGCTTGAGACCGCCGAGTTCGGCCTCGAGCGCGTCCCAGCGTTCCTGCTCGGCTTCGGTGACGTCGATCTTCTCGTTCAGTTCGGCTGATATCTCGCCCGCGACCGAGACCGCGTCGCTCTTCGTGTTGACGAACACAATGGATTTTAGACCGGTCCGAGTTGCGGAGATGGCCAGTTTGGCGGCGACACGATTCGCATTCGGCTTTATTTGGAGCGAACCATACTTGATGTCGCCGACGAGCTCGACGGGCGCGTCGAGCACCTGCGTCATACAGTGAGCCTGCTTTTGCCCCTGCCAATTATGTTGCAGTCCCCAGATCGCCCATGGGCGCGCGGCGAGTTCTCGCTTCGCGACAGCGCGAAGCCCCTTCGCCTTCTTCGCCTTTTTCGTGTTCTCGGCGAGCTGGGCGGCCATCGCAGCCTTCTTCGCGTCTTCCAGCTCTCCGTTTTTGTAGATCAGCACGCCTCGTGCCTGCCGGCTCGGCTTCCACAAGAGGTCAACGCACACGCAGTCGCGTCCGGTGAAATGATGGATCCAGTCGGCGAATTCGGGACCGTTCTTGAGCATCGCCGACAGGAAAAGCAGATCGGCATCGGGCGCGATGTGATTGAATCCGAGGACGCAGAGCATGCCGTCGAGCGCACGCCGGATCTTGCCTGACTGGGGACTCAAGAGGTGGCATTCGTCAAAGACGAGAAGCCCCACATCTGAAAACGCTTCGGGTGCAAACGAGAGCATCGCGAGGCAACGCTCCGGCGTCATCACCTCGATATCCCTGAGCTGCGCGTCCAGTTGGAAGAGCAAATCAAAATCGCTGGAGACGACCGAGCCAAGGAGTTCCTGTGGGAAGATCTCCTGCAGATCGCCGGTGAGCTGCTCAACAAGAGCATGCGTCGGCGCGAGAAACACGACCTTTTTGCCACGGGCGAGAGCGCCCGCCAGCTTCAGTGAAGAGACGGTCGTCTTGCCTGCTCCTGTGGGAAGGACCACAACGGCCGACTTGCCGGTATCGTGGAAACCCTGCGCGACAGCCTCGCGGTGGTTCGGCCATAGGAACGGGAAAGCATTTGCTCTCGCGCGGATCCATTTCCCCCAAAATTTTGCGTCGGCTCCGCCGGGAGGGGGGAGGTCCGCGAGTGCGGCGCTGGCGATACCATCATGGGCCGCGATCAGGAGCGATGCGAGGTGATGCGGTCCTGCGTAAATGTTGAGGATATTGCCACCGAGCACATCGCCGTATTGATCGTCGAAGACAGCCGAGAGCTGCAGCACGCGCTCGAAGGCGGCGCGCGCCGTATCGAAACGTCCAACGGCGGGCTGCGGTGTTGGTAGTCCGAGGAAGCGCGCGGCAAGCGTCTCGATGCCGACAATGAGAGCCTCGAGCAGTGCTGCGAGCGCTTGCTCTTCCAGGCCAATCTCTCGACGCCTTGCCCGCCATCGCGACGCACGCTCGTAGATGCGGTCGAGCTGGCCGCGAGCCAGGTCGGCGACATTCTCAGACAGAATGGTCGCCTCGTAACTTTGACCATCACGACGGGGAAGGATGTGCGAGGCCGCTTCGTGGGCGTCGGCATATTGTTCTGCGGCAAGAAACAGCAGGGCGGCGGCGATCGTCGGATCGAGGCGGTCCCTGTCAACATTTGATACGACGGCGTGACCAGCAGATGCGGCCGCTTGCCGGCGCGCTAGGATTTGCTGGGCTGTTCCTGCTACGAATGCGGCCGCCCTGCGTACAGAGCCCTCGGTCTGGAGCGATGTGACCAGCTCGTAAGTGTCCGAGATGCGTTCAAGCGTCCACCCGCTTTCACCGTCGCTGGCTGCGTCGCTTGTGCCGCTCAATCGCGCCGACACCAGGTTCGCATAGTGCCTCGTCAGCAACGCCGGGATGCTCTGCGGATCGAGGCCCGGAACGGGTGGCGCCGATCGGAGCAGCTGAGCCGTGGCGGAATCGAACATCAGGCATCCTCCGTCTCTAGCTCGTCGAGATAGGTGATCGCCTGCGCTGCAAGGCTATCAAACCAGTCGCGGACCTTTCCTTCGACAATCAAGCTGGCGCCGATGCGGCGGTCTTGACTGAGGCCATCGAGTGCGTCGTATCCCTTGAAGAGTTTCTGCCGCTCGGCCTGGCTGTCCTGATCCTTGGGCAGCGCGAAGGCCGCGCGGTAACTTCGCTGCGTACGATCCATGACGTTTGCCGCCAGTTTGACGGACGCACCCTCATCGATGGCGCTCATGCGCAACAGCGCGGATGCGGTGGCGACGAGCTCGGCGGATCGCTTGTTCTTGTGGCGGTCAAGGAACGCAGGAATGACTTTTTTGAGAAACGTGTTCCTGGGATCGTCAGTGCATTTGTCCTCGAAAATCGTCGTCATCACGACTTTTGATTTGTCGTCGGCCAGTTCGATCATCAGGCCGTCCAGGCCTTGAGATGTGGCGCTCACATGCGGGTCTTTTAGCAGCACGTCCGTTCCATAGACTTGCCGCGCGGCGATCCAGGAGATCGCTTCAAAGATGAAACCGTCGCGCTGCCACCGGGGATAACCGGTTCGCGGCGTTTTGACATCGTCCTGAACCGTCATCCTGACCCGTGCTTCTTGACGCAAGTCGGCGTCGGAAAAGGCCGGAGCGGCCGGAAGGAGCTCCCTGAGGATGTAGCCGGCATAGGCCGCCTGGCCCATTGCAATGATGGCGATCAGCTTTGCCAGCCTCGTTCCATCATGCGCGGCCCATCGGTCGCCAATGCACTGAGCATCGATTGAGACGGTTTGAGTGGACAGAGGTGGTGATGCCGTTGCAGGCGTGACTATCGACTCTACTTCGACCACGGCGGCCATGTGCTTGGTGCGCCCCCCGAGCGGATCAGTGGAAATTTCGTGTCTTCACCTTGAATAGTATCGAGGTTCAGGTCAGAAATATAGATGTCGCGGGTACGCAGGCCCTTTGGCGGCAGCTCCCGCGGATTGGGCTCCGAACCGCCATTCCCGACTTGGTCGCCGCGGCCGTGCGGCAGCGGAAAGGCCATGTCTCGGCTGCCGACTCTGGCGAGGTCGGCGGAGAGGTCCGTAATGCGCTGGGCGACAAGGTGGACGACCTCGCCCTCGCGGTGGATGCGCGCCCGGCCGCCCATCACGCCCGGCCGCAAGGTCTGAACGTGCCTCCCACCGCAGCGAATGCGGTATGCTTGGGGCTCTGCTATGATGTTCTCATGACTACGGAATCCACCAAAACAAAGATTTTCATTGGCGCGCCGATCGAGCACGAGTCGGAGCGAAAACTCTTGTCATTTATAGTTTCATGGCTCGAAGAGAAAAAGATCCCGTCGATCGTTCTCGCCAATATCGAAATCCAAGGTCGTCAAATCGATTGCATAATCGCCACGGCGGATTCCGCTTCAGTCGTGGAGGTGAAGACCAGCCGGCTTCCAATCCGCGGTGAAGTCAACGGAACCTGGACGCGGTTGTCTGCCTCCGGCGAGTGGAAAGACTACACGAACGCCTATCAGCAAGCGGTTGGCGCGAAGAACAGCGTGCGCGACGCAATGCAGGTGGCAAAGTCGGTGGGCAACTTCTATCCGGACGGGTACGTCGTGTTCACGAGTCCAATCCCGGAAGGATCCATCGTCACGCCCGGGAATTTCAAGGCGCTCGTCACGACCATCGATCTGTTTCCAGGCCAATTGAAAACGGTCGGGGGATCACCTTGGTCATTGGCGGACTGGGGGGCATTCGCGTGCACGCTCAAGCTAAGGCCGGTGATCTTGGATCAAGCCACGGCGGGCCAAGAAGTGTGCGAGGAGCTTGACCTGCTTGATAGCTACGCCGCCGCCGTCGCGGCCGAATATGGACGCGACGGAAAATCGTGGCTCCCCGAGACAGACGACCAACGCGCGGATCTGATGGATGCGGCTGCCGCGGATACGGGGTGCTTCATCAGTGGCCCGTCGGGCTGCGGCAAGTCCCTGATGGCGAAATGGCTCGTGGCGAGCCTTGCTGAGGCGGGACACCTGACTTTCTTTATCGCCGCGAAGAATTTCACCGGCTCTTGGGCCGAGTGCTTGCGCCGAGAGGTTGGGCTTATCACCGATATTGCTCCGGCGAAGCTGTATCGCGCGGTCGCGCGCTCCGACCGGCCAGTCTTCCTGATCGTCGATGGTGTCAACGAGTTCGGTGCGGCGGCCCCTGAGGCGCTCCGTGGTGTCCGGGCACTGGCGAGGCGGATGGGAGCGCTGCTCGCCGTCACCGGTCAAGATGCAAAGCCGGCCGAGTTTGCTGGTCTCGGAGGCGTGGCGGTCGCGCGCCCGAGCTTGGAGTTGAAGCAGCGAATTGCACGAGCAGTTGGAGGGCAACTCACTCCGGTCGCTCTGGAGGTGCTCCGGGCAGTCGGATCGGGCATCGAGGCCGCTCTCGTCGGGCAAATTGGCGGTGATCTGAAGGCCAACGCCACTCGCCTGCTTCTGATCGATCAATACATACGCAAGCGTTTGGCTGGGCACGCGCGGGCTGGATCGTTTGGCTTGAGGCGGCTCGCGAGCTCGCTGCATGCGCAGATCGCATTCTCGATGGCGGAGGCGAATTTCGACGATTTCATGCGCGCTGAAGGTCTCGGCTTTGCCGAGTGCGATGCGCTGTTTGCGGCCGGCCTGTTGGCTCGACGGGCGGGGCGGGTCTCGTTTTCCCATGAGATGATTTTGAATGCATGCGCGGCGTTCGATCTGGCACGAACGGCGGAGAGCGATCCTATCAGCTTTGGACAGCGATTGTCGACGCCGATCCTTGAGCCGATCGCCGGGGACATCGTGGCGGCGATCGACGATGCGGCTGTCTGTCGAGGCGTCCTTTCCGAGGTGATGAGTTCGACATTGTTGGGCGAGGCGGCGAGAGGACACTTTGGTCCGATCGCAGCCTCGACGACATGGGATTTGTTGAACGAGGCGACGGAAGCCTGCGTCGAGGAAATTGGCAGCGCTCGGCTTGCGCTGTCGAAAGAAGGGGATGCCGTCCGGATCGGCTGGGAAGAAGCGACCCGGCGCGAGTGGACCTATCCTGAAGAGGCAAGGCTCCGCGCTGTCGGTCGCCTCGCCGTCCACGGATCGGGCCTCGACATCTTCCTGAGGCTCTGTGCGGAGATGGACGCCCGGTTAGCGACGGAGCGGAGCCGTTTTGCGGATTTCGCTCGGGAAGAGCGATATCCGATCCGAAGTCAAAGCTTCGCGCTGACGTACTACGGGTTCGGCGAATCCATCGGATTTACTGAGGTTGCCCGGTCAACACAGGGCGGCTTTGAACCGACATCAAAAGAGGAGCGAGCCTTCCCGATCAAGGTGGAGCAACTGACTTCTGGCCAACTCCATTTTTTGCTGGAGTGGCGACGGGCGTTCTTCGATGGCAATGATAGTGAGTTCGCCGAGCAACTGATTTATTTATTTCGCGAGCGGTTTCGGTGGGAGCCGTGCCACGTTCAACTCGCCATGCTGAGTTCAATCGGCTATGCACGTCGGGCGCCGCAGGAGGTGCTCGAACGCCTGATCGAAGCTATCCACGCTCTCGACGTGAACCCGACAAACTGGGCAATCAATGCGAGTATCGTCGACGCGCTGAAGATCCTCGGCGCACTTGACGTTGAGGCCGAGGATTCACGGGCGCAGGTCAAAGCCGAGCTGGCGTCTGTGCTTGTTGATGATGGAGATGTCGTCGACAATGACCTTGCTCTCTCGCTGTGCTTGAGGATGTTTGATCATCCGTTCGACTCCATCTATGGCCAGGAAATTTTCAATCTGGATGAAGGGTTGCGGCGACGCCTCTATCGCCGAGCACTGCGAGCTTCGAATATTAAGAGTTCAACGAGCTTGGACTGGCTTGCCAGGGAGGTAGCGTCGTTTGGCGACCCTGCCGATGTAGCCTTGCTGCAGTCGCTCACGGGCTTGCCCAGCCGAACAAATCCGTTTGCGCAGGAGGAATGGGGCGCCTTTGCGACCGCGACCCGGTTTGTCGGTCGACATCATGCCGAGTTGGAACGGGTTGATCCGACAACGTCGGAAGAAGCGTGCCTCGTCGCAATCCGTTTCCTGATCTATGCCATCGAGGCGAAGCGATCACCGGACGCCGAGGCGACGCGGCTCGCTTGGGCGCGGCTCCACAAGATGCCTGTTCAGTTGGTCGTCGGTTGCCTGAGCGAGATTCAGAAGGCGCTAAGCGATCGATTCATTCCGAGCGAAAGAGTCGAAGCGTATCCACCGTTGGACTTCGTGGCAGCCTATCCGCCGGATTGCCTGGCGGTATCACGACGCTTCATCGACGACGGGATCGATGCTCAGTTCTACCATCGGGTCCCGCACAGGGAGGATGGAATGACGTTGGCGTTCGAGACGGTCGCGATCTATGGAGATCGAAGCGACATCGAAAGGCTTCAAGGCCGAAGCCGGGTCCATCGCTTCGCGCGCCACGCGTTAGCAGCGCTTAAGCGTCTTGAGAGCGGCTTTTAGAGCGATGAAAGAGCATGCCGCCTCTGGACGTTTAGTCCAACTTTGGCTCGCCGTTGGTAGTGTCTGCTTCTAGGAGTTTGTCAACGCAGGGCAAATGACCGGGATGGGGCGCATTTCTGTCTGATCGTTTGCGGCTTCATCGGGCCGAAACTGGAAGGGCGGATTTCAGGACCTGAATGAACAAAGCCGACGGTAGGCGACACGTTCAAATCACGGGCAGGATTTGCTCTTAACTTGCGGTTCGAGAAACAGCATCGGCAGACGCTGGCTTTGCTGGCCGCCGGCGATCGAAGCGGACTATTTCGTGCCATAGCATAGCTTGGCGCGCTTTCGGGCGATCGCATCGAGGGCCAAGCGGCAGCTGTGACCGCGCCATTAAGTACCGACTGGCCCCGCCGGCTGCCCAGCTCTCGTCGCTCTGGCTATGCCACAGCGTCCCGCTTGAGCGAATAACTGGTGCTTCGACCGCCGCTTGCATCCTTGACGAGGATTCTGCGTGCCACAAGATCGTCGATATCGAGGGGTGCGGCGCCGGGTGAGGGCGCGACGATAGACCTGAAGTTTCGGGCAGTCTTTTCGCAGCGTAGCGCGACCCTCTTGAAGCGTTTGAGGCGTCCGAAGCCCTGTTCGATCCGCGCGCGGGCTTTGTAGAGTATCTTGGCGAAAAAGGCGGGCTTGTTCTTTTCGTTGGCTTACCGCGCCATTCGTCCCCGGCATCAAGGTCGAAGATGTCCGCGAACATCTTGTATGCCGCCGCCTCGAGACGCGGCGCGAGCCACAGAATAAAGGCGTCATCGCCAGGCGTCGCCTTTGAGATGAAGATGGTATCTCGGAGCGGATCGGTGTTGGGCATCGAGCTATTCATCGAGGCCTTCCGGACGCGGAGCGGAGCGGCATTTGAATAAGTGCATCGGCTCGGGGACATCTAGGAGCGACCCACTTCATCCGCGAGTCGCGCCTGCGGTCGCGCGCACGGCAGGCTGTATTGCGTCGCGAACCTCTTCGTAAATCGCGATCCCGGAGCCCACTCCGGTCTCAATGCTGATCGCCACCGCGAACGGAACGCGATCGTCGAGCGCGCCTGCCTGGGCTCGGCACGCGACGCGGAGCTTCAGCATCCCTCCATCCAGGAAGGCGATTGCGCTTTCGCCCTCGAAGATGCCATGCGACAGCGTTCCGCGGTTGACCGCGAAGTGGGTCGGTTGACCCGAGAGGCGTTCCACCGCCAGAGAGAAGGCCTTGTCGCCTGCGGGTAACAGCTCGAGCGTCGCCGAGCGATATTGCTGGTGTCGGGCGTTGACCGGGGTGAGCCACGCCAGCGTCATCGTCAGGCGGCGCAGCTCGGTTGATCCCTCGATCGACGGCGGTAGCGGGATGTCGAACTCGTCCTGGGTGTCCTGCTGGACGTCGCCATAGGTAAAGAGTGTCGCCCGCTCGGCGGCGCAATCAAGCACCCGGTCGATGTCGGGGCGCCCGTAGCCGAGGAACCTCGAGATGTTGTCCCGGTGGCGCTGCCAGTCCCGGCCTGCGGGGCCGAACGCGCCGTCGAGCTTGTCGCCGGCATCGCCCCAAGCCGCGCCATGGACCAGCAGTGCCTTCAGCAGGACAGCGGCATGGCTGCGCGGGACGTCGTACCCAGCCTCGATCAACGAATCGTAGATGTGAACCGCGGATCGCGTAAGCAGCGCAGTGGCGTTGCTCGTGCCGACCGTGCGCCGCTGGAAGTCGAGCCGACCGGTCGCGCCCGCATCAGGCGCTGCGGACATCTGCCCCGCATGGGCGCCCCCTCCGTCGACCGCCAACCAGACATGCCCTTCGTCCTCTGAGGCACGGACCAGCTCTCGGCCACCGTCGAACAGGACATCCGGCTTTACGGTTTGCCGGAAACCCAGGCCGACCCCCGAGCTGACGTTCGGCAGGCCGCCGTTGGGGAACGGGTCCTTTAGGTGGAACGGATCCTCGGCTGCGGCGAACTCGTCCGCATGCCACGCGCCCACCGCGAGAGCGTTCAATCCTTCCGCCGGCGAGAGAAGCGTCCGCGCCGCTTTTTCCGAGTTGAGAGCGTTGATGATGGACGCTTCGCGCGCCTCCGGGGCGGCCGCGGCCCACTCGGCCGTGGTCGCGAACTCCCGGATCGGCAACCAGCTGCGCACGTTGCCAGCGCTGATCAGGAAGAGCACACGATAGCGGAACGAAAGCCAATCCATCAGCCTCGCCCATGGGCTAATCCTGCCGGAGAATGGCCGGTTCAGATCGCCCAGCGAGAGATTGATGACGACGACGCTCGGCGCAGACGCGGGCTCATCGCCTTCGCCTTCGAGCAACCGGCGGACAGCGAGATATACGACGTCCAGCGGCAGCCGATCTGGCGGCGTCGTCTCCGCATCGCTCGCCGCGTCGAACACCATGACGGGTCGGACGTAGAGCGGCCGGCCGAGCGGAGGCTCCCCTGCCTGCAGATCGCCGTGGACAATCAGCGAGGCCATGCTGGTCCCATGCGACCGCTTTGCCGCCGGCGTCCGCGCTGCGTAGTCGTCGGGGTCATCAAGGATTAGACGGCCCGCAAGCCGCTGGTGATTGGCGACCGGAACCCCATCGAGCAACGCCGCAACGGGATCGCCACCAGGCGCGGGTGCGTCGCCCGTTGCCGCGGCTTCGCCCTCCTCTTCGGGCTCGGGGATCGCGGCCACTGATTGCGGCCGCAGGTACATGATGTCGTCCAGCCGGGCAAGCGTCACATCCGGGTGATCGATCAACTCTTGAACCCGCTGTGGAGGGAGGTCGACCAGGATGCCGTGGTAGCGGATCGGATCGATGACCGCCGCCGTAACAACTTGGCCGCCCAACTCGGCAAGCTGCCCCTCGATGCTGGCGATCGCCCGAGCACGACGGTCCGCCCGCTCGTGGAACCACATCTCGACTTCGAAGCGGACCGGTTCGTCCGGCCGATCAGCAATCCGCTCCCGCCAGTAGGCGAGCGTCTCGGGAAGGACCCGGTCTTGCGGTCCCCACGCGCGCAGGTCGCTGAGCATGTCGAACAGCGTTCCCCACGGTGCGAAGCCCCAAGGCATCGCCTGGCCCTGCCGATAGAGATCCCACAGCCTCAGGATTTCGCGGAGAGCCTGCATGTCGGGCATCGCCATGTAGAGACGCCCGCCAACGGGCTTGTCGCTGCGGACTTGCTCGCGCTTCTTCGTCTGGAGCGTGTGGAAGTCGTCGCTCGGCTCAATGTCCGCGTCGTCTTCGAGCAGAAACTCGAGACCCCGAATGCGGCCGACCTGGCTGTAGAAGTCACCCAGCGAACCGGCCACCTCGAAGACGAGCGCCCGCTCGGGAGCGATCCCGTCGGGGTCGGCCCGCAGGGTCATACCTGCCTGCGCCGCCGTTTGCGCAGCGACGTTCCTCAGGCGGTCGAACCGCGGGCCAAGCCGTTGCGACTGCCGGCCGAAGCCCGGCTTCGCGATCTTCGCGTTCGGGTCTATCGGGACAGGGGCACGCTTCTCGCGCTCGTTATGGGTCGCCTCAGGTATCTGTAGAAGTGGTCGCTCCGCCACGTTTCTCGCTCTTCTTGTTGCCCGGTGCGTTTACGCGGGATCGCCATACCTTCAATTCGTGCTCGACGATCTCGCTTGGGCGGCCTTCTCCAAGTGACAAGACGAAGCGACGAAGGATGTTAGTGCAGAAGTCTTCGACCTCAGCCAGGCTCGATCCTCTCAGGGCGCGGGCCAACTGATCCGGCGAGCGTCCGAGATCGCCGGGAAGCGGCCGTACATTGAAGTACATGCCGATGAAGTTGGCGATCTGCCGCTCGCCCGGCGCCGGCAGGTCCAGACGGAGCTGGAAGCGACGCCACGCCGCGCGATCCAGAAGCTCGGAGTGATTGGTCGCCGCCGCGATGATGGTCCAACTCGGAAGGTCGTCCATCTGCAGCAGGAGCGAGCTGACGACGCGCTTGATCTCGCCGGTCTCGTGCAGATCACCCCGCTCTTTGCCGACCACGTCGAACTCATCGAAGAACAGGACGCTCGGCGTCGTTCGGGCGAAGTCGAACACCCGTCGCAACCGGCTCGCCGTCTCGCCGAGAAAGCTCCCAATGACCGCCTCGTAGCGGACGGTGAACAATGGAACGCTGAGCGCTTCCGCAATCGCTTCGGCGAGTGAGGTCTTTCCGTTCCCGGGCGGTCCCGCGAGGAGGATGCGATGACGAGGCTCGAGGCCGTGCGCACGGAGAACATCGGCGCGACGCTGCTCCTCAATAAGGTTTTCACAGGCTTCACGGGTGACCGCGGGCAGCAGCAGGTCGGAAAGCCGACGCTGAGGAGCGCGATCGACGAAAAAGTCCCGGGTCGAAGGTCCGCGCGCCGCTGGCTCCACAGGCGCAGCCGCCGTGGAATGACTCCCATTGAGGTTGGTGCGGAGGGCGGCCGTCAGACGGTCAGCGAGAATGGTGTGCTGCTTGGCCTTCTCATCGGCGATGAGGGCCTCGGCAGACGTGCGCGCAAGATGACGGTCGCCGGTCGCGCCCGCCTTCACCAGAGCCACTAAGAGATCACTACGCGCCATCCGCTTCTTCTTCTTCACCGGCTCCGCTGACTTTTCCTGCACCTTTGGACGTTGTGGTCCGGGCGCAGCTTCATCCTGCCCGAACAAGTCCACGTCCTACCCCGTTCACTGTCTTGGCGACCGCTCCGTGCAGCGCTTTGTGTAAAGTCGACCGATGCACGCCCAAGGTTCTGGCGACCTCGGACACGGTCGAGTCGGGATCCTTTAGCAGCCGCTGCGCCACCCGCAGCTTTTCTGCGCTGAGCTTCGGCGGCCGTCCACCCTTGCGCCCCCTGGCTCTCGCGGCGGCCAGACCGGCCACCGTTCGTTCGCGGATCAGTTCGCGCTCGAACTGAGCAAGCGCGCCGAACAGGTGGAAAACCAATCGGCCACTAGGCGTCGTGGTATCGATCCCTTCGGTCAGGCTCTTCAGCGCGACCCCGCCGGCTTCCAGCTTTTGGACCGTCTCGATCAGGTGCGGCAGCGAGCGGCCGAGCCGGTCCAAGCGCCACACCACGAGTGTGTCACCCTCCTGGATGCGGTTCATGAGGTCCGCGAGCACCGGGCGCTCGGCCGTAGCACTGGACGCGCGTTCAGAGAACGTCCGCTCGCAGCCAGCCGCCTCCAAGGCATCCAGCTGGAGCCTCGTCGTGTGTTCGTCGGTCGAGTCTCTCGCATAGCCCAGCAGCATGTTGAAAAACATAACAGCTGCCTCCTTTCCGCGACAGTGATTTTTCAACGGCTTTCGCGACGCTCCACAGACCGTTTTCGCCGCCGCCTCCGCCCCGTCACGAAAACCTCCGTTTACGCAACGGGGATAAATCGCGGAAACCCGGATCATACGAGCCCGGCTACGCCCAGGCTATCCGGCGAAACTATTTTCCCGCCATGTTCCTCCTAGGTAGAGTGATTGCAGGCGTTGGATCCCTGATTTGAACCTGCGGGTTGTAAGTGCTTGATTTTGCTAGAAGAGCAACTTTGCGCCAAAACAAAGCCCGCCAAGTCATTGAATTAACGTTGATTTTTGTTCGGACTGATTGCGGGCCACGCAACCATCTCAACTTGCTTTTCCGGCCGACCGAGGCATGAGTGTGCCGGCGAGCGAGACAATTCGAACAACTCGATAGGATCGACGGGCGGTGCGTCGGCCAGCTTCGACTCCGACATGGGGGATGAGCATGTTGATCGGCACGCTCTCAGGAGGCACCGGCAGAGTAGCCAGCGTCACCAGCATCGCGATGCGGTCGCTGTCCACGTTGTGGCTCCTCGCTAAAGTGCGTTACGGGTCCTCGTCGTTTCGAGTGAGTCGGGCTGCGGCCTCTCCAGCGGTTTCCATATAGCTTGGATCACGATGAAGCAGGACGACAGCGAAAGCACCGTCCAGCAGAAGAATGATCTGCCGTGCAAGCTGGCGGGCGTTTTTCCCGCTGCCGGCTTCGGCGAAGACTTCACAGAGCCAGCCCTCGGTGTTTTTCTGTGAGCGTCTCATGTTCCGATCCTCTGCTTTGACTGTATCTCCGATCGTGAGCGGCAGAGGAGTATCAATGTCGACCGTTCACGCCGCGCGGCAAGTCGGCCGAACGAACGGCAGGTTCCGAGAAGAACAATTCGGGCCGCGAACGACCGGCTTGGGCGCGAAGCAGTCGATGGACCTCAGGGCGCTGATCGTCGCCGATGGTTCAACTTCTGCCGCGAGCGCGCCTTGGCGGAAACCTCGGATGCAGACAAGCGGAGAAGCTAGCGCTAGCCTAACAGGCGCGAGGGCTCCTGCGGACGTCAAATAGGGAAATTGGGAGGAAGACCGCCCAGTAACCTTCAATTCAAGCTGGACGAAGCCGCGCTCGGGTTGCAGTCACGGACCTCGCGACTGCGCTTGGTGAACTCGCGCTCGAACGCGGAAATGCCCACCGGCCAGAAAAAGCGCCAAGCCACGGCTTTCCCCGATGCGCCGCCCCTCCGCGACTTCCCCGGACTAAACCCCGGACTAATCTTCGCTTTTAGTCCTCATCTTCTAAATCATTGAAAAGATGGCGCGCCCGAAAGGATGAAACTGGGCACTCTTATGTGATTGTTGCGGCTATTGGGTCTGCGGTGAGGATTTCAACACTCCGGTCCTTGCGAGTTAAGCCCTCCCGTTGGCGCAGGAGGGTCACGACGCGTATTTTTCCTCCGGGCTCCGAGCAAGGCTCACCTTGCAGTACGGTTGCTCTCCCTATATTCTGACTTCGACAAGGACATGCGTCGATTACGTAATTTATGTTTATCATTCTCCGTCTGACAAGATTCTTATCAGGCCTAAATGGATGAAGTCATTGTCCGTCATAACATTCGATTGGTCGGTGATCGAGATCATCGTGCTCGCGGTTGTTCTAATAGTTTTAGTTGAATTTATAGCAAAGCGCTATCTGGACAGATTTCCAAATATGAAGGAAGATGTAACGCGATATATTGATCATTTCTCTGTATTTGTTGCCGTTACAGCTGCATTCTTTTTAGCGATAGATCAGGATCGAATAAATAGAGAGTTGGAAAAGGCAGAGCGGTTTGTTCGCCAAGCAGATGCTGTATTATATGAGTTGACGGAGGCATCTAAACCAACGTTACGAGCTTTATCTATCAGCTTTGATGTTACAAGAGACGACACATTATTTCCAGACTTTCCGCAAATGAAAAAATTCATCCAAGACGAGCCTTTTCTATTTTTCTTATCTGGTTCTGAATTAAACAAATTGAGCCAGCTGAATAATGCTCCTATCACGGCGAGAACACTCGCGGTTAAGGAAGTGGAAGAAAATTTTCTATTTCAGCACCGTAATGATAATTACGATGCTAAAACTTGTAACTGGCGGGCAGCTTCGATAAATTTTCTAACAGACATAGGCGAAGCTTTTAAGTTGATATGCTCGAAGATGATGAGTGCGCACAGCGACAATTCGCCGACATTTGATGTAACAAACAACTGGATTCCCAACAAAGATCGGAGCGCGCGGATGGAAATAATAAAATGTCAAACCACACTTGTAATTCCTGAAAAAGTCCGCCTGATCAACAATTGCGAATACGAGGAGCCTGGGCCGGATTGACGTTGAGATGGGCCCGATGCCGTCCTATGGAGTCCGCTTTCCTCCCGAACTTAAATGCCGCCCAACCTAGTGCCCAGTTTCGTCCTGCATGGTGGCGGTTTTGGCGCGCCCGAGAGGATAAAACTGGGCACTCCTATGTAATTGTTATTTCTATTGTTTCGTGAAACGATCACGTCCGCTGTCGACCCGTTGTTGCCGTCGCCGGTCGGCCGGGAACAGACGGTGAGCAACGTAACCTGGGCTGCGGTGCCAGCGAAAATGTGCGCGCCCGACTGGAAGCTGCGAACGGGATAGTACGACCTTGATTCATTTATTTCGAATAGCGGCGTGAGGCGGAGGACACCGGACATCGGCCGTAGGTGGGCGAAATGAGCGGTTCCATGCGCGATGGTAACGGAGGATCGTTCCTGCTGTCATCGTGGGTCCGTCTTGCAAAATTAAACGACACGGATGAGCATGTCGTTTCCGATATCGCGGTGCGGCAATGAGTAAGCTGCTGGATTGTTTCGCCGGGTTCATAGTTGCTGTCATTGTCGGTTCGTTTGCTTCGGCAGGAGCGGAGACGGATCAGGGGGCGGCGCTCGACGCAAGAGCGGTAGCACTTTACCGAACGGGGAAAACGTCGGAAGCTATACCGCTTGCAGAACGCGCCGTGGCGATCCGCGAGGAGACGCTTGGTCCTAGTCATCCTTCCGTCGCGACGTCGCTGACCAATCTGGCGGCGCTCTACCAGAGCCAAGGCCGCTACGCCGACGCCGAGCCGCTGTTCAAGCGTGCACTGGCTATGCGTGAACGCACGTTCGGCCCTGACGATGACGAAGTCGCGGAATCGCTTGATGGTTTGGCTGCGCTATATCAAGTCGAAGGGCGCAACGAGGAAGCCGAATTAATTTATCGACGCGAATTAGCGATCCGTGAGAAGCGGCTCGGCCCTAGCCATCCTGATATTGCGACCACGTACAACAATCTAGGGGCGCTTGAGCAGGGGCGAGGCCGTATCGCTCAGGCCGAAACGTTGTACAAGCAGGCGCTTGCGATTAACGAGCGCGCTCTCGGTTCTGCCCACCCTGCTGTCGCGACAACACTGAACAATCTCGCGGCACTCCAGCAAAACCAAGGCGACTATGCTGACGCCGAGCAGCAATACAAGCGCGCCCTTGAAATTCGGGAGAGTACGCTCGGCTCCGAACATCCCGCTGTCGCGCAGTCGCTGAACAATATTGCTGCGCTCTACCAGAAACAAGGCCGCTACGATGACGCCGAGCCGCTGTTCAAGCGCGCACTAGCTATTTATGAGCGCACCCTAGGACCCGATCACATTGAGATCTCTTGGACGCTGAATAATCTGGCTGACCTATACGAAGAGCAAGGACGCGTTACTGAAGCCGAATCCCTGCGCAAGCGAGCCATAGCGATCCAAGATAAGGTCGCACCTCGGGCTAAAAACACTCCACCGGCATCTCCCCCGCCACTTGCGGACCCGAGACGCGTGGACTTTCTATTTGCATCGACTAGGCAAGAAATCCCTGCGACACCAAGCAATTTAGTATCTTACAGCGGCGAACGAGCGCCTTTAAATTTCGGCGCGGCATCGGTGCGAATACCGACCAAGCACGAGATCGGTCACATCGAGAGACCATCAAGTTGGAGTTTGTTTGGTATAACTCTCTCGTCCGCGCCCAATGAGCGCGAACACTTCATAATAAAGAAGCTTGTTCCTCTGTCTGAAAGTGCCTTCGACGAGGCTATTTAAGAGAAACATGCCAAAACCGCGCTAGTGTTTGTGCATGGCTTCAATACAACATTTGAAGACGCCCTATACCTGAACGCCCAGATCGATTGTGATTTGCAGTATAGCGGACTGTCGGTTCTTTTTACATGGGCGTCCAGGGGCAGTGTGGCAGACTACATCTACGATAAGGAAAGTGCTTACCTGGCTCGTGATGGATTTATCAAACTTCTGGAAACGCTTAAGCTTGAGTATGGCATTGAGCAGGTCAACGTCTTGGCCATAGCATGGGAAACCTCATCGCTGTTGATGCTCTTGCAAATTACGCACGAACATCGAACCCGATTCAAATCGCGCATCTCTGGATGGCCGCGCCGGATGTGGACCGCGATCAGTTCCTGGCGCAGGTTCCAGTACCCAAGGCGATCGTGGGTGGCATGACGATTTATGCCTCGTCGGCTGATCGAGCGCTTGCGGCCTCGCGGGAATTAGAGCGTGATGTTTTTAGATGGAAGCATAGCCTGCGTTGGAGAGGTAGTTCTGACATTCGTCTGGTGAGAAGAGGTCGAGGAGCGCTCCGGCTCGTCGCCAAGTGTTTTCGAAGGTTCGCTCACCCGCCTTTCGCATCATGTGTTTGAGCTTCGCGAAAACCTGCTCGATCGGATTGAGGTCGGGGCTGTAGGGCGGAGCTGGCGAGGGGCCACCCCAAGCGGAGCTTGGTGGGGTCGCCTGCGGAGGGGG
>NZ_CABFMQ020000083.1 GCF_901905185.1 Methylocella tundrae
CGGTTGCAATCAATGTGGGTCCAGTTGCAATGATTGTGGTCCCGAGCGCCGAGGCTAGTTGCAATGATTGTGGGCCGGAACTTGCGATGATTGCGATCCCGGCCGCGGATGATTGCGGTCCATTACAAATAGCCGCAGGCCCACCATCACCGGAATCTCGCGTGACGCCAACGTTAGCGAGACCAGCGACTGACAGTTGGCGGTCTTTCCGAGCGACGAGGCATATTGTGGCGCGACGCCGACCGAATGCTCGCCCTTTTTCGGCAATGCCGTATCGTCAACGATCAGCCACGCGTCGGCGCCGCCAACCATTCTGTCGGCTTCGGCGAGCAGGGCCTTCTCAAGCGGCGCGGCGTCCCACACGCCGCTGGCGATGAAGTGATGAAGCTGGTCGTAGCCGACTTCGCCGTCGCGCGCCGCCATGGGCTGGACGCTCTTGCGATCCCCCGCGCCGATCAGCCCCGCAACATAAACCGGGCACATCCGTGCCCGCGCCTTGTGTCGAAAAGCACTGAGAAAAGGCGCCAGCCACCGCTCAAGATCGGACTTCCAAATCTCGTCCATGGTCGGCCCTCCGTGACGCCGACCACCCATGAATCACGCAATGCGCGTCTCGGGAATCCCAAAAATGCACAACCCCTCAAAATTCTGCCAAAGTAGTGCTAGTCCTGCTTGCACATGGCGCTGTGAAGCCGGTCCATCAGATCAACGGCATCTTGAACGGTATCCGGATCGACCGCGGCCTCAAGCACTTCCTCGACCCGCATCATCTCGGCATTCGCGGCCTCAGCCTTCACATACCCATCGGGCGTCAAACGTGCGAGCTGGCGACGACCGTGACGAACATCCTGCCGACGCTCGACCAGCCTCAATCCTTCCAGTTTCGCCAGAACGCCCTGCATCGATTGCGGGGTGATGAAGGCTCGCTCGGCCAGGTCGGCATTGGTCTGATCCGGCCTCGCATTCAGTTCGGCCAGCACCGCATATTGGGCAGGATTGAGCCCAAGTGGCTTCAGCGCCTCCTCCATGCGCCGGTGCAGAGCATGCTGGGCAAGCTTGAGCCGATATCCCAGCAGCGGCGTCATATCTTTGTTCATTGCAATATAAGGGGCCTTATATTATATCAGGTTCCTGATACTATCATCCCACGCCGCGGAGGCAACCATGCCCAGACTGACCGGCCCCGATTTCATCGCCATCCAGACAGAAGACCTGCACGCAGCCAAAGCCTTCTATGGGGACAGGCTGGGCCTGCCTGTGCTGCAAGAAACGCCCGAATCGATGGTCTTCGACAGCAAGCCCGCTCCCTTCGCAGTAAGAAAGCCTTTGGTGGACCTGGACGCGGCTCAGGGGAGGCTGGGCTGGGGCGTTGCTCTGTGGTTTGGCTGTGATGACGCCGATGCGCTGCATGAGGAATTGAAGGCGGCAGGAATAGCCATCGCCTTTCCGCCGAAGGACGGTCCGTTCGGCCGGTATTTCGCGTTCCGTGATCCGTTTGGCTACACGATCACGGTTCATACCGCATGACGCGCTACTGGATTGGTGTTGCAAGCCGCGATCATGTCAAGGCGGCAGAGACTGGCGGGTTTTGCCAGTTCTGCCACGGGCGCGAGGCTCGCGTTCGCAAGCTCTCGGCTGGAGATGGCGTGGTCTATTATTCGCCACGTGAATGCATGGGTGAGGGCGCGCTAATTCGCGCCTTTACGGCTATCGGACGGGTGCGACCGGGTACAGCATATCATGCCGAACAATCCGGATGCTTCCACCCCTGGCGTCGCGATATCGACTATCAGCCTACAAAAGACGCGCCGATCACCCCTTTGCTCGGCCAGCTTTCCTTCTCGCGAGAGAACCAGAATTGGGGATGGCTGATGCGTCAGGGCTTCTTCGAAATTACGCAGGCGGACTTCGACACGATCGCGATCGCCATGGAATACAGATTCACCTCGCAGCAGTCGATCAACAGTCAGACCCACGGCGCCATTCCAACTGAAATCGGATAAAAGAGGAAAATCGGCGGCTCTCGACGGCAAATCGTTCGCGAAACGAGACCTTTTGGGCAGTGTGGCGGAAGAGGTGGGATTCGAACCCACGGTGGGCTTGCACCCACGGCGGTTTTCAAGACCGCTGCCTTAAACCACTCGGCCACCCTTCCGGCAATCATGACGACTCGTCCGACGACGCACGGCGAAGCTTCGTGTCTATACGCAGAACTGCGCGCGATTCCAACTGTCGTTTTGCAGGCGGCGGCGCCTGACGCAGAATGACCGTGAGCGGCGCCGGAGGTGGAGGTCAAGCGTCATAGCGTCCGAGCCGGTTCATCAGCCAAACATCCATTCGACCGCGGCCTTGAGATCGGCGACGACGGCCGTCGGCGGAGTCGGTAAATGCGTCTCCTGGCCGGGCCTATATTTGCCGGTGCGCACGAGGATTGCCTGAAGGCCGGCCGCCATAGCGCCGCCGACGTCGGCTTCCGCATCGTCGCCGATCATGACGACATGCTCCCTTGGGCGCCCCATGCTCTCGACGGCGAGCTTGAAAAAGGCGGGGGAGGGCTTGCCGAGGACCGTTGCGGTTTTCCCGGATCCATATTCCAGCGCCGCTACGAAAGGACCCGCGTCGAGGCTGAGCTCCCCGTCGCGGTCGAGGAAATTCCGATTTTTCGCGAGTGCGAAAAACTCGGCGCCATAGATAAGCTTCCGGTAGGACTTGTTCAAATTATCATAGCTGAAGCAGTCGCCCGCGTCGCCGATCACGACGGCCTCGACGCTGCCTGCCGGCAAGCCGGCAAAATCCTCGCGAAGGTCCGGGTGCACGATCAGCAAGGGCGCAATATTTTTCTGCGCCAACAGATTGCGTGCAATGCTTGCCGGCGTGAATATGTCCTCGGTTGCGACCTCGAGTCCAAGGCGCATGAGATCCTCAACGATGACGCGCCTTGGACGGCGCGTCGTATTGGTGACAAACTTCAGCGGCACGCCCAATTCCCGGATATGGGCGATTGCGTCGAGCGAGCCCGCGAGAGCCCTGGGGCCAACGCAGACAACGCCGTCTATATCAAGGAGAACGCCTTTGACGGCTTGGTCGCTTCCGGGCTTCTTCACCTGTGACACTTAATCTTCGCTTTCGTTCGACCGCGTGCGTATTTATGCAGCAATCGCGCCGCCATCAAAGTGAGCCGGCGGCCGGCGCGCCGCGAATGAAAGCCCGCATTGGCGAATTTTCTGCTATTATTTAAGTTTAGAAGCATCGAAGCTGCATATCGTTCTGAAAGCCGGATGCCGGTTTTGCAACGAAAACAATTCGAAATCGGCGGCTCGCTGAGCAAGCTGCGTTGGCGCCACAACGCAACCTTGCTTAGAGTGGTTCAAGGCGGCGTTCCCGGCTCAGCTTGCTCCGCGACTTCCGATAGAGAGTTTTCTTCCGCCCCATGACCAAAGACGACGACAAGGCCGAGCAAATCGAAAACCTGCTCACGACGCCCGATTTGGCCGGGGCGCTTGAAAGCGAGCAATTCCGCCGCTTTCTCGATCAGGTCCCTGTTGCTCTTATCGTTTCCGAGATGGCGGAGGGCGAACGCATCGTCTACGTCAATCCAGAGTTCGAAAAACTGTCCGGCCAAGCTTTCGGCGAGGTGGAAGGCAGGCCGTGGGGCGTTGTGCGCGGCCGCGCGCTGGGTGGCGACCCCGCTCGGCTTCTCGGCCAGGCCATCATTGAAAGCAGTGATCACGTCGGCTCGTTCATGATCGAGCGCCCCGACGGCGAAGAGGTCGCCGTCGAGGCTTATTCGAACACGATCGAGGACGACGCTGGAATAACCGTGTTCAGGCTCGCCGCGCTCGTCTGCGTCCATATCGACCGCGATGGCGCGCGCGAAGAATTCGAGCGGCAATTGCGCGAGAAGGACACCGCCCTGCGGGAAATTCAGCACCGCGTCCGGAACAATTTGCAGATGATCACAGCCTTAATCCGCTATGAAGCGAAGACCGCCAGCGCGGACGCGGCAGGCGGCTCTTTCGATAAAATCGCCGGCCGCATCGAGGCGCTGCAGCTGCTTTATAATTCACTCGGCGACGATCAGCCTGGCCAGGAGGTCGATCTTGGCGCCTATCTCACCCAGATCGCCTCGGCCGTCATGCGCGCTCACGCAACAGAGGGCGTGCGGCTGGACCTCAAGGTCGACGCCTATCCTGTCTCGGTCAACGTCGCCATGCCGACCGGCCTTGTCGTCAATGAGCTTTTGACAAACGCCCTCAAGCACGCTTTTCCGGGGCGCGAGCAAGGCACGATCTCGTTGCAGAGCCTCACGGACAGCGAGGGGTGCCGCGTCGTGATCGCCGATGACGGCGCTGGCCTGCCCGAAGGCGATGAATGGCCAAAGCGCGGCAAGCTCAGCGCCTTGATCGTCCGTTCGCTTCGCGAAAACGCCAAGGCCACGCTGACGGTCGAGTCGAGCCCTGGCCGCGGCATGCGCGTCACCATCTTCTTTACACGCGCCGCCGCCACGCCAGAAGCCGCGGCTTGATCGCGGCGCGGCGGAAATGCTCCGCCGCGCTTCATTGTCTTTCGTTTACTCAGCCGCCACGGCCGTAGCTGGAGAGCCAGCCGCGGCCGCGGCCTCCTCGAGATCGTTTTCTATGCCGAGCAGGGTGTGGGGCGCCCGCGCCTTCAGCACATAGAACCAGGCGACGCCGAGCAGCATGTAAACGAGGAATCCGTAGGGGAGCAGATTATAGGGATACGGCGGCGGCGGATACAGGCTGCCGACGAGGGACAGCGCCATCAGCGTCGCGCCGACGGCGCCAATGACCGTATCGCGCGTCGTGAGTTCGCCGGTTTTCTTGAGGTAGACCGGCGCTGCGATCGAGACCAGAAAATAGACAACGATAAAGCCATAAGAGGCGATCGTGCCGTACCAGCCGAAGGTGTCGACTTCGGAATTTCCGCTGAGCAGCGCGACCAGCACGAAATTGACGACCGCCCCGATCGTCACGGCGACATGGGGCGTCTTGTGCTTTTGATGCGCGAGCCCGAGAGACCTGTGCAAAATCTGGTAGCGGCCAAGCGAGAACAGGGTGCGGCCGAAGGCGTTGATCGACGCTAGGGCGCAAGCGAAGCTGCTGATGGCTGCGCCAAAATAGACAAGGGCGATGATCCAGGCGCTTTGCCCGGCGAGAATGTCGCCGAGCGGCGCGCCGCTGGCGCCGAGCTTCGTCGCATCGTCCTGGAACCCTTGCGTGATGACATAGGTCGTGAACACGAAGAAAAGTCCGGCGGACAGCGCGGTCCATTGAATGGCTTTGGGGATTACGCGCTGAGGATCGCGCGCCTCCTTGCCGAGCGAGGCGGCGCTCTCGAATCCGACATAGGAGAAAATCGCGAAGACGATCGCCTGAAGCGACTTGCCGAGATCGGCTCCCTCGAGGCTGAATTGCTTGACGTCGGGAGCAAAGCCCACATGGGCGAGCGCGGAAACGCTGACGATGAGGATAATGGCGACGGAAATTGCTTCGAGCGTCAGGCCGACCCGCGACGACAGGCGAATGTCGCGGAACGCGAACCAGAGCGCCAAACCCGACACCGCGAGATAGATGATGATGCTCGGCGGCGCCGCGGCGATCTGCAGCGTCGTCAATAGGGTCTTGATGAAAAGCGAGGTTGCGATGGTCAGCGCCATCGCAGTGAAGAGATAAGCCGCCAGCATGGACCAGCCGGAGAGCAGCCCGTAGGACGGCCCGAGCGAACGGGAGACGTAGACGAAGAAAGACCCGGCGGCGGGAATCCGCTTGGCAAGCTTGCCGACATTGAGACCGACGATCAGCAGAGCGATGGTCGCCGCGATATAGACCAGCCAGGACGCTGTTCCCGCCATGCCCGCGACGACCGCGACGGCAAGGGCGGGAGTCAGCGTCGGCGAGACATTGGCGACCGACTGGCCGAGTGTCTCGACGAAGGAGAGACTATCTTTTCGCAATTCAGACATGGAAGCCTCGCAGCTTGGTTTCCTAAAAGTGAAAAAAACTTCTTGGCAATCCATGTGCCACTGCCTGCTGCGGGATTTGGGAATAATAGTTGCTTCGAGGGAATGTTCGGAAAATGCGGCCCACAAACACGGGCGGCGGTTTTGGGCGCGCGCATCGAGACGTCATGTGCGCTCAAAGCTGCGCCATTTGCTTAAGAACGAGGCACAAGGTTAAATGCGATGCCTGAATTTCCTCACGGCCCTTCCTTGTTTTTGGACCGGGGGCGCCATAAGTTCTGCGCTTAAACGCGCGCCTGGCGCCGGCGCGCTCTCATTCAAGGGGTTTTCGCCATGGGCGGTCTTTCCATCTGGCATTGGCTTATCGTCGGGGCGGTCGTGCTGCTGGTGTTCGGCGGCAAGGGCAAAATTTCCGACATCATGGGCGATGTCGCCAAAGGCATTAAATCATTCAAGAAGGGCCTTTCGGAAGACGACGAGAAGGCTGAGGCCCAGCGGGCCGGCGAGGCCCCATTGCGGAGCATCGACCATCAGGTCGCTGGCGATCCGGCGAAGGTCTCGGAGACTCGCAAGGTCAGCTGAGCCGAGCCCCTGCGAGCAGATTCGAGTAACCGTCCCGCATGTTCGATTTCGACGCTGGCAAACTCATCATCATCGGGATCGTGGCGCTGATCGTCATCGGGCCCAAGGAGCTGCCGCGCGTGCTGCGTCAGCTTGGGCAGGCTGTCGGCAAGATGCGGCGGATGGCGGCGGAATTTCAGGGCCAGTTCATGGAGGCGATGCGGGAAGCCGACATGGCCGACGTCAAGGCTGACGTCGAAAAGCTCGCCCAAAGCGCCAAGGTCGACATTCCATTCAACCCTCTCGCCGATATTAAGAATGAGCTCAAGGGCGCGATCGACGGCGCCGCGCCGGCCGCCAAATCCAGCGCCCTTTCGGAGGCTGATCCCGCAGCCGCCCAGGCCTTGTCCCCGCCAGGCTTGCCGGCTGCCCCGGATGGCTCCGGGCCGGCGCTGAAGGAGCTGGATTTGCCTTTATCGCCGGAAGGCCCGCACGAGGGCGCCGCCGCGGATCAAAAGGGCCAGGAAGGCTCGAAGGCGGGAATAGACGCCGAGATGCAGGCTCTGGCGACCGCTCTCAAGGCTGAAATCGAAACCGCGCCTCGCCCCGAGCAGCCGCATGTCGAGGGCGATCATTCGGCGGCTCCCCTTCGGCGCGACCCATCGCTGCAAGATAATGCGTGATTTCGAGAAGGCGCCAGCGCTCGATCTCACGAGGGCGCGGACCAGGCCGCCGGCCGCGTCGCGCCGTCTCCCAGTGGATCTCCGGCCGGCGTCCGCCAACCAACTGCCCAAGCAGCAGCCTGCAAAGACGAGCCTTCGATGACCGACGCTGATATCGAGGCTAGCAAAGCCCCGTTGATGGAGCATCTGATCGAGCTGCGCTCGCGGCTCATCAAGGCGGTGGCGGCTTTTCTCGTGATGTTCCTCATCAGCTTCTTTTTCGCCAAGGACATTTATAATGTCCTTCTGGTGCCCTTTGAGCATGTCGCGGGCCCCGACGCGACACTCATTTACACGGCGCCGCAGGAGTATTTCTTCACTCAGATTCGCGTCGCGATTTTCGCCGCCGCCTTCCTCTCCTGTCCGGTGATTTTCGCGCAAATCTACGCCTTTGTGGCGCCGGGGCTCTATAAGCATGAGCGCAAGGCCTTCGCTCCTTATCTGATGGCGACGCCGATCTTTTTCGCCCTTGGCGCTTTGCTCGTCTATTTCGTCGTGATGCCGAACCTGCTGCATTTCTTCATCGGCATGCAGCAGGCAAAGGAACCGGGCAGGGCGCAGATCGAGCTTTTGCCGCGCGTCAGCGAATATCTCTCGCTGATCATGACCTTGATCTTCGCCTTTGGCGTCACCTTCCAGCTACCGGTCGTTCTCACCCTTCTCGGGCAGGTCGGAATCATCGACTCGGCCTTTTTGCGGGACAAGCGGCGTTACGCCGTGGTGCTCGTCTTTATTATTTCCGCTGTGCTGACGCCGCCCGATATTTTTTCGATGCTCGCGCTTGCGGCGCCGGCTCTGCTTCTTTACGAGCTGTCCATTGTGGCGGTGGGGATGATCGAAAAGAAGCGCATGACCCAAAGCGCGGGGCAGGCGCCGGGCGCTTAAGAACACTGCGCATCCCCCAGCCCTCATGGTGAGCGATAAGGGAGCCGCAGCCTTCGCGCCCGCATCATGGCGTTTGTTACGCTGGAAGAAATTCAATGTACGATATCAAATGGATTCGCGACAATCCTGAGCGTTTTGACAAGGGTCGGCAGAGGCGTGGCCTCGAGCCCTTGGCGGGCCATCTTCTCGCGCTTGATGACGCGCGCCGCGCGGCGATCGCCCAAGCCCAGGCAGCTCAGGAGCGCCGCAACGCCGCCTCGAAGGAAATTGGCCAGGCCATGGCCGCCAAAGACTCAGCCAAGGCGGACGTCTTGAAGGCTGAGGTCGCCGAACTCAAGACGCGGCTTGCCGACTTCGAATCGGAGGAACGCGAGGCGACCGCGGCGCTCGAGAAGGCCTTATCCGAGATTCCTAATCTGCCGCTTGAGGACGTTCCTTTCGGCAAGGACGAAAACGACAATCCCGAGCATCATGCCTTTGGCGAGAAGCCGAAATTTTCGTTCAAGCCGAAGGAGCATTTCGAGTTGGGCGAAGCCTTGGGCCTGATGGACTTCGAGACCGCGACGAAATTATCCGGCGCGCGATTCGTCGTGAACAAGGGTCCGCTGGCGCGGCTGGAACGCGCCTTAGGCGCCTTCATGCTGGATCTGCACACCGGCGAGCACGGCTACACGGAGGTCAATCCGCCGATCCTCGTCAAGGACGCGGCGATGTTCGGCACGGCGCAACTGCCGAAGTTTTTTGAGGATCAGTTTGCGACCTATGCGGGTCCTATCGACCAAAGCCGAGATTATAACGGTATGAAGAATATTTGGGCGCTAGCGCTCGACTGTGCCGAAAAAACAAGTATCGAAGAAGCGCGTAAAACTGACTTTGAATTTAGTGGATTGCAGCAGGACACCGACCGATATTGGCTCATCCCCACCGCTGAAGTCCCCCTAACCAATCTCGTCCGCGAATCGATTCTGGACGAAAAGCAGCTCCCGCTCCGGTTCACCGCCTGCACGCCCTGCTTTCGCGCTGAGGCGGGCTCCGCCGGACGCGACACACGCGGCATGATTCGCCAGCACCAGTTCGCCAAGGTGGAGCTCGTGTCGGTCACGACGCCGGAGCAGGGGCTTGCCGAACATGAGCGCACGCTCTCCTGCGCCGAAGAAGTATTGCAGCGCCTCGGCCTTCCCTATCGCGTGGTGACGCTCTGCACCGGCGACATGGGCTTCGCATCGCAGAAAACCTATGACATTGAGGTCTGGCTGCCGGGCCAGGACCGCTATCGCGAGATTTCGTCCGTCTCCCTCTGCGGCGATTTCCAGGCCCGGCGCATGAATGCGCGTTACCGGCCGGAGGGCGCGAAAAATACGCGATTTGTCTTTACGCTCAACGGCTCGGGCGTCGCGGTCGGGCGCGCGCTCGTCGCCGTTCTGGAGAACTACCAGAATGAGGACGGCTCGATCACTGTGCCGGACGCCTTGCGGCCTTACATGGGCGGCGTGACGCGTATCGAAAAAGCGCAATAGCTAAAGAGAGATGAATTTCCTGCGGAAAGGGGTTGACGGGTCAGGTGGACGTCACTAAGTTCCGCCCACCTCAGACAGGCAGTAGGCTTTTACGTTTCGGGGACGTCTCGTCCTGAACCCATTGAAGCCTAAACGCTGTCGGATCCAGCGACTGTAATGTCACAATAAAGATCCTCTGCGCGATTCCTTGCGGATTCGTCTTGGGTCGACGAGAGGCAAGACCATGGTTTGCCGTGGTCCTCTGCGTGAACCCAGCGCCGAAAGCCTTAAGAGGCTATTGGCGCTGATTTTTTCGCGTTTTTGCGTGCCGGTCGGCAGGCAAAGCGGGGATTCTGGCGATATCGCTACCTCGGCAAGGGCAGAATGGCTCTTGCCTCTAATTGTTTGGAAAGACGAAGCATGCCGACGATCAGTCAATTGATCCGCAAGCCGCGACAGGAAAAGACCTACCGGGAAAAGGCCCGCCATCTCGGCGCCTCCCCGCAGAAGCGCGGCGTCTGCACGCGCGTCTACACGACCACGCCGAAGAAGCCGAACTCGGCGCTTCGCAAGGTCGCCAAGGTGCGCCTCACCAACGGTTTCGAGGTCATTGGCTATATTCCGGGCGAGGGCCACAATCTGCAGGAGCATTCGGTGGTGATGATCCGCGGCGGCCGCGTCAAGGATCTGCCCGGCGTGCGCTATCACATCCTGCGCGGCGTGCTCGACACGCAGGGCGTCAAGAACCGCAAGCAGCGCCGTTCGAAATATGGCGCGAAGCGGCCGAAATAATCGGGCTTTCGCGTAAAGCACCATAGCCGGCCTTGCATCTTGGCCCCATTTAGAAATTGAAGTTGGACGGAGCGTAACGATATGTCTCGCCGCCATAGCGCCGAAAAGCGGGAAGTCATCCCGGACGCGAAATTCGGGGATGTCATTCTCACGAAGTTCATGAATTCGATCATGTACGACGGTAAAAAGTCGGTCGCCGAGGCGATTGTCTATGACGCCTTCGACATCATCGAGCAGAAGACCCGCGGCGAGCCGCTCGTCGTTTTCAAGCAGGCGCTGGAAAATGTCGCTCCGGCGATCGAAGTGCGCTCGCGCAGGGTCGGCGGCGCGACCTATCAGGTTCCGGTCGAGGTCCGCATGGAGCGCCGTCAGGCGCTGGCCATCCGCTGGATCATCACCGCCGCCCGGGGACGCAACGACAAGACCATGGTGGATCGCCTGTCGGCCGAACTGATGGACGCCGCCAACAACCGCGGCAACGCGGTCAAGAAGCGGGAAGACACGCATCGTATGGCGGAAGCCAACCGCGCCTTCTCGCATTATCGCTGGTAAAGAATTTTGAGCGTTTCGCGCTTGAAGGGAATTGAATATGCCGCGCAGCCATAAAATCGAGGACTACCGCAACTTCGGCATCATGGCCCACATTGATGCGGGCAAGACGACGACGACGGAGCGGATCCTCTATTATTCCGGCAAATCGCACAAGATCGGCGAAGTGCACGACGGCGCTGCGACCATGGACTGGATGGAGCAGGAGCAGGAGCGCGGCATTACGATCACCTCCGCCGCGACGACCACCTTCTGGAATGGCAAGCGCCTCAACATCATCGACACCCCTGGCCACGTCGATTTCACCATCGAAGTCGAACGTTCGCTGCGCGTGCTCGACGGCGCGGTATGCGTGCTCGACGGCAACCAGGGCGTCGAGCCGCAGACGGAAACCGTATGGCGTCAGGCTGACAAATATCATGTTCCGCGTGTTGTGTTCGTCAACAAGATGGACAAGATCGGCGCCGATTTCTATCGCTGCGTCGATGAGATTAAGACCAAGGTCGGCGGCCGTCCCGTCTGTATCCAGTTGCCGATCGGCTCCGAGTCCGATTTCAAGGGAATTATCGACCTTGTCCGCATGAAGGCGGTGGTGTGGGAAGACGAGGCGCTTGGCGCCAAGTACCATGACGCGGAAATTCCGGCCGACCTTAAGGAAAAGGCCGAAGAATACCGCCATATCCTTCTGGAAACGGCAGTTGAGCTCGACGACGATGTAATGTCCGCCTATCTGGACGGCGTCGAGCCCGATGAAGAGACGCTGAAGCGCCTCATTCGCAAGGCTGTGCGCTACATTACCTTCATTCCGGTCCTGTGCGGCTCCGCCTTCAAGAACAAAGGCGTGCAGCCTTTGCTCGACGCTGTCGTCGATTATCTGCCCTCGCCAATCGATCGCGAGGCGATCAAGGGCGTCGACGTCGACACCGGCGAGGAAGTTCTGCGCATGCCGCGCGACGAAGATCCCTTCTCCATGCTCGCCTTCAAGATCATGGATGATCCTTTCGTCGGCACGTTGACCTTTGCGCGCGTCTATTCGGGTCATGTCGAGTCGGGCACGACCGTCATGAACTCGACCAAGGACAAAAAAGAGCGCATCGGCCGCATGCTGCTGATGCACGCCAACAATCGTGAGGACGTGAAGGAAGCCTATTCGGGCGACATCGTCGCGCTCGCGGGCCTCAAGGACACCCGCACGGGCGACACGCTTTGCGACCTCAACAAGCCGGTCATTCTGGAGCGCATGGAGTTCCCCGAGCCTGTCATCGAGATTGCGATCGAGCCCAAGTCCAAGGCCGATCAGGAAAAGCTCGGCCTCGCCCTGGCGAAGCTTGCGGCGGAAGATCCCTCGTTCCGGGTCTCGACCGATCAGGAATCCGGCCAGACCATTCTGAAGGGGATGGGCGAGCTTCATCTCGACATCAAGGTCGACATTTTGCGCCGAACCTACAAGGTCGACGCAAATATTGGCGCGCCGCAGGTCGCCTATCGCGAACGTCTGACGAAGCGCGTCGAGATCGACCATACGCACAAGAAGCAGACGGGCGGCACGGGTCAGTTCGCCCGCGTCATCATTGTCTTCGAGCCGAATGAAGCAGGCGCGGGCAATGTTTTCGAGTCAAAGATCGTCGGCGGCTCGGTGCCGAAGGAATTCATTCCCGGCGTCGAGAAGGGCATCAATAGCGTTATGGGATCGGGCGTCCTCGCCGGCTTCCCTGTCGTTGACGTCAAGGCGACATTGATCGACGGCGGCTTCCACGACGTCGATTCGTCGGTGCTCGCCTTCGAGATCGCCGCCCGCGCGGCCTTCCGGGAGGCGCTGCAGAAGGGCGGCTCCGTGCTGCTCGAGCCGATCATGAAGGTCGAAGTGACGACGCCGGAGGACTATACCGGCTCAGTCATGGGCGATCTGCTCGGACGGCGTGGTCAGGTACAGGGACAGGACATGCGCGGCAATGCGGTCGTCATCAATGCGATGGTGCCGCTTGCGAACATGTTCGGCTACGTCAATCAACTGCGGTCCTTCAGCCAGGGCCGCGCCAACTACACGATGCAGTTCGACCACTATGAACAGGTCCCCGCGGGCGAAGCCGCGAAGGTCCAGGCAAAATACGCTTAAGCGGCGAGCCAAGCGCTAAGAGATTCTAGAGGAGCCATACGATGGGCAAGGAAAAATTCCAGCGGAACAAGCCGCATTGCAACATTGGCACGATCGGCCATGTCGATCATGGCAAGACGTCGCTGACGGCTGCGATCACCAAAGTCTTGGCCGAGTCTGGCGGAGCGGTCTTCACGGCCTATGATCAGATCGACAAGGCGCCGGAAGAGAAGGCGCGCGGCATCACGATCTCGACGGCGCACGTCGAATACGAGACCAAGAACCGCCACTATGCGCATGTCGATTGCCCCGGCCACGCCGACTATGTGAAGAACATGATCACGGGCGCGGCGCAGATGGATGGGGCGATCCTCGTCGTCTCCGCCGCTGATGGTCCGATGCCGCAGACGCGCGAACACATCCTGCTTGCGCGTCAGGTCGGCGTTCCGGCGCTCGTCGTGTTCATGAACAAGGTCGACATGGTCGATGACGCCGAGCTTCTTGAGCTCGTCGAGCTCGAAGTTCGTGAACTGCTGTCGAAATATGATTTCCCCGGCGACGACATTCCGATCACGAAGGGGTCGGCTCTTTGCGCGCTCGAAGGCAAGCAGCCTGAAATCGGACATGACGCCGTGCTCAAGCTGATGGAGACCGTCGACGCCTATATTCCGCAGCCGGAGCGTCCGATCGACCAGCCCTTCCTTATGCCGGTCGAAGACGTTTTCTCGATCTCTGGCCGCGGCACAGTGGTGACCGGCCGCGTCGAGCGCGGCATCATCAAGGTTGGCGAAGAAATCGAGATCGTCGGGCTGAAGCCGACCGTCAAGACCGTCGTGACCGGCGTTGAAATGTTCCGCAAGCTGCTGGATCAAGGCCAGGCCGGCGACAACATCGGCGCGCTGCTGCGCGGCACCAAGCGCGAGGACGTCGAGCGCGGCCAGGTGCTGTGCAAGCCGGGCTCTGTGAAGCCGCACACCAAGTTCAAGGCTGAGGCCTACATCCTCACCAAGGACGAAGGCGGCCGTCATACGCCGTTCTTCACGAACTACCGTCCGCAGTTCTATTTCCGCACGACCGACGTCACGGGCGTCGTCACGCTGCCCGAGGGCACGGAAATGGTCATGCCGGGCGATAACGTCACCATGGACGTCGAGCTGATCGTGCCGATCGCGATGGAAGAGAAGCTGCGTTTCGCTATTCGCGAAGGCGGCCGCACCGTCGGCGCCGGCGTCGTCGCCTCGATCACCGAGTAACGATTGCGGACAAGACGATAAGTCCCCGGGCTGGCGGCTTTGCGCCGTCAGCCATGCGGGGGCGGCATGGGACAGGGTTAAAGCCGGCGAACCGGATATTTCCGACGCAGGCCGACAGGGATTGAATTGATGAACGGCCAGAATATCCGCATTCGCCTCAAGGCATTCGATCATCGAATCCTGGATTCTTCGACGAAAGAGATCGTCTCGACGGCGAAGCGGACGGGCGCGCAGGTTCGTGGACCCATTCCGCTGCCGACGAAGATTGAGAAGTTCACCGTGAACCGTTCGCCGCATGTCGACAAGAAGTCGCGCGAGCAGTTCGAGATCCGGACGCACAAGCGCGTGCTCGATATCGTTGATCCGACGCCGCAAACGGTGGACGCTTTGATGAAGCTCGATCTCGCCGCCGGTGTCGACGTGGAAATCAAGCTTTAGCGCAAGCGGGCTGTTGCAAGAGACGAATCCCCTCGCTTGGCGGCCAAATGGCTGCGTCATGCTTGGGACTTGAAGGATTGAACCATGCGGTCAGGTGTCATCGCACAGAAGCTCGGCATGACTCGCGTTTTCAGCGACGTCGGCGAGCATGTGCCGGTCACGGTTTTGAAGCTCGACGGCTGCCAGGTCGTCGCGCACCGGACCAAAGAGCAGAACGGCTACACGGCGCTTCAGCTCGGCATTGGCCGGGCCAAGGTGAAGAACGTGTCGAAGGCGGAGCGTAGCCGCTTCGCCGTCGCGAAGGTCGAGCCGAAGCTTAAGCTCGCCGAATTCCGCGTTGAGGAAGATGCGCTGCTTCCGGTCGGCGCGGAGATCACGGCGGATCATTTCGTCGTCGGTCAGTTTGTCGATGTGACGGGCACGAGCACCGGCAAAGGTTTTGCCGGCCCGATGAAGCGGTGGAACTTCGGCGGCTTGCGCGCAACGCATGGCGTGTCGCTGTCGCACCGCTCGCATGGTTCGACCGGTGGCCGTCAGGATCCCGGCAAGACCTTCAAGAACAAGAAGATGGCCGGACATTTGGGGACCGAGCGGGTAACGACGCTTAATCTTCGGGTCGTCCAGCTCGATATCGAGCGCGGATTGATCCTTGTCGAAGGCGCGGTGCCTGGCACCGCCGGCGGCTGGATCTATGTGCGCGACGCTGTGAAGAAGGCGCTTCCGAAAGACGCGCCGAAGCCTGGCAAATATCGCCTGGCCGAAGGCGCCGTCGAGGGCGATGTCGCCGAGACGGGGACGGGAGCGGAATCGTGAAGATCGACATTACCTCTTTGAACGGCGAGGCGGCCGGGTCGATTGACCTTGACGATGCGATCTTCGGACTCGAACCGCGCCATGATCTGATCGCGCGTATGGTCCGCTATCAGCTCGCCAAGCGGCAGGCTGGAACGCATAAGACCAAGGGGCGGGCGGAAATCGCGCGCACCGGCAAGAAGCTCTATAAGCAGAAGGGCACTGGCTCGGCGCGACACGGCTCGGCGCGCGTGCCGCAGTTCCGCGGCGGCGGTCGCGCCTTCGGTCCGGTGGTGCGCTCCCATGCGCACGACCTGCCTAAGAAGGTGCGGGCGCTGGCGTTGAAGCACGCGCTGTCGGCAAAGGCGCAGGATGGCGGGATCATCGTCTGGTCGGAAGCCGCAGTTCCGGATGTGAAGACGAAGGGCCTCAAGGCCAGCTTCGCCAAGCTTGGCCTGACCAACGCGCTGATCATCGACGGCGCGGAGCCCGAGGTGAATTTCGCACTCGCCGCGCGCAACATTCCTCAAATTGACGTGCTGCCCGTGCAGGGCATCAACGTCTACGACATTCTGCGCCGGGACAAACTCGTTTTGACCAAAGCGGCGATCGACGCCCTGGAGGCGCGTTTAAAATGAGCAGCTCGAAACTCGCGCTCGATGCGCATCATTACGACGTCATCCTCGCGCCGGTGATCACCGAAAAAGCGACGCTCGCCTCGGAAGCGAACCAGGTGATCTTCAAGGTTCGCCGGACGGCGACAAAGCCTGAGATCAAGGCGGCGGTCGAAAGACTGTTTGACGTCAAGGTGACCGGCGTCAATACGCTGATCCGCAAGGGCAAGAAGAAAACGTTCAAAGGAACGCGGGGCGTTCAGTCAGACGTGAAGAAGGCGGTTGTGACCCTCGCTGACGGTCACAAGATCGACGTCACGACTGGTCTTTGAACTTTAGGATTTTAGGGATTTGCGCCGATGGCACTGAAGACGTTCAAACCGGTCACGCCGAGCCTTCGCCAGCTCGTGATCGTCGATCGCAGCGACCTTTATAAAGGTAAGCCGCTGAAGCAGCTGACCGAGGGCAAGTCGTCGTCGGGCGGACGCAACAACAATGGGCGGATCACCGTTCGCTTTCGCGGCGGCGGTCATAAGCAGAGCTATCGGATCATCGATTTCAAGCGCCGCAAGCTTGACGTGCCGGCGACGGTTGAGCGGATCGAATATGATCCGAACCGCACGTCGTTCATCGCGCTGGTGCGCTATGCGGACGGTGAGCAGTCCTACATCATTGCGCCGCAGCGGCTTGCGGTCGGCGACGAGGTGATCGCCTCGGCGCAGACGGACGTGAAACCGGGCAATGCGATGGCGCTCGCCAACATGCCGGTTGGAACGATCGTGCACAATGTCGAGATGAAGATCGGCAAGGGCGGTGCGATGGTTCGTTCGGCGGGCACCTTCGCGCAGGTTGTCGGCCGCGACCAGGGCTATGTGATCATCCGGTTGAATTCGGGCGAGCAGAGGCTGATCCACGGCCAGTGCTTCGCCACTGTCGGCGCGGTGTCGAACCCCGACCATATGAACGCCTCGGTTGGCAAAGCGGGACGCAGCCGCTGGCTCGGCCGGCGGCCACACAATCGCGGTGTGACCATGAACCCGGTCGATCACCCGCATGGCGGCGGCGAGGGACGCACTTCGGGCGGTCGCCATCCGGTGACCCCATGGGGCAAGCCGACCAAGGGCAAGAAGACGCGCTCGAACAAGTCCACAACGAAATTCATCGTGACCTCGCGTCACAAGAGCAAGAAGAAGGGCTGATCATGGCTCGGTCGATCTGGAAAGGCCCGTTCGTCGACGGTTATCTGCTGAAGAAGGCAGACGCCTCTCGCGCTTCGGGACGCTCCGAAATCATCAAGATCTGGAGCCGGCGCTCCACCATTCTGCCGCAGTTCGTCGGGCTGACGTTCGGCGTTTACAATGGCCACAAGCATGTCCCCGTCATTGTGACTGAGGAAATGATCGGCCATAAGTTCGGCGAATTCTCTCCGACGCGGACCTTCCACGGCCATGCGGCGGACAAGAAAGCCAGGAGAGGCTGATATGTCCAAGGAGAAAACGCAGCGCGCGCTTAAAGACAATGAGGCCAAGGCGGTGGCGCGCATGTTGCGCGTCAGCCCGCAGAAGCTGAATTTGCTTGCCCAGCTCATTCGCGGCAAGAAGGTCGACCGGGCGCTGGCCGATCTGCAATTTTCGCGCAAGCGCATCGCCTTCGACGTCAAGAAGACGTTGGAGAGCGCGATCGCGAATGCGGAAAACAATCATAGCCTCGATGTCGACGATCTCGTCGTCGCCGAGGCCCATGTCGGCAAGGCTTTGGTGATGAAGCGGTTCAGCGCGCGTGCGCGCGGTCGGTCTGGCCGGATCGAGAAGCCGTTCTCGCATCTGACCATCGTGCTGCGCGAAGTCGCCGCTGCGGCTGAGGCCTGAGGAGAGAAGATGGGACAGAAAGTCAACCCGATCGGCCTTCGGCTCGGCATCAACCGGACCTGGGATTCGCGCTGGTTCGCAGGCAAGGGCGAATATGGCAAGCTCCTCCATGAGGACATGGCGATCCGCGAGGCTCTGATGAAGACGCTGAAGCAGGCCGCCGTCTCGAAGATCATCATCGAGCGTCCGCACAAGAAATGCCGTGTGACAATTCATTCCGCCCGCCCCGGCGTCGTCATCGGCAAGAAGGGCGCGGACATCGACAAGATCCGCAAGCTCGTCGCGAAGATGACGGACAGCGAAGTCCTCATCAACATCGTCGAGGTGCGCAAGCCCGAGATCGACGCGACCCTCGTCGCGGATTCGATTGCGCAGCAGCTCGAGCGTCGCGTCGCCTTCCGGCGCGCCATGAAGCGCGCAGTGCAATCGGCGATGCGCCTCGGCGCGGAAGGCATCCGCATCAATTGCTCGGGTCGCCTCGGCGGCGCTGAAATCGCGCGGCTTGAATGGTATCGCGAGGGCCGGGTGCCGCTGCATACGCTGCGCGCGGACGTCGATTACGGCACGGCGACGGCTCACACGGCCTATGGCACATGCGGCATCAAGGTCTGGATCTTCAAGGGTGAAATCCTGGAACATGATCCAATGGCTCAGGACAAGCGATTGGCCGAGCAGGACCACGGCGGCGGCGGCGGCGAGCGGCGCCGGCGCGATCGCGACGCCGCCTGAGCGCGACTGAACATCTGAGAGTTTTTGAATCATGCTGCAACCCAAGCGCACCAAATTCCGGAAAGCCTTCAAGGGCCGTATTCACGGCGCCTCGAAGGGTGGTTTCGAACTGAACTTCGGGCAGTTCGGCCTGAAGGCGCTCGAGCCCGAGCGGATCACCGCGCGTCAGATCGAGGCGGCTCGCCGAGCCATGACGCGTCACATGAAGCGCGCCGGCCGTGTTTGGATCCGCATCTTCCCGGATGTGCCGGTCTCGAAGAAGCCGACTGAAGTGCGCATGGGTAAGGGCAAGGGCGCGCCTGAGCTTTGGGCGGTTCGCGTGGCGCCGGGCCGCATCATGTTCGAACTCGACGGCGTTCCTGTCGATCTCGCGCGTGAGGCGCTGCGGCTCGCCTCCGCGAAGCTGCCGATCAAGACGCGCTTCATCCAGCGCATTCAGGAATAGGGGGAGCGGTCATGAAAGCGACACAGCGTTTGTCCGATCTCAAGGTCATGTCCGGCGATCAGCTCGAGCAGGAGATTTTGAACCTCAAGAAAGAGCAGTTCAATCTCCGCTTCCAGCGCGCCACCGGACAGCTCGAAAACACCGCGCGCGTGCGGGTCGTTCGCCGCGACATCGCCCGCCTCAAGACGATCGCTGCGCAGTTGCGGAGCGGGGCCGTAAAATAGGCTTGCTGAAATAGGCTTGCGCCGCGGGCTCCGCCCGGTCGGAAAAGAACAGGTTTGAAAGACTATGCCGAAGCGAATTCTCCAGGGCGTCGTCGTGAGCGACAAGCAGGAAAAAACCATTGTCGTGAAGGTGGAGCGTCGATTTACGCACCCGCTCTTGAAGAAGACGGTGCGGCGGTCGAAGAACTACCATGCGCATGACGAGACAAAGGCCTTCAAGGTCGGCGATACGGTGTCCATCGAGGAGACCAAGCCGATCTCTAAGCTGAAACGATGGATCGTCGTGCCGACGGAAAACGCCTGAGGCTTTTGGGATTGCTCTTTAGACGCTAAGGAGGCGGGCCTCCTTCAGACGTAGTCCGCGGCGTGGTTGACGCTCCGGAAACCGTTCTGACAAGAAAGGTAAGAAACGATGATCCAGATGCAGACGAATCTCGACGTCGCGGACAATTCCGGCGCGCGCCGCGTGATGTGCATCAAGGTGCTCGGCGGCTCGAAGAGGAAATATGCCGGCGTCGGCGACATCATTGTCGTGTCGATCAAGGAGGCTATTCCGCGCGGCCGCGTCAAGAAGGGCGATGTCATGAAGGCGGTCGTTGTGCGCACGGCGAAGGACATCAAGCGCGCCGACGGTTCGGTGATCCGCTTCGATTCCAACGCCGCAGTGCTGATCAACAATCAGTCGGAGCCGATCGGCACCCGCATCTTTGGGCCGGTGCCGCGCGAATTGCGCGCGCGCAACCAGATGAAGATCATTTCGCTCGCGCCGGAGGTGCTGTAATGGCCGCCAAGATCAAGAAGGGCGACAAGGTCGTCGTCCTGGTCGGTCGCGACAAGGGCCGCTCGGGCGAGGTGCTGAAGGTCATTCCGAAAGAGGATCGCGCCATCGTTCGCGGCGTGAACCTCGTAAAGCGCCATCAGCGGCAGACTGCGAGCCAGGAAGCCGGCATCGTCTCGAAAGAGGCGACCATTCATTTGTCGAACCTCGCGATCGCCGACCCCAAGGATGGCAAAGCGACGCGGGTTGGCTTCAAGATTCAAGATGACGGCCGCAAGGTTCGCGTGGCGAAACGGTCGGGAGACGTGATCGATGGCTGATTCCAAAGCAGGGAAGGGCGGCAAGGGCGCCGCTCCCAAGGGCGGCAAAGACGCCAAGGGCGCAAAGAGCGCTGCCCCCAAGACCGTTGCTAAGGGCGGCGGTGAGGGCGGTGGGCGCGAGCGCGCCGCTTATGCGACCGCTTCGGCGGCGGATCTCGCCTCGCCGAAGGATTACGCGCCGCGTCTCAAGAAGCATTACGATGAGGTTGTGCGCCAGCAGCTCACCGAGCAGTTCGGCTATAAGAATCCGCTCGAAGTGCCGACAATCGAAAAGATCGTCCTGAACATGGGCGTCGGCGAAGCGGTCAACGACACCAAGAAGGTGACGCTGGCGGCGGCGGACCTCGGTCTGATCGCCGGACAGAAGCCCGTCATCACGCATGCCCGTAAGGCGATCGCGACCTTCAAGGTGCGCGAAAACATGCCGATCGGCGCGAAGGTCACTTTGCGCAAGACGCGCATGTATGAGTTTCTCGACCGTCTGGTGACGATTGCGCTGCCGCGCATTCGCGACTTCCGCGGCCTGAACCCGAAGAGCTTCGATGGCCGCGGCAACTACGCCATGGGCATCAAGGAACACATTATTTTCCCCGAGATCAATTATGATCAGGTGGAAAGCATCGTCGGCATGGACATCATCGTCTGCACGACGGCGAAAACCGACGACGAGGCGCGCGCCCTGTTGCGCGCATTCAACTTCCCGTTCCGGCAGTGAAACACACTCGTTTCAGACGCGGCGACCAGGGGTAGAGGTTTATGGCTAAGAAAAGCTCGATCGAGAAGAACAAGCACCGGATCAAATTGGTGAAGCAGTATGCCGACCGGCGGACCCGCCTCAAGGCGATCGCCAATGATGAAAGCCTGAACGGCGAGGAGCGCTTTGCCGCGCGCCTCAAACTGTCCGAGCTGCCGCGCAATTCATCCGCCGTGCGCATCCGCAACCGCTGTGAAGTCAGCGGTCGCCCGCGGGCCTTCACGCGCAAGATGAAGATGTCGCGCATCGCGTTGCGGGAACTGGGGTCGCAGGGCCTCATTCCCGGTCTCGTCAAGTCGAGCTGGTAGGAGGGACGGATCATGGCTGTCAACGATCCGTTGGGCGATATGCTCACCCGTATCCGCAATGCGCAGATGCGTCGCAAAGGCAAAGTGCAGACGCCAGGCTCGCGCCTTCGCGCGCATGTGCTCGACGTGCTGCAGTCTGAAGGTTATATCCGGGGCTATTCGACGACCGAATATGGCAACGGCCGCACAGAGTTCGAGATCGAACTCAAATATTTCGATGGCCTTCCGGTGATCCGGGAGATCCAGCGCGTGTCGAAGCCCGGGCGGCGCGTTTACGCCGCCGTCGACGCCATGCCCCGCGTGGCGAACGGCCTTGGCATCACGATCATCTCCACGCCGAAAGGCGTGATGGCTGATCATGCCGCTCGCGAAGCCAATGTTGGCGGCGAAGTCCTTTGCAAGGTCTTCTGACCGAAAGACCGAGGAATTTAAGTTATGTCTCGTATCGGAAAGAAGCCGGTCGTCATTCCCTCCGGCGTCACGGCCAAGATCGAAGGGCAGTTGATTTCGGTGAAGGGCGGCAAAGGCGCGTTGTCCTTCGCCGCGCCTGACGACGTCAGCGTTGTTTTGGGCGACGGCGGCATCGAGGTTGCGCCGCGCAACGAAACCAAGCGGGCGCGAGCCTTATGGGGCATGACCCGCTCCATGGTGAATAATCTCGTCACTGGCGTCTCGAAAGGCTTCGAGCGCAAGCTCGAGATCACCGGCGTCGGCTATAAGGCGGCGGTTTCAGGCAAAAACCTGCAGCTCTCGCTCGGCTTCAGCCATGATGTGAGCTTTCCGATACCGGAAGGCATCGCCATCGTCGCGCCGAAGCCGACGGAGGTGTCGATCACCGGCATTGACAAGCGTCAGGTCGGACAGGTCGCCGCCGAAATACGCGCTTTGCGTCCGCCGGAGCCCTATAAGGGCAAAGGCGTCAAATACGCCGGCGAATTCATCTTCCGCAAGGAAGGCAAGAAGAAGTAATTTCGAGCTAAGGATCAGGAGCCAGTCATGGCAAAAGACAATGTGGCCACAGCCCGTCGCCAGGCGCGCGTCAGACGCTCGCTGCGCGCGCGCGCTTACGGCAAGCCAAGGCTTTCGGTCTTCCGCTCGTCGAAACAGATCTATTGCCAGATCATCGACGACGCCGCCGGCCGCACGCTGGCGGCCGCCTCGTCTCTCGAGAAGGCCAATCGCGAAAGTCTGAAGACCGGCGCCGACGTCGAGGCGGCGAAAGCGATCGGCAAGCTGATCGCCGAGCGCGCGGCCGCGGCCGGGGTCAAGGAAGTCGTGTTCGATCGCGGCTCATACATGTATCACGGGCGCGTCAAGGCGTTGGCCGAAGGCGCGCGCGAAGGTGGTCTTAGCTTCTGACGGGTGATCCCGAAAAGTGCTGACTTTTCGGATGAGGTCATGCGTCGAGGCGGTGAATGCCAGGACCGGAGCGAGCGGGACGCAATTGGCGGCCGCGCGACAGTGACGGATAGGAAATTGACGTGAAGATGGAACAAAGACATGGCGCGTGAAGGTGAAGGCGGCCGTGGCCGCGACCGCGAGGAGCGCGACAGCGAATTCATGGACCGCTTGGTCCATATCAATCGCGTCGCCAAGGTGGTGAAGGGCGGCCGCAGGTTCGGCTTCGCGGCGCTCGTCGTCGTCGGCGACCAGAAGGGTCGCGTCGGCTACGGTCACGGCAAAGCGCGCGAGGTGCCGGAGGCGATCCGGAAGGCGACCGAATCGGCGAAACGCTCCCTGATCCGCGTGCCTCTGCGTGAAGGCCGGACGCTGCATCATGACGTCAACGGGCGTCATGGGGCAGGGCGCGTGGTGCTGCGCGCGGCTCCCGCTGGCACGGGCATCATCGCCGGCGGTCCGATGCGCGCCATTTTTGAGACGCTCGGAATGCATGACGTCGTCGCCAAGTCGCAGGGGTCCTCGAACCCCTACAACATGGTGCGCGCGACCTTCGACGCGCTGACCCATGAGGATTCCCCGCGCGCTGTCGCGGCGCGCCGCAATCTCAAAGTGTCCACCCTTCAGGCCCGCCGCCAAGGCGGCGAAGCCGAAGCCGTCAGCGAAGGGTGAAGGAGCCGATGATGACCAGCAACGCCCAATCCGGGTCCGCCGCCAGGGTCACCCTGGAGCAGACCAAAAGCCCCATTGGACGGCCCGCGGAGCAACGCGCGACGCTGAAGGGCCTCGGGCTCAACAAAATCGGCCGCCGCTCTTCGCTTGAGGACACCCCGGCGGTGCGCGGCATGATCGCGAAAGTCGCTCATCTCCTGCGCATCGTCGAAGGCGCTTGAGTCCGCGGCCGGCTAAGGACACTGACATGAAACTGAATGACATTTCCGACAATCCCGGTTCGTCGAAATCCCGTATGCGCGTCGGACGCGGCATCGGCTCCGGCAAGGGCAAGACCTGCGGGCGCGGCGTCAAGGGGCAGAAGGCCCGCACAGGCGTCGCGATCAAGGGTTTCGAGGGCGGTCAGATGCCTTTGCACCGGCGGTTGCCCAAGCGCGGCTTCTGGAATCCCTTCGGAACGGATTACAACGAGATCAACATTGGCCGGATTCAGGAAGCGGTCGAAGCGGGCAAGCTCGACCCGGCGGCCGCCATCACCAACGAAGCCCTGATTCAGTGCGGACTGATCTCGAAGCCCCGCGACGGCGTGAAAATCCTCGGCGTCGGCAAGCTTGAGGCCAAGCTGTCGTTTGAGGTCGCCGCCGCGTCGAAGAGCGCGGTCGCCGCGATTGAAGGCGCCGGTGGCTCCATTCGCCTGTTGAAGGCCGCGGCCGAGGCTCCCGCCGACGCTGGCTGAGCCGTCGCAGCGCCTGTCGGGCTTTCGCCGCGAGCTTCTCGCGGGACGCGGGGAGGCCGTGACAGGGCTCTGGCGACCTGTTCGCAAAGCTTCGCGGAAGGGCTTTTGCTCCTTTCGCGGCTGACCTATAAGGAAAGCGTCGGCGTCCTGATAAGGGGTCGCGAGCGAGGTGACGGTGGCGCATCCCGGCGGCGATCCTACATTGACGCGGAGCCGCTGGACGCCTCCGATGTGCGCATCCGCGAATTCCCGGCCCGGGCGCCTGGCCTCAATATGAGCATTCCGGCGCTTGCGGCGCCTGAGGAGCACTGAATGGTATCGGCGGCAGAACAGCTTGCGGCAAACGTCAATTGGAGCGCGTTCGGCAAGGCCGAGGAACTCAAGAAGCGCATCTGGTTCACTCTCGGCGCGCTGATCATCTATCGGTTTGGCACCTATATTCCCCTGCCGGGGATCGACCCCGCCGCGTTCGAAGCAAATTTCACCGGCAACAAGCAGGGCGTTCTCGAACTTTTCAATATGTTCGCGGGCGGCGCCGTGCAGCGCATGGCGATCTTCGCGCTGAACATCATGCCCTATATTTCGGCCTCGATCATCATTCAGCTTCTGACTTCGGTATTTCCGACGCTGGAAGCCTTGAAGAAGGAGGGCGAATCCGGGCGCAAGGTCATCAACCAATATACGCGCTATCTGACCGTGGTGCTGGCCGCATTCCAGGCCTATGGCATTTCCGTCGGGCTCGAGAGCCAGCCGGGCGTCGTCACGGATCCCGGTTTCTTCTTCCGCATCTCGACCGTGCTGACGCTGATGGGCGGCACAATGTTCCTGATGTGGCTCGGCGAGCAGATCACCTCGCGCGGCATCGGCAATGGTTCGTCGCTCATCATCTTCGCCGGCATCGTCGCGGCTTTCCCTTCCGCCATCGTCAACACGCTTGAACTTGGCCGGCAGGGCGCCATTTCGACAGGCGTGATCATCGGCGTCCTCGCGATGTCGATCGGCGTCATCGCCTTCATCGTCTTCATGGAGCGGGCGCAGCGCCGTCTGCTGATCACCTATCCAAAGCGCCAGCAGGGCAATAAGGTCTATGAGGGGCAGACTTCGTTTCTGCCGTTGAAGCTCAACACCTCAGGCGTCATTCCTCCGATTTTTGCCTCTTCTCTGCTGTTGCTGCCGACGACGATCGCGAATTTCTCGCAAAACCAGTCCGGCATCGTCGCGATCATCTCGAGCTATCTCGGCCATGGCCGGCCGCTTTATATGGTCGCCTATGTGGCGTTGATTGTATTTTTTGCATTCTTCTACACGGCGATCGTGTTCAATCCGGTGGAGACCGCCGATAATCTGAAGAAACATGGCGGCTTCATCCCCGGAATCCGTCCGGGCGAGCGGACGGCTCAATATATCGACACCATCCTGATGCGGATTACGGTGATTGGCGCGGCCTATCTCGCGGTCATCTGTCTATTACCAGAAATGCTTATTTCCTACGCGGCGCTTCCGTTCTATTTTGGCGGCACTTCGCTTCTCATCGTGGTGAGCGTGACGATGGACACTGTGGCTCAGGTCCTTGGCCATCTGCAGGCGCATCAATATGAAGGCCTTGTCAAAAAAGCAAAATTGAAGGGGAGACGCAGATGAGGCTTGTATTTCTTGGCCCGCCAGGGGCCGGGAAGGGGACGCAATCGTCGCGTCTGCAGGAAAAATACAAAATTCCTCAATTGTCGACCGGCGATATGCTGCGCGCGGCGGTCAAAGCCGGTACGGCGATCGGCCTCAAGGCGAAGGCGGTGATGGATGCCGGGGGGCTCGTTTCGGATGAAATCGTGGTTGGCATCATCGCCGATCGCATCGATGAGCCCGACGCCAGGGCGGGTTTTATCCTCGATGGTTTTCCGCGCACGGTGAAGCAGGCCGAGGCGCTCGCGAAGATCCTCCATGGCAAGGACATGGATCTTGATGCGGTGATCGAGCTCAAGGTCGACGACAAGGCTCTGCTCGCCAGAATCGAGAATCGGGCGCAGGAATCCATCGCCAAAGGAGAGGCCGTTCGCGCCGACGACAATCCGGAGGCGTTCAAGAAGCGGCTTGAGTCGTATCATGCCCAGACCGCCCCGGTCTCGGCGTTTTACGCGGCGACGGGCGCTTTGCAGGCGGTTGACGGCATGGCGCCGATCGATGAAGTGTCCGCTGCGATCGAGCGCGCGCTGCAAGGCTGATTCGGTTCGAAACGCCAATTGATGAAAGCGGAGACGGCGGGGCGGCGAGCGGGCGTCCGGCCGTCCATTTCGCGAGGCCGCTCAAAAGCGCTGAAAGGCCTGTTCGAGACGGTCGAGAAAGACGCTTCCCTTTGCTGGCGTAAATCGATCCATATTATGCAAGGTCAGCATGCGGAACGTCGCTTTCGGGCAGATCCAGGGTTTGACGCCGCGCGCGATCTGACGGCGGACCGGATCGCCCATGACGAGGCGGGCGGCCCACCAGGGCGCGCCGGTCGAACTCACCACCCAAAGGGCGTCGATCTGCGTCAGCAGCGGGGTGAGTCCGCCCCCCGGCGCATCGAACCACCATTGTGGAAAGACCAGCACGAGAGCGTCGGATGTTCAAGTGAATCCATATCCGGCGGCTTTGAAGTAGTTTTGGCATTCGGCTGGCTCGAATAGATCGCAGATTTGGCCGATTTCGCGCCAGAGGGCGTCGATCGTCCTGACGGCGCTGGCGCGCAGACGCGCTTTTAGTTTGGAGAAGGCCATCGCGATCGGATTCAGGTCCGGACTGTAGGGCGGTAGGAACAGAATCCATGCGCCCGTGGCCCCGATGGCCTTTTCGGCAGCCGGACTTTTGTGGGCCGCCAGATTGTCCATGATCACGACATCGCCCTTTTCAAGGGTCGGCGCGAGCTGGGTCTCGACATAGGTCTCGAAGATGCGCCGGTTCATCGGAGCGTCGATGACGAAGGGCGCGGTGAGCCCATGGCAACGCAGGCCGGCGACGAAGGTCTGTGTCTTCCAATGTCCGAAAGGAGCTTTGGAGCGAAGACGCTGGCCCTTGAGGCAGCGGCCACGCAGGCGCGTCATCTTGGTTGAGTGTTTGGTCCCGGGGAGTCATGACGCTAAGCTAAGCGGGAAGGCAGAGGAGGCGTTATGGCAAGCATTCTTCATGGCAGCGCCCGAACAACGCCGCGAGTTCGAGCCGAACTCCAAGCGTCGAAAGAGGCGGCGAGCGTCCTCGCCAAGCGGTATGGGCTGAGCCGGACGACGGTGAACAAATGGCGCTCGCGATCCGGGACAGCCGACGCGCCAATGGGACCGCGGGACTGTCGCAGCACCGTTCTGACGCCGATCGAGGAAGCCATGATCGTCGCCCCTTTCGTCAGCGGACGCTCCTGCCGCTCGATGACGTCATGGGATGCCTTCGTGACAGCATCCCGAAGCTGACGCGATCGAGCCTGCACCGCTGCCTCGTGCGCCATGGCGTTTCCCGCCTGCCGGCCAGCGAGACGATGACGAAGCGCGGCCGCTTCGCCGAGACGACGATCGGCTATGTCCACATCGACAGCTGTGAGCTGCGCCACGCGGACGGTAAGATCCACATGTTCCTCGCGATTGATAGCGTCTCGAAGTTCACCTTCGTCGAGTTCTACGAGAAGGCCGGGAAGATGAATGCCGCCGCCTTTCTGGAACACGCCATCGAAGCCTTCCCTTATAAGATCCACACGGTGCTCACCGACAACGGCATCGCCTTCGCCGATCTGCCGAAAAATCGGACCGGGCCGAACAGCGTCTTTGTCGGCCTCCACATCTTCGGCCGCACCTGCGTCCAGAACGGCATCACACATAAGCTGACCAAACCCTATCATCCGTGGACCAATGGTCAGGCCGAGCGAATGAACCGCACGATCAAGGACGCGACGATCAAAGCGTTCCATTATCTGGACATCGAAAGCTTGAAAGCTCACGTCCTCGCCTTCGTGAAGACCTACAATTTTGCCAAGCATCTGAAGGCTTTGAGATGGAAAACGCCATTCGAGGTGATCGCTCATGCCTGGACAACCAACCCATCCATCTTCAGGATCAACCCGCGTTACCTCATTCCGCGACCAAACACCTAGGCTTCGCGCGAATCCATCTCCGAAAACGTCTCCATCATCCGCAGATTTCTGCGCAGGATCTTGCCGACATTCGATTTCGGCAGATCATCGCGGAAGGCGACGATTTTCGGAGTCTTATAGGCGGCGAGCTGCGTCTTGCAGAAGGCGCGGACGGTTTCCGCGTCAAGCGATTCGTCGCTGCGGACGATAAACGCCTTGACGGCTTCGCCGGAGCATTCGTCGGCGACGCCGATCACCGCGCATTCCCTGACGCCTGGAAGCTGCGACAACACCGCCTCGACCTCGTTCGGGTAGACATTGAAGCCCGACACGAGAATCATATCTTTGCGCCGGTCGACGATGGTGAAATAGCCCTCGCTGTCCATGGTGGCGATGTCGCCGGTGTAGAGCCAGCCATCGCGCAGGGCGATCTTCGTTTCCTCGGGCTGGTTCCAGTAGCCGGCCATGACCTGCGGTCCGCGCGCGATCAATTCGCCATGTTCGCCCGGATGCGCCTCCCGGCCGGCGTAATCGACGCATTGGATCTCCGTCCACGGCAGAGGCACGCCGATGGAGCCCGGCTTGACGCGATAAGGCGGATTGAACGTCAGCACGGGCGAGGCTTCGCTGAGGCCGTAGCCTTCGATCAGGGGCGATTTCGTGATCGCCTCCCATCGGCGCGCGACGCTTTCGTGCAGCGCCATGCCGCCAGCGGCCGACAGCTTCAGAGCAGGCGGCGGATTGTCGGTAAACCAGGATTCATTGAGAAGCCCGTTAAAGAGCGTGTTGACGCCGGTGATGAAGGAGATCGGCTGTTTGGCGAAGGCGCGCCGCATGTTGGTTAGCGGGCGCGGATTGGGGATCAGCACATTATGCGCGCCGCGGAAGAAAAAGCCGAGCATGTTCACGGTGAAGGCGAAGGAATGATAGAGCGGAAGAGCCGTCAGGACATGATCGGATTCCGCGATCGCGCCGCCGACGAACACCAGGAACTGCGCCACATTGACGATGAGATTGCGGTGCGTCAGCATCGCCGCCTTGCTGACGCCCGTCGTGCCGCCGGTATATTGCAGACAGGCGGGGGAGGAGGGCTCAAGGCCGGCGGCATAGGCCCCGAGGTCGGCCCCCGATGCGACCTTGTGAGCGCCCATCGCAAGGGCCTTCGCGATTGGGACGGAGGCGAAGCGCGGCTCTGGAACCTCCCTGCGCAAATGTTTCTGGACAAAACCGATGATCAGCCGCGTATGCGGCGGAAAAAGGCTCGCCGCCTCGCTGAGAATGACATGAGGAACAGGCGCTTGCTCCAACGCCGTCGCCAGCTTTTCCGCGAACATGTCAATCACGACGATCACAGAAGGTTTGGCGTCCTCGAAGACATGGATCATCTCGGCGGCGGTATAGAGCGGATTGATGTTGACGAGAACGCAGCCGGCCTTGAACACGCCGAAGGCGACAATCGGGTAGGTAAGTCCGTTCGGCGTCTGAATGGCGACGCGCGATCCCGCCGCGAGGCCGAGGCAGTCGCGCAGATATGCGGCGAAGGCGCCGGACAGGCGATCGACCTCCGCAAAGCTCAAGGAGCCGGACATGCCGTTTGGCATGATGGTGGTAAAAGCGCTGCGCCCGCCCCAGCGCGCCGAAAGATCCGGCGCGGCTTCGCCAAGCAACCGATAGCGCGGCTGCTCGATCCCGGCCGGAACGCCGGCGGGGTAAACCTTGAGCCAGGGCAGGTCAGCGGCGCTCGCCGGCGGCGCATCGAGCTCCTCTCGCCTCATCAGGCTCCACCCCTTTTTCGAACGTCGCCGGCCCGTTTTCGTGCCGGCAGTCTGCCTCGATGACGCTTTCGCGACGACGGCGCACCGGCTCGACCGCTTGCTCCTGACGCGACTATGATATAGTGGCGAGACAAATTTGCCTATCTTTTCGCGTATGCTTGGCGTTTTCGAGCGTTCGACGCGAGGGCGCGGCGCGGCACTGGAGAAGATGCGACTTGGCTCAAAACCCGGCTCAACCCAAAGATTTGGCCAAAGGCGCCGCAGCGCAGAAGCCGATCAACTGGCTTCATCTTTCGACGCTCATCGCAGTCGCCGTTCTCGTCGGAACCGAAATGATCGGCGCATCATGGGCCGCCGGATGGGCGATCGGCGGCCTGTTGCAGCTCGATCCCACGGTCAGCCGCGTCATTGAGGTCGGCTTTACGCTCTGCGGTTTCGTTTTGCTGTATTATTTCATGCGTATCGCAATTAAGCACGAGCCCTACCGCGGCTGAGCCGCCGGGCCCACGCCGCTGTTCCACAAAAAACCCCGAACCGTGAAATCCCCGGGACTTCAGCGTGATGGATACGCGTCACGACCATGCGCTGAAAGAGATGCTTTCCGAGCGCGGAAGGCTCCCACCCGCAAAGCAGCCAAGTTAAGGAGACGACATGACCAAAGCCTTTGACCGGAGAGCGGTGTTGAAGGCCGCCGCGGCCATGGGCTTTGGCGCCGCCGGAATCAGCGAGGCTATGGCGCTGGAGGGCCTGAAACTTGGACCCGCGCGGCCGTTTTCTTTCGATCATCTGAAGGCGACCGCCAAGCGCATGGCGGGCGAGACCTATGTCGGGCCGCCGCACCCGGCGCCGGACATCGTAAGCAAGATCAATTACGAAGCCTGGGGCAAGATCGCCTTCGACATGGATCACGCCCTCTATGCCGACGGTGGAGGGCGCTTTCCGGTCAGCTTCTTTCACCTTGGAATGTTCTTCCAGAAAGCGGTCGAGATGAATGTCGTCGAGGGCGCCAGCGCCCGCGAAATCATCTACGATCAAAGCTATTTCACCATGCCAGCCGATTCGATTGCGAAAAAGCTGCCGCAAGGGGCGGGCTTCGCCGGCTTGCGCATTCAGGAGCCGAAGGGCGGCGCGCTCGACTGGCGCAAGAATGACTGGGTGGCCTTTCTCGGCGCCGCCTATTTCCGTGCGATCGGGGCGATGCGGCAATATGGGCTTTCCGCGCGGGCCGTCGCGCTCGACGTCGCGGTCGCGGGCAAGCCGGAGGAGTTTCCCGACTTTACGAAATTCTACATCGACGGCGCCCATGCGACGGATTCGCTGACGGTCTACGCCTTGCTCGATGGGCCGTCGATCACCGGCGCCTGCCGCTTCGTGATGACGCGCGGCAAAGGCGTCATCATGGACATCGAACAGGCGCTGTTTTTGCGCGCCGACGTCGCAAGGTTCGGCATAGCGCCAGTGACCTCCATGTATTGGTTCTCGGAGACCAAAAAGGAAACCGGGGTCGATTGGCGCCCGGAAGTTCACGATTCCGACGGCCTCGCCATCTGGACGGGAACGGGCGAAAGAATATGGCGCCCTCTCAACAATCCGCCGCGCATCATCGTATCCTCCTTCAGCGACCAGAATCCGCGCGGCTTCGGCCTGCTTCAGCGCGACCGCAATTTCGATCACTATCAGGATGGCGTTTACTATGATCGCCGGCCGAGCCTTTGGGTCGAGCCCCTGGGGCAGTGGGGCGAAGGCGCCGTCGAGCTCGTCGAAATTCCAACCGACGATGAAATCCACGACAATATCGTCGCCATGTGGACGCCGGAAAAACCGGCGACCGCGGGCGCGGAGCTGGCGCTGTCCTATCGCCTTTACTGGGAGGCGGACGAGCCGTTTCCGACCAATCTCGCGCGCTGCGTGGCGACGCGTCTCGGCAACGGCGGCCAGCCCGGCCAGCCGCGCCCCAAAGGCGTGCGCAAATTCATGGTCGAATTTTCAGGGCCGCCGCTTGCCGATCTTCCTTTCGGCGTGAAGCCGGAGCCCGTGCTCTGGGCTTCGCGCGGAACCTTTTCCTATGTTTTCACCGAGGCCGTGCCGGACGACACGCCGGGTCATTGGCGCGCCCAATTCGATTTCACGGTCGGCTCCGGAACCGAGCCGGTGGAGATGCGCCTTTTCCTCCGGTCGGGGGAAAAAATCTTGAGCGAAACCTGGATGTTCCAATATCATCCGTTCTGATGCACGCGGTGGTGGAAGGGGTCCGGCGTCTTGCGGTTGGTGACCGTCGCATCGCCGCCATCCTGCTTGCATAAGCGGGCGTGCGGCGCATTCTGCTTTGCCTCAAGACGCGCATATGTTGAACAGAATGCGACGCTCCCCTTTCACTGCGAGATCCCATGCTGAGTTTCCACTCGACGACCGCCAAGGGAGAGATCAAGGTCGGCCTTGACGCGGCGGCGCTTCCAATCGAGGTGAACTGGATCGACGCGTTCCGGCCGGACGAGAAGGAAATCGCATTCCTCGAGCGTATTTTGAACATCAAAGTGCCGACGATCGAGCAGCTGCAGGAAATCGAGACGTCGAGCCGTCTCTATCGCGATAAAGACCATTTGTTCATGAGCATGCCCGCGATCGTGCGATTGGCGAACGGCGCCGCGCAGACCTCGCCGCTCGGTTTCGTGCTGGCGAAAGACTATGTGCTGACCATCCGCTACAAGCAGATCAAGGCCTGCGAGGATCTGCATTACGCCGATGCGATCGAGAACGGGCGCGCCGCGGACGGCCCTGGCGGCTTCATCACTCTGTTTGAAGCGGTCATCGACCGGAGCGCCGACGAACTGGAAATGATCAATGCGGATCTCGACTCCTTGTCCCAGATGATATTCGGGGCGAATGGTCTGCAACGCGGCCCAAGTCAGGACAATAAGGATTTGCGCAAGGTTTTGACCCAGATCGGACGAAATGGCGATCTGACCTCGAAAATCAGCGACGTGCTGCTCGGCATGTCGCGCATGCTGCCGTTTGTCACCAGTGAAGCCGCTTCCTACCTGACCGACGATAAGCTCGCCAAAATCAAGAGTCTTGGCCGCGACATCAGCTCCCTCAATGAATATGAGACGCGGCAAACCGAAAAGATTCATTTCCTGTTGGATGCGACGCTTGGACTGACCAACATCGAGCAGAACAACATCTTCCGGCTTTTGACCGTGGTTTCCGTCGTCGGCATTCCACCGACCCTCGTCGCCAGCATGTATGGGATGAACTTCAAGAACATGCCGGAGCTGGAATGGACCTATGGCTACGCATGGGGCCTCGCCCTCATCTTCTTGAGCGCCCTCGTTCCATTCCTCTGGTTCAAATGGCGCGGCTGGTGGTGAGCCTCGCCGGGCCGCAAGAAGCCACTCTTTCGGAAGCCGAACTGAGCGCGCGGCTGCTCTATCGCGACGCTCTGATGCTGGTGCTCGACAAGCCGGCCGGCATCGCCGTTCATAAGGGCCCGAAGGGCGGCGAAAATCTCGAAGCCTCATTCCATCATCTGCGCTTCGGCCTGCCGCGCAATCCGGCCCTCGCGCACCGGCTCGATCGCGACACCTCCGGCTGCCTGGTCCTCGGACGTCATCACAAGGCGCTGGAAAAGCTCGGTCTTTTGTTCAAGCAAGGCAAGATCGACAAAACCTATTGGGCAATCGTCGAGGGGCGCCCCGAAGAGGATCAAGGCTTGATCGACCTGCCGCTCGGCCGCCTGGACGAAAGCCGCGGCTGGTGGATGAAAGTCGATCCCAAGGGTCAAACGGCGCAGACAGAATGGCGCATACTCTCGGAGGGAAGCGGCCTTACGCTGCTGGCGCTGACGCCTTTGACCGGCCGCACGCATCAATTGCGCGTGCATTGCGCAGCCAGGGGCTGGCCCATCCTCGGCGACCCTATCTACGGCAACCGCGGTCCGACGCAACTGCAACTGCATGCGCGAACCATTGAAATCCCGCTCTACAAGAACAAGGAGCCGGTCCGGGTCGAGGCGCGGGTTCCCGGTCACATGCGGGCCGCGCTGGAAGCGGGCGGCCTCACCTTCGAGGATTAAGATCTCACCGCCCGATATATTGGCGGACGGCGGCCTGCACGGCCTCTTTTTCTTTCGGCGTGAGCTTGGCGAGTTCGCCGTCGAGCCATTTATCCTTGACGCCCGCCGCGCGCGCTAAAATATGCCACTTCATCGCCTCGACCATGTCTTTTGGCAGGCCTCGGCCCGCCGCAAGGACGCGGGCGGCGCGATTTTGGGCGACGGGATTGTCGCGCGCCGCCGCCTTCAGAAACAGCCTGGCGGCCGCGGTTTCATCCTTCGGCACGCCGACGCCGTTGAACAGCATGATGGCGTATTCGATCTCGGCGGGAACATTATTATCCTTGGCCGAGCGGGCGATCCATTCGGCGGCGCGCTCGTCGCTTTTTTCGACGCCTGTTCCATTGCGGTAGAGCAGGCCCAAAGCATAGGCGGCGTCGGAATCGCCAAGATCGGCCGCCTGTTCAAAAAGCTTCGCGGCCTTTGTAAAATCGGGCGCGGCGCCCCCCTTGTTCTCGATCGCCATGACGCCGAGATTGTAGAGCGCGCCCGGATGATCTTGCGCGGCGGCCTTTTCAAACAGCTTCTGGGCTTCGTCGCGATCCTTTGGCGTCCCGTCGCCGACGAGGTTCGCGAGCGCGAGGCGAAAGGTCGCCTGCCGGTCGCCGCGATCACTGGCGAGCTTGTACCAGCGCACCGCCTCCTTCGCGTCCCGGCGCACGCCAAGACCCTGGGCATAAAGTTCGCCGACCAGCGTCATCGCGGCCGCGTCGTCAGGGTTGGCCGCGATCCGCTTCATCGCTTCGGCCAAAGCGGTCACGTAATAGCCGCGCTGATAGGCGCCGAAGGCAAGATCCGGCGCGTTCTCGTCGGCTTTCGGAGGGGAAGAGGGCTGCGGCGCCGCTTCTTTGTTCTGCTCTGTTGTCTCGTCTTGGGCCTGCTGCGTCCGTCCCCCCGCGCGACTCGCGTCCGAACAATAGGCTGCTTGCGCGAGGCCGGCGCAAAGCACGAGGATCAACCGGCTGAGAGCCGGATTATTGTGCTTTTTCACGCGTCTTCGCCAAGGTAGCAGCGACATCCGCCAAAGCGGCGGCGGGGCCGCGCGGATCTTCGAACACCGCCTCGCCAAGAGCGATGAAGTCGGCGCCGGCCTCGGTGAGTTCGCCAACGTCGGTCAGAGCATGCGCGTAAGCGACACAGGGAATGTTGAAAATCTCCGCCCACCAGCGGACCCGCTCGAGGATGGCTTCGTGCGGCTCTGCGTCATCTGGACCGCCGAACATCAGATAATCGACGCCGGCCTCTCCCGCCGTCATCGCGTCGTCGCGGCTCGTCAGGCGCCCCGCGCCGACGATGCGGTCCGGCTGCAGCGCCGCGAGGGCCGCCGCCAGCGGCTCGCCAACGCTCTCGATATGACAGCCGTCGGCGCCGGAGCGGATCGCGAGCTGCGCATCGTTTTCGACGAGCAGGGCGGCGTCTCGATCCTGCGCCAGGGGAGCGAGGGCCCGCACGATTTTCTTGTTTTCGCCAAGGTCGCGCCCTTCCGTGCGCAGCAGCACGCAAGCGACGTCGCAGGCTTTGAGCGCCGCGTCCAACGTCGCGGCGAAAGCGGCCGCGTCGGAGATCTTCGGCGTAATCAGGAAAAGACGGGGCGAATCGGACGACATAGCGGAAAGGAACTCGCTCGCAATTGCTTATCTGCCCCCTCATTAGAGCATTTTGATCGAAAGTGGATACCAGATCGCGTAAAGAAATCGCGACCAAACGCGACGCCGGACATATGAGCCTGTTTTCGGACGGTTTTGACGCGGGGCGCGTCAATTGGCGAGGGGCGCCGCCGCAACGCGCCGGCGCTTCGAAGCGCTTGTTCCCGTTTGGCTTCCGTGCTACCCGCAGCCGCGGGAGAAAAATGCAATGGCTAATGGAAACGGTAACGGCAGCGGGGCGACGTTCGACGAGAGCACGGCCCCAGCGATCAATGCTTTGGTGCAGTATATAAAGGATTTTTCGTTTGAAAATCCGAATGCGCCGCGTTCGCTCGGACCTCAGGACAAGCCCCCGAACATTCAGATTCAGGTCAACGTCAACGCCCGCCAGGTCGCCGAGACCGAGTTCGAGGTCAATATTCTGCTCGAAGGCTCCGCCAAGGCCGAGTCAGACGTCCTGTTCAAATTCGAGCTCGATTACGCGGGTCTGTTTCGCCTCGTCAATATTCCCCAGAGCGACATGCATCCGGTCGTCATGATCGAATGCCCACGCCTCCTGTTTCCATTTGCGCGCCATATCATCGCCGAGGCCGTGCGCGGCGGCGGTTTTCCGCCCCTTTACATTGATCCGATCGATTTCGCGGCTCTCTATCGCCAACGCCTGAGCCAGGTCGCCGCCAATGCCGAGGCGCCGACGATCGCCTGAGCGGATCGAGCGAAGCGAGATCAGGTTCTGCGACGAAGATGTGCCGCCCTCCCGCCTGGCTGGGCAGCCGGTGGGCGGGCTTCCGATCCAACGTCAATGCAGCTGAGGTTCGCGCCGGAGCTTTGCGGACAGCGCCCTTTGGCTTGGCTGCGCCGCTGAATAAGTCCGCGAGGTTTTCCGTCACGGCGCGCCTCCGAGCTCCTCCGCGTCGACAATGACGACGGCGCACCGAAAATAGCGCGTCGATCATGGCCGATGGCGATAAGTTGTCGCCGGCGGGTCGGGATAAAAGAATTTCAGTCGGGCGTGGCCTTTAGCCGCATAAGCGCGGCGACGGCCTCATTCGCCGGGCGCTTTGGCGTCGATGGCGAGGGCGTGGACGCCGGCGTCGAGCTCATGCGCCAGGGCCGCGTTAATCGCGCGATGCCGGTCGACGCGGCTCTTGCCCTGGAACGATTGAGAGACCACTTTGACCTTAAAGTGCGTCTCGCCCGCGGCGCCGGCGCGGCCGGGCTTCTCGGTTACGGCATGGGCATGACCGGCGTGCTTATGTGATTCATCAATGACTTCGAGCGAGAGTGGCGCGAACGCCGCTTCCAGTTTCGCCTTCATCGCATCGGCGACCGATGGTCCTGTCGGACGGGCCACGGTTTCTGTATGATTGCTCATCCGCATCTCCTGCGCCGCGTGTAAGATCCAGCGGCTTCTCGTACAAATGGAACTCGATTATCTTTTTACCGCGCTGACGCGCTTGCGGCCACCCCAAAGACATTCATAATGCCGAGGTCATGGATCTAAATTCTCGTATCTTCGATCGCATCAGGGTCAAGCGTGAACCCAAACAGGCCATCCGTGCGGACCAGCCGCGCTGCGACTTTCCCGGGTGCTCCGCGCCCGGCGGACATCGCGCGCCGATGGGGCGCCTGCGCGAGGGCGAATATTTTTCCTTCTGCATTGACCATGTGCGGGAGTACAATGCGACTTACAATTATTTCAATGGGATGAGCGCGGAAGATGTCGCCTTGTACCAGCGCGACGCCCTTGTCGGGCATCGGCCGACATGGACAATGGGCGCCAATCGAGGGGAAAAAGGCTTTCGCGAAGACGGTGATATTCCTGGGACGCCCGACCCGCTCGGCATGGCCCGGCCGCATGGGCGCCGCGCCGCTCGCGTCGAAGCCGCGAAGCCGCGCTACGGAGTGGCGGCCCTGAAAGCCCTCGACCAGCTGGGCCTCGACGACACGGCGGATGCGGCAGCGATCAAAGCCCGCTACAAGGATCTGGTGAAGCGCCTGCACCCGGACGCAAACAGCGGCGATCGCTCCAACGAAGACAAGCTGCGCGAGATCATTCGCGCGTACAATTATCTGAAAACGGTCCGGTCCGCTTGACGCCGACCGCGCCGGATCGTCAAGCGCCTGACGATTCCCGCGATTGACCAAACTTGACCGAGCCCATCGGAACGGAGGGAGAATGCAAAGCGCAACTATCGACGAGAGCGCCCCGGTCGCCGGCCTTCCCGACATGAAGATCTCGGTCCGCCAGGTTTTCGGGATCGACACCGACATGGAGTGTCCCGCCTATTCCAACGGCGATCCGCATGTGCCGGATCTTGATCCCGACTATCTGTTCGATCGCGACACGACTCTCGCCATCCTGGCCGGCTTTTCCAAAAACCGGCGCGTGATGGTGACGGGCTATCACGGCACCGGCAAATCGACCCATATCGAGCAGGTCGCGGCGCGCCTCAACTGGCCATGCGTGCGCATCAACCTCGACAGCCATGTCTCGCGCGTCGATCTCGTCGGCAAGGACGCCATCGTCATCAGGGACGGCAAGCAGGTCACGGAGTTCCGGGACGGCATTCTGCCCTGGGCGCTGCAAAACAACATTGCGCTCTGTTTCGACGAATATGACGCGGGGCGTCCCGACGTGATGTTCGTCATCCAGCGCGTTCTCGAAGTATCCGGCCGTCTGACCCTACTCGACCAGAGCCGGGTGATCCGGCCCCATCCCGCTTTTCGCCTTTTTTCAACGACCAATACGATCGGTCTTGGCGACACCTCCGGCCTCTATCACGGCACGCAGCAGATCAACCAGGGGCAGATGGACCGCTGGTCGATCGTCGCCACCCTCAACTATCTGCCGCACGACAAGGAAGTCGATATCGTTCTCGCCAAGGTCAAGCGCTTCAAGGAGACCAAGGAAGGCCGCGATCAGATCGGCAAGATGGTCCGCGTCGCCGATCTCACCCGCAATGCTTTCATCGCGGGCGACCTTTCGACAGTCATGAGTCCGCGCACGGTCATCACCTGGGCGGAAAACACCGAAATCTTCAGCGACGTCGGCTTCGCCTTCCGCCTGACCTTTCTCAACAAATGCGATGAACTGGAGCGCGCGCTGGTCGCCGAATTCTACCAGCGCTGCTTTGGTAAGGAGCTGCCCGAAAGCGCGACCAATGTCGTAATGACCTGAGAGCCGAGAAGAATCGCCCGGAGCCGTCTTGACCGCCTCGAACCAGAAACCGCCTTCCAAAATGGAGAGCCCGCAAGAGCCGTTCAAGCGGGCGGTCGCCGCCTGCATGCGCGCGATGGCGAAAAATCCGGCTCTCGAGGTTGTCTACGCGCCCGAACGCCCGAGCCTGATCCAGACCGGCGCCGGCGCCAAGGCCCGTTTGCCCGATCCGCCAAGGAGACTGGATGCGCGTGAAGCCGCGATCGTTCGCGGCCACGCTGATTCGATGGCGCTGCGCCTCGCGTGCCACAACAGCGACATGCATCGCCGCCTGACGCCACAGGTCGCAACGGCGCGGGCCGCGTTCGACGCCGTTGAACAGGCGCGCGTCGAAGCGATCGGATCGCGAAGGATGCAGGGCGTCGCCGCCAATCTCGACGCCATGCTCGATGACAGGTTTCTGCGCGCGCGCTACGCCGACGTCGCGACGCGCGCCGACGCGCCGATCGAGGATGCCCTCGCCATGATCGTGCGCGAGCGCCTGACCGGCCTCAAGCCGCCGAAGAACGCCCAGCGCATCGTTGGTCTCTGGCGGCCCTTCATCGAGGAACGCGCCGGAGCGGACCTCGATAGGCTGAGCGGCTCGATCGAAGATCAGCGCGCCTTCGGCCAGTCGGTGCACAAGCTCTTGACTTCGCTCGAAATGCTCGACGAAGGCAGCCTCAATGATCGGCCCGAGGATGATGAAAACTCCACCGACGAGGCCGATGAAGGCGACGCCGACGTCGAAGGCGAAAAAGGCGATGAGGATCAGAGCGGCGACACGCGGGAGATGGAGAAATCCGAGGACTCCGCCGACGCGATAGACGAGAGCGAAGCGGAGGCCGCCGACGCCCCGACCGGAGAGTTCGAAGATGAGGCGGATTTTTCCGACTCGGAGCAGGCGGCCGATCCACGCCGCCCGCCGACGCCAGGACGCGCCGACCAGCGCGGCGTGGAGTACAAGGCCTTCACCAGGAAATTCGATGAAATCATCGTCGCCGAAGACCTTTGCGACCCCGAAGAGCTGGAACGGCTTCGCTCCTACCTCGACAAGCAGCTGCAAAATCTCTCCTCAGTGGTGTCGCGGCTCGCCAATCGCCTGCAAAGACGCCTGATGGCTCAGCAGAGCCGCTCCTGGGAATTCGATCTCGAGGAAGGCATGCTGGACCCTGCGCGCCTCTCGCGCGTCGTCATCGATCCGCAGCAGCCGCTGTCGTTCAAGCATGAGAAGGACACCGATTTTCGCGACACGGTGGTGACGCTGCTCATCGACAATTCGGGGTCCATGCGCGGGCGCCCGATCACGGTCGCGGCCACCTGCGCCGATATCCTTGCGCGCACTCTCGAGCGCTGTGGCGTCAAAGTCGAAATCCTCGGCTTCACCACAAGGGCATGGAAAGGCGGCCAATCCCGCGAGGCTTGGCTGCAGGCGAACAAGCCTGCGAACCCCGGACGGCTCAACGATCTTCGGCACATCATCTATAAGTCGGCCGACGCGCCGTGGCGGCGCGCGCGCAAGCATCTCGGGCTGATGATGCGCGAGGGGCTGCTCAAGGAGAACATCGACGGCGAGGCGCTCGACTGGGCCTATCGGCGCCTCATGCAGCGCCCTGAACAGCGGCGCATTTTGATGATGATTTCAGATGGCGCGCCGGTTGATGATTCGACGCTGTCGGTCAACCCTGGCAACTATCTCGAAAAGCATCTGCGCCATGTGATCGAGACGATCGAGACGCGCTCGCCGGTCGAACTCATCGCCATCGGCATCGGCCATGATGTGACGCGCTATTACCGGCGCGCCGTCACCATTGTGGACGCAGAGGAGTTAGGCGGCGCCATGACGGAAAAGCTCGCGGAATTATTCAGCGACACCGCCGAGCCAAAGGGCGCTGTCCGCAAAGCTCCGGCGCGAAAAGCGCGCGAATCTCAGCTGCATTAGGCTGGATGACTTTGGACGGAATCGCGTCGCGATTAGGTCTAGAGCATGATGCCGAAAAGGTGCAGACTTTTCGGGCCCACATTATGCGGTAAAATAAGGGCTTAAAGAGCGGAATGCGATTCCGCTCTAAAGGATCTCATGCGTTTCTGTTCAAGAAGTCAGAGCATGGGGTCGCCCTGAAAGCCCGTGTCCGCTTTTCGGCATCATGCTCTAAGCGACGCCTTTTCCCGGCGGTCCACCCTCGTCCCATTCCCGCGCCCAAATCAAAAAAAGCCAATTCAGAGGTGCAATGGTGAACGAAAGGCATGTGGTGGGCCGGGCAGGACTCGAACCTGCAACCAGACCGTTATGAGCGGCCGGCTCTAACCATTGAGCTACCGGCCCGGCGGCTTGGAAGATCCGTCTCAATGTGACGACAGGTCGGCCGGGGATGCGGCATTACACCTTTTTTGCGCCGCGAAGCAATGGCCCGCGCCGCTGAAGCATGTCAAAAAGAGAGTTTTCGATCTTACGTAGTGATGTCGGGGCGCAGCCGCAGGGCAAACGAACCGCTCCGCACTGTACGGGTTGGCGCCCTCCCACGAGGCGTCGGAAAGGATAAATCGCTTCGACGCATGTCGCGCCCGACCGCCAAGGCGCTGGCGGAGCCCGCCGGCGGAGGAGCCGAAGCCACCTGGCGTCATCATGAGTGGGCGCAGCGCGCCATTGCCACGGTGACCGCCGCGGCGGCGCCTCAGCGCGGGGCGCGTTTGGCGAGAATCCGCTGCAGCGTCCGGCGATGCATATTGAGGCGGCGCGCCGTCTCCGAGACATTGCGGCCGCAAAGCTCATAGATCCGCTGGATGTGCTCCCAACGAACGCGATCGGCGGACATCGGATTTTCAGGCAGCTCCACCTTGTCGTTCTGGGTCGCGAGCAGCGCATGGTAGATTTCATCGGCGTCGGCGGGCTTGGCCAGATAATCGAAGGCGCCGAATTTCACCGCCGTGACGGCTGTGACGATATTGCCATAGCCCGTCAGGATGATGCCGCGGGCGTCTGGACGCTTCGTTTTCAAATCGACGATGACGTCAAGGCCATTGCCGTCGCCAAGCCGCATGTCGATCACGGCGAAGGCAGGCGGGCTTTGGGCAATCGCCTCCAGACCTTCGGCGACGGACCCCGCCGTCCTCACAACAAAGCCGCGGCTCTCCATGCTGCGCGTTAGACGCGCCAGGAAGGGCTTGTCGTCGTCAACGATAAGAAGGGAGCGATCCTGCCCGATGGCGGCAAGCTCGGGAGCTTCCTCACTCAAGCTTCCACCCTGGATCGCTACGGGAGGTTCAGTTTTCATATCAACCTATCTCAACCAGTCTCTTGTCCAATCGCTGACGCCGCCGATCAGGAAAACGCTACTCATACATGCTGCGACAAAACGGCGTCACACTAGCCTTATTTAAAGTTAATTTCCACTTTTGAAAGATAATCGGAGAAAGCGGATGGGAGAGCGCTGCGCGGCCGGACAGCCTGCGAAAATCAACAGCGTCGTCAGCCGAGTGCGCGCTCCGGCGGAGCAGCCGGCAGCTTGGCCCCCCGCTCGAACTGCGCCCTTTGCCAGAGAATCGATATGCGGGCGCCGCTCTTTGGAGGGGGCAGGTTGGCGCAGGAAACAGTCGCGCCCGACCGCTCCAGCAATGTCTTGGCGATGAACAAACCAAGTCCCAGGCCCGAGCCTTCCTCGGATTTGGCGCGCCGGTCTGTTTTCGTCGTCACATAGGGCGCGCCGATGCGGCTCGCGACGTCGGGGGAAAACCCCGGGCCGTCGTCCTCGATGATCAGCTTGACGAAATTCGCATCCCACCGCGCGATGATGCGCACTTCCGAGGCTGCGAAATCGATGGCGTTTTCGATCAGATTGCCAAGCCCGTACAATATGGCGGGGTTACGCCGGGATACGGGCTGCCGTCCCTCGCCGTCTTCGACGATGGTGATTTTGACGCCGAAATCGCGTTGCGGGACCACGACCTCCTCAAGGAGCAGACTGACGGTCATCTCGTCGAGAATATTGCCGTCGTCGCCGCCAAGCGAGGTGAGTTTCCCGAGGATGGTTCGGCAGCGGGCGACTTCCTGGGTCAGCAGGGCGACGTCTTCGGCAATGGGGCCGGCGGAAGGCAGCTGCTTTTCGAGATCCCGGACGACCAGCGTCACCGTGGCGAGCGGGGTGCCGAGTTCATGCGCCGCCGCCGCCGCGAGGCCGTCCAGTTGAGACAGATGCTGTTCGCGGGCGAGGACGCGTTCCGTCGCCGCCAGGGCGTCGGCGAGCTTGCGCCCTTCGAGCGCGACCAGCGAGGCATAGATTGCGATGAAGACGGCGCTCACCACATGCGCCGTCCAGAGGCCGGTGGCGTAAACCAGCGGAAGCTGCAGGGAGGCGCCGGGGAACCAGGGCAGGGGATAATGCGTCGCCGTCAAGAGCGAGGCGGCGGCGATCGTCAACGCTGTCAGCATCATCGTGATCCAGCCGGAAAGCGATACGGCGGACACCATGACCGGCGCAAGAAAGAGCATCGAAAAAGGGTTTTCAATGCCTCCGGTCAAGTAAAGCAGGGCGGTCAGCTGGATAATATCGTAGGCGAGGATTGCCGCGGCGGGCCGTTCGTCGAGCTGATTGACGCGTCCGTAACGAACCCGCAGCGCGACGTTCAGCAAAGCCGAAACGGCGACGACAAGAAGGCATGGCCCGATCGGAAGCGAAAACCCCAGCACGTCATAAGTGAACAGAATCGCCGCCGCCTGGCCGAGAAGGGCGAGCCAGCGCAACTGGACGAGCGTGTGGACATGCAGGCGCCGCGAGCCGCGGCCAAGATCAAAATCGGAAAAATCAGCCATCGGCGAAGCTTTAATCGAGCCGGACGACTGTGCAAGCTGCTTTGTGCAAAACGTCCAGATGGGTCTTGCCCGCGGCGCATATGCGGCTCAAAAAAGGAGCCCCTTGGTGGAGGCTCGTGACCTACTACTTAGGTATTAGAAGCTAATTTCGAATAACATTGCGCCGCCTCGTACGTTAGGCTGCTTAAACTTAGGCCTGAGCTGTGCAATGGCGGATCGGATTCGTATTGAATGGAAGCCGAATCGTGTGATTCTAGTCACAGAACGACAGAAAATGCAGTGGTATTGCGCATTTCGAACTATTAAATGAGGAAAGTGTTCTTCGACGTGGTATTTCGCCTTCCAAGGCCCAGGAAGCTTGATAATTGCGGACGAGATGAGGATCCATTTTGATTTTGATGCATTGACCGGTCTGCCGGGAAAGAGGGTGGGATATGCCTCCGTTCACTTACGAATTGCATGAAATCTCTCACCTCGCACTCGCGCCTGCTCGAGCGATTTCGGATATTGCTCAGCTCTGGCTGAAGAGCCCTGTCAATTTCCTGTCCTATACCCATGTCGGCAAGAACATGGTCGCGACGGTCGAACTCTTTGAACGCATGACGCGCCGCTACGGAAAGCCGGCGTTCGGCCTGTCGAGCACGATTGTCGGCGGCAAACGCGCGCCAGTGGTTGAAAACATCGTTTGGCGGCGCCCGTTCTGCCGGCTGATCCATTTCGAGCGGCAGCTGGAAGGCAATCAGGGGGAGCCGCAACCAAAGCTCCTGATCGTTGCGCCGATGTCTGGCCACCATTCCACCCTGCTGCGCGGAACCGTCGAGGCTTTTTTGCCTTTTTATGACGTCTACATCACCGATTGGGCCGACGCCCGACTGATGCCGATGTCCGCCGGCCGTTTCGACTTGGATGATTATATTGATTACCTGATTTCCATCTGCGAGCACTTGAGCAAGGAGAAGGACGGCGTTGCTCTGCATACGCTCGGCGTGTGCCAGCCGGCGGCGCCCTTGTTCGCCGCTGTGGCGCTGATGGAGGCGGAGGATAATCCTCACGTTCCAGCTTCGATGACCTTGATGGGCGGCCCGATCGATACGCGGCGCAGCCCGACCAAAGTCAATCTTCTGGCGCAGGAGCGCGGCAGCGCGTGGTTCCAGCATCATTGCATCAGCACCGTGCCGCTCGGATATCACGGCGCCGGCCGCGAGGTTTATCCAGGTTTTCTGCAACTTGCCGGCTTCATGGCGATGAATATCGATCGCCACGTCAACGCCCATATCGACCTGTTCAGCCACCTTGTCGAAGGCGACGGGGATTCTGCCGATAAGCATCGCGAATTTTACGATGAATATTTGTCGGTCATGGATCTGACCGCCGAATTCTATCTGCAAACCGTCGACACAGTGTTCGTGAAGCACGCCTTGCCAAAAGGCGAGATGACTCATCACGGCGCGAAGGTTGACTTCGCCGCCATCCACAGAGTGGCGCTCATGACAGTCGAAGGCGAGAACGACGATATTTCCGGAGCTGGCCAAACCCTGGCCGCGCATGATCTCTGCTATAACCTTCCAGCATCCATGAAGGCTGATTATCTGCAGGAAAAGGTCGGCCATTACGGGGTCTTCAACGGATCGCGTTTCCGCAACCAGATCGTCCCGCGAATTCTGGATTTTCACGCCAACGGCAAGCGTTCGGTGCGTAATCTGTCTTTGGTCGAACGCATCTGACGCGAAGGTCGAGGGGCGCCCTTGATCGCAACTTGCCGCTAGCGACTCATGCAGCATCCAGCTAGGCTTGCGGCCATGCTGCGTCTGCTCCGAAAGGATGTCCCTCCGGCGAAGGGGGCTGACTTCATTGATGTCTCGCATAGCGGCGAGACATACCGGATTAGCATCAAGCGCACGGCCTTGGCTCGGCGTTTCACGTTGCGCGTCCGGACGGCGACGCGCGACGTGATGCTGACCCTGCCGGCGCGCGCCAGCATCAAAGAGGCAAAATCCTTCGCCGAGCGCCACGCGCCCTGGATTGGCGCGAAATTGCGCAGGCTGCCGGAGAAAATCCGTTTCGAGCCCGGAGGCGTTGTGCCCTTGCGCGGTGTTTTCCACAGGATCGCTCTGCGGCCGGGCCCGCGCGGAACCGGCGCGGTGACCGCCGCCCACGAAGAGCGGGGATCTGGCGCTGAAACAGGGGCCGAGCGAATTCTTTATGTCAGCGGCGAGGCCTCCTTCACACCGCGGCGCGTGCAGGAGTTTCTGATTCGCGAGGCGAGGCGCGACATCGAGACGGCGGTCGCGCGTCACGCGGAAAGGCTCAACGTCAAGCCGCGCAAGATCACCTTGCGCGATACCAGCAGTCGGTGGGGGTCTTGCTCAGCGTCCGGCGCGCTGAACTTTTCGTGGCGCCTCATTCTGGCGCCGTCTTTTGTGCTCGATTATCTGGCGGCGCATGAAGTCGCGCATCTCGTCCATATGAATCATTCGGCGGCCTTCTGGGCGGTCGTCGGACGGCTGTCGCCGGATGTCGAGGCCGCCGAATCCTGGCTGAAAGCCAACGGCGCCGGTTTGCTTCGATTCGGCGCCGGCAAAAGCGGCGCCGACTGAGGCGTCAGGATTCTTCAGTAGTATCTGCGCCGAACGACGACCCCGCCGCCGTAGGGGCCATAATGGCGCCGCACGACAACGCCGCCGCGTGGATAATAGGCCGGCCCTCGCCGCACCACGACGCCGCCGCGCGCGCCAGCGCAGCCGGCGCGATAGGGACCACGCGCGCAGACATAGGCGTCGGCCTTCGTCGATGAGAAGATCGCAGCGCTCACGGCAATGAGAGCGGCGGCGGAAACAAGGAGCGCCTTCTTCATATGATTTGTCCTGGCTGGGCCGGTTGATGCGAATTGATGGCGTTTGGATCTGCGACGCGAGCCGGCTGAATAGAGCTCGGTCCGAAACATTGGCGGCGGGCTCAGCGGCGACCGAACTGGCTGGATCGGCCGGCTGACGATGAAATTACAGCACAATCCGCCGCGAATGGATAGCTTGGCGGTTCGGATCCGTCGCAGGGGACGAAAGAGTCGGAAAACTCAACTGCGTGCAGGCGGCTTGCGCCTTTGCGCGATGATCGCGAGCCTCGGGCAGAAGCGCGGAGCCTTAGCGTGCGGACCAGTCCGGGAATGATCATCCAAAACAAAACCAGCGGCCGTGAGGCCGCTGGCAAAACCCATTCAAGCCGACCGAAGCGCGAACGTCCGGCTGCACTGCCCCGCGCCCTAGGAAGTGTGGACAGTTACCTGAGCCATATGACGGTTGCGGCGATTGCGACGATGGCGAGATAGTGTTTTGCGGTCTTCTCGAAGCGCGTTGCGACGCGCCTGAATTGCTTCAGCCTTGAAAAGCAACATTCGATCAGGTGGCGTTGAGCGTAGAGATCCTTGTCGAGCGGGTATTTGAGGGCGCGCGAGGGGTTGTTCGGGATCACCGCCTCCGCCCCTTTTCGCGCGATGGTCTGACGCAGCTTTTCGCTGTCATAGGCGGTGTCGGCCATAACGACATCAGCGGGCAGGTCTTCGATCAGCGCCTCGGCCTGCGGGGCATCCCCTTTCTGGCCGGCCGTGAGGATGAAGCGGACCGGACAGCCCAGGCCGCGCACGGCCATGTGGATCTTGGTGCTCAAGCCGCCGCGTGAACGGCCAAGGGCCTGATCTTCAGACCCCCCTTTTTGGCCCCGGCAGCATGCTGGTGGGCGCGGATGATGGTGGAGTCAACGATCAGATATTCAAAGTCCGGGTCGTCCGACATGGCTTCGAAGATGCGCCACCAGACGCCCTTGTGGCTCCAGCGGCTGAACCGGCGGAAGACGCTGTTCCAGTCGCCGAAGGCTTCGGGCAGGTCGCGCCAGGGCGAACCGGTCCGCACGATCCACAAGACCGCCTCGACGAACATGCGGTTGTCACGGCCCGAAGAACCGCGCGTGCGCTCGTCCCCGATGATGTGGGCCGATATCCGCTCCCACTGATCGTCGCGAAGAATCAGGCGGTCCAGAACACCCATGGCTGTCTCCAAAAGACAGCCATGAATCACACCTCAAGACCCTTGGGAATCCCAAGAGTCCACACTTCCTAAGCGGCGCGCAGCTTTTGCCCTCAGGCGGCGCCGGCCTGCTTCTTGAGGATCTCTCGCTTGACGGCGAGGGCGCCGGTCGAAAGTTCGGCGTCGTCGGCCTTGACGAGGAACGCGTCGAGGCCGCCGCGATGTTCGACCGACCGCAGGGCCGCAGCGGCGACGCGAAAGCGGAGCTTGCGCTGCAACACGTCCGAGATCAGCGTGACGTTGCAAAGGTTCGGCAGGAAACGCGTCCGCGTCTTATGGTTCGAATGGCTGACCAGATTGCCGGTTTGTACGGCCTTGCCGGTCAAATCGCAGCGGCGGGACATCTTGCTTCCTCTTCAAATTCAAAACGTGGCGCTCTCGGCGGCCCTTGAGCGCAACCTCAGGGGAATCGAGCGCATCCTGAACAATGCAGCATGTGAAGGCGCAGGACATAGAGCGCCCAACGCCTCGCGTCAAGGTCGGAACTCGGCATAAGTCGCCGCCGCGACGATGTCGCGGGCCGCTTTAAGGTTAAAGCACCTTTAACCGCCTCTTGCTAATTTGCTCTTCGTTCGCCGGAAGGCGGACGAAGGCGAGGCTCTCGGCAGGCGGCGGTAAAGCGGATGCGAACGACAACCAGCATGACGGCGCTCGACCTGATCCCCGAATCGCTGCGCGCTTTCGCAGCGCGCCGGGGGGCGGAGCTCGCTGGGCTTTGCCTCATCGCCGGAACGATCGCCCTCATCCTCGCGCTCCTGTCCTGGTCCGTCGAAGACCCGAGCTTCAATCACGCCACCTCCGGCCCGGTCCATAATCTGCTCGGATCGACCGGCGCGGTCGCCGCCGACCTGCTGATGCAGATGCTCGGCCTCGGCGTGATCGCTTTTCTGATTCCGGTTGGCCTCTGGGGCTGGCGCCTGCTCACGGCGCGGCGGCTCGAACGCATAACGAGCCGCCTCGTGCTTTGGATCGCCGGCGGCGCGCTCGCGGCGGCTGTCGCCTCGCTGCTCCCGGTCACGGCGCGATGGCCGCTGCCGACAGGCCTTGGCGGCGTCATCGGCGACGCGCTTCTGGCGATTCCGAAAAGGCTGATGGCCGGCTTCGCCCCTGGTCTGCTTTTGCTTGGCCTTGGCCTGACCGCTGGAGCGATTCTCGCGCTCTCCGCCAGCGTCGGCCTTCGCGATCAGTTCGACGATCTCGACGAAGACGAGGACGAGGATGCGCGTCCCGTCCGGCGCCGGGCCGACGCCGAGGACGACGACTCGGGCGGTCCAGGCTTTGCGCTGGTCGCGCTTGGCGCTCTCATTCACGCTTTTCTCAGCCTCAAGGCGGTGCTCGCGCGCCAGATCGCGCGCCGCCGGGCGGCCCGCGTCACAGCGCCAACTCCGGCTCCCTGGCAGACCGCGCCGCAGTTTTCGCCGCGCGACTTTGATCCTCCATTGCAAGGTTTCGAGCCCCTCGTGGAATCCGATCAGCCCTTCGATTTCGGAGCGGCGCCGCTCACCTGGCCGGAGCAGGGGATTGCCGAACCGCGCTTTGACGCGACCGCCTATGCGCCGCCGGCGACGCGCGCCGCCGCCCGCCAGAAAAGCGAAGCCGGCGAAAAGCCCAGATCAGCGGCCGGCCCCGAAGCCGCCGCGCCGGCGCGCCGCATCGTCGCCCCGCCGCCGGCGCCGGTCCGGCCGGGACAGCGCGCCCAGAAAGAAGCCCATCCGTCTTTGAAGGACCGATTCGGGCGCAACGACTATGTCCTGCCGCCGCTGAATATGCTCGCCGAGCCGAAGAAGCTCGTCAGCAATCAGGTCTCCGAGGACGCGCTGGGTCAGAACGCGCGCCTGCTCGAGGGCGTGCTGGAGGATTTCGGCGTCAAGGGCGAGATCATCAACGTGCGTCCCGGGCCCGTCGTGACGCTCTACGAACTGGAGCCGGCGCCCGGCATCAAATCCTCCCGCGTGATCGGACTTGCCGATGACATCGCCCGTTCGATGTCGGCGATCTCCGCCCGCGTCGCCGTGGTGCAAGGCCGCAACGCTATTGGCATCGAATTGCCCAATCAGCGCCGCGAAACCGTTTTCCTGCGCGAATTATTGGGTTCGGAGGATTTCGAGAAGTCAAAACATCGGCTCGCCATAGCCCTTGGCAAGACGATCGGCGGCGAGCCGATCATCGTCGATCTCGCCCGCATGCCGCATCTTCTCGTCGCGGGCACCACCGGGTCGGGCAAATCAGTCGCCATCAACACCATGATTCTCTCGCTGCTGTACCGGCTTCGGCCGGAGGAGTGCCGACTCATCATGGTCGATCCGAAAATGCTCGAATTGTCAGTCTATGACGGCATTCCGCATCTTTTGACGCCGGTCGTCACCGATCCCAAAAAGGCTGTCGTCGCGCTGAAATGGGCGGTCCGCGAAATGGAGGACCGCTACAAGAAAATGTCGAAGCTCGGCGTGCGCAACATCGAGGGATTTAATGCGCGCGTGGTTGAGGCTTCGGCCAAGGGCGAAACTCTGATGCGCACGGTGCAGACGGGCTATGACCGGGAGACCGGCGAGGCGATCTATGAGCATGAGCCCATGGATCTGTCGCCGCTGCCTTTCATCGTCGTCATCGTCGACGAGATGGCCGACCTCATGATGGTCGCCGGCAAGGACATCGAAGGGGCCATTCAGCGCCTCGCCCAGATGGCGCGCGCGGCGGGCATTCATCTCATCATGGCGACCCAAAGGCCCTCGGTCGACGTCATCACCGGCACCATCAAGGCGAATTTCCCGACCCGCATTTCCTTTCAGGTCACTTCCAAGATCGACAGCCGCACCATTCTCGGCGAGCAGGGCGCCGAGCAGCTGCTCGGCCAGGGCGACATGCTCTACATGGCCGGCGGCGGCCGCATCTCCCGCGTGCATGGGCCTTTCGTCGCCGACGGCGAAGTCGAGAAAGTCGTCGCCCATCTCAAAAGCCAGGGCCAGCCGGAATATCTCGAGGCGATCACTTCAGAGGATGATGTCGGCGACGCCGAAGATGGCGGCAGCGCTTCCCCCGGCAGCATGGACGCCGAAGAGTCGGGCGACCTCTACGACCGCGCCGTCGCGATCGTGCTGCGCGACCGCAAATGCTCGACAAGCTACATTCAGCGCCGTCTTTCGGTGGGCTACAACAAGGCCGCCTCTCTGGTCGAGCGGATGGAGCAGGAAGGCGTCGTCGGCGCCCCCAATCATTCCGGCAAGCGCGCCATTCTTGTCGGCGGCGGGATCGACCGCGGCGCTTTCGACCTCGCGGCGGAGGGGTGATTTTCGGCGGCCTTTATGGCTCGCGAAGGCTCCCCCTGGGCGCTTATGGGCGGCCGCCCGAAAGTCATCGGCTGGTTCACCGCCTCGCGTCCAGCGCTCGCGAAAGATCGCCGATAAGGTCCGCCTCATCTTCGAGGCCAACCGAGAGCCGCAGAAGATTGTCCTTGATCCCGGCGCAGGAGCGCGCTTCGGGCGTCATGCTCACATGCGTCATGGTGGCTGGATGCGCGATGAGGCTTTCGACGCCGCCGAGGGATTCCGCCAGGGTGAAGATCTCGACCGTCTCGACGAGACGGCGCACCGCCTCGACTCCGCCGCTGATTTCGAAGCTGAGCATGGCGCCAAAGCCGCTTTGCTGCGCTTTGGCGACGCCATGCGAAGGGTGCGAGGGAAGTCCCGGATAATGCACCGCCTCGACTGAGGGATGCTGCTGCAGGAAGGAAGCGATCGCGCCCGCCGTTTTCTGCTGGCGCTCGATGCGGGCAAACAGAGTCCGAACGCCGCGCAACGTGAGATAAGCGTCAAAGGCCGAACCCGTGACGCCGGTGATGTTGGCCCAGCTTTTCATTTCCTCGACGTCGTCCGCATGCGCGCAGATCACAGCGCCGCCGACGACATCGGAATGGCCGTTAAGGAATTTTGTCATCGAATGAATGACATAATCGGCGCCGAAGGTGAGCGGCCGTTGCAGGGCAGGCGACAGGAATGTGTTGTCGACGGCGACTTTCGCGCCGACCTCCTTTGCGCGGCCGCACAGAAGGCGAAGATCCGTGACGCGCATCAATGGATTGCTCGGCGTCTCGATCATCAGGAGTTTGGGGCGCCGGCCCAGGGCGGAGGCCAGCGCGTCCTCATTGGCAAGATCAATCAGTTCGAGCTTGAAATGACCTTTGTCGGCATGCGCGGTCAGCAGCCTCTGGGCGCCGGAATAGCAGTCATGCGGCGCGACGACGAGATCGCCGGCTTCAAGCGGCGCAAGCACCAGATTGATCGCGGCCATGCCGCTCGCCAGAGTGACGGCGCCAGCGCCGCCTTCGAGCTTCGCCAGCGTGTCGGCGAGGACGTCGCGGGTCGGATTGCCGGAGCGCGAATATTCATAGGCGCCGCCCTTCTCAAATCTTTCGAAAGCGAAGGTGCTCGAAAGATAGATCGGCGGCGTTACCGCTCCATAGGCGCTGTCTTCCGCGACGCCATTGGCCGCGGCGATGGTCTGGAGCGCTTTTTGTTTACTCATGGATGATTGTCCGCACAAAGCTTTAAGTCCCGGCTCATAGAACAGAGTCAAAAGCGGCGACGCAAGCGGCTGATCGTCTCGCAGGGCCCTCCGCCGCATAACCGCAAAGCTTGATTGTTCGGCGTCCCGGACGGAAAGTAGGCTTTCAATCGCGCCATCCGATTCGCAACGGGCCGGCCGGCCTGTTTCTTTTTGCCGCTGCCCGTTTGGGGCGCGCGCCCTTGGGCCGATGTCCTATTGACGCCATATCCGTTTTCTAAGCGTGATAATCAAATTGTGGCGACCCGGTCAAAAGTCGCAATCTCCAAGGAAGGTTTTATGAAGCGGACGGCAGGATTTGTTCTCGCATTCGTCGCTGGCGTGGCCGCCGTTGGGCTCGGCGCCGGACTGTCCCGCGCCGAACCCTCTCCGGTTATTCCGAAGCCGGTCAAACCTGTCGTCGCGCCTGCGCCCGCGCCAAAGCCCTTCGTCCCGATGGACCCCCAACTCGCGATCCAGAAGGCGAATGACTATTTCAACGCGGCGACGACAATGGTCGGCGATTTTGTCCAGATTGGCCCCGACGGAAAACGATCGGAAGGCAAAATCTACGTCCAGCGGCCGGGAAAACTTCGCTTTGAATACGCCGCCCCCGCAACGCTTGAGATTGTCGCGGACGGCCTGTCCGTCGCGGTTCATGACCGCAAGACGGCGACGAAAGACGTTTATTTCATCAGCCAGACGCCGCTCAAGTTTCTCCTCAAGGATCACATCGACCTTGCTCACGACGTGAAGGTCGTCAGCGTCGCGAGCGATCCGAGTTCTGTGATCATTCAGGTCGAGGATAATGCGACCTTTGGCGGGACGTCCGAAATCAAGCTGATTTTCGATCCTGCAAAGTTCACGCTGAAGCAATGGCAGGTGACCGACCCGCAAGGTTACGAAACAGTAATCTCTTTATTCAACATTGATTTGACCAAGAAACCAGACCCAAACATTTTCCAGCTGACCCAAGAGAGGTTGTCGAACACAAATAATTGAGGCGGAGCGTTCGGGCTTGAATCGCAAAACAGGCGGCTTATCTTCCTTTTATGTGAGCGATTAAGCCGATCGGACGTATTCCCCCCCGCTTCGTCTGATTCGACCTGCGCCGGCCCCCCCTCCCGGCAAAGCTTCGCTCCTAGGGCGTCCGGTCTCTGGCCGGGCGCCCTCTTTTTTGCACTCGCCTCGCGCAATTTCTGTGGGCTGCCCGCTGCGCCGCCTTGCGGCGCGAGCTTCAGCGTGATCAATCGCGGGCGGAGGTCACATGCGCCTGACGGTCGCTACCTGGAACATCAATTCGGTTCGCCTGCGGATCAATCTCGTCGCGCGTTTCCTCAAGGAGCATGCGCCCGACGTCCTGTGCCTCCAGGAAACCAAATGCCGCGACGCCGAGTTTCCGCTCGCTGACTTCCATAAGCTCGGCTATTCGCACGTCGTGATCAACGGCCAAAAAGGGTATCACGGCGTTGCGATCGCCTCGAAACTGCCCTTGACCGACGCTGACCGCCGCGGTTTCTGCGATAAGGGGGACGCGAGGCACGTCGCCGTGACGTTAACGCCCGCCGCCCATAAACCGGTCAGGCTCCACAATTTTTATGTGCCCGCCGGCGGCGATGAGCCTGACCCCCTGATTAATCCCAAATTCGCCCACAAGCTGGCGTTCCTCGACGAACTGGTCGCCTGGATGAGCGCCGATGGGGTCGCGAACACGGACGCGATCATGGTCGGCGATCTCAATATCGCGCCGCTCGAGGCCGACGTCTGGAGCCACAAGGCGCTGCTGCGCGTCGTCAGCCATACGCCGATCGAAGTTGAGAAGCTTGGTCTCGTCCTGCGGGCAGGGCCGTGGGTCGACGCCATGCGGCGCTATGTGCCGGCCGATGAGAAGCTCTACACCTGGTGGAGTTATCGCGCACGGGACTGGGCTGAGTCCAACAGGGGGCGCCGGCTCGATCACGTGTGGGTTAGCGAAAGCCTGGCTCCGCGCCTCGGCGGCATGCGGGTGTTAAGCGAAAGTCGCGGCTGGGAGCGCCCCTCCGACCATGTGCCCGTGCTGGTCCACCTTGACTATTAAGGCCCGACGCAGCAAAGCCGCAGACTTTCCGGTCCCGCATCATAAGTCGAAACAATGGCTTAAAAAGCAGGACGCTGAGCAGTTATTCGCCTTCGGATCGAGCGGCCTCGGCGGGCTCCGGCCCGTCTCCCCAAACGGCCGCGAGTTCGGCTGTAAACCCGGTGAGCCGCGCCGCCAGCGATTGTTGCAGCCGCTCCGCGCTGGATGGATATTCGCTGAGGATGCGGCGAAAGAGCTGCTGCGAGATGCGCAGGACGCTCGAGGGTTCGCGCGCGATCGCCGTCGCAGGCCGCTTCGTCTGCGTCAAAAGCGCAAGTTCGCCGATCAGGGCGGGCGGCCGCACGATCCGCGCCGTCGCCACGCCATGATCTGACGGATCGAGCGCGACCGAGCCGGTAAGCAAAGCGAATCCGCCATTGGACACGTCATCGCGGCGGAACAGAATATCCCCCGCGCGCAAAATGCGGGTTTCGGCGGAGAAGGCGAGAAGCCGCAGCGCTTCGGGGCCGAGCGCCGCGAAAATCCCGTTGCGCGCAAGCTTGGCGACGTCGTCCTCCAAAGCCATGGCGATGCTTTCCTCGAGGCGGCGTTGGCTCGGCGATCAGGGGAGCAGCTTGTAGCCGCCGGCTTCAGTGATGAGCAGTTGCGCCTTGGCGGGATCGCGCTCGATCTTTTGCCGCAGGCGGTAAATATGGGTTTCGAGCGTATGCGTCGTGACGTTGGAGTTATAGCCCCAGACTTCGCGCAGCAGCACTTCCCGGACGACGACGCTCTGTCCCGCCCGGTAAAGGAAGCGCAGGATCGCGGTCTCTTTCTCCGTAAGGCGGAGCTTTTCGCCCTTTTCGCTGATCAACAGCTTCGCGCCCGGCTGGAAGGTATAGGGCCCGATCCGGAACAGCGCTTCCTCGTTGGTTTCGTGCTGGCGTAGATGCGCGCGCATGCGCGCAAGCAAAACGGCGAAGCGGAACGGCTTCGTGACATAATCATTGGCGCCCGAGTCGAGGCCCTGCACGGTGTCCCACTCGCTGTCGTGGCCGGTGAGCATAATGATCGGGTTTTTGAAGCCTTCCTCGCGCATGCGTTTGACCGCCTCGCGCCCATCCATATCCGGAAGGCCGACATCCATGATGATCAGGTCCGGCGTCTCCTGACGTGAAGCGGACAGCGCGCCCTCCGCCGAATCAGCGTGGACCGCCGAGAATTCTTCGTGCAGGGACAGTTGTTCGGCCAAGGCGGCGCGCAAATCGGCGTCATCGTCCGCGATCAAGATTTTCAGAACCTGCGTCATGGACTCGTCCTTGGTTGATCTTGCATCCTCACGTCCTGCATAACCTGTCGAAGGCAATTGACGCGCCGTGATTCGGTCAGATCCAGACGCCATAGTAACAAGCCTTCTCGGAAAAGGCTCATTTGCATTCTGTGCTCCACAAGCGCCAAATCTGGCTTGCACAAATCAGCGTCTGGCAAAAGCATAGTCTTCTATGAAATCTCTTGCAAAAGACTTGAGAAATCCCTTGCGGACAACCTCAAGCGCACCCTCTCCAGCCCGTCATCAACTTAAGCGTTGCCTTGATCGCCTGACGGCGACCCGCGTTCCCGGGCAAACCCCTCCCATCGGCAGGCTGCATGCTGGCTCCCTGGTTCTGCGCTGCGCCATCGGAGGCGGCGGCGTCAGACGCGACAAGCGGGAGGGCGATCGCGCAAGTCCGGCTGGAAGCTGGCGTCTCCTCTCAGCTTTCTATCGCTCAGAAAAACTACACATCAGGCCGTCGTCTCTGCCCATGCGGCCAATCCGCAAAGATATGGGCTGGTGCGATGATCCCGACAGCGGGCTGTATAATCGACCGATTGTGGCGCCTTTCCGGCAATCTCATGAAAAGTTGTGGCGCGCCGATCACCTCTACGACATCGTGATTGTGCTCGACTACAATATTATGCCGCGACGAAAGAGGCGCGGCAGCGCCATTTTCCTGCATTGCGCGCGTCCTGGCTTTGCCCCGACCGAGGGCTGCGTCGCCCTTGCCGCCGATGATTTCCGCCGGCTTCTGCCGCGCCTGTCGCAGCGGACGGTGCTGACCATCAGGTGACTCGTTAAACCCCGTCCTTCTCAATTTTTAGGCCTTGCGCCAAAAATGGCGCTGCCGACGCGCACATGCGTGGCGCCGAGTTGAATGGCGAGCTCGAAATCGGCGCTCATGCCCATTGAGAGCTCTTTGAGCCCATTGCGCGCGGCGATCTGGTTCAGCATGGCAAAGTGCGGCGAGGCCTGATCATCGACGGGGGGAATGCACATCAGCCCCGCAACGCCGAGACCGAACTCGCCCCGGCAGCGCGCGATGAAGCTGTCGGCCTCCCCCGGCAAAATCCCCGCCTTTTGCGGCTCCGCTCCCGTATTGACCTGAATATAGAGCCTTGGATGGCGTCCGGTCTTCTGGATTTCGACCGCCAGCGCCTTGGCGATCTTGTCTCGATCGACCGTCTCGATGACGTCGAACAGCATCACCGCCTCATGCGCCTTGTTCGATTGCAGCGGGCCGATGAGGTGAAGCTCAACCCCGGAATAGGCCTGCCGCAGCGGCAACCATTTTTCCACCGCCTCCTGCACGCGATTTTCGCCGAACACTCTTTGGCCTGCGGCAAGCAAGGGTTCGACCTCGGCGGCGGGAAAGGTTTTCGATACGCAGACCAGCGTGACGTCCTGCGGCCGGCGCCCGGCGTCCCTTGCTGCGCGAGCGATCGCCTCGCGCACCTCTTCAAGCCGATCCAGCGGGTTTTCCGATTTCTTCACGGCTTTTTGCAAACCTCTTGCCTTTCAGTCAGACTAAAGACGCGCATTTTGAAGCGCGCCCAATTAAATGAGAGCGGGGCCTCGGCCGCGCAAGGCGGAACCTTTGCAAGGCAATTGACCCCGCGCGCCAAATAATGCTGTGTGCCAGCCAATCAAACGTATTCTTCAAGACTCTAAGCGACAATCGGACAGCATGGACTTCGAGCGCTATAACGCCCGCGAAACTGAACCCAAATGGCGCAAGATTTGGGAAGAATCGGCGACCTTCCGGACCGATAACGCCGATCCGCGCCCAAAATATTATGTGCTCGAGATGTTTCCCTATCCGTCGGGACGCATCCACATGGGCCACGTCCGCAATTACACGATGGGCGATGTCATCGCCCGGTACAAGCGCGCGCGCGGCTTTAGCGTTCTTCACCCGATGGGCTGGGACGCGTTCGGCATGCCGGCCGAAAACGCGGCCATGCAGAACAAGAGCCATCCGGCGGCCTGGACTTACGCCAATATCGCGAGCATGCGCGCGCAATTGCAGTCGATGGGGCTCTCGCTCGACTGGTCGCGCGAAATAGCAACCTGCGATCCCGGCTACTACAAGCATCAGCAGAAAATGTTCCTCGACTTTCTGGCCGCTGGTCTCGTCGACCGGAAGCAGTCGAAGGTCAATTGGGATCCTGTCGACCACACCGTTCTCGCCAATGAGCAGGTCATTGACGGGCGCGGCTGGCGCTCCGGCGCTCTCGTCGAACAGCGCGAACTGACGCAATGGTTTTTCAAGATCAGCGATTACGCCGAGGATCTGCTGCTCTCCCTCGACGGGATGAAGCGCTGGCCCGACAAAGTGCGGCTGATGCAGGCGAACTGGATCGGCCGCTCCGAGGGCCTGCTGGTGCGCTTCGAGCTTGAGCCGACCTTGAGCGTGCGCGAGAGCGAGGTTGAGGTCTACACGACGCGGCCGGATACGCTGTTCGGGGCGAAGTTCATCGCCATCGCGCCGGACCATCCGCTCGCCGCCGACTGCGCCAGGGCCGACCCCGCGCTCTCCGCTTTCATCATCGAATGCCGGCAAAGGGGAACCTCGCTCGCCGCGATCGAGACGGCTGAAAAGAAAGGCTATGACACCGGCCTCAAGGCGCGGCATCCTTTTGACGAAAACTGGCTGCTGCCGGTCTATGTCGCCAATTTCGTGCTGATGGATTACGGGACGGGAGCGATCTTCGGCTGTCCCGCGCATGATCAGCGCGACCTCGATTTCGCCAACGCCTATGGCCTTGGCAATACGCCGGTGATTTGTCCGCCCGGCGCCGATCCGCGGAGCTTTGTCGTCGCAGACGTCGCCTATGACGGCGACGGCGTGCTGATCAATTCGCGTTTTCTCGACGGCATGGACGTCGAAGCTGCGAAAGAGGAGGTCGCGCGGCTTCTCGAGGCGAGCACGATCGGAAACCGGCCACAGGCGAAGCGCCAGGTCAATTACCGGCTGCGTGACTGGGGCATTTCGCGCCAGCGCTATTGGGGCTGCCCGATTCCGATCATCCATTGCGAGGAGCACGGGGCGGTTCCCGTTCCGGCCGCGGACCTGCCGGTTGAACTGCCGGCTGACGTCACCTTTGATCAGCCCGGCAATCCTCTCGACCGCCATCCGACCTGGAAACATGTCACATGTCCCATCTGCCGCGCCCCGGCCCGGCGCGAGACGGACACGATGGACACTTTCGTCGATTCTTCCTGGTATTTTGCGCGCTTCACCGATCCCTGGAACGAGGCCGCGCCGACGAGCCTTGAAATGATCGAGAAGTGGTTGCCGGTCGATCAATATATCGGCGGCATCGAACATGCGATCCTGCATCTGCTTTACGCCCGCTTCTTTACGCGCGCCATGCAGGCGACCGGCCATGTCGGCGCATTGAAGGAGCCTTTCGCCGGCCTCTTCACGCAGGGCATGGTGGTGCATGAGACCTACCGCTCGAAGGAGGGCGAGTGGGTCTCGCCGGCCGAGATCCGGCTGGAGGCCGCCGCTTACGGGCGCAAAGCGTTCCGTCTCGACGATGGCGAAGAGATCGTCATCGGCGCGATCGAGAAAATGTCGAAGTCAAAGCGCAACACGGTCGATCCCGACGAGATCATTTCCACCTTCGGCGCCGACACCGCGCGCTGGTTCGTTCTCTCCGACTCGCCGCCCGAGCGCGACGTCATCTGGACGGAGGAGGGGGTGCAGGGCGCCGGCAAATTCGTCCAGCGTCTGTGGCGGCTCGTCGGCGAGCTGATTTTCCTCGGCGGAGAAGCTTCCGCCGCGCCGGCCGAATTCTCGCCGGCCGCGGCGGCGATCCGCAGGGCGGCGCACGGCGCGCTCATCAAGGTCGAAGAGGATATCGAGCGGCTGCGCTTCAACCGCGCCATCGCTCAGGTGCATGACCTTGCCAACAGGCTCGGCGCGGCCGTCGGCGCGATCGACAGCGAGATTGTCGCGCCGGATCTGCGCTACGCCTTCCGTGAGGCGGCCGAAATTCTGGTTCCGTTATTTGCCCCGATGATGCCGCATCTCGCCGAAGAATGCTGGTCGCGGCTCGGCCGTGAAGGACTGGTTTCCGAAGCCGCGTGGCCGGTCGCCGACAGGGCGCTGGTTGTCGAAGAGACGATGGAGCTGCCGGTGCAGGTCAATGGAAAGAAGCGCGCCGATCTCGTCATCGACCGCGCCGCCGACAATCCGGCGATTGAGGCCGCGGCCCTGGCCCTGGAGGCGGTTCAGCGCGCGCTTGAAGGCCGGCCCGTCAAGAAAATCATCATCGTTCCGCAAAGGATCGTGAATGTCGTCGCATAAACCTATGGTTCGCCAGCATTTTTCGCGCGGAGCGGCGCTTGCCTTCGCCGCGGTGGCGAGCTTTTCCCTGGCCGGCTGCCTTCAGCCGCTTTATGGCTCGCTTGGGGGCGCCGGCGACGTCGCCGGCCGATTGCAGACGATCAAGATCTCGCCGATCCCTGATCGCCTCGGCCATTATCTCGAAAACGAGCTGCATTTCGGGTTGAACGGGACGGGCGCGCCCATCGATCCGAAATATGTGCTGAAGATCAGCGTGCGGGAAAGCGTGCAATCGCCCCTCATCGACACTGTGACTGGCTATCCGACCTCCGGCACCGTCGTGGTCACGGCCGATTACACGCTGACGCCGCTCGAAGGGGGCGATCCGGTCACCAAGGGCACGGCGACCGTGGTCGCAAGTTACGATCGCAACTCGCAACGTTTCGCCAATATCCGCGCCTCGCGCGATGCCGAAATCCGCGACGCGCGCATGCTCGCGGAGCAGATCCGCACCAATATCGCCGCCTCTTTCGCCGAAAAGGGGTAGGCCGGTCCGCCGCGAGCGATGAGCGGCTCAGCTTGAGGAGAAGCCGGCAAATTGGTCGCAATCAAAACCTACGAGGCCGACAAATTTCTCGCGCGCCCGGCGCCGCACATATATATCTATCTGGTCTTTGGCCCTGATTTCGGTCTCGTCGCCGAGCGCGCCCGCGCTATCGTCCAGCACGCGGTGGATGATCCAAAGGACCCCTTCCAATTGCTGCGCATCAGCGGGGACGACATTGCCGCCGATCCGCTGCGCCTGGCCGACGAAGCCAACACGATAGGGCTGTTCGGCGGCCGGCGCGCGATCTGGATCGAGGCGCAGGGAAAGACCTTCGTCACCGCCATCGAGCCCCTGATCGCCGCACCGCCGCAGGATTGCACGATCATTATCGAGGCCGGCGCCCTGAAGAAGGACGCGCCCCTGCGGCGGCTTTGCGAACGCGAGAAAAACGCCGCGGCGATCGAATGCTATCCGGATTCGGCGAAGGATGTCGCCCTTCTCATCGAAGCGGAGGCCGCGGCCGCCGGACTGAGGATCTCGCCGGAGGCCCGGATATTGCTCGTTTCGCTGCTCGGCCAGGATCGGCTGGCGACCCGCTCGGAACTCGCCAAGCTCGTTCTATACGCGCGGGGAGCCGGAGAAATCGGTCTCGATCATGTCGAAGCGATCGTCTCGGACGCGTCGAGCCTGATGCTGGATCATGCCGTCAACGACGCCTTCCACGGTGATTTCGCCGCGCTTGAGACCGGCGCGCGCAAGGCGTTCGCGCAGGCCGTTGACGTCAACCAGCTGCTCGGCGCAGCGCTCCGCCACGCCTTGACGCTTCGCCGGGCGCGGCTCGACGTCGAAGCGGGGATGGGGGCCGGGGAG
>NZ_CABFMQ020000084.1 GCF_901905185.1 Methylocella tundrae
AACGGCTCAATCACCGACCATTCGAAATCCGTCAAATCAAACCGCGCCATCTCAGCCTCCATGATCCGAAGGTTGAATCACGCCACAGCCGATTCGGGAATCCCGATAATGGGTCTATGACCTAGTCGATGCCGCTTGAACGAAGAATCCTGCGGCCTTGCGACGTCCTCGGCACGAAGCCGTGCGAGCCGTTTGCGAAGCATGACTGCGGCGCCTCAAGGGGCCAACGTCGAGACGGATGCAGCCGCGCGGCTTGACGCTGCTCAAGGCGCGCCGATACAACAGATCGAAACTTATGCGAGGCGAGCATTGGTCCCGCCAAACGGAGACGCGGCTGATGGCGAAACCTCGCATCTGGTCGCCCTCGCATGTTCAGCCTATATCTGGCGGCCGGCTGAGCTTGTTCGCGTTGAAGGGAAACGAAGGGCTTGGCCAAGCGATCAGCCGGCTCCTCGGGCGACTTGCTCCGCGAAGCGCTGGAGGCGTCCACGGGCCGGCCGGTCGGCAAAGCATTCGCGGAAAAGCATCGCAGCGCCGGCGTCGTCTCCGGCGACCTTTTCGCTGGTGACGTCGCGGGGGCCGTCTGAATAATCGTCGACGATCTCATCAGCACGGGCGCAACGCTCGTACGCGCGGCTCATGCCGCGCGCGATCGCGGCGCGCGGCGGATCATCGCCTGCGTCGCGCACGGCCTCTTCATGCCGGACGCCGAGAAAACGCTCGCCGATCCGGCCATCGAGCTCATCATCACGACCGATACGGTTCCTCCCTTCCGGCTTCCGTCTGGTCCCGTCCGAGACAAGCTCGCCATCGCATCGGCTGCGCCGCTACTGGCCGGGGCGATCGCCCGGCTCCACGAAGACAAGCCGCTCACGGATCTCCTTGTGTTTTGAGTCGCGGCTCTCGTGGAGGACTCGGCGGTATGGTCCGTCATGCGGCTGCGGCTAAACTTGAGCTCGGTCGCACGCGTCTGATCGGGCTCCTCGGTGAAGCGTTAATCATGAGATCGGCGCTGGGCACAAGAACGCGCCGTATGCATGTCAGCACGTCAACCGACCGCATCACGCCAGCGCAGCGTCAGTCTCCCGTCTGGCGTCAGGCGGACCCGCGCGCCGAACGGAGAGCTTTCGCGATCGAGCGTCCGGCGCATCCACTCGACATCAGCTCTCGATGCTGGAACAAGCTGAAAACGCCGGATTTGAAGCACCGAGAGTTCGAGACTCGCAAGATGTCCGGTCAAGGCATCGAAACCGGCGAAATACATCACGGCGAGATCGCCGCGAAATTCCTCGTAGCCGCGAATGCCCTCATAATCGTTCAGGAAGTCGCCGCATCCGTAGAGGATCAGTCGATCCTTGTATATTTCGATGGCTTTCGCGTGGTGCGAGGAATGGCCGTGGACAAGAGAAACATTGGCCTGATCGATGAGGCCGCGCGCAAATCGTCGTTGCTCTTCTGGAACCTCATATCCCCAATTTGCTCCCCAGTGAATGGACGCGATGACCAGATCGCCTGGCCGCCGTACGCTCTCCACCTGTTCCGCGATCCGCGCGACGCTTTCATTGGCACAGTCGGAGAGAAGGTTCACGCCAGCGGCCACCGGAGTCGCTCCCCAATTCCGTGGGACGCCGCTCGTCGGGGACGCGAAAGAAAATACCAGCAAGCGTCCTCTGCCGGCGATCTCGAGGATCGCCGGCGCGCGCGCTTGCGCCAGATCCCGGCCAGCTCCGGCTGTCCTGATCCCCAAACGTTCGAGCGTAGCCAATGTTTCGAGCAGCCCGGCGCGCCCCCAGTCGAGGACATGGTTGTTGCCGAGGACGCAGCAGTCGACGCCTGCGGCCGTCAGGCACTCGGCGTTTTCGGGACTCATCCGATAGTTGATGCCCTTGTCCGCAAAGGAGTCGCTGCGCGTAATGCTGGTTTCGAGATTGATGATGCGCGCGTCGGGCGCCTTCCGGTTCAGCTCGTCCAAAGCGGCGCCCCAGATATAGGACGGCGCAACCGGCGCTGGAATCGATCCGTTCGCCTGCTCGGCGAGACGAACATATCCATTTGCCGAATGCACATAATCTTCATGCAGACGAGGGTCGCACGGATGCAGCAAGATCTGATCGATGCCGCGCCCCGTCATCACGTCGCCACAGAGAAAGACGCGAATGATGTGGCGCGGCGCCGGGGAGTCGAATGTGGACCGAGCCGAGGGGCTCATGCTCAATACCTTGCTTTCGATCGCCTTTGACGAAGGCGATCGGATCATTGCGCCGCTGGAACGTCGGGGCTAAGGCTAGCCGACGCGGCAATGTCCAAATATTGTTTGGCCAGGGGCAACCATTTCTTCGGCTTGCGCTGGTCATGCTCCAGAATGTGGACGAGCGATAATCGGGCGCGCAAACAGGCGCGGTAGGTCCGATAGAATGAAACGAGCTCCGGCGACGGCGTGTCGTCGCCTGAACTCTTAACGTAGACACTCACGAGGACTGGCTCTACCCAGTCCGCCCCCAGCCGGCTGCATTCGAGGCCGAGATAGGTGAGCTCATCCACCGGATCGACAAGGCGGAGCCGCCGATTGAACTCCAGGCAGTCAATAATGACCGGCGGTTGGCTGAGGTAGACATGCTCCGGCCTCAGGTCGCCGTGTCCCTCGACGATCCGGCCGCTTTCGGCGCGCGTCTCCAGGAGGCCGCTGCGCAAAGTATCCTCGACAAGACCCAAAAGCCGTTCGATGCGCCTACCATCGAGGTCGAATTCCGGAGCAGTCAGCACGGCTTCGTTCCGGGCGTGCTCTTCAATGAATTGCGCCACATAGGCCGCCGGGGCGAGATCCGCGGGCTGAGCGTGCTTGTAGAAGCCGACGAGCCGCTCAGCGACGGACGCTATTTCCGCGCCGCTGAGAGTGTGGGCGATAATGGCGCTGTCGAGCATGCGATCCCGTGGGAGGCGTCGCATGACGACCAGCCAGTCAACCGGACGCCCTTCCCCGTCTATCGAGAGGCGTCCATTATCGTTTCGAGTCAACGGCGCCACGCCGAGATAGATATCCTGCGCCAGACGACGATTGAGTCGAAGCTCCTCGCGACAGTTCTTCTCACGTGCTTCGATAGACCCGAAGTCGAGGAAGGAATGGCGGACCGGCTTCTTCAACTTATAAACGCGATCTCCCGCCAGAAAGACCCAAGACATATGGGTTTCCTCAACCTCAACCTTCGCCGGCTGAGGGCGATAGGCCGCTGGGCTCTTGAGGAAACAGACCTTCTCCTCGAGGGAGGTCTCGGGAATATCCGTCACGTTGCGCTCGATCATCTGACTGACTATTTACTCATCATAAATTCGATGCGTAAAGTGTTGACGCAGATCAAGGAGAGGAGTCTTCGGCGCCCTCATGTTGATCCGTGGCTCGTTGGATGGCTGCCGGAGACCGAGCGCTTGGGGGAATGACTTGACCACGCTCGCCGTGTCGCCGCCCCATCTCGCGCGCCTTTTCAATCGCCTTGACGCCGCCGATGCGAGCGACCCCCTTTTGAGACTAGAGCTTGAATTCTGGCGCGACAAGCGTGGAAGCCGGCTCATGCCGACCGCCGCCGATCTTACTCAGGGACCGGACGAAATTGCGGCCGGTATTTTCGTGTTCCAGCGATCTGACGGGACGAATGAATGGGAAGCGAGTCGGACCGGGCCTGAAGCAGGTCGTCTCCTGGGATTGGCGTCCCAAGAAAAAAGGCTTTCGAAAATGCTCGCGCCGCGCATCACCGCGCGTCTGCGGCGGCTTTTTGAGACGGTCGCTGAAACGGCCGAGCCTTTGGCCGCGGCGTTCGAGCTTCGCGTCAAGCCGGGCCGTCGCCAGTGGATCGAGGTTCTTGCAGCTCCGCTATCGTCGGACGGGCGCGACGTTGACGGCATATACGGCGGCATTGTATCCCGCGCGGAGGCGGCGAGCCCGATCGCGAGCTGACGCCGCCTCCGGCACTTCTGGCCCGGCGCTACCCGCTGTGACGTATGTCGATGCCGGCGATCATGAAGGGCTATATCGACACCTTCGCGCGCGGCTTCGCTTCTGAATCGACAAATCAAACTGCGATCAGAAGGTTAGGACCATTCGGCCATCGACCTCAAGACAGCGCGATAATTCGAAACCCATTTGGCGGAGCGCAATACGAAGGCGTTGGAATTGACTTTGCGGTAGAGTTTTTGGATCCGAAGAGATGAGCCTCAGGAGCGCTGGCGTCTTGATGTATAAGCGCATGGATGGGCAGCTTTTTGTACTTCTCGTGCATCCCGGCGGTCCGTTCTGGCGCAATACGGACCTTGGCGCATGGTCGATTCCCAAGGGCGAAGTGGCTGAGAACGAGGATGCCGAAACCGCCGCTCGCCGCGAATTCGCGGAAGAACTAGGCGCCATGCCGGCGGGCGCGCTAAGGCCGCTGGGCAGTGTTCAGCAGAATGCGCGGAAAAAGACCGAAGCCTTCACCATGGAGGCCGATTTCGATGCGACCTGCATCAGCAGCAACTTGTTTGAGATCGAGTGGCCGCCTCGCAGCGGGCGCATGCAGTCCTTTCCGGAAATCGATCGCGCCGCCTGGTTCGCGTTGCCGATTGCCCGCCAGAAGATCCTCCCCGGCCAGCAGATCCTGCTCGATCGTCTCGAAGCGCTTTTTGGGCCCGATGGGGGCGTCAATTGATCCGTCTGGCGCTGCCCATGGCGACCAACTTATGAGCCAGATTCTACTTATTCCGCCATGCCGTATGGAGACGGCCTACGCAGCCGGCGGAGCGTGAGCGACCGAGAGCGTCAAGTTCGTTGATGAAGATGATGCTCGGTGAACGCCGCTTTGCGCGCCTGTTCCAACGTCCCGGAAAACTGTTCGGCCTTTTCGATCAGAAAATGCTTCAACTCGATGACTTTGGACAAATTCTGTCTCGATTTGAACATCGTTTTCATTTGATCGGATTGCGGCCTAAGGCGAACTGTTCCCCTCTGAATGGGCGCGCGGGACAGCTATTGAGCTGCATCAAAGCTCGTCCGAGCCAGGAGATTAACGCTATCAATTAGCTGATCTGCCATTATTGCTCAGCGCGACCCTGAAAGCATTCTGGCGATCGATCGAGGGAACGGGAATGGCAGGCATCGAGACGATGATCATCGAAACGAAGGCGCTGACCAAGCGCTTCGGAGATTTCACCGCCGTTGATCAGGTGAATTTGAACGTCGGGGCGGGTGAAATCTTTGGCCTGATCGGGCCGAATGGAGCTGGCAAATCGACCCTCATCAAGATGTTGACGACGCTGCTGCCTCCCAGTTCCGGCTCCGCGACGATCGCAGGATTTGATCTCGCGAAACAGCCGCAAGAGATCCGCGCCCACATAGGTTATGTTCCTCAACTTCTGTCCGCGGACGGCGCATTGAGCGGCTATGAAAATCTGTTGCTCTCGGCGCGTCTTTACCTGGTCCCGCGAAGCGAGCGGCCGGCCGCATCGCCGCCGCCTCGAAGATGATGGGACTGGAGGACGCCGCTGCGAAGCTGGTGCAGGGTTACTCCGGCGGCATGATCCGCCGGCTGGAAATCGCCCAGAGCATGATTCATGAACCCGCTATCCTTTTCATGGACGAGCCGACGGTGGGGCTTGATCCCGTCGCCCGGCAAACGGTTTGGGACCACGTTCGCGAACTGAGGGATCGCCTGGCGCCGCCTTTCGTGCTTGATTACCTCGCGGCGCATGAGGTCGCGCACCTCCAGCACATGAATCATTCGCTCGCGTTTGGAAGACCGTGGGAAGCTTGTCCAAAGACGTGGCTGCCGCCGATCCTGGCTGAGGACGCATGGGATGGGCTTGCATCTGATCGGTCCCAGGACGAACGAGGCGGCCGGCGTGGCTACTTCCCCGAAAGCCGCGACTTCGCTGTAAGAGCAGAGAGCGGCGCGTATGCTTGCGAACGACGTCCGGCGGTTTCGGCCAGGAACCGGTCGACGGCTGGGCGACGCGCCGCGGCCTGCGCCCTAGTGAAAATCCCGCGCCTTCACCCTTATCGTGTCGAGGCGGCGATCCTCGACGTAAATGCCGCGGCTCTTTGCTCCGGGTTGCGGTCGCTCGCGCGGATCGACGCCGGAGGCGCCGCGATGGAATTCGTCGCCGCGCCCATGCGGTGGGCGGAAAGACAGAATCGCGGTCGCCGATGCTCGCAAGCGACGCCGACAAATCGGTCAAAGAGTTGGCGACGAGATGCACGACCTCCCCTTCCCGTTGAACACGGCCGGCGACGGCCAGCATTCCAGCGGATTGGATGATGCGGCGTTGCTGTTCGAAGAGCTTTGGCCAAATGACGAGATTTGCGATGCCGGTCTCGTCTTCGATGGTGATGAACATGACGCCTTTGGCGGAGCCGGGCATCTGCCGGACGAGGACAAGCCCGGCGGTTTGAACCCGGCGCCCTTCGGCTGACGAACCCTCTCGAATCTGGCTCGCCCGGACGCGCTCGTCGAGCCGGGCCAGGGCATCCTCGGCGGCGGCGAGTGGCGCTTTCAGCGCCGGCCACGGGATCGACTCGCGAAACAAAGCGTCTGTCAAATCGGGCGCTCCGCTCGTCGACGACCCGTCCTCTCCGGCGAGCGGTGGCGAGCTATCGCGATGATCCCGGTGAACGAAAAACAGTTTGGGTTCTCCACCTGATGATATATGATGCTGTTATCACATATTATGGAGGAGGACAATGCGAACACTGGTCGATCTCGGCGACGCGCAGCTCCAAGAGCTGGACAATCTCTCGAAGCACGAAAAAACCTCCCGCGCGGCGCTGATCCGGCAGGCGATCGACGATTATCTGGCCGCGCGGCGGCGCCGGCGGGACCGCGACGCCTTCGGCCTCTGGGGCGATCGCGCCGAGGACGGGCTCGCCTACCAGGAAAAGGCGCGCGACGAATGGTGAAGGCGCTCTTCGACACCAATATCCTCATCGACTATCTCAACGCGGTTCCCGAAGCCCGCGTTGAGCTCTCGCTCTATGCGGAGAAAGCGATCAGCATCATCACCTGGATGGAGGTGATGGTCGGGGCCGCAGCGGATCTTGCGGCGCCGACGCGCGATTTTCTCGGCGGTTTTGAGCTTGTCGGCCTCGACGCGCGCATCGCCGCGCGGGCGGTCGACCTGCGCCGGCGCCACAAGATCAAACTGCCGGACGCGGTGATCTGGGCGTCGGCGCAGGACCGCGCCATGCTTTTGGTGACGCGCAACGTCAAGGATTTCCCGGCCGGCGACCCCGGCCTGCGTGCGCCCTACGCTCTTTGAATCATAAGGTATTGAAGAAAATAGATATTGCTTCTGTCACTCGGACGCCTGTACGACCTCAGGCCTTTCGACCAGCTCGATCTGAACGCCTTTTCCAATGCGCCATCGCAATCTCCCACGCGGGCGTTGCGACGACCGATTGAATCCGCCCAATATGTCTCGATCAAATGCACGGAACGCCTGAAAGAAGCCGGCGTCGAGCCGTCCGTCGGCAGCGTCCGCGACAGCCACGACAACGCCCTCGCCGAGACGATCAATGGCCTCTACAAAGCCGAGGTCATTTGGCGGCGCGGACCGTGGCGCAACTTCGAGGCGGTCGAGTTCGCAACGCTCGAATGGGTCGACTGGTTCAACAACAAGAGACTGCTCGAGCCGATCGGAAACATTCCACCGGCCGAAGCCGAAGCGCGCTATTATGCGCAAATCGACGAGCCCGCCATAGCGGCGTGACTCAAACGAAATGGCCTCCGGCAAACCCGGGGCAGTTCAATACTACCTTCAGGCCATCAATCTTCTGTTCCGCGAAACCAGCTTGCCCGCGGGGGCTTCATCGCGCTCGGACGTCGCGTCGCGCTGCGGGACATCCGTTACCCGCTCTACCTGCTGGCCGGCGAGGCAGACGACATAACGACCAAGGAGCAGGTTTTCGCGGCGGCGGAGAGATGAGGAAAATGTAATGGCGAACGAACCTTTTCATGAATCGATCAGATTGTCTTTGGCTGCCGTCGGCGTCGGGCTTACAACCACGCTTGTCGTGATCTATGTCGCATGCGCGCTCGTGGCGTTGCTGCTGCCGGGCTTGCAAGTCTCTCACGCCTGGCTCGGACTCTTTACCGCAGCCCCACTGCTGTCGGCGGCCGGACTGGTCGAGGGCATCCTGAGCAACGTCGCTTTCGCTTGGCTCGCGGCAGCAGTGTTTGTTCCCGTCTTCAACGCCGTATCATGGCGCTGCGCCTAGAAGAGCCCAATTATGGAAAATGATCAGACGACGCCCGGTCGCAATCGCCCGCACGACGGACACAACCATCAGCATGGCGGAGGCCCGACCGGCATGGCTGGCTCCCAAAAGGTCACGGACCCCGTGTGTGGAATGACGGTCGATCCTCAAACGGCGAAGTTCCGCGCCGAGGATGCTGGCAAGACTTACTTCTTTTGTTCCGCGGAGTGCCGCGAGAAATTTCTCGCCGAGCCTTCGCAATTCCTCAAGGGCGGAGCCGCCGCGCCGGCCGCCGATCAGCCGCCGGCCGGAACGATATACACCTGCCCGATGCATCCGCAGATCCGCCAAATTGGGCCGGGCAATTGCCCGATTTGCGGGATGACCCTCGAACCCGTCGTCACAACGGGCGAGACCGGCCCCAGCGCCGAACTCACCGACATGACGCGCCGGTTCTGGATCGGCCTTGCTCTCGCCATCCCGGTGTTTATCCTTGAGATGGTCGGCCACCTAACGAATCTCCACATGGTGCTCGGCGCGCAGGCGGCGAGCTGGATCCAGCTGATGCTGGCGACGCCCGTAGTGCTGTGGGCCGGCGCGCCGTTCTTTGCCCGCGCATGGCGATCGCTCGTCACGCGCCATCTCAACATGTTCACGCTGATCGCGATGGGGACGGGCGTCGCCTGGGCCTATAGCGTCGTCGCCACCGTCGCGCCGGGCATTTTTCCCGCCACCTTCCGCTCCGCGGACGGCTCCGTCGCAATCTATTTCGAGGCGGCGGCGGTCATCACAGTGCTGGTGCTGCTCGGCCAGGTGCTGGAGCTTCGCGCCCGCGAACAGACCGGCGGCGCGATCCGCGCGCTGCTGGATCTCGCGCCGAAAATCGCGCGGCGCATCCGCCCCGACGGGACCGACGAGGACGTCGCGGTTGAAGCAGTGGCGGTCGGCGACAGGCTGCGCGTCCGGCCCGGGGAAAAAGTCCCCGTCGACGGCGAATTGATAGAGGGTCGCAGTTCGATCGACGAATCCATGATCACCGGCGAGTCGATGCCTGTGATCAAGAGCGCGGGCGCAAAGCTCATAGGCGGCACGCTCAACCAAAGCGGCGGTTTCGTCATGCGGGCCGGAAAAATCGGAAGCGACACCATGCTGGCGCAGATCGTCCGCATGGTGGCCGAGGCGCAGCGCAGCCGCGCGCCCATCCAGCGCCTAGCCGACGAAGTTTCGGGCTGGTTCGTCCCCATCGTCATCCTTGTCGCCGCGCTCGCCTTCGGCGCCTGGGCGATCTGGGGTCCTGAACCGCGCTTCGCCCACGGTCTGATCGCGGCCGTCGCTGTGCTGATCATTGCCTGTCCCTGCGCGCTTGGCCTCGCGACGCCGATGTCGATCATGGTGGGGGTCGGGCGCGGCGCCGGACTTGGCGTGCTGATCAAGAACGCCGAGGCTCTTGAGCGCTTTGAGAAGATCGACACGCTGGTCGTCGACAAGACCGGCACCCTGACCGAAGGCAAGCCGAAGGTGACGGCCCTGAAAGCGGTCGGCGGTCTCGATGAGGCTGAGCTGCTGCGCCTTGCGGCGACGCTGGAGCGCGCCAGTGAGCATCCTCTAGCGACCGCCATCGTCAACGCCGCAAAGGAGCGCAATCTGCTGCTCGGCGTCGCGACTGATTTCGACAGCCCGGTCGGCAAGGGCGTCAGCGGCGTCGTCGACGGAAAGAAGCTCGTCATCGGCAGCCATCGCATCATGGTGGAAGCCGGCGTCGATTTCTCTGCTCTCACCAGCGAGGCGGAAGCTCTTCGCGCCGAAGGCGCGACCGTGATTTTCGTGGCGATCGACGGAGGGGTTAGCGGCCTTCTCGCGATCGCCGATCCAGTCAAGGAGACGACGCCCGCCGCGCTCAAGGAACTGCGGGACGCGGGCGTCCGGGTCGTCATGCTGACCGGCGACAACAAGACCACCGCCGACGCCGTAGCGCGCAGGCTCGGCATCAGCGAAGTCGAGGCGGAAATCCTGCCGGAGGACAAAGGCAAGGTCGTCGCCAAATTGCGCAAGGAGGGTCGCATCGTCGCGATGGCGGGCGATGGCGTCAATGACGCGCCAGCGCTCGCCGCCGCCGATGTCGGCATCGCCATGGGCACCGGCACGGACGTCGCGATCGAGAGCGCCGGGGTCACCCTGCTGAAAGGCGATCTTCAGGGCATCGTGCGAGCCCGCAAGCTCAGTCACGCGACCATGAGCAACATTCGCCAGAACCTGTTCTTCGCCTTCATCTACAACGCGGCTGGCGTGCCGATCGCGGCCGGGGCGCTCTACCCCGCCTTCGGCCTGTTGCTTTCCCCGATTATCGCGGCGGCGGCCATGGCGCTCTCCTCCCTCAGCGTCATCGCCAACGCGCTACGGCTTCGCCACACGCCGTTAAACTGAGGAGGCCGTCATGATGGGATTTGATGGAATGACAGGCGACATGTGGGGGATGTCGCTGTTCGGCCTCCTGATTTTCGTTCTGGTCGTGCTCGGCGTCGCTGCGCTCATCAAATATCTCGGGCGCTAGGGCGCCAATCCGACGCTTAGCGCCCGAGCCCAAGGGCGTAGGTAATGTCAACGTCCGTAAATTGCTTTCGGTCAATGCCAAGTTTGATAGAGAGAATAATGTTCTGAGTTATGTTGTCGATTTAGAAAAAAGAAAGAGCGCTGCAATGAACAAATTCTTCGCAACGACGGCTCTCGCCTTCACCTTGAGCGGAGCCTTTCTCTCGCCGTCCATCGCCGAAGACGACGATCAGGCAGCGCCCACGATGGGGATGATGGGCGGCGGCTGCCCGACGATGGGCATGATGGGGCGCGGAATGATGGGCCAGGGCATGATGCGCGGCGCCCAGGCAAGGATGGGCGCCATGGTTTCGGGGCGGCTCGCCTATCTGAAGGATGAGCTTAAGATAACCGACGCCCAAACCGAAGCCTGGAACGGATATGCCGAGACCGTCAAGGGCCGGGTGAAGGTCATGCAGGACATGCGCGAAAGCATGATGGGAGCCATGCAAAAGGGCGGCGTCGTTGAGCGGATGGACGCCCGCATCGGCGGCATGGAGGCCATGCTCGAATCCCTGAAGGCTGTCAAACCGGCGACGGTCAAACTGTACGCAGTTTTGACTGACGAGCAGAAGAAAATCGCTGATCAGCTGATTGGCGTCGATTGCGGCGCAATGTGATAGAGCCGCCGGCCGTGCAAACGAGGGTATCGGATTTCACCAGATCTCGTCGTGGAACTCTGAACCGGCGAGGAAAGGCAAATTGCCTTTCCCTTCCGAATGCATACATGAATTTTAGTCGAACTGTGCCTGGACTGTGGCGCCGGACGGGGACGTGATCTGCACGGCCCCCTTTGGCTCGCCCTTGACCTCGGCAGGCGCTGTCCCAGTGAGCTTGTCGCTTCCAACCGGAGCCAGCGGAATGCGGGCGGCGTTGCCGCCAACGATGAGAATCGCAAGCCCCTTGTAGCCAGACGCATCGACTGGCTTGGCCAGTTCGTCGGCGAGATAAACGTCGATCGTGGCGTCCTTGACGAGCAATTCGACATGCATCTTTCCCGCATCGACCTGATGGCCACCATGCGGACCCTTTTGGTCGTGCGCAAGCGCAAATCCGGCGGCCGCGAACAGCACCCCGGCCGAAATGAGCATCGCTTTCATGACCTTCTCCTTTGTTGGGTCAATAAGATTGCAAGGGCGTCGCCGCTGTGGAAGGCGATAGGCGCGCCTGGTCCATCGCATGTAAATTCTCTAATGGCTTGCGGCCAAATTGCATGAACAGGATGGGCGTTAGGAAGGCATCGAGCAGCGTCGCGCTGACGAGGCCGCCGAAAATGGTGACGGCGACCGGATGCAGAATTTCCTTGCCCGGCGCATGGCCGTCGATCAAGAGCGGCACGAGCGCAACTCCGGCCGATAGCGCGGTCATGAGCACCGGCGTCATGCGTTCGAGGCTGCCCCGGATCACAAGCTGGCGCCCGAAGGGAACGCCTTCGCGGAGCGACAGATTGATGGTGTGGCTGATCTTCAATATGCCATTGCGCGAGGCGATCCCGGTCAGCGTTATGAAGCCTATCATCGAAGCGACCGACAGAGGTTGTCCAGCGATCCAAAGCGCCGCGACGGTGCCGATCAATGCGAGCGGCACGCTGCCCATGATCATCAGGGCGAACAAGGCTGAGCGATAGCGGCTGAAGAGGATCGCGAATACGAGCGCAAGCGAAATGAGAGAAAGGAGACCGATCATCCGGGTCGCCTCTTCCTGCGCCTGAAACGCCCCTTCGAGGCTCGTGAAGAACCCCCTCGGCAAATGCGCCGCCGCGATTTCGTTACGAATGTCCGCGACGATCCGCGCCATATCGGCCGACCCGTCGGCGTTGGCGAGCACGACGATGCGACGTTTGCCATTCTCGCGCAGGATCTGGTTTGGCCCGTCGGTCTCCGTGACCTCGGCGACATGGCGGATCGGGATCCAGCCCGACGGCGACTCGATGAGGAGGTCCGCCAGGCGGTCAGTCGTGCGAAGGCTATCGTCGAGGCGCAAGATGACGTCAAAGCGCCTGTTGCCGTCCACGATACGCGACATCAGTTTGCCATTGGACAGCCGTTGAAGCTGATCGGTGATCGCAGCGGGCTGCAGTCCATAGAGCGCTGCTCTTTGGTAATCAACCGCAATCTCGATCTGCGGAACGCGGACCTGCTTCTCGACTTGAAGATCGACCAGACCCGGAATTTTTGCGAGCCTACCGCGCAGGTCCTCCGCAACGCGCGTCAGGCCGTCCAGATCCTCGCCGAAGATCTTGAGCGCGATCTGCGCGCGCACGCCTGACAGCATGTGATCGAGCCGGTGTGAAATCGGCTGGCCTATATTGACGGACATAGGGAGGACGCGGAGGCGCGACCTGATGTCGGCGACGACTTCGTCGCGCGATCGTGCGGATTTGCCGAGATCGACCTCAATTTCGGATGAATGTACCCCTTCCGCATGCTCGTCAAGCTCGGCGCGCCCCGTCCGCCGGCCGACGGATTTGACCTCCGGCGTCTCCATGAGAAGTTGTTCGGCGACGAGGCCGATACGGTTCGATTCAGCGAGGGATATGCCCGGCGTGAAGACCGTGTTGATCGTTAAAGTGCCTTCGTTGAAAGGCGGCAGGAAAGCGCGGGGCAGCATGACGGCGGCGCCGCCTGCACCCATTACGCCGATCAAAGCAGCCGCCATGACAAGGCGGGGATGATCAAGGGCGCGCTCGAGCGCCGCCCGGTTCGCCCGCTTGAACATGCGCACGAGCGCGCTTTCGTGCTCGTGCAGGCTGGCGATGGGCGGCAGCAGGTAATACGCCATAACCGGCGTCAACGAGATCGAGACGATGAGGCTCGCCAGGATCGAGATGATATAGGCTTGACCGAGTGGAGCGAAAAGTCGCCCTTCGATGCCGGAAAGCGCGAACAGCGGCATGAACACGAGAACGATGATCATCGTCGCATAAATGATGCCGGACCGAACCTCCTGACTCGCAGAGACAATGACATCGAAGACGGAGCGAGCTTGCGCAGCGTGCCGGTTTTCTCGGAGCCGCCGGAATATATTTTCGACATCGACCACGGCGTCGTCGACGAGTTCGCCTATGGCTATGGCGAGGCCCCCAAGCGTCATCGTATTGATCGATAATCCCATCAAGTGAAATATGATGGCGGCGCTGAGGATCGAGACCGGGATCGCCGTCAGCGAAATCGCGGTTGTGCGCCAGTTGAGGAGGAAAGCGAAAAGAACGATGGCGACGACGCCGATGGCCTCGATCAAAACGCGCTCGACGTTCTGGATCGAGGTTTCGATGAAGTCGGCTTGCCGGAACAGTATGTTGTCGGCCCTGATGCCCGAAGGCAGGCTCGCCGAAATCGCTTTGAGCGCGGCCTCAATGTCGCGCGTGAGCCGAACAGTGTCGACGTCCGGCTGTTTTTCGATCGACACGACGACCGCAGGCTTACCCATGTAGCCGGCATCGCCGCGCTTCGTTTTGGCGCCGAAGCTGACTTCCGCGATCTGGCGCAGATAGATAGGGGCGCCGCTGGCGTTGGCGACGACGGTATTCGCCAGATCCTCCAATTTGAGCGTGCGGCCGATATTGCGCACCAGGAACTCGCGCGAAAATTGATCGGTAAAGCCACCGCCCGTGTTGACGCCGAACTGGGTCAACGCCTTCTCCAACTGGTCCGAAGTAACGCCGAGCGTGCGCATTGCCGCCGGGTTAGGCGACACCCGGTATTGACGAACCTCGCCGCCCATCGGGATCACCTGGGCGACGCCCGGAATGGCGAGGAGACGCGGACGGAGCAGAAAGTCGGCGGTCTCGCGCACGTCCATCGGCGATACTTCGGCCGGCGCTGTCAGGGCCAGCAGCATGATCTGTCCCATGATCGAGTTGATAGGCCCCATCTGTGGCGTGACATTCGCAGGCAATTGATCGCGCACGAGAGTCAGTCGCTCGGCGATCTGCTGGCGATTGCGATAAATGTCGGTCCCCCAGTCGAACTCGACGTAGACGATCGACAGGCCGACGCCTGAGACCGAGCGCACCCGCGAAACGCCGGGCAGCCCGTTCATTTGCGTCTCGATGATGAAAGTGACGAGCTGTTCGACCTCGGGCGGCGCAAGGCCCTCGGCCTCCGTCATGATCGTGACGGTCGGCTTGTTGAGATCAGGAAGGACATCGACCGACAGGCGGCTCAGCGTAAGGCCGCCCCAGAGCACCAGGACCATCGCGATCGCGAGGACGAGCAGGCGATTGCGCAGGGACTGTGTGACGAGGAAGGTGAACATCGGCGTCACCTCACCTGATTGAGAAGTTCAGCCGCCTGGGTCACGACCCTGCGCCCGGCTGAAAGACCGTCGATGACAAGGACATTGTCGCCATCGAGAGGTTGGGTTCTGACGATCCGCGCCTCAAATCGCTCCGCGCCCACATGCTCATAAACGACGTTTTCGCCGTTTGAACGTCGAACGACGCTCGCACGCGGCAAAGCGAGGCCCGCGGTCGCCTCGGACGTCTCCGCAAACACGCTCACGAACTGCCCGAGCCGAAGTCCGGCGGGATCTCTGATCGAAAAATTAACCGGCGCCGCCTGATTGCGATCCGCGAAGCCGGCCCCAATAAAATCGAGTGAAAGGCTGCGACCCTCCGAGGTGCGCGCGGAAGCTTTTAGACTGGCCGGCATGGGGTTGAAGGACAGCGCCTCGACCCATAGGTGGGCCGGATCGACGATCTGAAACAGTACGGCGTTGGGATCGGCGATCTGGCCAGCCACCGCATTGGCTGCGGCGATGACGCCGCCGACGGGCGCGACGAGCGCCTCCGGATCGCGCTTGACCGTGTCGACGGTGGCGCGGCGCGCCTTAAGGCCCTGGAGTTCGAGGCGAGCGTCATCGAGCGTCACCTGCGCGATGGCGGCCGACTTAACAAGCGTCTCATAGCGCGCGACACGCCGTTCGACGATCGAGATCTGTTGGGCGAGATCGCCCGCCTGTTGACGCAAGGTGGGCTGGTCGAGTGCAAGAAATGGCGTGGTCACATAGGCGAGGACGTCGCCCGCCTCGACGCGGGCTCCGAGACTTGGGAATCCGGCAGGCGGCGCCGAGAGACGGCCGGCGGCCGCAGCCTGGACGAGACCGCTTTTGTTTGGATCCGGAATGATGCGACCTGGCAGTTCGACCGTTCTTTTGTGCTCCTCCTCCCGGTTCACCGTCGTCCGCACGGCAAGGACGCGTTGGGTCGGCTTCGGCATGAAAATCGAGCCGTCAGGCAGGATCTGCGAGCGGTCGCCTTTAGCAGCAGGACTGCCTTTCGCTTCGTCCGGGTGATCGTGCCCTTCATGCGCCAGCAGCCGGACCGCCCCGACCGCGATGACGAGAAAAGCGGCGATCGCCGGCGCCCACAAGATTGGACGCTTCCGAAAGGCCAAGGCGGAGAATGCACCGAACAAGAGGCTCGCGACCGCGACGGCCATGGTCGATACGCCTCCGAGCAGAGAGCCCTGATTGGGACCCAGCAGGGGCTCCGTTTTTCTGGAACTTGTGACGGGAACTACGAGGGTGGCCGTGAGCACGTCGACATTCCCCCCATCCGTGACCGTGAAGATCAGATCGTAGCGGCCCGGGGCGCTCGCCCATGCCGCGGGGATGCGATAGGAGCCGTTTGGCGCCTTGACTGCCGTTGCTGGACCAGCAGGCGTCTCGACATCGATGATCGCGTCTCGAACGGGTTCGTTCGTCTCAAACCGGTCGAGCCAGGTTTCGAGTTCGGCTCCCTGCTTGATAGCGACGAGTTCAAAGGCTGAGGATGCCGCTTCGGCGCGGGGAAAATTGTTTGAGGCGACAGGCGCCGCGGTCTCGTGATCGTGACCCTCATGCGCCATGAGGCGCGGCGCTCCGACGAGGAGCGCGCACAGAAGTGCCGCGGCGACCGCGGCGAATTTCATTGACATGGAATTACCTTCGAGCTGAACGGTCAGCGGCCGCCGGACCCTTGGATTCGGCAGCGGCGGAAAGCGATCAGAGGAAGGCGTTTGGCGGTTCGAGCAGGGATGCCGGCGTTATTCCCCTTGCGGAGACGGGGCGCGCGACCAAGTATTTTGCGTTCGCGCCATAAAGAGGCGCAATTGGAGCTTTGCAGACAACGCAGGCCCCAATACAGCAGCCCATGCCCGAGCAGCAACATTCGTCCTGACAGGATCCATGCTCCGGCAGAGCGTCAAGGAGCGTTAGTTCAGCGGAAAGGTCCCTCACAGCCTGGCTAAATACCGCGTAGACCGGGGAGATCTGACCCCGCGCCACTGTTTTCGGAGAGGTTATGTCGATCATTTGTTGATCGCGGTGGGAGACCATTTCCGAATCGCGGTGACCCGGATGGGCCGAAGCTGAGACCGGAACAAGCGCTATCGCGGCCGCAAGTACGGCGACGAACCAAAGCGCAAAGCAAACGGTCGGACGGTTCACATCTCACCTTTCATAGGTTGGCATTTAGCACGGAAAAGCGGGCGTCACTATGGCAAGGCGTGGTCCAGACTGTTAATTTTCACGTCGAATTGACCCGGGTGGATGATGTGTCCCGCGTTGCGGACGGTGGGCCAAGTGGCGGAATTTTCTTTTCGTGTTTTGGGAGCTGCGGCGCTTGCCTTGAGACGGTCTCTCGTCCTGTACTGGCGCGGCGATACCATTGAGTTGCCCAAAGGCTCCGCTTGGACTCAAGCATGGAGGTTACCGGTTTTGGTGATGGCGTGCGTCGGATGGTCAGACCGTTCAATCGCTGATGGGCTGCGTCTATGCCGATTTTTTCTACCTGCGCGTTGAAACGCGAGGATGGTCAGCCCTGTTGGCGGGAGAGCATGCTCTTTCGCATTTGACGCCTCTCCAAATCGTCATTCTTTCGAGGCGATGCCCTCAATGCCGCTTTTCGCCGGTGGCGCTGGCTCGGCTTTGGGCGGCGCCTCGGCCGAGCACGCGAGCGGCGCCACGAAGGGGCTGAACACGGCGAGCGCCTGCATGAACACAGCCATGTTCTTGGGGGCCGTTTCCCTAAGGGAGCCTAAACTCGACACAATCTCCTGCGAGCCAAAACCGCCGCTGGCGACATTGTCGCGGAACTTGCCCTGCTCGCTCGTCAGCCTGTTGATCGAGAATTCGAGATAGCTCGGCACCAGCATCTGTATGCTTTCGCTATAAAAGCGGATGAGCGCCCGCAAAAGGGCGATGGACAGAAGGCTCTGGCCACACTTCCTTTCCTCTTCGAAAATAATCTGGGTTAGGACCGACCGGGTGATGTCCTCGCCGCTCTTGGCGTCGGAGACGACGAAATTTTTGCCTTTCTTGGCCATTCCGGCGAGTCTCGGCGCGTCACATATGCGCTCGCGCTTCTATTGTAGAGGCGCGCCTGTTGGCGAATCTCTTGATCGTGATCATTTGATTTTCTGATTACGCATGAACGTCGGCCACCTTCGGCGGTGAATATGGCATGGGCGGGGGCGCCCATATTCATAAATGAACGCACACCGAGGGCCGGCAGCCGATTTGATCTTGTGCGGGAGCACGGCTCTTCGAGCCCGCTAAGGTCGCCCACCCAGATGCCGCTGGCTCGGGTGCTTCGCCCGCAGTTATGCGAAACATTATGTCAGCCTCCCGGCATCTGTATAATTGATATCACAGATATCGAAAAGCGTTCTTGAAGCGGCAATTTACATTTGATAAGCTTCACAATGGATAGTTAAGATGGGCTCGCGAAGGACAAATCATGCTCACAGCGGCACAGTTGCGAGCCGCCCGCGCGCTTCTTGGGATCGACCAGCGCCGCCTGGCCGAGCTGTCGGACCTGTCAGTCCCGACGATCCAACGAATGGAGGCCAGCGAAGGGATGATCCGGGGCAATGTCGATTCCTTAATGAAATTGGTTGGGGCTCTAGACGCGGCGGGAATCGAGCTGATCGGCGACGGCGCCACTAGCCCAGGCGGGGGACGAGGCGCACGGCTCAAAGCCTCCGCCCGTAAGGACGCCGCGACCGGTACGCAAACCTATTCCCCTGAGCCGCGGCAAATGGCCGTCTCCCGCGCGCGGGAAAGGTAACTCTATGCCGCTCATGGCCGCACTTTCGCCCGTGGTCGGGCTCATTTGCGTCGGCGCCTTTTTCGCCGCCGCCGTCCTCGCCATCCCAATCTGCCGCTGGAAAAGCGCCGCGCCGATCATTTATGGCGCGTGCCTCGCGATCTCGCTGGCCGGGCTCGCCAACGCCCTTATCCGCCTTCTTTCCAGCGCGCCCGCTCTCGACGTCGTCCTGCCTTTGGGGCTGCCCTGGCTCGGCGCGCATTTCCGCATCGACGCACTCTCCGCCTTCTTCCTCGCCGTCATCAACATGGGCGGCGCCGCGGCCTCCCTCTATGGCGTCGGCTATGGCCGGCATGAGCGCGAACCGCAGCGCGTACTGCCGTTTTTCCCGGCCTTTCTCGCCGGCATGAACCTTGTTCTGCTGACCGACGACGCCTTCAGCTTCCTGCTCGCCTGGGAGTTCATGTCGCTGGCGTCCTGGGCGCTCGTGATGGCGCATTCCCGCGATCCCGAGAATGCGCGCGCGGGCTACGTCTATATCCTCATGGCGAGCTTTGGCGCGCTAGCCCTCCTTCTCGCCTTCGGCCTGCTGGCCGGCGCCGACGGCGGATACGCCTTTGCGGCGATCCGCGCCCATACAGGGTCGACGCTGCGAACCGCGCTCGTCCTTGGCCTCGTCCTGCTCGGCGCCGGATCCAAGGCCGGGCTCGCGCCGCTCCATGTCTGGCTGCCGCTCGCTCATCCGGCGGCGCCGAGCCATGTTTCCGCGCTGATGAGCGGCGTCATGACCAAAGTCGCAGTCTACGCCTTCATCCGGATCGTTTTCGATCTGCTCGGGCCGGCGTCCTGGTGGTGGGGCCTGCCGGTCCTCGCCATCGGCGGCGGGACGGCGGCGCTCGGCATCCTCTATGCGCTGATCCAGACCGATCTGAAGCGCGTCCTCGCCTATAGCACGATCGAGAATATCGGCGTCATTTTCGTCGCTCTCGGCCTCGCCATAGCCTTCGAGGCCAACGCCTTTCACGCCGCCGCCGCCCTCGCGCTGACGGCGGCGCTGTTCCATGTCTTCAACCACGCACTGTTCAAGAGCGTGCTGTTTTTCGGCGCCGGCGCCGTGCTGACCGCGACCGGCGAGCGCCAGATGGATCGCCTCGGCGGCCTTATCCACAGGATGCCGGTTACGAGCTTCCTGTTCCTGATTGCCTGCGCCGCCATTTCGGCGCTGCCGCCGCTCAATGGCTTCGCCTCCGAATGGCTGGTGTTTCAGGCCATTCTGCTCAGCCCACAATTGCCGGAATGGGGTTTGAAGCTGCTGGTGCCGGCGGTCGGCGCCCTGCTCGCTCTGTCGGCGGCGCTGGCGGCGGCCTGCTTCATTCGCGTCTTCGGCATCGTCTTCCTCGGCCGGCCGCGCTCGGGGCCGGCGGAGACCGCCATTGAAACCGATCGCTGGTCGCTCGGCGCCATGGCCGCGCTCGCGGCCCTTTGCGTCCTCGCCGGAATCCTGCCGGGGTTTGTGATCGACGGCGTCGCCCCGGTCGTCGACGCGCTGGCCGGCGCGCGAATGCCGGCGCAATCCAGCCTGCAATGGCTCTCGATCGTGCCGGTCGCGGAAAGCCGCAGCTCCTATAACGGCCTTCTCGTCTTCATCTTCATCGCGGCGTCGGCGGCGCTCGCCGCCTACGCCATCCATCGCTTCGCCTCCAAGGCCGTGCGCCGCGCGCCTGCCTGGGACTGCGGCTATCCGGACGCGAGCCCAATGACGCAATATTCGGCGGGCAGTTTCGCGCAGCCGACCCGCCGCGTCTTCGGCTCCGTCGTCTTCCGGGCGAGCGAGCACATCGACATGCCGGCGCCCGGAGACATGCGCCCGGCGCATTTCAGGCTTGAGCTGCATGATCTCGCCTGGGAGCTCATCTACACTCCGATCACGCGCGCCGTCTCCTTCGCGGCGGAGCGCCTGAACCGCCTGCAGTTCCTCACCATCCGGGTCTATCTCAGCCTCGTCTTTTTCGCCCTCGTGCTTCTCCTGCTGGCGCTCGCCGTATGGCCGTAATCATCGACATCGCCATCCAGAACGCGCAGATGCTGCTGGTGCTCGCGCTGGCGCCCCTGCTCATCGGCTTCGTGCGCAAGGCGAAGGCGCGCCTCCTGCGCCGGCGCGGTCCCTCGCTGCTGCAGCCCTACCGCGACCTCCTGCGCCTTTCGCGCAAGGAGGTCGTCCTCGCCGAAAGCGCCTCCTGGCTGTTCCGCACCATCCCTTATCTGATCTTCGCCACGACCTGGGTCGCGGCCTCGCTCGTGCCGACATTCGCCGCGGGCCTCATGTTCAGCTGGTCGGCCGACCTCATCGCGGTGACGGCGCTGCTTGGCAGCGCGCGCTTCTTTCTGGCGCTCGCGGCGATGGACGCGGGCACCAGTTTCGGCGGCATCGGCTCGAGCCGGGAGATGATGATCGCGACCCTCGCCGAGCCTGCCATGATCATGATTGTGTTCACGCTCGCCCTCCTCGCGGGCTCGACACAGCTCTCCATCGTCGCCGGCTTCATGCAGTCCCCGGCGGTTGGCCTGCGCGTTTCGCTCGGTCTCGCGGCGGTCGCGCTGGTGATGGTCGCCATCGCCGAAAACGCGCGCATTCCGATCGACAACCCGGCGACGCATCTTGAGCTGACCATGGTGCATGAAGCCATGCTGCTCGAATATTCCGGACGGCACCTCGCCGTCATCGAGCTCGCGTCGTCGTTGAAGCTTCTCCTCTACATGTCGCTCATTATCTGCATGTTCGTTCCGTGGGGGCAGGCGCCGCCGGGCTCCAGCGCCGCCGCGCAGTTCGTCGGCGTCGGCGCCTATGTCGGCAAGCTTGCGGTCGGCTGCGTCCTGCTCGCCCTGTTCGAGACGGCGATCGCGAAAATGCGCGTCTTCCGCGTTTCTGACTTCCTCGGCGCCGCCTTGATGCTTGGCCTGCTAGGAACGCTTCTGCTCTTCGTCTCGCGGAGTCTTTAAAGATGGGCCATATCGAATTCGACGTCGCTCACCTTTTCGCCGGCGGACTTGTGCTAACGAGCTTCATGTTGCTCTATCAGGATCGCCTTTTCGCGCTTCTCAACGTCTTCACCCTGCAGGCCGTCGTGCTCGCCCTGTCGGTGTCGTGGCAGGCCTTTGTCCAGGACGCGCCGCATCTTTACGTCACCGCGGCGATCGCGCTGATCTTCAAGGCGATCGTCATACCTGTGGCGCTGCATCGGATCATCATACGTCTTGGCATTCACCGCGACGTCGAAAACGTCGTCTCCGCCGGTCCCATCATGCTCGCCGGCATGGCGCTCGTCGCGCTCTCCATGGTCGTCATGCTGCGGGTCACCGCCGACGCTTTCCCGCTGGCGCGCGAGGATCTCGCCTTCTCCCTCTCGGTCATCCTGCTCGGCCTTCTGATGATGGTGACGCGCAATAATGCGGTCAGCCAGATCGTCGGCTTCATGTCGCTTGAAAACGGCCTAATCCTCGCCGCCACGGGAGCCAAAGGAATGCCGCTGGTCGTCGAGATCAGCGTCGCCTTTTCCGTTCTCATCGCCTTCATAGTCATCGGCACACTTTTGTTCCGCATCCGCGAACGCTTCGACACCGTCGACGCCGAAGCGCTCGACCGCTTGCGCGAGGGACGGCGATGATGGGGCTTCCACTCAATGGCGTGACCGTCATCCTCGCCATTCCGGCGGTCAGCGCCGTGTTGCTCGGTCTGCTTCCCGGCTTTCGGCTGGCGGCGCGGATCAACATGTTCGCCACGCTCCTGACTTTCCTCGCGGCGCTGTCGCTTTTCGTCGCAAAGCCCGCGCCGAGCCATTACATTCTGGTCGACGATCTCAACATCGTCTTCATCGTGCTGAATACATTCGTCGGCTTCACCACCAGCGTGTTCAGCGCCAGCTACATCGCCCATGAGATCGAGACGGGCCGGCTCAGCGCGGCGCATCTGCGCTTCTATCACGCCATGTATCAGGCGCTGATGTTTTCGATGAATCTCGCGCTGGTGACGAACAATATCGGCGTGATGTGGGTGGCGATCGAGATGGCGACGCTGACCACGGTGCTCATGGTCGGCATATACCGCACCCCCGAAGCGATCGAGGCCGCCTGGAAATATTTTATCCTCGGCAGCGTCGGCATCGCACTGGCGCTGTTTGGCACCATCCTCGTCTATATGGCCGCCCGTCCGGCCGTCGGCGAGGGCCTCGACGGCATGGTCTGGACCGTGCTAATCGCGCGCGTGCCGGCCTTCGATCCGGCGCTGCTCAACGTCGCCTTCATTTTCCTCATGCTCGGCTATGGCACCAAGGTCGGCCTCGTCCCGCTGCACGCCTGGCTGCCGGACGCCCATGCGGAGGGCCCGACGCCGATCTCGGCCGTACTCTCGGGCCTGTTGCTCAATGTCGCCCTCTACGCGGTGCTGCGCTTCAAGCTGCTGCTCGCAGCCAATCCCGGCGCCATCTCGCCGGGCCCGCTGATGGCGACGCTCGGCCTTCTGTCGCTCGTCTTCGCGGGATTCATGCTGTACCGGCGCAGCGACGTCAAACGCATGTTCGCCTATTCCTCGATCGAGCATATGGGCATCATCGTCTTCGCTTTCGGCATTGGCGGCCCGCTCGCCAATTTCGCCGGCCTCCTCCACATGACGATGCACAGCCTGACCAAGTCGGCGATCTTCTTCGCCGTCGGCCATATCGCGCAGGTCACCGGCACCCAGCGGATCGCCGACATTCGCGGCCTCACGACATCGCATCCCGAACTCGGTTGGAGCCTCGTCATCGGCGTCATCGCCATCGCCGGCATGCCGCCCTTCGGCGTCTTCATGAGCGAATTTCTGATCGTCAGCTCGACTTTCGCGCGCGAGCCGCTGCTCGCCATTCCCCTCGTCGGCGGCCTGCTGCTCGCCTTCGGCGCCCTGCTGCTGCGCCTGCAGGGAATGGCCTTCGGCACGCCCGCCGGCCCCGGCGTCCCGGAGCAGGCGTCCTACCTGCCGATGATCGCGCATTTCGCCCTTGTCCTGATGGCGGGCGTCTATCTGCCGGGGCCTCTCGTCGCCTGGTTCCAGCACGTCGCCGGCATACTCGGATAGGAGACGCAACGATGCCGACGCTCGCCGAGACCTTCGCCAGCGCGCTGGCCGTCGAGAACCACAGGCCATGGCCGCGCCATGCCGGCGGCTCCGATCTCTGGCATTCGATGGCGGAGCGGGTCGCCGCAGGGCAATGGACGCTGTCGGGGCTCTGGGGCGACAAGGACGCGGTCCACATGGCCCTGCTTGATGAAGCCGCGCATCAGTTCGCCGTCGTCACGCGCCCGTGCCCAAAGGGCTATTTTCCGTCCATCGGCCTCAATCATCCGCCAGCCATCCGGCTCGAGCGGGCAATCCACGATCTCTACGGCCTCGAACCGAGGGGGCTTCCCGACCAGCGCCCCTGGCTCGATCACGGCCGCTGGGGCGTGCGCCATCCCCTTTCCGCCCATCCCAGCCCCACCGTCGCGCCGGAGCCCTATCCGTTCCTGCCTGTCGAGGGGGCGAGCCTCGATCAGATTCCGGTCGGTCCCGTCCATGCCGGCATCATCGAGCCGGGCCATTTCCGCTTCACCGCCAACGGCGAGGCCGTCGTGCGGCTCGAAGAGCGCCTTGGCTATGCGCATAAGGGCGTCGACGGCCTGACGACAGGCGCCTCCATCGAACAAGCGGCGAAGCTCGCCGCGCGGACATCGGGCGACAGCACGGTCGCCTATTCTCTGGCATTCTCGCGGGCGGTCGAGGCGGCGCTGGAAATCGACGTCCCCGTCCGCGCCGTCTGGCTGCGCGCGCTGATGGCCGAACTCGAACGCCTCGCCAACCATTTCGGCGACATCGGCGCGATCTGCAACGACGTCGCCTTCGCGCTGATGCTCGCCCATTGCGGCGTCCTGCGCGAGCGCGTCCTGCGCACGGCGGCGGCCTGTTTCGGCCATCGGCTGATGATGGATTGCATCGTGCCGGGCGGCGTCGACGCCGATCTTTCTGCCAAGGGGGCGGCGTTGATCCGCGACCTCATCGGCGCCGCGCGTCGCGCCTTTCCGGCGCTCGTCGAGCTTTACGACGACACCGCTTCGCTTCAGGACCGGACCGTGGGCGCCGGCTTCCTTCAGCTCGCACTCGCCCGTCAATATGGCTGCGGCGGCTATGTCGGCCGCGCTTCGGGCCGCAATTTCGATGCGCGGCGCGATCTCCCCTATCCGCCCTATGACGCGCTGAGCTTCACCGTTCCCGTCCGGGAGGATGGCGACGTCAATGCGCGGGTGTGGATCCGCATCCACGAAGTCGAACAGAGCCTCTCGCTGGTCGAACAGATCCTCGATCGCCTGCTGCGCGCGCCCGGCCCGCTGCGCGCGCCCGTGACGGCGGGCCGGCGCGGCGAAGGCGTCGCGCTCGTCGAGGGGTTTCGCGGCGACATTCTCGCAATCGTCCGCATCGACGCGGAGGGGCGCATCGAGCGCTGCCACCTGCGCGATCCGTCCTGGTTTCAGTGGCCCCTTCTGGAAGCGGTCATCGAGGGCAATATCGTCGCCGACTTTCCGGTCTGCAACAAATCCTTCAACTGCTCCTACTCCGGGGCTGACCTTTAGGCCGCACGCGCATGCGCAAGATTCTTTTCGAGAGCATTCTCAAAGGGCCGCTGACCGAAGCCGCGCCCGGCCCTGAGGACGTCGAACTGGCGGCCTACGCGGCGCAGGTCGATCACGCCGCCCGCGCCCGCCTGGGACGAAGCCTCTCCATTCGCGAGATCGACGCCGGATCGTGCAACGGCTGCGAACTCGAGATCAACGCGCTCTCCAACGCCTTCTACGATCTGGAGCGCTTCGGCCTCCGCTTCGTCGCCTCGCCGCGTCATGCCGATGTTCTGCTCATTACCGGCCCCGTGGCGAAGAACATGAACGAGGCGCTGCTGCGCACCTATCAGGCGACACCGGCGCCAAAATGGGTCGTCGCGGCGGGCTGCTGCGCGCTAGATGGCGGCGTCTTTTCCGGCGGCTACGCCTGCGCCGGCGGCGTTTCCGCGCTGGTTCCGGTCGACCTCTATATTCCGGGCTGCCCGCCGACCCCGACCGCGCTGCTCAAAGGGCTTATCGCGCTGATGCAATAGCCCTTGAGCCGCGTCGGAAGTCGTCAGCATTGTAAATTCACGCCCACTATTGCGTCTCATACGATTTCTGAGCAATCGTGGTAAGCTTCGACTGTACGTCTGTTCCTAGGCGCTTTGGCGTGAGAATTGTGGATCTTTCGTTCTTTTGGGCGCATGCAGATTGCATGAAGCTTATCATGTAGGAAAGATCGACGCTTCCAAATGAGATCCGACAGCGCTGTCTGGCAATTCACTGAATAGCATTTGCTCACGGTGCTTCATCATTTTGCATACGCGAGGGGCGTTCCGGCGAGGGTGAGACGGATTGCTTCGAGGGAGCCGATAGAGCGGATGTCGGCATGAAGTGTGACTCCCTACTCGGTGTGGAATCCGTTGGTGATTGTTCGGAACCGGCGCAGTGACGAAATGCGCGCTCGGAGCCGTTGTTCGTCGCGGGAATGTCGTGGTGCTTACGAAGACGAGGAGATGTTACCTCGTTCTCTTCTTGATCATGCGGTGGAGGTTGACGCCAGTCTCGCAGGCCGGTGAAAGACGCATGAGTCCGTCGAGGCGGGTATTGAGCCGTGCGGCGTAGATTTTCAGGGTCGTGTCAGCAAGGCTTTGTCGCCGCCCGATCCGGCAGGCGCGGCCGAGCAGATGCCGAAGCTCGGGCGCGAAAATGTCGTCACCGGCGTCGACATATTGCGCGGCGCGGATGAGATGAGTGAGGCGGACCTGATTGTCGACTGCCGCCCAGCCCATTTGGCCGCCGTAGCGGTCGGAGACCCAGAAATCGGGCGGGAAGCCGCCAAGGAAGTCCTCCAAACCGCTACAAATGAGAGAAGTTGATACGAGGGACTTGACGCCAAGCGGGCCATTACGGAAGCGTACAAACAATCACAAACCTTCGCTGACCTCCGCCCCGCCGAGATCGCCACGGAAATTGCACCGGGCAATCGCGCCGTCCTGCTGGTCGACCAAGCCGGCCGGCACGTGTCGAACCGGCTCATCCTGCCGCATGGAAGCCCGACGCGCGGCAGAGTTCGATGCCGGAGCAAAAGCGTTTTACGCGGGAATTTGAGGAGGAGGCGGTTCGCCTGGTTCGTACGAGCGGGCGGACGCAGCGAGAAGTTGCGCACGATCTTGGAATCGGGCTGTCGACCCTGGTCCGGTGGATTGCACGCGGCCGGGATCGCTTGATTGAGGCGCCCTGGTCCGAGGTCAGCAAGCGCCGCAATTGCTCAGGCAGCCGGGTGATTGTAGCGGCGATGGCGTCCCTAACGGCCTCTGCGCTATGGCCGGCCAGTGCGGGGCCGTTCTTCACACGGGCGATGTCGCCGTGACCTTCCATGCGCGGCAGATGCAACAAAATCGTGAAGCGCGTCGTTCGCTCGATCAGCTCGATCTGAACGTCTTTTCCAATGCAGCCATCGCAATCTCCCAAGCGGGCGTTGCGACGATCGATTGAATCCGCCGGGCTGACGCTCGACTCCATATCCAGCACGACGCCTTTCGGCGAACGACGGCCATGAACGCGGTCGATCCATTGGCCCGAAAGATCGGCGAGCACGCCGAGGTTCTTTTCATCCGTCAGCCATAGCGTCTCGAAACGTCCCATTTGGCTCGCCGACGCGGCGCATCGGGAGGCCGTTTTGCCGCCGACGATCCAGCGCATCGCCGGATCATGCCGAAGCCGTCCTGCGTCGTTCGCATCCTCGTATCCAGCCAGTCGCCCGAACACGGCCTACCGCAACATCCCCACGAGCGCGTGCCGGCTGTTCTTGCCGGTGCGGGCGTCGGCGCGCCTCCCGCCCCGCCATGGCGCTGAGCCCGAGTGCGTCGTCGAGTTCGCGGTATGCGAGCAGACCAGCATCGGAGGTCACGACCGAACCGCGAAATTGCAGCGTCAGCTGGCGCCCGAAATTGAGCATGAGAACGCGCTCGCTCGATTCACCCGCCGGGTCCGTCATCACAGCCGCCGTCAAATCACACTAACATTCTGATTATAATAGATGAATCGCGGCCCTGACGCCAGAAATCAATGAGCTATCCGGTGAATGCGGGTTAACAAGTCACCAACGCTGCCATGCACTGCGCTCGCGCCGCCATTTTTGGTCATTCCTTCGGCCGCCACTTATGTCACTGTTCAAAATCTAGGATTGCATAACAAGTCAAGGTCCCCGTGCCGCCCATGGCGCGTCGGTTGGGCTTTTGTTCCAGCAACGATTCGTCCGCCGCGCGCCATGCAGCCAAAAAAGTCGGGCGCCGCGCGAGAGCGGCAAAAACTCTGGTGTTCAAGCGGCACTGAGAAAAGGCGGGGTTGGTTGGAAGATCGGGTGGAGGGGCAGCGCCGGCAGGTCGGGCTTGTGCTGGAGCCGTTGCCGTAGATTGCGGTTCGCCATAGCCGCTCGAACCTGGATCGTCACCGTCCATTCCATCGCCGCCTCCTCAAGTCGGCGATCTTCATGAAACGTGCTTGGTTAAGGTTTCCTTTTCCCCGTCACCCCAGAGTTTTTGCCGCTTTCGTCGAATGCACGCGGCTCATTGCAACCGTAAGAGGCCAACCTAAGTTTGGGCGTTAGGGGTCGCAGCCCGAGCCGACAGGACGCCTCATGAAATCGAAGCATTTCCAATATCCCGCGGTCGACGAGCGCGAACCTATTTTGATCGGCGCGCGTAATCTCAAAATGGCCCGATCCGCGCACGCTTATGTACGCGGCAATACACTCCAATTTTACGAATGGCTCGACGCGCTCGACGTCGGCGTGTTGCCGGAAGGGCCGCCCATTTGGATTTGTGGCGATTGTCACGTTGGCAATATCGGTCCCATCGCGGACGCCGAAGGGCGGATCGAAATCGAAATTCGTGATCTCGACCAGACGGTGATCGGCAATCCGGCGCATGACCTCGTTCGGCTTGGCCTATCGCTGGCCTCGGCGGCGCGCGGTTCCGATTTGCCGGGCGTCGCCACGGCCCAAATGCTGGAGCAGATGATCGAAGGCTACGAGCAAGCCTTCGACGCGCCGGATGGGAAGGTGGCAGCCGACATCCCGCAAACGGTTCATTTCGCGATGAAGCAGGCCGCAAAGCGGTCATGGAAGCATCTCGCGCGTGAACGCATCGAGGACACTGATCCCATCATCCCGCTCGGCAAACGGTTCTGGCCGATTTCCGACGCGGAGAAACAGGATATAGTCCTACTCTTCGAAACCGAGCAAGTTCATCAGCTTGCGACGATGCTACGATCGCGCGCCGATGACGCGGCCGTCCAGCTGCTCGACGCCGCCTTTTGGATGAAAGGATGCAGCTCTCTCGGGTTGTTGCGTTATTGCGCCCTTCTTGGCGTCGGAGGGCCGTCCTTCGCCGATATGGACATGTGCCTGATAGACGTCAAAGAGGCCGCGAAGGCGGCGGCGCCCCGCTGCGCCGCAGTCGAGATGCCGTCCGACGACGCGCGGCGGGTCGTCGAAGGAGCGCGTCGTTTATCGCCTTTCCTCGGCGAGCGCATGCGGGCCGACCATTTGCTCGATCGCCCCGTCTTCATCCGCGAACTCCTGCCGCAAGACCTCAAGATCGAGATCAGCGCGATGTCTCACGACGAGGCCGGGAAAGCCGCGCGCTTCCTCGCCGCCGTGGTCGGAAAGGCGCATGCGCGCCAAATGGACGAAGGGACGCGGACAGGTTGGCGAATGGAATTGAGTAGGAGCCGTTCGAAAACGCTCGAAGCGCCGTCATGGCTCTGGTCGAGCGTTGTCGACCTGCTTGTGAGCCATGAGCGCGGCTACCTCGAACATTGCCGCAAGCACGCGTCAGCGGCCAATGTCAGCGCCGCGCCGCGCTTGCGGAGCGCTTTATGACGGAACTCGTCGGGTGGTCGGCTGCGGCGATCCTGCTTCTGACGATTTGCCGACAGGTATACACCCAATGGCGCGACTGTACGCGGCGCAGCAATATTAGGCCTCGGAGCGGCGGCGGACCATCAAAGGCTTCGAAGCCATGCTCTGGCTGCGCAAGGGCTTCGGCTTTACCGGCGAATGGACCGTCTGCGAACAGAATGGCCTGCTCGCGCGCTGTTTCGGACTTAAAATGGTTAACGAAACCTGAAACGCACTCTCTGCAAACCCTTATGGCGACTTGCTACGAAGATTGCGACACGCTCCGCCACACCTGCTCGGACTTCTCCCGTTCGACGATCGGCGCGAGCGCAGCCTGCGCAGCGTGTTTTACGATATCCTTGGCGCTCGATCATATTCCGATGAATCAGTTCGACCTGATCGACAAAACTAAGCTCGTATGAAACTGGACCTCTGCCCGATCGAATGACTCCATTCGATCGGAGAGCGCCCGAGAAGCCCAGCGAGGGCAAAAGGCTTCATCCGGCCTGTCCAGAGAACTTCGCCGTCATTGTCCGCCACAGTTTCAACGGAAAAGGCTGCGGGGCGTCGTCATGCGAGTCGATCGACACAGTGGTCGTGCGGCCGGCTATGAGCCGCACGCCGTCTGGAACCTGATCCAGGGCGATGCGCACAGGGACGCGCTGCGCAAGCCGAACCCAGGAAAAGGTCGGGTTGACGTTGGCGAGAAGATTTGCTCCGGCGCTTCTTTCCCGGTCCTCGATGCCGCCCGCGATGCTTTCGACCCGCCCTGAGAGTGGGGCGGGTTCACCCATCAGGCGTATCGTGGCCTGATCTCCGATATGAATGCGCGGCAGCTTGGTCTCCTCAAAATAACCCTCGACCCGCAGGGTGTCGCTGTCGATCAATGCCATGACGCCATGGCCGACAGAGACATAAGCGCCCGGCCGCAGATCCATGTTCGTGATCCGGCCGTTGACGGAGGCGCGCACCTCGGATCGCGCGAGATTGAGCCTGGCGACATCACGATCCGCCATGGCCTGCTCGTAGGCGGCCTTGGCCTCGAGGGCGGTCGCGCGCGCCAATTCGAGTTTCTGCTGCGTGACGGCGGCGTCGCTGAGCTTGGAGTAGCGCTGGTAGTCGGCAGCCGCCTGCTCGTCGGCCGCCTGCTTGCCAGTGACCACCGCCTCCGCCTGACGCAAGGCGAGACTGAAGCGTTCAGGGTCGATGCGAAAGAGCACGTCGCCGCGCCGGACGTCTTGGTTGTCCGCAACGAGAACATCCTTCACGAGCCCGGAGACGTCCGGGGCGACGGCGACCACGTCCACGCGCACGCGGCCGTCCCGCGTCCAGGGCGCCTCCATGTAGTAATCCCACAAACCCCATCCGACGATGATGGCGAGGGACAGCATCCCCAGGGTGAACATGAGGCGAAAGGTGAGAGTGAGCAGCCGGTTCATGAGAAGAGCCTGGTAGTGGTGGAGACAACGACCCCGAGGAGAACGACGTAGAGCGCGAGGTCAAACAGGGGCCGGCGCCAAATGAAGCGGTAGAGCCCGCACCAGCTCAGGATCCGACGAACCGTCAGGCTGAGAAAGAAGCCCGCCACCATCCAGATGAAGAGGCTCGGCACGAAGACGCCGTAGATGTCGATTTCGCCCATCATGCCGCGAACTCCGGTCGGACTGTCTTCGACGCGGTGGAATGGTAAGGCGGCGCGTTCGGAAACAGGGCGCGGCGCAGCCCAATCAATCCAAGCAGAGCACTGCGATTCTCGGCGCGCTTTCCCTCCGCTGCGGCTGCATCTAGCCCTGCGTCGACGACGGCGAGGAGATCCTTTGGCGCCTCGTTGGCGTCTGTGCGGAAGTGCCGGGCAAGGACGTCGAGGATGTGTTCGATTTTGGACCTGGCGTCGCTCGATAGGCTGGCTCGGACCCGCCGTAGCTCGACGAGATTGATGCCGATCCGCACCTCGGCGAGCAGATCGGCGGTCCATTCGGCGTCGTCGGGGGGCAAGGCGGCAAGGCGGGGCGCGATCAGGCCAACGCGGTCCAGCATCAAGGCGGCGAGTTCGAGACCATGCTGCGACCCATGCTCGCTGGCCTCTCTGACGAGGCTTTGGCGATTGATGCGCCGCAGACGGCGCGCGCTCCAGGCGCCGCCGACCGAACGTACGAGCCGCGTCACGACAGCTGCGGCCCAGACCCCGGCAATGACCGCCACGGCTGAGTTGATGAAGGGCGCGAAGTCGCCCTTATAGCCGTTCTGGATCGCTATCATGGTCGCGCCGTTGACAGCTGCGCCCATGGCGAGAGGCGCCGTCCGCAGCTGCGTCATAAAGACTCCGCAGATAAGAAGGCCCGGCGCGAGAGCGAGGGCGAGCATCTCGAAGCTCGTTGCAAGAGGCAGGATCGCGAACAGATAAGCGCCTGCCCCGATAGCCCCGAGAATGGCCGAGTTGGCGAAGGAGATGATGTGAGGCGCGGGATCGTCCTGAGCGGCGAAGAAGCAGCAGCCGACCGCCGCCATCATAGGCGCCGCGGAGCCGTCTGGCCAGCCCGTCGCGATCCAGATCAGACACGTCGCCAGGATCGCGATGAACGCGCCGATCGCGGAAAGGAGCGCCATTCCATGGTCGCGGTGGCGTATGGTTCGCGCCGTGGCGGTGTAACGGAAGACCAGCTGTTCGCGCTGCAAGGATCCGTCCTCGATGTGCCGCTGCAGCACCCGTGTGTCCTGACGCAGATCGATGAAATCCCGCATGCGAGCGATCAGGCTCGCAAGTATAAGATCGCCCCAACCCGTTTCGGGACCGAAGTCCGGGTCGGCTGCGCTTGCTCTGTCACGCAACTTCTTCGCCACAGCCGGTTCAACGCCGCCGGACGCGAGCCAATCGGACATGTCGGAGAGGAGCGACTGAATCGCAGAGGGAAGCATCCCCGCTCTTTCCAACGTCTCGATCCGGTCGGAAATCGAGGACACGATGGGCAGGAACATCAGCATGTGCTGGCGCAGCGTGGCCATCGCGTCCGCCGAACGCTCCGCTCCCGACATGTCGTAGCGGAGCGGCGTGGCGAGGGCTTCGAACGCCACCGCCTCGGCGGCCAGAAGCAATCGATTCGATTGCGTATCTCTCGCCATGCGAAATCGGCTGAAAACATCGATAACCCAGGCTCTGGCGTAGCGCAGCCAGAGTTCGAGCCGGCGCGCGATCGCCGACGCGGCCGACTGCGGCAGCACGACCGCCGAGACAAGGCTTGCGCAGAGAATGCCGAGCGTAATCTCTTCGGCTCGTGCGACGGCGGTATCGAAAATCGCGCCAGGACTGTCAACGGCCGGGAAACCGATCAGAGCGGCGGTGTAGCCGGCGAGCATCAAGAGGTAGCTGCGAGGCGTGCGGTCGAGGAGTGAGAAATACAGGCAGACGCTCACCCAAAGCGCGATAGCAAGGGTGAGTAGTTCCGGCGCGTTGACCAGGTTCGGCACCAGGATCACGGTGACGACTGCTCCGAGTAACGTACCGCACACTCGGTAGACCGCCTTCGAGCGGGTTGCGCCAGCGAGCACCTGACTCGTGATGTAGACGGTGCCGACAGCCCAGTACGGGCGCGGCAGGTCGATCCACATCGCAAGGAACAGGGCCAGCAACGCCGCGCCTAATGTTTTGATCGCGAAGGCCCAGTCGCGCCACCCGGGAATAGTCATCGCGCCCGCCCGTTTCGGTTAGGGGCCGCCTGCATCATTTGCCGCCTCGTCAATCGTCCGCGTCAAATCTTGCAGCGCTTGGAAAACGCGCAGGCTCGCCTTTAGGTCCGCGGCGCTCACATTAGCAAAGACCGTCTCGCGCAGCGTCGAGAGCTCAGCTTCGATCTTTGCGACAACCGCCTGCCCGGATGCGGTGAGGCTGAGCACCTTGGCGCGCCGGTCCATAGGATCTTCGCGACGGATAATGAGGTCCGCCGAACACAATTGGTCAAGAAGGCGGACCAGGGTCGGTCCTTCAACGCCCATCGCCTCGGCGAGCGCGTTTTGGCGTGGCTCGTCGTCAAGACGGGCTATCAGCACCAAAGGGTGAGCCGTCGCGTCCGAGAGCCCGTATTGCTTGACCACAGCATCGGCCGCTCGTCTCCAATGGCGACCCGCGAGAAGGAGCGCGTGGGTGTAAGCCTGGCGTAGCTGAGACAGGTCCTTCGACAATGAATTACGCGTCCTGCTGCTGACCCTGGAACGCTTTCCGGGGCTATCTGCATTCATATAGATAGCTCACGAATAAATAGATTGCAATCTATCAAGTTATCCGAACTGAAATATCAGGAAGCAACGCTAATCGCTGCAGGGCGCTTGCTGAGGTAAGCCAACACAATGATGATGCCGGAGCGTTTGGCGGTTCGCGCGCTTGACGTCGCGCGAGCGCTTGACCTTACCATCGTTGGAAGCCCCATCTCCTGTGCGACCAAACAAACAAGGAGTGATTCAGTGACTTCCGTTGCCCCGCGACAGAACACCGATCCATCGCCCCCGGCCGCCGCTCGCCTGAGCCTGCCGATCGAGGGCATGACCTGCGCCTCTTGCGTCGGCCGCGTCGAGCGGGCGCTCAAGGCGGTTCCCGGCGTGCTCGAAGCCAACGTCAATCTTGCCACCGAACGCGGCGATATCACCTTCGCCGGCGCTCCCGATCCGACAGCCGTCGTTCGAGCGATTGAAAACGCCGGCTATGCCGTTCGCGAAGAGACGATGGAGCTGGCGATCGAGGGCATGACCTGCGCCTCTTGCGTCGGCCGGGTCGAGAAGGCGCTCGCGCGCATTCCAGGCGTGACCGGAGTGAGCGTCAATCTGGCGACCGAGCGCGCCTTGATACGTCACCTCGCCGGCGCCGTATCGATCGTCGACCTTGAAGCTGCGGTCGACCGGACAGGATATGTCGCGCGGAGACTTTCGAGCGAGGCAGGCGCGTCCGGCGACCGTGAGGCTGAACGGCGCGAGCATGAAGGGCGGGCTTTGCAACGCTCGCTGCTGATTGCCGCCGCACTCACCCTGCCAATCTTCGTCATCGAAATGGGGTCGCATCTTATTCCGGGGGTCCATCATTGGGTGATCGGGACCATCGGCGAACGGACGAACTGGTATCTGCAATTCGCGCTCGCAACGCTCGTTCTTTTCGGGCCCGGTCTGCGCTTTTTTCGCAAGGGCGTGCCGGCCATCCTGCGCGGCGCACCCGACATGAATTCGCTGGTCTCCGTCGGAACGAGCGCCGCCTACGGCTACTCGGTCGTGGCCACATTCCTGCCGCGCGCGCTGCCCGCGGGCACGGCGAATGTCTACTACGAGGCCGCCGCCGTCATCGTAACTTTGATCCTGCTCGGTCGCATGCTCGAGGCGCGCGCCAAGGGCCGGACGTCAGAGGCGATCAAGCGGCTGATGGGTCTTCAGCCCAAGACGGCGCGGGTCCAGCGCGACGGCGACACGGTCGAGATCCCCCTCGGCCAGGTGGAGGTCGGCGACACTGTCCTCGTGCGCCCCGGGGAGAAAGTCCCGGTGGATGGCGAGGTCATCGAGGGCAGTTCCTACGTCGATGAATCGATGATCACGGGCGAGTCCGCGCCCGCGTCAAAAGGAGTCGGCGCCGGGGTTGTCGGCGGGACCATCAACAAGACCGGCGCTTTTAGTTTCCGCGCCACCAAGGTCGGCGCCGACACGGTGCTGGCGCAGATCGTCCGCATGGTCGAGGCGGCGCAAGGCTCCAAGCTCCCGATCCAGGGGCTCGTCGATAAGGTGACCATGTGGTTCGTGCCGGGGGTGATGGCGGCGGCCGCCCTCACCTTTCTGATCTGGCTGGCGCTCGGCCCCACGCCGACGCTCACCTTCGCCCTCGTCAATGCGGTCGCGGTTCTGATCATCGCCTGCCCATGCGCCATGGGCCTTGCAACGCCGACCTCGATCATGGTCGGCACCGGCCGCGCCGCCGAGCTTGGCGTGCTCTTCCGCAAGGGAGAGGCCTTGCAGGCGCTTCGCGACGTGACGGTGATCGCATTCGACAAGACAGGCACGCTGACCAAGGGTCGCCCCGAACTCACCGATCTTGTACCCACGGCGGGTTTCTCGCGCGACGAGATCCTCGGGCTGGTGGCGTCAGTCGAGACCCGCTCTGAGCACCCGATCGCGGAGGCGATCGTCGAGGCGGCTAAGAGGGACGGCGTCGCGCTGTCGCCCGTCGATTCATTCGAGGCTGTTCCCGGCTTCGGCGTGTCGGCTCTTGTCGCCGGCCGGCCCGTCGAGATCGGCGCCGATCGTTACATGAGCCGGCTCGGGCATGACGTCGGCAACCTTAGAAAGGCCGCCAAACACCTTGCGGACGAGAGCAAGAGCCCGCTCTATGTCGCGATCGACGGCCGCATCGCCGCGGTGATTGCCGTCGCCGATCCGATCAAGAAAACGACGCCCGAGGCGATCCGCGCCCTCCATGCCCTCGGCCTCAAGGTCGCGATGATCACTGGCGACAATGGCGGGACGGCCGCCGCGATCGCCAAGAAGCTCGGCATCGACGAAGTTGCGGCCGAAGTGCTTCCGGATGGCAAGGTCGCGGCGCTCAAGAGGTTCGGCGGCAACGGCGCGCGAGTCGCTTTCGTTGGCGACGGCATCAACGACGCTCCCGCTCTCGCTGAGGCCGACGTCGGTCTTGCCATCGGCACCGGCGCCGACGTGGCGATCGAAAGCGCCGATGTCGTGTTGATGTCGGGCGACCTGCGCGGCGTGCCGAACGCGATCGCGCTCAGCCAGGCGACGATCAGGAACATCAAGCAGAACCTGTTCTGGGCCTTCGCCTACAACATCGTTCTGATCCCGGTCGCGGCGGGCGCGCTCTATCCGATGAACGGCACGCTGCTTTCGCCAATCGTCGCTGCGGCCGCGATGGCGCTGTCCAGCGTGTTCGTGCTCGGCAACGCGCTTCGCCTCAAGCGCTTTCAGGCGCCTATGGCGATCGAAGTCCGCGATGAGCCGCCTGCAGATGGGCGGGGGCGTCCCGGAGGCGCGGTTGGTCATCCCGTCGAGCTCACGCCCGCCGAATGACCACTCCAATGTCACGTTCGGCCGTTTCCATCGATAACATCAAGGACGCCGGATTGGCTACCATCCAATTCGGGCGCTTATCTATACAATGCCGACGTGGGATTTGTCGCCAGGAAGGCCTGACCCGCCTGGCTGGAAAGGTCTCTTGGTGGCGTGGCCTGCGGAGGTCCGCCAGCGCGACGCCTGGAAGGAGAAAGACGATGAATATCGGCGAAGCGGCCAAGACCTCCGGCGTTTCGACAAAGATGATCCGCTATTATGAACAAATTGGCTTGATCCCGAAGGCGGTCCGCTCCGAGGCCGGTTACCGCAATTATAGTGCGACGGACGTGCACAGCCTGCGCTTTGTCCATCGCGCGCGCGATCTCGGCTTCTCGGTTGAGCAAATTGCCGAACTGCTGGCGCTGTGGCGCGACCGCGAGCGCGCTAGCGCCGACGTCAAGGCGGTGGCGCTAGCGCACGTTGCGGCTCTCAAGGCTAAGATTGCGGAGCTTGAGGCGATGTCGCGCACGCTCGAGCACCTGGTCGCGCACTGCCGGGGCAATGACCGACCCGATTGCCCGATCATTGAAGATCTAGCCGACCGGACCGCCGCAGCGGCCGAGGAAAGGTCCGCTCGGGCTCGCCATCGGGCGCCCCGCTTCGGGACTGACACGCCTGCCTCGGCGCGCGCGCGCAAGCTTGGCGGCGCCCGATCTTGAGCTCAGTCGGCTCGTCAGAGCGCGGCGATCGCCATCCTCATCCGCTATTTGGCCGGCGCCGGCGTCTATCAGCTTCTCCCGCGGCCTCGACAATGGGCCCATCGGGCGCCCCCGCGGCGGCGGCGCCGAAAGCAAGGACAGCCGATATCTGGCTCTTGACCTTACCACGGTGTCAAACCCTACCTTAATAAATGAAAGAACAAATCAGGAGATCCACCATGCTTCGCTTCCACATCCCCAACATGACCTGTGGCGGCTGCGCCAAGTCCGTCACAAAAGCCCTGCAAGACGTCGATCCAAAGGCCCGCATCGAAACCGATCCATCGACTCACGAAGTGCGCGTCGAAAGCACGGCTGACGCGAGTGCGCTGTTCGCGGCGCTCGAAGAGGCTGGCTTTCCGCCCGAGCGATAGCGGAGCAGCGCGGCCTAAACCCTTAAGGCCGCCGACGGAACGCGCGTTGAGGCCGGATGACCTACAATCGCCGGCCGAAAATTTTGGACAAAGTACGCGAGCAACGGAGAACTCATATGATAATTCGACTGGAATGAATATCGCAAATAAGTGGTGGCCCGCGTCAAAGAGGTCGGTCCGCTCCGAAGCAGCGTGCAAGCGGATCGTTTTGTTGACAGACGATCCATTGACCAGAAAGACCAAAGCCCTTGCGCAACCAAAGCATGGCCTCGAAGCCTTTGATGGTTCGTCGTCCTCTATTGAAGGATTGGAAGCAGCCGATCTTCGGCGCGTTCTTCTTCAATCGGAAATGGTCGCGACATCAAGCAACACAACAAGAGGTCAAAGCCATTCGCCTGGACTACCTCAGCATCGCCAATCTTCGAAAAGCTTGTCCAAATCCTTGAACCATCCGCTTGCGTCAGTGCACTAGCGTCCACCCATTCATAGGGCATGCGCGCCCTTCCAGAGCATGTAGGCTGCGACCGCGAAGATCAATCCGGCGAAGACCATATTCAACGCGCCTTTTCGCGCCGAGAGCGCATAGGCGGACCGTGTTCCCATCCAACCGCCAAACACGCCTCCGCCGCAGAACGCCAGCGCTAGCGGCCAATCGAGCAGGCCGGACAGCGCGTAGTTGAGCGCGGTCGCCAGGCCAAAGGCGGTGATCGCAACAAGCGACGATCCGATCGCGTTGATAATGGGCATGCCGGTTGAAGCCACGAGGCCGGGCACGATGAGGAAGCCTCCTCCAATTCCGAAAAAGCCAGAAAGCAAACCGGTGAGGCCGCCAAAACAAAGTACCTTCGGCAGATTGCGCCCTTCGCATTCGACAGCGGCATTGCCAACGTCGCGGCGGCTGCGAAGCATGAGGACGCCGACGGTGATCATGAGCAGGGCGAAGAGGAAGAGAAGCTTCTGTCCGTCGATTATCTTGCCAAGCGTCGAGCCGACGAGCGCGCCCGCGACCCCCATGCCCGCATATTGCGCGGCGCAGCGCCATTTGACGGTGCCGCTCCGCGCGTGATTGATCAGATTTGTCCCGGCATTGACTGCGACGGCGAATGCGCTGGTTCCGATCGCCAGATGTGGATCTGAGACGCCAACGAAATAAATCATGAGGGGAACGGCAAGGATGGAGCCGCCGCCGCCGGCCAGCCCCAGGACGAAGCCGACCATGCCTCCGGCCCCAGCGCCGAAGACATATTGCACGGGTTCGAGCGTCATCTCTCCGCCTCAGGCGCTTTGTGCCAGTTACCACGGGCCATAGTTTGGCGCGGGGCAGACCGGACGCCGGAGGCCATCGTGGCCTCTTTATCGCCGTTGAGCGGGATCTTGAGGTAGCGCTTGCCATTGTCCTCCGGTTCTGGGAGGCGGCCTCCGTTTATATTGACCTGAAGAGAGGGCAGGATGAGGTGAGGCGCGGTGAGCGTGTGGTCACGTTCGTTACGCATCTTGACGAATGCATCCTCGCCAACTCCGCCGCGAAGATGAATGTTGCCGGCGCGCTCCTCCCCGACGCTGGTTTCAAAAACGAAAGCGTCGCGTCCCGGCGCTTTGTAATCATGGCAGAGAAAAAGCCTTGTCTCGTCGGGCAGCCTCAGCAATCGCTGGATCGACCGATACAGCTCGCGTGCGTCGCCCCCGGGAAAATCAGCACGGGCGGTTCCGTAGTCGGGCATGAACAAAGTGTCGCCGGTAAATACCGCGTCGCCCACCACGTAAGCGAGATCGGCCGGCGTGTGACCTGGAACCGCAAGCGAAATCGCCGAAAGGTCTCCGATCGCGAAACCGTCCCCGTCGTCGAACAGAACGTCGAACTCCGAGCCATCCTTAGCGAACTCTGTTCCCGCGTTGAAAAGTTTGCCGAAGGTATTCTGGACGTGAAGAATGTTGCGGCTGATCGCAATTTGTCCGCCGATTTGCCTTTGCAGATAAGACGCGGCGGAAAGGTGGTCGGCATGCGCGTGCGTCTCGAGCAGCCATTCAACCGTCAAGCCTTGCGAACGCACATAGGCGATGATGGCGTCGGCCGAGCGATAGGAAATCGTGCCCGAGGCGGGATCGAAATCAAGAACGCTGTCGATGACGGCGGCCCTGGCGCTGGCGGGATCGAGGACGAGATGGGTTGCGGTGAAAGTCGCTTCGTCGAAAAAGCTCCGAACCACAGGCCGCGCCGTATTGTCCCGCCGGCTGTTCAGGATTAGCAGAGAGGCTTGATCGAGAATCCAGTCCGTCGTCATTGTTCCTCGCTCGCGCCGAAGAGTTCCTTGTCGTCTCCAGTTCGGACTGGAACGCAAAGAGCCTCGGCGCCGACATCGAAAAGTGTTTGCTGAAGGAGCGTGTGACTCAGTAAGAGTTGTAAGGCAGGAACTTGCCGGACAGGACGACGCGAACCCGGTCGCCTTTGAGATCAGGCTCGCGTTCGATGTTCATGGAAAAGTCGATGGCGCTCATGATGCCGTCGCCGAACTCTTCTGAGATGAGCTCCTTGATCGTCGTCCCGTAGACGGAGACGATTTCGTACCAGCGGTAGATCAAGGGATCGGTCGGGATAGCGCTCGGCAATGATCCTCTGTAGGGCGCGATCTGTAGCCACGCGACGGCTTCGTCTGGAAGCCCGAACAATTTACCGATTGTCTCGGCCTGTTCCTTGGAGAATGTCATCTGCCCGAGGCATCCCGCCGTGGTCCACTCTTTGCTCAGGTTTACTGCCTTGGCGACGCTCGCCCAGGTTAGCTTTCTTTCGACCTTGGCCGCAAGGATCATCTTCGTGACATCGGTGCGATCGGCAATCATATCCAGTCTCCAGTGTGTTGCGTTGTCTATTGGGCGGCGATGGGGAGCGCGCTCCCGTCGAGAGTCCCAAATCCGTCTTCGTCAACGCCGGGGCGCACGATCAGCGGCCCTGTACGCTCGCTTCCGACGTTCGCGGCGGCGTTTTCCTGCTGGATCGTCTTCGAGCGGCGGACGAGGAAATCGACCAGATGATTTCGGATTCGGTAGAATTGTGGATCATGATGCATCGTCGCCCGAGCCCGGTTGCGGGGCATCGTGTTGACGACGATTTCGGCGATCCGGGCGTGCGGGCCATTGCTCATGAGCAGGATTCGATCGGCCAATAATATCGCCTCGTCGACGTCGTGGGTAATCATGAAAACAGTCTGGCGCGAAGCGGCGCAGATCCGCAGCAATTCGTCCTGTATGACGCCGCGCGTCAGCGCATCGAGAGCCCCAAAGGGTTCATCAAGCAGCAGCATTTTGGGCTCAACCGAAAAGGCCCGCGCGATGCCGACCCGCTGCTTCATGCCGCCGGAAAGCTCAAATGGTTTTTTGTTGGCGGCCGCAGACAGTCCGACCATCGCAATGAAGCGCGCGCCATGGGCGCCTATCTGCACACGCGTCCAATCGGGATGGCGCGAGCGGACCGCAAAGGCGATATTGTCCGCAACAGTCAACCAGGGTAGCAGCGCGTGACTCTGGAATACGACGCCACGATCGAGACCCGGCCCGGTAATCTCCTTTTCGTCCATGATGACGCAGCCTTCGCTCGCCTCTTCAAGACCGGCCAACACATTGAGGATTGTGCTTTTGCCACAGCCGGAGTGGCCGATGACGCAGACGAACTCGCCGCGATCGATCGCGAAGCTGACGTTCTCGAAAACAGGAGGCATATCGGCCCGATATCGCTTCGAGACGCCATCCACCTTTAGGAAGGGTCTGTTCGCGAAGGCAGACACGGCGTATGCGTCTTCTCGCCCCTTATTCCGCATAGGTCACTGCCTTCTGAAGTTGGCCAAAGAGTAGATCGAGAGTCATGCCGACGAGGCCGATGAGCAGGACGGCGAAGATCACATTGGCGATAGAAAGATTGTTCCACTGGTTCCAGACGAAATAGCCGATGCCGGTTCCGCCGATCAGCATTTCACCGGCGACGATAACGAGCCAGGCGATGCCCATCGAGATCCGCATGCCGGTGATGATAGTCGGCGCGGCGGCCGGCAGGATGACGAGGAACGCTTTGCGGAACTGGCCGACCTCGAGCGTCTTTGCGACGTTGAGCCAATCCTTGCGAACGCCGGCGACGCCGAAAGCCGTGTTGATCAGTATCGGCCAGATCGAACATATGAAGATCACGAAGATACCGGATATTGACGAGTCACGGATCGTGTAGAGCGCGATCGGCATCCAGGCGAGCGGCGATATCGGCTTAAGGACCTGAATGAAAGGAGCGAAGGCGTGATAGATCAGAGGCGACATGCCGATAGCAAAGCCAAGCGGGATCGCGACAAGGACGGCGATCAGATAGCCTAACGCCACGCGCCCCAGCGAATAGGCGAGTTGCAGCCCGATCCCTTTGTCGTTAGGCCCATTATCATAGAACGGATGGCGCAACTGTTCCGCGGCGACCACGAAGAACTGCGCCGGCGTTGGAAAGCCGTTGACCTTGGCGTCGCCGCTCTCAGCCTCCGATTTCATGCCCATCAGCTCGGCGTATTCGGCCTGCGCGAGCGTCATCGCCGCCTGCTTCGCGGCCGGTCCGGAGCTCGTGGCGATCTGCCAGACGGCAAGGAGCGCCAAAAGAAGAGCCAATGAGAGAATTGCCGCCCTGAGGCGAAGAGCGTTGTCCATGGGGAGGGTCCTTGTGCGTCAGCTTCGTTTGATGGCGAAGCCGTCGAGATAGGCCGCTGGCTGAGCGGGATCGAAGGTTCTCCCCATGACGTCGAATGACCGATAACCTGACGTCAGGGCGTCTGCGTCGGCGCCTATGTCAAGCTGCTTCATCAGGCGCCGCGCGTCGGTCAAGAGGAAGACCTGTTCGGCGAGCTTGTTGTAGTCGATATGCTCCTTGACATAGCCCCAACGCTTCATTTGCGTCAGCATCCACGTCGCCATCGAATACCAAGGAATTGGATCGAAGCCGGATCGATCGGGCTCGTTGCGGACATTGCCGAGACCGTCGGCATATCGGCCTGTCAGGGCTTGTCTCACCACGATCTCGGGCTGGTTCAGATATTGCGCCGGCGAAATCGCCTTCGCAATATCCGCGCGGTTTGCCGGGCTGTTGGCAGCGGCCGAGGCTTTCAACATCGCGCGCATGAGGGCGGCGAAGGTGTTGGGATTTTTCTCGATGAAAGCGCTCGATGCGCCAAAAGCGCAGCAAGGATGGCCGTTCCATATGTCCTTGGAGAGAATATGAATGAAACCGATTTCGTCATAAATGGCGCGCTGGTTGAACGGCTCCGGACCGAGGAATCCGTCGATGTTGCCCGCGCGAAGATTAGCGATCATTTCTGCTGGGGGCGTGATCCGTAGCTGAACGTCGTGATCGGGATCGATTCCGTGTTCGGCGAGATAGTATCGCAAAAGGAAATTATGCATCGAATATTCAAAGGGAATTGCGAACTTCATTCCCTTCCAGTTCTTCGGATTGCGGTTGTCGCGATGCTTCAGCGCGAGCGTGATCGCCTGCCCATTGATGTTCTCCATGGCGGCGACGCGCATCGGTTGCGGCGACGAGCCGAGTCCCATCGTGATCGCGAGCGGCATCGGCGCAAGGAAATGGGAGGCGTCGAGTTCGCCGTTCAGCATCTGGTCCCGGACGAGAGCCCAGCCGGCCGTCTTGGACAGGGTGACGTTGAGGCCCTGTTCGCGATAGAAACCCATCGGAACGGCCATGATGAGGGGCGTCGCGCAACTGATCGGTATAAATCCAATCTTCAGCTCCCTCTTCTCGATCGGCCCCCGCGCTTCCGCCGCCATCGCGGTTAGTGCGGAGATCGGCACGACGCTAGCGATCGCCGCCATGGCGCTGGCTTTGCCGACCGCCGAGAGAAATTTGCGGCGCAGCGCGTCATTGGGAAAAAGCGCCTTGACCGCCGCCGCCTCGACGACGTCACAAGTCAGCGCCTCAGGGTCGCCGGCGCGGCGGCTTCCCGCCTTCGCCAGCTCTGCGTCATGATCGGGCTGGCTATCATGCGCCCCGCAGCAGCAGCGTCCGAGCGCAACCTCTGCATCAAAGGGCCGATAGATATTGTCGTCGCCGTGCATCTCTTGGGCTCCAGGTTTAGCGCTCGGCTCGATCGGTTTGCATCTATTGGCTCAACGATCTATCGATCATTATGCGTCCTGGGCTCCGCCACTGCGCCTCATGCCGCCAGTCGCGATGTGAGTTCACCATTTTGCCACTGCTCCATGACGAGCCGCTCGGTGTCGTCTTCCACGATGCGCCACTCGCCGTCCGGATGCGGCGTCCCGTACATGACGAGCGGCATCGAGCGCGTCTTCAAGCGGATCACCGGCGAGCGATGATCGTAGCCCTGGTGCGCCTTGCCAAGCAGATGATGCGCGATGGCGTCGGCCTGTTTGGCGATGGGCTCGATGAAGCGGCATGGCGAGCCATTGATGCTGATGCAGTCTCCGAGGGCGTAGATGTCGGGCGCGCTTGTGCGCAGCGTGAGCCTGTCGACGACGACGCCGCGATCGAATACGAGGCCGGCGTTGCGGGCAAGCCGCGATTGCGTGACCAATCCTGTCGCCGCGATCAGTTCATCGGCGTCGATCTTGCGCCCACATTGCGTGAAGATGCTCAAGCCATCGCCGGCGCGGTCAACCGCACTTACCTCGATCGGACCGATGAAGCGGACGCCGAGGGATTCGAGGCATGTCCGCAGCCGCCGCGAGGCGTATTCTGGAAGCAGTCCGGCAAGCGGTCCGGCGTCTCTGCAAAGGAGCGTGACGCTGTGTCCGCTGCGCGCAATATCTTCGGCCAGTTCGCAGCCAATCATGCCGGCGCCGACGATCGCGACCTGCTTGGGACGGTCGGCGAGCCGGCGCTGCAACCCTGACCAGGCCTCCAGATCGTTGACGCGCCAGCAAAGATCCGCCGGCAAAGTTGATGGCAGGGACGGACGGGCGCCTTGCGCAAGGATGAGGTGCGTGTAGCGCAGCGTCCCACGCGTCGTGCGCAATTGATGTTGCGCGGGAGAAATTCCGACGGCGAAAGAGCCGCTCAGCAGCCCCACGCCGAGACGCTCCGCAATATCAGATCCAAGCTCGCGGCGAAGCGTCTCGGCCGATGATCCTCGAGCCATCGCGCCCGAGAGTTCAGGCTTGTTGTAGGCGTCCCCGGCACAGGCGGTGACGAGAGCAATCGGCTTCGTCACATCGAGCGCCCGGATGGCTTCGGCCACCGCCCAGCCAGCCGCGCCGGCTCCGACAATCACGACGCCGATGTCTCTTGATCCCGACGACGCAGGAGCCAGCGCTGGCGCCTCGCGTCGGACAAAGAGTTCAAAATCGGTCTTCGTGACGCCGCAGAGCGGACACGCCCAATCATCGGGGATGTCCTCGAAGCGCGTGCCAGGCGCGAGACCGCTGTCCGGGTCGCCCAAAGCTTCGTCATAGATCACTCCGCAGGCGCGGCAGATGTATTGGCGCCAAGGCAAAAGATCTTGCGTGGGATCTTCATTCATGCGGGAAGCACCTCTTGAGAAAGTCGCGCCATCTCCCAGCGCAGATGTTTGATCGCCGGCGTCACGATGGCGACGAAATGCGCTTCTCGGACCCGGCGCTGAGGCGCCGCTGAGGCGAGATAACCTTTCGCGCCCTGATGGAGCAGAGACGATTGCGATGCGCGCAACGCCAGTTCCGAACACTGGACGCGGGCGTCGAGGACGTCGAGAAGGTAGTCTTTCGACCCGTCGTAAGGCGTTTCGGCAAGCTTCATCACCCGCGCGCCGAGGTCGTCGAATTCCGCCTGCAGTTCATCGGGCCGGTCGCTGAGATGCTGGTTGACATGCCCGAGCGCGGGCTCGACTTCTCGGATCGAATCGATGCTTCCTTGCACGACGCCCATTCCCATGCCCGCCTGCAAAAGGACGAAGACCGCGCGGATTTCTGCGATCAGCGGCCGCGCCGGGTCGGCGACGAGATCGTCGTCGCCGACGAAATAATCCTTGAGCCCGATCCCGAAAGTGCTCGTCCCCTCCATCCCCGAGAATGTCGGGCAGGACCGCAGAACGACGCGCTCATCGCAGCGTAGGATGAAAAGAATCTCATGTGACCGTTCGCCGTTCCTATAAACTCCGGCCACGGCGCCGCAATATTGACCCGGCCCGATGTGGCTGACCCAAGGCAGCGACCCGTTGACGCAATAGCCGCCAGGAACCTTCTCGGCCCGCAGCAGCATAGGCTCGATGCCGGCCAGCGCCTTCATCGGATTTGATAGCGCCGTGCCGCCGAAGGTCAGTCCTCGGGCATGCTGATCGAGGGCTGTTCCGTTTAGCGCCGGATTGCCGGAGCGCTCCATATAGAGACCGCAGACGGCATGCGCCCACATCAGGAAGCCGGTCGCGCCACAGGACCGGCTTACCGCCTGCGCCGCTTTGATGGCGAGGGCGACGTTATTGCCGTGGCAATCGAGATGGGCGCCCAGAGCTCCAGCCTGGCCAAGGGAGCCCATGATGTCGAGCGGATAATAGCCGTGATCTATGCGGGTCGCGGCGGCCTTCAAAGGGCCTTTGGCGATCGCGATCGTCCCATCGATGACGGCGGCTGCGCTCCACTCGGTCTGATCGTGAGGCGTCAAAGCCATGGCGCTGTTCATTCGAAACCTCCGGCGGGATCGACTTGAGAGCGACGGGAAGCCCGCGGACAGCTTCCCTGGCGCTTAATCAGTCGGCAAGACCGATGCTGAACGGGATTGGATTGCGCATGGTGTTCGCGACCGGCGAATACATGTTCGCCTGCTTGACGATGGCGTCGAGTTCCTCGCGGATGGCGTCGCCTTCGATTGCGACTTTGACGCGGATCTCCTGGAAGCCCATTTGCGCGGGCTGCATTTGCGCGCCGCCGGCGCCCCACGCCGCTGGATTGCCGATGTCACCTTCGAGGAAGAGCTCCAGCCGAGAAAGCCTGACGTTCTTCCAGGTGGCGACGGCCGTGATCCCGACCGCAAGACATCCGCCAAGCGCCGACAACACAATCTCTCCTGGCGCCGGCGCCGTGTCCTGACCGAAGAGATACAGCGGCTCGTCGACGACAACCGGCTGGTGTGAGCCGACGTAGCTGAGGGTGCGATATTGCCCGTCGGAGACCGTGTGGACAACATTCGTGCCGCGTCTTTTCGGATCGGCCCGTCCCTTTTCGGCGAAGGCCATGAGGCCATCGCGATCGATCGGCCGCAAATAAGCCTTGGCGGTCGTCTGCGTTTCTGTTGCGGCGTCCATCGGGCGTCCCTTCAATATGTCCAGATTGAAAGAGTGTGAAATGCACTCGGACATAGTGTTATCAAAGGACATGCCAGACGCTACGGTTCTGCATATATACTAGAATAATCAATATGTTGACTGAAATTTCGCGAAAGCACTATTCGGAAAAAATCTACACAATGTAAACAATGTCGACAATTTGTTGATATTTCAGATACATAATCCGCTTAACCGCCTCAAGCGCTATCAAGCCCGCATTTACGCCAACGATAGGCGAGTTGCCGCGCAGTCAGTCCGAGCATTTGCGCGGCCCGCGACTTGTTGCCGCCGCACTGAAGCACGGCGCGCTGAAGGTCCGCGGCCGAATGCGAGCCTGCGCCAAGATAGGGGCGGACCATTTGCGGAAATGGCGGCGCAAAAGCAGGCGTCTGGGACAACGCTCCTTCTCCCGCATATTGACCGGTTGGAGTGTTGCTGTCGCCCGCGAGAAACAGCTCGATATCGGCGCCTGTCAACATCGCCTTGTTCGCCAGTAGCACGACGCGTTCGATCAGATTCGACAGCTGACGGATATTGCCGGGCCAGCGATGATCCTTGAGGCGTTCGATGGCGTCGGCCGTCAGATTGACGTTGCGTTGGTTCGTCACATTGGCTCGATTGACGAAATGCATCACCAACGCCGGAATATCGCCGCGCCGTTCGGAGAGCGACGGCAACTGGATCGGAATGACGTTGAGACGGTAGTAAAGATCCGGCCGGAAGCGCCCCTCGGAGGCCTCTGCTTGAAGACTCTTGTTGGTGGCGGCGACGATGCGCATATCCACCTTGATCTCGCGCTTTCCGCCAAGCCGCGTGATCGTGCTTTCCTGAAGGGTGCGGAGGAGCTTTGTCTGCATCGTCAACGGCAGTTCGCCGATTTCGTCGAGGAAGATGGAGCCGCCATTGGCCTGTTCGAACCAGCCCGCCCGAGCCTCGGTCGCCCCCGTAAAGGAGCCACGCTCATGTCCGAACAATTCGGATTCGAACAAGGCGTCGGGGATCGCCGCACAATTGACCTTGACGAACGGCTTGTCGCGGCGCGGGCTCGCAAGATGCAGGGCGCGCGCAAACAATTCCTTGCCGGTGCCCGACTCGCCGAGCAAAAGCACAGGCGCGTTTGCCGAAGCGACCTGCTCCAATTCGGCGATGGCCTTCAACAAAAGCGGCGACGTGCCAATGATGCCATATCCCGCCGTCCGCGTCTCGAGAGCCCGCGCCAGCATGTCATTGTGTTGCTCGAGTGCGCGCGTCTTCTTCTCAAGGTTCGCGTTCAGCTCCAGGATCTGCCCGACAAGAGTCGCGAAGATGCGAAGTATCGTCATGTCATCGGAAAGCGCGCGGTTGCGATGACGAATCCGGTGACACGCCAAAGCCCCGACCGTCTTCTGGTCGATGCGCACAGGCAGGGCTATGAAGGACACCGGTCCCTCAGGGAGCTTGCGACGTTCGACGGCCCGCGCCAGAAAAGCCGGCTCCCTGTCGATGTCTTGCACCACTATCAGCTGCTCGCGGGCGATGACGCGTCCTGTTATGCCCTCGCCCAGCGCATAGGCTCCTCTCTCGGCTCCCTCTTTGGTCAGCCCGTATGAGTAGCGGATGCGATAGGCGCCGGTGTCGGCGTCAAAAAGAACGATCCTGCCGCGGTTCAGCCCAAGCATCTCCGACATCAGTTGAAGCATCTCGCGCAGGATCTGCTCGATCTGCAACCCTTTGCCGATGCGCCCCATGATTTGCTGGATCAGCAGCATCTCCTGCGTCCGCCAAAATGCGGACGATCCGTCGGAGCTGTCCCTGGAACGCGATTTCTGGCTTGCGTCGGTCATTTGCTCGTTGCGCGGGTTTGCGGCCGTCGGCTGGATATGCGCACATGACCTATGTACCAAAACAGGAAGACGATCGCCATCATATTGGCAGGCGGGCTACGGGCGGCGGGAAGGGAAACCTTTCGTCTCATTTGCCCATCGTCGCGGCGATCATTTTGAAGATCCGCGGCTCGGCGCATTGAGACACGTTGAAGCCCAGGAAATTGCACGCAGACTGAGAACGGCCGAACACATTGCCGGGCGCAACGACGATGTCGCTGGCAAGCGCGCGGCGCGCAATGTCGGCGGGGTCGAGACCTTCAGCGAGGCGGCTCCCAAGAATATGCCGGTCCGAGGCTCGATCCATGGCGCGATCCCGATGGATTTCAGCCGCGCGCTTGTCCTGCCCGTCGCATGCGGCAGGCGTTCGCGCAGTCCGTCGATAAGCTTTCGATAATCGCCGTCCTTCAGAACGGAGAAAAGGAGGTCGGCGGAAAGATGGCCGCCGACGAATGACGCGGACGACGCGATCCAGGCCATCGACAGCCGCAAGGCGCGGCGCGGGAACTCAGCGAAGATGTTGTCCTCGATGATTGTATGATCCGACTGCTCCGCGAGCTTCAAAAGCCCGTGGGCGCTGGACGCAGCGCTATGCGCGCGCGGGCCAGCCTCACCCGACGGCCCAAGCGCGGTAGCGTTTGCGGCCGGTGATTTCGCGCAGCCCTGGGCCGATCTCGGCGACGAGGCCCTGGGCGGCCTGTTGGCTGACGCCGAGCTCCCTGGCGATGAGCGGCACGGTGGCGACCGGCCTGCTGATGAGAAGCTCGGCGAGGCGCGGCATGTTTGAGGATGCCCTGCGGCCCTTGCACTTTCGCTCGAGAAGCTGGCGCGCCAGCATCAGGCGGTCGTGCTGGGCGAGGCCCTCGCGGGCGGCCGCCTCGACGATGGCGAGGCCCTGATGGAGGCGGGCCCTCATGGTTTTGGCCGATCCCGGCTTCGGCCTAAGCGCGCGAAGGCCGAGATGGAGGCATAAGAGATGGGCTTTCGCGCGGCCTCGCCGGCGCAGATGGAGAGCGGCGAGGAGCGGCGCGAGCCAACCCTGGCGCTGGATCGGCTCAAGCTCGCGCCAGGAGTGCGCCAAGGTGAGCGCGCCAAGAAGCGGCGGCAAGTCGTCGATGTCCGCAACGCCGTGACGCCAGGCCGCGAGGCGCCCGGCCTCGTCCCATTGTTCATCATAGACGAAGGCGTCTTTTGACAGCGCGAGCGGCGTTGCGCCGGCGCGCTCCAGCGCGCCCGCCGCCGCCTTTGTCGCGGCGGTGAGTCCGGCGAGCGCGGCGGCAAGATCCGCGTCTTGTCGATCGTCGCGATCGTCCGCCGTCACCGTGTCGCTCTCGTCGTCTTCAGGCATTTCAGCCGATGGCGCCGGCGCGGCGCGGCCCGCGAGGCGGAGCAGCGTCGTGGGCGACAGCTGCGTCCTGGGATCGAGCGCGAAGGCTTTTCGGCGGAGGTTCAGATAGGCGCAGGCGCGGGTCAGCGCATGACTGGGGCTGCGCGCGTCCATGCCGGCGTCATTGAGGACGAGGTCTTCGAGATGGACGAGTTCGCCCTCGGCCCAAAGGGCGGCGCAGCTCTCGGTGAAATCGGCGCGGGCGATCCAGCCGTCACGCACAGGGCTCGCGCGCAAGCGTTCGTCGAGGCGGGCGAGCGCGTCGTCGGCGGCCGACAGCGGAACGAGGAGGCTGGCGAGATCGGCGGCGGCGACGGCCGCGCGGGAAGTCCGGCCCGGCCCGGCCTGGGCGGATTTTGCGGGGCTTTGCGGAAAAGCATAAAACATCAGAAGAATCAACATCGAGAACAAGCACAGACAAGGTACCATGGCAGCAGCCTGCTTCATAGAGGGTCCAGCCAAGCGCGTTCCAGCTATAAGCACGCCTTCCGGGCCGCGCGCCCTCCCCTGCCCTGCTCTGCGGCTGAAAAAGACGCCTTTTGCCTCTGGCGAGCGGCGCGAGGGCGCGCGTTTGGCAAGTTAGCGACGCCGATAAACGGTCATTTACTGAGAACTTATGAGTGTGTACAAACGGTCTGGGCAGCCGCGCGAAGCGCTGATTCGGCCGGCAAAGTCCCGCATTGGGGTCTAAAGGACTGTAATATGCGCCGTTCGGCGACACGAAACGCCTCCCCTGCCCCGCGCGGCCGCCTCATCGGCTACGCACGGGTCTCGACCGAGGATCAGGCGACCGACGCGCAGACGGACGAACTCAAGCTCGCCGGCTGCGACGCGATCTATCGTGAGACCGGCTCCGGCGCCTCACGGACGCGGCCTGAGCTTGCCCGGCTCATGCGGGATATAAAGGCCGGCGACGTGCTGGTCGTGGTCCGCCTCGACCGCCTTGCGCGCTCGGTGAGCCACCTCCTTGACACCATCGAGCGACTGGAAGACCGCGGCGCGCATTTCCGCTCGCTGCGTGATCCGATCGACACTTCGACGCCGCAGGGCATGTTTTCGCTGCAGGTGCTGGGCGCCGTGGCCCAGCTCGAGCGGGCGCTGATCTCGGAGAGAACCAAGGCCGGGATCAAGGCCGCGCAGGCGCGGGGCAAGCGCTCGGGCAATCCGGGCCTGCGCGAGCGTCGCCCCGAGGCTTTGCGGAAAGTGTCCGACGCTCGCGCAAAAACCTACGTCGACGCCCTGCTCGCGTCCGTCGACGTCTGGCTGCCGACGGTGCGCCGGATGCGTCCCGATCACCCTTGGGAGGACGTCGTGCGCGTACTCAATCTGAAGCGCCCCGTGCGACCCTGGACGGTCGAGCGCCTGCGCCGCGCGGTGCGGCGTCTTGTCAGGGAGCATCTGGCCGAGCCGCGCCTCATCGAACGCGCGCAGCGCAAGCCCGCGGAGGACCGCCTGACGACGCTGGTTTCTGGCATCGCCATGGCCAATCCAGACATGAGCCTGCGCGAGATCGCCGCCCAGCTCGAGGCGATGCGCGAGCGCACCCCGCGCGGCGGCGCCCACTGGTCGCCCTCCTCCGTCAAAAACCTTCTCGATCGCGCGAAGAAACTCGGATTGGCGACAGTGATGAGTCTGTCTTGAGCCCGGCGTACCGCCGGCGGCGGCCGACAGCTTTCCTCTTACTGGATTTGCGAACCATTATCCTATGCGGAGCAAATGAGCTGCTGCGTCAACCAATTCTCGAGCGTCGGTCGCCGCCGCATCGAAACTCGCGCATGTTTGCGTGACGAGAGCGGCGTCGCGCGCAGGCATGGGCGGCGATCAGCAGAGCAGGCGCCGCCGAGTTTCCTTCTTTGCGCCCGGCGCACGAGTTCCGTTGCGACAATCATGGTGACGCAGATTTTGTCGTCTCCGACCCAGGAGATTTGGCGCGCCCCTGCCCCGGTGATTTTTGATGAGCCTGCGGTGACGCCGGTGTCGAGCAAGTAGCGCGTCAGAAGACGTCTTTGGGTTTGGCGGGATCGTCCTCAATCTCCAGAAAATCCGCGTCGATCGGCTCCAAGACCGCCAATGTGCTCGCGTGCACGGGCGGTTCGATCATCAGGGCGTTCGAATTCGATGGGAATGCGCACGGCCTGGTTGCGGCGGTTATAATCTGATGTATCGCTGTTCTGACATCGAAATCCTTGAGCCTATGGCATAGACGCCTGCTCGTCCTTGCTGCGTTTCAAGCACTTTCTGGCGCCGCTTTTAGCATATTCCTCGTAACTGCGGCGCTAATCCTTCAGGGGATGTGAGACGGGTGGGCTCATCCGGGCGGGTTCGCTAATGGCTCAAGTGGAGGCCAATGTCATGGGGCGACCAAGGTGGCGGCCTTCCGATCCGGTCAGGCGCGGCCACCAGGCGAAATTTCAACAGCGCAGATCTGGCAGGCGCGCGGTGCGCTCAATGATGTTGAAAAACAGCCTGTCATAATGCGCGGCGCCTCTGGGTTGAGCGCTATTTGCCACGCATCAAGAGTTAGCCGCGGCTAACAAACGGGATGGGTAGCGATCGCCCAGCGATATATAATTGTTAGCCAAGGCTAACAACAGCAGGCGTCTATCCTCGGCGTTAACTGTTCATTAACTCAAAAGCGCTTGCAGAGCGTAGAGAATCGGTCCAGTTTTAAGAAATGCGGTAAACTTTCCAATATCGGTAAAACTCCGCAGATGACGCTCCAGCCGAATTCGGATATCGACATGGCGAAGACGCCCGTAGCAGACATAGCCCCCACCCGGGCCGAGTTGAGGGCGCTGATCCAGCAGCATGGCGCCGAACTGTCGAGCCAGCTCCAGGCCCATCACCGCAGCATATTTCCGCCCGAAGCCGAAAAGTCGATCCGGCATTTCAGTCCGGCCGAGGCCGCGAACCTGATTGGCATTCACGAAGGATATTTGCGCCAGGTGGCGGCGGAAGGGAAGGGCATTTCCCCCACGATCAAGAATGGCCGCCGCAGCTATTCCGTCGATGCGATCCAGGAAATCAGGAAGCATCTCGACCAGGGCGCGCGCGGAAGCCGCCGTTATCTTCCCCACCGCGCCGCGGGAGAGCATCTTCAGGTCATTAGCGTCATGAATTTCAAGGGCGGCAGCGGCAAGACGACGACCTCAGCCCATCTCGCGCAGTATCTCGCGCTGCATGGTTATCGCGTTCTCGCAATCGACCTCGACCCGCAGGCCAGCCTCTCGGCTTTGTTCGGCCACCAGCCGGAGCTTCATGTCGGCGAGAACGAAACCCTGTATGGGGCGATCCGCTACGATGAACGCCAACGTCCCATCGCGGAGATCGTGCGCGCAACTTACATTCCCGACCTTCACATCATTCCGGGCAACCTCGAATTGATGGAATTCGAGCATGACACGCCTCGCGCGCTTATGCGGCGCGCCGCCGGCGACACCTTGTTCTTCGCGCGGATCGGGCAGGCGATAGCCCAGGCGCAAAATCTCTACGACGTTGTCGTGATCGATTGCCCGCCGCAGCTCGGCTATCTGACGCTTTCGGCTCTCACCGCCGCGACCGCCGTCCTCATCACCATCCACCCGCAAATGCTCGACGTCATGTCGATGGGGCAGTTCCTCCAAATGACGGGAGACCTGCTGGACGAGGTCTCGCGAGCCGGCGCGTCGACAAGCTATGACTGGTTGAAGTATCTCGTCACGCGCTTCGAGCCCGGTGACGGTCCGCAGAACCAGATGGTCGCTTTCCTTCGTTCGATCTTTGGCGATCACGTCCTGATCCATCCCATGCTGAAAAGCACGGCGATATCCGACGCCGGCCTCACCAATCAGACGATCTTCGAGGTCGAGAGAAACCAGTTCACCCGGGCGACCTATGACAGGGCCATGGAATCGGTCAATAACGTCAACGCGGAAATTGAAGGTCTGATCCGTCAGGCCTGGGGCAGGGCGGCATGAGCCGAAAAGCACTTTTCACTAATCTCGGCGGCGCCGGCAAGATGAGCGAGTCCGCCGCGACGACGCCGGCCGATCCATCCTCAGCCGGCGAGCCGCCTCGCGTCAATCGGCTTCGCATGCGGCCGATCCTTGGTTCTCCGGATTTGATATCGGACCCGGCGGCGACTCCCGTCGGAGCGATTGGTCAATCGCTTGGCGAGTTCAGCGAACGGGCAAAACGCGCCGACGAGATCGAGAGGAAACTGACAGCGGGGCAGGTCATCGTCGAACTCGATCCGGCATTGATTGATCCGTCATTCATCGCCGATCGCATGCCCGCGTCGGCGGAGACGGTGGCGAATTTGGCGGAGGCCATTCGCGAACATGGGCAGCTTAATCCGATCCTCGTGAGGCCGCATCCCGGCGAGGCGGGGCGGTTCCAGGTCGCGTTCGGCCATCGGCGGCTGCGAGCCGTCGCTTCGCTGGGGCAGTCGATCAAAGCCGTCGTGCGCGAGTTGACCGATGAGCAGCTCGTCATTGCGCAAGGCCAGGAAAATCACGAGCGGAAGGATCTGTCTTACGTCGAAAAGGCGCGCTTCGCGCATCGCCTCGAACAGCGGTTCAGCCGCGCGACGATCATGGCGGCGCTGTCGATCTACAAGAGCGATCTGTCCAACATGCTGTCGGTGGTGAGCAAGATCCCGGCGGAAGTCATTGATGCGATCGGACCGGCTCCCGGCACGGGTCGGCGCGGCTGGATCGAGCTCGCCGAGCGCTTCGCGGATGGAAAGTCAGGCGCCGTCATCCGCCGGATGATCGCAGACCCGGGCTTTCAAGGTCTCGACAGCGATGAGCGGTTCAAAAAGGCGCTCGCGGCCTTGAAGCCGCGCTCGGATCAAAGCCAAATGGAGGTCTGGCCCATGGCGGGGGGCGGCAGCCTCGCAAAGGTTACACGCAGCGACGCACGCATTTCGTTGACGATCGATCGGCGGAAATCGCCAGAGTTCGCAGACTTTGTGCTGAACCGGCTGCGCGATCTTTATCTTGAATTCGAGGCCGCGTCCAAAGAGCGGCCTTGATGACGTGAGCGTATTTCAGAACCAGCAATCAGGAGAGTGACAGGCAAAAGAAAAAGGCCCCCGAAACGGAGTTCCGGAAGCCCTTCTCGTGTTTTGGCGAATTCGAGAATCTCACTTCCGCGAATCACAGTCAAGAGTCTTGTCTGAGATTTAGCGTCGATTCGGCGAGCTGATTTCCTTTGCCCGAGCGAGGCTAAGGAAAATGGAAGAACAGCATCATCCAACGACGCCC
>NZ_CABFMQ020000085.1 GCF_901905185.1 Methylocella tundrae
CCAACCCGCGCGGCTTTATCCTCATTGACAAACATCAACGCAACCCGAAATACCCTAACATTTTCGCCGCTGGCGTCTGCGCCGCCATCCCGCCAGTCGAGCAGACCCCGGTCGCGACAGGAACGCCGAAGACGGGCTACATGATCGAATCTATGGTGACCGCCACAGCGCGCAATATCGCGGATCTCATCGCCAACCGGGAGCCAACGCATGAAGCGACCTGGAATGCCGTCTGTCTCGCCGACTTCGGCGACAGCGGCGTCGCATTCGTGGCCCTGCCGCAGATCCCGCCACGAAACGTTAACTGGTCGAGCCAAGGCTACTGGGTGCATCTGGCGAAGGTCGGCTTCGAAAAGTACTTCCTGCGCAAGATCCGCACCGGCTCGAGCGAGCCGGGATACGAGCGCTTCGTCATGAAAACGCTGGGAATCGAGCGTTTGAAGCCGGTGGCGTGCCGCCGCGCCTCCTGATGGCGCATTAGGCGCTAATGAGAAGAATGCCGGCTGGCGGCCCAAGAAGGTCGCGCTACGCGTGATATGCGAATAAGATCCAAGACCATCGCAACGCCGATTGCGCAATATAGAAGCAGGCTTTGCTTCTCATTTTAGGAGATCCTGATGAATGCGAACGTTGGAACAATTGATCGCACGCTCCGTGTTCTTGTCGGCGCGGTCTTGATCGGTCTTGCCGCCACCGGCACGGTTGGCCTCTGGGGCTACGTCGGCGTCATACCGGTCCTGACCGGCCTGTTCAGCTTCTGCCCGGCCTATGCGCTGCTTGGGCTCAACACCTGCGGCCTGAAGAAATAGGACAGCGCGGCCTGCAACGCTTGCCGGACCGCCGGCTGAACGGAGCGAAGAATATCATGAAATACTACATCAGCCGCAATATCACGGGCACATTTGAGGACGCAATCGGCCGAGTGACCGAGGGACTGAAAGCCGAGGGCTTCGGCATTCTCAGCGATATTGACGTCAGCCAGACGATGAAGGCAAAAATAGGCGTCGACTTCAGACCTTACCGGATTCTTGGCGCGTGCAACCCATCGCTCGCCCATCGAGCGCTCTCGATGGAAGACAAGATCGGGGTCATGCTGCCGTGCAACGTCATCGTACAGCAACACGAAAACGGCGCCGTCGAAGTCGCGGCGATTGATCCTGCGGTATCGATGGAAAGCATAGGCAACCCCGCCCTGACCGAACTTGCAACGCTCGTGCGCGAAAAGCTCGAGCGCGTTGTTTCGGGGCTTTGAGACGTCGCTTGCGCGTTCGCGTCTTCGCTGCGCGTCGCACTGCCCGGCCCGCGCATTGGGCCAAGGCGCGGGCCAGCCGAATTCACTATGATGAGGCGCAACTGCAAAGGCGCATCGACGCCCTGAAGGTCAGTTCTCGACGAAACCCTCCACTGTCTCGTCGGCTTCACAAGAACTTCAATTGCTTTTTGCCCAGAACAGATCGTTTTGGCGGCAGCCGACTTTAACGCCTCGGGATCTGTGGCATGATGCAACAAGCTGGACGCCTGATCGTCGCCATGCTCCTGGCCGGATTCACGAACCTGCCGCTCTCTCTCGCCGGGCCGGCCTTCGCGCAAGCAAAGCCTGGCTTGCAGGACATGCTGTTCGATGACCCCGATGCGCCGGTCGCGGGCAATCCGCGCGGCGACATCACGATTGTGGCTTTTCTGGATTACAACTGCCCGTTTTGCCGGCGATCCACGGCCGACCTCGACAGATATGTCGCCAGCGATCCCAACATCCGCGTCGTCTACAAGGATTGGCCAATCCTTGCGCCTTCATCGGTTGTCGCCGCGCGGATCGCGCTTGCGGCGAAATGGCAGGAGAAATATGTCGAAGTTCATAACGCGCTCATGCGCATGAAGGGTCGCCCCGCGACCCAGAACGAAATCAATCAGGCCGTTCATGCGGCGGGCGCGGATATCGACCGGCTGAACAAGGACCTCGAGACGCATGCTGATGAGATCGCGGCTCTGCTGAAGCGCAATCTCGCAGAGGCCGACGCCCTGCAATTGGAGGGCACGCCCGTGTTTTTGATCGGACCTTTCAAAGAGCCACAGGCGCTTGACTTCGAAGGGTTCAAACAGGTCGTCTCTGACGCCCGCGATTATTTGAAATCAAAGCCCGCGGCAGGCGCCGGAAAATAGCCTGGCTTATCCAAGGCGCCGCCCCGCGGCGGGCCGGAGGATGTCGCCAATCATGCAATTTCATTGTCAAATTCATAACTCTCGCCCGCGAAGGAAACGGCGTCATGAATAACACGAGCAATCGCCGGGAGGCGCTCATACTAATGGGCGCCGCTTCCGGGCTCGGACTGGCGGCGATGGGCTCAGCTCCGGTCGAGGCTGAAGCCGCTGCCGGAAATACGCCGGCCGCGCCCGAAGGAACGATGCTGCGCGAATTTGGCGAGCGGCTCGCAAGGGCGCCGCGACGGCGTGATTTCAAGACCGTTCCGATGATCCTCACCGAAGAAGACCAATGGGATCATGACGCCTTGAAGGAGGTCATCAGCTACGGTGGAGCGCACCGGCAGGTTTGGGACAACACCGACCTGGGAGGACCGTGGCTCAACGTGATGCGCAATTCGCTCAACGCCCAGGTCTGGTCGTTCAAGCACGCAGATTTCCTTGTCGTCTCGGCGACGCACGGCAGCGCTCACCTCGCCCTGTTCGATCAGGAGATGTGGGACAAGTACAAGCTCGCCGATCTGACGAGCGGCAAGTTCAAGACCAACACACTTGTCAAGGACAGATCCGCGGCTTTGGCTGACGGCAACGCCTATGAGAATGCGAACGGTGTCTTCTCGGCGGCTAACAATTCTATACCGGCGCTGCAACGGCGCGGCGTCGTTTTCCTCGCCTGCCACAACTCCATCTGGGAGATCGCGGGAAGACTCGTCGAGGCGACGATCAATCCCGACGCGCTGTCTCAGGAAGTCCTCGCCGCGGAGCTCACGAACCACCTCATCTCCGGCGTGGTGGTGACGCCAGGGGCGGCGGCCACGCTTCCAGAGTTGCAAGCGGCTGGATTTCATTACGCCAAATAGGCAGGCCGTCAGGCAAATCATGTCCGCGGCCGGGTTCATAGATCCAGCCCCGGCACAGCCTGGCGCCTGCTCATTTGCCGATTTCCTTGGTGCTGGCTTCTTCCTCCGATGATACAACCGCGGCTAATGGTCGTGTTATCGAGCATCTGCCGCTCTTAACGAATGCGATTGGCCATGAATTTCTACGAACGCTGGGTTCTCCCGCCGCTTCTCGATCTGACGATGCGCCAGCGCCAGCTCGAGAAGTATCGCCGGGAGTTGGTCTCGCAAGCGCGCGGCCGCGTGCTTGAAATTGGCGTCGGCTCCGGACTGAATCTGCCGCTCTATGGTGGCGGGGCCGAATCGATCATAGGCCTTGATCGCTCGGAACCGCTGCTGGCGATGGCGCACCGCCGAACGGCCGAAGCTGGCGCGCCGGCGGATCTTGTTCTGGCGTCGGCGACAAGCATCCCGCTGCCGAACGCCAGCGTTGACACGCTTGTGATGACCTGGACGCTTTGCTCGATTCCGGATCCACTTGCCGCGCTGCGCGAGATGCATCGGGTGTTGAAACCGGGCGGCGCCTTGCTCTTTGTCGAGCATGGCCTGTCGCCTGAACCGGCGGTTGGACGCTGGCAGCGACGATTGACGCCGGTCTGGGGACACGTCTCCGGGGGCTGTCACCTCGACCGGAAAGTCGATGATCTCATTCGCGCGGCCGGCTTCGACATTTCGGAACTGCGAACAGAATACGCCGCCGGTCCGCGCCTGATGACATACATGTATGTGGGCCGGGCATCGCCCGTGGCGTCGGTTCCGTACCCTGGCTCACGAGGGGACGGCGCGAAGGCTGTGTGAGGGTCATCGAAATGCCGGGAGCGGAGTTAATCCGTCCCGCCGGGCGTCCGGGCTATCCGCACTTGCACATCGCGCGGGCGCGCCATGTAGGGCGATGACGTGACGAGGACGTCGGCTCCCGCCGCGGCATAGGCGGCGGCGTTCCCGACGTTAACCCCCCCGGCCGCCGCGATCACGGGCCGACGTTGCGCCGTCGCAGGTCTTGCAACGAGCGCCGCGATCTCCGCCGGCGCGAACTTTTCAGCCTGGATTACGTCAAAGCCCGCGTCCGCCGCGGCGATCGCAGCTGCGATCGTCGGCGCCTCGATCACCAGCTTCTTCTCCGGCGCCGCGCGTCGCAGCCGCGCGAGCGACGCGGCGAGCGGTTCCTCGAGGAAAGCGAGATGCTCCGGAAACACGAGCACTGTCTCCGAGAGACTGAGGCGATGCATCGCCGCGCCGCCGGCCCTGACCGCCGCGGCGGCGAAGCGCTTCGCGCCGGGCGTGTTCTTGCGCGTGCAGGCGATCGCTATATGCGGCGACGCCGTTTTTGCCGCATCAACCATCTCGCGCGCGGCCGTCGCGACCCCGGACCAGATCTCGATCAAAGTCTGGGCTACCTTCCAGCTTCGCAAAATCCCGGCGGCCGGACCGCGCGCCACGAGGATAGGCGCGCCAGCTTGCAGCGCGTCGCCCGAAGACGCGAAAAGCTCAGCCCTGCACCCGGTGAGTTCGATGATCGCCGCCGCGTCCTCGGCAAGCGCGAGCGTCATTGCGTCGCGAGCCGCAAACCTCATCTCGCCCAAAGCCGCCCCGATGCCCAACGCGTCGGTCGTAAGATCCCCGTGGGGCGCATCGTCGGCAAGCAGGCTTTCGAGTTCAGTTCGGGTCGCTGCGGTCAGCATCAGGGCGTTCCTGCTCTTGTGGTCAGAGGACGAGAAGGGAGAGACCGCGAGGGCTCCCGCGGTCCCTTCAGGCCATAGCGTTTGGCGCAAAATAGCGTTCGGTTGGGCCTCGAATGAGCGCCAAAAGCGCCGTTCTCAAGCTCCGCTTTGATGGAGGCGGCATCGCTCGCTTGTCAACCATTGGCCGATCTCCGCACCGTCTCTTTGAAAGGCGCCAGCAACTCACGAGCGAAATTTCCAGCCTTGCCAACGCTTGTTTCTTGAATACAATTGCCGAATTCGATGGGGATGGGGTTCCCCGAAATCGCCGAAGAGGCTGATGACTCCTGCCGCGCCGTAACAGCGGAGAGGAGTTCTTTGTGCATTTTTCCAGCATCACAGTCGGGGCGACCTGCTTTCGTGGCTGTTTGCGCCCGGAAGGGCGCCTATTCCAGTCGTGGGCGCCGCGGACGCGTTTTTGGAGCCTGAATGGTTCCGCAAGCGCCGGCATGAATCGTGATCGCCGTTTGGACGCTCGCAGCGCCATGGCTGGCTCTTGCATTGATCGCGAGCCTGTTCTCGATTCCGGTTCCTAATTCTCAACGGCACGCCGAGCAGAGGGCGCTCAACTGACTTCAGCAAGCGCAAGCCGCTGGCGACGCCAGGCGGCGCTGCGACCGGGAAAAGGGAAGGCAAGGCGGGAAGCCGCATCGGGTTCGATTCTGCTTTTGGAGACATCTATCACATGATCTTTTCGTATTTATGGGTCGCCCTTGGGAGCGCGCTCGGAGGAATGGCCCGCTTCTGGTTCGCCTCCTTCGTCGCAAGCCTCACGGGGCCGACGTTCCCCTGGGGCACTTTGCTGATCAACATTGGCGGGTCATTTTTCATTGGATTGTTCGCCAATCTCACCGGCGCGGATGGACGCTTTTCTGTATCGCCGGAGATCCGGACTTTCGTCATGGTCGGCATTTGCGGAGGGTTCACGACCTTTTCGTCCTTCAGTCTCCAGACCTTGGAGCTGGCTCAATCGGGTGAACTCATCCGCGCCAGCGCCTATGTCATTTTTTCTGTTTTTCTCTGTCTGCTCTTTGTCTGGCTCGGCTATCTTCTCGCGACGGGCGTCAATCTGCGGTCAACCCATTTTTGAGGTCGGATAGGGCCGGAAGGAGAAAAATGACGCATGGCATTCTCGCAATTCTGACGCATGAGCGCTCAGCCGCGGCCACTCTGGCGATGGCCGACATGGCGGCGAACATCGAGCAGGCGGACCGGATCGACGTGCTTCACGTCAGGGTCGACCCGCTGGCGACCATTATTGTTGGGGAAGAAATCCTCTCCGATGCGCGTCGCGAGGAAATTGAAAACGTCAACAAGCACGAAGCATCCGCGGTTAAAGCGATCTTCGATGCATGGTTGGCTGATCGCAAAGACTCCGATTACGCGGCTGCGACATGGCTCAACGTCCTTGGAGATCTGCGCGGCGAGGTCGCCGATCTCGGCAGGAACGCAAACCTGATCGTTCTCGGGAAGCCAGATCCAGCGCGGCGCCCTCATCATACCGCCGATGGCCGGGAGGCGCTGCACGCGGCGATCTTCGATACGGGTCGCCCTTTCCTGCTGACGCCGGAGAACGGCCTGGCGCCAAACAACCCGCGCATCGCCATCGCCTGGAAAGAGGGGCAGCCGGCAGCGCGGGCGGTGCTGGCGGCTTTGCCCTGGCTGGCGCGCGCAAAAGCAATCTCGATCGTCGTGGTCGCAGAGGATGACGGCTCCGGCGAGGCGCAGGGCGCCAAGGCGCTTCTGCTGGAGCATGGCCTCGACGCCGTCGTCCTAAGTGTGAAGCAGGATCATCAAAACATCGGCGATTGTATTTTATCCGCGGCAACCGAGCTCGGAGCCGATCTTCTCGTGATGGGCGCTTATCGTCGAAATAGATTGCTGGAGTGGGTTTTGGGCGGCGCCACTTCGCGAATATTGGAGGCGACCGCCATTCCGGTTTTGATGTGTCACTGACTGGAAACAGCAATGTCGGCCAACGGATCATTCTCTGGCCCAACGAATAAATGCACGATCGATTTCCGCCGTCCCGCGCGTTCGGCGCCGATGCCGACTGCCACCAAGGAGGTCCGCTATGAGTAGGATTTCTTCGATCACCGCCCATGAGATTCTCGACTCGCGGGGGAATCCGACCCTGCGCGTGCATGTGGGGCTCGATAACGACATCAGAGTGTCCGCTTCTGTGCCATCGGGGGCGTCAACCGGCGCGAATGAAGCGGTCGAATTACGCGACGCCGACAAATCCCGCTATGGCGGCAAAGGCGTCCTTAAGGCCGTGGCCAACGTCAACACACTGATCGCCCCGGAGCTTGTTGGCCGTGACCCGGTCCGGCAGGCTGACATCGACGCCCTTCTCCTTGCGCTCGACGGCACGCCCAACAAGGCGAGGCTCGGCGCCAACGCCATCTTAGGCGTTTCGATGGCCGTGGCGCGGGCCGCGGCCGAAACCTCGCGGCTGCCCCTTTATGCCTATCTCGGCGGTCCCGGCGCGACACGGCTGCCTGTGCCGATGATGAACATTCTCAACGGCGGCAAGCACGCCGATAACAGCGTGGATTTTCAGGAATTCATGGTGATGCCGGTTGGCGCCCCGAGCTTTGCCGAGGCGTTGCGCTATGGCGCTGAAACCTTCCACATGCTGGCCAAGATTCTGACCAAGAAGGGCTACGCCACGTCGGTCGGCGACGAGGGCGGCTTCGCGCCCAACCTCAAGAGCAACGAAGAAGCCTGCGAACTCATCGTCGAGGCTATCGAAGCCGCGGGCTTTGCGCCCGGCAAGGATATCGCCATCGCCCTCGACCCGGCGGCCAGCTCTTTTTATGCCGATGGCGCCTACCATCTCGCCAAATCAGGTCAGGGCCTGAAATCGAGCGACGACATGATCGCGCTGTACCAACGCTGGATCGACGCCTATCCCATCGTCTCTATCGAGGATGGGTTCGATGAGAATGATTGGGGAGGCTTCGCCAAACAAACGGCAACGCAAGGCGGCCGCATCCAGATCGTCGGCGACGACATCTTTGTGACCAATCCCGTCTTCATTCAAAGAGGCATTACTGAGAAGACAGCGAACGCGGTGCTGATCAAGCTGAACCAGATCGGCACGGTCAGCGAGACGATCCAGGCCATCGGCCTATGCCGCGAAGCCGGATGGCGCTACGTCATCTCGCACCGGTCCGGCGAGACCGAAGACGCCTTCATGGCGGATTTCGCCGTCGCCATGGGGGGCGGCCAAATCAAGACCGGCTCCGCTTGCCGCAGCGAGCGCATCGCCAAGTACAACCGGCTGCTGGAGATCGAAGGGGAGCTGGGAGCAGGCGCCGTCTTTAAGTCCCCCTTCGAGCTGCCGGATCGCCGTCAGCTCAGCTGACAGTCTCGCCCGGCGGGTGATCGTCCGGGTGGGCGCCCGCGTCAGCTTCGTAGTCCGGGAGCCTCCTGGCCTGTCCGCGCAACATACTCCGTGTAGCCGCCCCCATATTGGTGAATGCCCTCCGGCGTCAGTTCGAGCACCCGATTGGACAGCGCCGCCAGGAAGTGCCGGTCGTGTGAGACGAACAGCATGGTGCCTTCGTACTCCGACAGCGCCGTGATCAGCATCTCCTTTGTAACGATGTCCAGATGGTTGGTGGGCTCGTCCAGCACCAGGAAGTTCGGCGGATCGTAGAGCATTTTGGCCATGACCAGCCGGGCCTTTTCGCCGCCCGACAGAACCCGGCACTTCTTCTCCACGTCGTCGCCGGAAAATCCGAAGCAGCCGGCCAGCGCCCGCAGCGAGCCTTGCCCCGCCTGCGGGAACGAGTCCTCCAGCGACTGGAACACCGTGCGCTCGCCGTCGAGCAGATCCATGGCGTGCTGGGCGAAATAGCCCATCTTGACGCTTCCACCCAAGGCCACCGTGCCATTGTCCGGCTGTGCGGAGCCGGCCACCAGTTTCAGCAGCGTGGACTTGCCGGCGCCGTTGACGCCCATCACGCACCAGCGCTCCTTGCGGCTCACCACGAAGTCAAGACCCTCATAGATGCTCCGATTGCCGTAACGCTTGTGCACGTTTTTCAAGCTCACCACGTCATCGCCGGAGCGCGGCGCCGGCGGGAACTCGAAGGCGACCGACTGGCGGCGCTTGGGCGGCTCCACCCGTTCGATCTTGTCCAGCTTCTTCACCCGGCTTTGCACCTGCGCGGCGTGGGAAGCACGCGCCTTGAAGCGCTCGATGAACTTGATCTCCTTGGCGAGCATCGCCTGCTGGCGCTCGAACTGGGCCTGCTGCTGCTTCTCGTTCAGCGCGCGTTGCTGTTCATAGAATTCGTAGTCGCCCGAATAGGTCGTCAGCGCGCCGCCATCGATCTCCACCACCTTGGTGACGATGCGATTCATGAATTCGCGATCATGCGAGGTCATCAGCAGCGCGCCGTCATAACCCTTGAGAAAGTCCTCCAGCCAGATCAGGCTTTCGAGGTCCAGATGGTTGCTCGGCTCGTCCAGGAGCATCGCGTCCGGACGCATCAGAATGATGCGGGCCAGCGCCACGCGCATCTTCCACCCGCCGGAGAGCGCGCCCACGTCGCCGTCCATCATCTCCTCGCTGAAGCTGAGGCCCGCCAGGACTTCTCGCGCGCGCCCCTCGAGCGCGTAGCCTCCAAGGTCCTCGAAGCGCGCCTGCACCTCGCCGTAACGCTCAATGATGGCCTCCATGTCATCCGCGCGGTCCGGATCCGCCATGTCGGCTTCCAGTTCCTTCAACTCGGTCGCGACAGCGCTCACGGGGCCGGCGCCGTCCATCACCTCCAGGACGGCGCTGCGGCCGAACATCTCGCCGACGTCCTGGCTGAAATAGCCGATGGTGATCCCTCGATCGGCGACCACCTGACCCTCGTCAGGCTGCTCCTGCCCCGTGATCATCCGGAAGAGCGTCGTTTTGCCGGCGCCATTAGGGCCGACCAGCCCGACCTTCTCGCCTCGCTGGAGCGCCGCCGACGCCTCGACGAAGACGATCTGCCTGCCGTTCTGTTTACCGATGTTATCGAGACGTATCATGTGTGTCTGCCATCCAGAGAAGATCCCGCGCCATTACCCCATGGGGCGCGGACGCGAAAGAGTGGACTGGCCGCGGCCATCATAAGCGGCCGAGCGCTGGTTGATATTGGTGATGGCCGAGAAACGCGCCGGCGAGGCCAGCCTATTCGGACCGGCGCCCGACCCGGCTCACCCAGCCGCGCCAGCCGCCGCGACGTTGACCGGCGTCAATGCCAGGATCAGGACCGGGCGCGGCCATTCGGGGCTCATCTTCAGCCCCCCTTCAGAAAACGCCGGGGGTTGGCGAGAATCACGTCCCGCATGGCCTCGTGATATTTGACGTATCCTGTACACCGGCAAAGGTGGCCGTCGAGCGCTTCGGCAATGGTTGTTTCGAGATCGGCGCGGGCCACCGGCGTTCTCGCCAATCGCTCCAGCAGAACCTGACCCTCGTTGAGAAAACCCGGGGTGCAATAGCCGCACTGGAACGCGAAATGCTCGATGAAGGCTTTCTGCAGCACGGTCAGCTGGCCGTTCTCGGCGTGTCCCTCGATGGTGCGGATCTTCTTGCCGTCGAAGCTTGCCGCCGATGCGACACAGGTCGGGTTGGTCTCACTGGTCCCGTCCGGCAGATCGACGATGACGACGCAGCTCAGACACTGTGCGGCGCCACATCCGAACTTGGTGCCCGTCATCCCCAGGAATTCGCGCAGGAAATCGTTCATCGTCAGATCGTCGCGCACGTCCATGGGGCCGTGAGCGCGACCGTTGATCGTCAGGGCAAGTTTCGTCATGCGAGCGCTCGCTTCAGCATATCCTGAGTGACCGGCAGCGATTGGAAGCGATGCCCCGTCGCGTCGAAGATGGCGTTCAGCAGCGCCGGAACGACAGGAATCATCACCACCTCGGCCATGCCTTTCGGCGGTTCGTTTGATGCGAGCGGGGGCAGAATCTCGATCTCCAGGTCATGCAGCGGCAAATCGGATCCGCGCGCCACGAGATATTGGCCGAGATTCCATTGCCCGTTGCCGGGCCCGTCCTCGAACGGGGGCAGAGTCTCGAGCAGCGCGTAACCCACGCCCATCGCGAACCCGCCGTGAGATTGCCCAAGCACCACCTCGGGAACGAGCGCCTTGCCGCATTCCAGGACGCTGTAGGCCTTCGCGATGCGGAGCGCGCCGGTCGCCCGCTCGATCTCGATTCGAACCAGCGTGCCGCAAAGCGACGAAAAGGCTGTGCCGATCCGATTGTAGTCGGTGGGCGGAAAGGCCACCTGCTTGCGATCAAGGCGCGTGAACTTGCCGCCTCCGTAACGCACCGCCAGCGCGTCGATGTCGGCCGACCAATCCTCGCCGGCAATGTCGAATGTTCCCTGCGACCAGGCCCAGCGCGAAAAGGCGTGCGCCATGGCGCCTGTCACGCCCTTCTGGGCATGCGCCCTTGCGGCAATCGCCGACAAGGGCAGCGGGGAAAGGCCGGCCATGATCAAAGTCTCCCCCTGCCAGTAGGCCTCATCCGACTGCTTGGCTCTCGGATCGGTCCATTCGATGCCCCAAAGCGAGAGCGCAGCGGGCCACAGTCCGAAGCGGAATATGATCCGCGCCGCCTCCGCTACCGCCTGAGTTCCGACGTGGGCGCCGATCGAGGCGCTGGTAGCCGAACTGATCGCCGGCACCCAGCGCGGGTTCTTCGCCGCTTCGTCCTGGGCCGCCTGGGTGATCGTGTAGGCGTCGCCGGACGTCGTGAGTTCGAGCTCGTCAAACGCATCGACCTGCGCCACCGTCACCTCGTCGGCGATGCCGCCGATATGGAGCGCGGCTCGATGGGCGAGGGCGGTTCCGATGCCGTTACCCATCTCCACGGCGTCGCCGTGGATCGAAATGCGGCCTTCTGGATCCATCTGGATCGATCCGAGCGAACAATCCGCGCCCGTTCCGTAGTCCTTGGCGGAGCAAGCAACACCGGCGCCGACGAGGAACCCTGGTTTTGCACGCGCCTTCTCTTCAGCGCGCTTTTGCCAGATCGGATGATTGTCGAGCTTGTCGAGGATTTCCTGGGTGCGCACCGAGACCGAATAGGGATTGCCGGTCATTGTCCGGCCGCCGGGTCGCAATGCGTTGCGCCGGCGGAACTCGATCGGATCGATCGGCAGCGCGGTCGCCACCTCGTCGACCAGCACCTCAAGCGCGGTCATCGTCTGCAGCGTTCCATAGCCGCGCATGGATCCGGCGGTGACGCCACGCGAATGAACGGCGACCGTTGTCACGTCGACCTTGGGAATATCGTAGATGCCGATCGCGCCCGTAGCGCCGACCACGGCAACGCTGATCGAGTAGTTCATCAGGCCGCCGCCGTCGAGGACGTGGTCGGCCGCGAACGCCGTGATCATACCGCTCGCCCGATCGACGCCGATCTGCGACCGCATCTTGAATGCGTGGCGCTTGATGCCGCCCTGGAACTGTTGAAGGCGATCATGCGCCAGGCGAACCGCATGGCCCGGATAGAACATCGCGGCCAGCGCCACGTAGAGCGGAAACGGCGTGTGGTCGCGGCCGCCAAAGCCCCCGCCAACATAGGCGAATTGGGCATCGATGTTCTTCGGCTTGAAATCGGCCTTCGCTTCACCGAGGAGGAACGCGACCGCCTCAGTCGCTTCCAGGGGCGATTGCACGCCCAGCACGATTTCGAGGTTCTCGGCATGCGGGTCATACCACGCAAGCCCGCATTCGGGCTCGAGAAACATCGGATCCACCGACTGCGTCTCGAATTCACGGTCGAGCGTCAGGACGGCCGGGTTCTTGGCGGCAAGCTCCGCGCGTATCGCCTCGCCATGGGTCGCGCCCTTGACGTACTCGCCGCCCTTGGCGACCGGAAGCGGCTTCCAGATCGGCCGTCCGGAACTCTCAAGGATGCCGGGGCTTATCCAGCCTTCCTGAAGCGGCGAATAGATATCGGGAGCGTCAGGCGTCGCGCCGGCCACGCGAGTGAAACGGAACGCGCCGTAGTTCGGGACGGCGACCGGGCCGGTTTCAGCGCCGAATTTTAGGAAATCGCCGTCGCGCAAAACGAGCCGCGCTCTGTCGAAGGCGTCGAACGTCTCGAAAATCAGCAAAGCCACCGGCTGGCCGAGATAGGACGGAGTCTTGCCGGCCGGGCAGAAGAGATCGCCGGCGTAGAATTCCGGTACGCGCACCCCAATGCGCGCGAGATCCTCGGCCGTCACCACCACCGAAGGCTGAGCGGCCTTGCCCAGCCGCGTCAGGTCGAAGCCCGCATAAACATGGGTTGCGTCCGCTGCGCGCACCAGCAGAGCATAGGACGTATTGGCCGGCCAACCGGGAAGATCGGAGGCTCGGAAGTCGGACGCATAGAGCTTGGCGCCCGTCACCTTGGCGACGCCGTCGACGCGACCGACCGCCGGCTTCAGGACGCCTCTTCCGGGCAGCGTTTCGCGCGCCAGAAAAGTGGACGTCTCAGCCAGGGCAACGCGCGAAACGCCGAGCGTGATGCCGCTTACGGCGGCCAACTTCATGAATTCTCGTCGCGAAGCCTCTATGACCTTACCCTTTTCTTAAAATCCGGGGCGGCGTGGCGCCGCGCAGGTTGCGTAGAGTTCCTCAAAACCGGTTCCTCCTAGTCGCCCCCGACGACGACCGATCGCGCGCCTTCCAGGGATACGATCTCCCCCAGGAGCACCGGCTGCAGAACCGTAGCCTTTGGGTCCGCCCTGACGAAATCGAACTTGAGGACGCGCGCGCCTTGCGGGGATGTTCCGCTTACCAGCAGGTTCGCGCCCATGGTCGTGCTCGTCGTGGCGACCTGTGCGCCAGAGGCTCCGGCAAACGGCTCGAAGCTCGCGATCTCGCGGAACTTGGCGCCATGATCGTGGTGCGCGGGATTTTCCACATACATAGCGGGACCTCCATCCAGCGCCGAACCGCTCGAATACACCTTGACGGCGCCCTTGTCCGCGAGCTGGCTGACGATGATGCGCTTGGCGCCGCCGAGCGATCCGGCGAGCCAGCCCGTTCCGATGGAAACGCCGCCACGGTAGTCTGCGCCGAACGGCGCGAACGAGGTCGTGTTTACCGGCTTGTCGATCGCGGCCTCCAGCGCGTCGCCGTGCGCAACCGGCCTCGTCAGCGGAAAGACGAACACCTTGACCATTCCGACGCTTCCCGGACCGGAAGCAGTGACAAGGCTGTTCCGGCCGGTCGAAAAATCGATGAAACCGGCTGCGAGGCTGACGCCGGACGTGTCGTCGCCATTGGGCTTGAACGACGAAAAGAGCGGCGGCGCAACGCCCGGCGATGCCGGCAGACTTGTGCCGTACACCCGCACTTCGCTTGGCGAACCGGGGCCCGAACCGACCACTATGTTGTCGGAAGTCGCCCCGTCGATCTGGGTGGCGGTCACGGAGACGCCGCCGCGCATTTCGGAGGGGAAGGCCTGAAACCGCGCCAGTTCGGTCTCGAAAGGCCTCGCGGCCTTGTTCTTGCCGGAATAGACGACCACCTCCGGCGCATGATCCTTGCCTGCGCCGACGATGAGGTCGAGGACGCCGTCGCCATCGACGTCGCCCAGGGCGATGCTGACATTGCCTTCGTAGCCGGGGAAGGGAACCACCGTGGCGATGTGGCGGTCGTCCTTGCCGTCGAACAGGCGAACCTCCGTCGGCTTGCCGTCGCCGCCCGGCGCCGCCACCGCGTAGCTGGACACCGCCGGGATGACGTTGATGAGCGCCATCAATCCGTTGTCCTCGTGGTTGAGGCGATGGCAATGCATAACGAACAGGCCGATATAATCGTCGAACCGTGTGCGGATCGACAGGATCCCCGGCTGGATCACGCTCTCGTCGATCTGCATGGTCGGGGCCGGTGCGTTGCTGTTGTCGGCGCCAAAATGGTCCGGGCCCGTGTGCACGCCTGTCGTTGGATCGAAATAGTCAACCACCTGGAAGTCGTTGACGTGGACGTGGATGGGGTGTTCATCATTATTACGGTTGATGAATTTCCATTCCTCGACGGAGCCTAGGCGCGGCTGGATCAGCGGCATGTTGGGGAAGGCGGCGCTATCGAAGGCGTAGACGAACGCCTTCGGGTCGGCTGCGGTCGCCTTGTCGTTCAGGAACCCGCCGGAAATCAGAATTTGCCGCTTTACGTCGGGCTTGGCGTCGGCAAGCTCGACGAAGGACGTGTAGGCGCCCAGCTTTTGCCCCTCGACGAAGGCCGTCGTCACCCCCTTCCCCTGTGAGGGGACCGCCCGCGCCAGCACCTGGGTGGGAAAGGCGAAGAAACCGTCGACATAGCTCACGGCGGAAGGCAGGACGCTGAGGCTGCCGAGCACCGCGGGAGGATTTTCCGTTCCATTACTGGTGTAGAGCACGCCGGGCGCGGTAATCGTCTTGGCGCCTCCGCCACGGGGCGGCATCTCGAGGACCAGATCGCCTTCGGCCGGCATCGTCACGGCGATCGCGTACCGGCTGGCGGGCGAGATGACCAGACGAGTCCCGTTTTCCGTGACCGGGTAATGCACGGCGGGATAGGGATTGCCGTCCTGCCCCACGATTGCGATCGGCGGGTGCCGACCCGTCGCGGTTTCTGTCAGTTGGACGCTCATATAGGCAAAGTCGCTTACATTCGCGAGCACCCAGATCTCGGTCTGGCCCGGCTTGCTCCTGATGGTCGGTTCAAACTGGCCGTTGACCGTGAACTGTACGTCCCGCTTGCTGTCCGGCAGCGACGGATCGGCCGGAACGTCCTTGTCGGTCTGGCCGTTAGCCGCCGTGAAGGTTTGAAGATTGCTGGGAATCGTCTGAAAAAGCCCCCGGTCGTTGCTGATCGACAGCGGGCCCGCATACCAGACGGTGAAGTAGGTGGCGCCAACCTTGGATTGGGTGAAGTTGACGGGGGCAAGCAGCGGTCGATAGACGCCCTTCGCCAGTTCATCGCCTTTGGGCGGCGCCATCGTGCTGACATATTGCGGCCAGTCGGGGTTGTCGAGTTGCGCCAGGCCTCCAGCGCGATCGAAAACGAAATTGTACTGAAGCAGCATGTTACGGATCGGGATCTGCTTTTCCGTTACCACCGGAAGGTTGCCGTCCGTGCGCCCGATCGACAGAAGCCCTGCCAGACCGGTATAGGTCTGCGGCCCCGTCAAGGTGTGAAGGTGGCTGTGATACCAGTACGCCCCCTGCGGCATGTTCTTTGGAATGTTGTAGGTATAAGTGTTCGACATTCCCGCCGCGATGTGCAGCATGACGTTGTCGGAATTGCCTTTCGGGCTGACGTGAATGCCATGAATATGCAGATTCACCGGCGACGACTTCATTTGTATCGGGTAAAGCGGAACGACGCCGTTCACCGCTGTATATTGCGGACTGAAGTAGTCCGCGATGGTCAGGTCGGTCAGTGCGTTGTCCAGATGTACGATCAGGGTCTCGCCCGGAAAAACCTGCAAGGTCGGCGCTGGATAGAGGCCGCCGCCGGACATTTTTCCATCCGACGGCGCACCGCGGATGACTTCATAGTCGAAGAGCAGGAAGTTCTCGACGGGCTTGCTCACCGTATCCAGCGAGGCCGCCCCCTGACGCGCGGTCAGCCTAACCTCAAGGACGCCGTCCTTGCTCGCCAACGTTACCGGCTCGCGAAACTCGGAAGAAACGCCCTGCCCCGGACCATTGCCAGCAGCATTCGCTCGAACCGCCAAACCAGTCGCGAACAGCACCGACAATGCGGCGACTGAGCCGACGAGCGCGGCCCAAAACTGGCGACAAAATTCGCGATAGCGGGGACGATGACCCATAACTTCTCCGTGGAACTTACGCAGCGCGGCGACTTACAGCACGCTTTTCCTAAGTTTCGCGGAAAAAGCATTCCGCGAAGCTTAGAATCGTTCTCCAATAAGCGCCAGCCTATATTTGCCTTTGCGATACTGGCGCGACCAAAGGCAGGCGCCGTTGGATGGCTGGGGAGGTTGGCGCTATTTGGCCGCCGTCATCGACCCGTTCGCCCGCGGCGGCGTCGGCTGGGCTGTCGGCGCCCGCCAGCGCCAATCTTCTGGAAAGGCTTCGCGAAGCAGACGGCGGCCCGGGGGCAACGATCGGCGCCGTCAGCGACACGATCCAGGCCGTCGGCCTATGCCGCGAAGCCGGAGTGCGCTACGTCATCTCGCACCGGTCCGGCGAGACCGAAGACGCCTTCATGGCGGATTTCGCCGTCGCCCTGGGGGCCGCCAAATCAAGAGCGGCTCCGCTTGCCGCAGCGAGCGCATCGCCAAATACAACCGGCTGTTGCAGATCGAAGGGGAAATGGGAGCAGGAGGCGTGTTCAGATCGCCGCGCCGGTTGATCACTGGGCGCGCCCGAGAAAGCGCTCTTTAATCCGCTGCGTAAGCCCGCGCTGGCGCCCCTACTGTTCGCACTGTCGAACGACCAACAGGGCTAAATGGGCTTTCGCGCGCACACGACCACAGGTCGAGTGCGATCAGCATATGAATGCGTTAGAGCGCTTTCCGATCGAAAGAGTCATTCGATCGGAAATCGCTCCAGATACAAAAACGGAGCATATCCTTGTCGATCAGATCGAAGCGACCTGATCGACAAGAATATGCCCTCGGCCGACGGCTGCATCTCCCGGAACAGTGCTCCGGGAGACGCTGGCCTCTGCAGGTAGCTTATTAGCTGCAGACGTTGAATGTATGATAGCCAAGGAGGCGACCATGCCCGTCACTCACAGGCCGGCTCATCAACATGCACCGTCCGTGGCGATTCGGGTTGGGAATTCCCTCGTTTTCCTGCACCAGAGAGGTCGCCCAGTCGGAGTCGCTATTATCGGCGCTAACCGTCATTGCGTAGGTTGATTCTGGCGCGGCATAAGCCCGCGTCGCATTGATAACCGTCGCGGACGGCGCAAGCGCCAGTGCGGCGGCGGCAAGACTTAGCATCTTCATTTTTGTATCTCCTCGTAGAGCTCGAAGTTTCCAAATTCGATGAGAGATACATAGTCCGCACCGAGCCTTGCGATAATAGCTTATAATATATTTTAATATATTGCTGGCGATAACAATGCGGGCGCATGTGTCCGCAGATTGACTCTGTTAAGCACATCAGGACGGCGCACGCAAAACACGCTTTTTCAACTGTCTCATAGTGTGTATGTTCTTAGTCATATAACACAATGGTGTTCGCGACACATTGCCGCGCGAACCGTCGGCGGCAATATCGACGGTCGCAACTATGGCGTCTGTATTAGCGCGGCCGATATGCCCTGACCCTGATTGCGCGTCATCGTGAGCGTGACAAATCGGGAACGATGTCTCGCATTCTTCAACCGCCTACAGGACAGGCAGCGCCCACTCTTGCCTGTAGCCCCGAAGCGCCGGCTGGACCGGCTACGCGAAGATCTGTGCTCTGCTCTGATCGCGTGGGGAGGCAGACGACGCTCTTGCCGCCAGTTGTGGCGCACAGAGGATAGATCGCACCGGGAAGGCTGTGGCGCCCTTCGCGTGGAGGCGACGATCGAGGGCGCCCTATGGCGACTCAAGACGCCCCGCCGTCCCCGGATTTCGCCGCCCGCGGCGGCTCCTCGGAGACGGAATTTGCGACAGCTACAGGATATGCCGATGAGGCTGATCGGCCTGTCCGATCAGAACGCGCTCAACACTTCGATTTCGAGCAGTTCCGGTCGCGCCAACTTTTGTTCCCTCAGCAGATGATAGCCCATCGGTTGCTGAGCCGATCCTGCTGGCACGGGCGCGAGCGCGCGAGCGCCCCTTTCAAGCAACATCTGCGTAGACGGTCCGGGCGGCGTGACGCCCGGGCCTGAAAATCCGTTCAGAGGGCGCCGAGCGCCAGGGCGAAGCCGCTGATGCAGACCGCCGCCCCCGCGCCGCGCAACCATACCGGCCCCTTCGTGTCGCCGAGGCGCCCGGTGGCGAAGCCAAGCCCGACGCCGGCAAGATGCAAAAGAGCGGTTGCGAGCACGAAGCCCAGGCCATAAGCGAGCCCCGCGGCGTTCTCAGGCATTTCCGCGCCATGCGCATGGCCGTGGAAGATGGCGAAAAGCCCGACGAGGCCGACGGCCGCCGCGAGCGGCGCCTTGACGCCGAGCGCCACCATTGCGCCAAGCACGATGACGGAAAGCGCGATGCCAAACTCCACGAAGGGCAGACCAACTCCGGCCATTCCGATCGCTCCGCCGAGCGCCATGACGATGACAAAGCTGGCCGGGACCAGCCATAGCGCGCGGCCGCCGAGCTGCCAGGCAAAGACGCCAACCGTCGCCATCGCGAGCACGTGATCGATGCCTGTCACGGGATGCAGGAAGCCCTGCACGAAGCCGTGAGTATCGCCGACGCCCGTGTGGGCGAAAGCCAGAGAGGGCGCGAGCGCGAGCGCGGCGGCAACCCATGTGGTGCGGAACAGGGAACGTATCATCAAGAGACTCTCCTTATGGCTCAACTATTCATTCAGCAGATCCGGGGCGGTTGATCGCCGACGAGCATGTCGACGATGCGTTCCCCTCCGAAACAGGTTTCCATGGCGCGCCTGCGCGGCTTCGCATGGCTTCGATCGCATGTGACGCGGGAGAAGTTCTGGGTGCGCCCGGCATCTTCAATGGCCTCCCTCAGGCTCTCGCAAACCGCCATTTCATGCATCTTATGCGCCACTTCCGAATGTGAGGGTCGCCAGCGCGACGGGCGGTCCTCAAGAGCGTTTGCCGCCGCGGCGGCCCGGCTGCCGCGACCTCCGCCTCGCGCCGGCGGCGAATTTCCGTTCGCTTTAGGAAGGCCATTGCCGAAACCAGTTGTCGGGACAGACCGGGGGCGCCACATTTGCGGAGGTCCGCTCGCCTTCGAGGCTGGATCGGGCGCTTGGCTCTCCGCGTCGAAACCAGAATGACCGCGGGGACGCCATTTGAACATTAAGGAGAATAGAGTGGCAGAGATCGAACAGGTGGAATTAGATAGGCATCGCGCTCAACTCACCTCTGACGTGAAAGATCTGGTCGAGAAATATCGCGCGATATTCGACTGGGATGTGCCGGACGTAGATCAAAATGCCGCTGATAAACTGATCCTCGGCGCAATGCGGAAGGCGTTGGATGATGTCGAAAAGAATTTGCTAGGCTAAACGTCGCTTTTGGCCTGCCGGCGCCGCAGTTTCTCGAGGCCGCCGCAACACATAAACGAACTCAAATTTGCGACGGGCGCGGCGCGCCTTGCTGCATTCATGAGAGCAAGGCTGTTTTCAGAGCTGAGCCAAGCAAAAAGCCGTTCGCGTCCGCCGTATCTTTTCCTCCGCTTCCAAATGCCGCTCCGACGCCGATAATGACGGGATCAGCTTCTGCGACCGCTTCCATTGTCGAAGAAAGAGTTTCTAGCGTACAAATCCATATGCGCTGTCCGGGCCGGCTGACGGCCGACGCCACGGCAACCGGCGTCGTGGCGGCGAGGCCTCGCGCCATGAGTCTGTCGGCAATCGGTCCGGCGGTGCGGCCTCCCATGTAGAAGATCGTCGTCGTCGAACGGTCCGCCACCGCATTCCAGTCGAGGTCCTCTGGCAATCCCCCCTTGCGCGAATGGCCGGTGACGAAGCGGACGGATTTCGCGTAGTCGCGATGGGTCAGGGATACGCCAAGAGCGGCCGCCATGGCGAATGCTGAAGTGATGCCGGGCACTATGTCGACCGGAACGCCTTCCGCTTCGAGCCGCGCGATCTCCTCGCCGGCGCGGCCGAAAATCAACGGGTCGCCCGATTTCAGGCGCACCACCCGCTTGCCGGCTTTCGCCAGCTTCACCATCAGCTCGTTGATGTCATCCTGACGGCAACTTGGGCGTCCGCCTCGTTTTCCCACGAGGATGCGCTTCGCTTCGCGACGGGCAAGCTCCAGCACCTCGTCGGAAATGAGATCGTCGAAAAGGATCACATCAGCGGATTGTAGCGCGCGAACGGCTTTGAGCGTCAGGAGCTCCGCATCGCCCGGCCCGGCGCCGACCAGCGTGACTTGTCCCATCCGCCGGGCTTTGACGGCCGCGAATCGTTCAGATTGTCCCATGAGCGCGGTCTCATCCTCTTTCGTCGGCGCGGGCCCGAACGCTCTTTCGGCGAAGCCTTCCCAAAATGCCCTGCGCGCCATTCCCGGTTGCAGCCGCTCGTTGAGCGCAGCGCGCATCTTATGTGCGAGCGCCGCCCACGCGGACAGGGATTGCGGAAGAAGCGTCTCGATTCGCCGGCGTATCGCTTGCGCGAGGATCGGCGCCGCGCCATCGGTTGAAACGCCAACGACGACGGGAGAGCGGTTCACGATCGAGCCGAACTGAAAATCACATAAAGCCGGTTGGTCGATGACATTGACCGGCACGCCCGCTGTTTGAGCCGCCGCACGGAACGCCTGCGCATCCGTTTCGGCGCCTGCGACGGCGAGAGCCGCTCCGGCGAAACTATCAACGCCCCAGTTTCGGTCGCGATGGATGATCCGGTCCCCACTCCCTTCGCCTGCGAGGAGACGCGCGAACGCCTCTCCGAGCGTTTCGGTTGGGGCGTATAGATGGACGATAGCGCCAGCCGCGATCAACAGCTCCGCCTTCCAAGCGACGGCGTCCGAGCCGCCAGCGACAACAGCCCGCCTGCCCTGCAGCCTAAAAAAGACCGGCAGGACGGACAATGGCGCCATGCGCGCGGCTCTGCGGTCACTCGGCCGCCTGGAGACGATATGCATTGATGATCCCCTTGATTTCGGCCCTGCAGGACCCGCAATTCGTGCCTGCCTGCAGGGTCTGCCCTATCGCTTCAACCGTGACGCAGCCTGCCTTGGCGGCGACGGCGATCTGATTGGCGCCGACCCCGAAACAGGAGCAGACGGTGGCGCCCCGCTCGGCGAGGCCGCGCCCGGGACGGCCGGCGATAACGGCGACGCGCGCGCGCTGACTGGCAAATTCCGCGCTTAATTGCTCGACGGCCCAGTCGCGCGATACGGCAACCGGTTGAGGGGCGAGAAACAACGCTCCCGCGAGGCGCTGACCGTCGAAACATGCAAAGCGCTGCTGGCCTGCCGTCGCGTCATTGTAGGCGAGAAAATCCGCCCCGGCCGCACAACCGAATAGGCTCGCTGCAAATAACGGCCAGTCTCGGTCCGCCTTTGCGAAAGCAAATTCGACGCGCCAGCCAGCGCGGCATTTGGCCAGCGCCCAATAATCGGCTTCAATCATTGGCGGATGCTCATTAACAACCGCAAAGCCGTATAAAGCGGCCTCGAAGCGCGCAACCCGAACAGGAACGTGCTTGGACGCGGGCTGACCCGAATGGGGATCGGTGAGGCCCGGGACGAGTATGTCGACGCGCGCCCTGGCCGCGAACTGATCGGTCCAATGAATCGGAACAAAGACGGATCCACGCGCCTGCCTGGTGGACAACAGGGCGCGGACGAGGATTGCATGGCCCATGGTCGAAACGCGGACGATGTCGGCGTCCACAATGCCATAGCGAGCCGCATCTTCCGGGTGGATTTCAACGAAGGGTTCGGCGAGATGCTGCGAAAGACGGGCGCTCTTTCCCGTGCGCGTCATCGTATGCCAATGGTCGCGCACGCGGCCGGTGTTCAAGATCAGCGGGAAGTCCCTGCTCGTTCGCGTATCGGCGATTGCGCTGATCGCGACGAAACGCGCCTTGCGGTCAGGGGTGAAAAATTGGCCATCGCCGAAGAAGCGGGTTTCCGCGGGCGCATCCGCGTCCGGAAGCGGCCATTGAAACGGTCCCATCCCGTCGAAATGCGCCAAGTCAATTCCGGCAAGGGCGCCGATGTCGAAGGCGCGCGTCCCGCCATTCTCGAACGCGGACAAAGCGGCATGCTCACGGAAAATTTCGGCCGGCGACGCGTAGGAGAAGGCATTGGCGAAACCCATCCGCTGCGCCACATCGCAGATGATCCGCCAATCGGGCCGCGCCTCGCCGGGGAGCGGCAGGAAGGCGCGCTGGCGCGAAATGCGGCGCTCCGAGTTGGTGACGGTCCCATCTTTCTCGCCCCAGGCCGCGGCGGGCAGCCTGACATGAGCGTGGCGAATCGTATCGGTCTGCGTCAGCACATCGGAAACCACGACGAAGGGGCATGCTTTTAAAGCGGCCTCGATGGATGCGGCCTCAGGCAAAGAATCGACGGGATTGGTCGCCATGATCCAGAGCGCCTTGATGCGTCCGTCGGCGACGGCGCGGAATAAATCGACCGCCTTCAATCCCGGCCGATCGGCAATAAAGGGCGAGCGCCAGAAGCGCTGCACGCGGTCACGATGATCGGGATTCTCGATCTCCATGTGAGCGGCGAGCATGTTGGCGAGGCCGCCGACCTCGCGGCCGCCCATCGCGTTGGGCTGGCCCGTGACGGAAAACGGCCCCATTCCCGGCCTACCTATCCGCCCGGTCGCCAGATGACAGTTGATGATGGCGTTGACCTTGTCCGTTCCGGTCGACGACTGGTTGACGCCCTGGCTGTATACGGTGACGACCTTCGAGGCGCCGGCGAAGAGCGCATAGAAGCTGGTGAGCTCGTCCGCCTGAAGGCCGGTCTGTTCGGCAATCTCGTCGAGACATACTGACCGGGCCGCCGCCAGCGCCGCGCCGAAGCCTGTGGTATGCGCGGCGACATAGTCGCGATCCACCGCCTCGTGGTCCGCAAGCCAGCCGAGGAGGCCGGCGAACAACGCGCCGTCGCCGTCGGCGCGGATCGGCAGATGAAAATCGGCGAGGTCGGCGGTCATCGTGCGGCGCGGATCGACGAGCACGACGCGCATTTCGGGCCGCTTTTCCTTGGCGGCGGCGATCCGCTGGTAAAGCACAGGGTGGCACCAGGCGAGATTCGACCCCACCAGCACAATGAGATCTGCGAGTTCGAGATCCGCATATGTTCCAGGCACTATATCCGCGCCAAAGGCTCTACGGTGGCCTGCGACGGAAGAGGCCATGCAGAGACGCGAATTGGTGTCGATGTTGGCCGAGCCGATGAAGCCTTTCATCAGCTTGTTGGCGACATAATAGTCCTCCGTCAAAAGCTGGCCCGACACGTAGAACGCCACCGACTCCGGGCCATGCTCCGCGATGGTTCGGGAAAATGTCGAAGCCACGAGATCGAGCGCATCGTTCCAACTCGCGCGGCGCGCGCCTATGTGCGGATGCAGCAAGCGTCCTTCGAGATCGATCGTCTCGTTGAGAGCCGACCCCTTGGAGCATAGGCGCCCGAAGTTGGCTGGATGTTCGCCATCTCCGCGAACGCTGACGTTTCCATCCGGGGCGATCTCGGCCTTCACGCCGCATCCTACCCCGCAGTAGGGGCACGTGGTGTTGACCACGCGCGCATCTGTCACCTCCGCCATTTCACGCGGCCTCAATCGCGAGCGCGTCGAGCGCGAGAAAAAGACGGTCGCCTTCGAGTTTGAGCGGGATCGTCCGCACCGCGCCCTCATCGGCGCCGAGCGCCCGGCCCGTCTCCAGCGAAATGACCCAGCCGTGCAGCGGGCAGGTCACAGCCGCCCCATGCACGATTCCCTGGCTGAGCGGGCCCCCCTTGTGCGGGCAACGATCCTCCACGGCGAAGAATTGCTCCTCGGCCGTGCGAAACACGGCGACCCTGCCTTTAGGCGTCACCACGCAGCGGGCGCCGCGCAGAGGAATGTCGGCTGGCGATCCAATGGCGATCCAGTTCATCCTCTTCACTCCGCCGCTTGCGCCAGGGCGACGGTCGCCATCGGCCGGAACTCGTGCTTATCCTTGCCCGAGACGCGCTCAGACCACGGATCGACCTGCGCGAATTTCTGGGAGAAGACGAAACGATCGAAGTAGGTTTTGCGCCGCTCCAGATCGTCGAGGATCTGCAGCCTTATTTCCGCGACGCCGACCCGCTTGGCCCATTTGTAGATGCGCTCGAGATAGCGCCCCTGCTCACGATACATCTGGACGAGCGCGACAATCACTTCCAACGCTTCATCCTCGGTCCTCACCAGGCCCAGCACCTCCGTGCCCTTGATGTCCAGACCCGCCGCCCCAGCGAAATGAATCTCATAGCCCGAGTCGACGCAAATCACGCCTACATCCTTGCAGGTTGCTTCCGCGCAATTGCGCGGACAGCCGGACACCGCCATTTTGACTTTGGCGGGCGTCCATGAGCCCCACATGAATCTTTCGATGCGAATGCCAAAGCCAGTCGAATCCTGCGTGCCGAAGCGGCACCAGTCCGACCCGACGCATGTCTTCACGGTGCGGAGCCCCTTGGCGTAGGCGTGGCCCGACACGAACCCGGCCGTTCCGAGGTCCGCCCACACGGCGGGCAAATCTTCCTTTTTTATGCCCAGCATGTCGATGCGCTGCCCCCCGGTCACCTTCACCGTCGGAATCGCGAACTTGTCAACAACGTCGGCGATCGCGCGCAGCTCCTTGGCGCTCGTGACGCCGCCCCACATGCGCGGCACCACCGAATAGGTTCCGTCCTTCTGGATGTTGGCGTGGACGCGCTCGTTGATGAAACGGGATTGATAGTCATCAGCATATTCGTCCGGCCAGTCGCAGACGAGATAGTAATTCAGCGCGGGCCGGCATTTGGCGCAGCCGCAGGATGTCTTCCATTCGAGTTCCTGCATGACGGCTGGAATGGTCTTCAGCCTTTTGGCCTTTATGAGCCGGCGCACATCGTCATGGCCGAGCGTCGTGCAGCCGCACAGCGGCTGCGCGGCTGCGGGATTGTAGGCGTCGCCAAGCGTCAGCTTCATGAGCTGTTCGACGAGGCCCGTGCAGGAACCGCAGGAGGCGGACGCCTTTGTGTGGGCGCGGACGTCATCCAGCGACGTCAGCCCCTTCGTGATAATCGCGCCGGTGATTTTGCTTTTGGACACGCCGTTGCAGCCGCAGATTTCCGCATCATCCGGCAAGGCTGCAACGGCCGCCATAGGGTCCAGGGGGGAGCCCCCCTGATAGGCCTGGCCGAAAATCAACGTGTCGCGCATTTCGGAAATATCGACCTCTTTCTTCTTGAGGTCGTTGAACCAGGCGCCATCGGACGTCTCGCCGAACAACACAGCGCCGATGACGCAGTTGTCCTTGATCATCAGGCGCTTGTAGACGCCGGCGGCGGCGTCGCGCAGAACGATTTCCTCCCGGTCATCCCCATCGGCGAAATCGCCAAGGGAGAACAGTTCGATCCCGGTGACCTTAAGCTTTGTTGGCGTATCGTTGTGAACGAAGGCCGCCGTTTCATCTCCACAAAGACGCGCCGCCGCGACCCGCGCCATTTCATAGAGCGGCGCGACGAGGCCGTAGACATGGCCGCCAACTTCAGCGCACTCGCCGATGGCGAGGATATCCGGGTCTGAGGCGCGCATGCCGGCGTCGACCAATATCCCGCGATTGATCTCAAGGCCGGCGTCTCTCGCGAGACCCGAATTGGGCCGGATGCCCGCAGCCATAACGACGAGCGTCGCCGGAATGATGGAGCCATCGGCGAGTTCGACGGCCTCCACCCTTTCCTTGCCGAGAATGGCCTTTGTGTTGGCCCTGGTGATGACCTTGATACCGCGCTCCTCGACGGCGCGTTGCAACAGATAGCCCGCCGCGGGATCAAGCTGGCGCTCCATCAGGGTCGGCATCAGATGGAGAACCGTGACATCCATGCCGCGGGCCGCGAGACCGGCTGCGGCCTCGAGACCAAGAAGACCGCCGCCGATGACGACCGCCGTGTCGCGCGACTGCGCGGCAAGCAACATGGCGTTGACGTCGTCGAGATCGCGATAGGTAAGCACGCCCGGAAGGCCATGGCCTGGAACCGGCAGGATCATGGGCGTCGAGCCGGTGGCGATCACCAGCTTGTCGTAGGCTTCGATTGCGCCGTGGTCCGACACGACTGTCTTTGCCGCACGGTCGATGGCGACGATCTTGTGGCCCTTGTAGAGGGTGATGTTGTTCTTGATGTACCAGCCGTCGCCGTGGATGATGATCTGCTCATAGTCCTTCTCTCCGGAAAGCACCGGCGAGAGCATGATGCGGTCGTAATTGACGCGCGGCTCGGCGTTGAAAATGGTGATCTGGTAGCGGTCCGGCTCCCTTTCGAGGAGATGCTCCAGCATTCTGCCGGGCGCCATGCCGTTGCCGATGATGACGAGTTTCTCGGTCATGCGTTCGATGCCTTTGCAATTCAGTGTCTGATGCAGTCACAGCCGTGATCTGCGCCGGCGGCGGGCCTTGCGGCCCTGTGCCGAAAAATAAAAAAAAGCCGCCGGCCAAGCCTTCGCAATCCGTGAGTCCCGGATTGAGATTGCCCGATCAGCAGCTTTGCTTATGGTGCGCCCGCCATTGGACGCCGTATCTCGCGGCCTATTCAGCCTCGCCCACTATGCTGGCAAGAACCGGGCCAATATACAGGGACGGGCGAATCCACAATGAAATCAGAAGGCGCCATAGTGGCCCACGAATCGCGGTCGTAGGCTCCGGTCAAATAACTGGCATTCTGCACTTCGCGGGCGCACAAAATCTGGACAGCAGGACATTGCCGTCCCGACGATCAGCGGATAGCGGCGCGACTTTGAGCGGAAATGTAAGCGTCGATCTCGTCGGGATCGAACAGGCCGCCGTCAAAGAAGCCATCGGGGCCGAGCGTCAGGCTCGCGCCCGCCGAGCCGACCGGGGTGGCTGCTCCGAGCGCCCCCTCAACCTTTGCGTTCGCCCCGGGCAGCGCCACTCCGAGCGGCTTCAGCGCCGAGCGGTAAAGGTCGGGACGGTAGGTCTCCCGCGCGACCGCCTCTTTGGACTTGTCGTGGCTCACCTGTCCCCAGCGCACCATCTGCGTGTAGAACCAGAGCGCATGGCTTTTCCAGGGAAAGGTCGCGGCCTTTGCGAACGGAATGAAAAAATCATCCACGGCCAGGATGTCGCCGCCAGCGCGAATGCGGCCTGAGAGCGCGGGCGTCATCCAGTCCGCCGGCCTCGCAAGAAAGGCGGGACCGGCGATCAGCGAGGCCAGTTCTTCCCGGTTTGCCGCGTCGCCGCACCAGCGCGCCGCCTGATAGAGCGCTCGCAGCAAGGCGGCAAGCGCCTCGGGATTGGCCTCCGCCCAGCGCGCCTCAACGCCCAAAACCTTTTCGGGGCTGGACTTCCAGATGGCCGCCTTGACGGTGACGATGCGTCCGTAACCCAGAATGTCCGCCGCGGTGTTCCACGGCTCGCCGACGCAATAGCCGTCAATGCCGCCGGCGCCGATCGCATCCAGCATCAGCGGCGGCGGCACGACGACGATCTCGACATCGCGATCGGGCTCGACGCCACAGGCCGCAAGCCAGTAGCGCAACTCGTAATTGTGCCCCGAGTGCGGATGAACGACGGCGAAGCGTAACGGCGCGAGACCCTTCGCCGCTCGGCCCGCCAGCACCGCCTTCAGCGCGAGGCCGGATGACATTGGATCAAGATCGGCTCTTGCGCCATGCGCTTCCATAGCCCTCCAAAGCGTATTCGAAACCGTGACGGCGTTGCCTCCAAGGCCAAGCGCCATGGGCGCTATCGTGCGTGAGGCGAGCGGCGTTAATCCGAGATTGCTGGCGATCGGCATCGGCGCCAGCATGTGCGCCACCTGAAAATGGCCGACGGCCAGACGATCGCGGATGTTCGCCCATGACGTTTCGCGCATGAGGACCAAATCGACGCCTTCCGCCGCAGCAAAACCCTTCTCTTTTGCCGCGACAAGGAGCGCGCTGTCGAGCAAAGGCATGAAACCAGCCGTGATTTGATGAGCCTGGCTCATGGTTTCTCTCCGGGTCCGAGCAGCGCCGCGGCGGTCACAAGGCTTTGGGCGATCTCCACCATCTTGCGGTTCTGGTTCATCGCGGTCTTTCGCAAGAGCGCATAGGCCGCCTCCTCCGACAGTCCATTTGACTTGATGAGGATTCCCTTGGCGCGCTCGATCAGCTTGCGGTCTTCAAGCTCGCTGCGGGCTTCCTCGAGTTCGCGAGTGAGGCGGGAAAAAGCGTTGAACCGGCTGATCGCCATGTGAAGGATCGGCTTGACGCGTTCCTGCTTAAGACCGTCGACCACATAGGCGGACACGCCGGCGTCGACAGCCGCCTCTATCTCCGCGTGATCGGAGCGGTCCACGAACATGGCGATCGGCCGTTTCACGGCGCGCGAGAGCTGGAACATGTTCTCCAGCATGTCCCGATTGGGATTTTCGAGGTCGATGACGATGACGTCGGGATTGATCTCGGCGATCCGCCTCGCAATCCCGTCGATGTCATGAATGACCGTCACATTGTCATGGCCCGCTTCACGCAGGCCGGCCTCTATGATCGAGGCGCGAATGCGATTCGCGTCGATAACCAGAATGCGAAGAAATTTCGATGCCATCGCCAGATTTTGCGCAAGCTGATGATTTGCGCAATGCCGCAAGTTATAAATCGCACCCTTTGACCCTGGGACAGAATGGACCTGAAGCGGGTCTATTGCCGTCAACGGCCTGGCCGGAGGCCGATAACCGACGCTGGCGCCGCCACCGGCAGGCGTCACGGCAAAAGGGACGCCTTGTCCGGCGTCCCTATCGCTATCTTTGCACATGCCGACCGGTGCGGGGCCTAGTTTGAGAGCGCCGTCTTGTGCACGAGCACGTGGTCGTTCCACCGGCTGATCTCGACGGCTTCGGCCTGGGCGCCGGCGCCGCGAGGCGTCGAGAAAGTGACGCTCTGGCCGGGCGCGAGCACGCTCTCGACGCGCACCGGCGCTCCGTCCTCGCCATCCTGCGCAAGCGTGGCGACGACGTGGAAACCATCGCGCTCCACCGTGTAGTAGGCGACGCCGGACAAACCGCCGAGATCGATGGCCTGGCTCTGGATCGGTTTTAGTCCCTCGGCCTCGACTGCGCTGAGAGAGGCAAGCGCAAACGCGGCCGCTGCGAGTGTTCGATAAAAGTTCATGATCAAATCCTTCATCATCTGATTTTGCTTGGCGCCGGGCTCAAAACCCGGACATCCGCCGTTGACAGACAGATGCTATCCGCCACATCATTAGTCAAATGGATCGGATCAATGATGGCCATCGATTATAGTAATTTAGCGCGCCTCGATCTTAATCTGCTTGTCGCCCTCGACGCGCTGCTTTCGGAGCGCAGCGTCACCCGCGCCGCCGCGCGCATCGGCATTGGACAATCGGCGATGAGCCACAATCTCGCGCGTCTTCGCGCGCTGTTTGGCGACGAACTCCTGACGCGCGCGCCGGACGGCATGCGCCCGACGCCCCGCGCTCTCGGACTCATCGATCCTGTGCGGGTCGCGCTCTCCCAAATCGAGGCGCTGGTGTCGCGGGAGCAGTCCTTTGATCCACGCACCGCCGATCGCGTGTTTCGCATCGGGCTGCCGGATAGCGTCGAAGTGCTCATCGGCCCCGCGCTCCTCGCCTATCTTTGCAAAACGGCGCCGGGCGTCAGGCTGCGGCTGCATAGCATCGACTCGTCGCAGATCCTCGACAATCTCGACGCCGACCGCCTCGACATCGCGTTCGGGATCGGTTCATTCGCGGAAGGGCAGACGCACCATAAGCAACGGCCGCTCTTCACCGAAACATATTTATGCATGTTCAACGCCGCGCTGGTGGGACTGTCGCCGCCGATCTCGCTCGACGATTACGTCCGGCTGCCGCATGTGCTGACGAGCCTGCGGCCCGGCGAGCATGGGGTCGTGGACGACGCGCTTTCAAAGCTCGGGCTCAAGCGCACAATCGTCCTGACGACGCCGCGCTTCATCGCGGTGCCGTTCCTTGTGCGCGGCGCGCCGGTGGTCACAACCATGCATGCGCGTCTGGCGCGTTTCTTCGCCGAAACCCTCGGCCTGACGCTCAGCCCACCGCCGGTAGAACTGCCGGAAATATCCATCTCCCTGCTTTGGCACGCCTCGTATGATCACGATCCAGCGCATATGTGGCTGCGCCAGACCGTCGGGCGTCTCGCGGTCGAGTCGGCGAAAGATCAAGGCGCGGCCTGACGCTTTTGAGGCGGCGATGGCCCCAGCCAGGCGCATGGCGCCGCGGCGCCGCCTGTAGCCGCATTCGCGGAAAACATCTTGGAGGGCATATCCGACCGTGCTTTGATCAGGGCCGCCAGGAATGGCCGGTCACGATGCGAGGAAAACGAGATGAACGGCAGCCGCTATTACGGGGTCCGGGTCGAGGGAGCCAAATATGGAATTGGCTTCGGCTCGGCGCTGGCCATCACGATTTCATATTCGGCGAACCACTCGATCCTGTGGGCGATCATCGACGGAATTCTGGGCTGGCTCTACGTGGTCTATTTTGCGCTTTTCCGTGGGTGATCGACGAATGAAGGTCAGACCAGCCACGTCTTGCACATTTTGACCGATGAATCGCGCGGAGGCGCGAGATGGCCATTGGCGAACGACAAAAGGACGAGGATCAATTCCTCGCCTCACGCGCGGAGGCCGTCCATGGCTCCGCGCGGCTATGCCTTTTTGAGGAATTCGGTTTTGAGCACGAGTCCTTTCACCTGCTTCGTGCTGCACTCGATTTCGCCGGGGGCGTCCGTCAGCCGAATGTTCCTGACCAAAGTCCCGCGCTTCAGCGTCTCGGACGTGCCTTTGACCTTCAAATCCTTAATAAGCGTCACGTCGTCGCCGTCGGCGAGCCTCGCTCCATTGCTATCCTTCACGATGATCTCGTCTGTCACGTCGTTCCTCTCCTGGCGCATGTGCGGCGCGCACGCCCGCTCCTTATAAATCATAAGGACGGACATTCCATCTTCTCCTGTGCAGGCTGCCGGTCGCCTCGAGGCTCCGGCGTCGGGATCGAGGCGTCCGTCGCCGGCGGCGACGCGACTTTCCGCATAATGCGTCGTCTCCCGCCTGTGCGGCTGCCAGACGCGCACCGAAAGTTTAGATTACTTATAATAAGCAAGATAATACCTTATAATTAAAGTGCATCTTTGTACACGTCCCTATTATAATGATTCTAAAGTTTCGAATGTTTATTGCGGGGGCGTTTTATTTACGCTTATCACACTGCAGCGGTGCGACATTGACTGCTCGGACCGGCGGGACTCTTCCATGCGTAACCTTCATTTGTACCTGCGCGCCGGCACGGCCCGGATAAATCCCTTCCTCCTGGCGGCCTTGACCTGTTCGCATGCCCTGCCCGCGCGCGCCGCTGATGCGCCCGCCCTGACGCAGGGGGGCGCCCCGACTGCGATCGACGCCTTTCATGAGCTTGAGACCAAGTATATTTTCGGGTTCACCGAGGGCAGCGACATTGGCGAAGAAGGCGAAAGAGCTATCGAATTCGAGACGACGGGCTCCTTCGCGATGCGCGGCGGATCGTTTTCCGCCATCGAGCAGGAGATCGAGTTCGAAAGCGTGCCGACGCAGTTTTTCGGTTATGAGTTGAGCGCTCATGGCCTGTTGCAGTCGGTCAACAATGTGAACGGCCTCGACAATTTTCATAACTTCAACTTCAGCGGCCTTTCGGCGGAATTTAGATTTCTTCTCGTCGATCGCGGCCCCGCCTCGCCGTTCGGCTTGACCGTAACCGTCGCGCCCGAATGGGCTCGCGTTAACGACGTCAGCGGCGCGGTCATGACAGATTTCAGCGCAGCCTTCAGACTGATCGCCGACACCGAACTCATTCCCAATCGACTCTACGCCGCCGCCAATCTGATCTATGAGCCCGACGTCGCCAGGGCCTACGGCGAAACCTTCTGGCAGCGAAGTTCCGATCTCGGCATGACGGCGGCGATGTCATATCGCGTCACTCCGAAAGTGACGCTTGGCGGCGAACTGCAATATTATCGCGCCTTCGACGGCCTCGGCATGCAATCCTTCCTCGGCAACGCTCTCTACATAGGTCCGACATTGCATATCCAGTTCACTAGCAAGATCATGCTGGCGGCGGCGTTTTCGACGGAGGTCTCAGGCCATGCGATTGGCGAGGGCCGCTCTTTGGACCTCACAAACTTCCAGCGCAGGCTCGCCAACCTCAAGCTCGAAATCGAGTTCTAAAGCGCGATGCCGAAAGCGGCCAACTTTCTGGACAAACATCATGTGTTATAACAAAGGCTTACCGAGCAGCGATGCGATTTCGCTTAAACGCATTCTGCTCCAGGACGGCGTTGCCGCAGTCATATTCCAGCGGCGACGCCGCCGCAATTGCAGGAGTTGAGAGATGAAGCCGTCTGCTTCGAGAAGATCGACAATGAGCGCAGGCGCGCTGGCGATTTGCTTCCTCGCCGCCGGTTGGACCGCCGCGGTCCGCGCCGAAGACGCCGCGACGGTGCGCCTGTCGCTCAAGGATCACCGGTTCCAGCCCGCGGAGGCGCATGCGCCCGCTGGCAAGCCGATAACAATCGAAATCAAAAACCTCGACGCGACGCCCGCCGAATTCGAAAGCAAAACACTGCGCGTCGAGAAAGTCGTCGCGGGCGGTGGTGTGATCACCCTCCAGATTCGCCCGCTCGCGCCGGGACGGTACAGATTTTTTGACGACTACCATGAAGACACGACCGAAGGCTTCCTGGTCGTTCAGTGAGAAGGCTCCGATGCTTGGCGCGTTGATTATCGTTTTCCGGGAAGTCATCGAGGCCGGGATTATCGTCGGCATCCTGCTTGCCGTGACAAGGGGCGTGCCTCGCCGGGGCCGATGGATCGCCGCAGGCATCGCGGCCGGCGTCACTGGGGCGGGTCTCCTTGCGGTCTTCGCCGACCAGATCTCGAATGCTTTGGCCGGCGTCGGTCAGGAACTGTTCAACGCCAGCGTTCTCGCCGTCGCCGTCATCATGCTGGCTTGGCACAACATCTGGATGGCCCGGCATGGGCGCGAACTTGCGGCGCAAATGAAAGAAATCGGCGCCGCCGCTGCGAAAGGTTCGCGCTCCCTCGCCGCGGTGGCGATCGTCGTCGCGGTCGCGGTGCTGCGGGAGGGCTCGGAGATCGTGCTGTTTCTTTATGGCATAGTGATCGCAGGCGGCGCGTCGATGTCCGGCCTCGTGGCTGGCGGGCTCGCCGGCCTTCTGCTTGGTTGCGGGGTCAGCGCTTTGACTTTTCTCGGCTTGATCAAGATTCCCGGCCGATACCTGTTCGGCGTGACAACCGTTCTCATCACTTTCCTCGCCGCCGGACTTGCCGCTCAGAGCGTCGTCTTCCTTCAGCAGGCCGGCGTCGCAACCGCTCTCGAAGGAACGGTCTGGAATACGTCCGCGATTCTGTCCGATAGCAGTTTGCTCGGGCGCGTTCTGCATACGCTCGTCGGCTACACCGATCAGCCTTCGGGAATGCAGCTTCTTGTTTACGCGATCACCCTCATCTTGATCTTCGGCCTTACGAAGGCGTTCCAACCGCACCCGCCAGCAAAGCGGCTGGGCGTCGCCGGATAAGGTCGATTCCGAACGCAAATGGCTGAAGCAGCGCATATTTGCTTCAAACGCGCCTTTTGAGGACGCGGACCCAATGCTCGGCAATGACGAGCTTTTCACGGCCAGACCGGCCTCAGCGCGCCCTCAACGAAGCCATGACAGGCTTGGGGCGCCGTCGCTCCAGGGATCATGTAAAGGAGCCTCTTGCGGTAAGTTTCCGCGAAACGGAAACCATCCTCGCGTCCTCCGCCCATCTGAAGGCGCAGTCCAGGCAAAGGAAAGCGGAACAAAGAAAAGGGCGCCGCCGTTGTCAACTCGCGGGTATCGGCCATCCTGACCGATCCCATAAGGGCGTGGGACAACTCTGGGAGATCGCTATGACAACCTTGCGGCGCGCGGCGGCTTTAGTCGCTCTCCTGTTGCTCGGCTCTATACCCGCGGCGAGATCGGATGACGCGAAGTTCAAAGGCGCTGTATTGGACCAACAAGCCCTTGGAAGCCTGTCCGGCGAATACGCCATGAAGATGACGCTGCTCGAAATGGAGCCAGGCGCGGCAATTCCGGAGCATACTCACAAAGGGCCCGGCATGCGCTACGTGCTCGAGGGCGCAATCGCCATAGCCTGGAAAAACGGCAAGACGGAAATTTTCAAAGCGGGGTCCACCTATTTCGAGGCGCCCGGCTCCAGCCACCCGATGGGTCAGATGTCCGCTCGAAATGTGGCGGATGGCAAAACGCGTGTTCTCATCTTCGAAATCCTGCCGAAGCAATAGGGATGTGAAACAAGAGGTCTACGGCTGTTGTCCGCCGACAGCGTCCCCCCGGAACATTGCGCCGCCCAGAAGCGGGCTTACGGGCGCGATCGTGCTCTAACTTCTTGACGAAGACAGATTCAGACTTTCGCGTTTTGATATTGCCTGGGAGCCCAAATAGGAGGAGGATGGGGCTAACATTTCAATGTTTCAGACGCTAAGCAAAGAACATACAAGGCCTGATCTCTTTGATTTTCAAGGCGCCCGTTATATTCACCTCGCAATAAAACGCGCCTTGCTTATACACTATCAATATTACTATTGTAATGATATAGTCTCGTCAACGGTTGCGGCTCTTCTCCTTCGACGAAAAAGTAACTGAACTGAGCCTCTCTAAACCCGAACTAAATCCAGCATTCTCAAAGAAATGTTACTGGAACGGAGTAGAGAAGATGCAATCAGCGCGTCAAATCCTGCCGGGCAGCGCCCGCAGCGTTGTAGCCGGAGCTAGACTTGTCGGGAAAACCAATCCGGCCGCTAAAGTTGACGTCACCGTCGTCCTAACGCGCAAGACCGCGATTCCTCAAGGCGATCTGGCGGAGCACGCTTTGGCGACGCCTCACGAACGGCCGCTTGCCGATCCCGCGGCCTTCGCGGAGCGATACGGGGCGAGCGAGGAAGCAATCGCCGCCGTGAGATCCTTCGCCGCCAGACACGGGCTGATCGTAAAGAACGTGGACCAGGGCCGACGCGTCGTCGAGCTTTCCGGCTCCGCATCCGACATGGAGCAGGCGTTCGGGACCGCGTTGCACGATTACGAAACAGGAAAATGCACATATCGCGGACGGCAAGGGCCGCTGCTTTTACCGGCCGACATCGCGCCCTACGTCGAAGCCGTGTTGGGACTCGACAACCGGCCCGCGGCGAAGCCTCGGTTCAGGTCACGCGCCGCTCAGCAATCCTATTATCCAAATCAACTTTCAGCTCTCTACAACTTCCCGCCAGGCGACGGCGCCGGACAAACGATTGCGCTGATCGAGCTTGGCGGAAACTATGGATCGCAGGATCTGCAGACATATTTCGCCGCCGCCGGCCTGACGAAGACGCCCACGGTCCGCACGGTCAGCGTCGTTCCGGGCGCGCCGGTTCCCTACGGACAAGACCCCGGCAGCGACGGCGAGGTCATGCTGGACATCGAGGTCGTCGGCGCAATGGCGCCGGGCGCGACGATCGTCGTCTATTTCTCGGATAACACTGATCAAGGGTTTTTTCAGGCGGCGTCGCAAGCTGTCCACGATCCCGCGACGACGGCGGTTTCGATCAGTTGGGGATCACCTGAGAAGGTATGGTCGCAGCAATCGATGAACGTCTGGGATTCGCTCGGACAAAGCGCGACGCTTTTGAATGTGCCGATCTTCGTGGCCGCGGGCGATCATGGTTGCGCCGATGAACAGCCAACCGACGAAGGCTTTGATGGTCAGCGACACGCTGACTTCCCCGGGACATGCCCCAATGGAGTGGCGTCTTGCGGCGGCACAAGTTTGCTCGGCGGCGGCCGCGCCAAAGCGAAGGAAACCGTCTGGAACGACGGGGACGGGTGGGCGACCGGCGGCGGCGTCAGCATTCACTTTCAAGTTCCTCCTTGGCAGAATGGCGTCAGCGCCGAGAAGGGCGCCGCCCTTTTGATGCGCGGCGTCCCCGACGTCGCGGCGGACGCCGATCCGGACACAGGCGTCAACGTGCGTTCAAACGGAGTCGATCAGGTGAGCGGCGGAACCAGCGCCGCCGCTCCCCAATGGGCCGCGCTCGCCGCCATCCTCAGTCAACAATTGGGGCGGAAGGCCGGCTTCTTCATCCCGCTGCTTTACGCACATATGAAAGCCGGCGCGACGAATGACGTCGTGACAGGAAACAATACCGTCTTTGGCGTTGGCGGCTTCTCGGCAAAACCCGGCTGGGACGCTTGTACGGGATTAGGGTCTCCGAACGGCGCGCGGCTGTTATCGCTGCTGGGATCGTCGCCCCTCGCGACCAGCCCCGTAGCCACCTCCGAACCGGTGAGCGCGACGACAACGAGCGCGCCAGTGTGCGATGAGGAAATGGCGGCGGTGGCAGGCGCAGGAGCCCGCATGGGCGCTCCATTCGATCCGGCCGCCGCGGTGCTTTACGGCAGGTTCATCGCGGCGGCCTACGCCATGTATGACGCCGACCCGAGTAATCTGACGCCGCAGCAGTCCTCGAATTTTCCGAGAGGTTATCAGCTCGCCGCATGGGTCGAGATGCGGGACTTTATCATCGAGAGCGGAGATCCGGTTTTTTACGGGTTCATCGCGCAAAAGATGGACGAACCGCACCAGTTCATCCTCGCCATTCGCGGAACGTCGAATGGCGTCGAGTGGTGGGACGATTTGAACGCCTCCATATTGACGCCATTCAAGGCGCCGCGCTGCGGCTTGGTGGGCGCTGGCTTCGCCCGCATCTACGACACGCTTGAGATCGTGGAGGCGCCAGCCAGCGCGGCCGCAGTTCCGCGGTCGCTTCGATCGGTCGGCGGATTTTCGCAGCAGGTCGCCGCATTGGTCCATCGTCGCGCCGCGGCGGCCGCGCGAACAGAGATCGCATTCTCGCCTCCCGCGATCGCCGTCGCGGGACACAGTCTTGGCGCAGCGCTCGCAACCCTCTACGTCGCGGACAACGCGCGGACGGCCCAGATCGCGAACCCTTCGCTCTGCACATTCGCCTCGCCGCGCGTCGGCGATTCTACATTCGCGGCGACGTTCAACGGATCGGACCTGACGTCGTGGCGGATCGTCAACGTGCCGGATGTCGTTCCTAATCTTCCGCCTCAATTCTTGGGTTTCTCCCATATCGGCGTTTTGCAGCCCTACAATTCCCTCGGAAAGGCGAAATCGTCACTGTCTTGCTGGCACGCATTGGCGACGTATCTCAGTCTGGTCGACCCGTCGCTGCAGCCGGAGCCCGCCTGCCAATTGGAGGCGCTCGGGATGGCGGAACGCGCGATCGCGTCATTGCGGACCGCCGCGACGACAATCGCTCCTGCCGCTTCGGTGACGGTGAACGTCTCCATCAATGTCGGCGACAATCACAAACATTCCCTGATATCCAGGGCGTCGCTATCCTGACCGCCGTAAGCGATTCGGCGCCGCCGGCGGCGCCAAGGACGGTCCCGGCTGCGTGCGATTTTCCGGCTTTGAGCCCTTGTCTCGTGGGGATCGCATGAACATGCGGCAAAGCTCTCCTTGCTCCGATGCTGACGCGTCCGGCCGCAAGCCCGTAAAGCTTGCGTTGCAGGGCGGCGGCGCCCACGGCGCGTTCGTCTGGGGCATGCTCGACCGCCTGCTTGAAGACGGGCGTCTGCGGGTCGAGGCCATAAGCGCGACGAGCTCCGGCGCGATGAACGCGGTCGCCCTTGCCTACGGCCTTGCAATCGGCGGCCCCGAGGCCGCCCGCGAGAAGCTGGCCGAATTCTGGCGGGGCGTATCGCGCACCGGCCAGCTATTCAGCCCTGTCGGCGCGACGCCTCTTGATGCATGGCTGCGGATGTGCGGGGCGCCGGTCGAGCTGACGCCAAGCTTCATCGCGTTCCAGACGATGACGCAAACCCTGACGCCGCAGCAGTGCAATCCGCTCGACCTCAATCCGCTGAAGACGATCTTGCTCAACACCGTTGATTTTGATCGGCTGAAGGCGTCGCCTGCTGCGCCGCCCCTTTTCATCAGCGCAACCAACGTGCGTACGGGGAAGATTAAAGTTTTCGAGAAATCGTCGCTGTCGCTCGAGGCCGTGCTTGCTTCGGCCTGCCTGCCGCAACTGTTCCGCGCCGTCGAGATCGACGGCGAACACTATTGGGACGGCGGCTACATGGGCAATCCGGCGATCTTCCCGTTGATCTATGCCGGCGGCTGCAAGGATGTGCTGATCGTTCACGTCAACCCGATCGAACGCCCCGACCTGCCGGTCACGGCGACGGCGATCGCCAACAGAGTGAACGAGATCAGCTTCAATTCATCGCTCATGCGGGAGATGCGCGCCATCGCTTTCGTCACGCAATTGCTCGACGAGAACCAGCTTGATTCCACAAAGTACAGCCGCATGTTCATCCATTGGCTCGGCAATGACGCGGCGATGGCGGCGCTCGGCGCGGCTACCAAAATCGAGACTGACTGGAATTTTCTGCGTGGCTTGTTTGAAGAGGGCCGGCGAACAGCGACGAAGTGGCTCGATGCGAACGTTGACGCGATCGGAAGCCGCTCGACGGTGGACCTCGCCACGACCTTCATGTGACGTGCGCCGGCTCAGCGCGCCGGCCGCGCCGGGCCATTCGCGGACGCTTCGACGGCGCCGCCTCGCACAGCGTCAATGGCTTCGTGAAGCGTCTCGAAAACCCGCGCCTCTCCGACCGCGGCCGTGACGCCGTGCCGGTCGAGATCCGATCGCAAATATGACCTGACGCGTCCGAACACCACGCCGACGCCTTGACGGCGCAGATCGTCGAGCAGATCGCGAACGGACTGCGCGGCGGAATAGTCGATATCGGTGATCGCGCCGGCGTCGATGACGAGCCAGCGAACCGGGCTCGGCGCGTGCTCCACGAGGGCGCGAATTTCATCGGCGAAGCGGTTGTCATTTGCGTAAAATAGATCGGAGCCGAATCGATAGACAATCAGCCCGGGTTCAGTCTCGGCGCCTGCCGTCGCGGCGGTCTGCTCCCAGCGCCCGGCCGCGTCCGCAACGAGCACCATTGTGTGCGGCCGATAGCTGTGACGCACATGCCTCAGCAGCGACAAGATAATCGCCAGCAAAATCCCTTGCTCGACGCCGATTGCGATCACCGCCGCGGCTGTGGTGATCGCGAGATAGAACTCGCCTGGGCTCTCGCGCCGGATAGCGCGCAATTGTTTGAAGTCGACCATTCTGACCGCGATCGTGAATACGATGGCGGCCAGCACGCACCGGGGCAGATATTGGAGGGGGCCTGTCAGATATAACAACACCAGCAACACAAGGCCCGCGAAAGCCAATTGGGCGACCTGGCTGCGCGCGCCCGCGCTATCCGCCATAGCGGTCTGCGTCGGGCTGCCATTGACGACGAAGGCTCCGCTCAAACCGGCCGCCGCGTTCGCGGCGGCGAGCCCAAGAATGTCGGCGTCCTCATCGACGCGCTCGTGATGGCGCACGGCGAAAGCACGCGATGTCGCGGCGCTTTGCGCGATGATCATTACGAAGCAGGAGGCCGCGACCGGCAAAACCGCCAGCAACTCGCTCCAGCTCACCTCAGGAAGCCTGATTGGCGGCAGGCCGCCCGGAACCGACCCGATGACTGCGATGCCGCGCTCGGCAAAATGGAGCCTCGCGCTCGCGACGATCGCCGCCAGCACGGCGAACAGCGATACCGGGACCTTGGGCAGATAGCGATGGCCGAGCAGAATCGCGGCGATCACCAGCGCCGCCAGAGAGAGCGTTGGGAGATTGGTCCCCGGCAGGCTTTGAAGAACCTGCCAAAGCTGAATGAGCGTGTGATGCGAGGGCGCCGCCACCCCGAATATCTCACCGAGCATCGCGATTCCAACCTGAAATCCAACGCCGCCCAGAAATCCGACCAGCACCGTTCGCGACAGAAAATCGGCGAGGAAGCCTAGCTTGAAGAGCCGCGCCAGCAACAAAAAGCCTGCGGTGACCAGCGCCACCATGCCGACCAGCGCCATGTATTTTTCGCTGGCGGGCGCCGCCATGGGGGACAGCGAACTGGAGAAGATCGCCGCGGTCGCGGAGTCCGCCGCGACGACCAGATGGCGCGACGAGCCGAAGACGGCGAAGGCGATCAGCGGAAGAAGGACCGTGTAGAGGCCGGTCACGACCGGCGTCCCTGCGATTCGGGTATAGCCGAGCACTTGCGGAATGTTCATCGACGCCAGCGTCACCCCCGCAAGAGCGTCGCGCGCCGCGGCGGCGGCTCGAAAGGGCCTAAGGCCTGCAAAGAGACTGAGCCTCATCGCCGCGCGTCCTCCGTTTTCATCCTGGCGGCATCATGGCGCAAACGCGGCCGCAGACCAACGGCGCTCCGCTTCGGCCCGCCTCCAGCTGCGCAGTTGTCCATACCTCCGGCCCCCCGGGCGCCGCCGCCTGGTCAAAAAACCCCTCTCATCGGCAATTTTCAACGTCGAGCGGAGCCTTGCCCGCGTCCCGGAGGCTTGAACTCGGCTCATGGCGTCCGCCCCGCCGGCTGCGGCAAAACTCGCCCCCAACTCGCTTGAAATCACTGCATATGTCGAAAGATAGGCCAAATAGGCCTTGTTGGCCGCAGTCCCAAAGGTCAGAATTCGACTCCATGAGCCATAAGCCGCCGGTTCTGGATTTCGGTCTCGGTGAAACTGCCGATCTGATTCGCGATCAGGTCGAGGAGTTCGCCTCGCGCGAGATCGCGCCGCGGGCCGCGACGATCGACGCCGAGAACGCGTTTCCCGCCGAACTGTGGAAAAAAATGGGAAAGCTTGGGGTTCTCGGCGTGACGGTCGCCGAGGAATATGGGGGCGCGGGCCTCGGGTATCTTGAACATGTCCTGGCCATGCAAGAGATCAGCCGGGCGTCCGCATCGGTTGGCCTATCCTATGGCGCGCACTCCAATCTCTGCGTAAACCAGCTTCATCGCAACGGAAGTGGCGAGCAGAAGCGGCGCTATCTGCCGGGGCTCCTGTCCGGCGAGCATGTCGGCGCCCTCGCCATGTCGGAGCCGGGCGCCGGATCGGATGTCGTCAACATGCGTATGCGCGCGCGAAGGCGCGGCGACCGCTATGTCCTGAACGGCGTGAAGATGTGGGTCACAAACGGCCCCGACGCGGACGTCATGATCGTCTACGCCAAAACCGACCCGGACGCCGGAGCGCGCGGCATCACCGCCTTTATCATCGAGAAGAGTTTTAAAGGCATTTCGACCGCGCCGAAATTCGACAAGCTCGGCATGCGCGGATCCAACACATGCGAGATCCTGTTCGAGGATTGCGAAGTTCCAGACAGCAATGTGCTGGGACTGCCTGAACGTGGCGTGAGCCTGCTGATGAGCGGGTTGGATTACGAGCGCGTTGTGCTTGCGGGCGGGCCGATCGGCATCATGCAGGCGTGCATGGATGTTGTGGTTCCCTACCTGCATGAGCGAAAGCAGTTCGGCCAGCCGATAGGCGAATTCCAGATCATGCAGGCAAAGCTCGCCGATATGTACACCGCGATGAGCGCCGCGAAAGCTTATGTCTACGCGGTGGCGAAGGCGTGCGACCGGGGCGAGACGACGCGGAAGGACGCCGCCGGCGCCATACTTTTCGCCGCCGAAAGGGCGACCTCGATGGCGCTCGAAGCGATCCAGTGTCTTGGCGGCAACGGTTACATCAATGACTACCCGACTGGCCGGCTCCTGCGCGACGCCAAGCTGTATGAGATCGGCGCCGGCACCAGCGAAATCCGCCGTATGCTGATCGGCCGGGAACTCTTCAATGAGAGCGTCCGATGACAAAATCCCGAAAGCGCGCCCCCTGAAGCGCCTCCATTGCGGAAAATGATCGCATGCCCCTCATCGAAACAGCCGTCGATACGCGCTCAACCGAATATCGCTTGAATCGCGAAGCCATGACGGAACTGGTTTCCGACCTCCGCCACACCGCAAGCCGCATCCGCGAGGGCGGTGGAGCGGCGGCGCGGGCGCGCCACCTGGCGCGTGGAAAAATGCTGCCGCGCGAGCGGATCGACGCGCTGATTGATCCCCTCTCGCCTTTCCTCGAGATTGGACAGTTCGCCGCGCATGGAATGTACGACGGCGAGGTCCCCTGCGCCGGAGTCATCGCCGGGATCGGACGCATTTCCCGCAGGGAATGCATGATCGTGGCGAATGACGCGACGGTGAAGGGCGGCGCTTATTTTCCGATCACCGTGAAGAAGCATTTGCGCGCGCAGGAAATAGCCGCGCAAAATCGCCTGCCATGCGTCTATCTGGTCGATTCAGGCGGCGCCCATCTGCCGAGTCAGGACGAAGTCTTTCCCGATCGTGAGCATTTCGGACGCATCTTCTACAATCAGGCCAGTATGTCGGCGGCCGAAATCGCCCAGATCGCCGTCGTCATGGGAGCCTGCACCGCGGGCGGCGCCTATGTGCCGGCGATGTCGGACGAAACGATCATCGTCCGCAACCAGGGAATGATCTTTCTCGCGGGACCGCCGCTCGTCCGGGCCGCGACCGGCGAAGTCGTGACGGCCGAAGAATTGGGCGGCGCAGAGGTGCATTGCCGTCAATCCGGCGTCGCCGATCATTACGCCGAGACTGACGCCCACGCCCTCGGCGTCGCTCGCGCGATCATCGCCAATCTCAATCATACGAAGCGTCCTTCCGTCGCGCTGCGAAGGCCGGCGCAGCCGCGATATGATCCGTGCGAGATCTATGGCGTCACGCCCGCGGATGGGCGCAGGCAGTATGATGTCCGCGAAATCATCGCGCGCATTGTCGACGACAGCGAATTCGACGAATTCAAGCGCCTTTACGGACCGACATTGGTCACGGGCTTCGCCCATATCTGGGGATACCCGGTTGGCGTCATCGCCAGCAACGGGATCCTGTTCTCGGAAAGCGCGCAAAAAGCTGCGCATTTCATTCAGATCTGCGCCCGGCGCCGGATTCCGTTAATCTTCCTTCAGAACATCGCCGGCTTCATGGTCGGACGCAAATATGAAGCCGGAGGCATCGCCAAGGAAGGCGCGAAGATGGTCGCCGCCGTCGCCACGGCCGCCGTGCCGAAATTCACCGTGGTCATCGGCGGCAGCTTCGGCGCCGGAAACTATGCGATGTGCGGACGCGCCTATTCGCCGCGGTTTTTGTGGATGTGGCCGAACGCGAGGATCGGCGTGATGGGCGGAGAGCAGGCGGCGAGCGTTTTGAGCCGCGTGCGCCGCGACAGCCTCAAAGCGCGCGGCCTCGTCTCCTCGAGGGAAGACGAAGAGGCTTTCGAAGCCTCGATCCGCGATCAATATGGGCGGCAGAGCCATCCCTATTACGCCAGCGCCCGGCTCTGGGACGACGGCGTCATCGATCCCGCCGACACGCGCCGCGTGCTGGGTCTGGCGCTTTCCGCGAGTTTCAACGCGCCTATTGACGAAAGCCGGTTTGGCCTTTTCCGCATGTGAGGCGAGATGAGCGACCTTCTGGAATCGATCGACGCCCGTGGGGTCGCGACGCTCACATTGAACAAGCCAGAGCGGCATAATGCGTTCGACGATGGGCTGATCGCGGCGATGACCGCGTCGTTGAAGCGCCTCGACGGCCAATCCGCCGTACGCGTCGTCGTCCTCGAAGGCGCCGGCGAAAGCTTCTGCGCCGGAGCGGATATCGCCTGGATGAAACGAGCCGCGCAGGACAATTTCGAAGCCAATGTCGCCGACGCTGGCGTGCTCGCCGAACTCATGCAAAGGCTCGACCTTCTGTCAAAGCCCACCGTCGCCGTGATCGGCGGCCCGGCCTATGGCGGCGGCGTCGGCCTTGTCGCCTGTTGCGACGTAGCGGTCGCGTCCGAACGGGCGCGTTTCTGCCTGAGCGAAGCAAGGCTCGGGCTCATCCCGGCCGTGGTCGGGCCCTTTGTCATCCGGGCCATCGGCGCGCGGCAGGCCCGGCGCTATTTTCTGACGGCGGAATCGATTTCGGCCCCGCGCGCCAAGGAGATCGGGCTCGTTCACGAGGTCGTGGCGGAAGCGGCCCTCGAAACCGCGCGAGACATGATTATCGAGGCGCTTCTGGCTGGCGCTCCGGGCGCCCAGACGGAGGCGAAGGCGCTGGCGTCGTGGTGCGAGGGGCGTCCCATCGACGCTAAACTCGCGCGGGAGACAGCGCGAAGGATTGCGACGCGGCGCGCTTCCCCGGAGGGAAAGGAAGGCTTGAGCGCCTTTCTCGGCAAACGGCTCCCCGCCTGGCGCACGGATCGGAACAATCCAGATGTTTCGTAAGATCCTGATCGCCAATCGCGGCGAGATCGCCTGTCGCGTGATAGCCACCGCAAGGCGGCTCGGCGTCGCGACGGTTGCGGTCTATTCGGATGCGGATGCGCATGCGCTCCATGTCGATCTTGCCGACGAGGCCTGGCCGATCGGCGCCGCCCGCGCGCAGGAGAGTTACCTTGCGATCGACAAGATCGTGGCGGCCGCCCGGCAATCGGGAGCTGAGGCGATCCATCCCGGCTATGGCTTCCTTTCGGAGAACCCGGCCTTCGCCACAGCCTGCGCGAAAGCGGGAATTCGCTTCATCGGCCCGCCGCCGGAAGCGATGCGCGTGATGGGCTCCAAGGCGGCGGCCAAGACAATGATGGAGCGCGCGGGCGTTCCCATCCTGCCGGGCTATCATGGCGACGCTCAGGACTTGACGCTCCTCGCCGGCGTCGCCGCGGACATCGGATTTCCCGTCCTGATCAAGGCCTCATCCGCCGGCGGCGGCAAGGGCATGCGGATCGTCGAACGCTGCGAGGACATGCCGGAGGCCCTCGAGGGCGCGAGGCGCGAGGCGATGGCCTCTTTTGGCGACGATCGGCTATTGATCGAGAAATACGTGCCGGGGGCCCGCCATATCGAGGTCCAGATCTTCGCCGACCAATACGGCGAAATCGTCTCCTTTTTCGAACGTGATTGCTCGATCCAGCGGCGTCATCAGAAAATTGTCGAGGAGACGCCGGCGCCGGGCATGGACCCGCTGCGCCGGCGCGCCATGGCCGAAGCCGCGATCACGGCCGCCCGCGCCGTTGGTTATGTCGGCGCGGGAACCGTCGAGTTTCTCGTGAAAGGCGATCGCTTCTATTTTCTGGAAATGAATGCGCGTCTGCAAGTCGAGCATCCGGTCACGGAAATGATCTCGCGGCAGGATCTGGTCGAGTGGCAGCTGCGCGTCGCCTCAGGCGAGAAACTTCCGTTGACGCAGCAGCGGTTGAGCATGCTCGGACATTCGATCGAGGCTCGCATCTATGCGGAAGATCCGGGCCGTGGCTTTCTTCCGTCTACGGGCCGGATCAGGCATCTGCGTCAACCGCGAGAAGCAGAAGCCGTCCGGGTCGATACGGGCCTGCGCCAGGGCGACCCGATCACGCAAGACTACGATCCTCTGATCGCTAAACTGATCGTCTGGGGAGTTGATCGCGCAGCCGCCCTGCAAAGGCTCGAGAGCGCGCTAGCTGAATATGAAATCGTCGGCGTCGCGACCAATCTCGATATGCTGCGCGCCATTGCGGCGCATCCCGCCTTTATGAGCGGCGAAAGCGATACCGGCTTCATCGAGCGCCATATCGACCAATTGCTCGCTCCAGTCTCGCCGGCCGGGAGCGAGGACACGACGATCCTCGCCGCGGGCGCGGCGGCGCGGCTCGGCGATTTGCGAGCGAAGGCGGCGGCGGAGGCAGCGAACTCCGGCGATCCCTGGTCGCCCTGGGATGTGAGCGACGCCTGGCGGATCGACGGCCAAGGCTGTCAGACTGTCATTTTCGACCGCGAGGGAGAAAGCATAACGCTTCGCGTTCACGCTTTGCCGGATGGGTCAATCCGTGTGGAAACGCCGGCCACAGCCATGCTCGTCAGCGCCGAGGAAACCGGCGACGGGATGCGTTTGCGCATAGACGGAGTGCTGCGCCAGCTTCGGGTGGTCAGGGAGGATTTTGGACTCGTCGTCGTTCTCGCCGGGCGAAATCATTTTCTGCGTTACGTCGATCCGCTGGCGCCGCCGCGCGTCGAGGCCTCGGGAGCGCTCCAGTTGACCGCTCCCCTACCCGCGCGCGTCACGCGCGTTCTCGTCGGGACCGGCGATTTCGTAAAAAAAGGCGCTCCCGTCATCGTTCTCGAAGCCATGAAAATGGAGATCACTCTCACGGCCCCGGACGACGGCGTCATCGCCGACATCCGTTACGCCGAAGGCGATGTGGCGCCGGAAGGCGCCGAGCTGGTCGTCCTCGCCGCTGGAGAGGCGCCATGACCCTTCCCGCCCGCGTTCGCATCGTCGAAGTCAGTCCGCGCGACGGGCTGCAGAATGAATCCACAATTCTACCCGTCGAGACCAAGGTCGCCCTGATCGAACTATTGGCGAAAGCGGGAGTGAGGGACATCGAGGCGGGAAGCTTCGTATCGGCGAAGCGGGCGCCTCAGATGGCGGCGACGGCCGAGGTTCTCGCAAAGCTCGACCAGAAGCTGCTTTCGCGGTCCAGCGTCCGATTGTCCGTCCTCATCCCCAATCTGCAAGGCCTCGACTGCGCGCTCGCCAGCGGCGTGAAGGATGTGGCGGTGTTCGCCGCCGCCTCCGAGACATTTTCGCAAAAGAACATCAATTGTTCGATCGCCGAAAGCCTCGCGCGGTTCGCGCCGGCGGTCGAGAAAGCCCTTTCAGCCGGGATAAGGGTGCGCGGCTATATCTCATGCGTCCTCGGCTGCCCTTACGAAGGCGAGATCGCGCCGGGCGAAGTCGCGTCCCTCGCGCGCGATCTGACCGCCATGGGCTGTCATGAGATTTCGCTGGGCGACACCATCGGCGCGGGAACGCCGCTGCGGGCGAAGCGATTGATCGAGGCGGTGGCGCGGGACGGGCCCATCGATCGCCTCGCTGTTCATTTCCATGACACTTACGGCCAGGCGCTGGCCAACATCTTCGCCTGTCTCGAACTCGGCATATCCGTCGTCGATGCTTCGGTCGCAGGTCTCGGCGGTTGCCCCTACGCTCCCGGCGCCACCGGCAACGTCGCGACCGAGGATGTCGTCTACATGCTGGACGGCATGGGCGTCGAAACCGGAATCGATCTCGCCGCCCTGGCCGAGGCCGGAGAATTCATCTCGGGGCGGCTGGGGCGGCGGTCCGGCAGCCGGGCGTCGCGCGCAATCGCCGCGCAGAGGCGAACGGGGTCTCAAAAAATGTGATCCGGCGGCGAAATCCGGAGCCGGCATATTGGACTATATTTAAGTTCTGGCGCTGAACATCGGCGGGGAAAGTATGGACGACGATTTTCATGTTGGCCCTGCCCGGTTTCTGTCCTCGGAAGGCGAATTGGACCAATCCGCCGGATCGCTCTCGCCGGACCCCGGCTTTCTGCTCCAGCTCTACAGGGCGATGACGCGAACGCGGGTGTTCGACGGCAAAGCGATCGCCTTGCAGCGCACCGGCAAGCTCGGGACTTTCCCGTCCGCTCTCGGTCAAGAGGCGATCGGGGTCGGAGTGGCGCACGCCATGCTGGCGAAGGATGTGCTGTTCCCTTACTACCGCGATCATGCGGCGCTGTTTTTGCGCGGCGTCACGATGGCGGAGATGCTGCTCTATTGGGGCGGCGACGAACGTGGCGGCGATTTCCGCGTTCCGAGGGAAGATTTTCCGATTTGCGTGCCGGTCGGCTCCCAGGTCGCCCACGCGGCCGGCGCCGCCTATGCTTTCAAGCTTCGCCGCGAGAAGCGGGTGGCGGTCTGCACGATCGGAGACGGCGGCACCGCCAAGGGCGATTTCTACGAAGCGCTAAACCTCGCGGGCGTATGGAACGCGCCTCTTGTCGTCGTCATCAACAACAACCGCTGGGCGATCTCGACGCCGCGCGAACTCGAAAGCGCGGCGGCGACGCTGGCGCAAAAGGCCGTCGCCGCAGGCATTGAAGGACGGCAGGTCGATGGCAATGACGTCATCGCGGTTCATGAAATCGCTTCTCAAGCGATCGGGAAGGCGCGATCAGGCGGCGGCCCGACCTTGATCGAAGCGCTGAGTTACCGGTTGGGCGACCATACGACGGCCGATGACGCCACACGCTATCGCGATCCCGCAATTGTTCAACGCGAGTGGGCGTTCGAGCCGATCGGCCGCCTGCGCGCCTATCTGACGAGCACCGGCGTATGGAACAGGGAACTCGAAACCGAGCTTTTGAAGCAATGCTCCGAGGAAGTTGAGAAGGCCGTCGAAACCTATCTGACGACGCCGCCGCGAGACAGCGACGCCATGTTCGAACATCTTTTCGCATCGCTTCCGCGCGCCATGCACAGTCAGCGCGATGAGGCGCGCCGCTTCGACCCGCTGCCGGGCGCGCGCCATGAGTGAGCTCACGCTCGTCGAAGCCGTCAATCTTGCGCTGGCCGGCGAAATGGCGCGCGACCCCGAGGTTCTTTTGCTTGGCGAGGATATCGGCGTCAATGGCGGCGTATTTCGCGCAACCATTGGACTGGAGGCGCGCTTCGGGCCGGAGCGCGTCATCGATACGCCGCTCGCGGAAGCGGCGATCGTCGGCGCCGCTGTCGGCATGGCGGCGATGGGATTGAAGCCCGTCGCCGAGATTCAATTCACCGGATTCATCTATCCGGCCATCGACCAAATGATCAATCACGCGGCGCGCCTGCGTCATCGCACCTGCGGCAGGCTGTCCTGTCCGATGGTTTTGCGGGCGCCCTGCGGCGGCGGCATTCATGCGCCCGAGCATCATTCGGAGAGCCCCGAGGCCTTCTTCGCTCATATGCCGGGGTTGCGGGTCGTAATCCCGTCCTCGCCTGCGCGCGCCTACGGCCTTCTGCTCGCCGCCATCCGCGATCCCGACCCGGTCGTGTTTCTGGAGCCGACCTTTCTCTATCGGCTCTTTCGCGAGGAGGTCGCGGAAGACGGCGAAGCTCTGCCGCTCGACGTTTGCTTCGTCTCGCGTGAAGGCGCCGACGCAACGCTGGTCGCGTGGGGCGCGATGGTTCACGCGGCGCTGGCGGCGGCGGACCGGCTGGAACAGGACGGGATCGACGTCGAAGTGATCGACGTCGCGACTTTGAAACCGCTGGACGCCGATACGATCCTGCGCTCCGTAGAGAAAACGGGCCGTTGCGTGATCGTTCATGAAGCGCCCCGCACAGCAGGTTTCGGCGCCGAAATCGCCGCGGAGATCGCCGAGCATGGGCTTTACTCGCTGCTCGCCCCGGTGAAGCGCGTCACCGGATATGATGTCATCATTCCGCTTTCCAAAATGGAAGCCCAGTATCTTCCAGACGTCGAACGCATTATCGACGCCGTCCGCATAGTCATGGAGGCGCGATGAAGATCTTCAGACTTCCCGATCTCGGCGAAGGGCTCCAGGAGGCCGAAATCGTCGAATGGCATCGGAAGGCCGGCGAGACCGTGACGATTGATCAGCCGCTGGTGTCGGTGGAAACGGCAAAAGCCGTGATCGAGATTCCTTCTCCCCAATCAGGCACAATCAAGCGTTTGTTCGGCGCCGCCGGCGACATCATCCGCATCGGCGCTCCACTGGCCGGCTTTGAGGGGGAGTCTGACGTCTCTGAAGATTCCGGCGCGGTCGTCGGCGTTGTCGAGACTGGCGCGCGCGTTCTGAAAGAGGCTCCAGCGGCCATCGCACGCGGCGGCGCTTCGATCCGCGCGACGCCCGCGGTCCGCGCCCTCGCGAGCCGGCTCGAGGTCGATCTCGCCATTGTGACGCCATCTGGTCCCGACGGCGTGATTACCGCCGGCGACGTGCAACGCGTCGTCCGCATTCTCGCCCAGGCCGGACCCGCCGAACCCTTGCGCGGGTTCAGGCGCGTGATGTCGCAGAATATGGCTCTCGCCCAAGCCGAGATCGCGGCGGCGACCGTCGTGGATGACGCCGACATCGAGGCGTGGCCGACGGCGGCGGACACGACGATCCGTCTCATTCGCGCCCTGGTCGCCGCCTGTCAGGCGGAGCCCGCGCTGAATGCGTGGTTCGAGAGCCGCTCGCTGGCGCGCAGAGTCTTGCGGACGATCGACCTCGGCGTCGCGGTCGATCTGCCCGAAGGGCTGTTCGTGCCCGTCTTGCGCGATGTCGCCAATCGCGACGCCGCGGATTTGCGCCGGGGCCTTGATCGGATGCGGGCGGATCTCGCCGCGCACAGGATGCCGCCCGATGAGCTGCGCGGCAATACGATCACTCTGTCGAACTTCGGAGCCATCGCCGGCAGATATGCGGCGCCCATCGTGCTGCCGCCGACGGTCGCCATTCTCGGCGCCGGCCGGATCCGCAAGGAAGTCGTCGCCTGCAATGGCGCGCCCGCCATTCACCGCATGCTTCCGCTGAGCCTGACCTTCGATCACAGGGTGGTGACGGGCGGCGAGGCCGGACGTTTTCTCGCCGCCGCGATCGCCGATCTGGCGCGGGCGGATTGATCAAAGAATTGCGCGATCTCAATGCGGGCCGAAGACGCGATCATGGCACCGGAGGCGAATGAGGATCTGCTGCAAAGCCATCTTCCTCTACAACCATGCCGGCGTTAGGCTCGAAGGCCAACGCCTCTACTTGAGCGTATTGATGATCTCACGATAGGCGGCCTCGGGGAAAGCCTTGAGCGTTTGCGTCCGCACATTGCCCATCATGCCAAGCTGCATGGTGAAACGCGCCGCCACGGCATCGTCCGGGGCCTCGTAAACAGCGATAAGATCATAGGCGCCCATGGTCAGGAAGACGTGCTTGAACTCTCCTCCCTCGTCCTTCAGCGCCTTTTTTGCGGCATCGAGGCGCCCCGGCGAATCCTTCACATGGCGGACGCCCTGGTCCGTCCAGTTCATCAGCAGGATATATGCGGACATCATGGCTCTCCCGACGGTTTGGCGCGGCGAACGTGCGCGCGTCCTCGGCTTTGCGCGGGAACAACGGCCGGCCCCTGTCGCTTCGGCAGGCATGAGCTGAGGTTTGGTGATGCGCCATCCACAGTTCCAGGCGAACACGGCGATCAGGGCGCGCAGCATGACATGGACGCGCAATAGCATCATACGCCTGCCAAACGGATGCAGAAACATTTTCTGCTCACCCTGGCGCGCCTACTCCGCGGCTAATGTTCGACGCATTTTCATGATCCTTGGCGCTATGCCCGCTTTTTCTCCCGCTTTCGAGATCCTATGAGCGCCATCAACATCGGTCCGAGCGAGAACTCCCCGGTTTCAGCCTTTCGCGTCAGCTCGCGCAAATAGCCGCCGGCGCTGGCG
>NZ_CABFMQ020000086.1 GCF_901905185.1 Methylocella tundrae
CTCGAATGCTGCTGATTCGGGACCGGAAGGATCCGCAACAAGAAGGGCAATCACCAGCGCATTCCGCTGTTCGCCGCTGCTGGCTATGACGCATGGGAAATTATCGACGAGCAGCGCAATCGGCGCAAGCCGTCTGGATACCCGTTCCTACCCGGTCGAGCTGGCGCGAAAAAATACTTGAAGGGGCGTAAGTCGCGGATTTGGGCGCGCGTCACAGCGGCGAGCTTCATGCTCGACCGCGGCGCGGCCAATAGCGTCCTCCGGCAATTCAGGATAGCCAGACAGACTACACAGATAGGCTTTACAGTTTAACTGTCTATCTGATATGTAGTCCGACATGGAACTCGCGCCGGACAATCACCAAGCCATACGCGCCTCAGCCCTGGCGCAGGACCTCCGCGCCTTGCTGGGCAAGCTGAAACGCCGCTTGCGCGAGCAGGCGCATGTCGGCGACCTGACGCCATCCCAGGTGTCCGTGCTGCTACGCCTCGAAAAGGACGGCCCCGCGACGGCTTCGAGCCTTGCGCGGGCCGACGGAATGCGGCCGCAATCGATGGCCGCAGTCATCGCCGTTCTGGATGCTGCAGGCCTGGTGAGCGGCGCGCCGGACCCGACGGACAGACGGCAGACCCTCCTCTCGCTGACGGACGCCTGCCGGCGATGGGTTAAGGAGGGACGCGCGGCGCGACAGGATTGGCTGACCCGCACCATCCAGGCGCGGCTTTCGCCGCCGGAACAAGACGAACTCGCGGCTTCTGTCGAGCTGCTCAAGCGGCTCGTCGACGACTGAGGGCGTTTTGTGGGGCTCACGCCAGATCGAACCCGTCGTGACTTTCAAGAGGAGATTCCATGGCGCTCACCACGCTCGATCCAAAAACAGCCCTGATCATCGTCGACCTGCAGAAGGGCGTCATCGGCCTTCCCGCCATCCATCCCATTGGCGACGTCATCGCGCGGGCTCGCGCGCTGGCCGACGCCTTCCGCGAGCGCGGCCTGCCGGTCGTGCTCGTCAACGTCGCTGGCGGCGCGCCAGGCCGGACGGAACAGCCGCGTCAAACGGGATCCCGTCCGGAAGGGTGGACCGACTTCATCCCGGAGCTGAATCAACAACCCAGCGACATCGTGGTGACCAAGTGGACCTGGGGCGCCTTCGCGAGCACCGATCTCGAGGCCCAGTTGAAAGCACGGGGCGTCACCCAGGTGGTGATCGCGGGCGTGGCCACCGGAACCGGCGTCGAGGCGACGGCGCGACAAGCCTATGAGCAAGGATTCAACGTCACCCTCGCCACCGACGCCATGACCGACAGGCATCCCGAGACTCACGATTACAGCATCAAGAATGTCTTCCCAAGGCTTGGCGAAACCGGGACGAGCCGAGAGATCATCGATCTCCTGCCGCCAAGGAGCGCCTGAGATGCCGTGGCTTGCTCTCCTCTCCTATTTCCTTGGCGGCGTCTTCCTCGCGAACGCCATACCCCACTTGGTCAGCGGCATGATGGGCAGGCCGTTTCAGAGCCCCTTCGCCAAGCCGCCGGGGGAGGGTCTTTCCTCATCGACCGTCAACGTCCTCTGGGGCTTTTTCAACATCGTCATCGGCTATCTGCTCGTCTGTCGCGTCGGCGATTTTGGGTTGCGGAACACGGGCGACGTCGCCGCATTCGGCGCTGGCGCGCTCCTGATCGCGCTTTTTTCCGCCCGGCACTTTGGCCGCTTCCATGGCGGCAACCTGCCGGAGCATCCATGAAGGCTCCTGTTTGGGGCGTCTTCCGATCGCTGCGAGGTTTCAACTATCAAGTCTGGGCGGTCGGCGCGTTCGTCTCCAACGTCGGCACCTGGGTGCAGCGGACGGCCCAGGACTGGCTGGTGTTCACCCAGCTCACCCATCACGACGCTTCGGCCGTCGGGCTGGTCATGGCGCTGCAGTTCGGTCCACAGTTCCTCCTGTTGCCATGGACGGGCTTCGCCGCCGACCATTTCAATCAGCGTAAGCTCCTGATCGCCACGCAGGCGACGATGGGCGCTCTCGCTCTGATGCTGGGGCTTCTCACCGTCACAGGCGTCGTCCAGCTCTGGCATGTCTACATCTTCGCCTTTTTGTTCGGCAGCGCGGCGGCGTTCGATGCGCCGGTGCGTCAGACCTTCGTCGCGGAGTTGGTCGGCGATGAAGACCTGCATAATGCTGTGGCGCTCAACTCGACCTCGTTCAACGCCGCGCGGATGATCGGCCCGGCGCTCGCCGGCGTGATCATCGCCGCGATCGGCACGGGCTGGGCTTTCCTGATCAATGGCGCCTCTTTCGTTGCGGTGCTGATCTCCCTCGCGTTCCTGCGCCTCGCCGAACTTCGTCCGAACGCCAGGGCCCACCGCGCCAAGGGAAGTTTCACCGAGGGATTCCGCTACGTGTGGGGCCGCCCGGACCTCAAGGCAGTTTTAGTCATGCTGTTCCTGATCGGAACGTTCGGCCTGAACTTTCCGATCTTCATCTCGACCATGGCCGTCAGCGTTTTCCATGCCGACGCCCGCGGATATGGCCTGTTGTCGTCGATCATGGCCATCGGCACGGTGGCCGGCGCGCTATTGGGCGCCAACCGCAGCAAGCCGCGGTTCGGCTTGCTGCCGGCCGGCGCCGGCGTCTTCGGGCTCGGCTGCACGCTGGCCGCCATTGCGCCGAACTATTGGTTGTTCGCCGGCGCGCTCATCGTCATCGGCGTGGCCGCGCTGACCGTCACCAACACGACGAACAGCCTGATGCAGCTTTCGACAGAGCCCGCCATGCGCGGGCGGGTGATGGCGCTGCGCGTCGGCGTCGCGCTCGGGGGCACCCCGATCGGAGCGCCGATCGTCGGTTGGGTGGCCAACAATTACGGGCCGCGCTGGGCGCTCGGCGTCGGCGCGGCGTCTGGGTTTGCTGCGGCGATCGTGGCCGTTTTCGCCATGGCCCGCCCGAGACCACGGCCTTCGGTTTGATCTTGCCTGCCTCGGATTGTCCTCGCGAACGTCAGCTATCCGATACGTGCAGCTGTTCGAGATCGGCGATCAACCCGGGTCCAGTCGGTTCCCATCCGAGCTGTTTCCGCGTCTGCGCGCTGGACGTGGGCATGTCGAATGCCGCAAACATGCCGAGCCAGCCAAAAAAGGCCTGCGCCTCTTCCGGGGCGATGGATTTGACCGGCAGCTTCAGGCGCCGGCCAATGGCTTCGGCGATGTCGCGCATCGAGACGCCCTCTTCCGCGACCGCGTGATATTTTGCGTTCGGCTCAGCCTTTTCGATCGCCAGCCTGTAGAGACGCGCGACATCGAGAACATAGGCCGCCGGCCAGCGGTTGAGTCCGTCGCCGACATAGGCGCACACTCCCTTTTCGCGGTACACCTCGATCGCGGGGGTGATGAGACCTTGTTTGACCGGGTCGTGGACCTGGGGAAGACGCATGACCGAGGCGCGGACGCCCTTCAGCGATAGAGCCGTCTGTTCCGAAACACGGGGGAATGGAAAATCAGACGGTATCACGTCATCTTCGATCGCAACCTGACCGGGCCCGGCTAATCCCGCCAATCCCCCTGTAACGACGAGGGGCCTGTCGGAGCCAGCCAGAACGGAGCCCAAGGCTTCAATGGCGCGGCGATCGACTTCACAACTCTCTACAAAATTTGACCAGTCATGGATGAAGGCCAGGTGAATGACGGCCTCCGAAGCGGTTGCCCCCTGACGCAAGCTATCAAGGTCTTCAAGCGAGCCGCGAAGGACATCCGCGCCAATGGCGGCCAAGGATTTTGCCCCTTCGTCCGAACGGGCCATGCCAAGGACTTCATGTCCGGCGGCGATCAGTTCCTTGACGACGGGCAAGCCGATGAAACCGGTGGCGCCGGTGACAAACACACGCATGAGCAGGTCTCCAGATTTCGTTGGAGACAGATATCTGCCTGTGGTCTATTCTGGTAAAGTAGTGACCTTATCATAGTAAGATGACTAACAGGATGGACGAGCACGTCACGAACGAGAATCGGCTTGGGTCCTATCTGAAGGACCGCCGCGCCAAGCTCGATCCGGCCGCGTTCGGCTTTCCGCCGGAGCGTCGCCGCACGCCTGGGCTGCGCCGCGAGGAAGTGGCGCAGCGCGCCAACATCAGCCCGACCTGGTACACATGGCTGGAGCAGGGGCGCGGCGGCGCGGCGTCGGCCGACGTGCTCGACCGGATCGCCCGCGCCTTGATGCTGACGGAAGTCGAGCGCGAGCATCTCTTCCTGCTCGGCCTCGGCCGCCCGCCCGAGGCGCGCTACCAGAAGAACGAAGGCGTCACGCCACGACTGCAACGCGTGCTCGACGCGCTGGAGCCGAGCCCCGCCCTCATCCGAACCGCCACATGGGACGTCGTCGCCTGGAACCGGGCGGCGACCGTGATTCTGACCGACTATGGATCGCTGCCGCCGGAGCAGCGCAATGTCCTGCGCTTCATATTCCTCGATCCGCGCGTCCGCGCCGCGCAATATGACTGGGAAAGCGTGGCGCGGTTCGTGGTGGGCGCGTTCAGGGTGGACGCGGCGCGTGCGGGGGCGGCGGCGGAAGTGCAGCCTCTCGTCGACGAGCTCTGCCGGCTCAGTCCCGAGTTCAAAGCGATGTGGCGCGACAATGACGTCCACAGCCATGGCGAGGGAGTCAAGCACATACGGCATCCGGTTCTGGGCCCGATCGCTTTCGAATATTCAGCGTTCGCCGTCGACGGCAGACCGGATCTCGGCATGGTGGTCTATAATCCGGCGACGCCGGCGGACGCAGAGAAGATCAGTTCGTTGATCGGTTCGGCGCCTGCAGGCGAACAATCATGATCCTCGTTGTCGATGCGCCTGAATGCCGGGCCTCGCCACGACCCTCGATCCTGACGCCGCCGGGTTCAGGGCGGGACTCGCAGGGCTTATGGCGGATGCGCTTGCGCTCCCGGTTATCGCCGCGGCGATCTGTGCTGAGACGTCTCACGTCCGGGTCCGGACGCCCGCGATCAATATGTCGACCAGACGCTTGGCCGCCTGCTCGCCATCGGCCCCCAAGCCTATGTTGGCGACTCCGGCGATCGCGCGCAGCAGGTCGAGCGGATCAAGCTCCAGGCGAATGTCGCCGCTCGCGACCGCGCCATCGACCAGCTTCGCGATCGACTGCTTCACCTGTGCCGTGGACGCCGACTACAGATCGGACGTCCCGCCAACAATCGAATTGAGCAGTTCGTACATCCCGTGCTTGGCGGCGATGTAGTCCACGAACAGCAGCAGCCATTCACGTAGCGCCGTCACTGGAGGCTGCGTCTCCGCGAGGCGGCCGGCGGCGGCGACAAGCTGCTCGGTCTCGTTGCGATAGACCGCCGCGACCAGCGCATCGCGGGTGGGGAAATGGCGGTAGAGCGTCCCCGCCCCGACGCCGGCGATCCGGGCGATCTCATCAAGGCTGGCGCCGGATCCCTTTTCGGCGAAAGCGGCCTTCGCCGTTTCGAGCAAGCGAATGCGGTTGCGCTCCGCATCGGCTCGCGGCTTGCGGACGGCAGCGGCTTTGCCCTCATCGCTGGGTGCGAAGCTGAGGCGCGGTGTCCCGTCGGCATCAGCTTCGAGGCCGAGCCGATAGCCGGGGAGCGGTTGGCGGCTGACAATTCCGTGCATTTCGAAGGCGAAGCGCCGCAGAGAAGACAAGCCGCCGGATTTGAGACGCAGATGCGGGAGGTCGAAGCTCCAGCCCTTCTATTGACGGCCGCCTTGCGCGCCAGGCGATAGAGCCAGCGCTCCAATCCGCCCGTCAGATCGAAATAGGCGCGGTCGATGGTGAGCACGAAGGCGTCGTTCATGACGCCGACGTAGAACCTCCGGCAGGATCAATTCGATCCCACGTGGGCGGCCATTGGCGTCGAGCCGCTCCTTCCATTCGTTGATCCAGGAGAAGCGGCGCCGGCGACGCCCGGTCGGCTGGCGGATGGAGGTCGCGATCGTCGTGGCCTGCAGCCGGTCCAATGCGGCCTTCAGGCGATCATCGTCGCGAAGCGAGTCCCCACGCCCGATGAAGGCGAGGATTTCATAGGGCGTCGCCGTCATCAGGCGGGAGGTCATCAGGCCATGGCGCCTCGACGATCTGGGAAGCGGCCCAGATCAGCACGTCGGCGTCCCAGATGGTCGCCATGCCGTGTTCTTGCGTCGCCTCGACTCGGATTGTCACCTCGATCGTCCGGAAATCGATCGGCTGGATGCGTCGCGACTTGGACAGGCTGAAGAACGGCCAGAACAACAGGCCCTGCGCGTCGCGCGGCGCCATGCGGCCAGGCAAGGCGCGAAACAGGTCGAGCTACTGGCGCTCGGCAGGGTCGCGGTGTGCGGACATCGGCACGCGATCGCTCAGCGACGATTGTGAGCGGCGACCGGAGCCGGGCCGGCCGCATCTGCCCGGCCGGCGTTGCGCGCCTCGACATGCTCGGCCCCTGGATCGAGCAGACGGAGGGAGCCAAATTCTGGCTGCGTGATTTTGACAGGCGGGACCGGAACTTTTTTGCTATCGCGCTGATTGTATTAACACTAGAGGCGCGCCTGTCACTCAAGCCAAAGCTCGGCGGTCGTTACGGCGCACGTTTTGCTATGCGGTCTCGAATGGCGGGTCGGCTCATCGTGCGGGCTCGATCGGATCCACGTGAACCCGGGTCAGACGAATGGACAAGATATTTGGCGCTTTTTTTGCTGGTCTGATCAAATTCGGGACGCTCGATGTTGTCGCCGCGAACGGACGCCGCTTCACCGTCGGCGACGGTTCGGGCAAAAAGTTGGCGGTGCGGTTCAACGATCGCAACGCGCAAATCCTCTTCATGATCGATCCTGAATTGCGCTTCGGCGAACTCTTCATGGACGGCCGCGTCGAGGTGATCGAGGGCTCACTCTACGATGTGGTGGCGCTCGCCTCGGAAAATCTGATGCGCGCGGACCCTGGCCCTTCGCCCGGCGGGTTTGGCTGGGTCCGCCTTCTGCAGGAAGCGCGCGCGGCTCTGCGCCGGCTCGCCCGGGCGAACGACGCCCTGCGCGCGAGGCGAAACGTCGCGCATCATTACGATCTCGACGTTCGCGTCTACGAGCTCTTTCTGGACGGCGACATGCAGTATTCCTGCGCCTATTTCGAGAGCGACGGCGAAAGTCTCGAAGATGCGCAGCTTGCAAAAAAACGGCACATCGCGGCAAAGCTCGTCGCCGGCCCCGGCGCGAGCGTCCTCGACATCGGCAGCGGCTTCGGCGGGCTTGCCAATTACCTCGCGCGTTTTTGCGGCGCCAGCGTCACGGGCCTCACACTCTCCAAGGCGCAGTTCGAAGTGAGCCGGCGGCGCGCCGCGGCTCTCGGTCCCCTGGCGGCCGATTTCCGCATGCTGGATTATCGCGAGGTCGAGGGGCGCTTCGACCGCGTCGTTTCGGTCGGCATGTTCGAGCATGTGGGCATTGCCAATTACGACGCGTATTTCCGCAAGATCGCGCAGCTTCTCAATGAGGATGGCGTCGCCCTGGTGCACACGATCGGCCGCGCGCCGGGCCCCGCCGCGACCAATCCATGGATCGGCAAATATATTTTCCCAGGGGGGTATATCCCCTCGCTTTCCGAAATCCTGCCGGCGATCGAGCAAAGCTCTCTCGTCGTCACGGACCTTGAAGTTTTACGGCTCCATTATGCCGAAACACTCAAAGCCTGGCGGGAGCGCTTTCTGGCGCGGCGCGAACAGGCAAAAGCGATCTATGATGAACGCTTCTGCCGCATGTGGGAGCTTTACCTCGCGGGGTCGGAAGCCGCCTTCCGATATGAAGGCCTTGTCGTTTTTCAGGTCCAGCTCGCAAAGAGGCTCGACGCCGTGCCGCTAACGCGCGACTACATCACACGCGCGGAAGCGGATCTGCGCCGCCGCGAAGCTGCGTCCACCTTGTCGGAGGCCGGCGAATAGCGGCGCGCGCCTGGTGCAGGATGCATTCGACGGAATCGCATCCTGCACTTCGGCCTTTGTTTTGTTGCATGACGCGACCCGAGAACTCTGCAACTTTCCGGTGTCACGCCAAGGCGCGCGCCGCCCTTAAGCCTGACGTTCGGCTCAATAGCGGTCGTGATCGTGGTCGTGATCGTGGTCGTGGCCGCGATTATGACCAGCGGCGAACAGATCCGACATCACCGCCGCGTTCGAGTCGCAGGCATGATTCAGACAGGGAAGCCCGAAGCCCGCCTCAAGCGTTTTAAGCAAAGAGAAATGCGTATAGAAGCGCGAGCTCTTGACGCCTGCGGCCCCGTAGTTGGTGTCGACAATCAGGAGAACCTGGTTGGTGTTCGGCGCCGTGCTATAGTCGTTTTCATCCCACACGATCACGATCGCATTGTTGCCCCGCCTCCAGGCGGGCGACTGGTGGATGGCCGTGACGAGTGTTTGTAACGCAACGTCCCCGCGCTGGATCAGAGCCGGGTTCAGGCCGGACTGGAGGCCGACGTCGCTCGGGTCATAATTGCACAACGCGCCGGCGTTGCCTTGGCCATGCTGGTCGTTGCATTGATTGGGCGCGATGAACGAGAAGTTCGGCGAAGCGCCTGCGCCAAGGTCAGCAAACAGACCCCTTGCGCCGTCGAAGCCGGCCATGTTCTGCAGACTGTTGTTTGGATCATATCCCTCTTGAACATTCTTGAAGTAGGCGAAGGGATTGTGCTTCACCGCATAGAGAGCAACCATGTTGCTTGACGTCAGCGGAGGATTGAGCGTCGGCAGAATCTTGCTGAAATCCGTGTTGTTGGTGAAAACGCCGTCGCTCGTGTTGACCTGATCGGCGCCGCTCGCAGGCAGATTCTCCTGATAGCTTTTCCAGGTGAGCCGCCGCGCGACGAGCTGGTCGGCGATCGTCTTGCCGAATGTGTGGCTGGCCGCCGGGAATGAGAGATGTCCGTCGATGTTGATGTCGCCCGGCAGTCCCTGAGTCTCATTTGTCGTGTCGATGACGGGCGTAGCCGCATCGACTCCTTCGCCTGCAATCGGGCAAATTGTCGGCGATGGCGGATTGTCGGTCGCCGTCACGTGCGAGGCGAGGTTGGCCGTGCAAGTCGTGTTGTGCCAGTTTGGCGCATTATCGCTTTGCACGCCGAAGTTCGAGCCGCCGACGACCTCCAGGTAGTTCGTGAAGCTTGGATGACCAACAGCGAAATAATTGGTCGCATAATTCGCAGCGAGCGCCAGCTTGTTGGTGAAGGGCGCATTCGGATTATTCAGAATTTGGCTGTAGCCATGATTTTCCATCATGATCACATACACATGGTCCAGATGCGGAATGCCTGTCGGAGTGACCCCCTCGGCGGCGAACCCGCCGTTGGCAACGCATGACATCAACAGGGCGAGCCCCGCAGCGCGTCTTTTCATAGCCTTTATCCCCCGTGCTCTATTGGAAAGGCCAGCTTCGTACCGAACTTGCACGAACCTTTTGTGGCGCTCACGCCTGATTTTTCCACCGGCGGCCCTATTCGCCGTCCGTTTCAAGCCGATTCAGATTGGCAAAGCGAGACTGACGGCTCTGGTTGGCGCCATTTATTGCGCTGGCGATTCCGCGATGGACTCCCAGCTCTCGGGCAAGATTGCGCAGGGCGTCAAAAGCTCTGGAACATTGCTCTGACGTCAGGCTGGCGCGCGCCGCCGGACAATAAGATCTGCAAGGCGATCCGCGCCTTGCGAGCGTCGAGGCTCTGGGCGGGGATCAACCCGCGGGCGATCAGATCAATCTCTCCGCCCGCATAGCCATAAGAGGCGCGCAACGTCTCGCCGGCGCCCGTGCGGCTTGCGAAGACGACAGGGATACGTTCGGCGAGAAGCCCGAGATCCGCCGCCGCCGCCGCCGCGACATGCCCTGCTCCGGGCAGGCTCAGCACCAGCCCTTCGATCGCGCCGGCGCCAAGAGCTTTGAGGCTCTCGCGCTCGAAGCCCGGCCCAGCTTCGAGGATGGGCACGATCGGCGCGCCGGCGCCAAAGGTCAAAAGCGGCGGGGCTACGGCCGGCGAAAGCGCAAAGCGCACGCGATCTTCAGCGACGTAGCCGATCGGACCGAAAGGCAGCGACGAAAAGGCATGCGTGCGAAAACTATGGGTCTTGCGGATCAGCGGCCCCGCGTGAATCTCATCGTCGATCACAACGAGAACGCCTTTTTTCCGCGCCGACCCGGAAACCGCCACGCGCGCGGCGGCGAGTAAATTGGCGGCGCCATCCGCGCCTGGCTGATCAGGCCGGCGCATCGCCGCCGTCAGGACGATCGGAACATCGACCTGCACGAGAACAGAAAGCGCGAAGGCGGTCTCCTCCAGCGTATCCGTGCCATGCGTGATGAGCACGCCATCGGCCGATGTCGCGGCCTCCGCGGCGGCTTTGGCGATTTCCGCGAGATCCGGCAGCGTGAGGCTGGCGCTGGGCTTGGCTAAAACATCCCGCGCAAAAATGTCGGCGACGTCCTGAAGCTGCGGCAAGGCGGCGACGAGCGCCGCGGCCCCGAGGCGAAGCGCCGCGCCTTCGGGAGCGGCGCCCCCGCTCGCCGCCTGCGCGGTCATGGCGATCGTGCCGCCCGTCGACAAGATGATGAGGCGCGGACGCCGAGAAACATTCAATGAAAGCGCCTCCTTACGGGGCCTTATAATCGAGGCCGCCCGCGCCGGACAGCCGTCATTCATGACAATTCCACCAAGCCCGCCGCGCCGGAGCGAACATCCGCGCGGGTCTCCACGCGCGGATGTTCAGAACGAGAGCGGCCTTATCATCCCGATGGCGTCATGCCTCGCTTCAAAAGTCCGGCTGATTTTTCCTCGCTGCTGAAATTCGCCGGCCGTGTTGCGCCTCATGCTGGCCTTTTTCAAACGCTACAGCTCGTTTCGCCTATATCCACCCGCTCTGCGCCCGACCATGCGCGACATCGAAAATGAAGGCTTTAATCGGCAATTAACTAAAAATCGCCTCAATGTAACTCCAGCAATGCTGCGAAGCTCTGTGTCTGGACCTTCAGAGGACCGGTGAGGCGCTCCCTGCGCGGCTCTTGTGGTTGATCGCGCCTTCTGGCGCGCGGAGGACGTTGGTTGATTCAAAAGGCAAGTGCCATGATTTCATTGCGAGAGTGGGACGAATGACACAGGCGTTCGACAGACCACTTGATTTCATTCCATTGAATCGCGGTCGTTTATCCCGGAAGATTTTTTCCCACACGGTTCCAGGCGCGGCCATCCTCGCTTTGAGCGCCTTGGTAGGCGCCTTGATGCTATACACGCGTCCCGACCCAGCCCCCAACGCGGCTAAAGCGCCCGCGGCGTCGCCAGTGGCGGAGGCCGCCGCGGCGGCGCCCCCGGCAAACGTCGCCTCGGATGCCTATGGCGCGCTGTTCGACCCCGGTTTTTCCTCCGGCTCACCGCCGGTTTTGCTGTCGCAAAGTTTTCCACTTCAATCTGACCTCGGGTCCGTTGCGCCGGCGCAATCCGCCGCGCTCGCAGAGCCGGACGACGTCATGCCGACGCCGCCGCCAGCAGATCTCCAAATCGGCGAGAGCGCGCCTTTGCCGGCGCCGCGTCCCGCCGAACTGGGAGCGCCCGCGAGCCGTGGCCCGATCCGTATTCCAGGCATAGCAGGCCGCCAGTTAGCGCAGCAGAACAGACGGAACGCTTCCCCGAGCGCTTCTTCTGATAATCGCAATTTCTTCGAGAAGCTGTTTGGCATGCCGCAAACGCCCCGGACTGTCCTCGCCTACGCTGCGCCAGAGGATGACGTTGTGAGCGACGCGCCAAAAGTCACCACCGGCGCCTTGCCCCGCTACGATCGCTGGACGGCCATTTACGACGTCGCCGCTCATACCGTCTACATGCCCAATGGAACGAGGCTGGAGGCGCACTCGGGGCTGGGCGACAGGTTGGACAATCCACATTACGTCAACGAGCGCAATCGCGGGGCGACGCCTCCAAATGTCTACGAGCTCGCGCCACGGGAGCAGCTTTTCCACGGGGTGCAGGCGTTGCGCCTGAAACCCGTCGGCGGCGGCGACGTCTATGGACGGACAGGTCTCCTCGCGCACACTTACATGCTCGGCCCGAGGGGCGATTCCAACGGATGCGTGTCCTTCAGGAACTACAATGCATTCTTGCAGGCGTTTCAAAACGGCGAAGTCAGACGTCTCGTCGTCGTCGCTCGTCTAAACTAGGGCATTTTCAGCAAAGCGGACGGAGGTTCTGCATCCGAAAATGCTTTAACCGCTTGAATGAGAGCGGTTTGTCTCGCGTCGAGGAGGGTGAGAGCGCGGCGCGGAAACTTGCGCCGACCATCAACCCGGCTCGCCCCGCCAACTCAATAATGGCGGACGACGACTATCGCGCTGTCGCCGCTGCGACGGCTGGAATGGGCGCAAACCGGCCTTTGGAGCGCGCGAAAAGAAGCCCTTTCGCGCGCTCTCAAGCCGATCACGCTTCGGCGGAAGCAGCGGCGGCCTTTTCGGCGGCGGCGGCCGTCGCGGCGGCGCGTTCCTGCGCCTTCTTCTTCGGCTGCGCCTTGGTCGGATTCGTTCGCGCCTCGCGCGCGATCACGCCGAGACCATCGAGCAGGCGCGCGACGCGGTCTGTCGGCTGGGCGCCCTTGGCGATCCAGGCCTTCGCCTTCTCGGCGTCGAGCACGACGCGATCGGCGGAATCCTTCGCCTTCAGCGGATCAAAAATACCGAGACGCTCAATGAAACGGCCATCGCGCGGCATCCGCGAGTCGGCGACCACGACGCGATAGAAGGGGCGCTTCTTGGCGCCGCCGCGCGATAGACGAATTTTCAGGGACATATGAGGTGTTCTCCAATTTTGCCGATCGCTTCGGCGTCAGACATTCAGGATGAAATTCGCAGGCGTTACTTCTTTTTTCCGAACGGATTGAGCCCGCTCAGGAGACCTCCGCCGAGGCCGGGCAGCTTGCCCGGCTGCGCGCCAAGCCCCCCGCCCGCGCCGCCGCCAAGACCCGGCAGCTTTGGCGCGGCGGAGACGCCCGCCGGCGGCGGGGCCAGCGGCTTTGGCGCGGCGACCGGCTTTGGCGCCGGACCACCGGGCATCGGCCCCAATTGCTTCTGCAAGGCGGCGATCTGTTCGGGGCTCGGCTGCGGCATCCCGCCCATGCCGGCGCCAGGCATGCCGAACATCGAGGCCATTTTGCCGAGCGCGCCGCCGCCGCGCTTGGCGCCGCCAAGCGATTTCATCATATCGGCCATCTGGCGGTGCTGCTTCAAAAGCTTGTTGACGTCTTCGACCTTCACACCGGAGCCTGACGCGATGCGCTTCTTGCGCGAGGCTTTAAGGATATCGGGGTTGCGCCGCTCCTGCCGTGTCATCGACGAGATAATGGCGCGCTGGCGCTTTATGATGCGGTCGTCGAGGTTGGCGGCGGCGAGCTGATCCTTGATTTTGGCCATGCCGGGCAGCATGCCCATGATGCCGCCAAGGCCGCCGATCTTCTCGACCTGCGCCAGCTGCTCGGAGAGGTCCTCGAGATCGAACTTGCCCTTGCGCATGCGATCGGCGATGCGCTGGGCCTTTTCAGCGTCGATCGACTCGGCGGCTTTCTCGACGAGCGAAACGATGTCGCCCATGCCAAGGATGCGATTGGCGATGCGCGAGGGATGGAAGTCCTCCAGCGCGTCCATTTTTTCGCCAGCGCCGAGAAGCTTGATCGGCTTGCCGGTGACGGCGCGCATGGAGAGCGCAGCGCCACCGCGTCCATCGCCATCAACGCGCGTCAGCACGATGCCGGTGATGCCGACGCGACCGTCGAAGCTTTTGGCGAGATTGACCGCATCCTGGCCGGTGAGGCTGTCGGCGACGAGCAGGATCTCATGCGGCTTTGAAGCCGCCTTGATCTCGGCCATCTCCTGCATCAGGGCTTCGTCGATATGGGTGCGCCCGGCGGTGTCGAGCAGGACGACGTCAAAGCCTTGCAGGCGCGCCGCCTGCTCAGCCCTGACCGCGATCTGCACGGGGGTCTGGCCGGCGATGACCGGCAGCGTTTCGACGCCAATCTGGCGGCCGAGGACGGCGAGCTGCTCCTGCGCCGCCGGCCGCTTGACGTCGAGCGAGGCCATCAGCACCTTGCGCTTCATGCGCTCGCTGAGGCGCTTGGCTATCTTCGCCGTCGTCGTCGTCTTGCCGGCGCCCTGCAGGCCGATCACCATGATCGCGACTGGCGGGGCGGCGTCGAGATTGATCGGCTCGGCTTCCGCCCCCAGCGTCTCGATGAGGACGTCATTGACGATCTTGACGACCATCTGGCCGGGCGTCACCGATTTGATGACATTGGCGCCGACCGCGCGCGAACGCACCTTGTCGACGAAGGACCGCACGACGTCGAGCGCCACGTCGGCTTCGAGCAGGGCGCGGCGGACCTCGCGCAAGGCGACGTTGACGTCCTCCTCCGAGAGCGAGCCGCGACGGGTCAGGGCGTCGAATATGCCAGAGAGCTTTTCCGAAAGCCCTTCGAACATGCGTTTTGTCCCATCATGAGCGCCGCGCGAAACCATTTCCCGCGGCGGCCTGTCGATCAACGCCCGAAAATGAGCGATTTTCCGTCTATAATCACAAAACACCCAACGCGCATCGCGCCCGGGGGCGCCAAGCGCTGCCGGACGTTCACCGCTCGGCCCCAAGGCCAAGTCGGCTCGCGCATTCGAACCTTTTTTGAAGGCCGAAACCGCTTCTTTGCGCGTCAGGGCGCCAAAGTCAAGGAAATCAGAAAATAGCGCCGTTCCCGCCATTTGCCGGCGCGGCAGAACATGATAGATCGAAACCCGTAAAATCGAAAAGCATGGCTCTCGCGTCCCGGTAGCTCAGCAGGATAGAGCAACGGTTTCCTAAACCGTAGGTCAGGGGTTCGAATCCCTTCCGGGACGCCAAATGTTTTCAATAGCTTATTCGCCATACGATCGCACTCCACCCCCGCAAACCGTATCGACGCGGCGCGAGTGGTCATCAATGTTCGGCTCCCGCGCCGATAGCTGGCGCGGCGGACGCCATTATTGCCGGGCAATCGGCCTCTACAAAATGAAGGAGAGCCCAATGCGGAAATCAATAGTCGTGACGGCGGCGTTACTCTGCTCTGCGATGCTGACTCCAGGCGACGCATCGGCGCGTGGCGGCGGGCATGGAGGCGGACGCGGCGGCTGGCATGGCGGGGGTGGTCATGCGGGCGGCTGGCATGGCGGCGGTCACAATGGCGGCTGGCATGGGGGCGGCGGGCGCTACTACGGCGGCGGCAGGCGCTACTACGGCGGCGGCGGTTACTACAATGGCGGCAATGCGGCGGGTGCTGCAATTGCTGGCGGTATTTTAGGCCTGGCGACGGGAGCTATGATCGCCGGCTCGGCGGCAAATTCCGCTGCGGCGGCTTCGGCTCGCGTTGGCGATCCGAACTGGGTTTCTTATTGCGCTCGAAAATACAGGTCCTTTGATCCGTCGAGCGGGACCTATCTCGCCTATGACGGCAACCGCTACGTTTGTCAGTAAAAAAGGGGGGCGCGCCATTTGCGCGCGGCCCTCACCCTCACCGGCCCGCGCCTCGATAAGATCAACGGGCTCCGGCGGTCCCCAGCCATACCGGCGCGCACAGCACGACGCGCCATGTCAAGGAATTTCATCATGCCGCGCCGCAGGGCGCGGTATCGGGATGTCGGTTAACACCGCGCACAGCGCCAGCCGCCAGTCGATGCGGCGACCTACAATCTGATCGGACTTAGCATTCAAGACGGCGCCGGCGACCGGGTTGGCGGAATAAAAGATCTGTGCTCGAGTAGGGACGGCTCGTCGGCTATATTTTGTCGGTCGAACTCAACACGATCGGACGCGCGGCTCGCGCCGCTTGTTCTCTCCGTTCGATCGTTATGAAATCTGCTGGTCTAAATTGACGCCGGCTCACGAAGCTTCTCCCGTTCCGCGAGCTCTTCATCGGTCAGGCGCGCGTCGTAAATAGAGCGCGAGTCGATCGTTCGCGAGACGATCGTCGCGGTGATCGCCGCCACCAACAGCGGCGCAATGAACGTGCGATCATGGCCGGTTAGCTCGATCATCAAAACCACCGCCGAGATCGGGCCTTGAGTGGTGGCGGCGATCACCGCGCCCGCGCCGATCAGCGCGCAGAGCCCCGACGGCACGCCGGGAAACAACCATGTTGAGAGATGGCCCAGAACGGCGCCCAGAAGCGCGCCGAGCGTGAGTGAAGGCGTAAACAGGCCGCCGGGCGCGCCGCTGCCCAGACACATGGCGGTTGCAATCGGTTTCAACAACAGCAACGCCAGAAGCAGCGGCGGCGCCACTTCGCCATTGAAGGTAAGTTGCGCAAGGTCCTTGCCGTTGCCCAACAGCTGTGGGAACCAGATCGAAGCCGCTCCAAGCAGCGCCAACACGAAAGATGGGACGACCAGGCGCAACCAGCCCTTCGGCCTGGCGCGATCGGCCAGCGCGATCATCCGCACAAAACCGACCGACACGACCCCCGCGATCGGTCCCGCAATCAGCGCCCAGCAGATAATCGACGAGCCGCTGCGGTAGGCTGGAATGATATAGGTAGGCGCGTCGGGAAGGGCGACCCATGACACCATGGCGGCGACCACCGAGGCCGCCAGCGCCGGCAGCACGAGACGCAGGGCCAGGACGCCGCGGAGCACTTCAATGGCGAATAAAGCGCCGCCCAGGGGAACATCATAGGCGGCCGCCATTCCAGCGCCCGCGCCGCATGCGACGAGGAGCCTGCGCTGCTCATCAGAGAAGCCGCCCCGGTCCGCCAGGACATTTGCGATCGCCGCGCCAGCCTGCTTCGGTGCGCCCTCCCGTCCGAGCGACGCGCCGAGCCCGACAATCGCTTCCGACAGGACGGCGCTGCCCATGGTGCGCAAAACAGGGAGCCGGCCGGCGGAGAACCAGAGCGCCGTGGTGATTTCAATGCCGTTGCCGCCGGTCAATTTCACGAGAACCATCTGACCGACGCCGGTCAGAAGCCCGGCGCCCAGCAGAATCATAACGCGCCGCCAAGGGTCAGTCCTCGTCGCCGCGTCAAGAAGGTCCAGGTTTGGCGGCCACGCCAGATGCTGGACAGCCGATAGCAGCGTTATCAGCGCCGCCGCACTGAGTCCGGCGCCAATGCCGGTCAGGATGACGGCGGTCCAGAAGGTCGCCGCCCCGGGATGCCTCAAGGTGGCGGGTATGCGGCCATCCGTCCCGGCTGGGCTGTGTTCGGGAGGCCCTCCGCTATTTTGCCGCATTGTCTGAAATGTTACCGATGAAGTGACGGCGCTGGACCACGCAGTCCAAGGAAACCGCTTACGCGCTTACCGTCAAGACAGGCCAAGTCGACACTGGAATGTCGCGCCACGGCGTTCCACCCCGGCCAAGATCGGGCCGGGCGCTATTGGGTATCGACAAATGAAATTTGTGATTTGACACCCTTGGCGCTCGCCATAATGCTGCCACATTCGCTCAAGCGAGACCTATTTTTTTGGCCGCCTCAATGGAGAGTGACGCCATGAATCGACGGGCATTTGTGACATCCGGCCTGCTATCGGCCGGGTTTCTCGCCATCGCCGCGGGAGCGGCGCACGCGCTGACAGGGGTCGCGCCACCCGACCATGCGCGGCAGACGGGCGATCAAGACGTCGAGAAGGCGTGGTGGCGGCGCCATTGGGGCTGGCGTCGCCGCTGGAGATGGCGTCGGCGGTGGTGAAGGCTCGAATGTCGCCAGCTCTGAAATCGTCGCCACGACCCAGCGCGGAATGCGTTCAGGCAGAATCGCATTCCGCTCCGCAAGGCTTTGTTTTACCGCCTGATGTCGGCCTAAAAACGCTGGCTCTTCGGCGTCATGCCCTAGCGCCGACCGCCGCCATGGCCTCCCCCGCCGTGGAAGCCGCCGCCATGGCCGCCGCCGTGGAACCCGCCGCCGTGCCAGCCGCCACCGCCGCCGTGCCAGCCGCCACCGCCGCCGTGCCAGCCGCCGCCGCCGCCGTGCCAGCCGCCGCCATGCCAGCCGCCGCCGCGCCAGCCGCCGCCGCGCCAGCCATAGCCGCCGCCGCGCCAGCCATAACCGCCACCGCCCCAGCCGCCGGGAACGCCCCAGCCACGCCAGCCATAGCCGCCGCCCCAGCCATAGCCCGGCCTGAAGGCATAACCGCACCAGTACCAGCCCGGGCCTCTCCAGCCATTGGGGTACCAGCAATAGTTGCGGCCACCCCAAAAATACTGAACATGCTCAAGCGGCAAAGAGCCATCCCTTTGGGCGATAGCGCCAAGGCCGTTGAACGCCGGCGCCGCCACGGCGCTCCCGCTTGCCGCCGCGCCCGCGGCCAGCGCAACAGCGGCCGTCATGCTCATCAATCGACGCATTTGCCTCTCCTTGATGTTCCGTCCCCGACGCAGACCTGCTTGGATCTTCGAAAAACCCGGTCGCCCGGTGCGGGATCATGCGCGGAAACGAAGAAATATGAACCATGTTCAATCAATTTTTGAGCGATTCGTCGTGGCGGCCGATCAAAACCCTCGTTTTTGGAAGCGTGGCGCCTTAAGCGCCGCGCCTATTTCGCCGACGCGAACGCCTCATTTTTGAGGCGGACGGCGCCAAGTCGAGCGGAGCTTAGCCGCGACGACCACCGCCCGATCCGCCTCCACCCGGGCGCCCGCCGCCGTGCCCGCCGCCGGGCCGGACCATCTGGCCGCCACCTGGCCTTCCACCCGGTCTAACGGCATGGCCGCCGCCCGGCCTCACAACTGGCCGGTGGTGGATATGGCGAGGAGGCGCGCGCCAGCCGCGCCAGCCCGCGCCGCCACCCCAGCCAAAGCCGCGCCGCCAAGCGTAGCCGCACCAATACCAGCCGGGTCCTCTCCACCCGCCGGGATACCAGCAATAACGGCGTCCGCCCCAGACAAATTGAGCTTCGTCGAGCGGCAGGACGCTATCGCCGTAAGCGATCGCGCCGAGATTGGCGATCGGAGCCGCCGCCGCCTCGGCCACCCCGCTCGCGGCGACGCTCGCCATCAGCGCGACCGCGGTGACCATCGTCTTCCAAGGCTGCATTTGCTTTCCTTCAAGCTTCATTGTCCAAACAGCCCGCCCCCAGCGCTTTGCGCGCGTCTCTATATGCCGCATTGAAGATGAATGGAAAATGATCGGTTCGGCGGCGAAGCTTAAAAGCCAATGATTTTCCAACGCCCTCGCGTCAGATTTTGCCTTTTCCGGCAATTTTCCGCGCTCTCTTGCCCAGCGTTCGCAGCCGCAGCGCATTGAGCTTGATGAAGCCGGCCGCGTCGCGATGATCATAGGCGACGGCGCCTTCCTCGAAAGTCACAAGGTCCTGATCGTAAAGCGAATAGGGGCTCGAGCGGCCAACCACGGCGGCCGAACCCTTATAGAGTTTCACGCGCACGCGGCCCGCCACGAACTCCTGGCTTTTGTCGATCAGCGCCTGCAGCATCTCGCGCTCCGGCGAAAACCAGAAGCCGTTGTAGATCAATTCGGCGTATTTCGGCATCAGCTCGTCCTTGAGATGCGCCGCGCCGCGATCGAGCGTGATCGACTCGATGCCGCGATGGGCGAAATAAAGGATCGTGCCGCCCGGCGTTTCATACATGCCGCGCGATTTCATGCCGACGAAGCGATTCTCGACGAGATCGAGGCGGCCGATGCCATTGGCGCGGGCGAGTTCGTTCAAGCGGGTCAGAAGGGTCGCCGGCGACATCGGCTGACCATCGATGGCGACCGGGTCGCCTTTTTCAAAGTCGATCTCGATATAGGTCGGCTTGTCGGGCGCGTCTTCCGGATTGATCGTGCGCGAATAGACATAGTCCGGCACTTCCTGCGCCGGATCTTCCAGCACTTTTCCTTCCGAGGAGGCGTGCAGCAGATTGGCGTCGACGGAAAAGGGGGCGTCGCCGCGCTTGTCCTTGGCGATCGGGATCTGGTTCGCTTCGGCAAATGCGATGAGGGCGGTGCGCGACGTCAGATCCCACTCGCGCCAGGGCGCGATCACCTTGATGTCCGGCTCCAGCGCGTAATAGGACAATTCGAAGCGCACCTGATCGTTGCCTTTGCCGGTCGCGCCATGCGCCACCGCGTCGGCTCCGGTCTTTTGCGCGATCTCGATCTGCTTTTTCGCGATCAGAGGCCGCGCGATAGAGGTTCCGAGCAGATAAAGCCCCTCATATTGGGCGTTGGCGCGAAACATCGGAAAAACGTAGTCGCGCACGAATTCTTCGCGCAGATCCTCGATAAAAATGTTTTCCGGTTTTACGCCGAGCAAAATGGCCTTGTCCCGCGCGGGGGAAATCTCCTCGCCCTGGCCGAGATCGGCAGTGAAGGTCACGACTTCGCAGCCGTAGGTTGTCTCCAGCCACTTCAGAATGATCGACGTGTCGAGCCCTCCCGAATAGGCGAGGACGATTTTCTTAACGTCTGATCTTTGCTGCGGCATTTTGGAACTCTCAGGTGGCGCTTGCAAGGCGGGAACGATGCCGCGCGACTATAGTTGCGGAGCCTTTTGGCGCAAGGGCGGGAAGCCGAACGATGGCTCGGACGAGCCGCCCGCACGGGCCGACGGAACCGCGAGACGTATTATGGATGGCCCGTTCGGCGGGCGCCGGCGTGATCTGCGCGAACGCTTCGGCGATGATCAGGCCGTGAAGCCGCGACAGCATTGCTTATGGCCCGGCGCCTAATGCAAGGTTTGACTCGTCAGCGCCATTTCCGGTGAATTTTCACCGTCGGCAAAAAAGGTCCAATACTTAAGCTGCGCCATAATTCGCTGCAGTTCCCGGAGAGCGACCAAATCTAAATATTGGTCAGAATCGTGGCTAATCTGGCCCGCTTCATAAAGATGCTGAAGCTCAGTAAGTTTCGCGACAATCTTTTCACGGAGAGTCCGGCCGGAAGACATAATGAAGCTCCGTACTATCAAAACAAGTGACGCCCAAAAGAATGACTTAATGTCGAATATTGTCATTCATGATTCAGCGCAATATTGCAAGTACAACCTATCGTTGTTCTTATGAAATGATATGAATGAAGAACGAATTAAGCTTGTCACCTGAATGCGAGAGATTTACATGGCCCGTTTGGGTAAAAGGTTCTGCACGCCCCGCGCTCTACCGCGTCGCCGTTGTGACGGGCGAATGCGATCTCGATAGAGCCGTCTTGGAAAACACTAAAGTGATTGCGCATTCCGCTCAGCAGCGGCCGTCGCGGCGTCGCCTTTTCAGGCAGAACCCCCGCGCGCCCTTGCGTATCGGACGGCGGGGGCAGTTCAGCAAAGAACTACCGGAAGCACGATCGTTGGGCCTTGAAGGAGATCGGGGCGGCTTCAAGGGGGTGGCGAAACGGTCCGGTTCCTGCGGGAAAGGCCCGCCCTGTGTCCGGACCGGGGGAGATCCGTCCACGATCAATTTACGATCGCGCGGCCGCGGAAGTTTCAACCAGGCCTATCCGCGCGTCGAAGCGCCCTCGGGCGCTTCGGACGCAGCCTGATCGTTTAGTTCGCGCCCTTGATCCGGCTCAAGCTCAGGGCGCTTCCCATTCGCTATGGTGTTTGACGCGCGTTTTTATCGAAGCCGCAGCCTCCTGGCGGTTTACAAGGGGCGCTCGCGCCGAGACTTTATTGTTCCAGCAAATGGTGATTATATGCAAAAGCTTTGGCGTAACGTGAGCAGCAAAATGTCTCAATCCTTTCCGTTTGCTCGACGCCAGCTTGGCGCGGCGCTCGCTTGTGTCGCGTTGATCGCCCTGCCGCTCGGCGCCCGCGCCGACGACGCCGCCAAGGGCAAGATCATCGCCAAGCGCTGGTGCGCCTCCTGTCATGTGGTCTCGAGCGATCAGACGAAAGGCAATTCGGACGCGCCGAGCTTCTCGTCGATCGCCGACGACAAGCTGACGCCAAAAACCCTCAAGGCTTTTCTGAGCTACCCGCATCCCAAAATGCCGGACATGAATTTGTCGCGCAACGAAATCGGCGACCTCGTCGCCTATATCCGCACGCTCGCTCGCTGAGCGACAGCGCGCGGTTGCGCCTTGGCGGGGGGACGGCCATAAGCCGGTTTACTGTGCGGCCCTGCCCGGCCGCTTGCGAACAAATAGCAACCCGGCCAGGGTCAGGAGAGTAAATCCCGCGCCGGCCAGGAATGTGCCTTCGGGGCCAAATACATCCCATAGCGCGCCGGCGACGAGGCTAGCGACCAGCAACGCCAGCCCTGTGACCAGATTGAACATGCCGAAAGCGGTTCCGCGCAATTCGGGGGCGGCGGTGTCGGCGACCAAAGTCGCGAGCAGGCCCTGCGTAAAGCCCATGTGCAGTCCCCACAAAAACGCGCCGATCCCAACGCCGGCGACGCCGGACGAGAAGGCGAGCGTGACGTCAGCCGCCAGCAGGAAGATAAGGCCGATGGTCAACACTGCATATCGATCGACGCGGTCCGACAGCACTCCGGCGGGATAGGCGGAGGCCGCATAGGCGACGCTCATCACGACCATGACCGCCGGAACGAGCATAAGCGGCAGGCCGGTCGACTGGGCGCGCAGCACCAGGAACGCCTCGCTGAAACGGGCGAAGGTGAAGACGGTCGCAACGGCGACGACCCGCCAATAATCCGTCCCGAGCCGGGCGAGTTCGGCCCTTCTCAGCGGCATGCGGACGCGGCGTAGATTCGCTGGACGATTAGGCTCGCGCACGGCGACGAGGAGCAGGCCAAATGATATAAATGCCGGAATGACGGCGATCCAGAAAACCGCTTTGAAATGATCCGCGGTCAGCCACATCAGAACCATTGCGCCGATGGGGCCCAAAAACCCGCCGATCGTGTCGAGCGACTGGCGCAGGCCAAAACTCGCGCCGCGTAAATGCGCTGGACTGATGTCCGCGACCAGAGCGTCGCGCGGGGCTCCGCGAATGCCTTTGCCCACTCGATCAATGAACCGCGCCGCGATGAGCCACTGCACCGTAGCGGCCAGCGGAAAAATCGGCTTTGTGAAAGCCGCCAGACCATAGCCGACGCCAGCGAGGAGTTTGCGCCGGCCGAGCCAGTCGCTGAGGGCGCCGGAGAATATCTTGGTGATCGACGCCGTCGCTTCGGCGACGCCTTCAATGAAGCCGACGGTCAGGACCGAAGTTCCAAGCACCGTGACCATATAGACGGGCAGCAACGCGTGGATCATCTCGGAGGAGATGTCCATGAACAGGCTGACGAAGCCGAGCGCCCAAATCCCGGCGGGAAGCGCGCGCCATCCTCTCTGCGGCCCTGAAGCGTCAACGGTCATCGTTTGGTTGCCGGTTGTTTGTGCATCTCTAGTCCCGGCCGCTTCCGCCAGCGCGCGGCCCCCGGCGGCGGATCCCGCCGCGATCTCCTTATAGCGGCCCGCGGATGGTTTCCACCAGCGGGTGAGCGATGGCCGGCGGCGACGGCAATCGCACGACAGCGCGCAGACCGCCGAGCGAACTCTCTTCCAGGCGAAGCGTCCGCCGCAGGCTTCAAGCACGTCTCCAGCGATTGCAAGGCCAAGACCGCTCCCCGTCTCCCAGAGGAGACGCTCCCCCTGCGGCGTCTTGTTTTCGCGGCCAGCTTCGAACACCGGATGACGACAACGGCCGGAGCGTCGTTTTCCGCTGAGGAGAACCGGTCCTGGCGCTGGCCGCTGCGCGCCTTCAGTCCGGCGGCTTCGGGACGCCGAGAGCGGAATGCGTTCAAGCGGAATCGCATTCCGCTCTTTAAGCCCTTGTTTTAACGCATGATGTGGGCCCGAAAAGTCTGCAGCTTTTCGGCATCATGCTCTAGCCGCGCGCTGCGACGTTTCCCTTGCCGGCCGCGCCGGATTTGCCGCGCCCCTGCGCTTGAACCTCAGTGTCCCAATTGGCGACGACGTTCTGATAGATGTCCTCCTCCTGCGCATTGTGCAGCCGCACGAGGGAGTCGATCGAGTCGATGATGCGCTGCGCGTCCCGCACGATGTACCGGTCGGATTCGTCCGCATGGAGTCCATCCGCCAGCCGTCCCAAAAGCCTTGCCTGATGGAGGATCTCGCGATGGGCGCGGCTCATCGCGGACAGGCCGTGCTTGTTGGAGAAGACGCTTGCGAGCTGCGGATAGACAGAGCCTTCGTCGTCGCGCTCGTGGGGAACGATGTCGTCGTCGACAATGCGATTGGCCTCGATAATCAGGTTGACAGCCGCCTCGCCCGCGGCGTCGTCAAGGGCGTCCGCGATCTGGCGCAGGCGATCGAGGCGCATTTTGAGGTCTTCGTGGTCCTGCCGCAGAGCCCGCGCGGCGGCGGCCGGCATCGCGGCGCGCTCGGGTCCGCGCCCCTCGCCGAGCGCCCGCAGCGCGTTGAGGATCACTGCGACGTCGATGGCCTCCTGCGTCAACGCCCCGGCGACCGGGGTGAGCCAGCCGATCGCCGCCGCCGCCATGGCCAATCCGGAAAGCCCCATTCCGACGATGATGCTTTGCACGGCGATGGCGCGGGTGCGCCGCGCGATGGAGACCGCGTCGGAAACGCGGTCCAGCCGGTCGATCAGGATGACGACATCCGCCGCCTCCGACGACGCGCTCGCGCCGCGCGCGCCCATGGCGATGCCGACGTCCGCCGCCGCCAGCGCCGGAGCGTCATTGATGCCGTCGCCGACCATCACGGTCGGGTTCAGCCGCTGCTCGGTCGCGACAGCCTCGACCTTGTCGGCCGGCGCCCGATCAGCGAGGACCGCGTCGAGGTCGAGCGCCGCGCCGATCGTCTCCGCGGAGTCCGCGCGGTCGCCCGTCACCATGACGATCCTCGATACGCCGGCGGCGCGCAAGGCCAGGACCGCGCGCGGCGTCTCGGGCCGAAGCTCATCCGCAAGCAGCAAAGCGGCGGCGATGCGCCCGTCCACGGAAACGAACACGCTGAGGGCGGAGCGCCAGGACGCCCGCCGCAGCGCGCGAACCGCCCAAGCCTCGGGGCGGCTTCCGCCAGAGACGAGCTGATGCGAGCCGACGCAAATCTTTCGCCCGTCGACCACGCCCTCGAGTCCCGATCCCATCGTCTCGCGGACCTCGGCCGGGATTTGCAGGGAAAGACCTTTATCCAGAGCGGCGGATACGATGGCGCCCGCCACGATATGATGCGACGCCTGCTCGAGAGAAGCGGCCAGCCGGAGCGCCTCATCGGAATCCGCGCCCGGCGCGGCCTCGATCGAGACCAGCCGCGCGCCGCCGACCGTCAAGGTGCCGGTTTTGTCGAACATCACCGTATGCGCGCGCGCCAGCGCCTCCAGCGGTCCGCCCCCCTTGATGAGAATGCCGCGGCGCGCAGCGCGCGAGGTTCCGGCGATAAAGGCGACGGGCGCGGCGAGGATCAGGGGACACGGCGTCGCCGCGACGAGCACGGCGAGGCCGCGAATGGGATCGTGCGAAAAGCCCCAGGCGGCGCCGGCCAGCGCGAGCGCAACTGGCAGCAGAAGCAAAGCGTAGCGATCCGCCATCCGGATGAAGGGCGCCTTGGCTGTTTGCGCCGCGGTGACGAGACCGATGATCGCGGCGTATGTGCTTTCGCCCGCAGTCGCCGAAGCCTTCATCTCGAAGGTTTCGCCAGCGTTGACCGTGCCGCTGCGCGCTGCTTCGCCGGCACGGCGTGAGACCGGCATCGGCTCGCCGGTAAGGGCCGACTCGTCAAGCGACGCGCCGGAACTGGTGATCAAGCCATCGACGGGGACAATCTCGCCGGCGCGCACGAGGAGCGTGTCGCCGATCGACACCTCGTCGATCGGCGTGTCCTCGAAAGAATCCTCCACCCTGCGATGCGCAATGCGAGGCGCGCGGTCGACCAGCGACTTAAGCTCCCGCTCGGCGCGCCCAACGGCGAAATCCTCGAGCGCCCCTCCGCCCGCATACATGACCGCGACGACCGCCGCGGCCAATGGCTCGCCGAGGGCGAGCGCCGCCGTCATCGACACGAAGGCGACGGCGTCTACGCCCGCTCGACCGGAAATCAGGTCCCGAATGATTGAGACAGCGAGGCTCGCGGCCACGGGAATCGCGCCCGCCGCCCAGATCCAGCGCGCAAGGTCCGCGCGGCCAGAGAAGGCGGCGCCGAGCCCACCGGCGAGCCCCAACAATGCGATCGCTATGAGGGCGCGTCGGGCCAGCCGTTCATTGAACATTTCAGTGGTTCTTTGGAGCTCTCAAGCCTCGACCCGGGCCTGACGACATAGGTTTACGCTGACGGCTGTCGTTGATCTCGCTCAATTGCGCCCGGTTCGCGTTGAATTCTCCGGTCGGCGACCGCCCCGGTCAGAAAACCATGCCGCCTGCTCCTCCCACCTTGGCCGGCTTCGCGCACCGTTCAAGGTCTGTTGGGCTGCCCGGCGCGGGGCGGCCCGGCAGGATGCCCCGCCATTGGCAGGCCTCCGGTATCGCCGACGCCGTCCGTTGCAGCAGGTTCCCGCTGATCCTCGCGACGCCTAACCGGCCAACGCCTCCCGCTCCTTCAGGAGACTGGCCAGCCGGGATTCCTGCTCAGCGATGCGGTCGGCTGTGAATGTCTCGTCCTCCGCTCCGGAAAAGCCCGCGGCCTGTTCGATGAGTTCGCGGAGATTCTCCCGGATCGCGGCGATGCGTTCGTCGAGTTCGACGAGGGTTGCGGCGTCAGACATTGTGCCTCCTATGATGCTCCGCTTAACGCGACCGAAACGCGGAGGACCAGCATACATCGCCGCGCGCAGCGTCAAAAGCTCGTTTCGCGCCGGTCTCATCCGTGCATGGAAGCCCATACCGCACCGCCAGAGCTTCTCCCTTTTATCTAGCGCTGCTCACGCGCGGGGCTCGCGCTGTTACACGAGCTTGCAAAACTCGACCATGCGATCCACGGCGCCGGTCGTGGATAAGCCCGCAGGAGCGGAACAATCGGCTACCAACGCCTGCCCCAATTCCATGTCCGCCCGCCGCGGCCACGAATGAGCCCGACGATCAGCAGCAATAGCAGAGCGCCGACGGTGGCGCTTAGAATCGCAGCAATAATACCGGAGCCGAGATGAATGTTGAGCTGAGGTAGCAGCCAACTGCCGATGAAGGCGCCCACGATTCCAATGATGAGATCGCCGACGATTCCGAACCCCGCGCCGTGCATGATCTGGCCAGCAAGCCATCCAGCGACGAGGCCGACCACCAATATGATCAGGAGACTTTCACCCGACATGTACATCTTCGTGTGCCTCTATATCCATTCGAGAGCTGAACAAAGAATGGGCGCTCGGGATCAAAAGGATCTGGGCCGGCTACAGGCGCCCCATTTAAGCGTATGGCAAATCAGTGACGGCGCCGGCGCGCATAGTCCATCTCGTTCGCCCACACATCTTCATTAACATACTGCACGAGCCGCTGGCGCTGACGGTCATCGAGCGAGTCATACAGCGGCTTGGCCGCCTCCGAGATTTGGCGCAGGTTAGCTGACTGCGCCGCGAGCGCGTCGGCCTCGCTCTGCATCGCGGTGATGTCATCTTGCTTCGGATTGTTACGGGCGTCGCGCTCCGCCCGGGCGGCGACATCGGCGCGCTCATCTGTAGCGGGAGGGACTGCGGCGGTGGGTGTTTCGCTGGAGGAGCGGCCGGCCTTAAGATTAGGCTCGCCTGCTAAGTTCTGCGCGCGCTTGGCGGCAATGTCATGTAGCGCGGATTCAACGGCAGGCCAATTTTTGGCCTGATCAGCCGTCAGCCGAAGGTCAGCTTTAAGATCAGCGATGCGCGCGTCGGCCCGGTCGACGCTTTGATTGATTGAGAGTTCGGGCCGTTCAGTCCGATGATCCCGATAGCTCCGGCCGTAAGCGGTATATGCCGAAGGAACGACAATGGCGGCAGCCATTCCTATAACTGCAAGCCTCGATCCGATTCGCTTCTGCATGATCTTCTCTCCTGTCTGGTTTCCGATGTTGAAACAAATAGAGTTCGCTCATGCGACAACATTCTCGGCCTTGCGGTCCGAGTGTCCGAATGTGGTGATGTTCAGAAATTGCGCCCGAAGGCCAAGCCCGCGGCGAACCGCTATGTCGTTTCGTACCGAGTCGTCAACGCGCGACGGGGTCGACGGTTCATAATTAAATCCCCGCTCTTCCAAAAAAATAAATGCGGTCCTGTGCGCTTCATTTCAAATGAAAAGTTCTATCCAAGATCCCCGCTAGTGTAGCTGCTCGGTCCGCGCCTATAACACTTGCGGATTGCTGCGAATTCGCTGACGAGCACGGCGGCGGCGCGCCGTGATCGATGGAAACCCTTGCCGCGCCGAACTGCCGCCGCCGACAGGACAACGCAAAGGCTGAACGCCTCATGCGAAACGAAAAGCGCCTCGACCTCGCCGCGGCGCGATTTCACCGCCGCCGGCGTGGAGCGCATCGCGGAGAACGACAGCGCTCCCAGGGCGCGGCTGAGGAAAAGTTATTAATTTGCCGGGCAAGCAGCGGCGCTTTTCCTCGGCTCTGGTTCATGACACTATGCTTTATGCAGAAGCGCGCCGCCCGTACCTATACCGTTATCGTTCGGCCATGCTCAATTGATAAAGGCACATATCGTTGGGTCATCTCGTCGTCGGACGGCGAACACGAGGAGTTCTCGCCATGCTCCTATTTTATCAAAGCAGGGGCAAAGACTGCCGGCGATTATAGGGTGCGGGCGCTGACCGCCGCGGACGCCGCCCCGCTCCCTAGCTGAGCCGCTCCTTGAGCTCGTTATCTTCGCGGCTGCCGCCTCGCCCTAAATCTGCGCCGTATAAAAACGGTGAGCAACGAGATTAAAAATCCACCGTAGATCGGCCAGCAGAACCGTCGTCACTGAAGCGGGGTTGCCGTCGATCCGCGTACAACAAGCGCCTGCCTTCGCTCAACGATCAGATGCGGGGATTGAGATCATCGCTGAGAATGGCGGGCGCAGGCGTTAGATTGCGGAAGGGCGAATGATCGCGAGCGAGCAGGCATCGGGCATGGATAGTGAAGAAAAAATGGGACTTGAGGCGCAGAATGCTAACCTCCGCAGCCTCTTGGCGCAGGCCGGCATCGATGCGGCGGAGCACAAAGTCGCCGACCGGCTGCAACGCATCCTTTTGGAAGAACTGCATCACCGGGTGAAGAATACGCTCGCAATCGTTCAGGCGATTACGAACCAAAGCCTGCGATCCGCGGAAAGCCTTGAACAAGGCAGGGAGGCGATCGAAGCGCGGCTTGCGGCCTTGGGACGCGTGCATGACCTGCTCTTGCGAGCCAGTTGGGATAGCGTAAAGCTGGCGGACCTGCTTAAGATGGCGACTGCGCCCTTCGATACCCTCGGCGCCGGTCAGTTCTTTATTCAGAGCACGAACATAGAAGTCGCCTCCGGCGCCGCGCTTCCTCTCGCCATGACCCTCAACGAACTCTGTACGAACGCGGTCAAATACGGCGCCTTGTCAACGCCTGAAGGGCGGGTCGAGATCACAGCGACGGTTGATGAACGCGCCAAGCAATTTCAACTTGCTTGGGAAGAGAAGGGCGGTCCGACCGTTCACGCGCCGACGCGTCGTGGTTTCGGGACGCGTCTGATCGAACGGGGTTTTGTGGGGCAGCTTCAAGGAGAGGCGCGGTTGACGTTTGCGCCAAGTGGGGTCGTCTGCAAACTGGATGTTCCACTCGCGGCCCTTCAGCCCATAATTTCAAACTGAAAACGATGAAGGACCGGCGGCAAGCTTCGGGAAAGCAATGCCGTGAGCCTTGTCCAGAACGAACGGACCAAGCTAACCGCGGCGTGGCTTAACGCCGTCTCAGGCGGCGCCGTGGCGGCCGGCATAGTCCAAAGAACAGATAGGTTCGCAATTCGAGGCTTTCGCGCGGCGGCGCATCGGGGCGGTCCCGGCTTCTTCTGCTGCGAGGCGCGGTCTGAGTTTAGGATTCAACGATCGCGACGCCATGCGAAAGGGTCGGTGGAACCACGCACTGACGGACGCCGTGGCCCGCGGTCACGCTCAAACTGCTGGCGGATTTGACGCGAGTTCCATAGGCGCCAATCGTCCTTCATCCGGCATGAACAACCTCGGGTTCGCAAACGCCGGAGGAGCGAATGAAATGCCGGGCGGCCGAAACGGCGCTACTTTTTTGCCGCGGCGGCAAGGACATTGCTTAAGACGTCGAGCGTTCGTTCGATGTGTTCGGACGCCAGTCGACACGCCAGTTTGGAATCGCGGGCGAGCGCCGCTTTCATAAGACCTTCATGCTCGGCGTGAACGTCGCGCCGCACAGGCCTGCTCGTCAGCGCAATGCGCCTGTAACGTTCAGACTGCTGGAACAGAATGCCGTGGAAATGGTGCAGCCAACGCGAGGGGCAGGCGGCTATCAAGGCGCGATGAAAATTTCGATTGCGATACTCGAAATCATCGCTTTGCGTTTCAGGCGTCGCCCCGAGCCTTTCTTCGACTTTTGAGAGGTGATGATAGGCGGCGACGATATCGGCCTCCCAGGAATCATCGCCTAACTCGATCGCCTGACGTAGGGCTTCGGCTTCGACAAAGACGCGATTGCGCGTCAGATCGGCAAGATCTTCAAGCGAGATCGAGGCGACGCGGAAGCCGCGCTGTTCCTCCGAAATAACCAGCGCTTCGCCGACAAGACGAATCAGCGCCTCCCGCAGCGTGCCGGCTCCGACATTGTAGCGCTCCTTGAGCAACTCGACCATCAGCTTGGTCCCGGGCGCCAGATCGCCACTCAGAATGTCCTGGCGCACGGCGCCATACGCCGCTTCGACCAGACTGCGCGCCGAGACAGCCCCGTTCGCGCGGCCAGATAACGCGTTCATTTCATAGCCCGTCGTCATCTTCAGCACCTGAGAGCAAATGAACAAGCCGCCGCAGCAACAGCTTATTTTACTGGAATTATTCGTAATAATACCAAATTTCGTAATTCATAGCAATAACTGACGCCGCCTCAAATTATCGCATTACGGCCTCGGCGCCGATTTTAGCAGACATTAGGTTTTTACTTATATTGAAGATAATTATCCTGAAGAACAAAAATGGGATCTAACGCAATCGAAAGATTGAACAAAGCTGCGCTTAAGCCTGTTGTCTGAGAGCCCTTTCGAGTAATCCTCCCGACATCGGCGCCCGTCAGCGCCTCAGAAAGTCGATGACCAGCCGATTAAAGCGGTCTGTATGCTCAATCTGCGTCCAGTGTCCGCAGCGGCCGAACATATGCAGCTCGGCATTCGGAACAAGCTCGAACAGACGGCGGCTGGCGGCAGGCGGGATGACGCGATCTTCACGGCCATGTATGATCAATGTCGGCTGGACAAGCGCGGCGATATCCGCCTCGCTGGATGCGAGATCGTCGACCCCACGCTGACGGGGGGCGGGAAACATCGACGAGAAAGACTCCTGAAAGCCGGGACGGATGCTGGCCTGGTAACGCAGCTCCGCCAGTTCGTCGCTGACCAGTTCACGATTGAAGGCGAAAATGTCGAGCAAGCCGCGCATCGCCTCAAGCGACGGCTCATAACCCCAAACGGCGTCAAGACCAGGCGTAATCGGAAAATGCACGCCGACGCTTCCCATCAGCACCAAACGCCCCACCCGCTGCGGATGAGCTATGGCGAAGGCGAGCGCCAAGCCGCCGCCGAACGAATTGCCTACGATATCGACCTGCTCGAGGCCGAGGGAATCCAGGAAGTCGGCAAGGTGTCGAAGCCACAGCTTTTTGCCGTAGGCGACGCTTTTCGGCCGCTCCGTGAAGCCGAAGCCAACCATGTCGGGCGCGATGACCCTGAAATGCTTCGAAAGCGGACCTATGTTAAGCCGCCAATTAGCCCAGGCCGAGACGCCCGGCCCCGAGCCATGAATCATGAGCAGCGGCGCGCCCTGGCCCTGGTCATGATAGTTGGTCGAGATCTCGCCGGCGGCGATCGACTGGGCGATCTCGGGATTGACGGCGATATTCATGTCCATTCTCCTCAAACGTCTTAAGCGGGGATCTAATCCCGATGAAAGACAACATCAAACCCGACGTCCGCCGCGCCGTCGCCGACCCGGAGAATCGCGGCTCCCATTTAGAACTTGGCGGCCACAAACGGTTTGGCCGGCTGATCGACCCACAACGGAAATGCAAGCTGCGTGTAGACGCGCCAGCCGCCAGCGAAATTGCGCGTGTAGACGGAATCAGTGACTATGACCTTGACGCTCGCGGGACCGAAGTCGTAGCCAACCAGGCCACCGAGCGCGACATCCTCTCCGTAAGCGCAATATCCCGCCGGTTTGGAGCCGCAATTGCTATCCGCAGCGATTTGGTTGACGCCATAGGCGACCGCGCCCAATTCCCATTTGTCGAATTTCTTTGCGAGCGTTAGATCCGTATGAAGATAGGCGCCGTCGGTCACGCCGGTATATGTATTCACGGTATTCACGCCAAAGCGAAACGAGGACGTTATATTCCATCCATCGGCAAGATAGCTGAATGAAACGCGAGGCTCGATCGTAACGATGGGCTGGCCCCAATTCGCCAATCCGGTAGCGCCCGAGATTCGTCCGGTTGGAGGAATCACATCAAGGCCAAGGGCGCCGAAAAAACCTGGCGCCAGCTCCCATGACAGGTTGAAGGGGTTCAGGATGATATTGTGCAGGCCGGCCGGGTTGGAAATGATCGCGCCGCCGGGCTCATAGAAGGAGCTCGTAATCATTGGTTGAATGACAGTCATTGACCATGTGGCGCCAAGGATCGTCCAAGGCGTCGACCAGGTCAGGACCGGGACATATTGGCCGAGATCGATTTTGGCGCCGACTTCGCCCAGAGAAGCGCCCGCAGGTCCCGCGGTGCCATGTCCGGTAAAGACGTCGGTGCCATAGTTTCCAAGGTTGGTGAGATAAACGCCGGGCGGCGGGTTCGCCCCCATCGGCAGGCCCAAGGTGATCCCCGGAAAGGTCCCGACCAGATAGCCTGCTTCCCATGCGGCCGCGCGCTCAACAAGGACTCCACACGTGAGCGCGCTGGCGACAACGCCGGCAATAACGCGCATTGCTCTTTTAGACATCCGTTTCCCCCCTGTAGACATCCGTTCCCCCCTGAACGTTTCTTCGAATGTTGATTAGCGAATTCGGCAATGGCTGCTGCAGGCGAAGAGGACCTTCATGGCCAACCACACGACGTCATAACTTCTGGAAAAACCGGGCATTGGTCTTCTCAAGCACGATCGGAGACGGCGCCAAGGCGCTTGATTGGCGACGGCCGGAAAAGGGAGCCGTCCACATCCGCGACGTCGCCCCGAAGAAGCGGCCATGGGCATCAAGGAACAGAAAGCCGTCGCCGGGTTTTAGCCGCTCGTGGACATAATCGGACTCATCCGGCGCGCCGCGCTCGAACTCAGGGAAGAGGGTTGACACTGTTGCAGGAGCGCAAGCGTAAGCCCTCGGCGCTTGCGCATCGTCGAGCGCATTGCGCCTTCCGAAGGCTGCCGGACGCCCATCTCTCCCCTCCCCCGCTGCGACGTGGGACGCGCTTCAGGGCCATCCCATTCTTATGGCCTTTTATCGGCTGGCCCTGTCGGAGGAGTCAATAGAAATATCGAGATTATTGTAAACTATGCAAACTTTCGTATTTATCGGCAATCGGCCATTTATCAGAAATTAAAGAATGCGGGCGGTTTTTGCTCCATTGTCCCGCACTCCTTCGTGTCGTCATCCATCATTGGCCAAGTGCGCGCCCTCGCGCGCCGACCAACACGAGATGGTTCTGGAAAAGGCAATTGGAGAGTCGCGCCATTTTAAAGAAGGGCGCCGGCGCCAAGAAATCCGATTTTATCGTAAATCTCGAAATTATCATTGACAGCTTTCGGACGGCGCTGGATAAAGAACGCGTCGAGCCGTAGAGCATCTGAAGCTCCGACGATTTCGGACTGAATCAATCCAGAATCATGAAACGTTATTGATTCCAATAAGTTAAAGCATGACGCCGGTCCAAAAAATCTGCGGCTTTTCGGCATCGCTCTAAAGAATCCGGGAGGATGAAATGGGCCAATTTGCGCCCGGACCAGCTTCGGGCAGACGCCTGACGGACAGACGGACCGATCTGGACGGAATTTCCGCCCGGCGAGAAGGCGTCAAGCGGATACGCGAGACCAGAAAGGCGATTGAGGCGGCTTACGGCGGCGGCCGTTGAAGACCGGGTGCTTCATCATCACTGTTGAAGGCGCGGGATCGACGTCCTGCCTGGCGAGCGAACGTGTTCTTGTCGCGCTCGAAAAGGGCCAGGGTTCGGGCAGACTTCGGGGCCTTCCCTGCAAACTGCCTGTTGGATGTCGCCGCGGCGGCTGTGGCGTCTGTCGCGCCAGAGTGCTCGAAGGCGAATACCGAAGCGAGCCTATGAGCCGCGCCCACATCTCGGAAGTGGACGAAGCCGACAGGCTCATTTTGTCCTGCTCCGTCTATCCGCTCAGCAATCTTCTGCTGCGCCTCGAAACACAGACTGTCATCAAAGAGAAAAGGCCAAATGGCCGGTACACCAAGGAGGAATGAGCATGGCTCAGACAGGCGTATTGCGACCCGGATTCATTCAGTTGCGCGTGCTCGACATGGCCGCTGCGGTTGAACACTACACCAATCGTATCGGACTGCATCAGGTGACCGAGGGTCCCGACGGCCGCGTCTATCTGAAGTCGGCCGATGAATTTGATCACCACAGTTTCGTCCTGCGCCGCGCCTCCGAAGCCGGCGTCGACCTGATGGCGTTCAAGGTTCTCAATGACAGCGACCTCGATATGTTCGAAAGGCGCATCGTCGAATACGGCTTTCCGGTCGATCATGTCCCCGCCGGCGAGCAGCCCGGCGTCGGCCGACGCATCGGCTGGACGATCGCCTCCGGCCACCGCATCGAACTCTTTTCCCATGCCGACCAATCCGACCCGAAGCCCGCGATCGAAAATCCTGGGGTCTGGCTGGAATGTCCGCACGGCATGCGCGCGCGCCGCTTCGACCACGCCCTGTTTTATGGTCCCCACGTCGACAAGAATCTCGACTTCTTCACCAAAGCGCTCGACTTCCGCTTGGCGGAGCAGGTCGAGACGCCCGACGGCGTGTTCGCCATCTGGCTGAGTTGCGGCATGAAGGCCCACGACATCGCCTTCGTGAAATACCCCGAGCCGAACAAGCTGCATCACGCCGCTTTCGAACTCGAGAACTGGAACGACATCGGCCACGCGGCAGACATCCTCACCCACTACGATATGTCCCTCGACCTCGGTCCGACCCGCCACGGCATCACGCGCGGACAGACGATCTACTTCTTCGATCCGTCCGGCAATCGCAACGAGGTCTTTTGCGGCGGCTATACCTATTATCCGGACCATCCGACCCGCACCTGGGACGAGGCTCACATTGGCAAGGCGATTTTCTACTACGAGCGCGTCTTGAACGAAGCTTTCCTTTCGGTCGTGACCTGACGAGGCGGCAAGACAAACCATGACGATCTCCCATATGATGGCCACCGTCACCTCGGCGGCGGCCAGCCAGGCTGTCGCCGCCGCCGTCGCTCATGCGGCGAAACGCGGGGCCGCCGTGGTGGCGGCCGTAGTCGATGTGAGCGGCGACCTTGTGGCTTGTCTCAGGGCGGACGGCGCCTTTTCCGCGTCCGTTGAGATCGCCCGCGACAAAGCCTGGACCGCCGCCGTCTTCAAGACCTCCACCGATGATCTCGCCGCCGCGCTTTCCCATCGGGAGGTGCTGCGCGAGGGGATCGCATTGCGTCCGGGGGTCGTCCTGTTCGGCGGCGGCCTGCCAATTGTCGAAAATGGCCAAATCGTCGGCGCCATCGGCGTTTCCGGCGGCTCGGAAGACGACGATCGCGCCGCGGCGGCGGCAGGACTTGCAGTCCTCGGCCCGACTCCCGCGTGAAACCTTAGAATTCCGCCGCCAGCGGCCGTGCAAGGAGATTGCCCATGACCATTCACCAGCTTTACGAGCGCCGCCCTCTCAGCCAGTCGAGCGCGCGGCGAGACGCCGCCCATTTCATCGACGGCGCGTTCACCCAGGGGACCACAGGCAAGAGCTGGGAAAACTTCCACCCTGTCGACGGCAGCCTGATCGGCCGCGTGCCCGAGGGCGGCCGCGCCGAGGTTGACGCCGCGGTGACGGCCGCCCATGCCGCCCTGCGCGGGGATTGGGGCCGGATGAGCGTGGTGGAGCGCACCGACCTGCTCGGCGCCGTCGCCGATGAGATCAACCGGCGCTTCGATGAATTCCTTGAAGCTGAATGCCTCGACACCGGCAAGCCGATGAGTTTGGCGTCGCATATCGACATTCCGCGCGGGGCGGCGAACTTCAAGATGTTCACCGACGTCGCCAAGACGGTCGCAACCGAATGCTTCCCCATGACGACGCCCGACGGCGCTGGCGCCCTCAACTATGCGCTGCGGCGTCCTCGGGGCGTGATTGCGGTCATATCGCCGTGGAACCTGCCGCTTCTGTTGATGACCTGGAAGGTCGGCCCGGCGCTGGCGCTCGGCAACGCCGTGGTGGTGAAGCCGTCCGAAGAGACCCCGCTCACGGCGACCCTCCTAGGCGAGGCGATGAACAAGGTCGGCGTGCCAAGGGGAGTCTACAATGTCGTGCACGGGCTCGGCCCGAATTCGGCCGGGGAGCTCCTGACCCAGCACCCTCGCGTCAACGGCGTCACCTTCACCGGCGAGACCCGCACCGGCGAGGCGATCATGCGCCAGGCCGCCCACGGCATCCGGCCGGTATCCTTCGAACTCGGAGGAAAGAATCCCGCGCTGATCTTCGCCGACGCCGATCTCGACAAAGCGGTCGAAGGCACCATGCGCTCGGCTTTCTCGAATTGCGGCCAGGTCTGTCTCGGCACCGAGCGCGTCTATGTCGAGCGGCTCATTTTCGACGAATTCGTCGCGCGCCTGAAGCAGGGCGCAGAATCTCTCCGCCCCGGTCGGCCCGAGGATCCCTCGACCGGGATCGGCCCGCTGGTCAGCAAGGAGCATCAGGCGAAGGTTCTGTCCTATTACGCCAGGGCCATCGAGGAAGGCGCCACGGTGATCACCGGCGGCGGAGTGCCCAAGGTGCCGGCCGATCTCGCCGGCGGCTCATGGATCGAGCCGACCATATGGACTGGCGCTCCAGACAACGCCGCGATCGTCAACGAGGAGATCTTCGGCCCCTGCTGCCACATCCGCCCCTTCGACACTGAGGAGGAGGCGATAGAGCTCGCGAATTCGACGCCCTACGGCCTCGCCGCCGCCGTGTGGACGGAAAATCTGTCGCGCGCCCATCGGGTCGCATCCAGAATGGATGTCGGGATCTGCTGGGTGAACTCCTGGTTCCTGCGTGATCTGCGCACCGCTTTCGGAGGCGCGAAGCAGTCGGGCATCGGCCGCGAGGGCGGCGTCCACTCGCTCGAGTTCTACACCGAGCTCACCAACATCTGCGTCAAACTCTGAAAGGCGAATGGAAGACATGACCACGTCAAATGAGTCGTTCCGCGAAGCCGCCGATCGGCTCCATGCGGCGGCCAGATCGGGCGTTCCCTGCGCTCCGATCCGGGATCTTTTCGCCGCCCACGATCTCGAAACCGCTTATGCGGCCCAGGAAATCAACACGAAGCGCGCGATCGAGACGGGCCGTCGTCTTGTCGGCCGCAAGATCGGGCTGACATCGCTTGCGGTGCAACGCCAGCTCGGCGTCAACCAGCCCGACTATGGCATGCTCTTTTCCGACATGGCGCGGGGCGACGCGGAAGACATCGCTCTCGCGGACGTCCTGCAACCCAAGGTCGAAGGCGAGATCGCCTATGTTCTCGGCCGCGATCTCACGCAGGAACAGCTGACTGTCAGCGATCTCTTCCGGGCGATCGAATATGCGGTTCCGGCCATCGAGATCGTCGGCTCGCGAATCCAGAACTGGGACATCCGCATCACGGACACCATCGCCGACAACGCCTCCTCCGGCCTTTACGTGCTGGGTTCGCGCCCTGTGAAGCTCGACGCCTTCGATCCGCGTCTGTGCGGCATGGTGATGGAGAAGGCCGGCGAACCCGTCTCGGTCGGCGCTGGCGCGGCCTGCATGGGCTCGCCGCTCAACGCCGCTTTGTGGCTCGCCAAGGTCATGGCGCGCGTCGGCTATCCGCTGAAAGCCGGCGACACCATTCTTTCCGGCGCGCTGGGACCCATGGCCGCCGTCGCGCCGGGAGACGTCTTCAACGTACGCATCGAGGGCCTCGGCTCCGTTTGCGCGGCCTTCGCCAAGGAGTGACACATGGCCAAAGTGAAATGCGCGATCATCGGATCGGGCAATATCGGCACGGATCTGATGATCAAGATCATGCGCACCTCCAAAAGCCTCGAGATGGGCGCGATGGTCGGCATAGATCCGAACTCTGACGGGCTGGCGAGAGCTGCTCGTTTGAAGGTTCCCGTCACCCACGAGGGCATAGACGGGTTGCGGAAGATGCCCGAATACAAGGACATTCAAGTCGTCTTCGACGCCACTTCGGCCGGCGCCCATGTCCACAACAACGCGCTTCTCCAGACCGACGGCAAGAAGGTCATCGACCTGACGCCGGCGGCGATTGGCCCCTTCACCATTCCGGCGATCAATGGCGACGCCAATATCGATGAGCCTAATATCAACATGGTCACCTGCGGCGGCCAGGCGACGATCCCTATGGTGCGCGCCGTGCGCCGCGCCACCGACCGCGTCATTTGGGGCGAGATCGTCGCCTCGATCTCGTCGAAATCCGCCGGTCCCGGCACCCGCGCCAACATCGACGAATTCACCGAGACGACCTCGAAAGCGATCGAGATCCTCGGCGGCGCCGAACATGGCAAGGCGATCATCATTCTCAACCCCGCCGAGCCGCCGCTGATCATGCGCGACACCGTGTTCACTCTGTCGCAGGGCGGCAGCAGGGAAGCCATCGAGCAGTCGATCCTCGACATGGTCGCCGCCGTGCAGAAATATGTGCCCGGCTACCGCCTGAAGCAGAAGGTGCAGTTCGAGAATATCGGCGACAACGCGCCGGTGCGCATTCCCGGCGTCGGCCTGTGCTCCGGCCTGAAAACCACGATCATGCTCGAGGTGGAAGGCGCGGCGCATTACCTGCCGGCCTATGCCGGCAATCTCGACATCATGACCTCCGCGGCTCTGGTCTCTGCCGACCATTGGGCGGCCAAGCAATTGCAGAAGGAAGCCGCGTGATGGCCCGCATCAATCCGAACAAGCTTTACGTCCAGGATGTCACGCTGCGCGACGGCATGCATTCAGTGCGTCACCAGTACAGCCTTGACGCGGTGCGCGCCATCGCCCGGGCGCTCGACCGCGCCCATGTCGACGCCATCGAGATCAGCCACGGCGACGGCATCACCGGCTCGACCTTCAACTACGGCTTCGGCGCGCATGACGATGCCGAATGGATCGCAGCGGCCGCCGGCGAATGCGCCTTCTCGCGCATCACCGTGCTGCTGCTGCCGGGCATCGGCACCGTGCATGATCTCAAACATGCCTATGAGGCCGGCGCGCGCAGCGTGCGCGTCGCCACCCATTGCACGGAAGCGGACGTTTCGCGCCAGCATATCGAGGCGGGCCGCAAGCTTGGCATGGATACGGTCGGCTTTTTGATGATGGCGCACATGGCGCCGGTGGAGAAGCTGGTCGAGCAGGCGCTGCTGATGGAAAGCTATGGCGCCGAATGCGTCTATGTGACGGATTCGGCTGGCGCGCTGCTGCCGAACCAGTACGCCGAGCGCGTAAAAGCGGTGCGCGGCGCGCTGAAGCCCGAGACGGAAATCGGCGTGCACACCCACCACAATCTGACGCTTGGCGTCGCCAACGCCGTGGCGGGAATCGAGGCAGGCGCCGTACGTGTCGACGCCTCGCTCGCCGGCATGGGCGCGGGCGCCGGCAACGCGCCGCTCGAAGCTTTGATCGCGGTGCTCGACCGCATGGGAATCGAGACCGGCTGCGACCTGCACATGTTGATGGACGCGGCGGACGATCTCGTGCGGCCCCTGCAGGATCGTCCCGTGCGCGTCGATCGCGAGAGCCTTTCGCTCGGCTACGCCGGCGTCTATTCGAGCTTCCTGCGCCATGCGGAAAACGCCTCGAAGCTCTATGGCGTCGATACGCGCGACATCCTCACCGAGCTCGGCAACCGCCGCATGGTCGGCGGCCAGGAAGACATGATCATCGACGTCGCGCTGGACATTCTCAAGAATCGCGGAGAAAGCCGCATGACCAGCCTCGCGGAACTCGCGACCATTGTCGACGAGGCGGCGTCCACCGCCATCGCCATCCCGCAACTGACCGAAAGCCTGCCCAGCCTCTCGGTCGAAGACGCCTATGCGATCCAGGCGCTGTCTCTCGCCCGGCGACGGGCGCGCGGCGAACGGCGCGCGGGATACAAGATGGGGTTGACGTCCCGCGCGAAAATGCAACAGGTCGGCGTCTCGGAGATTATCTGGGGCCGGCTCACCGACGCCATGCGGCTGATCGAGGGCGGAGACCTCGTCCGGTCTCGTTATGTCCATCCACGCGTCGAGCCGGAGATCGCCTATATCATCGGCAAGCCGCTTGAAGGCGACGTCTCGGCGGCCGAAGCGCTCGCGGCCGTAGAGGCGGTGGCTCCGGCGATGGAGATTATCGACAGCCGTTATCGCGACTTCAAATTCGCTCTGCCGGACGTCGTCGCCGACAATTCGTCTTCTTCCGGCTTCTATGTGGGATCGTGGGCGAAGGCGTCGACGGACGTAGCCAACCTCGGCATTGTGATGGAGGTCGACGGCCGCCCTGTGCAGATCGGCTCATCCGCCGCGATACTCGGCAATCCGATCCGCTCTCTTGTCTCCGCCGCGCGTCTTGTCGCACGCGCCGGCGAGCGATTGGAGCCGGGCGACATCGTCATGGCGGGCGGCGCCACCGCCGCCTATGCGTTGACGCCTGGCCAATATGTGCGCACGACATTCCAGAGTCTCGGCGCCGTCGATTTCTCCGTCGTCGCTTGAGGAATGCTTCATGCCAATCGTCGAGATCACCCTGATCGAAGGACGCACCTACGAGGACAAGTCACGACTGGTCGCGGCAGTGACCGAGGCGATCGTCTCCTCGATCAAGGCGCCGCGCGAGACCGTGCGCATCATCATCCGCGAAGTGCCCGCCCATCATTTCGCCGCCGGCGGCGTCCTCAAGGGAGCGCCGCCGAAACCGTCCTGACGGCGGCCGACCGCCGGAATGTCCGCCGAGGCGTCGGGCGGCTACGTTTCTCGCCGCCTTTGAGATTTACCGGAGGCGGCGGTCAGGTGTAGACGCCGAGAAAGTCGCCGACAATATCGCCTGAATGATAGAAAATTCCGCGCCACAGGTGTTCCTCGTTCCAGGTGATCGTCGGCATGTCCTTTTGGGTGAGGTAGCCAAGCCCTGCGAAGGTCTCGTTGCGATTGCCGGAGGGATCGAAGAAGTAAGTCGTCGCGCCTCGCGTGATTCCGTGACGCTGCGGAGTCACGTCGACCTTAACGCGGCGCTTGGCGAGGATGTCAGCAGTCTTAAGGATGTCGGACCAATCTTCCAGAAAGAAAGAGATGTGATGCAGGCCGCCGCGCGGCCCCGCGCCGAAAGCAATGTCGTGCGGCGTGGTCGTGCAGAACATCCAGGCTGCGGCTTGCACGTCGCCCTCAGGACCCGCCAGCACCTGTTCCGACAGCCCGAAATCAAGAACGTCCCGGAAAAAAGCGACATTCTCGGCGACCTTGTTCATGCCGCGGGCCGGATCGACCTCGCACATGAGCATCACATGATCGAGCCAATGAACGCCGGCCCCCTTCAATCCATCCGGCCAAGGCTCCGGATTAAGCGCGCCCACCGCCTTACCGACGAAGTCCTTCTCGGCATATAGGAAGAACTCATGTTCGCTGGGTAGCAGGAACCGAAGCGCGCGGCCGCAGAACGGCAGAGCGCCCGGCTTCAGCTCCATCACTTTGATCCCGCGGGCCTCGATGCGCGAACGATAGGCGTCAAGCTCGGCATCCTTTTCGACCTTGAAAGCGACGTGCTCAAGGCCCGCCCGGTCGGACGGCGACAGAACAACCGAATATTTATCCCACTCATCCCATCCCTTCAGATAGACCGAGCCGTCGGAATCGCGATGCGTCTCAAGCAGGCCGAGCGTGTTGGTGTAATGATCGATCGCGTCGTCGATCGACAGAACGCGCAGCTTCACATGGCCTAATCTCATGACCGCCATATTCATTTCTCCCTGTCGTCGGGACTTTGGACCCGATCATCGTCTATTGGCGGCAGCAGGCGGAAGCGGCGCATCAGCCGCGCCGGCAGCTTGCCGACCGGCTCGACGGCGAGGTCGGAGCGCGGCCAGGTGCGGCACGCCAGCGTCAATCCCGAAGCTTCTTCCTCGATGCTGACGTGCGCCCGGCTCATGCAACCGACTACATAATCGCCTTGCAGCACGCGAATGCGGCAGACCCCGCAACCACCGCCGTGACAGCCCGAACCGATCCGGTCGTGGTGGATGGGCGCGAGCGCCCGCAACACCGTCTCGTCAGTCCCACAGCGAAACGGCTGGTCGACGTTGAGGACTCGGATGAGGAGCGGGGCCATTTGTCAGATCTTCCTGAAAAGCGGCGAGCGCGCCTTTTCCGCGTCCGCCGGCGTCAGGAACTTTTCGGTAAAGATGTGTTGTTCGAACAGGCGGCCTCGCATCAACGTCGTGATGCAGGCGTCGATCATCGGCGCCGGACCACACAGATAGGCCTGATTGCCATCGAAACGCCCGTTGTATACCCGATGGATCACTTCATGCACGAAGCCGGTTTCGCCCTTCCATCCATCGGTCTCACCTGAAACCGCGGGAATGTAACGGAAATTCCCGTGGCGTTCGGCAAGCTCGCGAAACAGCGCGCTATGGTAAAGGCCGTCCGCGCTCCGCGCTCCGTGGACAAGCGTGATCGGCTGAGTTTCGCCGCGTTCAAGCAGATCCAGAATCATGCTCTGGGGGCTCGAAAGGCCGGAGCCCCCCGCAAGAAACAATCTCGGCAGGGCGACCGAATGGCGCACGTAGAAACGGCCGTAGGGACCGGCGAAGTCAAGCGGCATACCCGGCGCCGCATTTTGGCGTAGCCACGTCGTCGCCTTGCCTCCAGGCACAATACGGATATGCAGCTCTATGCAGTTGGGTTGCGAGGGCGGGCTCGCGATCGAGAAAGAGCGCGGGCCTTCAACTCCGGGCGCCGATACGGCGAGATATTGCCCGGCCTGGAACGCAACTCCCTCTCCCGGCACGTTGAGCCAGAGGCCGAGAACATCCTCGGCCAGCATTTTCGCGCGTTCGATCACGCCCTTGAAATCGCGGATCGGGATCCGGCGCGCGTCGGGATCGTTGTCGATCTCGGCTTCTATGATGGTGTCGGCGTCGAGCGTGGCGGTGCAGGCGAGCGCTTTTCCTTCATCGCGCTCAAAGTCCATGAGCGCGAAGGAAGACGCTTCGTTATGCGTCACCTGACCCTCGAGGACCTCCACTTTGCACGTTCCGCACAGTCCGTGCCCGCAGGCGTGCGGAAGCCAGACGCCCGCGCGCAAGCAGGCGTCGAGCATGGTCTGGCCGTCCTCGACAGCGATTGTCTCCCCGAGCGGTTCGATTGTGAGCTGATAGGTCATGGCGACGATCCGCTCAGAAGTTCGCTTTGGCCAAGCCCTCGAGGCCAGGCGTGCGGAACCGCAACAGCGATTTGTGGCCAACCCCGAGATCGGCCAGCGTCAGCGCCAGATCAGGAGTGAACGGGACGCCGTCGCAGTCCCACTCCACGGCGTTCCAGTTGATCGCGGCGAAGTCAGGATGCTTGCTGTAAAGCATTGGCAGAACCTCGCCGATAACCGCAGAGAACGGCGTCGCGGCGGATAGAGGCGCTGTGATCGGCGACGCAAACATCAGATGCCTTTCCCACAAGAAATGCACGAGTTGAAGCCCGTGGAAATTTTCGACCCGATCACGCGGGGGGAACGCGTAAGGTCCTATCGCTACAGTGGTCATGCGACGTTTCCTCGATTTTTTGTAAGTGTTGTTCAGGGGTTGGCGACGCGCTTGCGTTCAGCCCGCCATTCTTCCCAGAGCTTCTCATCAGGCGATCCGATATAGTCCAGATTATCGGCGCCCTGGTTCATATGATACCAGTCGAGCACCTCGGGCACGGTCGCGCCGCCGCAATTGCCCTGAAAGATCTGGCTCACGGGCAACCAGGCCTGAACATATTTTTCGGGCTCATCTTCAAAGATGTCGTGGCATCCGTCAGAGCAAAAATGGTATCTTTCGCCGTTGTGTGTCGTCGTCCGCGTGGCTATCCGCGTCGGATCGCCCGGTTCGGTGAAAAACGTCGGAATCTGGCAGACCTGGCAGAGTTGCGGCAGCCCATTATTGTAGAAGCGCTCGCCCGCTTTCGCCGCCTTGGCCCAATGTTCGTAGCGCGGCCGGTAAAGCTGATCGAAACTCTGGGGATATTTTTCCGCGAACCAGGCCATCTCGTCTTCGCTCGGCGTCCAGGTGTGAAACGCCGCGGCGTGAGAATATTGGTAGAAAGTGCTCCAGGCCTGATGGCTGTAATGATCCTTCTCAGCCTTCGCGACCTCATGATATTTTGGCAGACGGATGCCGTAGCGGGACAAATCCTGAAACAGCGCGCCCCCGCCCTGCTCGAAATACATTTCCCACGCCTCCTTCCATGACATGATCTTTTTCGGAAGCATGTAGTCCATCATCATCGCGACAATGGAGAGCAGGCGGTATCCGCGCCAGAACCACTTGTCGATCCATTTCTGAACGATCGGCACATTGGCCTCGTCCTGCTGCAGCATGAATTTGATGATCTCCAGCCCAAGCGTCATATGCCGGCTTTCATCAGACTGCGCCGAGAAGCCGAAGGTCACCGTCGCCATGTCGCCGTTATAGGCGGCGCCCGACATGAACGGCACGAACAACAGGCTGGTCAGAACATATTCGAAGCTGAACGAGACCGCGGTGATATACTCGAACGGTCCCGCAGTCATCGCGTCTTCGAAAAACGACTTCGGCACCGAAAGATACCAAACGCGATCGTACATATGCATTGGATCGTGGAGACCATCAAAAAACTTATTGAAATGGCTGATCGTGTGAATCTGCGTCTGCACATGCCGGAGTTCGTCGATCGCCTGAAGCTGGCAGGCCACGCGCGGACCAACTCCCTCGAAATGCCTGCCGAGATGCGCGAAACCGCGATGCGCGGCGTATTCGAGCGGCGACACGGCGGTGATGAAGATTTTCAACGCGTTGATATATCGCGCATCGGAAATATTCATCTGTCCATTGTTCTGCGCGAAACTGTCGATGACGGCGTAGAGCTTGCGCTCCTTCTCGGCCTGATACTTCCAATAGGCGTCCATCGTCAGGCGGAAGGGATCTTCGAATGCGTCCCAGTCGTGGATCTTGATTCCCTCATAGTCGGTGAAGGGAAAGATCTTCTTCTTGTCCTGATAGCTCGGCTGCCAGTCGAGGCCGCGCGTCAGAATGGCGTAGCGTTCCTTGAGATTGAGCTTGCGAGGGCGTTCATTGGGGTTGACGACGTTCATCAGATTTCTCCTAAAAGTGCCGAGTCCTCATTGATTCAGGAATTCCACATGAGCAGCAGTCGGTCGTCGTCCTCGTCGACGTTTCCCGAAATGCTGATCATTGTGAGGTTCAGCTCATGGAGATCGAATTCGCGCCCGAGTTGCTGCTCTATCGTGGACCGATTCATCACCAAGCGGTCGGGACAGTCGATTTTCGTCATCGCCGGATAGCTGCTGACCTTCGCCTTCGGATTGTCCGCAACGATGGCGGCGATGATCCCTCGCCCGTCGTCCGTATTCTGCAAGCTGATCGAGACTTCGCTGCTCATGCCGCCATCTCCGTGGAAAGTCGGACGCCCAACCGATCCGCCCTGTTCTCGAGCGCCGCTTGCACAGAGGACAACGCTTCTTCGGCGGCTGGCCCAAGCACCTTTTGCGCGAGCGGCGCGAGAGCGGCGCGGGAGCGCTCAATCCATTCCTCATGCCATCCGGCGATCAACTGCCGGTTGGCGGCTGACTCGCTGGCGGCGCGTTTCAGCACAGCGTCGACCCATTTGGCGGTCTCATCCTGCCAGTCCACCATGAATTCAACGAGCATCGAGAGGGCGCCGGCGCCGTGTTGCAGGCCAGCAGCGTCGAATTGACCGTAGACCAGCGGATAGAGCAATCCGTCAAGGCTCAGGAACTGGGCGACGAACTGCTCGAACCAATCCTCGATGACGAGCGTGTCTTCGACGAGCCGGCGCATCGGCTGCCATTCGGGCGCCGTAATCCAACGCTCCCTGGCCTCGTCCAACGCGCCGGCGCCCCCCATGGCGAGGCCGATGCGGCTGATGATCTGCGCAATCCCTAGGCGATCCGTCACGGCGAACATTGCGGGCTGGGTGATTGCGACGCCGTAGCCCTTGTCAACCATATTGCAGGCGTTCATGTTCGCGCCCCACTCAACATGACGGAGCGGCAGCAGATAGAAGCGGATCACCTCCCGCCACTCTGGATCATACGAGTAAAGCAGCCCGCGTTTTTCCGCGAAGGCGAAGTTCTTCTCGACCGCCTCCATCATTCTGGCCCGCTGGATGGTGTAAGTGCCGTAATAGAGCTGCCGGGGATCTTTCAGCTGGTACCAATCGGCCATGCTGATTTTCGTCCGGCTCTTGTCGAACAGTTCGTGCGCCGGATCCCAGGTCGGCCGATAGTGGAAGTTCACTTCGGATTGGAGGTCGTACAACGCCTCCTCGTAACGGGACCCCGGCTTGTCGGCGCCAAGCCGGCGAGCCACATTGGAGAAAGTCTGTCGCCGTTGCCGGACGGTACTGGTTCTGATCTCAAGCGCCATTGCGTCGTCCTCCTCTTAATTTTTGCTTGTGGTTGTGCTCGCGGTCTTCGACTGGCCCGCGCTCCGCTCCCGCAGCCGAGCGAACGCCTGTTCGACATCGTCGGCCGCACTTATGTTGGCGCCTTGCGCGCGACAGAACTCATCAAATGCGCTGGGCGGCATGACGAGCTCGATAGTCAGCATTGGATCAGCGATGGTGAACTCAAACTCGATGAATCCACACCTCACGCCAACGACGCGGATGTAGCGACGGGCTAGATCCAGCGTCGCACCATCATCCTCGCGCTCATATTTCGAGATGCTGTCGGCGCGCATTGGCGCGCCGTGTTCGGCAGCAGCCGACCATCGGTGGTCCGCCATTTCAATCCTCCCTGTCGCACAACATTGATGCGAGCGGGGCGATGATGCGGCGGCGAGCCTTCCGGTTCAATCAACAAGGAAAAAAAATGAATATCACTGGCAGTTGTTTTTGATTGTATCGTGAAAACAGCGCCTTAAGGCGCAGAACGGACATCTCGACGGCGATCCGGCAGCCTGATTTGGAGCGCGCGTCTAAGCATTTGATGACGCTGCATCGCAGCAGCTTTCATCATCTGATGAAGAGGCGCGCGTAGGACAATGAACAGCCGCAACTTTGAGCTAAGGATTTGTAATTCTCCAGCGGCGCCCTCATAGTAGCGGGTAGAAAAATAACATGCTGCGGGAGTGAATCGATGAAGGCAATGCCGGGCTTGAGGGCGCTCGCCATCATCGGGGGCGAGCGGTGACGGACAGCTCAACCACGGTCGGCGTCGACATCGGCCATCTATCCGCGCGTCTTCGCTTCAATCCAGAAGAGGGCTGCATCTGGCTCGAGGGCCAGCGCATGCTGATGTTGCACTTGACGGCCTTCGCGAGTCTCCGGCGAGAGCTCATCGACACTTTCGGTATAGAAGTCGCTCGGGGCCTGATCACGCGGATGGGCCATGCGTCGGGAGCGGCCGACGCGGCGCTCGCGCGCCGGACGAAGCCCGACATGGGGATTCGCGAGTCGTTCATGATCGGACCAGGACTCCACGCGCTTGAAGGGATGGTCGCGGTGGAGCCGGTTCTGCTCGATGTTGATCCTGAAACGGGCGTTTATGCGGGAGAATGGATCTGGCGAAATTCGGCCGAGGTCGACGCTCATCTCCATGCCTATGGCATCAGCGCTGAACCGGTCTGTTGGGCGCTGCTTGGCTATGCTTCGGCCTTCACCAGCGCCTATATGGGACTTCCTGTGCTCTATCGGGAGGTGGAATGCCGCGCGACCGGCGCCGCCCATTGCCGTATTATCGGCAAGCCGGCCGATCAATGGGACGATGCGGTTCGCGACGATCTGCACCAGGGCTTTGACCTCGCGGACACCCAGGCCGAGGCCGGCTCGTCCTGGGCCTCCGTCTGTGGAGAGCCTGACCATCCCGGCGGCTGGCCGCACGATCGCATGGTCGGCGCATCCGCGGGGTTTGTGGCGATGATGCATATGGTGGACAAGGTGGCGCGAACCGACGCCGTAGTGATGCTCATCGGCGAACCCGGCGCCGGCAAGAAAAGCTGCGCGCGGCTTTTGCACAAGCTGAGCGCGAGATGCTCGAAACCATTTGTCGCCTTCAACTGCGCCGCGCTTTCGGGCGACCAACTCGATGTCGATCTTTTTGGCGTCGAGAAAAGCACCTCGGCCAGCGGGCCGCAGGTTTCGCGCAGCGGCCGCATCGAACGCGCGAACGGGGGAACTCTTTTCCTCGAAGACGTCCATCGGCTGGATTTGCGGGCGCAAACAAAGCTTCTTCGGGTTTTGCAGACCGGCGAGGTTGAACGGGTTGGCGGCGCCCAACCCCGGCCGGTCCACATTCGCGTCATTGCATCATCGAATGCGCGGCTGATCGACGCCATGCGCGATGGATCGTTCCGCGAAGATCTTTACTATCGTCTGACGACGTTTCCCATCGTGATCCCTCCGCTGCGTGAGCGTCGGACCGATTTGCCTCTGCTGATCCGTCATTTTCTGGACGTCTTCTCCCGTCGTTACGGCAAAAAGATAACAGGCGTGTCGGAGATGGCTGTCGGCTATCTTCTGACCCATGATTTTCCCGGCAATGTGACCGAGTTGGAAAGCATGATCGAACGCGCCATCATCATGGCGCCGAATCGGGGACCGTTGGACGTAGCCTATCTGACCTCGCCAATCGACGAGCGCAATCCTCGCATTTACGGGCTCTCAAATCACGGATTGCTCATTCCGAAACGCGACGATGGCGGCGCGCGGCACGATACGGGCGCTTTGGACCGTCTGCTGGACAGCAAATTCGAACTCGAGTCGTTCGAAAATGAACTAATCGCGCGCGCTGTGGAGCGAGCGGCCGGAAATCTGAGCAAGGCCGCCAAAGCGCTGGGCCTTACAAGGCCGCAACTCGCTTATCGCTATAGAAAAGTGCAGGAAGGCGCTCCCGGAGCTCAATCGGGCGATTTGCGGACCGATTGAAGATCACGAATAACTAGCACTACTTTGGCAGAATTTTGAGGGGTTGTGCATTTTTGGGATTCCCGAGACGCGCATTGCGTGATTCATGGGTGGTCGGCGTCACGGAGGGCCGACCATGGACGAGATTTGGAAGTCCGAT
>NZ_CABFMQ020000087.1 GCF_901905185.1 Methylocella tundrae
CGGTTGCAATCAATGTGGGTCCAGTTGCAATGATTGTGGTCCCAAGCGCCGGGCCTAGTTGCAATGATTGTGGGCCGGAACTTGCGATGATTGCGATCCCGGCCGCGGATGATTGCGGTCCGTTATACCTATCGGTGCTACCCTTCCGGTTCCGGCGGGCGATTGAAGGTTTTCATCTCTTTTTGATTTTAGAAGTCATAGCGCATCATACGCGAGCCGGCCGGGCAGCCTTTCGTTTGTCTCAGCCGCCGGCAATCATGGCGTCGCCGCCCGCTCGTTAGCATGTGTTTTGCTTGCCATTTAAGGCTTGCGATGATGATTCGGCGACCTGGCATGATGAACGAGTTTGCTCCATGAGCCGCGTGCGCGACCAATTCGAAATTACAGTCGATATTCTGCTTCGCGCCTATTCTATCGGCCTGTTCCCTATGGCTGAGAGCGCCGAGGACGCAAATCTGTTCTGGGTCGATCCAGAGGTCCGGGGCATTTTTCCGCTCGACGGAATCATCGTATCGAGAAGCCTCGCCAAAACGGTTCGTTCGGACGTTTTCGAAGTCCGGGTCGATCATGATTTCGACGCCGTGATCGACGGCTGCGCCGCCTCTTACCCCGATCGTGACAAGACCTGGATCAACCATCGCATCAGGCGTCTTTATCGCCAGCTTTTCGACACCGGGCGCGTACATACGGTCGAGACCTGGCAGGAGGGCGTTCTGGTCGGTGGCCTTTATGGCGTCCATCTTGGCGGCGCGTTCTTCGGTGAAAGCATGTTCCACCGCAAGACCGACGCGTCCAAAGTCGCTCTCGTGCATCTTGCGGCGAGATTGCGTAAAGGCGGCTTCAGCCTCCTCGACGCACAATTCGTAACGCCGCATCTCGCATCGCTCGGGGCGATCGAAGTGCCGAAGGAAATCTATCGAAGGCGGCTGGCGGACGCGATGGCGCATCCGGCGGATTTCTGGGCCTGGCCGAAGGGCCGCCGCGTCTTCGGCGCCGAAGCTCTCGAAGTTCTGCTGAAGAAGGGCGCGAGCGGCGCGGCGCCGGTCAAGACGCCTCGCGATCAAGCAAACTCTTGAGTCTTTGGCCTTCGCTATCGCTCAAGGGTTGCGCAGCCGGCGGAGCAGCGCGCCGCCGTCTGGCGTTGAGGAAAATCGCCGCCCCTCCGACGAGAAGAATCGCAAAAGGGCCGCCCCAGAGCAGCGCCGTCTCGACCTTGAAGGGCGGCTTCAACAGTATGAAATCGCCATAGCGCCGCACCAGATAGGCGCGGATCTGATCGTCGCTGTCGCCGGCCTTGAGACGTTCGCGAACGAGCAGCCGCAGGTCCTTGGCGAGAGGCGCGCCGGAATCGTCGATGGACTCGTTCTGACAGACCATGCAGCGCAATTGCGTCGAAAGGCTGCGCGCTCGCGCTTCAAGCTTTGCATCGGGCAGGATTTCATCGGGCTCAACCGCCCGCGCCGTCAGCGGGGACAGCGCCACAATTGCGATCAAAGCCCATTTGCGAAGACAAAAGCCCATGTTATTCGGCCGGGAGAGGATTTGCCGCGACGATTTTGCGGGCGCGGCGGGCGATGCCGACGCGGAAGCTCGTGTCGCTCAGCGACAGGCCGCCGCCAAATGCCATGATGAGGGCGCCGATCCAGATGAAAGCGACCAGCGGCTTCCAGAAGATGCGGGCGTTGACATTGCCGTCAGGCGCGACGTCGGCAATGCTCATATAGACTTGGCCGAGGCCAAGAGTTGCAATCCCCGCTTCTGAACGGCTCATCTTGCGCGACGGATAACTGCGTGTCGAGGGCTCGATGACGGCTTTGACGACGCCGCCCGCGCGGATGGCCGTCGTGCCGACAAGCTCCGAATAGTTCGGCCCCTGACGGCCCGAAATGCCCTGGTAGGTCAGCTGATAGGGGCCAATTTCGACTGTATCGCCGGGCTTCAGGGCCGTGATGCGTTCAGCGCCCCAACCGGTGGCGGCTAGGCCAAGCAGAGTGACGCCGATCCCGGCATGGGCGAAAGCCGTGCCGAAGGCCTGCCGCGGCAGACCAACAAAGCGATGGCCGAGCGAACTCAGCGAGGGTCCGCCGGCGAACAGGCGCCGGCCGAGGTCGGCAAAAGAGCCGAAAATGACATAGGCGGCGACGCCGCAGAGAATGACGCTCAAGGCCGGCCCGCCGCGTGAGGCCGCAAGAGCCAGCATGACGATGAGGCCGGCGCCAATGGCGTAGGTCAGCCTCTGCGCCGCGGCGAGGAGATCGCCCCGCTTCCAGGCCAACGCCTGGCCAATCGGCATGAGCAGGAACAATGGAATGAACAGTGGAATGAAAGTCAGATTAAAGAAGGGCGCGCCAACCGAGATTTTTTCCCCGGTCAGAGCTTCGAGCGCCAGCGGATAGAGAGTTCCGACAAAGACCGTCGCGCAACAGGTGGTAAGAAGGAGATTGTTGAGGACGAGCGCCCCCTCGCGCGAGATCGGAGCGAACAGGCCGCCCTGCTTCAGGCCGCCGGCGCGGGCGGCGAAAAGCGTCAGCGACCCACCAATGAAAAGCACGAGGATGAGGAGAATGAAAACGCCCCGCGTCGGATCGCTGGCGAATGCGTGCACCGAGGTCAAAACGCCCGAGCGAACGAGGAAAGTGCCGATCAGCGACAGCGAGAAGGCCAAAATGGCGAGGAAGATCGTCCAGATCTTCAACGCCTCGCGTTTTTCCATGACCAAAGTGCAGTGGAGGAGAGCGGTCGCCGCGAGCCAGGGCATGAGCGAAGCGTTTTCGACCGGATCCCAAAACCAGAAGCCGCCCCAGCCAAGGGTGTAGTAAGCCCAATAGGAGCCCATGGCGATGCCGAGCGTCAGGCAGATCCAGGCGATAAGCGTCCACGGCCGCACGAAGCGCGCGAACACCGCGTCGATGCGGCCGGAGATCAGCGCCGCCGCGGCGAAGGAATAGGTGATCGAGAGCCCGACATAGCCAAGATAAAGCAAGGGCGGATGAATGGCGAGGCCGGGGTCTTGCAACAGCGGATTGAGGTCGTTGCCTTCCGCCGGAGGCATCGCGAGCCGCGCGAAAGGATTTGACGTCAGTAGAATGAACAGGAGGAACGCCGCGGCGATCCACGATTGAACGCCAAGCACATTGGCGCGTAAATCTTCCGGCATGGTCGATGAAAACAGGGCGACGGCGGCGGCGAAAACCGACAGCACCAGGACCCACAAAAGCATCGAGCCCTCATGATTGCCCCAGACGCCGCTGATTTTGTAAATCAGCGGCTTGGCCGAATGCGAATTCTCGACGACGTTCAAAAGCGAGAAGTCAGACGTTACATGGGCGTAGGTCAAAGCGAAAAACGCATAGCCGATGAGCCCGAAACTCATCAACGCCACTGACGGCGCGACCGCCATCAAACGCCGGTCGCCGATCGCTGCGCCCCAAATCGGCACGACCGAATTGATGAGCGCCAGCGCCAAAGCGAGGACGAGAGCGTAATGGCCGGTTTCAACGATCATATCAGCCTCATTTCACGTTCGCCGCCTGCGCGCCGCCCTTGGCGGGGGCAGCCTCAGCGGCGCCGTTCTCCTGCCAGACGCCCTGCTTCTTCAACGCATCGGCGACCTCACGCGGCATATAGCGCTCGTCGTGCTTGGCGAGAACGCTGTCGGCGCGGAAGACATGGTCCTGTCCGAGAGCGCCTTCCGCGACGACGCCCTGCCCTTCGCGGAAAAGGTCCGGCAACAAGCCGGTATAGGTGACCTCGATGTCCTGTTTCATGTCGGTCACGGCGAAACGAACAGTCTGATCGCCCTCGCGCTGAAGCGAGCCCGCCTTGACGAGGCCGCCAAGCCGCAGCCGCGCCCCGCCTGGGGTCGCCTTTTGTGCAAGTTCAGTCGGCCCATAAAAGAAGACGATGTTGTCGCGCAGGGCGAACATCACAAGGCCCACGGCCACGCCGAGCGTTGCAAGCCCGGACAAAATCAAAGTGAGACGTCGTTGTTTGCGCGTCATATCAGTCTTAACCCTCAAGGCCAAGTTCGCGGGCAAGCGTTTCGATGCGGCCCTTCGCGGTCGCGTCGGCCGCCAGATTGCGTTTGGCGTCCATCAAGGCGGAACGGGCCTTGTCGGTTTCATTGAGGACGGCGTAGGCGCGAATAAGGCGCAACCACCCCTCGACGTCCTGTCCATTTTGTGCGAGCCGCGCAGCGAGCCGGTCAACCATGCTGTGAATGGCGCTCGCCTGGTCTCCCCCCGACATCGCCTCGATCTTGGCGGCGAGGGCTGGGTTGGCGGCGGGACCGCTCGGCGGCTGCGCGGCCGCCACAGCTTGTTCGGGGGCGCCGGTCAAAGCGGCGAGCTGCTGGCGCAGCGAGGGGGCCCAAGGCGCGTCGGCCGGCGCCTCGGCAAGGAGTTTCTCCCAAATCGCTTGCGCGCCTGCCTTATCGCCATTTTGCATGGCGGCGAGGCCAAGATAGAAGCGCGGGCGCGGCAAGGCGGGATCCTTGGCGGTCGCGGCCTCGAAGACCTCTTTGGCGGCCGCCGTCACCTTGCCGTTCGCGGTGGCGACCAGAGCTTCGCCATAACGAGACTGGCGTTCCGGCGTTTCTCCCAAAAGGCGCGAAGCAGCGGCATAGGCTTTGACGGCGTCGTCATAGCGGCCAAGGCGCATATAGACCGGGGCCAGAACGTCATAGCCTCGGCCGTCATTCGGATTTTGCACGAGATGGGCTTCGATCCTCGCGATCGCCGCCAGAATATCCGTGCGCGCCGGCGCTTCCTGTAGCCGCGCGGACAGCGGCAGATCGGGCAGCCCCGGATGACCGACGAGCCCATAAACGCCGAGCGCCAGGGCGGGCACGAAAATAGCGGCCGCGATCGCGGCAAGGCGGACTTTTTTTCCCGCCGCCGCCGATGGCTGCGGTCCGGAGGCGTCAGCGACAGCGAGCAGGCGCCGGGCGGCCTCGGCCTTGGCGCCTTCGGCGTCGCCGGCGGCGACAAGCCCGCCTTCGGCGTCACGGTCGATTTCGGCGAGCTGCGCCTTATAAAATGCAATGTCGATTGCGCTGCGCGAGAGGCCGCGCGGCGTCCGCGCGAGAGGCCAAAGGACGCTCAGCACCGCAACGCCTGTCAAAAGTGCAAATATCAGCCATATCATAGGCACTCTCTTAGTCATCAGCGCGATGCTTGCAAAGGACCTTTCGCTCACGAACGCGTTGGCGAGGGCGGGTTTGGCGTCGCAGGAAGCCGCAGTTCGGCGCGAAGACCACCCGTGGCGCTTCCAACAAGGCTCAGATCGCCCCCATACATCGCCGCGAGATCGGCGACGATCGACAGCCCGAGACCCGATCCCGGCTTCGTTTCATCAAGGCGGCGTCCGCGGGCAAGAGCCGCCTCGCGCATCTCAGGCGCCAGCCCTGGTCCATCATCCTCGATGATGACGCGGAAGAACGAGCGCTCCGCCTCGGTTTGGGCGAACTCGGGAAAGACGGCGACGGCGACGGCGCTTTTCGCCCATTTGCCTCCATTGTCGGCGAGATTGCCGATCATTTCCTCCAGATCCTGACGCTCCCCGAGGAATCGCACCGGCTGCGGCATATCCAGCGCGAAGCTTATCGCGCGCTCGGCGTATATTTTTTCGAACGCGCCGATGAAGGATCGTACGACCGGCTCGACGTCGGTCGCGCTCGTCACCGCGCCGGCCCGCACCGCCGCGCGCGCCCGGTCGAGATAATAGGCGACCTGGTCGCGCATGATCGCCGCCTGCTCCTCGACCTTCGCGGCGAGTGGCCCGGACGCCGCGGCCGCTTCGTTGATGATGACGCTGAGCGGCGTTTTCAGGGCGTGCGCGAGATTGCCGACCTGAGTGCGCGCGCGCTCGACGACAGCCCGATTGGCGCCGATAAGGAGATTCAACTCGCCCGCGAGCGGCGCTATGTCCGGTGAAAAAGCGCCGGCGATCGTTTCGCTTTCACCGCGGCGAATCGCCGCGACGCCCTCCTGCAGCTGACGCAGGGGCGCGAGGCCATAGCGCAACTGCAGGACGGAGGAGGCGACGAGCGCCAGCCCCAGCAATATGAATGTGACGATGAGATAGATCTCGAAGCGATTGATCGCAGTTTCTATCTCGTCGGTCTTCGCGGCGACCTGGACGAGGTAGACGCCGTCATCGCCGGTGTCGATTGTCCGTTCGACGATTCTGAGGCGCCTGTCGTCCGGTCCCTTGGCGTAGCCTTTGCGAGCGCCGCCCAAGCCTGCGGGAACGCCAATGTCGGCGAGGCGCGGCAGCCGCGCCGCGAACAGCGAGCGCGAACTTCGAATGTCAGGCTTGCCGGCGTCGAGGCGCGTAATCTGCCAGTACCATCCCGACAACGGCAATGCGAACTCGGGATCGTTTAATTCATCGGGATCCATTCGAGCGTTCTCGCCCGAGACGGCGATGTCGGCGACGAGCGCGCGCAAATAGACGCCAAGGCGCTCATCAAAATTGCGCTCCGCGGCGTGCTCATAAACAGTCGAAAGAAGGACTCCGGCGGCGAACAGTATGGCGAAGCTCAAAATCGCCGCGGACAGGAACAGCCGGCCGGCGATCGAAATTTTCTGCGTCGTCAGCGTTCTGGCGTCGCCCGCGCTTCGATCCTTTGACGCGAGAGCCATCAGCGGCTGGCGGCGGGATCGGGGCGATCGAGCAGCGCTCCTCCGCTCTTGCCGTCAGGCGTCAGGACATAGCCAAGCCCGCGCACCGTCTGAATGACGTCGACGCCAAGCTTCTTGCGCAGCCGCCCGACAAACACCTCGATCGTATTCGAATCACGATCGAAATCCTGATCGTATAAATGTTCGACAATTTCCGAACGCGAGACGATCTTGCCCTGATGATGCATCAGATAGGCAAGAAGCCGGTATTCGTGAGACGTCAGCTTGACCGGACTGGCGTTGACCAGGACGCGTCCGGCGCGCTCGTCGAAGCTGACCGGCCCGCATGAAAAAACGCTTGACGCATGCCCCGCGGCGCGGCGCATCAGGGCGCGCAGTCGCGCGAGCAGCTCCTCCACATGGAAGGGTTTCGTCACATAGTCGTCAGCGCCGGCGTCAAAGCCCCGCACCTTTTCGCCCCAGCGGTCTCGCGCGGTGAGGATCAGAACAGGCATCGAGCGCCCAGCCTTGCGCCACTCGGTCAAAACCGACACGCCATCTTTCCTGGGCAGACCGAGGTCAAGGACGACGGCGTCATAGGGCTCGGTGTCGCCCAGAAACCAACCCTCCTCCCCGTCGAATGCCCGATCGACGGCATAGCCGGCCTGCTGTAGCGCAGATGCTATCTGACGATTGAGGTCCTTATCGTCTTCGACTACGAGCAGACGCATGGAGAGAGCCCGGCGGTTTGATCAGTCAATCTTCGTGCTTTTTTTCGTTTTTGGTTTCGATAATCTGACCGGTCTTCGCATCGACATATGTGCGAATGATCCGTCCGTCGCGACGCAGCAGGCTGATCTCGTATACGAAAGCATCGCTCCAGCGACAAAGTTTCGCGCCGAGCGCTTCGGCCTGCAGGCGCGCCGCCGCTTTTTGCATGGCGCGGAAAGGTTCGGAAAGTTCATTGGCGCCGATCTTTTCGCGTGTCTCCCCCGTCGAAAAACATCGGCGCCCCTCCAAAGGCTGCGCCAGGGCGGCGACGCAAAAGCCAACGCAGGTCAGCTGTACAAGGGAAGAGATCAAAACGCCCATGCAACCCTGCTACGGCAACGACGCTGAACGTCGGATGAATAGGAAAGCCCGGCGGCGCCTATCCCGCTCACGCCCTCGCCGGCGCGGCGCGGATCGCGGGAGCTGCAGCCTTCCGGTCCGATGACGCCCTGCCGCAATAGCGGCAAAACGTCATTTCGAAGCGCGGACTTTCCCGGGCAATGTTGTCCTCGCGGCCGCCCTTTAGCAAGCATAATGGAAATGAAACGCACACCGTTCAAACGGCCTTTTTCAGGTCCCGCCGCGTTTGCAGCCTCTTACATCTTGCGGCCCGATATGAAAAAACCTTTCGCATCCGAATCTATTTCACGTCGGGCGCAGGCCCAGATCTCCACGGCGACGATAAAAGGCGGCGACAAATGACTGCGGGCTCCTCATCGGCATTCTTCGTATCGGCCGCGTGGCTGGCCGAGCATCTCGGCGCGCCGGATCTCGCGATCATCGACGGCAGCTTCTTCATGCCGGCTGAAAATCGCGACGCGAAGGAAGAGTTTCGCGCAAGCCATATCCCCGGCGCCGTGTTTTTCGACATCGACGCCATCGCCGACCATTCGACCAGCCTTCCTCATATGCTGCCCTCGCCAAAGGACTTCGCCGAAGCGGTCGGCAAGCTCGGCCTTGGCGACGGCATGCGTTTCGTCGTTTATGACAGCTCGAGCCTTGTCGGCGCAGCGCGAGTCTGGTGGACGCTGCGCCTCTATGGCGCAAAGAATGTCAAAATTCTGGAAGGCGGTTTTCAGCAGTGGCGAGGCGAAGGGCGTCCGCTTCAATCCGGCTGGCCTGAGCCCGCCCCGCGCGTCTTCACGCCGAATTTTGATGCTTCAGCAGTCGCCGCCGCGAAAGATGTCCTCAGCGCGAGCGAGACAGGATCGGCGCAGATAGTCGACGCCCGCAGCGCCGCGCGCTTTACAGGCGAAGCGCCCGAGCCTCGTCCGGGATTACGCTCCGGACATATTCCGGAGAGCAGCAACGTGCCCTGGAGCCTTATCGCCGCCGAGGGGCGGATCAAGTCGCCGGAGACGATCGAAGCCGCCTTCACTCAAGCCGGCGTCGACCTCACCCGGCCGGTCATCACGACCTGCGGCTCAGGAGTGACGGCCTCAATCCTGTTGCTTGCGCTCGAAACGATCGGCAAGAAAGACATTCGTCTCTACGACGGGTCCTGGAGCGAATGGGGCGGCGACCCCGATCTGCCCGTCGCCACCGGGAAAGCGGCGCCCTAAAGCTTTTTGCTCCCCGACGCGGAAACGCGCCGGGCGGCTTCGTCGAGACTTATAAGCTTGCCGCGAACTTGACGAGCGAAGGGAAATCGCTGGACGCTCAGCCAAAAGGGCTTGACGCCACAAAACACTGAGCTACCATTAGTTTAAGCGCGATGAGTCTGAAACCTTGAGGGGTTTACAGCGTTCGCAGCGTAAGTGGAGCGTCCGGCGACCGCCGGATGTGGCATTGGTCCGCGCAGGCACGCGCCAGCGTTTTTCAGGATCGAGCCAGCTGGCCCTGAGAGGCTTCCACATTCCCCTCCCTTCTTGGGGGGCTGCCGTCTTCACAGTCGATGCTTAAACTCGCCGCAAAGCCGCGGCGAGAGAGCCTCCGCATGGAAGGGGAACATTCCGCATCTCGAGACATTAGGAGTGACACACATGTGTGACTATTCGCTTGAAATGTACGCCTCCCGGCCTGCTCGCGAGTCCGAGAAATATGTGACGACCCGCTTCCCTTCAGGAAGCATCGGCCTCGCCGCGCCAGGCGACTGCACGACCGCCGTCTGCGTCCAATATGACACCCACCTTAACCTCGAAGGAATTTCGAGCGACCTGCAGACCCGTCTTGGCGTGCAGCCGGCTGAACATGTGATATTCGCCCGGCTTGAGCACGGCGCGTATCGGGATGGTGTGAAATTCGGCAACGGAAAAGAGATCTCGTTGCAGCTTCTCGGCTCGGGCGTTGGCGTGACGCTGGTCGACATGCACGTCGCTCCGAAAGCCGAAGCCCCTGCGCAGAAGCAAGACATATTGGAGCCGGCCGAATAATAAAGCCGCTTCTTGACGACGACCCGCTCCGTGTCCTCTCGGAGCGGGTTTGCTTTGCTGCCCGCTTGACGGATCATATCGCGCCGACAGCTTATTTTCTGTGCAGAAACGCGATTTTTTGAGCTTTCAAAGCCCTAATAGCGTCGCACGGCGATGACTCGGAATTGTTTTCAGCGCTCCCGACGCTGCGGCCGCCCCCCGAACTCCCCCCATCACCGCCATCCAGCCTCGGTCAAGCCCGCCAAACGCTTCGGCGCGCCGCTACAGCCGCTTTTTGGCCCGACGATTGCTTTATCAATCAAACCTGCTGCGGAAACGACAAAAAAGGCGTCTCGGACAACGATTTTCTAGGATCGGATGGCATTTTTGCCCCGCAGGTGGTAAGTGCCGCTGACTTCTCCCTGAGTTCATCGAACAATGCGACGTAAGAAACGCCAATGAAGAAGATCGAGGCGATCATAAAGCCTTTCAAGCTCGACGAAGTGAAAGAGGCGCTCCACGAAGCCGGCGTGGCCGGCATCACCGTGACCGAAGCCAAGGGCTTTGGGCGGCAAAAAGGCCATACCGAACTGTATCGGGGCGCGGAATACATCGTCGATTTCCTCCCCAAAGTTAAAATCGAAGTCGTCGTCGCCGACGGCATCGTCGACGGCGCCGTCGAAGCGATCCGCAAGGCGGCGCAGACCGGCCGCATTGGCGACGGCAAGATTTTTATTTCAAACATCGAAGGCGCGATCCGCATCCGCACCGGCGAAACGGGACCGGACGCCATCTGATGTCCGACTTTCGCTTGGGGCCCGGCGCCGCCGCGCCTTCGCAAACCCAATACGCTTTCTAATCAGATCGAGAGGCTTTGAAATGACGAAGACCGCCAAAGACGTGCTTAAGGAAATCAAGGACAATGACGTTAAATACGTCGATTTCCGCTTCACGGACCCGCGCGGCAAGTGGCAGCATGTGACGTTCGACATCACCCTCATCGATGAAGAGATCTTCGAGGAAGGGACGATGTTTGACGGATCCTCGATCGCGGGCTGGAAAGCGATCAACGAATCCGACATGTTGCTTATGCCCGACCCCGCGACCGCGGTGATGGATCCCTTCTTCGCAGCGCCCACGATGGTCATCGTTTGCGACATTCTGGAGCCGGGCAGCGGCGAGCCCTATAGCCGCGATCCGCGCGGCATCGCCAAAAAGGCTGAGGCTTTCCTCGCGTCCTCCGGCATCGGCGACGCAGTCTATGTCGGCCCTGAGGCCGAGTTCTTCGTATTCGACGACGTGCGCTTCCGCGCCGACCCCTACAACACGGGTTTCGTGCTCGACTCGGCGGAACTTCCCTCGAACTCCGACACCCCCTATGAAGGCGGCAACCTCGGTCACCGCATCCGCACCAAAGGCGGCTATTTCCCGGTGCCTCCGCAGGACGCCTCGCAGGACATGCGCGGCGAAATGCTCGCCGCCATGGCTTCAATGGGCGCCAAGGTCGAAAAGCATCACCACGAAGTCGCTTCCGCCCAGCACGAACTTGGACTGAAGTTCGGCCCGCTCACCAAAATGGCGGATGATCTCCAAGTCTATAAATACTGCATCCATCAGGTCGCGCAGAGCTACGGCAAGACCGCAACCTTCATGCCGAAGCCGATTTTCGGCGACAACGGCTCTGGAATGCATGTTCATCAATCAATCTGGAAGGCTGGCAAGCCGCTGTTCGCCGGCGACAAATACGCCGACCTCAGCCAGGAATGCCTCTGGTATATCGGCGGCATCATCCGGCACGCCCGCGCCCTGAACGCCTTCACCAACCCGTCGACCAACTCCTACAAGCGTCTGGTTCCCGGCTATGAGGCTCCCGTCCTGCTCGCCTATTCGGCGCGCAATCGCTCGGCCTCCTGCCGCATTCCGACGGCGTCGAACCCGAAGGCGAAACGCGTCGAGGTGCGTTTCCCCGACCCGATGGCAAACCCCTATCTCGCCTTCGCCGCGATGCTGATGGCGGGCATCGACGGCATCATCAACAAGATCGATCCCGGCCCGGCGATGGACAAGGACCTTTACGATCTGCCGCCGAAGGAATTGAAGAAGATCCCGACTGTCTGCGGCTCACTGCGCGACGCGCTCACCAATCTCGACAAGGACCGCGCCTTCCTCAAGGCCGGCGGCGTCTTCGATGATGATTTCATCGATAGCTATATCGAACTGAAGATGATCGACGTGATGCGCTTCGAAATGACGCCGCATCCGGTCGAATTCGACATGTATTATTCCTACTGAAAAGCTCTCTCCGGGGCGAAGCGCGGGCGGCCTTCGGGCCGCCCTTTTTCGTCCGCCAGACGCTCCCGCCGGCGCCGCCGGAACAAGTTTTATCCCCCCATCGTGGCGCTATCCCCTTAAATATGTTTCTGTTCCGTTCCCTTTCCGCCATGTTCATGTCATAAGGACCCCAACGTTAAGGGACAGACGAATTCATGGCCAATCATGGTGATCTTTTCGGCGGCGCGGCCCGCAAGCAGGCTCCCGCCCGGCGCGAAGCCAAAAGCGTAGCGCCCGCCGCCAAAGCCGAGGCGCTCAGCCGGGAGCCGAGCCGTGGGACTCCGGGAGAGTCCGGCTACACCGCCGCCTCCATCGAAGTGCTGGAAGGGCTGGAGCCGGTGCGCCGGCGCCCTGGCATGTATATCGGCGGCACGGACGAAGCCGCGCTCCACCATCTATTCGCGGAAGTTCTCGATAACGCCATGGACGAGGCCGTCGCTGGCCACGCCTCTTTTATCGACGTCAATTATGAAGCCTCGGGTTTCCTCAGCGTCACCGATAATGGCCGTGGCGTCCCGATCGACCCGCATCCGAAATTTCCGAAGAAATCCGCGCTCGAAGTCATCATGACGACGCTCCATGCGGGCGGGAAATTCGATTCTGGCGCCTATCAGACCTCTGGCGGCCTGCATGGCGTCGGCGTCTCCGTCGTCAACGCGCTCTCCGAACAGGTCGAGGTCGAAGTCGCGCGAGGCCAGATGCTCTACCGGCAAAGTTTTGCGCGGGGCGTTCCGACCAGCAAGCTGGAGCAGGTCGGCAAGGCGCCGAACCGGCGCGGGACGCGCGTGCGCTTCAAGCCCGATGATCAGATTTTCGGCAAAGGCGTCCATTTCAAGCCGGGCCGCCTGTTCAAAATGGCGCGGGCCAAAGCCTATTTGTTCGGAGGCGTCGAAATCCGCTGGCATTGCGCTCCGGAATGGCGCGATGCGAATACGAACGTCCCGGCCGAGGCGGTCTTTCACTTCCCCGGCGGCCTCAAGGACTTTCTCGCGCAGGACATCGAAGGCAAGGAGCTCGTTATCGAGCCGATTTTCACGGGCAAGATCGAAAAGCCCGGTGGTCATGGATCGCTCGAATGGGCGTTGTCATGGCTCAGCCTCGACGATGGCTTCGTGCATTCCTATTGCAATACGATTCCGACCCCGGACGGCGGCACGCATGAAGCGGGACTGCGCACGGCTTTGCTGCGCGGCCTCAAGGATCACGCCGAACGGATCGGCCAGGGCAAGCGCGCGGCATCGATTATCAGCGACGACATTATGACGTCCTGCGCCGCGATCATCTCGGTTTTCATTCGGGAGCCTGAGTTTCAAGGCCAGAACAAAGGCCGCCTGATGACGACGGAGGCCTCACGCATTGTCGAATCCGCGGTCCGCGACGCTTTCGACCATTGGCTCGCCGCGGCGCCGTCGCACGCCCTCAAACTGCTGGACTGGACCGTCGAGCGCGCTGAAGACCGTTTACGCCGCCGCGCGGAAAAGGACGTCGCGCGCAAAACCGCGAGCCGCAAGCTACGACTGCCCGGAAAGCTCGCAGACTGCTCGAATAACTCGGCGCAGGGTTCTGAAATCTTTATTGTCGAAGGCGATTCAGCAGGAGGATCGGCCAAACAGGCGCGCGATCGGGCCAATCAGGCGGTCCTGCCCTTGCGGGGCAAGATCTTGAACGTCGCCAGCGCCACGCGCGACAAATTGGCCGCCAATCAGCAATTGAGCGATCTGATCCAGGCGCTCGGATGCGGCCTCGGCGCCCATTACAAGGACGAGGACCTACGCTACGAGAAGATCATCATCATGACGGACGCTGACGTCGATGGGGCGCATATCGCCTCACTGCTGATTACCTTCTTCTACCGCCAGACGCCGAAGTTGATCGAGGGGGGCCATCTCTATCTGGCCGTGCCCCCGCTTTACCGCCTGACCCAGGGCGCGCGCCATGTCTATGCGCGCGACGACGCCCACAAGGATCAATTGATCGCCCGGACACTGACTGGGCGCGGCAAGGTAGAAGTCAGCCGTTTCAAAGGCTTGGGGGAAATGCTTCCTGCACAGCTTAAAGAAACGACGATGAACCCCAAGAGCCGCAGTCTGCTGCGCGTGGTCGTGCTGCCCGAGGATCGGGAGGGCACGTCGGATTCCGTTGAGCGCTTGATGGGCAATAAGCCCGAGGCGCGTTTCGCCTTCATTCAGGAGCGTGCCGCTTTCGCCAATGCGGCGGAGCTGGTGGTCGTGTAGCCGCAGGTTCGATCAGCATCCGGCGCCAAGGGAGTTTGGGCCGCGAAGCTTCGGCGTCGTTGAAAAAATCGGATGGGAAACATCGGACCGCTCGGCCCAACGCATGTCTGATGCCTGAAGTCCCTGCCGTCCCGCCGCTGGACCCGGGCTCGGCCTGTCAAGCTCAGAACCTGAAACGCCGCCGCGCGCAAAAATGCCGGCGAAGGTGGCCGGCGGCAAGTAGCGTTTCGAGGAGGCCACTCCTACTACTTGCGCGCCGGCCGACCCTACGGACCCAGGAGATGCGGCGGACCTGAGCACTCCGTAGGGTAACTTCCAGTCAAGTCGCCAAATGCGCGTGATGCGCAGGGACGCGGGTGGACATTTTCTTGCAGGAACCCCTCCCGCGCCGCACCCGATTTTCTCGAGCTCAGCGTCTGAACGTTAGCGCGCAGGGCCGACTCAATGCAACGACTTGTTGCGGCCGATTTCTCTCTTTCGTTAACGGGACGATTCTGGCGCGGCTCATGACGAACGGACGACGCGAAGACCCGTCATCCGTTCCAAGCGCACCGGCGCCGCCGCATCGATGAAGACACGGTTGCGGCCCGACTGTTTTGATCGGTAAAGCGCTTTGTCCGCGCGGCGCAACAAATCCGCCGCGTTCTGGGCGCTCTCCGCCAAGCCGATGGAAATCGTCACCGAAAGGGGCCGCTCCCTGGCTTCGACTGGAATCCCTTGGCTTTCGACGCCGGCGCGCACACGCTCGGCGACCCTGGCTGCGACGTCGAGACGCGTCTCAGGCATCAATATGACGAACTCATCGCCGCTGAGCCGGCAGAAAAGATCGGCGCTGCGGATCAAACCCTTGATCCGCGCGGCCAAATTTTGCAGGAGCTGGTCGCCGGCCTCGTGTCCATGCACGTCATTCACGGTCTTGAAGTGATCGATGTCGAACATCATCAAGGTAAGCGGCTTCGCCTTGCGCTTTGCTTCCTCAAGGAGAGCGGCGAGAGCGCCGTCGAGATAGCGTCGGTTGTGAAGGCCCGTCAAAGCGTCGACCACCGCCATTTCGATCGAGGCCTCGACATTCTGGCGCAAGCCATCCGCGTAGCGTTTACGGCGCAGCTGGGTGCGCACGCGGGCGATGAGTTCGTTGCGGTCGATCGGGCGCAGCAGATAATCATTCACGCCGAGGTCGAGACAGCGCAGGATTTTGGCGCGGTCCTCCGGTTCGGCGATGGCCAGAATCGGGATATGCCGGGTCGCCTCGACTGAGCGAATCTGGCTGCAGAGCCGGAGCCCGTCATAGGCGTTGAGGCTGAGGCTGACGATGAAGAGATCATAGCGCCCAGCGGCGCCTTCGACGAGCGCCTCCAGCGCGTCCGGCTCGAGTTCGACGTCATGCAGAGCGCGCAGCGCGCCCGTGACCGTCTCGCTCGACGAACGGCGGTCGTCGACAACAAGAATGCGCCCGCCGGAGCCGTTCTCGTCCATCACAGAGGCGAGCGGATTGTTGATTCCAAGTTGCGCCGCGCGCATCGCGCGGGTGCGCAATTCGTCGAGAGCGAGCCTCAGACGGGCGAGCGAGCGCACGCGCGCAAGAAGCGCGACCTCGTCGATCGGCTTGATCAGAAAGTCGTCCGCGCCGGCCTCAAGGCCGGTCAGACGGTCCGAGGGCTGATCCAGCGCGGTCACCATGACGATGGGGATATGCGCCGTCGCGGGATCTGCCTTGAGGCGGCGGCAGACCTCAAAACCGCTCATGCCTGGCATCATGACGTCGAGGAGAACGATGTCGCAATCGCCTCTGGCGCAGATCGAAAGCGCGGTCGGACCATTGGTGCAGGTCAGGACGTCGAAATATTCGGCCGTGAGCCGCGCCTCGAGCAGCTTGAGATTGGGAAGGATGTCGTCGACGACCAATACGCGTGCGGTCATATGGCTCCCCTTCGAGCATGCGGCCGGCAAAGGCGGGGGCGCCGCGAGCAACGGCGCGAAGATTATTGTTCGTGCAGGTAACTGCGCACGGTTTCGAGAAATTTGACGATCGAGATCGGCTTTGAGAGATAGGCTTCGCATCCGCCCTGCCGGATCTTTTCCTCGTCGCCCTTCATGGCGAAGGCGGTGATGGCGATGACCGGAATATGGCGCAATCCCTCATCCTCCTTCAGCCGGCGCGTGACCTCCAACCCCGAAACCTCAGGCAGCTGGATATCCATCAGGATCAGGTCCGGCATATGCTGGCGGGCGAGTCCGACGGCCTCGACGCCGCTGCGCGTTTGCACCGTGCGGTAGCCGTGCGCTTCAAGGAGGTCGTTGAACAGCTTCATGTTCAGCTCATTATCTTCTACGATCAGGATAGTTTTTTCCATCGAAGACCCACTTCCACCCTTGCAGAGGGCGGACCGCCCTGGCTTTCGAGCCATCCGATCATAACTGCAAGGCTTAACGGATAGAAATTGACGAAAGGGAAATCGCCAATATGCAAAATGGCGGTAATCGGTCGAATCCCGGCAAGGCCGCCGGTCCGCGGGAAGCCGCCAAGGAAAGCGCCGAGGCGCTCGCCATTGAGGTTTTGGGCTATATCGCGGCCGATCCGGCGGCGCTCGAAGGTTTCATGAGCCTCTCGGGGCTCGAAATCGGCAATCTTCGCGCCGCCGCCGCCGAACCTGGATTTTTTGTCGGCGTTCTCGATTTTCTGGCGTCCAATGAGGCGTTGTTGCTGGCCTTCGCGGCCAATGCAGGCCGCGATCCCGCCGCGATCCTCAGGGCGCGGCATGTCCTCGCTCCCCCAGAGGAGATGATCTAGGGCGCGAAATTATGCGAGGCCGCCGGTGAGCCGCGCGCGGTCATGCGGCGCGGAAAAATCGATTCTTGGGCCAACGGGAACGATCCCGGTCGGATTGATCTGCAAATGGCTCTGATAATAATGCCCTTTGATGTGGTCCGGGTGAAAAGTCGCGGCGATGCCGTCAGTCTGATAAAGGTCGCGGACATAGCCGAAAAGGTTTGCATAATCGGCGATGCGCCGGACGTTGCATTTGAAGTGGCCGACATAGACGATGTCGAAGCGCAGCAGGGTCGTCAGCAGCCTGATGTCGGCTTCGGTGATGCGGTCGCCGCAGAGATACCGGCAGTCCGCGAGCCGGGCGTCGAGAAAATCCAGCGTGTCGAACAAGGGTCCGATCGCTTCCTCATAGGCCGCTTGGGTCGTTGCAAAGCCGGCCCTGTAGACGCCATTGTTGACCGTCGGATAAATGCGCGCGTTGAGCGCGTCGATTTCGCCGCGCAGATCCTCCGGGTAAAAATCGCCGGCTTTCGCCCCCACGCCGTCGAAGGCGGAATTGAACATGCGGATGATTTCGGAGGATTCGGTCGAGACGATCGTCTGCTTTTCCTTGTCCCAAAGGACGGGCGTCGTGACGCGGCCGGAATAATGGGGCGCGGCGGCGCGATAGACCTCGTACAGAAAGCTGGCGTGATGGATCGGATCGCCGATGACGCCCTCGCCCGGAGCAAAGGTGATGCCGTTCTCCCGCATCAGCCAGTTGACGATCGACAGTCCGATCATCGGCGCGAGGCCTTTCAGCTCGCGGAAAATCAGTGTCCGATGCGCCCAGGGACAAAAATAGGCGGCGTAGAGATGATAGCGGCCGGGCTCCGCCTTGAAGCCGCCCTCCCCGCTCTGCCCCGGCGCGCCGTCCGGCGTCACCCAATTGCGGAACTTGGCGGCGTCGCGCTCGAAGCGCCCGCCCGTGCTCTGCGTGTCATACCATTGGTCGCGCCATATGCCGTCGACGAGCAGTCCCATCATTCACCTTTTTGATTTGGAGGATGCGCGATAGGGTCGCGGCCGCGGCTCCAGCTGCGCCCGCGGCTTGCGATGAAGGATGGCTGAGCTTACACATCGATCGCGTCCGAGCCGAGCCTGACGCGGGAGATTTTTGCATGATTTGGCCGCTCAATCCAAAATCAAAACGTCAGCCGACAACCGAACTGCTGGCGCTTGCGCCGCCTGCGAGCGCCGAAGCGCAGCCGCGGCCGGCGCCACGCGGCGAACCTCTGCTGCGTCTGCGCCGGAACCGCAAAGCCGATTGGGCGCGTCGTCTCGTACGCGAGAATGTTCTGACCCCTGCCGATCTGATCTGGCCGATCTTCGTTTGCGAAGGCGTCAATCTGCGCGAACCGATTTCCTCTCTGCCGGGAGTCGACCGGCTTTCGATCGACGCGGCCGTTGATTCCGCGCGCGAGGCGCAGGCCTTGGGAATTCCAGCGCTCGCGCTTTTTCCCTATACCGATCCGGCGCTGCGCGACGAGACCGGCAGCGAGGCGCTGAACCCCGAAAACCTTGTCTGCCGCGCCGTGCGGGCGATCAAGGAAACGACGCCGGATCTTGGCCTTATCACCGATGTCGCGCTGGATCCCTATACCAGCCACGGCCATGACGGGCTTATGGCCGGCGAGGAAATTCTGAACGATGAGACGGTCGAGGTGCTGGTGCAGCAGGCGCTGAACCAGGCCCGCGCGGGCACCGACATGATTGCGCCGTCCGACATGATGGATGGCCGCGTCAGGGCGATCAGGGCGGCGCTCGACGCCGAAGGTTTCCAGTCCGTGCAGATATTGGCCTATGCGGCCAAATACGCTTCGGCTTTCTATGGCCCATTCCGCGACGCCATCGGCACCAGGGCGACGCTCATCGGCGACAAGCGCACCTATCAGATGGACCCCGCGAATTCGAACGAGGCGCTGCGCGAGGTCGCGCAGGACATCCTGGAAGGCGCCGACATCGTGATGGTGAAGCCGGGCCTGCCCTATCTCGACATCATCTGCCGGGTGAAAGACAAATTCGGCCTGCCGACCTTCGCCTATCAGGTGTCCGGCGAATACGCGATGATTCAAGCAGCGGTGAACAATGGCTGGCTTGACGGCGACAAAGCGATGATGGAAAGCCTGCTCGCCTTCAAACGGGCCGGCGCCGACGCTGTTTTAACCTATTTCGCGCCACGCGCCGCGAAGCTGCTGCAGGGCGGATGAGGCAACCCTTGGCCGCTGCCCGAAAGCCCTCATGATGAGGAGCGCCGGAGGCGAGCCCCGCGCCGGCGGAAGGGCTCCCCCATTCAGCTTTTTTTTTGGAATTTCATGCAACCCGCGGGTCGCCGAGACGATGCTTAGAGTTTTCATCCCTGTCGCCTATGGATTTCTGGGCCTTGCTTTTCTTGCGGCCGCCGACTTCGGATATTCCGAAGGAGCTTGCGGAGGCGCCTACACCGGTCAAGACGGCGCGAGCTATACATGCGGGACAAACCGCAAACCCAATTGCCAGCAAGGCACTGGACGGTGCCAATGCCTTGAAAGGAAGGAATGTCCCGGCGGCCAACAGGATGAGGAATGGTAGGCGAGCCCGCGGTATTGAAGACGGGCGCCGGCGAGCGTCCACGGCATTCTTCCACATTGTCCGCAGACGATGTGGATAGCGGGCGCGAGTCGAGTTGTTTTTTGCGCCGGGCCAATATGCGTGGCATGCAAGTAGGCCAGCCGCATGGTGAAGGCTTTGAAGTGATTCGCAAGAAAGACTGAATGTCAGCCATCGACAATCTGATCAGCAAGTCCGGCGCGCGGCAGGGCGCCGAGGCGCCTGGCTACCGGCTCGCCCCGCATAATCTCGAGGCCGAGCAGGCGCTGCTCGGCGCGATCCTCGTCAATAATGACGCCTTCGATCGCGTCTCCGACTTTCTGAAGCCCGCGCATTTTTCCGAGGATGTGCACAGGCGCATTTTCGACGTCGCGGGGCAATTGATCCGGGCCGGCAAGCTCGCATCGCCGATCACGCTCAAAACCTTCCTCGGCGACCATGATCTTGGCGGCATGAGCGTGCCGCAATATCTCGCCCGCCTCGCCGCCGAGGCGACGACGGTCATCAACGCCGAGGATTACGGGCGGACGATCCATGATCTGGCGATCCGCCGCGATCTCATCCTGATCGGCGAGGACATCGTCAACGCGGCATATGACGCGCCCGTCGCCGCTTCGCCGCGCGAGCAGATCGAGGAGGCCGAGCGCAAGCTGTATTCGGTCGCCGAGACCGGCCGCTATGAGGGCGGCTTCCAGCGTTTTTCCGACGCTTTGACGATCGCCGTCGACATGGCGGCGAAAGCCTTTGAGCGCGACGGCCATCTTTCCGGCATATCGACCGGGCTTGTCGATCTCGACCACAAAATGGGCGGCTTGCAGGCCTCCGATCTCATCATCGTCGCCGGACGCCCGGGCATGGGCAAGACGGCGCTTGCGACCAACATCGCCTTCAACATAGCCAAGGCGTATGAATCTCAGATGCGCCCCGACGGCACGCCCGAGACGATCAATGGCGGCATCGTCGGCTTTTTCTCGCTTGAAATGTCGGCCGAGCAGCTGGCGACGCGCGTCATCGCTGAACAGGCCGCCGTGGCGTCTTACAAGATCCGGCGTGGCGACATCAGCGAATCCGAATTCCATCGCATCGCCGACGCCGCCCGCCTGATGCAGTCGATCCCTTTTTACATCGACCAGACCGGCGGCTTGTCGATCGCGCAATTGACCGCGCGGGCGCGCCGGTTGAAACGCCAACGCGGCCTCGACGTTCTGGTCATCGACTATCTGCAATTGCTCGGCGGCTCGAAAAGTAGGGGTGACAGCCGCGTGCAGGAGGTGACCGAAATCACCACCGGCCTCAAGGCTCTGGCCAAGGAGATGAACGTGCCGGTGATCGCCCTTTCGCAATTATCGCGTCAGGTCGAATCGCGCGATGATAAGCGCCCGCAGCTCTCCGACCTTCGCGAATCGGGTTCGATCGAGCAGGACGCCGACGTCGTGATGTTCGTTTATCGCGAGGAATATTATCTGAATAACAAGCAGCCGCGCGAAGGCACCGAGGAATTCATCAAGTGGCAGACCGACATGGAGAACGTCCACGGCAAGGCCGAGGTCATCATCGGCAAGCAGCGCCACGGCCCGACCGGAACCGTCGAGCTTGCTTTTGAAGCGGAAATGACGCGCTTCTCCAATCTCGCCCGCGAAGACGCCTTGCCGGACCATATCTGAGCGGCGCGGGATTTCCGCCCGCTTGTGGACTACCGGTCCAACATATTGGAAATGAAAAGAGACTCTGTGATCTCCATATTGAGACAGGCGCGCTGATGGCGAAGCCGCACGCCTCATTCGTCTGTCAGAACTGCGGCGCCGTCACCGGGCGCTGGCAAGGCCGCTGCGAGGCCTGTGGAGAATGGAACACGATCACGGAGGAAAGCGCCGCGACCGGCATTGGCGCGCAGGCGGCGATTGGCATGCGCAAGGGCCGGGTTTTCGAGCTTTCAGGCCTGATCGAGACGGACCGCCCGGCGCCGCCGCGCATCCTGACCGGCATCGGCGAACTCGACCGCGTGACGGGGGGCGGCTTTGTCTCCGGCTCCGTGCTTCTGCTCGGCGGCGAGCCCGGTATCGGCAAATCGACGCTGCTCATTCAGGCCTGCGCGGCGCTCGCCGCCAAGGGTCAGCGCGTCGTCTATATTTCGGGCGAAGAGGCGGTCGACCAGGTGCGTCTGCGGGCGCAGCGCCTTGGCCTTGCGAAAAGTCCGGTCGAACTCGCCGCCGAAACCAGCGTCGAAGACATCATTGCAACGCTGAGCCGCGGCAAGCGCCCTTCCCTCGTCGTCATCGATTCGATCCAGACCATGTGGACGAGCCTCGTTGAATCGACGCCGGGCACGGTGAGCCAGGTGCGCGGCGCGGCTCAGGCGCTGATCCGCTTCGCCAAGACGACCGGCGCGGCGGTGATCCTTGTCGGGCATGTCACCAAGGACGGCCAGATCGCCGGCCCGCGCGTGGTCGAACACATGGTCGACGCCGTTCTTTCCTTTGAAGGCGAAGGCGGCCGCGATCTTCGCCTGCTTCGCGCGGTCAAGAACCGCTTCGGCCCGACTGATGAGATTGGCGTCTTCGAGATGACTGGGCGCGGCCTAGCGGAAGTCGGCAACCCCTCCGCCCTTTTTCTCTCAGCGCGCGACGCCGCGGCGCCCGGAGCCGCCGTCTTCGCCGGGATGGAAGGCTCGCGCCCCCTGCTTGTCGAATTTCAGGCGCTGGTGGCGCAAAGCTCCCTCGGCACGCCGCGCCGCGCCGTCGTCGGCTGGGACGCCTCGCGCCTTGCCATGATCGTCGCCGTTCTCGAAACGCACGCCGGGGTCAAGCTTTCCCAATATGACATTTACCTCACCGTCGCGGGCGGATTGCGGGTTGGCGAACCGGCCGCCGACCTTGCCGCGGCGGCCGCCCTGGTTTCATCCTTGAGCAACATAGCGCTGTCCGCCGATTCGGTTTTCTTCGGCGAAATCGCGCTTTCGGGCGCTATCCGGCCGGTGGCGCATGGACTCGCGCGGCTGAAAGAGGCGGCAAAACTCGGCTTTTGCCGCGCCACCATTCCGCATGGGCCAAGCGAGCGCGGCGAGGCCGTTTCAAAAGATTTGGCCGTGCGCGGTTGCAAGCACATCTCGGGACTGGCGGCGGAAATCGGCGCCGGCAAGCGCGAGGCGGCGCGCCAGCGCGGCTGACCTGCGGCAACGCTCGCGGAGGGCCTCCCCTTTGCGCCTTCTCTTTGCGGGGTGACTGGGGCCGATCGGCTCGCTATAAGAAATTCGCGACGCTTTCGGCGCTATCGTGGTCTTTTGCTCGTTTTGGCGCCGGTCTACCCGGCAACGTCAGTCGATAGCAGCGGCGCTTCGCGCGCCAGCGGCATCAAACATGGGATTTGGGCGCAAGGGGCCAAACAACAATGCCATCCTATCTCGATCTGGGCTTGATCGTCGTCATCCTGATTTCCGCCTTTCTCGCCATGCTGCGGGGATTCACCCGCGAGGTGCTGGCCATCGCCTCATGGGGCGCCGCGGCGTTGGCCGCGGTCTACCTGCATCCGCTGGTGCTGCCCTATGTGAAACCATACATCGCCAAGGACGTGATCGCGCTCGCCGTTTCCGCCGCGGGCGTTTTCTTCGTGACCCTGATCGTGGTCTCGCTGATCACCATCAAGTTTTCGGACGCCATTCTCGATTCGAAAGTCGGCGCGCTCGATCGCTCGCTTGGCTTCGTCTTCGGAGCGGTGCGCGGACTTCTCCTTTGCGTCATCGCCTTCATCTTCTTCAACTGGCTCGTTCCTGAAAAGACGCAGCCCGAGTGGGTCAGAACAGCGCGCATGCGGCCCTTGCTGCAAGTCACCGGCGATCAACTCATGGCGATGCTGCCCGACGATCCCGAGGGCCTCCTCGCCAAGCTGAAGCAGCCGAAGGCAGTCCCGAACGAAGAGGCGGCGCCCGACAGCGACGTCGCGCCAACCGCGCCGCTTCCGACTCCGAAGCCTCCGAGCGGAAAAAAGACCTGAGCCTCGCAGCGCGAGCCTGTTTGGCCCGCGCCAGGGCGAAGCCGCTATGCACAGAAAAGAATCCGCTTCTCTCAAGAGAAAACCCCGAGGGTGCGACAATCATCGCTCCCGCGGAGGGTCGACGAATGGCGTGAGTTGCATTATGTAACTTTTGTGGCGTCGGCGCGGCTCGAGTCTGTGAGACATGGCTCAACGTTCGGGAACACGCCAGCAATAGCTTGAACGCCAAGCTGCTCGTCGAGAGCGGCAGGAGACGGTTATGGATGACGCAGCCCATTCTGGTTCGAGCAGCTGGACGGATCTAGACCTCGAAGCCGATCGGCTCCGCGAGGAATGTGGCGTCTTTGGCATCTTCGGCCATCCGGACGCCGCCGCCGTCACCGCGCTCGGACTGCACGCCTTGCAGCATCGCGGCCAGGAAGCGGCGGGCATCGTCTCTTTTGACGGGCAGCGCTACAATTCTGAGCGCCGCCTGGGCCTCGTCGGCGATCATTTCTCCAAAGCCTCGACGATCGCCCGCCTGCCGGGCGAGGCTGCCATTGGCCATGTGCGCTATTCGACGACCGGCGAGACCATTCTGCGCAATGTGCAGCCGCTCTTCGCCGAACTGAATTCCGGCGGCTTCGCGGTCGCCCACAACGGCAATCTCACCAACGGACTGACCCTCCGGCGTGATCTCGTCCAGACCGGCGCCATCTATCAGTCGACATCCGACACCGAAGTTATTTTGCATCTGATGGCGCGCAGCCGCCGGCTGCGCATCGTCGAGCGCTTCATCGAAGCCCTGCGCGCGCTAGAAGGATCCTACGCGCTCGTCGCTCTCTCGAATACAATGCTGATCGGCGCCCGCGATCCGCTCGGCATCCGCCCTCTGGTTCTCGGCGAACTCGACGGCAACTATATTCTCGCCTCGGAAACCTGCGCTCTCGACATTATCGGCGCCCGCTTCGTGCGCGACATCGAAAATGGCGAGATCGTCGTCATTTCGAAAGAAGGCATTGAAAGCCTGCACCCCTTCCCGCCGCGCCCGATGCGCCCCTGCATTTTCGAATACATCTACTTCGCCCGGCCGGATTCCATCGTGCATGGCCGGCCGGTCTACAATGTGCGCAAGGCGATGGGCGCCGAACTCGCGCGCGAATCGGGCGTAGAGGCCGACGTCGTGGTGCCGGTGCCGGATTCGGGCGTGCCCGCCGCGATCGGCTATGCGCAATGCTCCGGCATTCCCTTTGAACTCGGCATCATTCGCAACCATTATGTCGGGCGCACCTTCATCCAACCGACCCAGACCGTGCGCGAACTGGGGGTGCGCCTCAAGCACAGCGCCAACCGCGCCGTCGTCGAAGGCAAGCGCATTGTGCTGATCGACGATTCGATCGTACGGGGTACGACCTCCGTCAAGATCGTGCAGATGATGCGCGACGCCGGCGCCAAAGAAGTGCATTTCAGAATTTCATCGCCGCCGATCACTCACCCCGACTATTACGGCATTGATACGCCGGTGCGTGAAAACCTCCTCGCCGCGACCCATACGCTGGAGGAAATGCGCGATTACATCGGCTGCGATTCGCTGGCTTTCCTCTCGGTCGATGGCACTTACCGCGCGATGGGGGAAGAAGGCCGCGATCCGCTGCGGCCGCAATTCACCGACCATTGCTTCACCGGCGATTATCCGACCCACCTCACCGATCTCACCGGCGAGACGAAAAGCCAGCTTTCTCTCCTCGCCGAAGCCAGTTAGATCCCTTTGATCTAAACCTCAGCAAACCTTCGATCCTGCGCTTCAAATCCCGGCTTCCGCTCGCCTTGGAAGCGCGATAGAGGTTCCTCCGCAAGCCATCCATCGTCGAGCGCAAAGCCTTCCATGCCTGTTTCCCTTCAAGGCCGTATCGCCCTCGTCACCGGGGCGTCCCGTGGCGTCGGCCGCGCCGTCGCGCTCCAACTCGCCAGAGCCGGCGCGCATATCATCGCGCTCGCCCGCACCCAGGGCGCACTCGAGGATCTCGACGACGCCATCCGCGCCGAAGGGAGCGAAGCGACGCTCACGCCCTGCGACATCACGGATTTCGACGCGCTCGACCGTCTCGGCCGGGCGATTTATGACCGCTGGGGCAAGCTCGACATTCTCGTCGGCAACGCGGGCGTACTGGGCTCAATAACGCCCCTCGGCCACATCGAGCCGAAAGAATGGGACGAAGTTTTGGCGGTCAATGTCACCGCCAACTGGCGGCTCATCCGGTCGCTCGACCCGCTGCTGCGCGCGTCGGACGCGGGCCGCGCGGTCTTCCTGACTTCCAGCGTCGCCCATGCCGCTGATTTCCGGCCCTATTGGGGCGCCTATGCCGTCTCGAAAGCCGCGCTCAATGCTTTGGTGCGAACATACGCCGTCGAGACCATGAACATCACCGCGATCAAGGTCATGGCCGTCAATCCGGGGCCGTTGCGCACGCGCATGCGCGCAAAGGCGATGCCGGGCGAAGACCCGATGACTTTGCGCACGCCGGAAGATTTCGCGCCGAAAGTCGCCGCCCTTTGTTCGCCGGACTGGACCGAGACCGGCAAGCTCTATGACTTTCCGCAAGACCGCGTGCTAAGCTTTACGGCGCCTGCGTAAGGGCGACGGTTTATGGAGACACTGCGGGTGCGCTCTGGCGCTCAATTGATCCCAGCGGCTGGCTTCGCCCTCCTGATTCTCCTCGGAGCGGCGCGCGGGGACGGCCAACCTCCCCCGGCCTGGACAGACAGCTTCGGCGCCCGCCTCGAAGCTCTCGCTCTGCTGCAAACCCTCAACGCGGATTTGCTCAGCCATGACAGCGCGACGCTGACCCTCGATCGCTGGTGCGAAACGCATCATTTGGCCTCGCCCGCCCAAATTGTCGCCGAGCGGATGACGGGCGTCGAAAAGCCGCCGACGCGGGAGCAGCGTCAACTCCTCGGCGTCGGCGAGGCCGAGCCTATCCGTTATCGGAGGGTGCGCCTCGCCTGCGGCGATCATGTCCTGTCCGAAGCCGACAATTGGTATGTGCCCGCAAGGCTGACGCCTGAAATGAACCATGCGCTCGAGTCGACCGACATCGCCTTCGGGCGCGCCGTGCAGCCGCTGCACTTTCAGCGCCGGACGCTCTCGGCGAAACTGCTCTGGTCTCCGCTGCCGCAAGGCTGGGAGATGGCGGCCACAGCGCCGGACTCAGGCGGATCGCCGCTGAAAATTCCAGCTGCCGTGCTTGAACATCGCGCCGTGCTGACGTTGCCCGACGGCGCGCCATTTAGCGAAGTGGTCGAGACCTACACTAGCGAAATCCTCGCTTTCCCTCAGCCGCCCCAGCCCTGAACCAGACCCTCCGCGACATGATTGATGAGAGCCTGAGCCGCCGCGCCTGTGCCATGCGCGCCTTGCGAAATTTTTGGGAAGCGAACCGCATACGCCGCTCAATGACGCCGTTCGGTTGACGCTCGCCGGATTGGGGCGCCCGCCGATGAGCGCTTTTTCGCTCAAGGCAGAGCCTCAAGCCTGATCGTGACGAGAGCCTCCGGCTCGGCGCTGAATCCGGCGGAAAATTCGAAAGCGCCGGGCTCGAAACAGGGTTGGGAATCCGCGCCGGGAAAGCTCAGTTCGCGAGCGGCCAGCGAAAAATAAACCAATCCTTTTTCGCCCGCGCACAATGCGATCTTGGCGAATCCCTTAAGTTCGAGCAGGGGCCGGGCGATCGAGGCAAGCACGTCGCGTGCGAACAGAAACACCGTCGCCTCGCCACTTTGCGGTCCCTCATTGACGATCTCGGCGGTGAATTCGACCGTCTCGTCGAAACGGAAGCTTTGGCTTTTTGCGCGCAGATCGCTGATCGCAAAGCAGCTATAGGACAGGCCGTGTCCGAAATAAAATTGCGGCCGAACTGAAACGTCGAGATATTTGCTCGTGTAAGAATCATTCGGGGCGAAAGGACGTCCCGTCGGGCGGGGGCCGAGAAAAATCGGAATTTGCCCGACGGCGCGGGGCCAGGTGACGGGCAGGCGGCCGACGGGGTTGAAGCGCCCCGTCAGCACATCGGCGATCGCGTTTCCAGCTTCAACACCCAGAAACCACGTCGCAAGGACCGCAGCGGCTCGCTCGAAGAGCCAGGGAACCGTCAGGGGCCGGCCGCTGGATAAAAGTGCGACGACGGGCTTGCCGAGATCAAGCGCCGCCTTCGCCAGTTCCGTCTGGCGCCCAGGCAGCCCAAGATCGGCGCGCGAGGCCGCCTCTCCGCTCATCGCGGCGGCTTCGCCAACGCATAGCACGATGACGTCGGCGTCGCGGCAAAGCTCCAAAGCGCCAATGATTCCTGAATCATCCTCCCCCTCGATGCCGACGCCGGCCGCGAACCGTATCTCAACATCAGGCAGCGTGGCGGCCAGACCTTCGAGAATGGCCACGGGCTTCTCCCGGTCGCCCGCCGCCGCCCACGGCCCATCCATTTCCCGTCTTGCGTCGGCGAGCGGACCTATGACCGAGATTTTTTCCAAAGACGACGGAAGCGGCAGCGCGCCCTTATTCGTCAGAAGCACGATCGCGCGCCGCGCGGCCTCGCGCGCCAGAGGCCCCGGCGCGGGGCTCGGAGTTTCGACTTTGCGTTGGCGGCAAGCAGCGTCGAAAAGCCCAAGGCGCTGCTTCAGCGTCAACACGCGGCGCACGCTGGCGTCGATCTCCTCCATCGAGACGCGCCCCTCGGCGACGGCTCGCGGAAGACCTTTGTGATAAGCCCCGCTCATCATGTCGATGTCGACGCCCGCGATCAGCGCCAGCGCGGCCGCGTCCACGAGATCGGCGGCAACGCCATGGCGCATCAATTCGGCAAGCGCGTTGTAATCGCTAATGATTACACCGTCGAAACGTTGTTTTCCGCGCAGCCAGCCGCGCAGCAAGGGGCGATGCGCCGTCATGGGAATGCCGGCAAGATCCATGAAGGCCGGCATCACGGCGGCGCAGCCGGCGGCGACCGTCGCCGCGAAAGGCGGGAGATACGCCTCATGCAGCGTGCGCTCGGAAATGTCGACCGAGGCATAATCGCGGCCCGCCAGCGCCGCGCCATAAGCGCAAAAATGCTTCACCGTTGCGGCGACGGCCCCAGGCTCCTCAAGATTCGCGCCCTGAAAACCAAAAACTTTGGCTTTGCCGAATTCCGCCGCGACAAGTGGATCTTCCCCTGCCCCTTCGGCGATGCGGCCCCAGCGCGGATCACGCGCGACATCGAGCATCGGCGCAAAAACCAGCGAAATCCCGTCTTGCGCCGCCTCCGCCGCGGAGGCTCGCGCCGTCGCGGCCCAAAGCGCGGCGTCGAAGGCCGCGGCTTCCGCGAGCGGAATGGGAAAGATGGTGCGGTGGCCGTGCAGGACGTCAAAACCGACAAGGAGCGGGATTCCGAGCCTCGTCTCCTCGATGGCCATTTTTTGAACAGCCGAAATGACCTCGGCGCCCCAGAGATTGAGGAGGCTCCCGACGCGACCGGCGCGAATGTCGGCCGTTACGTCTCCGCCGAGAAGCGGACCCGTTACAGCATAGCCTCCGGCAGCCATGCTAAGCTGACCAACCTTTTCTTCGAGGGTCATCGCCGCGAGAAGTTTTGATATCCTGTCGATAGCCGGTCCTCGCGCCGCCCTTATGAATGAACGCTGGCCGGGGCGCCGGTCAGCGCGATCGTGCTAAACTTTTAAAAACCGCTTACGAACCGGGAGCATTTTCGATCCTGATTGATGAAAAAGCGAGGGCCGGGGCGTAGCTTTGCAATATCGAAGGCGCCGGAACGCACAGCCAACTTCGCATTCGGCCATCACTCTGTGAATTTGCATAATCATATCAAGGGGTGCTTTTTAGCAGCCAGCCGCCACTGAAAATCGCGATTTGATGACCAGACCAGCAAATATGCCGCCCGCGACCGAAACCCGTGAGCACGGGTTCGACGCCCAGCTTCTGATGATGATGCGGGCCTTGTGGGCGTCGCCCGAGCGCAATCAATTCCTTCTTCTCGCCTTTGCGCTCTGCGTTGTTGTCGGCGCCACGGCTTTTGGCCAGATCAAGCTGAACGCATGGAACCATCCCTTTTATGATGCGCTCGCGCGCAAGGACCTTTCCGGTTTCCTGCAGCAGCTCTGGGTTTTTGCGATGATCGCCAGCGGCCTTCTGATTTTGAACGTCGCCCAGATCTGGCTCAATCAGATCACCAAGCTGAAATTGCGCGCGCGGCTGACACGCGAGCTCATTGATCTCTGGCTCGGGCCGAGGCGGGCGTTCCGGCTCGCAAACGCCGGTGAAATCGGGGTCAATCCGGATCAGCGCATTCACGAGGACGCGCGCCATCTCGTCGAGCTGACCACCGATCTTGGCATCGGCCTGCTGCAGTCGACGCTTCTGCTTGCCAGCTTCATCGGCGTCTTGTGGATTTTGTCGGACGGCATCGGGTTCAATCTTTTCGGCCATCATGTCGCGGTCCCCGGCTATATGGTCTGGTCCGCGCTCATTTACGCGGGCGCGGCGTCCTGGATGAGCTGGCGTGTCGGAAATCCGTTGATCCAGCTCAACGCCGAGCGTTACGGGCGCGAGGCGGAGCTGCGTTTTGCTCTTGTGCGCGTGAATGAACGCAACGACGCCATCGCTTTCTACGGCGGCGAGGAGGATGAAAAGCAACGTCTGCACAATGAGTTGCAGCCTGTCCTTGACATCATGCGCCGGCTCGTGACCGGCGTCACCCGGCTGACCTGGATCACCGCCGGCTACGGATGGTTCGCAATTGTCGCGCCGATCGTCGTCGCGGCGCCGGGATTTTTCAGCGGCGATCTCACGCTCGGCGGCCTGATGATGGTGGTCGGCGCCTTCAATCAGGTGCAGCAGGCGCTGCGCTGGTTCGTCGACAATTTCAGCGCCATCGCCGACTGGCAGGCGACCTTGATGCGCGTCGCCACCTTTCGGCAGGCGCTCGTCGACATAGATAGGCTCGGCAATAGCGCCGGCCGCATCGAGATCGCGCCTTCGACAGAGGAGAAGCTGCAGTTCGACGATCTGCGCGTGGCGTCGCCCGAGACCTGCACCAGGCTAAGCGAGCGCCATGTCACGATCAAACCGGGAGAGCGCATCTTGATCATCGCCAGACCCGGCGCGGGAAGGAGTAATTTCTTCAGTGCGATCGCCGGTCTCTGGCCGTGGGGCTCCGGGCGCATTTCGCTGCCGGTCGGACATGCGATGATGTTCCTGTCAAACCGCCCCTATCTCCCGCCGGGAACCTTGCGAGCGGCCATCGCCTATCCCTCGCCCGCCAAAAATTTCGAGGAGGGCGCCTTCGCCGCGGCGCTGCAGCGGATGGGTCTCGCCCGTTTGTTGCCGGATCTCGATCATTCGCACCGGTGGGAACGTGAGCTCGGCAGCGATGAACAGCAAAGTCTTCAGTTCGCCCGTCTCCTGCTCCACAAACCGCGCTGGGTTCTGATCAACGAGGCGCTCGACGCGCTCGACGAGGACACGCGCGCCATCGTGATTGACCTTTTTTCGTCGGAACTGGCCGGGACGGCAGTCCTCAACATCGGCAGGCCCGACACGCAAAAGGGATTCTTCTCGCGCGTCCTGCACCTCATCGAAGACCCACATGGAGAAACGCTTGCGTCCCACCTCAGTCCGGGCGTTGCGGCGACGCCGGCGTGCGACGCTGGGGCGAACGCCAATGTCATTGATTAGCGCGCTTTGTTTTCGCCCATTTTCCTTGACGCAACTACGTTTGAAAATGCTCTCATCATCTGAACCCGTGGCGGCAAACGGGCCTTGATCGTGGAGACGTCCTTGACCCGCCCGCAATCTTCGAACCTCTCAGACGAGGCGCTGCTTGATCTCGTGCAAAGGCAGACCTTCCGGTTTTTCTGGGAAGGCGCTCATCCCCTCAGTTTTCTTGCGCGGGACCGCACCGGGCTGAACGCCGACGCCAGCGACGATCTGATCTCGATCGGAGGATCCGGCTTCGGCGTCATGGCGATCATCGTCGCCGTCGCGCGCGGCTGGATCGAACGCGAAGCAGCGGTTGCAAGACTTAACGCGATGATCGCTTTTCTCGAACGGACGCCCTCCTATCATGGTCTGTTTCCGCATTTCATGAATGGGCGCACCGGGGCGACCATTCCCTTCGGCCGCAAGGATGACGGCGCCGACATCGTCGAGACGGCCTTTCTCTTTCAGGGCCTTTTGTGCGCGCGGCAATTTTTCGATGGAGAGGGAGCGGACGAGAAAAGCCTGCGCGATCACATCACCTGGATGTGGAGCGATGCGGAATGGAACTGGCATACGCGTGACGGACGCAAAGCGCTGACATGGCATTGGAGCCCGAACAATGGCTTTGCCCTCGACGCGGAAATCAGGGGCTGGAACGAATGTCTCATCGCTTATGTCCTCGCCGCCGCCTCGCCGCGCCACGCCATCGATCCGGCCGCCTATCACGGCGGCTTCGCTCAGAGCCGCGTCTTCATCAACCGGCGCAGCTTCTATGATCTCGAGCTACCGCTTGGTCCCGATTTCGGCGGACCGTTGTTCTTCGCGCATTATTCGTTCTGCGGGCTCGACCCGCGCGGCCTTCGTGATGATTACGCCGATTACTGGCGACAGAATGTCCAGCATACGCTGATCAATTACGAACACTGCGTGCGCAACCCGAACGGCCACAAGGGCTATGGCCCCTCAGCGTGGGGATTGACTGCGAGCGACGACCCGTCGGGCTATATGGCGCACGCGCCCGACAACGACAATGGAGTGATTTCACCGACAGCGGCGCTCTCGAGTTTTGCCTACGCGCCGCAGCAATCGATGCGCGCCATGCGCCATTTTCACGACGATCTTGGCGAAGGGATCTGGGGACGTTTCGGCTTCGTCGACGCCTTCAGCGAGACGCATGGCTGGCGCGCCGAGACCTATCTCGCCATCGATCAGGGCCCCATCGTCGTGATGATCGAGAATTTCCGCAGCGGCCTGATGTGGCGTTTGTTCATGGGCGATCTCGATGTCCAAAGAGGCCTGCGCCGTCTTGGCTTCCAATCGCCGCATATCGGCGCCTGACATGCAAGCTTTTGCGCAAGAGCCCTGGCGGCAGGAATTGACGGGATGGATGGAGCGCCAATATCCCCTTTCGGCGAAAGCCATGATGAGCGCCATATCAGCAGTTCAGATCGTCAAGGAGCGGCGTGGATTCGGCCGCTTTATTCGCCCTGCGAGAGGATCGATTCTGGCCTCGCCCGTCATGGCCGCCTATGATCCAGACCCGGACTATTTCTTTCACTGGCTGCGCGATTCGGCCGTCATCGTCGACGCCCTGCGCAGCCTGATCGAGAGCGGCGAAGTAACCGAGCTGGAGGGCCTTGGCCATTTCAGGGATTTCCTGCGCTTCAGCCTTACGCTCTCGACGCTCGACGGACGCGACTTTCTGAAAGGCGCCGGCGATTTCCGTGCGAAGGTCGAGCCTTTCTTTCTGCAATATGTGCGCCCAGACAGCGAGTTTATCGCGCTTACCGGCGACAGCGTTCTCGGCGAGCCGAGGTTCGATCCAGACGGCGCTTTCGACATTCTGAAATGGTCGCGCCCCCAGCACGATGGGCCGGCGTTACGCGCGCTTTCCGTCGCCCGGTTTTGCGCCTCGGTTGCGGCGAAAGACGCAGAGGCGCTCGCTCTTGCAAAGCAGCTCCTGTCGCGCGATCTCGATTTCACTTTGAAGCGGTGGCGCCAGCCATCCTTCGACATATGGGAGGAGGAACTCGGCCGCCACTACTACACCCAGCTCGTGCAATGCGAGGCTCTCGAACAGGGCGGCCTCTGGATCGCGGCGGCGGGAGAAGCAGAGCTCGGCCGCGCATACCGCGCGGAGGCGCACGCGATCGCCGTCAGCCTGGATGATTTTTGGAGCGAGGAACAGGGATTTCACCGCAGCCGCATCAGCGCCAACGCGGCTTGCCACGAGAAGGATCTCGACATAGCGACCTTGCTCGCCGTGATCCATTCCGGGCGCAAGCAGGGGAGCCACAGCGTTTTGGACTCGCGCGTCATCGCCACCGTGATGCAACTGGAAGATCTTTTCGCCGGCCTCTACAGGATCAATCAGCCGCCGATACAAAATCGCGCGCCCGCGATGGGGCGTTATCGAGGCGACGCCTATTACAGCGGCGGCGCCTATTATTTTTCAACGCTAGGCGCCGCCGAATTCTACTTTCGCGCGGCCGGGGCGGCGGCGGACGCCGACATTCTCGAATGGGGTCGACACGGCTCCGACATTTGCCGGCGGCTCGGGATCCGTCATTTTGATGACGCGCATCATTCAACTCTGGTCAAGGCGCTGTTTCGGCGGGGAGATATGTTCATGGCGACGGTAGCGGCCTTCACGCCTTCGAGCGGCGACCTCTCCGAACAGTTCGATCAGACGACCGGCGCCCAGACTTCGGCGAAGTCTCTCGCCTGGAGCCATGCCGCTTTTATCAGCGCCTATGCGACCAGAGGCGAGGCTCTGCGCAAGCTCGAGCGGACGGAGCCCTCGGCATGATCGAAAAGCTCGAGTTCCTGCTCGCCCTCTCGCGCGAGCGCAATTTCAGCCGCGCCGCGGAAAGCTGCGGCGTCACTCAGCCGACGCTGTCGGCCGGCATCAAGCAGCTCGAAGATACGCTGGGCGTGTTGCTCGTCAATCGCAGTTCGCGCTTTCATGGAATGACGGCGGACGGCGAGCGCGTGCTCGAATGGGCGAAGCGCATCGTCAGCGACGCGCGGGCGATGCGCCAGGAAATGCGCGCGCCGAGGACATCGCTCACCGGCCATCTCACGATCGCCGCGGTGCCGACCGCGCTCGGCATGGTGCAAAGGCTCACCCTGCCCTTCCTGCAAAAGCACCCCGCCGTTCGCTTCACCATTCTGTCGGAGACCTCGCGCCAAATTCTCTCGATGCTCGATGATCTTCAGATCGACGCGGGGCTCACCTATCTCGACAATGAGCCGCTCGGACAGATTCGCACGGCGCCGCTCTACTATGAGCGCTATCGATTGCTGACCTCCGCGCATCGTCCGCTCGGCGACCGCTCCTCCGTCACCTGGAAAGAGGTCGCGCAGATCCCTCTCTGCCTGTTGACGCCCGACATGCAAAATCGCCGCATCATCGACCGCATGCTGGGAAGCGTCGAGCCGCCTGGCCCGCCAATGCTCGAATCAAATTCGATGGTGGTCCTTGCCGCCCATGTGCGCACCGGGGAATGGGCCAGCATCATTCCGGAAACCTTCGCCGACGTGCTCGGCCTCAGCGAACCATTGCGCTCCATTCCCATTGTCGAACCGCAGGAGGTGCAAAGGATCGGACTGGTGCTGCCGCGCCGCGAGCCGATGCCGCCGCTTTCGCGCGCCCTGCTCGCCGAAGCCAATCGTCTGGCGCTGCCCGAAGGCGTCGATATTTAATCCGATCAACGGCGGAAAGGCCGCGTTTGCAATTTTGCAATACGCAGGCGTGTATGAGAGCATAATCGCCAAATCGAATGCTCCGCTGGCTATTGATCAGCGGCGCGCCCTGCAAGGACCTGATGCGTGCTGGACAAACCTGACGCCGCCGATATCGGATTCAAAGAGCACGTCCTGCGCTCGCGCGTGCTGGCCGAGGTCCACGCCCGTCCTTTCGAGGCGATGGCCGGCTGCAAGCGCATTTTGCATTTCGCCTTCATGACCAATCACGAAGAGGCGGAGAAAGCGCAGGCGGCGTTGGCGCAATTCTGCGTCGAGCGCGCGGCGCAGGCGCCCCTGCCTGGCGCCAAACATCATCGCGTCGAACTCGCCCCGACTGTGCTGCGCTGGGAGCGGCACGGCGAATTCGTCACTTATACCTGGGAGTTTCCACAGGAGGTCGGCGCCGGCGCCGGCGACGCTGAGAAGACGGCGTTCCGGCCCGATGCGGGCGAGCTCTCGCGCGTCATGCGCATGCTGCCGCAGCCAGGGCCCCTCCTCGTCGCCATTGATCTCGACGTGCTGCCGGAAGCCAAGATCGGCGACAGCTGGCGGCGTCTTTTCGGGCAAAGCGAATTGGCCGCGTCGGAAGTCTCCCACGGCGCGGCGATCGTCGCGACTGACTTTCATGCCGACGTCTTCGGCTTCGTCCGCATTCTCGTCCTGGATCGCAAGCTCACCGAGGTCGAGGCGGGAGCGCTGGCGCAACGGCTGCTCGAACTCGAAACCTATCGCACGCTTGCGCTGCTCGGCCTGCCGCGCGCGCAGGATCTTGCTCCTGAGATCAGCCACATCGAAGCCGAACTGCCGCAATTGATCGGGCGTATGCGCGACAGCGAAGGTCTGGACGTGAGCCGGCAATTGCTGAACCGGCTCAACGCGCTTGCCGCCGAACTCGAAACCGCCGCCGCGCAGAGCCTTTATCGCTTCGGCGCGACGAGGGCATATTATGATTTGCTGAACCTGCGTCTTGAATCGATTGGCGAACGCGCCCTGGCTGACGTGCCGACGCTGGCCGCGTTCCTCGCCCGCCGCCTCACTCCTGCGATCCGAACCTGCGCGGCGATCGAGGCGCGCCAGGACAATCTGTCGCAAAAGCTCGTACGCGCAGCGCAGTTGCTGCGAACGCGCGTCGAAGTCGAACTGGAAAGCCAAAATCAGGATCTGTTGCGGAACATGAACGAGCGCGTGCGCATGCAACTGCGTCTGCAGCAGACCGTCGAAGGGCTGTCCGTCGCGGCCATTACTTATTACATCTCCTCGATCGCACATCTCATTCTCGAAGGCGTCCATCAGCAGGAGCACGCGCTGGACCCGGCGCTGGCGACCGCAATCATCGTGCCGTTCGTCGCCGTTCTGGTCTGGTGGAACGTCCGCCGCCTGCGCGGACGCCATCCCGTCGATTGATCTTGCCGCCGAGTCAGCCTTCGTCAACGGTCACGCTGACGCTATCATGGTTGATCGCGCCGGTCCTTGCTGGCATATCGCGAAGGTCGACGCGTGTTTGAGGCGGTGCGACGATGCAGCCTGATCAGCCGGCCTGCCCGGGAATCGCATTCTGCTCTTTGAGCCCTTGTTTGACGCATGATGTGGATCCGGAAGTCGGCAACTTTTTCGGCATCATGCTTGAGCGCGGAATGCGGGATTTGACGCGCGCCCGAACGGGGCGAGGCAGGAGAGCATAAGTGCAACACGCAGTTCCGCTCATCACGACGGTCGCCGCCGCCTTTGGCGTCGCGCTTATCTTCGGATTTTTCGCGGCGAAGCTGAAGCTGCCCGCACTGGTCGGCTATCTTCTGGCGGGCGTCATCATTGGTCCTTTTTCGCCCGGCTTCGTGGCCAATGGCGAGATCGCCTCCCAACTCGCCGAAATCGGCGTGATGCTTTTGATGTTCGGCGTCGGGCTGCATTTTTCCCTCGAAGACCTGTGGGACGTGCGCAAAGTCGCGCTGCCCGGGGCGATTTTGCAGATCGCCGTGGCGACGGCTTTGGGCGCCGCCCTCGCCCTCTACTGGGGATGGGGCCTTGGAGGCGCTTTGGTGTTCGGCCTTGCCCTTTCCGTCGCCAGCACGGTCGTGCTGCTGAAGGCGCTGGAGAACCGCGGCGTCCTCGACACGACGAACGGGCGCATCGCCGTCGGCTGGCTGATCGTCGAGGATCTAGCCATGGTGCTTGTCCTCGTACTGTTGCCGCCGCTGTCCGGCGTTCTCGGCGGCCACGCCGCCGTTGGCGCCGGCCCGGATCTCTGGTGGACGCTCGAGATTACCGTCGCAAAGATCGCCGGCTTCGTAACGGTGATGCTGGTGGTGGGCCGCCGCGTCTTCCCCTGGCTTTTGTGGCAGGTCGCGCGTACCGGCTCGCGCGAGCTCTTCACGCTTTGCGTCGTCGCCGCGGCGGTCAGCCTTGCCTATGGCGCAGCCGAATTATTCGGCGTTTCTTTTGCCCTTGGCGCATTTTTCGCCGGCATGGTCATCCGAGAATCCGAATTCAGCCACCGCGCCGCCGAGGAATCGCTCCCCTTGCGCGACGCCTTCTCGGTGTTGTTCTTTGTTTCGGTCGGCATGCTGTTCGACCCCAAGGTATTGATCGACCAGCCTTTGCGCATCCTCGCGGTGGTCGGCATCATCATCGTCGGCAAGTCGCTCGCGGCGGCGGCCCTCGTCTTGATGTTCCGCTATCCGCTCAACACGGCCCTGACGGTTTCGGCGAGCCTCGCGCAGATCGGCGAATTTTCTTTCATTCTGGCGGGTCTCGGCATGAAGCTTGGCCTTCTGCCGCATGAGGGACAAAATCTCATCCTGGCCGGCGCCCTGATTTCGATTACGTTGAACTCGCTGGTATTTGAGGCGCTGGAGCCGATCCAGCGCTGGATCAAATCGAAATCGGAGCTCGCCCGCCTTGTCGAGAGGCCCGACGATCCTCTGGCCGAACTTCCCATGTCGACCGAGGATAAATATCTCGCCAAGCAATGCATCATCGTCGGCTATGGGCGAGTGGGGCGGCGAATTGGCGCGGCCTTGGCCGAAGCCGGAATTCCATTCGTAGTGGTCGAGCAAAATCGTGAAATCGTCGAGCATTGCCGCGAAAAGGGGATTCCCGCCGTCTCCGGCGACGCCGCTGATATGGCGGTGCTGATCCAGGCCCATATCGCCAAGGCGAGCGTGCTCGTCATCGCAACGCCCGACTCGCTCGATATCCGGCAAATGCTCGCCATCGCCGCCAAGGTCAATCCGGCAATCGAGACCGTCGTGCGCACCCACAACGAGGAGGAAGCGACGCTGTTGCGGCAAGAACAGGCCGCGACGATCTTCCTCGGCGAGCAGGAACTCGCAAAAAGCATGACGCGCTATGTGCTCGAGCGCTTTGGCCGCGCCAAGACGTAACTTTTCACGCCGACGCCCGTTGATAGGAGCAGTGCTGGCGCCGAACGGGTTTTTTGCTAGAGTTCGGCATCGCAGTTCGCCCAGGCGGACACAGGTCGGGGGGAAGCGCTTTTGCCGGGCATCGACAACACCGGGCTCGCAGATCTGATCGTCGCGGTCGCGGGCGAAGATCGCAACGCCTTTCGGGCGCTTTACGATCAGACATCAGCGAAACTTTTCGCGATCATCTTGCGTATCATCCGCAACAGGTCTCTGGCGGAAGATATTTTACAAGACGTCTATCTCAGGGTCTGGCGCAACGCAGGCGCCTACGCGCCGGAGTCCGGTTCGCCCCTCGCCTGGCTGAGCTCAATCGCGCGCAACCGAACGATCGACATATTGCGTCAAAAGAGCCTGACGGCGGTTCCGGTCGGCGGGGACGATGGCGATTGGTGGGAAAAGATCGCTGGCCCGCGCAATGTCGAGGCTGATCTCATGGACGTCGCGGCGCTCCGCCATTGCCTCGGCGAGATCGAGGAGCCGAGCCGCAGCTGCGTTCTCCTGGCTTACTATGAAGGCTATTCGCGCGACGAACTTGCGGTTCGTTTCGGCAAGCCGGTGAGCACAATCAAGACCTGGCTGCACCGCAGCCTCACGGCCTTAAAGGCGTGTCTGGAACCGACATCATGACCGAGGAACGCGAGATCCTGGCCGCGGAATATGTGCTCGGCACGCTGCACGCGGATGAGCGGACGCTGTTTACCAGCGTCCTCGTACACGATGCGGACACAAGGGCCGCCGTCGCCGCGTGGGAGCAGCGTCTCGCTCCGCTGAGCGTCGCCGTGGCCGAAGTGGCTCCCTCGCCGGGCGTCTGGGAACGGATCGAGGGCGCGCTGCCTTCGCCGCGGCCATTCGGCGTCCTTGAGGGCGGCCGCGCCGACGACTCATCGGCTCCGCCGACCGCGCTTCGCCGTTCGCTCAATCGCTGGCGCGCCGCGGCGCTCGCGGCGGGCGCTCTCGCCGCCGGACTTGCAGTCTTCATTCTCGACCGCCAATTGATGCATCCCGCCGTGCAGCCGACCTATGTCGCGGTCGTCAACCGCGGCGGCGACCTGCCGGCGCTGGTCGTTCGCGTCGATCTCGCCACCGGAAGCGTCTATGTGCGCCCCGTCTCCACACAAACGCCATCCGGGAAAAGCCTCGAGCTTTGGTATATCGGGGCGGGCAAGGCGCCGAAATCCATGGGACTCGTCGGCGGCAATGCGATCAAAATGCCGCTTCCGGCGGGCCTTTCGCTGGACAAGGCGAGCTTCGCCGTGACAGTCGAGCCTGAGGGCGGCTCTCCCAGCGGCGATCCGACCGGCCCCGTCGTTTACTCTGGTCAACTGATCAAGGAATGACGCTTCTGCAACGGCGCGATTGATTTTGATGCGCCAGAGCCACCTTGATGGCCGAGAGTCGAGCCCTTATGCCTGAAGCGTCAGCGACCAACGCCCCCGAACTCAGCGTTTCGGAACTCTCCAACGCCTTGAAGCGAACCATCGAGGATCGCTTCGGTTTCGTGCGTCTGCGCGGCGAAATTTCCAATTATCGCGGGCCGCATTCCTCGGGCCATGCCTATTTCTGCCTCAAGGACGCCTCCGCCCGCATAGACGCCGTGATCTGGAAAGGCGTTTTTTCACGCCTGCGGGTCAAACCGCAGGAGGGTCTCGAAGTCGTCGCGACCGGCAAGATTACGACCTTTCCGGGCAAATCGAGCTATCAGATCATCATCGAGGCGATCGAGCCGGCTGGCGTCGGCGCGCTCATGGCGCTGTTCGAGGAGCGCCGCCGCACGCTTGCGGCCGAAGGCCTGTTCGACGAGGCGCGCAAGCGCGCTCTGCCCTTTTTGCCGCTGCGGATCGGCGTCGTGACTTCGCCGACCGGCGCCGTCATCCGTGATATTCTTCACCGCATCGCCGATCGCTTCCCGCGCCATGTGCTGGTCTGGCCGGTGCGCGTGCAGGGCGAGACCTCGGCGGCGGAAATCGCGGCGGCGATAGCGGGTTTCAGCGCCCTGCCCTCCGATGGCTCATTGGCAAGGCCCGACGTGCTCATCGTGGCGCGGGGCGGCGGCTCGCTTGAGGATCTTTGGAGCTTTAACGAGGAGATCGTCGTTCGCGCGGCGGCGGCGAGCCTCATCCCCCTGATCTCCGCCATCGGTCACGAAACGGACTGGACGCTGATCGACCACGTCGCGGATCTTCGTGCGCCGACGCCGACCGGCGCCGCCGAAAAGGCGGTCCCCGTGCGGCTGGAGCTCATCGCCGCCCTCGCCGATCTCGAGCGCCGGCATGCCGGCGCGATGGCGCGGTTCATCGAGCGGCGCCGCGCCGAAGCGCGCGCGCTTTTCCGCGCCCTGCCGCAAGCCGAAGAGATCCTCGCTTTGCCGCGCCAGAGGCTCGATCATGCCTCCCGGCGCCTTTCGGGCGCGGTGCTTCGCACGCATGACCGTCAACGCATCGCGCTCGGAAAGCTGTCCCAGCGCCTCGCGCGGCAATCGCCGCAGGCCCGCCTTAGCCGAGCTGGCGAGCGCCTTTCAGCGTTGGAGCAGCGTATGCGCCGCGCTCTTGCGACCGGCGCCGACCGGCGCGGCGAAAGGATCAGAGCTCTCGGCAGCCGGCTGGTCAATGCCCGGATTTCCAGCGTTCGCATGGAGCAGGAAAGAGCAGCGGCGGCGCGGCGCCGGCTGGACGCGCTGGCCGGGCGCATGGCGCATGCATTTCGCGGAGGAATCGCCTGGCGGCGGGCGGAGCTTAGACGCTTCGACCAGTTACTCGTCAGCCTCGGATACAAGAACGTTCTTGCGCGCGGTTTTGCCCTGGTTCGGGACGCCGAGAACAAGCCGCTGCGTCTGGCGGCCGGGATCGCGGATGGCGCGCTCCTCGACATAGAATTCGCGGACGGCCGCAAAAGCGCGATCGCCGGGCCGCCGCAAGAGGCAGGCCAGGCGACAGGCCCCGCAAAATCCAGCCGCGGCACGGCGCCGGACAACAAAAAAACCCGGAAAGAGCGCGGACAGGGCTCACTGTTTTAGGGCGTTTCGTCGGCTGAGTTTGTCTTGCCGCGCCAGACTCACCCGACAGGGATCTGCGTCAGCCAGGCGCGCAAGGAATTGCGGTCGAGCGCGCCCGCCCGCTGGGCCAGAATGGCTCCGTGGCGAAACACCATCAGCGTGGGAATGCTCCTGATATTATAGCGCGCGGCAAGCGCCTGTTCCGCTTCGGTATCGACCTTGAGGAAGCGAAAGTTCGGTTCGAGTTCCAGCGCGACCTGCTCATAGGCGGGCGCCATCATCTTGCATGGGCCGCACCAATCCGCCCAGAAATCGACCACCACCGGGACGTCGCTGCGGTCAATCTGCTTGTCAAATGCTGCGCCCCCAGTGGCGAATGGATGCCCTTCAAAGAGCGGCTTGCCGCAGCGCCCGCATTTGCCTTGTTTCGGGTCGCGGTCGCCGGGCACGCGATTGACGGCCTGGCAATGCGCACAGACGATGTTCCTGGCGGTGGCGTCCATATCCTGAAACTCCATTCACAATTCGGATCGAGGACGACGCTCCACGCAATTCACGCAAAAACCAGCGGCATCGGCTCCAGAGCGACCCTGTCGATGCCGCGTCGGCGCAGCGCCTCGCGCAGTTTTGGCCCGGGCTCCGCGGCGCCCGTGAAAAGCGCCAGCGCCGGATTTGCAGGAGGCTCGCCCGTGTCGAGCCTGAACCCCAGATCTTCGAGAACGTGGTCCGTCCGGCGGGCGATGGCTGGGGCCGGGTCGATCCATGTCACAGGCCACGGCGCAAGCCGCTCAAACTGTTCGATCAACAAAGGATAATGGGTGCAGGCGAGCGCGATGCTATCCGTGCGCTGTCCGCCGTCCTCGACGAAAGCCGGCGCTATCTCCCGCAGGATAGCCTTGTCGGAGGGCGCCTCGCCCTGCATAAAAGCTTCCGCGAGGCTCGCGAGGGCGCTCGATCCAATCAGCGTGACGCTGCAATCGGCGGCATAGGTGCGCACGAGGTCGTGTGTGTAATCGCGCGCGACCGTGCCCGGCGTCGCCAGCACGGAAATCACCTTCGAGCGCGATTGATACGCCGCGGGTTTGATCGCCGGGACAGTGCCGACGAAGGGCAGCGTGGGAAACGCTGAGCGCAAATGCGGCAGCACCAAAGTCGAGGCCGTATTGCAGGCGATGACGGCGACGTCCGGCGCGTAAGTTTCGATCAGCCGCCCGATGACGCTGAGAACGCGCGGCGCCAGCGCCGATTCCGGCAAGGCGCCATAGGGAAAGCCCGCCTCGTCCGCCGCGTAGACGAACTCCGCGTCCGGACGCAAGCGCGCCACCTCGACGAAGACGGTGAGGCCCCCAAGGCCAGAATCGAACACAAGAATTCGCGGCGCGCGGGACATGAATGGAACCGGTGCGATGTTCAGGCCTTTCCTAACTTATTCTGGCGGCGGGAGCGACCTGCAAAGCCAGGCTGTGGCCGAAAATGCAGGCGCGAATGGTTAAGACATCCTTGATCGGAATGAAACAAGACACAAAGATGGCGGACGTCGTAGAAACATTCGTTCCGGCCCGGCTCGACCGCTTGCGCTGGAACAAATTCCACACGCTCGTCGTCGTCGCGCTCGGCGTCACATGGGTGCTGGACGGGCTGGAAGTGACGCTCGCAGGCTCGGTTTCGGGCGCTCTGGTAGCCAGCCCCCGCCTGCATTTTTCCGAGGCCGACGTCGGTCTCGCTTCGAGCATCTACCTCATCGGCGCCGTGACGGGGGCGCTTTTGTTCGGCTGGATGACCGACCGGCTCGGCCGCCGATTATTGTTTTTCGTGACCCTTGGACTCTATCTCGTCTCGGCCGCGGCGACCGCGCTCAGCTGGAATCTTGCGAGCTTTTGTCTGTTCCGGCTTTTGACGGGCGCCGGCATCGGCGGCGAATATAGCGCCGTCAATTCGACCATTCAGGAGATGATTCCCGCGCGCTATCGCGGCCGGACGGACCTTGCCATAAACGGCTCGTTCTGGATCGGCGGCGCGCTCGGGGCGGCAAGCTCTATTGTTCTGCTCGATCCCGCCATCATCAACCCTGAAATCGGCTGGCGCCTCGCCTTCCTGATCGGGTCGGCGCTGGGTCTTGTCATCCTGTTGCTGCGCGCATGGATTCCCGAAAGCCCGCGCTGGCTCGTGATTCATGGGCAGGCGGAGGAAGCCGAACGCATCACCGGCGACATTGAGACGAAGGCCAGACGCGCGCCTGAGAGCAGCGCCGATACGAAGCCGATGCGCATACGCCCGCGCAAGTTTACGCCGCTGAAAGAGGTCTTCCATACGCTTTTCGTCACCTATCGCCAGCGCGCGCTTGTCGGCCTCACGCTGATGGCGGCGCAGGCTTTTTTCTATAATGCGATTTTTTTCACCTATGCGCTGGTTCTCACCAGATTCTATGGCGTCGAATCGCATCATGTCGGCTGGTATATTCTCCCTTTCGCTCTTGGCAATGTGCTGGGTCCGCTGATTCTCGGTCCGCTGTTCGATTCGATCGGCCGCAGGCCGATGATCGCGCTCACCTACGCCCTCTCGGGGCTTCTCCTCGCCGCCAGCGGCTGGCTGTTCGCGCATGGCCTTATCGATGCGACGCAGCAGACGATCGCCTGGATGACGATCTTCTTCTTTGCATCAGCGGCGGCGGGCGCCGCCTACCTGACTGTGTCCGAGACCTTTCCGGTCGAAATCAGGGCGCTCGCCATCGCCGTCTTTTACGCAATGGGAACCGCGATCGGGGGCGCCGGCGCGCCCTATCTGCTCGGCGCGCTGATCGCCACCGGCTCACGCGGCAGCGTTTTCATCGGCTATCTTATTGGGGCCGCCTTGATGCTGATCGCCGCCATCGTCCAATGGTTTTTCGGCGTCGCGGCGGAAGGCAAGCCTCTCGAAAGCGTCGCTCAGCCTTTATCTTCATCCTCCGATTGAGTCTGCGCCGTCTTTGCGGCCTTCTCAGCGCGCGGCCCTTCGACAAGCCTGACGAACATGCCGCGCAGCGTGCTGACATCCTGTTGGCTCAGACTCAAGCGATGAAAGATATTCCGCAAGTTGCGCCGCATAACGGGCGCCTTGCCGATCGGACGGAAGAATCCCGCGCGCTCAAGTTCGCCTTCGATATAGGCGAAGAAGGAGAGCACCATTTCGCGCGGGGCGGCGGGCGAGCGCGCATCCGCGACAAACGGCGCTTTCGCCTCCGTTGAGGCGCGCATCCATTCATAGCCGACGAGAAGCACAGCCTGTGCGAGATTGAGCGAGGCATAGGCCGGGTTCACCGGAAAGGTGATGATCATATCGGCTACAGCAACTTCGTCGTTGGAGAGGCCGGTTCGTTCCGGCCCGAACAGCACGCCCCTTTTCTCCCCCGCCGCGATGGCTCGAGCGGCCTCCGGCATCGCCTCAAAAGGCGTGAGGACGGGCTTGTGTTGCCCCCGTTCCCGCGCTGTCGTCGCATAAACGAAATTGAGGTCGGCGACGGCCTCTTCCAGCGTGTCGAAGAGCTTCGCGCCCTCGAGCAGATGCACGGCGCCCGCAGCGGCGGCGTTGGCGCCTTTCTTCAAGGCTCCCGTGCGCGGCCAGCCTTCGCGCGGCGAAACGAGGCGCAGATCAGAGAGGCCGAAATTCGCCATCGCCCGGGCGCACATGCCGATATTCACGGCGAGCTGCGGGCGCACCAATATAACCGCGGGTCCGCCCTCGGCGCTTTTCTTGGTTCGATCTGTTCCAGCGCCGGTCATCGTGCGTCATGCCTTGAAGTGTTCGACTTGCGAAAGGCCGGTGTTGCCTCAATGGACGCACAAAGGCAATCGCCGGCTCAAGGCGCCCTGCAGCCGGGGAGAAAATCCGAGGGTGAAATCTGCAGCTCATAAGAATGCTCGGCCAGGGTTCTTTGCAGAACTTTGAAGACGCCGGCCGTCGCGGCTTCAGCCGCGCGCAGGAGGTCAGCCCCGTTGGCGAGATGAGCGACGAACAGCCCGGCGAAAAGATCGCCCGCGCCGTTCGGTTTGATCGGAAGCCGCTGCGTCGCGATGCGATGAAGAGCGCCGTGATCGTAGACGATGGTCTCGATGTGGCCGGCTGGCGTATCGATCAGCGTGCATCCCGTCACGACGAGGCGCATCGGCCCGCGCTGGCTGAAACCCGCCGCGGCGACGTGCAAATCCATGATGCTGCGCGCAGGCGCCTGCGTCAGAAGTTCAAGCTCGAACTGATTCGGCGTAATGATCGAGGCCGCTGGCGCAAGGCGGTCGCGAATGATCTCGATAATCTCCTCGGCGACGAAAACGCCAGGCCCGTCATCCCCGATCACGGGGTCGCAGATGTAAAGGAGATCGGGATTTCGCGCCTTGGCCCGGCCGATGAATTCCGCGACGACGGCGCCGACACGGGCGGAGCCGAGATAGCCGGTGAGCATTGCTTTGGAAGCCTCAACGAGCCCGCGCTCTTCGACGCCACGAAGGAGATCTTCGACGAGTGAAGGCTCCAGGACGCGCCCGCGCATCGTCGGATAGAGAGGATGATTCGAAAGCAACGTCGTCGGGACGGCGGCGACCGTCAGCCCGAGCGTCTGCATCGGAAAGGCCGCCACGCTATTGCCGACATGACCATGGACGACCTGGCTCTGGATCGAGATGACATGCGGCCCCGGGCCTATAGAGCCCGGTGGCTCCTGCCTCGCTTCAGAGCTCTCCACGTCCATATCCCGTAATTTGTCGTCGTCCGCTCTTATAGAGAGATTTGTCGCGATGGGCGAGCGCGCGCCGGACGTTCAGCGTCACGCGAGCGCCCTCAACCGCATGTCGGGCCGGCCAAAACTCTTGCGATAGTCAGCCGGCGTCACGCCGACATGACGCACGAAAGCGCGCCGCAAGGTGTCGGCGCTGGCGAAGCCGCAATGGGCGGCGACCTGCTTTGGCGCCTCGGCCCCTGATTCAAGGAGGCGCCGCGCAGCGTCGACCCGGGCGATTTCCACATAGGCCGCTGGGGTCATGCCGACCTCCGATCTAAACAGCCGCGCGAAATGGCGCGCGCTGACGCCTGCGCGCGCGGCAAGGTTTTCGACCGCGTGATCGCCGGACGGGTTTGCGGCGATCCAACGTTGCACCTCCTGTAGAGCGGAGCGGCCGGACGGCGCCGCCTCGCCCCGGCGGCTGAATTGCATCTGGCCGCCGGGGCGCTTGAAATACATGACGAGCTGACTGGCGATCTTCATTGCCAGATCGCGGCCAAAATCCTCTTCAACAAGCGCCAAAGCGAGATCCATGCCGGCCGTGACGCCGGCCGCCGTTCGCAGCGGTCCGTCCGCCAGATAGATGGCGTCCTCCTCGACGAGAACCGCCGGATAGCCGGAAGCCAGCTTTTTCGCCGCGGCCCAATGCGTCGTGGCGCGGCGCCCATCGAGAAGCCCAGCGGCGGCGAGCAGGAAAGCGCCCGTGCAGACGGAGCCATATCGGCGCGCTGCGAGCGCCTCGCTCCGCACCCATTCGAGCGTTGAAAGTTCGAATCGAGCCTCAGCCAATCCGGGTGCGCCGGCGATCAGCAGCGTATCCGAAGGCGCGGCCGGCTGGCCGACGACGAGGTCGGCAAGAACCTGAATTCCGGACGAACTGCGGATCGGCCCGTCGATGCTGGCGACCACGCGTAAACGGTAAGCCTCGCGGCCGGACTGCGCATTCGCCTCCGCAAAAACGTCGAGTGGCCCCGAGACGTCGAGCAATTGCACCCCGGGCATCGCAAGGATCGACATCAGCTTCATCGAAAATCGCCCCGCCCATGGCCGACAGGATCGCAATATGGCAGAATTCATCGTATTACGTCAATTGATGCCATCAAGCCCCTCCGCTTCAATGGACGGAACGGCGCGCACTGATCCACTGAAGGACAAAGCCCGCCGCCCATTAGACATCAGGAGGATGACATGTCGCTAGAGATCGCAGGCGTTAAGAAGCCTGACAGTAAACTTGCCCGGGAGATCACCGAACTGGTGCGGGACACCGAGTCCCCGTTGCTCTTTCACCATTCCTCGCGGGTCTTTTTCTTCGGCGCCCTCTCCGGCAATCGCAGAGGGCTGAAATATGATCCGGAATTACTTTATGCGGGCGCAATGTTTCACGATATGGGCCTGACTCACGCCCATAGCAGCGCAACCGAGCGTTTCGAAGTGGATGGCGCCAACACCGCGCGCGATTTTCTGCGCCGTCACGGCATTTCACAAAACGATATCGACATCGTCTGGACGGCGATCGCGCTGCACACCACGCCAGGCATTCCGCAACATATGAAGCCCGAAATCGCGCTCCTCACAGCGGGCGTCGAGATGGATGTGCTGGGGCTCGACTATGCGGGATTCAAAGATAGGGAACGCCAGGAAATCGTCGCCGCTCATCCGCGCGGCGACCATTTCAAGCAGGGCATCATCAACACGTTTTATGATGGAATCAAACACAAGCCGGAGACGACCTTCGGCAACGTCAAGGCGGACGTCATCGAATTCAAAGATCCGAGCTTCAGGCGCGGCAATTTCTGCAGCGTGATTTTGAATTCGGCCTGGCCGAGCTAACCCGCCAGACCGGCCGATCTACGACCAGAGCGCCTCGCCATCTCTACGGATGATGCGGGGCGTTCGCAGTCTTGCCCCGACCAGCAAGACTCATTCGGCGCAGATATATTGAAGAATGGTGCGGGCGGTCGGAATCGAACCGACACTCTGTCACCAGAACCGGATTTTGAGTCCGGCGCGTCTACCAGTTCCGCCACGCCCGCGAAAGCCGACGCTTTCGATTCGATCGAACAAGCCGTCAGCGTTTCTAATCCCTCTCCGTTAGCGGATTGCGCTGAGCCTCGCAACCTCGCGCAGCGCTTTTTTGGCTGCGCTTCGGTCAGCAAGCATTTTCCCCCGGCCCATTCATAGAGGTGTCGCTCCGCACAGATCGCAAGCGGCACAGGGGGCACTCTGGCGGTCTCGCGCTGGAACATTTTGCTCTTCTGACCACGGCATTTCGTTCATCGCTCAAAAATGCTCCGGCCATGCCGCGAAAGGAAATGGAGCCATGAAGAACGTCACGGTTGTAATCGTAACGACATTCGCGCTTGTGACGACGGCCATGGCCGTCGAGATCGCGCGGCGCCAGGCCTCGGTGGCGGATGTCGTCAGAGCGTCGGATGCGCTTAACGCGAGCGCCGCGGCGAGTGCTGCCGGGGCTCAGCCCGCAGCTCCGGCGGCCGCGTCCCAAGCCCTCGGCGCCACGGACGCCGCCATGACGGAGCCGGCCCTCCCAACGCCGTCGGCGGAGGCTGTCGCGCCCGAGCAGGCGCCCATGCGCGACGCCTCGCCTCTGACGTCCGTCACGATTTCCACCGCCTCCGAAACCGGCCCCGCCTCTGAAAAAGACCCCGGAGCGCAAACCACGCTTTTCACGATACCGCAAGGACCGGCCCCAGCCCTCGCAGCCGATGCTCCGCAAACAAAGTCCGGCGGCGAGAACGGAACGGCGAATGACGCCAAGGCGGCGATTGTCAAGCCGAGCGTCGCGAAGCCGGCGTCCCGGAAGTCCGCCACGGAAAAAGCGGGGATCGACAGGCCCGCGTCCCTGCCGTCGGCGCCGCCAAGCGACAGAGCTCATCGCGTCGCGACAGCCCGCTCCGAACACGATGCAGAGCAACCGGCGCGCGAGCGGCATGCGGCGCCCCGCTCTTTCCGTTATGCGAGATGGCAGGGCGGCGACAGCGCACATCTGCGGGCGGGCCCCGACGCCTATGGATTTTCAGGGAGCTTTGGCGGCTGCGTGTATCGTGGGGTGGTTTCGGTGACCGGCTATCGCATCGAAAGGTCATGCTAGAGCACGCTGGCTCCGCGCGACGCCGATTGCTCTTTCCCCCGTTATTTCACCAGATGATGTTCGCGAATATGCTTGCGCTGTCATGTTCGAAGCTGGCCTGACGGAACGGCGTGTAAAGAATTCTACTGGGCGCTCCAGGCCGCAAGCGCGTCATCGATCGCGCGCTCACCGGCCGGTCCCTTCTCAAACGTCAATTTGGCGATTTTGCCGTTGCTCAGCAGCATCGGCACGTCGATCCATCCGCGCGACTTCAAAAGATCGAGATTGGTCGCTTCCGACGGGCCGCGGTTCAAACCCACGAGAAAGGAATTATCCGTGATCGCGACAGGGACGCCGCTAAGGGCGTCGCCGGTGGCTGTGTCTTCGCGCCGCATCTGCGGCACGCTGATCTGCTGGACCCCGCCAAGAGGGCTGTCGGCGGGTTCAGTGAATTGAATTTTCATTGTGTGCGAGGCTGGCAGGCTGCTGTCGAAGTTCTTTTGCAGGGTCATCTCCGCCTGCAGCTTCTCCTCTGGAATGTCGATTTCAGCGTGGACCGCCATGCTGAGCGGATCGCCCGGCCCATTGCTGACATTGTCGACCTTCCAGACCACCACTCCAAGGTAAGTCTTCACTTTTGACTGCTCGTCGGGCGCCTCGACAAGAAGCGCGGCGCGGCGTGAGACGGGAGCCGTCGCATCGGGCGATGGGCCCTCCTCCTTTGTCGCGGAAGCGTCCGCCGCCGCGCGCGTGGATGACGAAGCCGGGGCTCCAGCCGACGACTGCGAGCCGACGCCGATGCGGTCGACGATCTTTCCATTTGAGCTTGCTTCGGGCGAGATGACCGGCGCGGCGGCCTTCTGGCGCAAATCCTCCGGCCGGTCTTTGAGCTCATAGGCGGCGATCGCAATGAGAAAAACGAGCAAGCCTAAAATAAAGCCAAAAATCCACAAACGCGGCGGCGCGGCGCTTTCGCGCGGCGGCTGCGGCGCAAAGGGGCGCTGCGCGTCCGCTCTCGGCTTCGCCAACGCTGACGGAAGCTGACGCGCCCCGGGGCGCTCCGGCGCAACGCCCGATTCGTCGTCGCCAACAGGCTCAAATGCGCCTGCGCCGTCCTCATAGAACGCGGCCGCGTCAGAGGCGCCGCCGTCAGATGACTTGGGCGGCTGAAAGTCGCGGTCGTCAGACCGGCGAGGCTCAAAGTCGTCCCCCTCGATTTCATGAAACCGCGCCGCTGCCGGCGCCCCATCGGCTGGCGCCCGCGTTTGAGCCGACGCCTCCGGCGGCTCGCCAGGCGCGGTCTCGGTTTTGGACGGAGAGACCGGAAAGGCCGGCGAACGAAGCGCCGGCGCAGGCCCTGCCGTGCGCCGGGCAGAAAACCCCTCTGGCCTTGCCGCCGGTGGAAAAAACGGCGGCTTGTCGCGGCGCACCTTGAAGAACATCGGCGGGCGCGGCGCCGCCAGCGTTGACGATGGTGCGGTCGTCTGCGGGGGTTCGGGGCTCGCTTCCGAAGCCGCCGCGTCGGACGGCGGCGGCGCGATGAAGCCCGATGAAGCCGGAGACTGCGGCGTCTCAGCGACAGGGGGCGTCTCTTGGGGCGAAGCGTCCTCCGCCGCCGGAGCGGCCTCGAGGCCTGGCGGCGGCGAAACGGGAGCCGCTTCGCTTGGCTCGGGCGGCGCCGCTACGTCGGCTGGGGGAAGCGCAGGCGCTATGGCCTCGGGCTCGGGCGGAGGCGCGAATTCTGTTTCGAGCCGCGCCACGGCGATTTCGAGAGCCGCGCTTTCACGGTCGATTTCAGCTTCCGGGATCGGCGGCTCAAGACGTCGCAACTGCCCGAGCAAAGCGTTGCGGGCGCGGTCATAGATGGCGCTCCGCGCATCCGGCGTTGGATCAGGCAGGCCTGCGACGGCCTTGGCGAGGAGCGGATAATAGTCAGCCATGTCCCGTTCAGACCATTCCAGCGCGTAGCCGTCAATCCATAAGCCGCTTATATCACGGGCGGAAAATCGATCCACACCGTCGCCGCTTCCTCAATCCCGGAAAGGATTATGCACGAGAATTGTGTCGGCGCGCTCCGGGCTTGTCGATAAAAGCGCCACCGGAGCCTCGATCAGCTCTTCGATGCGCCGCACATATTTGATCGCCTGCGCCGGCAGTTCGGCCCAGGAGCGCGCGCCTGACGTGACGCCGTCCCAGCCTTCCATCGTCTCGTAGATCGGCTCGACGCGCGCCTGCGCCGCCTGGCTCGCCGGAAAGCGGCTGACGCGCTCTCCGTCGAGATGGTAGCCGACGCAGACCTTGATTTCGGGAAAGCCGTCCAGAATGTCGAGCTTGGTGAGAGCGATGCCGTCAATGCCGGAAGTCTTGACAGTCTGCCGCACCAGCACCGCGTCGAACCAGCCGCAGCGTCTGCGCCGGCCCGTATTTGTGCCGAATTCACGGCCCCTGTCGCCGATGCGCTCGCCGACCTCGTCCAGAAGCTCGGTTGGAAAAGGCCCGCCGCCGACGCGCGTCGTATAGGCTTTGGCGATGCCGAGCACATAGCCGATCGCCTTGGGCCCAAGGCCCGAGCCGGTGGCTGCATTGGCGGCGACGGTGTTCGACGAGGTCACGAAAGGATAGGTGCCGTGATCAACGTCGAGCAGCGCGCCCTGCGCGCCTTCAAAGAGGATGCGCTTGCCGTCGCGCCGCGCGGTTTCGAGCAAATCCCATGTGGCGTCCATATAGGGCAGGATTTTCGGCGCGACGCTGGCGAGCTCCTCCCTGATCGCGGCGACGCTGACGGGCTCAAGCCCCAGCCCGCGCCGGAGCGGATCGTGGTGCGCGAGCAGGCGTTCAATTTTTTCACCAAGCGACTGCGGCTCGGAAAGATCCATGAGCCGGATGGCGCGGCGCCCGACCTTATCCTCATAGGCGGGCCCGATGCCGCGCTTGGTCGTGCCGATCTTGAGGCCGCCAGACGAAGCGGACTCGCGGTGCGCGTCGAGTTCGCGATGCAGCGCCAGAATCAAGGTGACATTATCGGCGATCTTCAGATTATCCGGCGAAACGGCGACGCCCTGTCCTTCGAGCTTGGCGATCTCGTCGACAAGATGATGCGGATCAAGCACGACGCCATTGCCGATCACCGAGAGCTTGCCGGGGCGCACGATGCCGGAGGGCAACAGCGCGAGCTTGTAAACCTGACCGTCGATAACCAGCGTGTGGCCGGCATTGTGGCCGCCCTGGAAACGCACCACAATATCGGCCTCGACCGACAGCCAGTCGACGATCTTGCCCTTGCCCTCGTCGCCCCATTGGGCGCCGACCACCACCACATTCGCCATTGATCCGGTTCGCTCTTAAATGATAATGCGCCGTTTGAGGGCTTGGCCTGGGGCCGGTTCGATCCGAAGTCGCAACCAGGCGCGAAGGCGTTCAAAAACAATCCCGGCGCTTGCGCCGGGCTGTTCCGGCGTACACAATCGCCGCGCGTGAGTAAAGCCGCCCGCGCGAGGGCCGTGCAACATAGGCGCGCGCTCTTGTCAGGCGCGAGGCGCTTTGCTATAGGGCGCTTTCTCCCGTCACGATCGACCTGCCGCGGGCCGCGATAGCGCTTCCGCCGACATTTGGCCGGCTCGCGTCGACAGGCCGATGGCCATAAAGCTTGCTAGCAGTCCAAGGATTTTCGATGAAAGCCGATATTCATCCGCAGTACCATCTGATCAAGGTCGTCATGACCGATGGAACCGAGTTCATGACCCGCTCGACCTATGGCGAGGCGGGCGCGACCCTGAACCTCGACATCGACCCCAAGACGCATCCGGCCTGGACCGGCGGTTCGGCGCAATTGCTCGATCGCGGCGGACGTCTGTCGCGCTTCAATTCGCGCTTTGGCGGCCTGAACTTCGGCAAGAAGTGAGCGCGGCGGCGAAAGTCGCCGAACTCACCGCCGACGAGGTTTGCGCGCTGCTCGGACTTGAGCCGAACGCGACCTGCGGCTTCGTGCGCGAGACCTATCGGAGCGCTCTGCCGATCGCCGCGGGCGGCCTTCCTGCGCCTTTCGACGGCGGGCGTCCGCTTGGCTCCGGCCTCTATTTTCTCGTCGCCCCGACGGCGCCGGTCAAGCTGCATCGCATCCGCAACGATCAGCTCTATCACTATTATCTCGGCGACCCGCTCGAGGTTCTGCTGCTCCGCGACGACGGCGCGGCTGAACGCATCGTCGTCGGCCCCGATCTTCGCGCCGGTCACCATGTGCAGCTGCTGATCCCCGGCTCGACCTTTCATACCGCCCGCGTCCTCGGGGAGCGGCGCTGGTTCCTCGGCGGGAGCACCGAATGGCCGGGGGTCACGCCCGCCGACGTTGAAATCGGCGACGCCGAGGCGCTCGCGGCGCTTTATCCCGCCTGCGCCAGCGATCTGCGCGCCTTCGTATGAGCGGAACGCATCCTTCTCTTTAAGCCTTTGTTTTGACGCATGATGCGCGTCCGGAAAGTCTACAACTTTCCGGTGTCATAGCGTTTCGTTTGGAAACGCCGCGCGCAAAAGCGCGATCTGGCCTTCCACCGGGCTCGGCGTCAGAGCGAGGGCCTGGACAGTTTCCGAGCGATAGATCAGCCCATCCAGATGGCGGATGCGCGCCTGAACGCGAAGCGACATTTCGACGAGTTCGCAGAGGCGCCGCGGCAGCTCCGACAGAAGGTCCTCTGTCGAAACGGCGTCCTGCCGCGACAGATGGATGCGGCGTTTTTCGCTCGACGCCTCGGCGCGGGTCAATTCTCCTTCATTGACTGCGCGCTGGAGCAACAGCCACGACGCAATCTGCATCAACCGCGTCGTCAGCCGCATGCTTTCAACCGCATAGGCGAGCGCGGCGGGGCGCGGCAAGGCGCTCGCCTCCTCGCGACCGGCGCCGTCGAGATAAGCGGCGGCGTCGCCGACGAGATCCATTCCTTCCTTGAACAGGCTCAGGAACTGGTCCGAGCCGACCAGCTTCTCGCCGAAGGACACCGCATTGACCGTTTTGATAAGCGACGTTTGCAACATTCTCGCGCCTGTTCCAAATTTTTGAAGCGTCAGCCCGGCTATGGATTTCCGAAAAGCTACGTCTTTCTGAGGATTATGACTCGTTTCCGCCGCGTCTCTTTAAGAGACCCGCAGCGGCGATGAGGCATAGTAGCGGAGAATTCCCGGCGCGGGGGCTTTACCTTTCGTTAGGCTTAACGCGCCGCCGTGCGCCGTGCAGGGCGAAGGCTTGGCGCATGTTTGGCCGCCTAGCCTTCGCCTGAGGTCCAGCGATTTCCCCCCCTGCCAGCCAAGGACGAACATGACGCACTCCCAGCAGCGACCGATGGTCTTCGTCGCGACGCCCTGTTTTGGCGGTCTCGTTTCCCAGCACTACATGCAATCGATTCTCAGCCTGATGCAATTTGCCGGGGCCGCCGGCTTCGACGCGGCGCTCGCGTTGCTCGGCCATGATTCGCTGATCACACGCAGCCGCAACACGCTCGTCAGCCAATTCCTGGAGACGCCCGGCGCAACGCACCTTCTGTTCATCGACGCCGACATCAGCTTCGATCCTGAACATATCTTTCACATGCTTAACTTCGACCAGGATTTCGTCGCGGGCATCTATCCTTTGAAAGTGATCGACTGGAGCGACGCGGCCATCCGGCGCGCCGCCACCAGGGGCGAGAGCTTTCAATCCGCGCCGCTCCTCTATGTCGGCTCGCTCTGCGCGGGGAAGGAACTCGAACGCCGCGGCCGTTTCGCCACCGCGATCTATTGCGGCGGCGGCTTCATGCTGCTGAAGCGTCACGTCATCGAACGGATGATCGAGGCGTATCCCGAAACGCGTTACGCCAGCGTGCATGCCTATTCCAACGCCGGCAAAGGCGCCAGCTATGCCCTCTTCGACTGCATGATAGACCGTGAGACCAACGCCTATGTCAGCGAGGATTTCGGATTCTGTCAGAGATGGCGCGACATCGGCGGCAAAATCTGGCTCGATACCGAGGGCAAACTCACCCATGTCGGATCGTATAGTTTCCAGGGCGACCCTCAGCCGCGCTATCTGGCCGCCCCCGTTGCGGGGCCGCGCGGCGCAAGCGAACCCATCGAAATGATTTGAATTCGCCGCGCCCTCGCTTTGCCCGACTGCGCCGCAAAACGATGGCGTGGACCGCGCCGGCCCAGAGAGAGAGGAAATCGGTGGAGCGTGCTGATTTCTTTGGTAGAGTTCTGAATTTGCGCGATTGCGAACTGAGGCGGAGGAGTCTCTAACATTCTCCCTCAAGGGTTTGCCCGCACAACCTCAAGCTCGTCTGTCGGCATTTTTGTCGAGAAAGCGTCGGCTGAGGCGAACCGCGGCCGCGCCTTGCGGCCGCCGCCCGCCAAATGTTCGGCGATAAGCCGCTCACCCAGTCTGCAACGCGACAATATTCCCGGAACATTTTGAGCGTCAGGCGTCGAGAATGATCAAGCCGCCAGGAATTCCATTTACCTAACCCTAATTCTGCGGGCAGTCTGTGACTTTTGCTGAAATACGTCAGTCAGCACCGCAATATAAATAGCTCTTCGCCAGCGATTTTTAAGCTTTGCATTCCAAGCGAGACTTTACAAAGTGGGCGCAAACTCGACATAAGGCGCCATGAGGAAGCTAAAGGGACGAGGCGATTTTTCAAACTCTCGCGCCGAGCCTGCACTCGGGATCGAAGCGGACTATGCCGCCGATGTTCCGGAGCCTTTCAACGCGGCGAAAGCACATTTTGATTATGGTCAAGATGTTTGATCCGTTCTAGAAGTCTCAACGACTTGACCTGAGGGTGGGTCTCGGCTGGGGCGCCGGGGCCTGCCCTGGGCCGGTTAACGGGCATTTGAACGCCGCGCCTGCTTCAGCATTTCCGGAGCTGGGCGGCATGGTGATTATTCCGGTTATGGGCGGATGAAATGAACATCAACAAAATCGGGGTGGTCGGCGCAGGGCAAATGGGCTCCGGAATCGCCCAAGTCTGCGCTCTCGCCGGCATGGACGTTGTCCTTAACGACATTTCGGAGGAGCGCGTCACGGCGGCCCTCTCGGTGATCGGATCGGGTCTCGCGAAACAGGTGGAGCGGCAGCAGATCGACGAGGCGGCTCGAGACGCGGCTCTGGCGCGCATACATCCCGGGATCGATTACGAGGCCTTTCGCGACTGCGACCTCGTCATTGAGGCGGCTTCCGAGAACGAGGAAGTCAAACGCAGAATCTTCACCAAGCTCTGCGCCTCGCTGCGCCCGGAAGCACTGCTCGCAACGAATACGTCCTCGATCTCCATTACGCGGCTCGCGTCGGCGACGGACCGGCCGGAGCGCTTCATCGGCATACATTTCATGAACCCCGTCCCGCGCATGCAGCTCGTCGAGCTGATCCGGGGCATCGTCACCGAAAATGAGACGTTCGAGGCGGCCAAAGAGCTGATTACGCGCCTCGGGAAGACCTTTACGGTATCGGAGGATTTCCCTGCCTTCATCGTCAATCGCATCCTGCTGCCGATGATCAACGAGGCGATCTACACGCTCTATGAAGGGGTTGGATCGGTCGAGGCGATTGATACCGCCATGCGGCTTGGCGCCAATCATCCGATGGGGCCGCTTCAGCTCGCCGATTTCATCGGGCTCGACACCGTGCTGTCGGTGATGCAAGTCCTGCATGAGGGACTTGCCGACACCAAATATCGTCCATGTCCCCTGCTCGTAAAATACGTCGAAGCCGGCTGGCTCGGCCGAAAGACGCAGCGTGGCTTTTATGATTACCGCAGCGGAACGCCCATCCCGACTCGCTGATGCGCCGAGTAAGGCGCTTCTCCACCCGGTTTGAGCCGCTCCTTCACCGTTGATTGATGCATCCGCGGCCGCGCTCGGACGCTTTCGCCTTCACAGGGCCGTCATCCGCAACCTACACTATAGTGGCGAATCGCCGCTTTGCTCCGGGCCGAAATCGAATTGACGTGGTAAGCCATAGAAGCTAAAGCGAAAACGCTGAAGGAGAGGCGCCGGAGTTGACGGTCCATTTCCATCCCACTGCTTCGCCGGAAGCGTGTCCGGCCCTTGTGCTCAATGCCGACTTCCGGCCCTTGAGTTACTATCCCTTATCGCTATGGTCATGGCAGGACGCCATCAAGGCGGTTTTTCTGGACCGTGTGAATATCGTCTCGAGTTACGATAAGGCAGTCCGAAGTCCGAGCTTCGAAATGCAGCTCCCTTCGGTCGTTTCTCTCAAGACCTATATAAAGCCTTCGCGGCACCCTGCCTTCACACGGTTCAACGTCTTCCTTCGCGACCGATTCAGCTGCCAATACTGTGGCTCTCGCCATGATCTGACCTTCGATCATGTGATTCCCCGCTCAAAGGGCGGGATGACGACCTGGGAAAATGTCGTCGCGGCCTGTTCCACCTGCAATCTGCGCAAAAGCGACCGGCTTCCAGGCGAAGTGCATATGTGGCCAAGCCACAAGCCCTACCAGCCGACCGTCAACGATCTGCATCAGAATGGCCGGCTTTTCCCGCCGAATTATCTGCATGAAAGCTGGATGGATTACCTTTATTGGGATTCCGTGCTGGAGCCTTAGCTCAATTCCTTCGCAAGCCGCCGCATGAAGGCGATTCCGGCTTCCATTTGCGCGACCTCGATAAATTCGTCCGGCTGATGGGCCTGATCGATCGAGCCCGGCCCGCAGACCACTGTCGGCGCTCCGGCCGCCTGAAACTGCCCCGCTTCCGTCGCGAAAGGCACGCTGATCGTACGATTGGAATGGGCGAGCTTCAGCGCCAAAGTTTCAGCATGGGAGCCAGGCTCGGGACTGAGGCCTGGAACCTCGACCTCGGAACAGGTTTCGATGAAGGCGTCCTTGGCGTGCCGCCGCAGTTTCGGCTGCGCGACGCGGGCGATATAGCTTTCGAGATGGGCCAGCGCCAGATTTTGCGGAACATGCGGCAGGCTGCGAAATTCCCAGTCGAAGGCGCATTCCTTGGCGAGAATGTTGCGCGCCGTGCCGCCATGAATGACGCCGACCTCGATCGTGGAGGCCGGCGGATCAAATCGTCCCGAGGGGTCGCCCTGAGCCGCGAGCTGGTCGTTGAAGCGATAAAGTTCCGTGACCAGATCGCAGGCAGCCTCGACCGCGTTGGCCCCGAGGTTGGGCTTTGACGAATGCGCCTCATGCCCATGCACAATGGTGCGATAGGTGACGATCGCCTTATGGGCGTCGGCGACCTGCATCAGCGTCGGCTCGCCGACGAGCACGGCTCCCGGCCGCGGCAGATCGACGCCGAAGCGCGCAATCGTGTCGAGCGGCCCGCGGCAGGTCGTTTCTTCGTCATAGCTGAGCAAAATGTGGACCGGACGCGACAAAGAGGCCTGCTGAAACTCTGGGATCATCGCAAGGCAGATTGCGTCGAAACCCTTCATATCGCAGGTGCCGCGGCCAAACAGGCGGCCATTTTCCCGGCGCAGCCTGAATGGATCGCTGGTCCAGCTCTGGCCTGCGACCGGCACCACATCGGTATGGCCGGATAAAACCACGCCGCCGTCGACCTTCGGCCCGATCGTCAAGAAAAGCGCCGCCTTGTCGCCAATCTCATTTGGAACCTTGACGTAATCGACGCCGCAATCCTTGAGATAGGCTTCGACAGCCGCGATCAGCGCGAGATTCGACTTCGAACTTTCGGTATCGAAGCCAATAAGATGCTCCAGCATCTCGATCGACGCCGCGAGCCGCGCATCGCCGTCGCCGGTTGAGGAAGCATGATGCGAAGACATGAAACGGCCGCTCCTTGGTTCATGAAGCGGATCGGGCCCGCGCCCCGCTTAATTCAGAACGCGTCGCACGAAAGGGGAATCCAGCGAGAAAACCGGGATTTCCGCCTCGAAGACAACGCCGTTCTCATCCACCATGCTATAGGCCCCCGTCATGATGCCCGAGGGGGTCGTCAGATTGGAGCCGGACGTATAGCGGAAGGTTTCCCCAGGCTTCAAAATCGGCTGCTCGCCGACGACTCCGGGTCCCTGCACCTCGGCGAGCTTGCCATTCCCATCGGTGATTTTCCAGTGCCGCGCCGTGAGTTGCACGGTCTTGTCGCCCTGGTTTGCGATCTCGACCGTGTAGGCCCAGAAGAATGTCGCCTGCTCCGCGTTCGAGCGCTCGGGAATGAACTCTGGCAGAACGGTGATTTGTATGTCGTGCGTGACGGTGCTGTACATGGTCGCGATCTGATCTGCGCTCTCAACGTCCGGGCCGGAAGATTGTGGCGTCGTGGCAAGCCTAACACAGCTTTCCGGTCAGGAAAACGTCGCCGCGGATCGCGGTTCGCCTCTGCCTATTCGGCGGCGAGGCCGCGCCGGTCGAGCGCGCTCAACGCCGCCGACAGATCCTCAATCAGATCGTCGGCGTCCTCGAGCCCAACCGAGAGGCGCACGAGCCCTTCGGTCACGCCGAGCCCCGCGCGCGCCTCGGGCGTCAGCCGCTGATGCGTCGTCGTCGCCGGATGAGTGATGAGGCTCTTGGCGTCGCCAAGGTTGCTCGAGATCTTGATCACCTCGAGCCCTCTCGCGAAGGCGAAAGCCGCGCGCTTACCGCCGGCGATCTCGAAAGCGACAAGCGTGCCGCCGCCTGACATCTGCTTTTTGACGATGTCGGCATGCGGGTGATCCGAGCGGCCGGGATAACGGACGAAGCTGACGTGAGGATGGGCGGCAAGAAAATCCGCGATCCGCGCGGCGCTCTGCATCTGCTGCCGCACCCGCAAAGACAAGGTTTCGAGCGCCTTCAGAAGCACCCAGGCGTTAAAGGGGGACAGCGCCGGGCCAGTCTGGCGCAAGAACTGCTGCAAATCGCCTTCAATCAGGTCTTTGCGGCCAAGAATGACGCCGCCGAGGCATCGCCCGCCTCCATCGATATGTTTGGTGGCGGAATATACGACGAGATCGGCCCCCAGCGTCAGAGGTTTTTGCAGGATCGGCGTCGCAAACACATTGTCGACGACAACCAGCGCGCCATTCTCATGCGCGATAGTGGAGATCGCCGCGATGTCGTAGACGTCGAGACAGGGGTTTGTCGGGCTCTCCAGAAAGAGAACCTTCGTTTCGGGACGGATCGCGGCGCGCCACTCGTCGAGATTTGCCCCGTCAACCAGGGTCGAGGCGACGCCATAGCGCGGCAGCAGATCCTCGGCAATGTAGCGGCAGGCCCCAAAAAGCGCCCTGGCCGCAACCACATGATCGCCTGCCTTCACCTGCGACATCAACGAGGCGGTCACGGCCGCCATCCCAGTCGCCGTGGCGCGCGCAGCCTCCGCGCCTTCGAGCAGAGCCATGCGCTCCTCGAACATCGCGACCGTCGGATTGCCGTAACGCGAATAAACGAAGCCCGGATCGTCGCCCTTGAAGCGCGCCTCGCACGCCTCCATCGAATCAAAGACATAGCCTTGCGTGAGATAAAGCGCCTCGGAGGTCTCGCCAAAGGGCGAGCGCGTTCCGCCGCCGTGAACGAGCAGCGTCGCAGGGCGCAAGGCTCTGGAGCCGTGTTTCGACAGAGGATCGCCCATTTCATCTCCACGTCTTGATCTGCAACTCGTAATTCAAGGTTGATTACGCGCCTATTTCTTATATCTCAAGCTGCTTGAGCTCTCCTCTGGCCTCTTGCGCGCCCCTGCGCTCTAAGGCTTTTCGAGCCCTGCCCTTGGTCCTCGATGCGGGTTTTTAATGCAAACGCCTTTCCCGAAATCGGACCTGGACGACTTCGGCCCTCATTTCGGGTTGCTCTCGCGTCAGAAGATTGAGCTGATGCTGAGGCGCTCCATCATTCTTCCGCAGGAAGACGTCGAGGAGAGCCAGTTGCAGCCCGCGAGCCTTGATCTGCGCCTCGGCTCGCGCGCCTACCGGGTCAGAGCAAGCTTTTTGCCCGGCAAAGAGCGCACGGTCATGGATCAGCTGCGCGCGCTTGTGCGCGACGAGGACGCGATCAGCCTCGAACATGGCGCCGTTCTCGAGCGCGGCTGCGTCTATGTCATTCCGCTCCTCGAACATCTTAAGCTACCGGACAGCATCTCGGCGCTCGCCAATCCGAAAAGCTCGACCGGCCGGCTCGATATTTTCACCCGCCTCATCACCGATCGCTCGGAAGTCTTCGACCGCGTCGCGCGCGCCTATGAAGGGCCGCTTTACGCCGAGGTCTCGCCACGCAGTTTTTCGGTGCGCGTGCGGAAGGGCTCGAAGCTCAATCAAATCCGTTTTCGCCGGCTGAATTCGCAGCAGTTTGAGATCACTGACTTCAGCATCGGCGATAGGGAGTTGCGCGAGCATCATAAAGACGCGGCCCTTGTTGACGGCGATCTCAATCTTCGCGAGGGGCTGATCGTACGCGTGGCGCTCAGCGCCAGGGCGCATGGCGACGTCATCGGCTATCGCGCCCAAAAACATGCCGACATTCTCGACGTCGACCGGGTCGGCGCCTATAAGCTCGACGATTATTGGGACAAGGTTTTCGCCCGCGGCGACAATCGCCTCATTCTCGATCCCGGCGAATTCTATATTCTCGCCTCGCACGAGCGGCTGCACATTCCGCGCGACCTTGCCGCCGAAATGGTGCCGATAGACCCGGCGATGGGCGAATTCCGCGTCCATTACGCCGGATTTTTCGACCCAGGCTTTGGCGCCGCCCCCGATAAGCGGCCCGGCGCGCGCGCCGTTCTCGAAGTGCGCAGCCACGAGGTGCCCTTCATTCTCGAAGACGGGCAGATCATCGGGCGGCTCGTCTATGAGAAAATGGCCGAGCCGCCGCAGATTCTCTATGGCGAAGGCGACGTCTCGAATTACCAGGGCCAGGGCCTGAAGCTTTCGAAGCATTTTGTAATGGGATGAGAGCGAAAGGCGACTAAAAACCCCTGGCTTGATCGAAATGTCGCCAAAAACTTATAATGAAGCAGAGCTCAACAGCTCAAGGAGCATTCATGGCCAGCGTTCCCCAGGTCTCGACCTATGCGATCGATCGATATCATTTTGTCTCGCAATGGCTGCACTGGATCACCGCGCTTCTCGTCTTGGCGATCTTGCCCATCGCCTGGGTGATGGTCGTGCTGCCGCACGAAAGCCCGTGGGTCGGAACGCTGGTCATGTTTCACAAATCAATCGGCGTCACGATTTTCGCGCTCATCCTTTTCCGTATTTTCTGGCGCGCCCTAAACCCCGCTCCGCCGCTGCCCTGGACGCTCGAGCCCTGGGAAGCGATCGCCGCGAAACTCTCGCATGTGCTGCTTTACGTCGTTTTCCTCGTCATGCCGGTCAGTGGCTATATTTTGTCCGCGGCGAGCAACCATCCCGTCAATTATTTCAACCTTTTCACTCTGCCGCCTCTGCCTGAGAACAAGCCCCTGGCGAAGATCGCCGATGCGGTCCATGTCTGGACGCAATGGGCGGTCTACGCGCTCGTCGCCATTCATATTCTCGGGACGGCCTACCACATCATCGTCAAGCGGGACGGGGTTCTCGACCGGATGCTGCCAAAGCAGGTTAACGCGGATTAAGGGACGCTACTAAAGTAATCTTCGAGTAAAGTCGCGTAAATGGCTGTCAGAGTGCGTATATCCTTGACCGGGGCGCACTCGTCAATCATATGCATCGTCGCGCCGGCGAGGCCGAACTCGACAACGGGGCAATAGGCGCGGATGAAGCGCGCGTCCGACGTGCCGCCGCTCGTCGACAAGGACGGCCGGCGTCCCGTATGCCTTTCAATGGCGGCGCAGACGAGATCGGTGAAGCGATCGGGCGCCGTGAGGAAAGCCAGCGCGTTGCACGGTTCAAAGCGCATGAGGTAGTCGGCGCCGCGCCTCGCCGCCTCAATTCTTGCGTGAAGCTCGGCGCTCAGCGTCTCCGGCGTCCAAAGGTCGTTGAACCTGATGTTAAATCTGGCCTGCGCTTCGGCCGGGATGACGTTGAAGGCCGGATTGGCCACATCGACGCTGACGATTTCAAGGTTCGAGGCGTCGAAATGCGCCGTGCCGGAATCGAGCGGGGCGGCAATCAGCGCCCCGATGAGCCGCACGAGATGCGGGACCGGATTGATGGCGCGCTGCGGATAGGCGACATGGCCCTGCCGGCCCTTGACGGTCAAGGTTCCGTTGAGCGAGCCACGCCGTCCGATCTTGATCATCTGGCCCAGCGCGTCCGGATTGGTCGGCTCCCCAACGAGGCAATGATCGAACCGCTCGCCGCGCTCATACGCCCAGCGCAGCAGCTTTTCGGTTCCATTGATCGCCGGGCCTTCCTCGTCGCCCGTGATGAGAAGGCTGATTGAGCCCCTGCCCGCTCCGCCCCGTTCCGCGAAAGCGCAGGCGGCGGCGGCGAAGGCTGCGATCGCGCCTTTCATGTCGGCGACGCCGCGGCCGAAAATCGCACCGTCGGCGAGTTCGGCGCTGAAGGGATCGAAGCGCCAGCTGGCGGCGGCGCCAGGCGGCACGACGTCGGTATGGCCCGCAAAAACAAAATGCGGGGAACCCTCGCCAAAGCGCGCGTAAAGATTGGCGACGTCCGGCGTGCCTTCTTGCGAAAAAACAATCGGATGGGTCTTAAAGCCGGCCGCGCGCAGGCGCTTCTCCAGCACGCCCTGCGCGCCCGCGTCCTCAGGCGTTACGGAGGGGCATTGGACGAGGGCGCGGCAGAGATCGATCGCTGAGGCTGCTATATCCGACATTTTTCTTCCGAAGCCTTCTTTCGCCGCCCTTCGCGGCTGAAACCTGATTGTTCCGCCGGCCGCCAGACGTTTCTATCGCATGGGCGCCGCATCTGCCAAAGAGGCCGATTTTCGGCAAGATCCTTCTACAAAGTCGGAGCGAGCGATCCTATTTTCAGTTGTCGAAACGATGAAAATAGAGCATGTGCTGCGGGCGCCCGGCAGCGACGACGCCGGATCTTAATGCGCGCCCGGCGCGCGGACGGCTAAGAGCCAAGGCGACGGCGCGGCATGATATCCGCCGAAATCAAAGGGATTCTACGGAGGCGGCGGGGCAAAAGCCGGCGCGGCCGCGAATGGAAATTGATCGATGCGAAAACTGGTTGGCGGAAAGCTTCATGGCATCCGCGTCACAGAATCGAACCTCGAATATCATGGCTCGATCACGCTTGATCCGGACCATTGCGAAGCCGCTGGCATTCTGCCGCTCGAATTCGTCGACGTCTGGAACAAGAATTCCGGCGCCCGAATCTCGACCTACGTCATTTTGGGCCAGCGCGGCTCGCGTTGCTGCATCCTCAACGGCGCGGCGGCCCGCACCTGCCAGCCCGGCGACGAACTGATCATTTGCAGCTCCGTTTATCTGGACGGCGCCGGCATCACCGAGCTGAGCCCTTCGATCCTGACTTTCGACGCCTCAAATAACGTCATCGAGCGGCTGCGCTATAAGGTCAGCCGGGACGAGGCCGGCGGCTATCAATTCGCCATTCTCGACGAGGAAGGCGCGCGACTGGGCGTGCCTTTGAAATCCGGCCTACGTCAGAAGCGGGCGAGCTGAAGCGTTCGACACGCGCCAGATGATCCAGCTTTTGCTGGATTGAAGAAAGAAACGCGTCCAGATTGCGCTCCAAAGTCTGAATCCGTCTCTCCTCAATAAGTTAGGGCAGGTTGTCGCCCAAAAACCGGCGAGAACGCCACGGTCTAAACCTTGACACTCTCGACGCGGGTCTCCTATATATCGGACACCGTGTTCGCAATATCGAACGATTGGCAAGCCTTTGACCATCGTCGTGTCAAATAAGACCAGCGGCCTTCGCGAGGTTGACGCGCCGCACAGTCTCGTCGCCCATTTCGGGGCTGATCATCCGTTGCAGATGGACGCAGGCGGCTGTCTCGACCAGTGGACGATCGCTTACCAGACCTATGGTGAACTGAACGCCGACAAGTCCAACGCCATCCTCGTCTGCCACGCGCTCACGGGCGATCAGCATGTCGCCAATGAGCACCCCATCACCGGCAAGCCTGGCTGGTGGAGCAGCATGGTCGGTCCCGGCCGGCCGATCGATACGGATCGCTATTTCGTCATCTGCTCCAATGTCATCGGCGGCTGCATGGGCACCACTGGCCCGGCTTCGCTCAATCCCGCGACGGGCCGCCCCTATGGCCTCGATCTGCCGATCGTGACGATCCGGGACATGGTGCGGGCGCAAGCGATGCTGATTGACCATCTCGGCATTGAGACTTTGTTTTGCGTCGTCGGCGGCTCGATGGGCGGCATGCAGGTGCTCCAGTGGGTCGCGAGCTATCCCGAGCGCCTTTTCTCCGCCATGCCGATCGCAACCGCGGCCAAGCATTCATCGCAAAACATCGCCTTCCACGAGGTCGGACGCCAAGCGGTCATGGCCGATCCCGATTGGCGCAACGGACGCTATCTCGAGGAGGGCGTCATCCCGACGAAAGGTCTCGCCGTCGCCAGAATGGCCGCCCACATCACCTATTTGTCGGACGAGGCCCTGCAGAGCAAATTCGGCCGCAAGCTGCAGGATCGCGAGGCGCGCGCCTTCACTTTCGACGCCGAATTCGAGATTGAAAATTATCTGCGCTACCAGGGATTGAGCTTCGTCGATCGTTTCGACCCGAACTCCTATCTCTATGTGACCCGCGCCTGCGATTATTTTGATCTCGCCGCCGACTATAACGGCTCGCTGGCGCAGGCTTTCCGGGGAGTCAAGGCGCGCTTTTGCGTTGTCTCCTTTACGTCCGACTGGCTGTATCCGACGTCGGCCTCGCGCGCCATCGTGCACGCGCTGAACGCCGGCGGCGCTTCGGTTTCATTCGTCGACATCGAAACCGATCGCGGCCACGACGCCTTTTTGCTCAATATCCCCGAATTCATCGCGACATCGCGCGGCTTTCTCGATTCCGCCGCGCGGGCGCGGGGATTGCCGCCGGCCAAGCCACGGGCCGAGCCTTGAGCCTTGCCCCAAATGCCGCAGCGGCCGCGCTGCCGCGTGAATCGACGGCGCGCGTCGACCTGCTTCTCGTCGCCTCGATGGTGGAGGCGAATAGCCGCGTTCTCGACGTCGGCTGCGGCGACGGCGCGCTCTTGCGCCTGCTGGCCGAAGAAAAGGGCGTCGACGCGCGCGGCATCGAATTATCGCAGCGGGGCGTCAATGATTGTGTCGCGCAGGGGCTTTCAGTCATTCAGGGCGACGCCGATACGGACCTTGCCGCCTATCCCGACGACGCCTTCGACTATGTGATCCTGTCGCAGACGCTACAGGCCACTCGGCGCCCGCGAGAAGTGGTGGAAGGGATGCTGCGGATCGGGCGCCGCGCAATCGTCTCATTTCCGAATTTCGGCCATTGGCGCATTCGCGCGCAGATCGCGTTAGGCGGCCATATGCCTTTGACGCGGAACCTTCCGACCATCTGGTACGAGACGCCGAACATCCATTTCTGCACAATTCAGGATTTCATCGATCTCGTTCACGCGATCGGCGCGCGAATCGAGCGCGGCGTCGCGCTCGACCGTTTCGGCAGGCCTTTGGCCTATAGCGCGCCCTGGGTCTGGAACCTGTTCGGCGAGCAAGGCGTATTTTTGCTATCTCGCAAGGAATGAGGCAGGCCGCGCCGCGCCCACCCCAAGCGCCGACAAAAACAGCGAAGCCTATTTCTTCTCCGCTTTCGCCCGTTCGATCGATTCAGAAACCAGCTTTCGCGCCTCCTCAGCATCGCCCCAGCGCTCGATCTTGACCCATTTGTTCGGTTCAAGGTCCTTGTAATGGGCGAAGAAATGCTCGATCTGCTGCAAAGTGATCTCAGGCAGATCCGTGTAGTTTTCGACTTTCGCGTAACGCTGGGTCAGTTTCGCGGACGGAACGGCCAAGATCTTTTCGTCCTGTCCGGCCTCATCGCGCATGATCAGCACGCCGACGACCTTGACGCTCATCACAGCTCCAGGGACGATCGCGCGGGTGTTGGCGACAATGACGTCGCATGGATCGCCGTCCTCGGAGAGTGTGTGAGGAATGAACCCGTAGTTTCCGGGGTAACGCATGGATGTGTAAAGGAACCTGTCGACGATCAGGGCGCCGGCCGCTTTATCCAGTTCATATTTGATCGGCTCGCCCCCGATCGGGACTTCGATCACGACATTGACTTCACCAGGCGGATTCTTGCCGATCGAAATTGCGTCGAGGCGCATGGACGTCTCCTAAGTTTCCCAAGTCACGATCGTCTTCTGGCGATCATGGTTTCTACCTCTTTTGTCAAAGCCCGAACGCCGCGCCAGGAACGTTTGATGCTCCACGGATCCGCCGCGCTACGTCATTGTTCCCTGGAGTGAAGGAAATTGGCATGACGCGACGCCAGACAGCAAAGACGTCAATGAGATCAGCTGGATCAGCGAAAACGACGTTCCCGCAAGAGTGACGGAGAGGATAATCGACCCGAAAGCCTGAGATTGTTTCAAGCCCGGTTCCCGGGCCTTATGCTCCAACCTCCGGCGTCCTTCAAGTCCAACCTAAGCATTATCCCAAATGCCGCGACGGTCCTTCTGCGCGGCGAGCCTCTGCGCGAAACAGCAACCAGCGAGTCACGCCGGCGATGCGCCGGCACGATGCTTCGGCGTCGGATCGGCAGCGCTCCTTATCTCTCTGTTTCGACGCATGATCTTGTTCCCAACGTCGTCTGCAATCTTTGTGCACCCAGCCCGTGAGCAGAATGCGTTCAGGCGGAATTGCATTCCTCTCTCTAAGCCTTTGTTTTACCGCATGATGTCGGCCCGAAAGGTCTCGCTTCAACTGAAGGCGAAGGCGTGCCGCGCCCGTATCTCTGAGCCGAAACGCTCATTGGCCTGACGCACGTTCAATCCCCCGAGCCTCTTATAGAATTGCACGGCCCGCTCATTGTCGGCGAGCGCCCATACGAGGAAGGATGGATAGCCGTGCTCGGCGAGATCCTTGCGCGCCGTCTCGAACAGGCGCTTGCCGAAACCAAGGCCCTGAAACTCCGGCGCTACATAGAGCTCAAAGACCTCGCCGCCATAGCGCAACGACGGCACCCTGTTGCGCCCATAGCTGGCATAGCCGCCGATCGTCTCGTCAAAATCGAGAACAAGCAGCCGCGATCCCCGAACGATCGCCGAATGCCACCAGCGCGGTCCGCGCCGCGCGATCATGCGCTCAAGCTCCCGACCGGGGATGATTCCCCGATAGGCGTCCCGCCAAGCGGCGTCATGCACGTCGGCGATGCCCTGGGCGTCCCCTTCACGCGCGTTTCTGATGGTGATGACTGCCTCGATCATAAGGCAATGTTAAAACCGCTTGCCCCACGCCCGCAAGACCTTCTTGGAGCCGCATGCAATAATCGGGCGCGCGGATTCAAAAACCGCGCCGGCGCTCGACAAGCGCCGCCTTCAGCCGCTCCGCAGAGCCGCCGAAGCCGCATCTTCGCCATCGTAATCAAGAGCCGTCTCGGTCATCGGCGCCGCCGGCCGCTGCGTCCGGTAAATGCCTTTGATCAGGATGATGAAAGCGATGACGGCGCAATCGATCAATGTCACCCACCAGATCTGGGCCGTGGCGACGCCGAGAATAGACAGAGTGAGGACGGCGACGAAACCTGCCAGAACGGAGGGAGCGACGATGGCCGGACTCCTGGCGGCCAATCGGAAAATTCGCGCCGTTAGAAACGCGAACGCGACGGCGCCGATCACGCCGAGATCATACCAGATGACGAACAGGAGGCTTTTCGGCGTCAACGGGGGCAAATAGCCGAGGCCGAGGCCGTGATTGGCCGTATCAAAGCCATGCCCGGTGATAAGGCGGGGCCATTCCGAAATGATCAGATCGCGCCAGATCAACATGGATTGCGAAGCGGCGCCCGGATCGCGGCCGGTCCAGTGAAAGATCGGGGCGTAGATCAAGGGCAGCATTGGCGCGAACAGAACCAAGCCCGCGAAGACAAAGCCGAGAATGCGGGCGAGCGCGCCAGGATTCGACATTGCTAAAGCAAAGACGAAGGCCGCCGCCCCCATCGCCGCGAGGCCGATCTGAGCAAATCCAACAAGCGCCACTGCGGCGGCGAGCATGGCCAGTCCCGCCGCTAAAATCCAGTGTTCCCGCAAGGACAGAGCCCCGAGAGCCGGCCAGACCAGAACGATCAAGGTGATCATCGAGCGCTCAAACAGCGAATCGTCGAATTCCGAAGCGCCGATGAACCAGTCCGGAGCGCGCCATCGAAGGACCAGCATCGCGAGGGCGCTCAGCGTGGCGCCGACCGGCAAGAGATAAAGATCGACCGCTCTCGTCCGCGCCGGCAGAAATGCGGCGACGAGGGCGACGAGAAAGGTCGTCCCGACGATCTGCGCGAAGCGCTGCGCCGCCTCCCCCGGGAACGGGGTCCAAGCGAGGGAAAGGCCCGCCCAGAAAGTCAGAAAAAGCGCCGTGAGGCCTGCCGGAGAAAGCAGCGCGGTTCGCAAGTGACGCGGCCCATGGTCCGGCGCGCCGACGACGGCGCCGATCAGGATCAGAATGGCGCCGATCGGCATCAGCACGTAGATCGCGCCGCGCGCAACCACGCCGACGCAGGGCAGCGCCACCATCAAAATCGTCAATCCGAGCCGAATGAGCAGCTTTGCGGCGTCGGCGGCGGGCGTTTCAGTATGGTGGGAGGCGACGGACATGGCCCACTTCGGTCAAAGGGGCGCAGATAATCTGCCCCGCACATTCATCTTAGCGTCCAAAATCTTCCGGCGCTGTGGATCTTGCGCAACAGTTTATAGCCGAATTGCAAAAAGAAAGCGGAAGCCAAACGCCTCGCCGGGCGCGCTCCCATCGCGCAATCTGGATAGAACTTTAAATCACGCTCCAGAACATCTGTTGGGGCGCGACGCCATTTCCACGCGATCCGCCGTCCTATTTCATCGCCCGGTGAGAGGACTAAGAGCGCCGCCGCAAATGCGCCATGCCGTTTCGCCAAGGTCCATCCGGGATCAAGAATCCCAAAGGGTCGATCAGTCCATAAAAACGGGGCCAATGCGGCTCCCAAAGGAGATTTCCGATGAAAAGGCAATTTATCTTCGCGGCGGCCCTTGTCGGGGCGCTAGCGTTGCCGCTGGCGGCCGAAGCTCAAGGCGTCGTGCGTGGCGCGGAGCAAGGCGCGGCGACAGGGCATCGCGCGGCGGGTCCCGTCGGTGGCGTTGTTGGCGGCGCGGTGGGCGGCGCGGTCGGAGGGGTCGCGGGCGGCGTCAAAGGCGTGCTCGGCATTCCGCAGCACACCGGCCGGTATCACCACCATCACCGGCGCTATCGGCATTACCGGCATTAGAGCTGTTTGTTGGCGGCAAATCGCACATTGCGCTGCTTTGGGTCATGCGCCCGCCTTGCAGTGCGGTTAAGCACTCAGATTTCGTAAACACCGCATTAAGGATAGGGGCGCAGGCTCTTCCGACGCGGTCGCTCCCGCCAGGCGGATGGGGGGTTCTGCTCTTAAAATGGACGCAAAGCCTATGAAACTTCTTCGCAAAGCTTTCGCCAATGACACAAGGACGATCGCCGCCCTGGCACTGCTTGGCCTCGTGATGATGGCTCTTTTCAGACCTTAAGCGTCTGACGCGTCAGTTTTGTTCGCTCGAGGCGCTAAGGTTCGATCGCGGTCTTGGGCCGGCAAGCGCCAGCGGCACGGTACTTGCTTGTAACGGGAAAATGATGTCGGGAGGTCGGCGTCCAGAAAGACTGGAAAGCAGTGATGACCAAGATCTTGATTCTCGTTTGTTCCTTGTCGACCCCTGTCGAAGAATGTTCGCCCATGAACGCCATCAGCGCGTCGCGCGGGCCCGATGTTGGCAACGCCATGATGTGCGGCCTTTGGGGCCAGAGCCAGCTCGCGCAGTCTGCAATCGGTCCCCAGGGCGAAGAATATGAAAAAATCGTCTGTTCCGTCGGCGGCGCCGGCTGACCGTCGATCATGGCTCAGCTCAATCTTTATCGACGCGAGGCGGATCGCGCGCGGGCGCGATCGCACGGCGGGACAGGCCTCGCCTCAAAAGCGCCAGCCTGTCTTGAGCGCCGCGCCGACCGTCCATGTGCTGAAGCTCGAATTAGAGAAGCTTGACGAGGCCCTCTCGTAGGACGTCTGAAAATCGAGAGCCGGCTGGCCGAAAAGCCGCGCGTTTCCCCCTGCGCCGAGCCACGAAGCCGGCAGCACGAATTCGAGCGTGGCGATCGGTTCGACCAGCCAGTCCGCGCGCGAAACGCCGCCGTTCGAATCAAACCAGCGGCGGATCGTTTCCACGCCAAGGCTGACGTTCCATTGCTCGTCAATGACGTAGGATACCGATGGAATAACATAGAGAGCGTAAGATGACGGCGTTGGATCTCTGAACCTTCGCTGAGCAAAAAACGTCAATCCGAAGGACCAGACGGTCGAGGCGCGGGTATTGCCGGCGGCGGGGATGGCCTGAAAGTTTGCATCGAAATTGAAGATCTTGTTGAAGCCAAGGTTGAGATCCTGACGCGTCGCGATTTCCTGCGCGAAAGTTGGGGCAAGATCCATCCTCGGCGCATAGACGAGATAGGGAGAAAAGCCCTGATCATTGTTGGGGTCGATCGCCTGCAGGCGGAGCGTACCGGCGAGCTTGTCAAGATCTGGACCGCTCGACCCGGTGAATCGATCTGATTCGGCGCGCAGATTGGCCGAAACTCTTAGAGGCAGATCAAAAACCGGCGCCGCCCAGGAGAGCGATCCAACCGGGCTGACCTCGGCCGTCGAGACGCCTCCGGCCGAGGCCGATTCGGGGTTCGAATTGAAATAGACAGGCGTCAGAACATTGAACGTGAAACGTGGCGAGGGCGCCTGCTCCTCAAGGCCGGGACTGGTTGCGAAGATGTTCGTCTGCGGCGCTGGAGTCAGCGCGCTGGGAGTCGCCAAAAGCGCGTCGATCCGCGCTGCATCGGCGTCGTCCCTCGCATCACTGGCGCCTGCCTGAGCCGCGAGCCGCTGTGTCGCGCCAAGCAGCAAGATGGCCGAAAGGGCAATGAGCGCAGGGCGCGGGCAGATTCCACGAAGCCGTCGCCCTTGTCCCCTGCCCCCGAATCCCATTGCGCGATCTCCGACGATCGCCCCGCCGATGCCGGTCATCGCGACGAGGCGTCATAGGGAGCCTTTGCGACCCAATCTTGTCGCCGTTGCGACATGGCAGCGCGAAAGAGCAGAGAAAAGAGACGAATCTGCTGGCGTCGAAGCGGGCGAAAGAGATCTGCGGCAGGGATCCAGATCCCTGCCGCAGACCAACGAACCGACAATCTTTATGGAGGGGGGCCAGGAGAAAATTGTCGGGTCGATGGCTTATGAGGCGATGCCTGCGGCTGCTGGAGGGGCGCGGCGCTTCCGTGCAATGGTTTTGCTTTTCCTGAACTATGTCGGATTTCTGCTGGTTTGGATTGAGCTTGAAGTCTCGATTCTGTGCGCGATGTCCCAATCTTTCCTGCGCTCGAATTCATGATCCGCGCCGGCGAGGGTCGCAGCGGTCAGTCAATGCTATGCCGTGCGTCTTCGACGCATGAAACGCAGAGCCATTGTGCCGATGAAAGAAGCTGATAAAGTTTTTCAGAATCTCGGACGCTCGTCGTTTGGCGACGCCAGCCAAACGAACAGGCGGCGCGAGATGCCTCCGCGGTTTCGTGAATGTCCTTGAGCTTTTCGCGTATCTTGACCTGCGATTTCGCTCGTTCTGCGTCCCGCGCTGACGCGGGACGGTCGCTTTGAGCGCGTTGAGGGCCGAAGCCGGAATCCCGCGGGCCGCGGCGGCGCGCGGCGCGATTTTTTTCGCCTTTTGGCTGATGATCTCCGGGCGCGACCTCGCTAATCTCCCTGTCGGGGCCGCCGCCGCAACAGCCGCAACTTGGACAAGTCTGCGCCTGTTGCCTCCAGGAGAGTCGCGGCTGCGGCCGTTAGCGCTCGCAGCGCTGATCCTGCGGTTCGCGCGACAGTCTGTGGTCTCCGGCGTCGAGGTCGCCTGGCGCGCGCTCGACCCAAGGCTGCCGCTGCGTCCGGGATTTGTCGCCTACCCTTTGCGGCTGCCGCCCGGCGGCGCGCGGAGCGCCTTTTGCGCGTTCAGCAGTCTTCTGCCCGGAACCTTGCCGACCGGAATCGACGACGCTGGAGTTCTGCTCGTCCATTGCCTTGATGTTGAGCAACCCGTCGCTGCAAATCTAGCCGCAGAAGAATCCTTATTCATGCGGGCTCTCGGGCATGAGTGATTTTCTCCTCGCCGCCGCCGGCTTCGTTCTATTCACCGTCGCGATCGGCCTCAAACGGATTCTCGGCGGCCCCGGCAACGCCGACCGAATGATGGCGGCGCAGCTTCTCGGCACGGGCGGCGTCGCCTCGCTTCTGCTCGTCGCCGCGGCGACCCGCGCGCGCGGCGTCGAGGATGTCGCCTTGGGCCTCGCCCTGCTCGCCGCTTTCGCGTCGGTCGCTTTTGTCGGCGGCGGCGCGCCGGCCGAGCCGGACGACACGCAACGGACGACAGGCAGATGAGCCTCGTTCTCGACATCTTCAGCACCGTCGCGATCTGCGCCGGCGCCTTCTTTTTCTTCGCCGGCGCCGTCGGACTGCTGCGCTTTCCGGACGCGTTGAGCCGGCTGCACGCGCTGACCAAGGCCGATAATCTCGGTCTCGGCCTCGTTGTGCTCGGCCTGCTGCCCCGCGCGGACAATCTGCTTGGAGCGCTGAAACTCATCGCCATCTGGGCGCTCGTGCAATTGGCCGGAGCGACCACAGCGCAACTCATCGCGCGCGGGATACGGCGCAAGGGTCCTGTCGCATGAGCGTGCTTCAGGCTCTCGATGTCGGGCTCGGAGGCCTGGTTCTCGCCGTCGCGGCCTGGACCATACTCGCGCGTGAGGCTTTCGCGGCGGTCGTCGGCTATGTCGCCTATGGATTGCTGCTCTCGATCGTCTGGGTTCGCCTGTTCGCGGTCGATGTGGCGCTGACGGAGGCTGCGATCGGTAGCGGCGTGACCGGCGTTCTGCTGATAGGCGCCGCGGCGCGGCTGCGCGAGGCCGAAAGATCGACCGTGGACGAGCAACTCAGCACGCCCTTGCGCGTCCTTGCCGGAGTCCTTTGCGCCGTTGTGGCGGCGGCGCTCGCAGCTGTTGTGCTTCTTTTGCCTGATCCGGCGCCGACGCTGGCCCCGGCCGCGGCTGAGCACCTCGCCGCGACCGGCCTTGGCAACCCGATCACCGCTGTCCTGATCGCCTATCGCTCGTTCGACACCATGCTCGAGAAGGTGGTGCTGGTCCTCGCCGTCATCGGCGTATGGTCGCTCGCGCCTGACCACTTGTGGGGGGGCGCCCCCGGCGCCCCACGTGCGGGGCGGCCTGAGGGCGCGCTCGCTTTCCTCGCTCAAATGTTGGCGCCGCTCGGCGTGCTCATCGGCATTCATATCTTCTGGGTCGGCGCGGATGAGCCGGGCGGCGCTTTCCAGGGCGGAGCCCTTCTCGCCGCCATGTGGATGATCGTCATCATGGCAAGACTCGTGGAAGCCCCGCAGATCAATTCCTTCTGGCTGCGCATGACGCTCATTGCCGGGCCGGTGGTCTTTATGGCGATCGGCGCCGCGGGCGTTCTGGCGGCGGGAAGCTTTCTTGCCTACCCTTCAGGCTTCGCCAAGCCGCTTATCCTTTTCATCGAGGCGTTCATGACGCTGACCATCGCGGCGATTCTTCCCATGCTCGTCGCGGGTCCGCCAACACGGGCGCCACGCCCATGACCGCTGCGACGCTGGCGGGGCTGATCGGCGCGGCGCTGGTCGGTCTTGGCCTTTACGGCCTCATCGTCAAGCCGCAGCCGCTGCGCAAGATCCTTGCCTTCAATCTGCTCGGCAGCGGCGTGTTTCTGATGTTTGGCATCATGGCCCGCAAGGGCGCGGCCGCCGGATTTCCCGCAGACCCCGTGCCTCAGGCAATGGTCATCACAGGCATCGTCGTCGCTTTTTCCGCAAGCGCGCTCGCCATCGCTTTGTTGCTCCGGCTGTTTCAGGAAACCGGGCGGACGTCGCTGCGACCAACAGCCCCGCCGCCAAAGCCTCCTGCCGACGGAGCCGATACGTGATACACGCCACAACCGGCGGCTTTCTGCTGGTCCTTGCGATCGTCTTACCGGTCGCGGGCGTGCTTTTGTCGTTTCTGCTCGGCGGGCGAAACGCCGAACGCATCGCCCTCGCGCTCATGCCGTTTTCACTAGGCGTCGCCAGCGCCATCGCGTTCGCCGTTTTCCGCGCGCAGAGGCCGATTGTCTACGTTCTTGGCGGTTGGAGTCCGCCGCTTGGGATCGCCTTGCGGGCCGATGGATTCTCGGCCGTGATGCTGGTGACGGCGGCGTTGGTGATCGCGGCCGCGGGACTTTTCGCGCGCGCCAATTTCCGCACGCCCGAGGACGTTCCCGAGGCGCGCGCGCCGCTGGCGTTCTGGACGCTGCTGCAGGCGCTTCTGGCGGCGTTGAACATTGTTTTCGTCGGCGGCGATCTCTTCAATCTTTATGTCGCTCTGGAGCTGTTGACCTTCGCCGCCGTGCCGCTTGTTTGCCTCGACGGGCGGCCGGAAACGCTTGTCGCGGCGTTGCGCTATTTGCTCTTCGCCCTGTTTGGGTCGGTGCTCTATCTGCTTGGCGTCGCTTTGCTCTACGGCGCTTACGGGACGCTCGACATCGTGCTTCTGTCGGGCCGGATTCAATCCGAGCCCGCCGTCTGGGTCGCGGCCGGGCTGATGACGGCGGGCCTTCTCGCCAAAACCGCTCTCTTCCCGCTGCATTTATGGCTGCCGCCAGCGCACGCCAACGCGCCCGCGGCGGCGAGCGCCGTACTCTCGGCATTGGTCGTCAAGGCGTCATTTTTTCTGATCGTGCGGCTGTGGTTCGACGTGCTGCCGGCCATTCCCAACGAGACGGCAATGGCGATCCTCGCCTCGCTTGGCTCGGCGGCGATTCTGTTCGGCAGCGTGCTCGCCCTGCGGCAGGCGCGGCTCAAACTCCTCGTTGCCTATTCGACCGTCGCGCAGATCGGCTATCTGTTCCTGATGTTTCCGCTCGCCGCCGGCAGCGCGCATCCCTGGGCCGCGGTCGCCTGGAGCGGCGGCTTGATGCAGACCCTCTCGCATGCCTTCGCCAAGGCCGCGATGTTTCTCGCTGCGGGCCTTGTCGCCGAATGCCTCGGCCATGACCGCATCAAAGAGCTTGGCGGCCTTGGCCGGGCGATGCCGATGACCGTGTTTGCGTTTGGTCTTGGCGGCCTGTCCCTGATGGGATTGCCCCCGAGCGGCGGCTTCGCGGCAAAATGGCTTCTGCTCAAAGCCTCTGTCGAGGCCGGCCAATGGATCTGGGCTGTTGTAATATTGGCCGGCGGCCTTCTCGCCGGCGGTTACATTTATCGCGCCCTCGCCCCGGCGCTGGCGAATGGAAGCCCGCTTCTGAAGGCGCGGCCGCGGCGCGGCCGCGAAGCCATCGCGCTGGCGCTGGCTGTTGTCGGGGCGCTTCTCGGCTTCGCGCCGCCGGCTTTCTTCGAGCTGCTGCAAATCGGCCGGCTGCCTTTGGGAGGGCTCCCATGATCGGCGGCGCGATTGGCCAAGGGATGCTTGTCGGAACGCTGGCGGCGCCGCTTATTCTGCTCGTCGCCTGCCTGTCCGGCAGGCTGCGCCGCCATGCGCTGGCGCTGGCGCCCTTCGCTCCGCTCCCTGGGCTCGCCGCTGCGCTGCTGGCGATCGGCGGTCCACCATTGACGTTCGCGCTACCAGCGCTCCGGCTCGGTCTCCTGCTCGATGCGCCGGGCGCAATGCTGCTCGCCGTCGCAGCCCTGCTCTGGATCGGCGGCGGCGTCTACGCATTCCGGGATTTGCGCGGTAAACCAAAAGCCGAACTCTTTGCTGTCGGTTGGCTTCTGACGCTGACCGGCAGCCTCGGCGTCTTCATCGCCGCCGACCTTCTCACCTTCTATTTTGTTTACGCGCTCGTCAGCATCCCGGCCTTTGTACTGGTCGCGCATGATGACGACGCGGCGGCCGCGCGTGCGGGCGGCGTTTACATGGCGTTCACCGTGCTTGGCGAGACTTTTTTGCTGATGGGCTTCGTTCTGCTGGCGGCGGGCGAGCCGAGCGGCAGCCTTGCAATCCGTGACGTCATGGCGGCGCTGCCGGGTTCGCCCTGGCGCGATGCGGCGCTGACGCTCACCGTCCTGGGATTCGGGCTGAAAATCGCGCTCGTTCCCATGCATGGCTGGATGCCTCTTGCCTATTCGGCGGCGCCCATTCCGGCGGCAGCGGTTCTGAGCGGCGCCGCCGTGAAAGCCGGCGTCATTGGCTTGATCCGCTTTTTGCCGTTGGGCGCCGCCCTGCCCGGCTGGGGCGAGACACTGGCGGCAATCGGGCTGTTTTCCGCTTTCTATGGCGTCGCCATCGGCGTCACGCAGCAAAATCCGAAGACGGTTCTCGCCTATTCCAGCATCAGCCAGATGGGCGTGATCGCCGCCGTGCTCGGCATGGGGCTTGCCGCCGGCGACCGGAGCGCGGCGCTCGACGCCGCTTTCTATGGCGCCCATCATGTGATTGTGAAAGGAGCGCTTTTCCTCGCCGTCGGGGTCGCGGCGGCGTCATCCCGCCGCCGCCTGTGGCTGGCGTTGGCGCCGGCTTTGGTGCTGGCGCTGAGTCTGGGGGGATTGCCCTTGACGGGCGGCGCGCTGGCGAAACTCGCGGTCAAGACGCAACTGGGAGGCGGCCCTGTCGGCGCGCTCGCAGCATTTTCGGCGGCGGGCACCACGCTTTTGATGCTGCATTTCCTGCGCCGTCTCGCCGGCGCGGCCTCGCAGGACGCCGAAGCAGCGGCGCCGGCGGGGCTCATCGCACCCTGGCTCGCAATGGCGCTGGCGGCCGTGCTGGTTCCCTGGCTGCTCTATCCGCGGATGGGCGGCCACATCGCCGATGCGCTGACCCCTTACGCGCTTTGGGAAGGCCTGTGGCCGGTTCTCATCGGCGCTGCGCTCGCCCTCCTCTTGCAGCGCTGGGGCGACCGCCTGCCCCGCCCGCCCGCGGGGGACATTATCGGCATCGGCGAGGACGCCTTCCGCAAAAGCTTCGTCATTGGCGCGGCTTTGGAGCGGGCGGACGGCGAAATCAGGCAGTGGCCCGCCGCCGCCGTCTCGCTTCTCGTTCTGGCCATCGTTTTCGGCGCCGCGATGATGATCCGGCTCTGACAGATTGACCGACTATTGATCCGTCGCGGTTCCCACTGTTTCGTCGACGACATCGCCGAGGTTCTTCAGCTGATCGTCATAGGCGCGCCGGGAATTCGGATCGACGACGGCGATCGGGGCGCTGAGCGCAACGCCGGCGACGCCGCCAACCGTCTGGCCGACGCCCATGGCGAAGCCGCCAACGCGCTCGCCGAGCGTCGCCTCCGAGCCGGACAGCGTCTGGCCGGCGATCAACCTTTTGCCAATGAGTTGGACGATCTCAGGATTCTCGGCGAATTTGGAGTGATTGAGAGAGCCGGCGACCGAAAGGGCGCTAAGGTCGATCACGTCGATCCCCGATTTCTCCAGCGCCGAGTGATAGGGCTCCGCCATTGGATCGATCTGTCCCAGCCTGTCGACATCGCCGGCGAGGCGGCGCGAGACGCGCAGCGCGGCGTCATTTCGCGACGTGAATACGGTCAGGCGTGGACGCGGTTGCCCGATGTCGCGCCATTGCGTCGCAAAAACATCGACGTCGACATCCGGCGACGCAAGAATGACGTTTCGCACCTTCGCCGCCACGCGGCCGTCGCGGATCGACATTTGGCGCAACGCCTCCATGACGAGCCAGGAGCCCATGGAATGCGCCATGACGGTGATTTCGCCGACGCTCGGGTCCTTCGCGACGTTTCGCAGCATTTCTTCGAGCGCGTCGCGGGAAGCGTTCGTGCTCTCCCGGTCATAGACATATTGGAAAATATTTCCGCGCGACGGCCAGGTGAACAGGATTGGGGCGGCGTCGGCGCCGGAATCGTGCGCGATTTGCGCCAACTGATAGACAGCATCGTCAAAATGATTGTTGAAGCCGTGCACAAAGACGAGCACGCGGCGGTTGCGCGGCAGATGCTGTTTCAACCAGGCTTGCGGTTGCCGGCCATCCGTGAGCGGCGTCACGTTGAGCGTCGCGAAATCGGTCTCCGGATTAGGCGGCAGGCTTGTCGGCCACTGGATTTGACCGACTCGCCGCCGGTCGTCCGGCGGAATGGAGACAGTGATGTCCGTCAGCGCAACCCTGGTTTCGCGTTCGCCCGAGAAAAGTATGCCGGGGTCCTTTGAAGGCGCCCGCGTCGTCGCGACGAGAAGATCAACCCGCGCGGCATTCGGCACGGTTGCCTCGATGGGGGCCAGCACGCCGGCCGGCCGGCCGCACCCCACTAAAACGCCGCAGACCAAAATGAGAGCTGCAAAGCGCATGGATCCCTCTGCGTCAATATCGACTTCAAGCTCTGTCATAGCTCAAAATTCTTGAGCTTCCCATAATGCTTCGCGCCAAAGCCCAACTGAGCGCTGCGTCCCCCCGCTTGGCGCTGCGTCCAAAAACCCATCGGGCGCCTCATTTCCGTCTATCGCAGCGGGCGGCGTCATGTTTTGTGTTCCGCGTCATGCGATAGCGTGAGTCGCCGCGGCGAAAATCAGGCGCCGAACCGGCCTCTGGCGATCGGGAGGGATAGGAAAGCGTGCGTGCTCGACTGACGAAGATCGCGAAGCGGGGCGCGATGGCTCTCGCTTTGATCGCCGTGACGTTGCTCGGCGCCCGTATTTACGCCTCGCAGCGCGGGGCGCCTCTCGAGCTCTGGCACACTTACGCGCCGCACGAGCTGACGGCCGAGGCGATCGACCACGCGAGTTGGACGGATTATCTCAGCGCCGAGGATAAAATCTTCGCGGATGTCCGGCGGGAAGTGACCGATAAACTCGAGGCTGACGAGCGTATCCCGGTCAATCGCTATTTCGCAGGCAGTCCCGTCTATCCGGAAGGTTTTGCGCAGGACTGGAACCGCTCCTATGAGCTGGAGCCCGAGGGTGCGTCGCTCGGCGCCGTCGTGCTGCTGCACGGACTGACGGATTCGCCCTATAGTCTGCGCCACATAGCGAGAACCTATCGCGACCATGGCTTCGTATCAGTCGCCATCCGCCTGCCGGCGCACGGCACGGTTCCAGGCGCCCTCACCGACGTCCAATGGCAGGACTGGATGGCGGCGACGCGGCTTGCGGTCAGGGAAGCGCGACGGCGGATCGGTCCGACGCTGCCGCTGCATCTCGTCGGCTTCTCGAACGGCGGGGCGCTCGCGCTGAAATATGCCCTCGACGCCATCGAGGATCCGCGCCTGACGCGCCCGGATCGCATTGTGCTTATTTCCCCGATGGTCGGCGTCACGCGATTTGCGCGCTTCGCCGGATGGGCGGCGCTGCCGTCCGTGCTTCCAGCCTTTGCAAAGGCGGCGTGGCTCAGCGTGCTGCCGGAGTTCAATCCGTTCAAATACAATTCTTTTCCGGTGAATGGCGCGCGGCAATCCTATTTGCTGACGCATGTGCTTCAGCAGGAGATCACCCGCCTCGCGCGGGAAAAGCGGCTCGATCGGCTCGCGCCGCTTCTGACCTTTCAGTCGGTCGTCGATTTCACTGTCTCGACGCGCGCAATCACATCGTCGCTTTACGCGCAGCTTCCATCGAATGGAAGCGAACTCGTGCTGTTTGATCTGAACCGGAGCGCCAAATTTGGTCAACTTTTGCGGACCGCGTCGGAGACGGCCTTGTCGCGTCTCCTGCCGCAGCCGCCGCGGCTGTTCAGAACGGCGACCATCGTCAATGCGAACGGAGATAGCAGCGAGGCCGTTGAACGCGTCACCGAGGCAGGCGCGGTCAGCGAAGCCTCACGCCCGCTCGGGCTTTTCTATCCGCCCGGCGTCTATTCTCTGTCGCATGTCGCCCTGCCATTTCCGATCAGCGATTCACTTTATGGATTGCGGCCGGATCCAGCAGAAAACTTCGGTCTCAACCTTGGCGCTATCGCCCCGCGCGGCGAGCGCGGGACTCTCATCATCAGCCTGGATTCAATTCTGCGTATGTCATCCAACCCCTTCTTTCCCTACATGATCGCAAGGATCGAAGAAGGCCTTCACGTGGGAGCGGCAGAAGAGCCGGTCAAGGCGGCGGCGCCGCCTTGATGCGCTGTCGCAACGCCTCGCTGGGATGTGGCGCGCCTCAGGATGAAGCGCCGCCCGCCGGGACTTCAGCCGGAGCCGCGGCGGCGGCGGCCGTGGCGCTGGCGAGAGCGTTGCGAAGCAACTGCTCTTTGGTCTCATCGAACGACGTCTTCAGCACGACGCCGCCGTAGTCCTTGATCTGCGCGATGACCTTGTCCCCGGTCATATCCTCTATGAGCACGAACAGAGCGGCGTTGCCGGGCTGGATGCTTTCCGCGAGTTGCTTCATGAAATCATCATTGATGCCGACGTCCGTGAGCGCGCCGCCAAGAGCGCCGCCCGCGGCTCCCAAAGCCGCGCCGAGAAGCGGATTGAGGAAGAGAATCCCAACGAGGAGGCCCCAGAAGCTGCCGGAAACAGCGCCGGCGGCTGTTGTATTGACGACCTGGTGCAGCTTGATCTGGCCATCGGGGGATTTGGTGGCGATGACGGCGTCCCCGAGCTTGATCAGATATTCCTTTTGCAGCTCGAAGAGGCGCTTGCGCACTTCCTCGGCTTTCTCCTCAGTTGGATAGACAATGACGACGAGATCGGACATCGGAAATCACCCTGGATGCGCATGTGCCGGAACGGCGAGGCAACATGCGCCGCCACTTTCTTTTTTTCAAGCCGGTCGCCTTGCGCATCGTGTGGGGGAATGAAACATGGACAATAATGTCGTTCGCATCGCATGCGCGCTGATCATCGCATTTCTGATCGTGGAGGCGCTTTATTTCGCCCCCGCCGTTTTTGAACCGGTCGCTTTTGCGCTCTTCGCCATCGCGCTGGTTTGGCCCCTGCAAAAGGCGCTGCAAAGGTGGATTCCACGCGGCCTCGCGCTGATCGTAACGGTTCTTGTGACGGTGATCATCGTCGTCAAGCTCGCCTCGATCGTCGTGTGGGGCGGCGGTCTCATCGCACAATGGCTCAGCCAGAACTTCGACCGCTTTCAAAGCCTTTACGTGGCGGGAACACAGTGGCTCGAATTGCATGATATTTTCATCGTCGCAATGGTCGCCGAGCGCTTCAATGTGATCTGGCTTTTGCGCGTCTTTCAGGAGGTCGCCGTCCGCGTCAACACGCTGGTGGGCTTCTCTCTTCTCGTCTTCATCTTCATGGCGATGGGTCTTCTCGAAGCCGAGGAATTCGCCCAGAATCTGCAATCGCTCGGAAATGAGGCCAATGGCGCAAGGCTCCTCGCCGCCATCGCCAAAATTGCAAAAAAATTCCGCCGCTACATGCTGGTGCGCACCATAGCGAGCATTTTGACCGGGCTTGTGGTTTGGGGATTCTGTCTTGCCGTCGGCCTTGAACCGGCCGCCGCGTGGGGCGTGATCGCATTCGCGCTGAACTACATCCCCTTCATCGGGCCGCTGATCGCAACGCTGCTCCCGGCTCTGTTCGCATTCGCTCAAACCGGATCATGGGAAACGGCTCTTTTCGTCCTCGCGACGCTAAGCATAGTCCAGTTCCTCATCGGCAGTTATTTCGAACCGCTGTTTACGGCGAAGACCCTCGCCATCTCGCCCTTTCTCGTCGTTTTTTCGGTGTTCTTCTGGGGCTTCATCTGGGGCCTGCCAGGGACCTTCATCGGCGTTCCGATCGCAATCGCATGTCTCACCGTCTGCGAGCAATTTCCAGGCAGCCGCTGGATCGCAGTCCTGCTTTCGGGGCGAGCCCCCGACGACAAGCCCGCGCCGCCCGAAACATCGATCCCCGGCCGCTAATTTGGGACGAGGCGCATAGGATTGAGATGCTACGCTCTTCGTCGCCGCGCCCGAACCTGCTTAACCTGCCCGCCGGCCGTAAGCCTTTCATGACCGTGCGGGGCGAACGCCTTTAGGCGCCTGCGTCACAGCGACTGAGATTTCAATCATTAGAAATCGAACCCGATGCTCGCTTGGCCTGCCTTCTCTTTTGCGCAGACTTAGCGGCGTTCGCTGGTTTCTCCCCTCCTCGAGGGCGGCGCAGAATTCCGCCCTTGGGCGGTACGCGAGCCGTCCGCGTCACAGCAAAAAAGCGTGACGCTCTGGCTTGAGTAACTTATATCGGGAGCGAGATGGCTTGTCCCGATGGCTCCCACAAGGTCAGACGTCAATGGAAGCGGCCCAACCCAAAATCACACGCGATCCCATCCTTGTCGATCTCGCGTTGCAGGGTGGCGGCGCGCATGGCGCTTTCTCCTGGGGCGTGCTCGATCGTTTGCTGGAGGAGCCGTGGCTCGAAATTGACGGCATTTCGGGGACGTCGGCCGGCGCCATGAACGCGGCGGTGCTGGTTCACGGCTATCAAAAGGGCGGCCCCGAGGGCGCCCGCGAGGCGCTCGAGGCCTTCTGGCGGCGCGTCTCGGACGCGGCGCGCTTCAGCCCATTCCAGCGCGGGCCGATCGATGTGCTGCTTGGCCGGTGGACGCTGGACTCTTCGCCGATTTATGTTGCAATGGATCTGATGTCGCGGCTGTTTTCGCCCTACGATCTCAATCCGAGGGGCTCGAACCCCTTGCGTGACATTCTGGCCGATCTTATCGATTTTGAGGTGCTGGCGCAGTCGCCGATCCACCTCTTCGTCACCGCCACAAATGTTCGCACGGGCCGAGGCAAGGTCTTCAAGAATAGCGCCATTACCCCTGATGTGCTGCTCGCCTCGGCGTGTCTGCCGACCATGTTCCAGGCCGTCGAGATCGATGGCGAGGCTTATTGGGACGGCGGCTATTCCGGCAACCCAACGCTCTCCACTCTGGTGCGGGAGTGCAAATCGCACGACACCATTTTGATACCGATCAATCCGGTCGAGCGCAAAGGCGTGCCGCGCACCGCCGCGGAAATCTTGAACCGTCTCAATGAGGTGTCCTTCAACGCCGTTGCGCTGAAGGAGTTGCGCATGATGGCGCTGTTGCGGAAAGTCGCGGATCCGGGCGACGGCGAAGGCGCGCTTTGGGCCAGCATGCGCATTCACCTCGTCAGGAACGACATCATGACCGAGCTTGGGGCATCCTCGAAGCTCAATGCCGAATGGGCCTTTTTTTCGATGCTGCGCGATGAGGGACGAAAATCCGCCCAGAACTTTCTGGAGGCCCATGCGCTGGATCTTGGGCGTCGCTCTACCTTCGACCTGGACGTTCTTCTCGAAGGAATTTAACGCATGGGACTTCTCGGCATCCTTGTCGCTCTCGGCCTCCTCATCTGGTTGGCTTATCGGGGCTGGAGCGTGCTTTTGCTCGCCCCCGCCGCCGCTGTGCTCGCGGCCGGATTGGCCGGGGAGCCGCTGCTCGCCCATTGGACGCAAACCTTCATGGGGAGCGCAGCGCGCTTCATCATGCAGTTCTTCCCGATTTTTCTTCTCGGCGGGCTGTTCGGCAAGCTTATGGAGGACAGCGGCTCGGTCACCGCGATCGCGAACTTCATGACCTTGCGGCTTGGACCACAGCGCGCCGTGCTGGCCGTCGTGCTCGCGGGCGCGCTCGTCACCTATGGCGGCGTCAGCCTCTTCGTCGCATTTTTCGTGCTGGCGCCAATGGCGCATGCGCTGTTTCGCACTGCGGCGATCCCCAAACGCTTGATGCCGGCGGCGATCGCGCTCGGCACATCCACCTTCACCATGTCAGCGCTCCCGGGAACGCCGGCGATCCAGAACGCCATTCCGATGCCGTTTTTCGGAACCACCCCCTTCGCCGCGCCGGGCCTTGGCGTCATCGCATCAGTCATCATGCTTGGCTTCGGCCTCTGGTGGCTTGCGCGCGCGGAGGCCAAGGCGCGCAGCAAGGGTGAAGGCTACGGCGAGGACGACGCCCCGGGCGCCGCGGCGGAGCATGCTGCCGAGGATCTGACCGTCCGCGAGCGCGCCACGACCTCGGGCTCCTTTGATCCCGCCGAGATCAAGCATGGCGATCAGAGCGTCGGCGGGCCGCCGATCGGCTTGGCCGTTTTGCCGCTGATCATCGTGGTTGGCGTCAATTTATTGATGTCGCTATTTATCCTCCCTCGGCTCGACGCGTCCTATCTCGCCGACGAAGCCTGGGGTGGGACGTCTCTGGCCGCCGTAGGCGGCGTCTGGGCCGTCGTTACGGCGCTCTTTGCCGCGATCGTCGTGCTGATCGCCGTCAACTACCGACGTCTGCCGACGCTGCGCGCAACCATGGACGCCGGCGCCAATGCGTCCGCCCTCCCCGTCCTCAGCGTCGCCAGCCTCGTCGGCTTCGGCTCGGTCGTGGCGGCGCTGCCGGCCTTCGCCATGGTGCGCGACTGGGTGCTCGGCATCGAGGGTGGTCCTCTGGTGTCGCTCGCGGTGGCGACGAATGTGCTTGCGTCTCTCACCGGTTCGGCCTCGGGCGGCCTCACCATCGCACTCGAGGCGCTCGGCGACGCCTATATGAAGGTCGCCGCCCAACAGGGCATCGACCCGGCGCTGATGCATCGGGTCGCGGTGATCGGCGCGGGCACGCTCGACAGCCTGCCGCATAATGGCGCGGTCGTCACGCTGCTCGCGGTCTGCGGTTCGACGCACCGCGAAAGCTATTTCGACATCGTCATGGTTGCGATCGTCGGCGCCATTCTCGGGCTTGTCGCCGTGATCGCGCTGGGGACAGCATTCGGATCCTTTTAGAGCAGGCAAGGCGCGTTCGCGATTGCGCCAAGGCTCCAATGCGAACTGAACCGGATGCCGCTGACGATCGCTCGCCTCTCCGGCGATCCAATCAATCAGGGCTATGTCGGACGGCCTCGGCAGAACGCAGCCAGTTTGCAGCAGGCCTTCGCCGGGGCCGATTCAGCTCCCCTTATCGGATCGCCAGGCAGATTTTCGCCTATTCATTTTTACGGCGACGGACAGTACAATATAACGAAAAGCAGCGCTTTGGAAATCAGCCATTCTAGATCAGTATGACAATTTCTTCATTGGGAAAATCAGACAGTTCTGACAAAATAGGTTATTCATAACCGGTCATAGCGCTATTTGCTTCTCCAGCTTATTTGGATTGCGGGATGAAAAACTCGTTTGATCTGAGAGAGCATGACACTTATCTCAACATTGTCGACGTTGCGGAGCGTTTGTTCGCCGGAGTCGGATTTCAAAAAACGACCGTCGCCGACATCGCGCATGAACTCCATATGTCGCCTGCCAACGTCTATCGCTTTTTCTCCTCAAAGGCCGAGATCAATGAGGCGGTCGGACGCCGCCTTCTGAGCGAAATCGAGACGACGGTCGGCGATATCGTCAGGCAATCAGATTCGGCCCGTCAAAGACTGCGCGAAATCGTGATCGCGATCAGAGAGGCCTTTGCACAGCGCTTGCGCTCCAATCGAAAGCTGTTCGAACTTGTCGAAACGGCATTCAATGAGAACTGGCCAATTGTGCATGAACATGTGGAGAAACTGGACAAATCGCTGGGCGAAGTCATAGCCCAGGGCGCGAGAGAGGGGGAGTTCCATGTCAGCGATCCCGAACTCGCGGCGATGCTCGTGCGCAGCGCCTGCCTGCAATTTTGCCATCCGCGGCTCATGCTCGAACGCGAGCAGGAGCCGGAGCCGACCGTCGATCAGATGATTGATTTTTGTCTCGCAGCGCTCGGCTGAGCGGGGACGCCGATGGGTTCACGGGCGGCAATCGGAGGCGATTACCGCGCCCATGGCGGCGTCTCGCATGTATTAAGGCGGAGCCAGCCTGGCGTCAGTCTGGTCGAAGGGCAACTGCGTGGTTCCTGGCGGCCTAAAGCGGCCGAAATGCAAGGCTAGCGTTGGCAGAACGAGAAGGTTCAGCGCCGAGGAGCTGAAAAGGCCGCCCAGAATCACCAGCGCCATCGGACCCTGGATCTCGCGGCCCGGCTCGCCCATGCCGGCTGCGAGCGGCAGCAACCCAAGAGCGGTGACGAGAGATGTCAGCACGATCGGCGTCAGCCTGTCCCCGGCGCCCTTGACGGCCGCTTGCAGCCCCCATCGCATGCCGTCCACGCTCACCAGATGTTCGTAGTGCGAAATCATCATGATGGAGTTCCGCAGGGAGATGCCGAAGAGCGCGACGAACCCCACCATCGACCCGATGGTCAGTATGGCGCCTGTGAAATAGATCACGACCACCCCGCCGACGAGCGCGAACGGAATATTGACGAGGATGAGAACGAGATTGCGCCAGTTCCGGGTGATGAGCGACAGGAGAAGAAGGACGCCCGCGAAGGCCATGAGCGAATGCACGACCAAATCGCGGCGCGCGTGCGCCTGCGCCTCGGCGGAGCCCGCGAACTCCACATAGACGCCCGGCGGCAGCCGGACTTTCGCCGACACCGCTTTCTGCGCCTCGGCGACGTAGGAGACAACGTCGCCGCCAACGACATCGGCGGTCACGGTCTGCAGGCGGCGGGCGCCGAAGTGATCCACCTGATATCGGCCGGTGGTCTGGCTCACATCGGCGATCTGACCCAAAGGAACGTAGGCTCCGCTGCGCGTCCGCAGAGGAAGATCCGCGATCTTGGCCACGCTGTTGCGGCTTTCAGCGTCGAGCAGCGTTATGACGTTGAAGGCGCGATGCCCTTCGTACGCCTGCCCGACAACGTCGCCCTGATAAGCGGCCCGGACGATATCGAGCACATCGACGGCATCGAGGCCCCACCTGACGAGATCTTCGTCACGCAGCCTGATGGTGAGCTGCGGCGTCGCGGCGGGCGTTCGCAGGCGCACGTCCCTCGCGCCGCGGACACTCGCCATAACAGCGGCGACATTCTTCGCCACGCCGTCGAGCTCGTCGAGGTCGTTCCCATAAATGTTGGCCGCGACCGCCGCGGTATAGCCCGAGAGCGTCTCCTCGACGCGTTCGGTCAGGAACGGCTTCAAAGAGAAGTTTAGGCCGGGAAAGCCCTGAAGCGCCGTTCTTATGTCGGCGTCCGCTTTGCTCAATTCGGCGCCCGACAGCCCGGCTCGCAGGTCGACTTCGATCTCGCTGTAATTTGGTCCCCAGGTGTCGTCGGCTGATTCGGCCCGGCCGACGCGCTGCGAAATCGACCGGACTGCCGGCACGTTAACGAGAGCTGAGGTGACGAGGAGGCCGAGGCGTTCGGATTCTGCGATCGACGTGCCAGGGACGGCGGACATGTGCAATGTATAGTGACCCTCCTTGAATTCGGGAAGGAACGCGCTGCCGAAGAAGGGCAGCAGCGCAGCGCCGCCGAGCGTGAGGGCGGCGGTGGCCAGCATCACCGCGGTCGGCCGTTTTGCGATTCTGCCGAGAAGGCGCTCGTAGGGCTCGCGCATCCATCGAACCAGAGGGGGCGCATGCCGCGATGCTTCGTCCGCGCCCGCGCGTCCCGTCAGAAGCATCATGCAGAGCGCCGGCGTGACGGTGAGCGCGATGATCAGGGAGGCCAGCAGCGCGAGAATGTAAGCAAGGCCGAGAGGGGCGAAGAAGCGGCCGGCGATCCCTGGCAGCGTGAGCACGGGGATGAAAACAAGCAGCACGATGAAGGTCGCGTAGACGACGGCGCTGCGCACTTCCAGCGAAGCGTCGAGGACGACGCTCGCGGCGGGTCTTGGCCGCGCCGCGTGCCGGTTCTCGCGCAGACGCCGCACGATGTTTTCCACGTCGATGACGGCGTCGTCGACGACTTCGCCAATCGCAATCGCGAGGCCGCCGAGGGTCATCGTATTCAGCGTTATGCCAAGGCTGTTCAGCACGATGACGGCGGCCAAAAGCGACAATGGGATTGCGATGCAAGAGATCGCCGCGGTCCTGATGTCGAATAGAAAGAGAAAAAGCACGACGATCACGAAGACGCCGCCGAGCAAAAGCGCGTCGCGCACGCTCTTCGTCGCGACGTCGATAAAGGTCGCAGGGCGGAAAAGAGTCGCGTCGAGCTCTATGCCCTGAGCCTCCAGCGCGGGCCTTAGCGTCGCAAGCGTCTCCTCCACGCGCTTCGTGACGTCCAGCGTGTTCGTCCCGAACTGCGCCGAGATGACGAAAACCACACCGGGCCGGCCCATGATCGTCGCCGCGCCGATCGCGGGCTCCGGCGCATCAGCGATGGTCGCAACGTCTGACAGGACGACGCTTGCGGCGCCGCTGGTCGTAACGACGGTGCGTCCGACCTCCGCCGGCGTCACCGCCTGTCCCTCGCTGCGAAAGATGATGCGCTGGTTTGGCGTATCGAGAAAGCCCGCGCCGCGGACCGCGGTGGCCTTGCGCGAGGCCGCGACGACATCTTCGAGCCCGACCCCATAGCGCACGAGATCGCCGGGATGGACCTGCACCTGTATCGACCGGACCTCGCCGCCGAAGACAGCGACCTTGGACACTCCCGGCACGGCGAGGAGCCGGAGGCGCACGGTCCAGTCCGCCACTGTCCGTATGTCCATGAGACTTTTCGTCTTCGATGTCAGGCCGGCCACAAGGACTGTGCTGCTCGACGAGGTGAGCGGCGTCAGGACGGGAGGCTTCACGCCGGCGGGAAGCTGCTGCGTCGCGTAAGCGAGGCGCTCGGCGACGACCTGGCGGTCGAGGTAGATATTGCTGCCCGGGTCAAAGGTCACGTTGACGACGGATAGCCCCTGGCTCGACGAGGAGCGCAGCATCTGAATTCCGGAGACCCCGCTGATTGCGTTCTCCAGCGGTTGCGTGACCAGAACTTCAATTTCCTCCGCGGCGAGGCCCGGCGCCTCCGTCTGGATGCCGACCTGAGGCGGAGCAAATTCAGGAAAGACGTCGTATTTCGCCTGGGTGACCGAAAGGGCGCCATATCCGAGAAGCAGAAAGCTCAGGGCGACGACGATCCGGCGAAACCTGATCGCCGCCCCGATGATCGCGGCCTGGAATCCGGTGCGCGGTCGTTCGAAGACGCCGTCTGCGGTCAATTGCTGTCCTCGTCGGATGGAATCTGTGATTTCGATTCCTCCGACAGCAGCGTTTGCGCGCCGGCGACGACAATCAGCTTGTCATGCTGCAGGCTTGTCGCCGGCAACACATAGCCGCCGTCTGCGGTCGGGGCCGCCTCTTCGCCGATCGCGCGGCGCTCGAACCTGTCCGACCCGGCCCGGACATAGATCCAGGCCTTTCCCGCCTGCCAGATAACCGCTGAGGGGGGTATGCCGACGCCGGGTTTGGCGGCGCCGTTCGGCAAATACGCGAGCACGCTCATTCCAGCCAGGACGCCGGGCGCCATGGGTATCTTATAGAGATAGCTGACGTTCGGGATCTTGGGATCGGTCCGCGCGGCCTCGGAGACGAAGTCCGCTTCGGCGGTCGATCCGCCGCCCAGCGTCACGCTGATCCGGGCCGGAGCCGCGATCGTCGCGCTAGGCGGCAGCGACAGCTGGATCAAAGCCGACTTGCGAAGCACAAGTCCTTCCGCCAGGGGCGATCTCGCGACAATGGCCTGGCCGAGGATCGGTCCCCATTCCTGGATCGCGGTGTTTCTAACAGCCTCTCCCTCCGCCTGCACGGCCTCGAACGCGGCGGCGTCGATTTTGTAGGCGCCCTCGGCCGATTCGGCCTGCGCGACGGCTGTCGGGAATACCTTAAGCAGATTTTGCGCACGCTCGTTCGCGGTCCTCGATGCCGACAGTTTGACCTGCGCCGACTTAAGCTGCGCCGATGCGGCGAGGGAGGCGTTGTAAAGGCTCGTCAGCCGGTCCAGCGGCAGAATCGAGCCATAGGCGCGCGTCTGACCCTGATAGGCGATCTCCTTTGGAGCCGCCGTTTCGATCCCGCCCTTCTCCTGGCCGCCGGAATCCAGCTTCACGACCGCCGCTTCGCTTCCCGGCGAAGACGATTGCGCCACCGCCTTCGGCGCGTCGTCAGCGTCGCTGGAGCCGGCAGGCTCTGACGTCTGGAAGTTTGATATCAAAAACACGCCGGCGGTCAGGACGGCGGCCGTGACGGCCACGCCGCGCACAGCCCGAAGAACGGCGCGCCCGAAGATCGACCTCGTCCCAGATGACATTTTCCTTTTTCCCGGGAATTTTTCCCGGCTGACTTTGCGCCGAATTGCGTTTCTTTTGCAAGCCGCCGGCCGACAACGCCGCGAGAACTCTACTTCCTTCGCCGGAGCCTTCCCCGACGCGGCGGGCGACGGGCCTATCGAGAAGTGGCTTGAAACAGCCCGAGCACATCGGCCGGCGGCGGTTCCGGGCCGATCGAAATCCGCGGCATGCCGGCGCCGATCAGCGTGGCCAGCGCGACCTGCCCGTCGAGCAGGGCCTGCTGCAGGCCGATCTTCTCCTGCTCACGCGTCAGTTGCGCCACCTCGATGTCGACATAGGCGCGTTCGTCGAACGACCCCTGCTTGAACGCCGCCTCGGTCTTTTCGGCGATGAGGCGAGCCTCTTTCAGGCGCGGCTCAATGGCGGCCAACTGGAGGGCGAGCAGCGACTGTTCCGACAGGAGGGCGCCGATTTCTCCCTCCGCAGCGGTCAATCGCGCATTGAACTCGCGATTGAGCTGCTCGCGGGTCGCCTGCTCCAGGGCGATGGCCCCCTCGTTGCGATTGAAGACCGGTAGTTCAACCGACGCCTCCGGACCGAACGAATAGATGGAGCTGCTGTCCCGGCCGCCGACCAGTCCAATCGCGAGGTTGGGGAATTGCGAGAGGATCGCCTGACGAAGCTTCGCATCCTCCGACCTGTAGCCATATTGCAGGGCGATGAGATCCGGCCGGCGGTCGGGGAGACTCGCCATGTCCGCGCGGATTCGCTGCGCGTCGATGCGCGGGGTCTCGCTCGCGCCGGCAAGAAGCAGTGGCGCGTCGGGCGCGAGACCAAGAAGCGCATTGAGTTGATGCCGGCGATTGAGCTGCAGCCGTTCAAGATCGTCGTAGCTCTTTTCGACGTCGCCAACCGCCACAAGATCGGGCGACAGCGCCGCCAGCGTCGCATTGCCCTGCTTGATCGCCGCCTTCGTGAGGTCGAACCGTTCCTGGAGGAACTTGCGACTGCGCTGGAGCGCCTTCTCGGCCCGCTCGCCTGAAACAATGTCGACAAAAAGAAGCCGCGCCTTGCCGAGGGTCTGCCATTCCTGCCAAAGCAGCGAGGCATTGATCGCGGAGGCGGCGTTGTCGGCAATTTCGCGCCGCGTCGGACGCAGGAGGATCGACTTGAGGTCCTGCGCAACCCCCACGCTGAACGCGTCCGATCCGTTGGGGCCGGCCATATAGAATGGATAGGAGAGTGCAATCTGCGGGTTCGGCAGCAGGTCGGCCTCGATGACCTGGGCTGTCGCGACGCCCAGCTTCGCCCGCGCGGCGCGAAGGTCCGGATTGTTGCCAAGCACCATCCGATCGAGGTCGGCAAGCGTAATCCGCCTGTTGTTTGCCCCTACGAGGTCCGAGACGCGTGAGGCGAGGTTCGGCGCCCGGTCGAGAGGCGCGGACCGGTAGGATGCGCAGGCCGCCAGCGTCATGAAGGCGGCGACGAGAGCCAGCCCCGGTACGCGCTTTTCCATCATGCGAACGCCAGTCGAAATATCATGCGTGAGAAGGGTGTACGGAGGACCTAGCATGAACAGGCGAGGCCATGACGGTTTGTTCCCGCTGTGACAAAGAGATCGTCGTTTTGTGATGCTTATCTGCCACGATTCAGGATTTGCTCTGCAAATGGCGGCAATCCATTTGCATTTGCGAGCAGTTTGTCTCGTTCCCGGCGACAGCGCCGAGCCGGGACGCTTTTGCGCGATCCGAGGGATCAGGGGCGGCGCAGAACGCCATAATCCTCGAGAATTTTAACGGTTTTCCTCAGACTCCGGACATCGAGCTTGCGGTCGACGGATTCTTGACCCGCCAGCAGGACGGCTGACGTTCGTCCAAGAGATCGCTGTCGTGGCCGACTTCGCGCCTGGAATGTGTGCTGGGCGGTTGCCATAGCGATGAGGCTATGAAATCAAATGCGCTAACCATTTGATTTGCTTGGTGAGCGCGATGGGATTCGAACCCATGACCCTCTGATTAAAAGTCAGATGCTCTACCAACTGAGCTACGCGCTCTCCTAAGGGAGCGTGCGTCAAGTAACCTTATCGGCCCGCACCGTCAATAGAACGCGCATGCGCGGACCGTTTGTCGATCGTCCGGACGTCAGGATTCGGCAAAATGCGCAAAAATCGAGAGCGCGGCGAACGCCGCCGCCGCAATGACGGTCGTCCATAGAGCTTTGACGAGCAGGCGCGGCGCAACAGGAGCGCCCGGATCCGTGCCTTCGGTCACATCACCGGATTCCCTCTGCGATTTAACGCCAAAGGGAAGCACCGCGAAGAGAACGATGAACCAGGTCACGAAAAAAATAGCCAGAGACATCGGCGTCGAAAAAGGCATTTTCGTCCCCATTCAAGTTGAATGGCGCTCGGTCCCCGCGCGAAAAGAAACCCGGGGCGACCGCCCACGAAAGGCGCCGTCGCGCGCCGGCCTATATAGAGCGCGGTATGCGCTGAAGCCAAATCCCGCCTGCGTTGTTGCCATTTGAACACGCGCCGCGACAAAACAGGCGGCTTGCCGGCTCCGATCGCGTCATCGCATTGTCAGGCTGGCGGCAGGATCAGATTATGGCGGCAATGCAGCGCCCGCCGCTGGTTCACCGCAATTCAACCCATCTTCAAGGATCGTCAAACATGCGCCGTCGCGTTTTGGCAGTGGTCAGCGCCGCTGCCGGGCTTACGCTCGCTACCTTCTTCTCTCCGGCTGTGAAAGCCTATGAATATCAACAACCGCCTCAGGCTCCTGGCCAAGGCTCATTCACCCAGGATCCGGGAGAACTCTCCGGCCGGCCGCAGGCAGCCGCGCCGCCGCGCGAACTCGTGCCTTATGCGGGCCGCTATGCGCCGGGAACGATCATCATCTCCAATCAGGAGCGGCGCCTTTATTATATTCTGCCGGGCAATCAAGCGATCCGGTATGGCGTCGGGGTCGGCCGTCCCGGCTTCTCCTGGACGGGAACCAGGACCGTCGCGATGAAGCGCGAATGGCCGTCGTGGAAACCGCCGGCGCAGATGCTGCGTCGCCGCCCGGACTTGCCGAAATTCATGGAGGGAGGCCCGGCCAATCCGCTCGGCGCGCGCGCCATGTATCTCGGTGGCACGCTTTATCGAATCCACGGATCAAATGAACCGCATACGATCGGACAGGCGGTTTCATCGGGCTGCATTCGCATGACGAATGAGGACGTCGTCGACCTTTACGAACGCGTGAAGGTCGGGACTCGCGTCGTCGTTCAATAAATATCTTTATCGGAAAAGTGATTCGTTCCTCGACAGACGCCGTCGAGCCTGAGAATCTGTTCGTCCGGTCGATTCGGCCGCCCGGGCGATCGGCAAAGGAGCGCCCAAATTGCCTCAAGCCTGGCCGGGTTTGTCGCGATCGAGGCCTTTGGATTTCAGTTCCGCCTCATACTTCGCCCATTTTTGGTCAAATCCGGCGCCAAGGTCGTAAAGATAGTCCCATGTGAAGATGCCTGTCGTGTGCAGGTCGTCGAAACTGAGCCGCACGGCGTAGGCGCCGACCGGTTCGACGCCAATGATGACGCAGTTGCGTTTGCCGCCGACGGTCACGCGATCCTCCTCGCGGTGGCCCTGAACTTCCGCGCTCGGGCTCATGACGCGTAAATATTCCGCCGCCAACGCATATTCCCCGCCGTCGTCGAACTTGATATGGAGCAGCCGGCCGTTTTCCTTCAGGCGCAATTCGCTTGGCCAGTGAGTCGCATTTCTCATTTTGCCGCCTGTTCTTTTGAAACTTTTTTCATGCAATCAACGTTTCTGTGTATTGCTGATTTTCACGCTTTCGCATAGGCATACGCTCCGGCATGTCAATAATAAGCAAATTTTCCCAAGCTGACGCACAGCGTGCTCCGACAGCGTCTCCGCTTGTTGATCCGTTCGGCCGAACCATTAGCTACGTCCGCGTTTCGGTGACGGACCGCTGCGACATGCGCTGCGTCTATTGCATGTCGGAAGACATGAATTTCCTGCCGAAGCGCGACGTCCTAACGCTCGAAGAACTAGATCGCCTGTGCACGGCTTTCATCAATCGAGGCGTGAGCCGATTGCGCATCACCGGCGGCGAGCCGCTGGTTCGGCGCGGCATTCTCAGTTTTTTCACCTCGCTCTCGCGTCATCTCGAATCCGGCCTGCTGCGCGAACTGACGCTGACCACGAATGGCTCGCAGTTGGCGGCTCATGCGGCTGATCTCGCAGCGCTGGGCGTGCGGCGGCTGAACCTTTCGATGGACACGCTCGATGCGCAAAAATTCCGGACGATCACGCGCTGGGGCGATCTGTCGCAGGTAATGCGGGGGGTCGACGCGGCCCAGACGGCCGGCATCGCGCTCAAGATCAATATGGTCGTGCTGAAAGGCGTCAATGACGCCGAGATTCCGGCCATGCTCGAATGGGCGCACGGCCGAGAGATGGATCTGACCTTGATTGAAGTCATGCCGCTTGGCAGCATTGAAGCCGAACGCGTCGATCAATTCCTGCCGCTGACCATTGTCGAGCAGCAATTGTCGCAGCGCTACACCTTGCAGCCGATTGATTACAAGACCGGCGGCCCCGCCCGCTATCTCCGCGTGGCCGAGACCGGCGGTCGTCTGGGCCTTATAACGCCCCACACGCATAATTTTTGCGAAGGTTGCAATCGCGTCCGCGTAACTTGCACGGGGACGCTGTACATGTGCCTTGGCCAGGAAGACGCGGCCGATTTGCGCGCGCCGCTGAGAGCCTCTCAATCCGATGACCTCTTGAACGAGACCATTGAAGCCGCTATAGCGCGCAAGCCCAAAGGGCATGATTTCATCGTCGATCGTAAGGGCGCGAAGCCTGCGGTGACGCGGCACATGAGCGTCACCGGCGGCTAGCGCAAGCCGGCTCATTTCGTTGAGAAGCGAGCCGTTGCCTCAATCTCGACGCGGTATCGGCGAGTCAGGCCCGGGCGGCTTTTCGCCTCCTTGAGTGGGCGTCAGGCCGCGCCGGTTTCGGCCTCCGCCTCCCTTCGCACAAAATCGAGAAGCAACGACAGCCGCTCCAGCCGGGCCGTCTTCGCAAGCGTAAAGAGCTCAGACGCCATTTGGGCAAGATATTCAGCGGTTTCGCCCTTATTTGCGTCAATCGCATTGTCAAAGGCAAACTCGCCGATAATGGCGTTTGTCTTGCGTATCGTTCTTTGGTCGCTGCCCTGTTTGTCCATTGCGCTAACCCTTCTCTTGGACCGTGGCCGCTGATCAGCGGCGACAACGTACTGTACATAACGCACAGAGAAGCACAACACAAAATGTACAACTAACAGCAATTTTACAAATAGCGCTGCGCGAAAGAACGATCGCATTTACTCGCGCCTCCGAGGCTGCATAATTAACGGATCGCGGGGCGATCTCCGGCCCTGATCGGACCAGATCACCTGGAACGGCGCGGCGCTCTTTCCAGCAAGTTCCATTCGCCGGCGCGGATATTGCCAAAAACTTTGCAGGCCCATTCGATCTGAACATTCAAGATCGGGGCGGCGTTATGGCTGACGAGATCGAAACGATCCTTGCTGACCCTTCGAATTGTCTTGAGATAACGCCTGCCATCGGTCAGACGCACGGCGGCTTCCCAACCATCGGCCTCGGTGCGGGTCTGCGCCACTTTCCAGCAGATAACGATGTCGCCTGGGTCATAGCGCGGCCACATACTGTCGCCGACGATCTCGAAGGCGACGGCGCCGTCCGGGACAGGATAAGGAATTTCGATCTCGGCGAAGCCTTCCGGCGGCTCCTGCTCAAAATCGGCGTCGATGACCGCCCCGGCGCCAATGCGGCCGACCAGCCGCACGATATTTTTGGGTTCCGGCGCCGCTTCGGCATCGCCCTCCCCCGTCAAAAGCCAGGCGGCGCTCGTCTCGAATGCGCGTGCGTAGCGTTCAGCGATCGCAAGCCGCAGGCCGCGCTCGCCGTTCTCATGGCTGCGGTAGGTATTCTCGTTCCAGCCGAAGGCGCGCGCCGCATCCGTCGCATTCTCAAAGCCCGCATTACGCCGGGCGATCGCCAATCGATCGTGAGGTTCTTCCATGCCTCACATATAACAATACGTGTTGTACCTTGCTACCGTAATACACGATTTGAGGTCCGTCCGGATCCAAAACCCTTGAATCTGCCCGGTTTCACGCAAGCCTCGTCAACGATTCTCTATTCGATGACGATTTTGGGCGGGGCGCGCATAGTCCCCCCCTTCTCGAGCCTGGCCTTGATCTGGCTCGCGATGTCTCGGTAGACCTTGGCGTGAGGGCCCTCCGGGTCGGTCGCCACGACCGGGCGCCCCGAATCGGAACGCTCGCGAATGTCCATATGCAGCGGCACTTCGCCGAGAAACGGCGCGCCGTCGCGCTCCGCCTCGCGCCTCGCGCCGCCGTGATTGAAAATGTCGGACCGTCCGCCGCAATGAGGGCAGATGAAATAGCTCATGTTTTCGACGATGCCGAGGACTGGCACCTCGACCTTGTTGAACATGGCGATGCCGCGCCGGGCGTCGATCAAGGCGAGATCCTGCGGCGTCGATACGATGACCGCGCCGGCGAGCGGCACGTTCTGCGCAAGGGTCAGTTGCGCGTCTCCCGTGCCGGGCGGCATGTCGACGACAAGGCAGTCAAGTTCGCCCCATGCGACGTCGCGAAGCAACTGCTGGATGGCGCCCATGACCATCGGCCCGCGCCAGATCATCGCATCGTCTTCCGCAACGAGAAAGCCGATCGACATCGCCTTGACGCCATAGGCCTCGAGCGGGGTCATGACGCGCCCTTCGGAATGGGGCCTGCCGCTGAGGCCGAGCAGGCGCGGCAGGGACGGCCCGTAAATGTCGGCGTCAAGGATGCCGATGCGCCAGCCGAGAGCGGCGAGACTTAGCGCCAGATTGACGGCGGTCGTTGATTTGCCAACGCCCCCTTTGCCGGAGGCGATCGCGATAATGTTGGCGACGCCAGGGATGCCGATTGTGCGCGCGGCCGGCGCCTTGGCGGGGCCAGGCGGCGCTTTCGGCGGCGCGCGGTCGGCGGTGAGGCTGACGAGCGCGCTGCTGACGCCGCTTATTTTTCTGAGCGCGATTTCGGCGGCCGCGCGCATCGGCTCCATCGCAGCCGCGCGCGCCGGATCGATCGCAATCGAGACATAAACCTTGCCGTCCCGGATCGAGACGCCGGAGACCGCCCCCGATTCCGGCAAAGGGGTCCTGCCATCGGGTCCCGGCACAGCCCGCAGCGCCGTCAGTACGTCTTGCTCGCTGGCCATTCCGTTCTTTCTCCGTCAATCCACGCCGACTGAAGGATCGGCGCCCTTTCGAAGTTTGCTATAGGCGATTGACCGGTCTCATTCAATCACGGCGCGACGCCAGTTGAAGAGGCTTGTCCTGCCCTTGTTTTGGACACGCCAAGTGAGTTCTATATAGTCCCGCCCGATGCGGCCGCGAGCCTCAAGAAGCGCGCCGCTGAGCCTTATCACTTCCATTCCAAGGAGAACGCCCCTGCCCGCGCGCGATCCCTTTCGCCTTGATCCTGGCGGATCCTCCGCATATTCGCGCCTGCTCCAGATAATCGCGGCCCTCGCCGCCCTGCTTGTGTTTCTGGCGCCGTCCGGCACAAAAGCGCAGGAGCAGGTCTGGACGGAGATCAAAATCGCCAGCGAGGGGGCGAGGCCTCCCTATAATTATCTTGACGCCAACAATGAACTCGCCGGATTCGAAATCGATCTCGGACGCGATCTCTGCGCGCGCATGAAGGTGACCTGCCGCTTCGTGACGCAGGACTGGGACGGGCTCATTCCGGGGCTCCTCAACCATCAATATGATGCGATCATGGCCGCGCTCGAAATCACCGACGAGGGGCGTGAGAAGATCAGCTTTACGAGGCCTTATATTCGCATGCCTTCAGCTTTCATGGCGTCCAGGCAGAGCAGCATCACGAATACGACTCCGGACGGCCTCGTCGGCAAAACGATCGGCGTCGAATCGGGCGGCGCTCATGAGAGCTATCTCGATGAGGTCTACAAGCGATCCGACATCCGCCCCTATGCGACCCTCGAGGAAGCCATTCTCGACCTCGCAGAGGGCCGTCTCGATCTCGTCATCGGCGATAAGGACGCCCTTGTCGATTTTCTGAAAAGCCGCAAAGAAGGGCAATGTTGCAGGCTGGTCGCCGACGCTCCGCATGATCCGGCCTTTTTTGGCGACGGCATCGGCATCGGCCTGCGCAAACAGGACGTCGATCTGAAAGCGATGTTCGAGAAGGCGCTCGACGAGAGCATGGCCGACGGCTCCTTCGCGCGGATTCGGGAAAAGTATTTCGACTACAAGATCAACTGACCACCGATCCGTGAATGAAAAGCGCGGCGCGGCGCTTGAGACGAAGCCGCAAAAAGGGCTAGATCGTTGCAGGATCGAAACCTCGGGCCGGCTTACGTCCCGCGCGGCAAAGGATGGATGGCAATGGCGAACATCGGGTTCCTTGGTCTTGGCGTCATGGGCTATCCGATGGCCGGGCATCTTCAAAGGAAAGGCCACGCGGTCACCGTCTATAACCGCACGGCCGCCCGCGCTCAGAAATGGGTCGCGGAATTCGGCGGCGCGGATGCGGCGACGCCCAGGGCCGCCGCGGAGGGACAGGAATTTGTTTTCGCCTGCGTCGGAAATGACGATGATCTGCGCAGCGTCGCGCTCGGCGAGAACGGCGCCTTCGCAGGCCTTGCGCGAGGCGCGGTCTTCGTCGATCACACCACCGCTTCGGCGGCGGTCGCGCGCGAACTCCACGCGATCGCCAAGCAGAACGGCAACGGTTTCATCGACGCGCCGGTGTCGGGCGGCCAAGCCGGCGCCGAGAATGGCGCGCTCTCCGTAATGTGCGGCGGCGACCCCGACATTTATACGCGCGTTGAACCGGTCATTTCCGCCTACGCCAAGGCTTCGCGGCTGATGGGACCGTCAGGCTCCGGCCAGCTGACCAAGATGGTCAATCAGATCTGCATTGCCGGACTCGTCGAGGGCCTCGCCGAAGGTCTTCACTTTGCCAAACGCGCCGGACTCGACGCAGCCGCCGTCATCGAGGTGATTTCCAAGGGCGCGGCGCAGTCCTGGCAAATGGAGAACCGCTCCAAAACGATGATCGAGGGCAAATTCGATTTCGGCTTCGCCGTTGACTGGATGAGAAAGGACCTCGCGATCTGTCTTGAAGAGGCGCGCCGCAATGGCGCCAGCCTGCCGGCGGCGGCGCTGATCGACCAGTTCTATGCGGAAGTGCAGACCATGGGCGGTTCGCGATGGGACACGTCGAGCCTCATCGCGCGCCTCGAACGGTCGCGATGAACGAGCCGCCAACGCAACTTTAGACAACAGAGCGCGTTTGCTTCCGGCAATTCAAATTTGCGAGGCGGCCTATGCATATTCTCTACATCATTCTTATTGGATTTGTGGCCGGCCTGATCGCCCGTTTTCTGGCGCCTGGGCCTTACAATCCATCTGGCTTTATCATGACGGTGGTGCTCGGCATCATTGGCGCTTTCGTCGCGACATGGCTCGGGCAGACAATTGGCTGGTACAGGCTCGATCAAGGCGCGGGACTGATCGGCGCGACCATCGGCGCGGTCATCGTGCTTTTCATCTGGCATGTCATCAAGCGCAACACGGATTCGGTTGGCCCGGAGGGCGGTAGACGCTGGCTGTAGAATCTTGGAGCCAGCAGCGGCCTTCTGATGTTGAAAAATCCCGTCTGACTCGTGCGACTCGGACGGGATCGGCGATGTCAGGCGTTGTTTGTTCCTGGCGCGAGCGCGTTCCGCCTAGTCGAAAACGAAGCTCATTAAATCCCTGCGTACCAGTCGTAGCCGCGATCTTCCCAATAGCCGCCCTTGCCACGCCCGATCCCGGCAAAGCTTTCTACAAGTTCGATGCGCATGATGTATTTCGCCATCTTATAGCCGAGTTGACGTTCGACGCGAAGACGCAGCGGCGCGCCATGCGCGACGGGGAGAACGCGGTCGTTCATGTCATAGGCGAGGATCGTCTGCGGGTGGCGCGCGTCGATGAGATCGATGGTCTCGTAGGAGTGCGTCGACGGGTCGTCGAGGGCGGCGCCTGTTTGCGGCGGCTGTTCATCTGGATCAGTTTCCTGATCGCTCTCGGCCTCGTTCGGGTTGCTCGCGGCCTCGTCGGCGCCAAGCCGGTCCGCGCAATAAAACGCGACATAGCGCGCCTGCGGCTTGACCCGAACCTCATCAAGCAGGGTCGATAACAAAACGCCCTTCCATTTGCCGATGCAACTCCAGCCTTCGACGCAATCATGCCGCGTGATTTGCGTGCGCGATGGAAGCGCGCGAAGCTCATCCAGCGAATAATCGCGCGCCTTTTCCACAAGGCCCCCGACGTTCAGCTTCCATGAGGTGAACTGATCGCGGACGAGTTCGCGATAGGACGGCGCCTTCGGATCGATCGATCCGTTGGCCCTGAAGTTCCTGGAAATCTCCGTTGCGGCAAACTCCGGCGCAAGACGATCGGCGCCAATCAACAGGCGTTGCGCCTTGTAGCTCAACTCATTGACGCCATCGAAAACGTCTTGCGCCTGGTCCGATTCACTGATGCGATCACATCCGGCGAGCGCGACGCCAGCCGCGCCGATAAGGAATCCACGGCGATCCAGCCGGAAAAATCGTTTCATCGATCCTCGCCTTCGACGGCGTATCGTCCGGTGATCATCGAACGCAAATTATTGAGCGGTCCAGTCAGGATGACCATCGCAAGATGGATGATGACGAAAGCAACCAAACTGAACGCCAGAATGAAATGGACCGTGCGCGCGCTCTGCCGGCCGCCGAACAACGCGGGCAGCCACGGCGCCGCGGCGTCCATACCCGGCGACATGGCAAGGCCTGCGAGCACTATGACGGGCAGCACGAGAAACAGAATGACGGCGTAAGCCAATTTTTGCAGGGGGTTGTAGCGCAGCGCCTCCTCACCCTTGCTGAAGCGCAGCCGCGCATGCTCGATGATGCTTTTCGGGATGGCCCGAAGATCGCGCCATGCTGGTGCGACATCCTTGCGAAGATGTCCGCTTGCGAGTCCATAGATGAGCGCGAGAACGCCATTGGCGACAAGCAGCCAGGCGAAACTAAAATGCCAGCGGCGGCCGGTCGCAAGGTCCTGATAGGAAGGAAGCGTGAGCGCTGGCGGAAAGGCGCGCTCGAGAGGTTCTCCCTCCCCCTTGAAAAGACCTAGAAGTCCCGTCGTGTCGAATGTGCGGCCAAGGATTGTCGTCTCACCGCGCGTCGCGTCGGCATTGGACGCGATCTGTAAAATCGGATGATCGAATCTCGACTTGCTTCCGAGATAGAGCGCTGGATGCGCATTGAAGATTTGAAGGCCGCTCATGAACAAAATGCTCAGACAGAGCACATTGATCCAATGCGTCAGGCGAATGAAAACGCTATGGCGGTAGACAATGCGCCGCTTCCGGGCGGCGCGCCGAACCTGCGTCAGAGAAGCGTCTGTCATGGTTTCGTTCGGCGCGTTGGCGATGCCCCTATAAATACGCCCGAAGACGCCAGAAAGGTTACGTCTCTCGAAAAAAAGATTTCCTTTCCCGGAATTTCTGAAACAAATATCTCGACCGGGGCGCAAGGCTCCGGCTTATTGGGAGGTAGAGCCAATGCGAAATCTCATGTTTCTCGTGACGGCGACTTGTTTTCTTGGCGCCCAGGCTGTGACTGCGGCGCCAATTCCGGCCGCTGGCGTGACGACTATCTCCAGCGACGAGGGCCTCATCGTCAAAACCGCATATCACAAGCATAAGAACATGAAAAAGGTTCATAAGGCGCAAGGAAAGGGGTCAAAGTAATTTAGCTTTGCGCCCGACCTTAAGGTCATCCTGCCAAACACAAAATAGTTTCAAAGGCCGGGGGCGGACGGCAACGACCGCCCCCGGATCAAGAGCCGCCGCCGAAGTTTTGCTTTTGCGGATCCTGCGCCATTCGGCTCGGCGATGGGCTCCCATCTCCCGCGGCCTCGTCCGCAGCCGGCGTCAAGAAAACCTGCGACAGCGCGCGATAAATGCTCTCGGGACAGACAAGTTTCGACGTCGTATTGGCGATGAGCGCAGTGGCCATCAATGGAATGATCATGGCGTGGTTTTGCGTCATCTCCGCCACGATGACGAATGATGTGATCGGCGTTTGCACAACGCCTGTCAGATAGGCGACCATTCCCAACAGCGCCAGAGCGCCTATCGGAACGGATTGGAACAGAATATGAAGGTCAGCGCCAAGGCCGGCGCCGACCGCGAGCGAGGGCGCAAAAAGCCCGCCTGGAATGCCGCTGATCGAGGAGAACAGCGTGCTCAGCAGTTTGAGCGCGCCGAACGAGGCGGGAAGCGTCGCCGTCGCATGCACGATGGAGCGGGCCTCGGCATAGCCCGTGCCGTAAACCGTATCAGCCGAGGCGAAGCCGCAGAGGGCGACGCAAAATCCGCATGCCATTGCAAAAGCGATCGGGCGGCGTTTGGTGAAGGCCCTTGGAAGGCCGGTTGAAAATGCGATGACAATGCGGCTGAATAGGCCGCCTGCGAGGCCGCCAGCGATCCCGCAAAGAGGCACGATCAGCCAGCTTCGTCCGAGCGGCAGAGTTTCCGCGGTTGAGCCAAAATAGGCGTAATCGCCCATGATCGCGAGCGACGTGATGCCCGCGGCGATGACGCAACCGATGATCAGTCCGCTCGTCCGGGCCTCGAAAGACTGGCTCAGTTCCTCAATGCCGAAAACAATTCCGGCGAGCGGCGTATTGAAAGCCGCGGCGATGCCCGCCGCGCCTCCTGCGAGCAGGAGCCCGACCTGATAGCCGGCTGGCGCCCAACGCCCAAACGCCGCCATGATCGACGCCCCGACCTGAACCGTCGGACCTTCGCGTCCGATCGACGCCCCGCCGGCGAGGCCGAGCATCATGACGATCACCTTGCCCGCCGCGATCTTCAATGAAACGAGAGCGCTGCGGTCCTCGGAATCATGCAACTCTGTCGCGGCGATGACCTGCGGAATGCCGCTGCCTTGCGAATTGGGAAAGGCCTTTCGGGCCAGAAAGGCGCAGAACCCAAAGATGCTTGGCGTGACGATGAAGGCGGCATAGGGCGTAAGCTCAAGAATGCGATGAAAAATCATTTGCGCTGGCTCGGCCAGCGCGGCCATCAACATCGCTGCGCCACCGACGCAGAGGCCGCCCATCAAGAAAAGCGTTCGATGCATCAAACGCTTGAAAGCGGTTTGCGAGCGTCCAATGGAAGGGATCGGGCGGTTGGATGTTGGCATCGGCAGCCTGGTCTATCTCGATTTCAAGGTTCTACCTTGTAATGCTTTAAGCGGGCCTTGCGCCGCCCGCCACACTGGGATGAGCCGCGAAACTGCGGCAAATCGGACAGGTAGAGGCGCGGCTCAATGAAAATTGCGCCCCTTTGGCAAAATGCGCCGGAGATTGATTGCATCGGGCGGCGGCGCATCGTTGAAGAGACTGGGCTGGATGTGCTTGCGCGGTTCGCGGGAATCACGCTCGTTTGGCCGCTTGACCTCGTCAGCGCGGGCAAGGGATGGGATTTCTTCCCCATGCCTCGACAGCAGCCCCAGAAGAGGCGTCAAATCCTCCGCCCGCTCCACCACGACATGGATGACGCCAGCCTCGATCTGAACGCGCCCCGTCGCCGCGATGAAACGGGCGCCGATGACGATTGGGCGTAAAGCCTCGAAAACCTTTGGCCAGACGACGAGATTAGCGGTTCCGGTTTCGTCCTCGATCGTCAGGAAGATAACCCCCTTGGCCGAGCCCGGACGCTGACGCACGAGAACAAGGCCGGCGACCGATACGCGCGCGCCGCTGCGCTGGCTCGCCATATCTTCGGCGCGCCAGACTTTTCTCTGTGCGAGGTGCGCGCGCAGGAAAGCGACCGGATGCGCTTTGAGCGACAGTGATAAATGGCGATAATCTTCGACAACATGTTCGCCGAGCCGCATGATGGGAAGCTTCGCGTCGGCCTCGATCGCGCGCCAGCTCAAGCTTTTAAGTAGCGGCAGATCCTCTTTGTCGCCGACACGGCCAAGGCCGCGCACCGCCCAAAGCGCCGCGCGCCGATCAAGGCCCAATGATCGAAATGCGTCGGCGCCTGCCAGGACTTCCAATGCGCTGCGAGATAATTCTGCGCGCAGCCAGAGATCGCGCACGGAATCATAACCCTTTCCGCGCATCGCGACGAGTTGCTCCATGTCAGCTTTGCTGACGCCCTTGATCTGACGAAATCCAAGCTGGATCTTATGCGTCGAGCGAATTTCGCCTTTCATCGACGCATGACGCGAATGCAGCGGCGCTGGCCCCGCGCCTTCCGTCAGCGTCGAGTCCCAATCGGACCGATTGACGTCGATCTCTTCGATCACAACGCCATGTTCGCGCGCGTCGCGCACGATTTGCGCGGGCGCGTAAAAGCCCATCGGCTGGGCGTTGAGCAAAGCGCAGGCGAAGACGTCGGGATAGCGGCATTTCATCCAGGCCGACGCATAGACCAGCAAAGCGAAGGAGGCGGCGTGGCTTTCGGGAAAGCCATAGGAGCCAAAGCCCTCGATCTGCTTAAAGCAGCGCTCGGCGAAATCACGCGAATAATTCCGTGCAACCATGCCCTCGACCATTTTCGCCTGGAATTTGCCAATCGTCCCCACATGTTTGAATGTCGCCATGGCGCGGCGCAACTGGTCAGCCTCGGACGGCGTGAAGCCGGCGGCGACGATGGCGATCTTCATCGCCTGTTCCTGAAACAAGGGCACGCCGAGCGTCTTGCCGAGCACATCTTCAAGCTCTTTCGATGGATAAACGACGGGGTCGAGACCCTGCCGCCGGCGCAGATAGGGATGCACCATATCGCCCTGAATGGGACCTGGCCGCACGATCGCGACTTCGATAACAAGGTCATAGAATTTGTCAGGCTTCAGCCGCGGCAGCATCGACATCTGCGCTCTGCTCTCGATCTGAAAAACGCCGATCGTATCTGCGCGGGAAATCATCTCGTAAACCGCGGGTTCCTCCGCTGGCAGGCTCGCCAGGGTAAAGGCTTTTCCATAATGTTTCTCGATGAGGTCGAAACCTTTGCGCAAACAGGTCAACATGCCGAGCGCCAGCACGTCGATCTTCAAAATTCCGAGCGCGTCGAGATCATTCTTGTCCCATTCAATGGTGGTGCGATCCTCCATCGCCGCATTGATGATCGGAACCACTTCGTCGAGCCGCGAACGGGTGATGACGAAGCCGCCGGTATGCTGCGAAAGATGGCGCGGAAAGCCGATCAGCTCTTCGGCGAGCTTTAACGCCTGCGCGAGCCGTCTTTCCGTCGGATCGAGACCGGCTCTACGCGTCTGCCCGGCGTCGACGCTGGCTGATGAACGGCCCCACACTGTGCTCGACAGAGTCGCGACGACATCCTCCGAAAGTCCGAAAGCCTTGCCGACTTCGCGGATGGCGGAGCGGGCGCGATAGGTGATGACGCTCGCCGTCAGGCCGGCGCGGGCGCGGCCATAACGATTGTAGATATATTGCATGACCTCTTCGCGCCGCTCATGCTCGAAATCGACGTCGATGTCAGGCGGCTCGTTTCGTTCCGGCGAGATGAAGCGTTCGAACAAAAGGTCGTGAAAGACAGGATCGACTTCCGTGATTCCAAGACAAAAGCAGAGCGTCGAATTCGCCGCCGAGCCGCGCCCCTGGCATAGAATTTTCTTTTCTCGGGCAAAGCGCACGATATCGTGGACGGTGAGAAAATAAGGCGCGTAATCAAGTTCCTCGACAAGCTTTAATTCATGCGTGATGGCTTTTTCGACATGCGCTGGAACGCCATTTGGATAGCGGAATTTCGCGCCTTCACGTGCGAAAAACGCCAAGGCCGCCTGTGGCGTCGCAAAACCGTCGCGCAATTCCTGCGGGTAATCGCCGCGCAATTCATCGAGGCTGAAACTTAAGCCTTCAAGAAAACGCAACGTCTCGCAGATCGCGTCCGGCGCATCGCTGAACAGGCGGCTCATCTCAGCGCTGCTCTTGATGTGGCGCTCCGCATTGGCTTCAAGACGCAACCCCATCTGGTCGAGCGTCTCCCCCTCGCGGATGGCGGTCAGCACATCCTGCAGGAACCGTCGGTCCGGCGCATGCATGAGAACGTCATTGACGGCGACAAGCCGCAGTCCGGTTGTGTTGGCGAGAGCGATGCGGCGGCCAAGATCACGGCGCATCGACTGGCTATAAATCATCGAGGCGGCGAGCCAGACCCGGCCATTGGCGCACTCGCGCAGCTTTCTGAGCAAAGCCGCGTCATCGTCCGCCTTTAGCGGCTGAGGGTCATATGAATGACCGTCATATAAATCGGCGTGGATTTTCGCCGCTGTCTTGGCGTCGTCTCTGTCATCCCATGTGCTGGCCGGCATGACGATGAGCTGCTGGCCCTGCGCCGTCTCAAGGAGATCGCTGACGCGCAGAAGACAGGTTCCTTTTTGCGCGCGGGCGTTGCCGCGGGTCAACAGCCGCGTCAGGCGGCCATAGGCGGCGCGATCGCGCGGAAAAGTCAAAATGTCCGGCGCGCCGTCGCAGAAGACGAGCCTTGCGCCGATGGCGAGACGAAAATCAGCCGCGCCTCTATTGGCCTTGGCGAAGCTATGGGCGCGGACGACGCCAGCCAGCGAATTGCGGTCGGCTATGCCGATGCCGGCAAGGCCGAAAGCCATGGCCGCCGCAACGAGTTCTTCAGGGTGGGAGGCGCCGCGCAAAAACGAAAAATTTGTCGTCGCCGCCAGTTCGGCATAGCGCGGCGTCATGCAAAGAGGCCGTGCATGAACCAGCGTGGACGCGGTGTTTCGCTGTTGAAGAGACCTTCGCGGAAAAGCCAGAATCTTTGCCCTTCGCGATCTTCCATGCGGAAGTAATCGCGGGTCAGCGCGCTCTCCCCGCGCCACCATTCGGGCGCAATGCGCTCCGGTCCTTCGAACGCCGCGACCTCGTGCAGGACGCGGCGCCAGCGAAACCGCAGCGGCGGTCCATCCGGCACGCCGGCGATGGCCTCGATCGGTTCCGGCCGTTTCAAAAGCCGGATCGGCCGCGAGGGCAGATGGCCGCTGAGCGCCGCCTCGGATGTCGGAAACGCAGCGACGCCTTTCGACGCCGTTTTTATATGATGGCCTCTTTGCGCATATTGCGCCGCAGGGACCGCGATGACGGCAAATTCTGGCGTATGCGCAGCATTGAAGGCGAGCCGCGTCACGCGCCGAAGACCCAGTCGCGCGCCGAGCCTGTCGACGAGATCGGCGAGATCGCCTGCAGCGTCCGGATCGCTCCATCCGGTTTGCTCCGGATCCTTACGTTCGACGACAAGCGCTGCGAGCCGGATGACGTCGAAGCCGTAGCCGGCGTCGAAGGCGTCGCCGTCATTGGCGATGCTGGCGGCCTCGAAACGTTCGCGAAAGAGTTTTGCGATAAGACCGGGCTCGCGCAAGGGCCGGCTCGCGCCGACCTCGAAATGTTTGACCATGCCGTCGACGCGAAACAGGCTGGCCCTGAGCCGACGCGCGCCTTCGCCATGCCGCGTCAACAGGACGGAAAGATCCTGCGCCAGCGACAGGATCGAAGGTTCGATGTCTTCGCGCCGCAAAACGCCGTCGAGAAAACGCCGCTCGGTCATGAAGGCCGGCGCTTCGAAACGCGGCGATATGGGAGTCTTCGCGCGGCCGAGCAATCCATCGAGCCGGGCATAAAGAAGAGCGCCGCAGCGGGCGGCGATCGGCGCGCGCGGGCGCATTAGGATGTCGCAAAGGCGGCGCAGGCCCGCTTCCGCGAGCGCTTTGAGCGTCGCCTGATCGAGTCGCAAGGCGGCGAGCGGCAGATCCCCAAGACGATGGGCGAGTTCCGCCGCGTCGAGCCCCAGTGGCAGGATGCGGGCGTCGATCCGCGCGCCGCCATAGCGCGCAAGGGCGAAAGCCGCTTCCGGCGTCGACGCCAAAGCCGCCCTGGCGAAAAAGCCCTGAGTTTGAAGCCGTGTCTCGATTTCGGCGAGAAGGCGCGCCTCGCCGCCAAAAAGATGCGCGGCGCCGCTGACGTCGAGCATGACGCCGTCCGGCGCATCGAGAGCCGCAAGAGGGGTGAAGCGGCGGCACCAGTCTGCGATATGCGCCAGCGTCCTTGCTTCCGCCTCTGGGTCGGCGTCGGCGCAGATGAGGGTTGGATGCATGGCGCGCGCATCGGGTAAGGTCATGCCAGGCTTGAGACCGAGAGCTTGACCCCGCGCATCGAGCGCTGCGAGCTTTTGCGCGCCGTTGATTTTAGCGGCTGTCGCCAGAGGCGCCTCAGGCGGTTTGACCAAACCCTGCGCGCGCATCAGCCGGATGATGCGGTCGGTCGCGAGCGTTGGCAATGAGACGGAGAGGAAACGCGTCACGGAAACAGCCCTCTTCATGATCCCAGAGAATGGCGACGGGATCGGCGCCATTGGCGCGTTCGACCGCGCGCGCCTTGACGATGCGCACAGACCAGCAGGCAAGACCCGGCAGCGGCAAACCAGCCAAGGGCGAGCCCCGCGCGTAAATCCCTTTATGCGCAAAAACCTCGAAGCGCGTGTGCGCGCATGAGGACAGCCGCTCCCCTGCGCCCGCCATTCCGGCCGCCAGCATCAGGCCGGCGCCGCCGCTCGCCTGCGCCGCGAGGGCGAGACGGCGGGAGGCGGTGAGGCTGTAAATCTTCTCGAGATTCCATATTTCGCCGATCACCGCCGCGGCGGCGCGGCATTTCAAGGCCTCCTCCATGGTCCACAGGCTGTCCTTTGCGCTCGCCGTATGCACGAGGATAAGGCGGGCGGGATCGACGCCATGGAGGGCGAGCCCCGGTCCGTAAGGCGCGCCCCCTTCAAGGCCGGCGAAATCCTCGACGATCCAGATGATGGCGGAGCGGCCGGCGGGCGCTTTCGCGGCCAGGCGGGCGGATAGCGCCAGCGCGAAACCGGACGCCGCCGCGCCGTCGCCGGCTCGTCCCGGCGCGATCTCATGCAAAGCGCCGCAGCGCAAGCCGCCGCCCAGCATCCTGTCGAGGCTGCAATCCTCGCCGAGATTTCTTTGCGCGAAAGCGACGCTATTTTCGGCGCGGGCGATCTTTTGACGCAAAAAATCCAGCCGTTCCGATCTGCCGCCTGGCGACATCGGCCTGCTCCATGATGAAACTGCGGGTTAGTTCTCTATTTGTTCTTATAGATTCCCGCTTCAGGCGCGAGAGTCAAGGCGATTTTGACCTCGTGCCAACATCAGCCTAGCCCGGCGCAAGCCAGGCGGCGAGTTACGCCGAAGCTTTGCGGCGGACGCGTAACCCTGAGAAAAACAGGACCATGGCCGCCGCCACGGCGGCAAATTGCCAAGTCTCGACGACCACGGCATTTTTTCGTAAAAAGCCTGCCAGCGCCGGATCAGAGCCGATGAGTTCACCGGCGACCCAGCCGAGGACGCCGGCGCCGATCCAGACGAGGGCGGGAAACCGCTCCAACAGCGCGATCAAAAAAGTCGAACCAAGAACGACCAGTGGAATCGACAGAACGAGCCCGAAAATAATCAGCGCCATCGACCCTTGCGCAGCCCCGGCGACGGCGATGACATTGTCGAGCGACATCACGGCGTCGGCTATGACGATGATGCGGATCGAGCTCCAAATCGAGGTTGGGGCGGGCGCTTCTTCCTCGCGCTCCTCCTCGCTGGCAAGACGTATGGCGATCATCATCAAAATCGCGCCACCGGCGATCTTGATGAAAGGAAGCGCCAGCGCCTGCAAGAACAGCAGCGTGTAAATGATGCGCAAAAGCACGGCGGCGCTGGCGCCGAGCACGATGGCCCAGCGGCGTTGCCGTTTCGGCAAGGAGCGGCTGGCCATAGCGATGACGAGCGCATTATCGTCGGAAAGAACAATGTCGATCCAGATGATCTGGAGCAGCGCCGTCAGAAATTCAGTTGAAGCTGAATCCATTGCTTGCAACTACGGCGCGGGGCGATGAATGAGCGCTCGCCGCGAACGCAGGGCTGGCGCCAAAATGCGAATGGCGACGAGCGCGGCGCGGACCGCATCATCGAGACTGAAGCGCCCCGTCCCTCGCCGATAGCGCACGGCTAGAGGCGGAACATGAACGAAGCCGACAAGAGGGGCATGATTTTGCTGCATGTGACCTTGGTTGAGCGAGAGAAACAAGGTCTGGTTGCAGACATAGTCGCCGGCGTCGGTCGAAACGGCGGCCGCAAATCCGTTGCGGCGCAGCTCAGCCGCGATCAGTCCGCAGGGGACGCTCGATGTCAGGCTCATCGGAGCCCCCGCGATAATGGCGCGGCGAGGCGCCGTTGCGCCGCTTGCGTCCGGATGCAGGATGCTCACCCGGTTCAGGGCTCGCGCTTCGACGCAAAACTTCGTCCGCCGCGTCGCGACGCCGAAATGCAAAATCGCATCCGGCTCGATCTCTTTCTGGAGGCGGACGAGACGCGGCGCGATCTCGGCATAGATCACGGGCAAGACATGGGGCTCGAGGCGAATGCCGGTGAGCGCGAGGCGCAACCGATAGCTCGCGAGCGCCGCCATCATTTTCGCCGTTGGATTTTTGGGTGAGCCTGGAAAGCCGGCAAAACCGGTGACGAGAATGCGCAGCGGCGCGCCCGGGCCGCGTGCTAACGGCGGCGGTCGCATTCCCGACATGATCGGAGGCCATTCAGACATGAGGCTAAAAGGACCTCGTTAAGCTTTCGTTAAGTTTCGATGCGTTGATAGATGCTCGAAAATCGCCGTGATCCCCGTCTACATGTGGCGGATGCAGTTGTACCAGAAGAGACAATGAGATGCGGCTGGCCTTTTCATGCGCGGCGCGGCGAGGAACGGCCGAAGGCTCGCCTTGCGCGGTTTGGGCTTTCCTGATCGCCGGCCTTTGCGCGCTCGCCCTTTCGGGCTGTGGTTCGGCGGGAATGGAAATCGCTGATTCCGCCGCGGGTCCGCGCCCCCTTTCGATGTTTGTCGTCTCGACGCGCAAGGGCGAGAGCGGCGCCTTGAGCGAAGCCGGCAACGATGGCGAGATGCGTGATTCACTGCAAATGATCGGCGTGCCCCCTGGCCACCAGGTCGGGCAGCTGGAGCGTCCCTCGATCGGAGCGCCGGATCCCTCACGCCATTTTGCGCTGGTGAAGCGCCGTAACCTCGACGAGACCGCCTTTCTGACGGAGCTTGCGTCACACCTTTCGGGCCGCATCGGCTCCAATCGCGACATTCTGCTTTATGTGCATGGCTTCAATACAGGCTATGATGAGGCGCGTTTCCGTCTCGCCCAAATCGTGCAGGACGGCCGCTTTGGCGGCGTGCCAGTGCTTTTCACCTGGCCCTCGACGAATAATTTGCTCGACTATGGCGCAGCCAAGGAGAGCGCGACGGTTTCACGCGACGCTTTGGCGAAAGTCATCCGTCTATTGACGGAAACGCCCGACGTCGGGCGCGTGCATATTCTCGCGCATTCCATGGGCGCATGGTTGACCATGGAGGCTTTGCGGCAGGACGCCATAGCCGGCAGTCCAAAGCTCAACGAAAAGCTGGGCGATGTGATGCTGGCCGCCCCTGACATCGATTTGAACGTCTTCCGCCAGCAATTGGCGCGGCTCGATCCCTCGCATGTGTTCGTTCTGGTCGCGGCGAACGATCGCGCCTTGTCGCTGTCGCGCACGCTCGCGGGCGACCGTCCGCGGCTCGGCGCTCTCGACCCGAAGAATGAGGCCGATCGCGCAGCGCTCGAGGCGTTGGGGGTCAGGGTCTATGATCTCACACGGGAAGCGGATATTTTCATCGGCCACGGCGCCTATGCCGACGCTCCCGACGCGGTGCGCACGATCGGCGCGCAGATCACGGCGCCGCGGCCGCAGGACGCCAATGTTCAGGCTGTCCTTGGCGACAGGCCCGTCGACGATCGCATTATTGCGGCGCCCCTCGCGCCTCCAGCGGCCCCGGCCGCCCCGACGGTCCCGGCCGCCTCTCCCTCCGCTACGCCCGCGACCGTCGTGGGCGCGCCGACACCCTGAAGCGAAGCGCAAAAAAATTCTTTTGCGTTGGAACTTCTTGCGGTGGTCGGCGTTGCGCTTCATAGCGGCGTATCAGGTCGATATGGCCGCAGTTTCCGTATGTGCAAATTTATGGCCTCTCCGCGCGGTGAGAAGCGCAGCCGTATCGCTTTTCAGTAAATCGCACCACTTTGAACACGATTTATTTATTCTACTTCAAATCACAACTGGCTTTCGGAAATATTATTTAACATTGGAAGGATTCCAGGCCTATCTCCTCAAGTTTTGTTGCACAGCAGCATAAATTATTCGTATTGACGTCATAATAACATTAGCATTAACCTATATATGCATAGGCGGCATTGATGGTGGAGGCATAGCTATCCTTTCAATTCGCCGGCCGGCCCTCAGCTGTGGCCAGGCCCCATCACTTGGTTGAGTTCAGTACGAAAGCGAGGGTGTGATGTGCTTGATCGCTGAAGTCGTGCATTCCTGCTCCAACGAGAAAGTCGCGCAAGCGGCGGTAGCCTCGATCGGCTCGGAATTCGCGGGTAAGGTCAGGGCGACCGCCAGCGTCTATGGGATGTCCATGGGCGCATTCGCAGCACGCACAGTCATCCAGTTCGACCGCAATTGTGGAGGAGAGGAGAAACAGGCTCTCCGCCGGATCATGAAGGGAGCCGATCAACCTATTCTGATCGCCCTTGAACATATTCTGAAACCCGCGGTCGATGGAGTGGTCCCAGGATCGGTCGATGCGTGAACGCGCGTTTTACAGACGCCTGACCGATTGATCTGGAATTGATTATGCTCGTGGCCGACGGCTTTCCTGTATTTTGCGAGAGGCGCTCCAGCGGTTCCCGATGGGGAGGGCCGGCCGCGGCGCCCTGCCCTTTGAGGCTTGCATTTTATTAAGCCGCCAAGGGCCGGGACAGCGTGGCCTGGCCTTTATGCATTCTGGCGAAACGGCTCGCCTTCGAGACGTTCGCCGGTTTCAATTTGCTCGATGATCGTCGCGATAAAGGCGTCGAGATCCTTCGGCGACCGGCTCGTGATGATGCTGTCGTCGATCACCACCGGCTTGTCCGTCCATTGGCCGCCCGCGTTTTCAACATCCGTCCGGATCGAAGGATAGGACGTCAGTTCACGTCCTTCGACAGCCCCTGCCTCGATCAGCAGCCACGGCGCGTGACAGATCGCAGCGACAATTTTTCCGGTGTTCAAGAAATCGACGATGACATCGATCGCATCGTCATTCGTCCGCAATGAATCCGGATTCATGACGCCGCCGGGCAGGATAAGGCAGTGGAAATCGGTGCTGCGCACCGAGTCCAGCGAAAGATCAACGCTGACGCTCTCGCCCCATTCCTTTTCGTTCCAACCTCTGATGGCCGGCCCCTGCGGCGCCGCGATCCGCACCAACGCCCCCGCCTCCCGTAGCTTGCGCAGCGGAACCATAAGCTCAGACTGCTCAAAACCGTTGGTCGCCAAAATCAGAATTTGCGCCTCGCGTATCGTCGGCATGCTTGTTCTCCATGAAAGATATGGAGGCAAACCCGACGCCTGCACGCAGGTTCCACCTTAGGCGCATCCGCTCCAGCCAGCGTTCAGGAGAGCGGTTCTTCCGCCAGTGCCGCGGCCTGAAGCGCGACGCCTGTCAACGGCTGGGTATGAAGCCCGCATTCGACCTTGGCGGCGCCGCGCCAGCGCCCGGCGCGCGGATCCTCGCCTGGCCTGACCCTTGACGTGCAGGGGACGCAGCCGATCGAGGGATAGCCCTTGGCGACGAGTTCGTGTCGCGGCAGATCATGCGCATGGAGATAGCCAAGGATCTGCGCCGCCGACCAGTTTGCCAGCGGGTTGATCTTGATGCGCTTCTCTTCCGCCTCGAAGAGGGGCAGCGACCGCCGCGTTGAGGACTGGAATCTTTTACGTCCAGTGATCCAGGCGTCAAATCCCTTCAGCGCTTCGGCGAGAGGCAGGACTTTACGGATGGCGCAGCAGCGATCCGGATTGCTCGACCACAAAAATGTCTCAGGATCTTCCGTCGCCAGTCGGTCCTTTTTGGGCGGAATGCTGATCACATTGCGAAGATCGAGAAACTTTATGAGGCGGTCCCGATAGGCGAGCGTTTCTGGAAACAAGACGCCAGTATCGAGGAACAGGACCGGAAGCGCCTTATCGATTTGCGCGACCATATGCAGCAGCACGGCGGAGTCGGCGCCGAAACTCGAAACCAGAGCGATTTTGCCGGCAAACAGATCCTCGATCGACAAGCGCAGCAATGCTGGCGTATCAAGAGAAGCGATCTTTTCGGCGCTATGCCCGAGCGCCGCCGCATCCGCCAAAAAGCCGGCGTCGTCAGCGCTTATGTCGTTCGCGCTCATCAAGCGCCTCCATCACGTTTTGTTGCGCGCGGCAACATGCTTGCCATAAGGCCTACGACCGCTCCCGCGGACGAAGCCTCGGTTTTTCAGAGCCTGGCTTCATCGAGAACAGGCCAAGCAGGGCTGCGCTGAACTCTCGCGCTCGCGTTCATCAACCAGATTGGAATGAACCTTTGAAATGAGAGAAATCGACGCGGCTGCTTCCTGCTTATGTGGAATATAGGATAAACACCGCAGCTTTGCGATATATAAATAAATATACATTATATGTCTGTATTATGGGAGGTTGCGATCCAGCGCGAACTCCGCTACCTTAAACTCTATAAGCTTGATAGAATGCGTTGCCTTCCCAGCGGGCGGAGCGCGCTTCGGGGCCGCGGGGTTAGCGCGAAAGGGTTCACGTGTCTCTGTTTACGCAGCGCAATTCGATTCTTCCGGGCTTCGGACTGACGCTCGGATACACGCTCGTCTATCTCAGCGTGATCGTGCTCCTGCCGCTCGCCGCGCTTGTGCTGAAAGCCAGCGATCTCGGACTTTCGGGCCTTTGGCATATCGCCGCCGAACCGCGTATTTTCGCAGCCCTCAGAACGAGCTTTTCGCTCGCGCTGGCGGCGGCGGCGATCAATGTCGTTTTCGGCGCCATCGTCGCATGGGTCTTGACGCGCTATGATTTTCCGGGCCGCCGCCTGCTCGACGCCGCCGTCGATCTTCCCTTCGCGTTGCCAACGGCTGTGGCGGGCATCGCGCTTGCCGCGATTTATGCGCCGAACGGCTGGATCGGCGGGCTGATTGCGCCGCTCGGATGGAAAATCGCCTATACGCCCCTCGGCATCATCATTGCCCTCGTGTTCATAGGCCTTCCCTTCATCGTCCGCACGGCGCAGCCCGTGATCGTCGAACTCCAGCAGGATGTCGAGGAAGCTTCGGCTTCGCTGGGCGCGAGCCGGCTCCAAACCCTCCGCCTCGTTATTTTGCCCGCACTAACTCCGGCGTTGCTGACCGGCTTCGCCCTCGCTTTCGCGCGGGGCGTCGGCGAATACGGATCGGTCATTTTCATCGCGGGCAATCTGCCTTTTGTCTCCGAGATCGCGCCTTTGCTCATTGTGGTCAAACTCGAGGAGTTCAATTACGCGGGCGCCACCGCGATCGCGGTTTGGATGCTGGCGATTTCCTTCTTCATTCTCTTGACCATCAATTTGGTTCAGGCCTGGAGCCGCCGGAGATTTGGAAATGTCTGACGCAGCAACCGGGCTGGCCGCGCCGATCGAAGAGCCGTGGCTCGCGGCAAAAGCCATAAGCCCGAAGCGGACTCGCAGTCCTGTCACCAGCGAAGGCAAGGTGCTGGCGGGCGTTTTGATCGGCGTCACCCTCGTCTTCCTTCTGCTCTTTCTGGTGCTGCCGCTCGCGGTCGTATTCTTCGAGGCGTTCAGCAATGGCGTCTCCGCCTATTTGACGGCGCTCGCCGAGCCGGACGCCCGTTCGGCCATCGGGCTGACGCTGCTTGTCGCGGCGATCGCCGTACCGGCGAATATCGTTTTCGGCCTCGCCGCGGCCTGGGCGATCGCCAAATTCCGCTTTCCCGGAAAAAGCTTTCTGATCACGCTGATTGATCTCCCCTTTTCGGTTTCGCCGGTGGTCGCGGGCCTCATGTATGTGCTGCTCTTTGGCGCGCAGGGACTGTTCGGCTCCTGGCTCAGAGCGCATCATCTCGAAATCATCTTCGCCGTTCCTGGCATCGTGCTGGTGACGATCTTCGTCACCTTCCCCTTCGTCGCGCGCGAACTCATTGCATTGATGGAGGATCAAGGCGCGGTCGACGAGGAAACCGCGCTGTCGCTTGGCGCAAGCGGCGCCGCAACGTTCTTTCGGGTGACTTTGCCCAACATCAAATGGGCGTTGCTCTACGGCGTCTTGCTTTGCAACGCGCGAGCGATGGGCGAATTCGGCGCTGTCTCGGTCGTGTCGGGCCATATCCGCGGCAAGACCAACACCATGCCGCTACACGTCGAAATTCTCTACAATGAGTACAATATAACCGCAGCCTTCGCGGTCGCGTCCCTGCTCGCCCTCCTGGCGCTTGTGACGCTTCTGGTCAAGACTGTGCTGGAATCGCGCTCCAGCAGCTCCGCGCCGGGCAAGGCGCGCGGTCACTAGCTCGACGCCCGGTTCCTCCGCGGCGGGCGCCGGTTCGGACGATGGTTTGAGACAAAGACTTTGCGAGAAGCAACAAAGGCAACGCCATGCAAATACGCGCCGTCGACATCGTCAAATCCTTCCCCGCAGCGCGCCGCGCGGCGCTGGAGGGCGTCAGCCTGACCGTCGGCAGCGGAGAGCTTGTCGCTTTGCTCGGACCATCTGGCGGCGGCAAGACGACCTTGCTGCGCATTATCGCGGGTCTCGACATTCCCGATGCCGGAAAAGTTTTCTTTGGCGACGAGGACGCCTCGCAAAAAACCGTGCAGGAGCGGCGCGTCGGCTTCGTGTTCCAGAGCTACGCGCTTTTCAAGCACCTGACGGTCGAAGAAAATGTCTCCTTCGGTCTCGACGTGCGTGAGCGCGCGCAGCGTCCGCCCAAGGCTGAAATTCGCAAGCGGGCTCTGGAGCTGCTGGATCTCGTACAGCTGGGCGGCCTCGAAAAACGACGTCCCGCGCAATTGTCGGGCGGTCAACGGCAACGCGTCGCCCTCGCCCGCGCGCTCGCCGTCGAGCCCCGCGTGCTGTTGCTTGACGAACCTTTCGGCGCGCTCGACGCCAAGGTGCGGCGCGAATTGCGCAGCTGGCTGCGCGAGCTTCACGCCCAGACCGGGCACACGACAATTTTCGTGACGCATGATCAGGACGAAGCGCTCGAACTCGCCGATCGCGTCGCGGTGCTCAATGGCGGCCGTATCGAGCAAATCGGCACGCCGGACGAGATCTACGACCATCCGGCGAGCGCCTTTGTGAATTCATTCATAGGCGAGGCGACCGCTCTTCGCGCCCACCTGCGTGACGGGCAGGTTTTCATCGGCGACCATCAGGTGGCGCTTCCCGCCTCGAACCGGCAGGCGGCGAGCGGCGCAGGCGAAGGCCGGCTGTTCGTGCGCCCGCAAGATATCGCCATCGGTGACGCGGGGCCTGACGCGCTTCAAGGCGAAATCCTGTCCGTGCGCCGAAGCGGCCCGACGCGGCGCGCGGAGATCGCAATTCCGTGCCAGGCCTCGAGCATCGAGGTCGATACGCCCGCTTCCGCCGTCTACCGCCCCGGCGAGAAGGTTCCGGTCCGCTTTTTGCGCGGCACGTTCTTCTTGAACGGGGAATCGGCGCCCGCCGGCGCGTGAACCAATCGGCCCCGGCTGCGGCGCCGTGGATCTGACGCCGGCGGCCTTTGCGCGGCGGTCAAACTTTTGTCTTGATGGCGCCTCTGCTCGGCTATCCATCTCCGCGCCGAAGCCGCGATGAAGGACAGCATGTTTCTCTCCGATCAGATTCCCGCTTTTATAGAGCATTACGGCTACCTCGCGATTTTCTGCGTCGTCGCGATTGAGAGCGCCGGCATACCTTTTCCGGGCGAAACGATTCTGGTCTCCGCCGCCATTTTTGCCGGCGGCTCGCACGCGCTCCATCATGAAAGCCTGAATATCTTCGCCGTGATCGCGACGGCCGCGGGCGGCGCCATCCTCGGCGACAATCTGGGCTTTTGGGCCGGCCGCACCTTTGGCGTTGCGCTGCTCGCGCGATATGGGCGTCTCGTCCATCTCGACGAAGGCCGCCTGAAGCTTGGGCAATATCTGTTTCGGAGATACGGCGGAGCGATCGTCTTCTTTGGCCGATTCGTCGCTGTGCTACGCGCCTTCGCCGCTATTCTGGCGGGCGCCAACAGACTCGAGCCCTGGCGATTTTTCATTTTCAACGCCGCCGGCGCCATCGTTTGGGCTTCTTTATTTGGCGGTCTTGGTTTTCTTTTCGGCGCCGAAGCGCATCGGATCGCCGGTCCGCTCGGTTTGATCGGCCTCGCCGGGGCGCTGGCCGTTTTTGCATTCTGCTGGCGATTCTATAAAAGGAATGAGATCCGGTTGATCGCAGAGGCGGAAGCGGCGTTGCCCGGCCCGATTCAAACGCAAGTCCGATGATGGTGAGAAGTCAGCCGCGCAACATCCGATAAGCAGGAGCCTTTGTGTTCATTGAACATATCCAACCGTTGATCGTCCAACACGGATATTGGGCCGTGTTCCTCGTTGTCATGCTGGAGAGCGCGGGCGTGCCGCTGCCCGGAGAAACGGTGCTGCTGCTTGGAGCCGGCTATGCCGGCGCGACGGGCAATCTCGATATAGCCTGGGTTATCGCTGCGGCGGCCGCGGGCGCGATCATCGGCGACAATATCGGCTTTTGGATCGGCCGCACGTTCGGGGCAAACCTGCTCCTGCGGTATGGCAAATTCATTCATTTGCCCGAAGCCCGGCTGAAGCTCGGCCAATATTTGTTCGAGCGGCATGGCGGAAAAATCGTTTTTTTCGGCCGCTTCGTCGCCTTCCTCCGGGTTCTTGCGGCCCTGCTCGCCGGCGTCAATAAATATAATTGGGGCAAGTTCGTCTTCTTCAACGCGAGCGGCGGCGTGATCTGGGCCGTCGTCATGGGCGCCGGGGCTTATTTCTTCGGCGACGCCATGCATCGCGTCAGTGGCCCTCTCGGCATCGTCGCGCTCGTCATTGTCGTCGGCGGCGTGGTCGGCGCAATGATCCTCATGCGCCGTGAAGAGAAGAAAATGGAAAGGGAACTCGCCGACGTCGGTTGAGCCGGCGCGCGGAACGATGAGCGGAAAGGAGCGTTCGCAGCCGAAGCCACCCTCAAGGGAGACGCATCGATGCGAAAAGAAATTCCGCTCATTCTCGCAGCAGCCGTGGGATTTTACGCAATTCCCGCCGTCGCCCAGACAGCGCCGGGGGCGCCTGGCGGCAATGAAGTGATTCCGGAAAAAAACCGGGCCATCCCCAGCGCGCAGCCAAAGGACGGCGTTCCCCTGACTTCCGGCCGCAGCGGGAGCCTCAGCGACAGGCTCGACGCCGGCGATGGCGTCATCAAGCCAAAGCCAGGCGTTGATCCCGGAATTGTCAGGCCAGCGCCCGTGCCGAATCCAAATTCGACTCCCGTCATTCCTCCGGCCGGAACGCCGGGAGGACCTCCCGGCGCCGAACCGAAATAGAAGGGCGCGGCTCTCCCTCACGCCGCGCCAGACGGCTTTGACCGAAAATGCTGCGGCCGCGCCCCTTACGCGCTATTATCTCAGCATGAGCGAAACCTTAATTGACACCGCCGCCGAAACAGCCGCGGACGAGATTTCCTTCAACCGCTCATTTGAGGGGCCTCCGGGGGAACTCGTCCGGCTGTCGCCGCTGGTGCGCCGCATGGTCGCGGGCAATCCCGGCCCGATGACCTTCACCGGCACCTGCACCTATGTCGTCGGATCGGGCGAGGTCGCGATCATTGATCCGGGACCTGACAGCCCCCGGCATATTTCGGCGCTGATCGGCGCTTTAGCGCGCGAAAACGTCGTGGCAATCCTCGTGACGCATACGCACAAGGATCATTCGCCCGGCGCGCGCGCCCTCCAGCAGGCGACCGGCGCAAGGATTATCGGCTGCGCGCCCTTTGCTCCTGCGAAGCAAGCAGCCGGCGACGAGGCGGGCAAAATCATCCGTCTGGAGGGCGCGCATGACCCCGGCCACGCGCCTGAAAAAATCATGCGCGAGGGCGAGGCGTTCGAAACCAGCGATTTCTCTCTCGTCTGCGTCGAGACGCCCGGCCATACGATGAACCATTTGGCGTTCTGCCTGCCGCAGGAGCAGGCTCTCTTCTCGGGCGATCACGTCATGGCCTGGTCGACCTCTGTGATCACGCCGCCGGACGGCTCCATGCGCGATTATATGGCCTCTCTGGAAAAGCTGCGGCTCCGGGACGATCGAATTTATTGGCCCGGCCACGGCGGCCCGGTCACCGAGCCACAGCGTTTCGTTCGCGCTCTCGCCCAGCACCGCCGCCAGCGCGAACGCGCCATTCTTGCGCGCCTTGGGAACGGCGACGAAACCATCGAAGCGATCGTCTCCCGGGTTTATGAGAGTCTCGCCCCTGCCCTGCGCGCCGCCGCGGGCCTTTCGGTGCTGGCCCATCTTGAAGACCTCGTCGACCGCGGGCTCGTCACCGCCGACGGGCCAGCAACCCTTGCGACGCATTTCCATCCGGCCTGAGCGGGCCGCACGTGCTATTTCTTGTCGACCTGCGCCTCGAGCGCGGCTTCGAAGGTGTGGATGTTGCGCTGATTGGCGCCAAAATCATAGGGACCGAAGCGCGAGACTGAGCGCAGGTCGATACGCGTTTGCCCGGCGAGCGGGCGAATGCGCAGGGTGATGTCGCAAGGAAAGCCGAGGATCAGACTGCGGGCAATGGCGTCGATATGACCGACGCCCATGCGCCCGCCGGGCGGCGTCTCATCAACGATGCGCCAGCCGCTGGCGGCGACGGCTTTGGCGACGGCGACGAATGCTTCGTCGCCGGTGAGATCGAGGATGATCGGCAGTATTTTCGGATAGGCTTGCGCTTGCGCCCTGCGCATCGACGCCGGCAGCGTCTTTGGCGTCCGCCCGCCTCGGGCGGCCTGTGCGACGCGCGAGGCCGAGAAAACCGGCGGATCGGCAATATCAGTGGAAAAATCGGTCAAACGCGGCAAATGCGTCGTCTTGGCCAGTTGGTAGGCTGGATAGGCAAGAAGCAGGAGCGCGAGAAAGAGCCCGGCGGCCGCCTGCCCTGCGCCTTGGCGCCCGGTACGCCAGATCACCGCGAACGCCAGCAGCGCGCTAAGGATCGCAGCGGCGGCGAGAGCTATAGAGCCGCTGAGCACGGTAAGCGCGGCTGGCGGATCGATCCCGCTTCGCGCCGCGGCGACGCCGATCAGCGCGACAGCCAGAGCGAAGGCGGCGAGCCGCCGGCTGAGCAGCGCCGATTTGGAATAAGGTTCTTCGACGATCAGCCGCCGCATTATCAGCCCCGCCTGCGCCTCAACTCAAGTCGCTGCGCGGATTATAGGGCTTTCCGCTCTCCCATTTGCGCATCAAATTCGTAAGTTCCGGGTCTGACTCATCCGGGAGCACGATGCGCAATGTAACAAGGAGGTCGCCGGCGGCCCCATGCGGATTGGGAAGGCCCTTGCCGCGCAGACGCAGGGTCCGGCCGCCATTCGAGCCAGCCGGAATGGCAAGCTCGACGGCGCCGTCAAGGGTCGGCGCATTGACCTTGCCGCCGAGCACGGCCTCATAAAGCGTCACGGGCAGATCGAGCCGCAGGTCGCGTCCTTCGACACGGAAAAAGGGATGCCTGGCGATTTTGACGGTGACGATGGCGTCGCCCGGTTCGCCTCCGGAGGGGCTCTGATGACCCTGGCGTTTGAGGCGGATCTGCTTGCCGTCTTCGATCCCGGCCGGGATCGTGACCTCAAGGGTGCGTCCCGTCGCAAGCGTTACACGCGCTGCGCCGCCCTTGACCGCCTCACCGAGGCTCACGGTCACGCTCGCCTGGATGTCCTCGCCGCGGGGCTGCGGCGCGGCGGCTCCGCGCCCGCCTCTGCGGCCAGCCGCGCCAAACAGCTCGCTGAAGATATCACCGGCTTCGAAGCCGCCAGGGCCAGCGCCCGGACGCCCGCCGCCGAAATTAAACTCGAAACCTTCAAAACCGGGGCCGGCATGAGCCCGACGGCCAGCGCCCGGTCCCCCGGCGGCAAATCCCTCAAATCCTGGATGGCGCGGCTTGCCTTCGGCGTCGATCTCGCCGCGGTCGAAAGCCCCCCGCTTTTTTTCATCGCCCAGAATCTCGTAGGCGGAGCCGATCTCGGCGAATTTTTCCTTCGCTTTCGGCTCCTTGCTCTGATCCGGATGGAATTTTTTGGCGAGTTTACGGAAAGCTGATTTGATCTCGGCCGCCGATGCGGTTTTGGCGACTCCCAGAACAGTATAAGGATCACGCATGAATTGAGCCCACTCCCACGCTCGCCCTGCATTGGCGCGAACGCCTATGTCTCTTCTCGAATTTGGGGGATGTCCAAGCGCGGCGCAAGGCTTGCCGCGCTTTATCGCGACGCTTGCGGCAAAGTTTGTGACAAATGTTTGGCGCAGTGGCGAAAATATAGAGCGTTTACCGATTAGGCAAACCCTGACGGGTCAACCTTTTTTCGAAGGATTGATTTGAGCGATCGTCCACTCGTCGCCCTTGTCGGAGCAGGCGACGCCCTGCATCGACTGGGAGCCGCTTTTGCTGTCGATGTCCGTTCTGAAAGCGCGACAGATTTTGGCGTCCGACGCATAGGCATTGCCGAGCGGAGCGAAAGAGCCTTTGGCGCCGGATTCCGGATTATCCCACGACACGAGCGAGCCGTTGCCCTGCGGATCAAGCGCCGTCGACAGAGCGGCCCTGGCCCTGCGCCAATCCTCGGGGTTGAGCTGACGCTCCAGCGCCGAACTTGGAATGGCGCCCGTCGCATCCTCGTTGGAGGTCGCGAGAGTAGCGATCGGCATGGACACGGCGCAGCCCGCGAGGGTCATGGCCATACAGGCCAAAGGCAGCCATCGAGCCGCGACGCCATGCGCGCGGCACAAGTCCGGCGGCGATGATGTAAACCGGGAAAGCCTGGAGACAGATTGTGTTTGATGATAATGCCGCACGAGCCGTCCCGTCACGAATTAAGCCGCTCGCGAAAGAGTTACTTTAAGGAGATTTAGCCTTGAACAAGTTAACGGGGCGTGACTTCACCGAGGCCGGGGAGCCCTTCGATCTGTTTGATTCCTGGCTCACTGAGGCGCGCAAGAGCGAGGTGAACGATCCCGAAGCGATGGCGCTCGCAACCGTCGACGCCAACGGCCTGCCGGACGTGCGCATGGTGCTGTTGAAGGAGGCAAAGCCGAAAGGTTTTGTCTTTTACAGCAACGCCGAAAGCGCCAAGGGACGGGAGCTTCAGGCAAATCCCAAGGCGGCCGGCGTGCTGCATTGGAAATCGCTGCGCCGGCAGGTCCGCTTTCGCGGAGCGGTCGAGCGCGTTTCGGACACCGAGGCCGACGCCTATTTCGCCAGCAGAGCTCTGCAAAGCCGCATCGGCGCCTGGGCGAGCCAGCAATCGCGTCCGCTCGAAAGCCGCTTCGCGCTCGAAACGGCGGTCGCCAAATATGCCGCGAAATTCGCCTTCGGGGAAATTCCGAGGCCGCCCTATTGGGTCGGCTATCGCGTCGCGCCGGTCTATATTGAATTCTGGTCGGACGGCGCTTTTCGTCTGCACGATCGAATTGTGTTCGAGCGCGCAACGCCTGACGCGCCGTGGCGCAAGGAACGGCTCTATCCATGAGCGCGATCGAGGCTGAGCCGCCGCGGCTCTATCCGAGCCGCCCCTTCCTTGCCGTGAGCATCGCCGTCTTCCGCGCCGGCAAGGTGCTGATGGCGACGCGCACACGGGCGCCTTTCATCAACGCTTTCTCGCTGCCCGGCGGCCTCGTCGAAACCGGCGAAACCCTGGCCGAGGCCGCTTTGCGCGAACTTCGCGAAGAGGTCGACGTCGAGGCGCGCGTCATCGCATTCAACCGCCATGTCGAATCGATTGAACGCGACGACGCCCGCGGCATCAAACGCCATTTCGTCATCGCTTCTTTTATCGGCGAATGGATCGCGGGCGAAGGGACGCCGGGTCTTGAAGCCGGAGAAGTCGTCTGGGTTGAGCCATCACAACTTTCGCGGCTTCATTGCACCCCCCATACCGCCGAAGTCGTGGCTGGCGCGGCGGCGATGCTTGAATCAGGTCGATTTAACTTGCCGGAAAGCGGCGTAAGCTTATGAATGCGCTTTCACAACCGGCGAATTAAAATGGCAGCGGTCCTTCTGACGCCTCTCAAAAGCTGGCTGCGCGTCATTATCGCCGCTGCGACCGTCGGGGCGGTGTGCTCCCTCGCGGTCGCCGCGCCTCAAGACGCGCAGCCTCGGCCCGCGAGCAAGCGACCGCATCTGAAAGCGATCCATCCCGGCAAAGCAGCCAACACCAAGGATAAGCCTGCGTCGAAATCCGAGGCGAAGCAGGAGCCTGGCCAGAAAAATCCCGGCGCGGCCGATCCACACGATCCTGCCCCGCCGGAATCGCCGCCGCCGCCTTACGAGCCCGAGGTTCTGCGGCTTGCGGAGATTCTCGGAGCCCTCGCCTATCTCGACGACCTCTGCGGATCCAAGGCCGATTGGCGCGCAAAAATGCAGAACTTTCTCGAGGCCGAAGCAAAGACGGAAGATCGCAAGGAGCGGCTCGCCGGGACCTTCAACCGCAGCTTCCATGATTACGAACAATCCTACCAAGCCTGCACGCCGAATGCGCAGATCATCATCAGCCGCTTCCTCAGCGAAGGCGGCCGGCTGGCGCATGAGGTGGTCAATCGTTTCAGCGCGTCCTGATATTTCGGCGCGCGACGCACAGAGGGCCCCACGTTGAACAACCTCATCACTGACATCGCGGGACTGAGCGTCGGCAATGCGCAAGACGCAAAACTCGCCTCCGGGGTCACCGCCGTGCTGTTCGATGCCCCCGCGATGGCCTCGATCGCTGTTCACGGCGGCGCGCCGGGTCTGCGCGACGCGACTCTGCTCGAACCTGGAATGACGGTCGAGCGGGTCGATGCGCTGGTCCTCTCCGGCGGCTCCGTCTATGGGCTCGATTCGATGGGCGGCGTCCTCGCCTTTTTGCGCGAGAGCGGCCGGGGCTTTCCGGTCGGCTCGATCAAGGTCCCGATCGCGCCGGGCGCGGTTCTCTTTGATCTTTTGAACGGCGGCGACAAGGATTTCGGCCGTGAGCCTTTATATTGGCGCCTTGGCTACGAGGCGGCAGCCGCGGCGGGGCAAGATTTCGCGCTCGGCAATGCGGGAGCTGGCTATGGCGCGACCACCGCCAATCTGAAGGGCGGCCTGGGTTCTGCGAGCGCTGTGACGGCGAGCGGCTTTCACGTGGGCGCCCTCGTCGCCGTCAACGCCGTCGGCTCGGCGACGATCGGCGGGGGGCCGCATTTCTGGGCGGCCCCCTATGAACGAGACGACGAGTTCGGCGGGCTCGGCTGGCCTCCCGCGTGGCCGGGCGAGCCCAAGGACTTTCACATGAAAGGCCTCGACCCGCAGAACACCACGATCGCCATCGTCGCCACCGACGCCGCGCTGACCAGAGCGGAGGCCAAACGCCTCGCCATCATGGCCCATGACGGCATGGCCCATGCGCTGCGCCCGGCCCATGCCGCTATGGACGGCGACACGATTTTCGCCGCGGCGACCGGCCGCGCAGCCGCGACGCCAACGGTGAGCGATGCGGCCGAGATCGGCATGCGCGCCGCCGACTGTCTCGCACGAGCGATCGCGCGCGCGGTTTTTGAGGCCGAAGCCCTGCCCTTCGCCGGCGCCTTGCCGGGCTGGCGGGAAAAGTTCGGCGTGCATGAGAAGAATTTTTAGCGCCGGGGGAAGAGAATGACGACGCTTCTGGCGCGATATGGCCTTGCCATTCTTGCATTGATTGCACTCGCATCTCCGCAGCAAAGCCGAGCGCAGACATCACCAAGCGGCGCGGTCTGGAGCATTCCGGACATTGACGCCCTGCCCGATGACGCTCACGGCCAAAATGTCCGGTTCGGGCGCCGCCTGGTGACGCAGACCTACGCTCTGATCGGACCGCTGACGGCGGATCCCGCGAGGCGCTTCGCGGGCAATAATCTCGCCTGCGGCGATTGCCATCTCGAAGCCGGAACAAAGAAATTCGGCGCGCCTCTGTTCGGGCTATTCGACGCGTTTCCCCGTTACAGCGCCCGGCGGGGCCTTAAGATTTCCATCGAGGAGCGCCTCAACGCCTGCATGACGCGAAGCATGAACGGGCGTCCGCTGCCGGGCGAAAGCCCCGAAATGCAAGCGCTCGTCGCCTACGTCAAATTCCTTTCGTCTGGGCTCGCGCGAGCCGACACATTGGCCGGACACGGATCGGGCGACATGCCGGAACTCGATCGCGCGGCGGACCCAAAGCGCGGCGCAGCCGTCTACGCCCGCGTTTGCGCCGGCTGCCATCGAAGCGATGGGGCGGGACTTCCAATGGATCCCGAAGCCTTGAACCTCGGTTATGCCGCCCCGCCCCTTTGGGGCGACGACAGTTTCAACGATGGCGCGGGCATGGCGCGCATCAGCTCCTTGGCGAATTTCGCTCATTCCAACATGCCGCCCGGAGCCGATTATCTGAACCCGAGGCTGCCGGTTGAAGACGCCTGGGATGTCGCGGCCTATGTCGAGTCGCAGCCCCGCCCGCGCAAAGCGGGTCTTGACCACGATTTCCCCGATCTTCTCGATAAGCCGGTTGACGCGCCCTATGGCCCCTATGCCGATGGCTTCAGCGCGGCGCAGCACAAATACGGCCCCTTTGCGCCGATCCGGGCGGCGATCGCGCGCCTGAAGGCTGACGAGGAGGCGACTGGCAAGGCGCCATAGGCTTTCGTCGCGTGGCTTTCTTTTGCGTTTCGCCCGCCGCGCGTGCTAGAGCGCTCCCTTACCAAGGGAGTGCTCCACCTCAATGATCCCCCGTTATTCCCGCCCCGAAATGGTCGCCGTCTGGGACGCGCAAACGCGCTTCAGAATCTGGTTCGAAATCGAGGCCTACGCCTGTGACGCGCTTGCGGAAATCGGCGTCATCCCGAAATCCTCGGCCGAGGCGATCTGGGCCAAGGCGGGCAACATCGAATTCGATGTCGCGCGGATCGACGAGATCGAAAAAGTCACCAAGCACGACGTCATCGCCTTTTTGACCCATCTTGCCGAGTTCATCGGCCCGGATGCGCGTTTCGTGCATCAGGGCATGACCTCCTCGGACGTGCTCGACACCTGTCTTTCGGTGCAGCTTGCGCGCGCCTCCGACATTCTGATCGCCGATGTCGAGGCGCTGCTCGCCGCCCTGAAGCGTCGCGCTTTCGAGCATAAGCTGACGCCGAGCATTGGCCGCTCGCATGGCATTCACGCCGAGCCGGTGACGTTCGGCCTGAAACTGGCGCAGGCCCATGCCGAATTTGCGCGGGCGAAAGAACGCCTCGTCAATGCGCGCAAGGAAATCGCGACCTGCGCCATTTCGGGCGCGGTCGGCACTTTCGCCAACATTGATCCGCGCGTCGAGGCGCATGTCGCGCAAAAACTCGGCCTTTCCGTAGAGCCCGCCTCGACCCAGATCATTCCGCGCGACCGGCACGCCATGTTTTTCGCGACCCTTGGCGTCATCGCCTCCTCGCTGGAGCGGCTCGCCATCGAGATCCGGCATTTGCAGCGCACGGAAGTGCTCGAGGCGGAGGAGTTCTTTTCGGAAGGGCAAAAAGGCTCCTCGGCGATGCCGCATAAGCGCAATCCGGTGCTGACCGAGAATATCACCGGCCTTGCCCGGCTCATACGCGGCATGGCGCTGCCGGCGATGGAAAATGTCGCGCTGTGGCATGAGCGCGACATCTCCCATTCCTCGGTCGAACGGATGATCGCCCCCGATGCGACGATCACGCTGGACTTCGCCCTGAACCGCATGACCGGCGTCATCGACAAGCTGCTGGTCTATCCGGCCAACATGCAAAAGAACCTCGATCGGCTCGGCGGCCTCATCCATTCGCAGCGGGTTCTGCTCGCCCTGACGCAAAAGGGCGTCAGCCGCGAGGACGCCTACGCCTATGTCCAGCGCAACGCCATGCCCGTCTGGCGCGGCGAGGGCGATTTCCTGACGCTGCTCAAAGCCGACCCAGACGTCGGCAAAGCGCTGAGCGCGGCGGAACTCGAACAGCTCTTCGATCTCGGCTATCATCTGAAAAACATCGATTTCATTTTCAAGCGGGTCTTTGGACACGCGTGACGCTTGAACGCGCCAGGATAACCGCTTGAATTTTATGAAGAGAGACTACAATGCTTGCACAAAATCGTCTTGAAACCGCCGTCGGCGCGATCGTCGCGAATTCGCAGCTTCATGCGCGGTGGCTGAACACATTCTCCTATCTGGAATATGTCGGCTTCCGCAAAATCGTGAAAAGCCAGAGGGCGGAGGCGCTAACGGCGGAAATCCTCACCCATGCGCTGGAAGAAGGCCGCCATGCGCTTGGCCTCAAGAAGATCGCGCTGAAGATCGGCGGCGACGCCTTCTCCGCCTATGCGCCGGAAACCATGCTGTGCGGCGACGAGGCGGAGGACTATTTCCAAAAACTCGACGCCGCCTGCGATGAGGTTTTCGCCGACCGGCCCGACGCTCTGCGCGCAAAACTCGTCTATTGCTATGTGACCTGGCTGGTCGAACGGCGCGCGCTGCAGGTTTACGGCGTCTATAAAACGGCGCTCGGGGCTTCGCCGGTCGCCGGTCGCATCGGCGGCTTGCTGATGGAGGAAGAAAAGCACCTGTCCGACGTCGAGAGCGAGATCGCCAAAGCCGATCCCGATTTTGCAACGCGCGCCCCGAAACTCGAGGCGATCGAGGGACGGCTCTATGAGACCTTCATCGACGCCCTCGTTGCCGATCTCGCGAGGCCAAAGACCCTGGCCGCGGCGTCCGCCTAAAGCCATGCGGACTTCGGAGGCAGATATTCTGATCGTTCCCGGTCTTGGCGGATCGGGCGCGGACCATTGGCAAAGCCGCTGGGACGCCAAGCTGCCGACGGCCCGGCTGATCCTGCAGGACAGTTTCGACCGGCCGGTGCTCAGTGAATGGCGCGAACGCCTGATCGAGGAGATTCTTCGCGCCGAGCGTCCCGTGGTCCTCGTCGGTCATAGTCTCGGGTCGCTTGCCATCGCTCACGCCGCGCCTCACTTGCGCGATTCGGGCGTCAAGGGCGCCTTTCTCGTCGCGCCGCCCGCCCCCGATGTGGTGGCGACGCTTTCATCGATCGATCCGGCCTTCGCCGCATCGCCGATGGAGCCGCTGCCCTTCCCGAGCCTTATTATCGCCAGCCGGGACGATCCCTATTCCTCCTACGCCGAGAGCGAGCGGCTAGCCGGAAGCTTGGGAGCCGAACTGGTCGACGCCGGCAATTCCGGCCATATCAACGCCGACAGCGGCCATGGACCCTGGCCCGAGGGTCTCATGCGTTTCGCGGGATTCTTGAAGAACCTTTAGCGTTGCAGTGGAAAAGCTACTCGCGCGTAGCGCCCCTGTTCCTCTCCCAAGGCCTTCGGGACGGCCATGCTTTCAAGAGGGAAATCCTTGAATTTTTTGAATGAAACGGCAGACGGAGACTCCGCGTCGAAACAGGAGCCTCCGAGTTTGATCGTCGGGCGCGACGACGCAAATCATTGGGTCGTTGTCGAAGCGCACGGCCTTTGCGGCGGCATTTTCGGAACCGAGGCGGCGGCGATGCGCTACGCTTGCGAAGAAAGCCGCGGCCGCGCAGGGGCGGTGCGCGTCGCGCGTCACCTTGTGGCCTTTGATCTCGCCTCGCCGCCGCGACGGCGCGCGCTCGGCCAATCCTGATCCTTACCCTTCCTGCGAGCGCGGTCTTGATCTGACGTCAAGCCTTTTGGACTATCAGCGCCGGCGCGATGCGCCTCAGCCGATCGTGATCGTCAGCGGCTCCAGTCCTTCGATTGTCGCTTCAATCATGTCGCCTGGCATCACCGGCCCGACGCCGGCGGGCGTCCCCGTGAAGATGAGATCCCCCGGCCTGATTTCGACGAGAGCCGACAGGAATTGCACGATCTGCGGCACTTTCCAGGTCATGTCGCTCAAATCAGCGGACTGGCGGAGTTTCCCGTTCACCTTGCAGGCGATAGCGCCTTTGACGAGCGCACCCGTCTCGGCTTTCGGCGTGATCGCCGCGCAAGGAGCTGAAGAATCAAAGGCCTTCGACATGTCCCAGGGGCGCCCTTTTTTTTTCGCCGCCGCCTGAATGTCGCGCCTTGTCATGTCGAGCCCGACGGCGTAGCCGAAAATCAGATCCTCGACCTTCTCGGCCGCTATATTGGAGCCGCCGCCGCTGAAGGCGACGACGAGTTCAACCTCGTGCTGGAAATCGCTTGTGCCGGGGGGATAGGGCACGCTCGCGCCATTCGCGACGATCGCATCGGCCGGCTTTGTGAAGAAAAACGGCGGATCGACGTCCGGATTGCTTCCCATCTCCCTTGCGTGCTCGGAATAATTTTGGCCGACGCAAAAGATGCGGCGCACCGGAAACGGTTTTGTCGAAGTCGAGGCAAGCGCGACGACCGGCGGCGCGGCGAATGCGTAATCACCCATCAGTCGGTATCCTTTGTCGGTGATGTATGCCTCAGCAGCTTTTCGCGTGTTGCGGTGAAAGGCGCAATCTTTCGAGCAACTTCACGTGGCGGGAGGTTTGAGGAAATACCGTCGAGGCCCGAAGAGTCGAGGCTCGACTTCGACATAAGGGCGCGATGGCGCGCCAGCACGACCTCGCTTGGGAGTTCTGACACCGCAGCCATTTTATCCGAAAAATCGGCTCCGCCTTTCGGGAATAAAGCTAGCGGCGCGCGCCGAGCAAAGCAGTTCTGCACGCCTCGGATAAAGATGCTGCGTTGGCGCGAAGGCACGCCGCGATGCGGCCCTGGCCCGGGCGCTCTCCTGCGCAAAGCGCACGATAATCGGGGCCGCAAGCCCGGCGGATCACCATCATTTCTTCGCGCGGGGATAGCGGCGGATAGGTTTTTGCGGGAGCCGCTGTCTTTGGCGTGGCAGGCGCAGGCGCGGCGGGCGTGGGGGCCGGCGAGGCCGCGCCGGCGGCAGGGGGCGCGGCGGGCGCGGCGGGCGCGGATTGAGGCGTCGTCGAGGCGGCTGGGGGTGAGGCCGGCTCGCTTTTGGCGGGAGCCGGCGCAGCTTCCGCTGGCGCCGCCGCGCCGCCGGCGGCGTTGACCGCTGTCTGGCAGGAGGGCGACAGATTTGCGAGGTTCTTGCGCAAGCAGGCGAGCGCCGCCGACCCGCCGGGCGGCACGCCGGCGCAATTGGCGCGGTAATCGCTCTGGCATGACGCGCGGATAGCGCCGATTTGCGCTTGCGTCGGTTCGGCGCGCCCCGGCGACGTTAGCGTGAGAAGCACAGCCGTCGCGGCGGCGCCCAAGAGTTGCGCCGGACCAGCGCTGCGCATAGCTTTGAACATTGTTGTTTCCCCTCACCTGCGGGCAGCATGCCAGCGCCGCCGATTCAGCGCAATGGCGGCGGGGGGTTATTCGACGTCGAGGGGCTCCGTGCCGGTGGGGCGCCCGTCAGGACCGAAGGTGATTTTTTCGATTCTCTGTTCCGCGCTTGTCAGCATGGTCGCGCAGTGCGTCTTGAGCGCCTCGCCGCGCGCGTAGATCGCAATCGATTCTTCGAGGCCGACGGAGCCCTTTTCGAGTTGGTCGACGATCTTTTCAAGCTCGGCGAGCGCAATCTCGAAAGAGAGGCTCGCGACGTCTTCATTCGGCCCGGGCTGCGCAGCCATTTTCGCAATCCTCATCCAGTGTCGCCGTTGTTGGAGGGTTTCTGCGACTCTGGTCTAGGGGGGGATTGGCCTCAGTGCAACTCGAGGGCGAACGGGACGCCCTCGAAACACTCTTCGCCGCGGCCGATCTGTTCGATCGCCGCCGTCATCCGTCCCCTGCGGCGCAGCATTGCGTCGGCGATGGTGACGAGCCGCGCATTTGGCGTCGCAGTCGGCGATACGCGTCTGATCGCCAGCGCGATCTCGACCTCGTTGCGCTCCGGATTCAGGGCGCAGGCGGCGATGAAGGCGGCGGCGGTGGAGCGGCTGACCCCCGCGTAGCAATGGATCAGCATGGGTTCGGAAAGATCCCAACGCCGCACAAAATCGAGAAGTTCGGCGACATGCGCGTCAGTTGGCAGAACATGGCCGTCGATCGCCTTAACGATGTCGGATATGGACACGTGGAGGTGCCGGTCCGCCGCAATTTCCAGCGGGCGCGCGACCGGCGTGCCCTGATCGAGCAGCGTGACGAGACTGCGGGCGCCTGTCTCACGAACGGTCTGAGGCACTTTTGCCAGCGAACAGACATGCAAACGGCCCATCCATCACCTCTTCGAGGCTGCGCCCAATTTGTGGCGTTGCAGCATCCGCCACGGTTCAACCAGCCCAGGCGGTTTACCTATATACCGCATTGCAACAAAATTCGAAAGGAAAGTTACGAATTTTGCTGCGTTGCGTCCGGTCCAAATGACATCACCCCGATGCGCCGAGACGCCCGCTCAAGCGATGAAGCTCGTTGAGGAAACGCTCCGCCGCGAGCGCCGGCGGCCAGGGCTCCCAGGCCGTTCCGCCGTAGATCGCCGTCAGCGGATCCTTGGCCAATGGCTGATGCGGGATGCGCAAGGTCGTGCGCACCTCTTGTCGCGTCCAGCCGACGACGTGGACGGCTTCGGAGGCCGCCGCGACGCGATCAGCCCTTTTGTGCGGCTTCCTCTCGAGGGAAGTCCACGGCGCCAGGCCGTAGCGCAGCGCCACCGCTCTCTCCAGGGCTTCGGTCAGTTTGCGATAGGCCTCGCCGAGGAAAGGCTTCACGACCGAGATGCAGTCGAAGCCGAGGAGCCCTTCGTCCGCGTCATGCAGCAATTCGCGCAGATCCGCCCGCGGATCGTCGATCTGGGGAAACCAGAGGCCGCGGAGCGCCAGAACGAGCAACGAATGCTGGGCGACGGAAAGCGGCAGATCCCAGGCCGAATGGCCGCCCCAGCGATAAGTCCGCGCGAGTCCGATCGCAAGATCGGCGTCCTCCCAATCGAATGGCGTCGGATTTAACAGATCGAGGCGCTTGCCTGAATAGAGCCGCACCCAGGCGCGGGTGGGGGCTCGTTCTCCCGCGGGTCGAAATTGAAGCGTTTCTGAACTCATGTCCTTTTGGCCAAAGCCGCGCATTCGGCGTGGCGCCAGCACGTCACAAGATGATCATTGACCATGCCGATCGCCTGGCAAAAGGCATAGATGATGGTCGGTCCGCAGAAATTGAACCCCTTGCTTTTCAGATCCTTGGACAGCCGGAGCGAAAGCTCGGTCTGCGCGGGGATCTCCGACGAATGGCGATAGGCGTTCTGCACCGGCTTTCCGTCGACGAAATCCCAAAGATAATTCGAGAAGCCCGGGCCTTCCTGAATCTTCAGATAGGCGCGCGCCGAAACAATCGCCGCCTCGATCTTGGCGCGGTTGCGGACGATGCCGGCGTTCTGCATCAGGGTTTCGACCTTGTCCGGCCCATAGAGCGCGATCTTTTCGGGGTCAAAGCTGTCGAAAGCCGCGCGAAAAGCGTCGCGCTTGCGCAAGATGGTGATCCAGGAGAGGCCAGCCTGAAATCCGTCAAGGATCAGCTTCTCATAGAGCGCGCGATCGTCGCGCTCGGGCACGCCCCATTCCTCGTCGTGATAGGCGCGGTAGAGCGGATCAGCCCCGGGCCAGACGCAGCGGATCTTGTCGTCGTCAGTCATTCAGCCGGCTCGCTCCGGCGCCGTGACGGCGATCGGCGTCTCGCCCGCTTTCACGATGGCGCCGGCCGCCCGCGCGTCCTCCAGCCTGTCGAGCCGCATCATGGCGAGCCCTTCGGAATGCGCGGTCGAGCCCACTTGCCCGATCGGCGCGCCGCCCGCGACGATATCCGCGCCGGGGGGCGGCGCCTCTCCGTCGAAATGAAATTTCAGGATGCGCTTTTTGGCCGATTTGCGGAAATGCACGCGCGCCACGACTTCCTGGCCGACGTAGCAGCCTTTTTTGAAGTCGACGCCATTCAGCCAGTCGAGATTGGCGTCATGCACGAACGTGTCGCCATAGACGAAATCGCGGCCGCCCCGCGGCACGCCGTGCGCGATCCGGCGGGCCTCATAGTCGGATTCATCGGCGTTGCTGATCTTTTCCAACGCCTCGCGCGCCGCGATAATGCGCTGCCCCATGCCCGGCGCGCGCATGTCGCGGTAGACGACGCCTTCCACGCCCTCTGGCGCCCCGCCTTCCAAAATCGCGGCGACGCCGAACGTTTCGGACTGGTCCTGAATGTCGATTTTCGCGCGCATTTTGTGCAGATTCAGACGCTGCGCCAAGGCGGCGCTTTGGTCGCGCACGCAATCCATCAGATAGCCGGCGTCAGGGCCTTCCGGCAGCGGAACCACGAAAAAGTCGAACATCAGCTTGCCCTGCGGCGATAAAAGCGCCGAAAAACGGCTTTCGCCGGGGTCAATTTCGAGCACGCTATTGGTGATGAGCCTGTGCAGGAGCTTGGTCGCGTCGGCGCCGGCCAGTTTGATCACGCCGCGATCGGCAAGAAGGCAAATCTTATTTTCCATGCAACATCCTCGACTTTGGTCCCGCCCGGCTTGTATGTGTTCCGCGCCCGACATATCGCAAGTTTTATCGCAAGCCTTGTGCCCCACGCTTTGTAGACAGGAATGAACCCATGCCGCAAACCTTTGATCTCATCGTAAAGGGCGGCGTCGTGGTCGATCATAATGGTGTTGGCGCGCGGGACATTGGCGTTCGCGCCGGAAAAATCGCTGAAATTGGCGATCTTTCTTGCGCCAGCGCGGGCGAGACCATTGACGCGACGGGCCTCACGATCCTTCCCGGCGTCATCGACACGCAGGTTCATTTTCGCGAGCCGGGCCTGACGCATAAGGAAGATCTTGAGACCGGCTCCCGAGCGGCCGTTCTTGGCGGAGTGACGGCGGTGTTCGAGATGCCGAACACAAATCCGCTGACCACCAGCGCTGAGGCCCTCGCCGATAAGGTTTCGCGCGCAAAGCATCGGATGCATTGCGATTTCGCCTTCTGGGTCGGCGGCACCGCCGACAATCCAAAAGATATTCCAGAACTTGAGCGTCTGCCCGGGGCGGCGGGGATCAAGGTGTTCATGGGATCTTCAACCGGATCGCTGCTGGTCGAGGACGACGCCGGCATCGCTGCGATCTTGCGCCAGACGCGGAGGCGCGCGGCTTTCCACAGCGAGGACGAGCCAAGGCTCAATGCGCGGAAAAATCTGCGGGTGGAGAATGATCCCTCGTCCCATCCCGTCTGGCGCGACGAGATCGCGGCGCTGCAATCGACCCAGCGGCTCGTGCGCATCGCGAGAGAGTGCCGCGCGCAAGTGCACGTGTTGCACGTCTCGACTGCGGAAGAAATTGATTTCCTGAAAGATCACAAGGACATCGCCAGCATTGAAGTGACGCCGCATCATCTGACGCTTTCCGCCGAGGATTACGCGCGCCTCGGCACGAAGCTGCAGATGAATCCGCCGGTCCGCGACGCACGCCATCGCGATCATCTCTGGCGCGGGGTACGACAGAGCATCGCGGATATTCTCGGCTCCGATCACGCGCCACATACGCTGGAGGAGAAAGCGAAATCCTATCCGCAGAGTCCCTCCGGCATGACCGGCGTGCAGACGCTTGTGCCGATCATGCTGGATCATGTCGCGAGCGGGCGGCTCAGCATCGAGCGCCTCGTTGATATGACGAGCGCGGGGCCTGCGCGGCTGTTCGGCATCGCGGGCAAGGGCCGGATCGCCGTCGGCTATGACGCCGATCTCACCATTGTGGATCTGAAGCGCCGCGCCACGATCGAGGATCGCTGGATCGGATCGCGCTGCGGCTGGACCCCCTACGACGGCAAAAGCGTTCTGGGCTGGCCGGTTGGAACGATTATTCGCGGCGCGCGCGTGATGTGGGAAGGCGAGATCGCGGCTCCCTCGCGCGGCGAGGCTGCGCGCTTCTGGCAGGCGCTTTGATAAATCAAAATATTTGAACCGGAACTTGCCGCACATGCCTCGTGTGTCATAGGGGAGAGGCGCGCGGCGGTTGGATTTCGGTGGAATGACGGGCTTGGCCTCGCGTTTGAGGACAGCCTCACGCAAGTGATCGGCGTCATGATCCTTGTCGGCTTGACGTCAGATCAAGACCGCGCTCGCAGGAAGCGTAAGGCTCAGGATTGGCCGAGCGCGCGTCGTCGCGGCGGCGAGGCGAGATCAAGGGCCACAAGGTGATGCGCGATGCGCACCGCCCCTGCGCGGCCGCGGCTTTCTTCGCAAGCGTAGCGCATCGCCGCCGCCTCGGTTGCGAAAATGCCGCCGCAAAGGCCGTGCGCTTCGACAACGACCCAATGATTTGCCTCGTCGCGCCCGACGATCAAACTCGGAGGCTCCTGTTTCGACGCGGAGCCTCCGTCTGATGTTTCATTCAAAAAATTCAAGGATTTCCCTCTTGAAAGCATAGCCGTCACGAAGGCCCTGGGAGAGGAACAGGGGCGCCCCGTGCGAGCAACTTTTTTCCGAAACAGATCAAAGCCGATACGCGGAATCCGATGACGATTTAATCAGCTCGAATTCCGCTCTGGCGGGAGCCACGCCTTGGGAATCTGAGCTTCCTTGTCGCGGGGAATGAACAGATAATCATTGGCCTCTGTTGTTTCCGTGCTCCAAACGTCCAACGGGAATTCAGTTAGCGGCGTCAGGCTGACCACATGGCTGGCGTCAGTGGTCTTGTTGATACGAAACACAAGGTAATTTGAACTGGCCAGTAGCGACATGAGGCGGCCAACATTGTTCTGGTAATTGACCTTATCTGCATGAGCATCCATGCGCAGTACTTCGCAAGTGATGGGCGGCTTCAACTCAGCCAATATTTCTGGCATACCTTCAAGAACCTGTCGTTCTGCCCCCTCCACGTCGATTTTCATGAAGGCTATTTTATCTATAGCGAGGGCTTCGCGGATATCATCGAAACGATGAACAGGTACTAATTGGAAATCACATCTCTTTGCTGGTCGCAGATCGGCAACCGTGGTTGCTCCCGGATCTCTGAGCGAGGTAGAACCGGAGTAAAGGGACAGGATCGTATTTTTGTCCGACAGTCCGACAGGAGCGATGGAATAGCCCTCCAATCCATTCTGCCGAATGATCTCCTGCAAAGCAGAAACGCAATCAGGGTTAGGCTCAAAGCCGATGTATCTGCCTTGATGATTCAGACTATAGAAATCGGACAAGGTTTGCCCGACGTTCGCTCCGATGTCGATAAAATCCCCGGAATTCAACTTGACGAAATGCCCGATTAGCTCAGTTTTCCAGGATGGTCTCCATTTGTTAAGGTACGTCGCAAATGGAACACGAAGAGTCTTTTCTCCGAGTTTAACTGTGAATCTGGGCTTAATCCGGCTCCATAGCAGTGGAAGCCGAGCCATGTAATAATTTATGTCAGTTGTTATATCCATCAAAATAGACTTTGGAGGACAATGCGCAGGCCTATAAATGGCCTCGTTACTTGGGGCAGACTTTCAGAAATTTACGCGAAAGTCTAGACACGATAAGCCCGTCGATGGAGGCGCTTATTATGCTACGGCAGCGGCAGAATTCCCATTGCCCGCGCCATCAATCCGACGCCTATGATCAGCGCGACAAGGCCCGCATAGACGAGATCTGGATGGTTGAGGAGGGCTCTCACCTTTGATCTTGCTTTCATCTTTTGCTCCATCGGCCGATTGAACCGGCCTCAGCACGAAAGATGGGACAACTGGCATAAGGGATCGAGCCGAAAGACGAAGCGCGGGCCTAAGGGAAAGATAAGGACGCGTTTACAGCAGAATGTCCTATCAGCGAGGCCGCATCCTGCTCCTTAAGCCTTTGTCTTGATGCATGACATGGGTCCGAAAACTCTGCTGCTTTTGAGCGACGGGGTCTAACCGGCGATGCGGGAGAGATCCGCGACCTCGTTCACCACGCGGCGCAGGCGCGCAAACAGCCGCAGCCGATTGAGCCGAAGTTCCGGGTCCGGCGCATTGACCGTCACCTTTTCGAAAAAGGCGTCGACCGGCGCGCGGAGCGAGGAGAGCTCCGCCATCGCGTCTTCGAACGGCCTTTGACCATCGAACCCCGGCCGTCCGACGCGCTCTTCCGCAAGCCGCAAATGCCTGCGCGCCTCGATGGCGAGGCTTTCGATCTTGTCCCACAGCGCGACTTCTTCCGGCTCTTGCAGCAAAGAGCGGTCCGGCGCTCCTTCGAAGGCGCCAATGGCCTCTTTCTTTTCTTCCGCACGCAAAATATTCGTGGCGCGGCGATAGCCCGCCAGCAGATTGACTCCATCTTCCGTGTCCAGAAAGCCGCCGAGCGCCTCGACGCGGCGGACGATCAGCAGCAGATCGTCCTGGCCCGGCAGAGCGAAAACCGCGTCGATCAGATCATGGCGGGCGCCGCGCTCGCGCAGATAGATTTTTAGGCGGTCCCCGAAAAAGGCGAGAAGCTGGGCGCAGATCTCTTCTTCCTCAACGCGCAACGCCGAGCGATCCAAAGCGCCCTGCCCGACATGATGCGAGAAGGCGGAACGTAAAATCGGCAGAAGCGGCAGCCGCAGTCTGTTTTCGAGAACGAGCGCAATCACGCCAAGGGCGGCGCGGCGCAAAGCGTATGGATCCTTGCTGCCGGTCGGCTTTTCGTCGATCGCCCAAAAGCCGACCAGAATGTCGATTTTGTCGGCCAGCGCGACGGCGACGGCGACGAGCGCATTTGGCACCCGATCGTTCGGCCCTTGCGGTTTGTAATGATCCTCGATCGCCTCGGCGACTTCAGTGCGCTCGCCCTGCGCGAGCGCGTAATAGCGGCCCATCAGTCCCTGCAGCTCGGGAAACTCGCCGACCATTTCAGAGGGCAGATCCGCCTTGGCGAGAAGCGCCGCGCGACGGGCGACTTCAGGGTCGGCGCCGATTTTTCCCGCGATGTCTTCCGCGAGCCTGACAAGCCTTCCGACCCGCGCGCGTTGCGTGCCGAGCTTTTCATGAAACACGACAGAATCAAGCTTTATGAGACGATCCTCAAGCTTGATCTTAAGATCCGTCTCCCAGAAAAACTTGGCGTCCGACAGGCGCGCGCGCACCACGCGGGCGTTGCCGGCGGCGATCGCGGCCCCGCCGTCGCTGGCGTCGATATTCGCCACCAGAGCGAATTTATGGGCGAGCCGGCCCGTCGTCGCATCGCTCAGTACGAAACATTTCTGATTGGCGCGAATGGTCGCGCGAATGACCTCCGGCGGAATTTCGAGAAAGGCCGGATCGAATTCGCCGATCAGCACGACCGGCCATTCGACCAGTCCAGCGACCTCATGCAGCAAAGCCTCATCCTCGATCAGCTCGAGGCCCTGCGCGAAGGCGAGATCGCGCGCGTCATGAAGGATGATGTTGCGCCGGCGCGCGGGATCGAGCACCACCTTGGCTTTTTCGAGGGCTGGAGCGTAATCGTCGAAACGGCGCACGAGAATTGCCCGCGGCGCCATGAAGCGATGCCCGTAAGTGACATTGCCGGCGGCGATCCCATCGACTGAAAAGGGCACCACCTCCGGGTCTTCCGTTTCCGGTCCGAAAGTGGCGAGGATCGAATGCAGCGGGCGCACCCAACGCAGCGAATCCGGCCGGATCGACGCCGCGCCCCAGCGCATCGACTTCGGCCAGGGAAAGCGCCTGACGACCGAGGGCAGAAGCTCGGCCAGAACCTCGATCGTCGCCTGCCCCTTGCGTTCGACGACCGCGATATAGAATTCGGTCTTTTTCTTCGGGTCCACTTCGATCTTCGCTTCGGAAATCGAAGCAAGGCCGGCGCTTTTCAAAAAGCCCTGCACCGCCGCGTCGGGCGCGCCGACGCGCGGGCCCTTTTTTTCCTCCCGCACGTCCGGCTGGCGCGCCGGCAATCCGGCGACATGCAAAGCGAGCCTGCGCGGCGTTACAAAACTCGCGGCGCCCTCGAACGCAAGGCCACGCTCGCCCAAAGCCTCCGTGACGAGACGTTTCAAATCATCGGCCGCCTGCGCCTGCATACGGGCCGGAATTTCCTCGGAAAACAATTCAAGAAGGAGGTCGGGCATGATCTCGTTTCGGTTTGGGCTCAGTCTTCGCGACCTCGACCGGAGGAAACCAGCCGGGCATGCGTCCGCCGCTCGAACCGTTGACTAAGCTCTGAATTTCCCTTCGCCAAGCGGAAATTTGGTCTCAGAGCGCCCCGCATCGGCCGCTTTGGAGTCGATCACGCAAATTGTGCATTCGATTCGGGCGCCCCGAGGGAACATGGAAAGCGCCCAGGCGTTGCCATAACTCCTATGGAGGCATTGCTATGAACACTCCAAGATTTCTTGCGCTTTCTGGCGCGGCCTTGATTGCCTTGACCTCAAGCGTTTCCGCGGGTCCCATGAGCATAGCGACCAGCGGTGTGGCGCCGCCGACGCAGTCTCAGATCGAAACGGTCGCCTACCGCCGCCATTACCGTCACTACGCCCATGGGCGCCATTACCATCACTACGCCTATCGGCGCCACTACTACGGCGTAAATCCCGGCGCGGCTATCGCGGGCGCGGCGCTCGGCGCACTTTCGCTCGGCGTGACAGCAGCGACGCTTGGCGACTGCGGCTTTTATGGCTGCGGATATGGCTATGGCGGCCCATATTACGGCGGCTACTATGGCGGCGGGCCCTATTATGGCGGCGGCTACTACGGTGGACGCTATGCGGGATGGGGCGGCGGAATGCGCACCGGCCGCAGCGTCGGCTTTGGCCATGCGGGCGGTTTCCATGGCGGTGGGTTCCACGGCGGCGGCGGAGGCTTCCATGGCGGAGGTTTTCATGGCGGCGGCATGCACCGCTGACCCCTTGCCTCGCGCCTGATCAGTCCTGAACGAGACCATCTCCGCCGCCGGCCGCCGTCTTGAGCCAGGCGGCGCCGCAGGCCTTGGCGAGTTCGCGAACGCGCAAAATGTAACTCTGCCGCTCGGTGACGGAGATGACCCCGCGCGCATCGAGCAGATTGAAGAGATGCGAGGCCTTGAGGCATTGGTCATAGGCAGGCAATGCCATCAGATGGCGCCCACCCCGATCGCCCGCCGCGAGCAGAGCCGCGCATTCGGCTTCGGCGTCGCGGAAATGCTGGAAGAGAAGCTCGACATTGGCCGCTTCGAAATTATAGCGCGAGTATTCTTCCTCGGCCTGCTTGAAGACATCGCCGTAAGTGACCTTGCTGTCTCCTTCGCCGCCGTTGAAATTAAGATCAAAGATGCTTTCGACGCCCTGCACATACATGGCGAGGCGCTCCAGCCCATAGGTCAATTCACCTGAAACCGGAGCACATTCGATCCCTGCGACCTGCTGAAAATAGGTAAATTGCGAGACCTCCATGCCATCGCACCAGCACTCCCAGCCAAGGCCCCAGGCGCCGAGCGTCGGGCTTTCCCAATCATCCTCGACGAAGCGTATGTCGTGCAGGCGCAGATCGACGCCAATCGCCTCGAGCGAACGCAGATAGAGCGACTGAAGATCGGGCGGCGACGGCTTCAGGATCACCTGAAACTGATAGTAATGCTGCAGCCGGTTGGGGTTTTCGCCGTAACGCCCATCCTTTGGCCGGCGCGAGGGCTGCACATAGGCCGCCTTCCACGGCCGCGGACCGAGCGAGCGCAAGGTCGTGCCCGGATGAAATGTCCCGGCGCCGACTTCCATGTCGTAAGGCTGCAGGATGACGCAGCCCTGCGCCGCCCAGAATTGCTGCAGGGTCAGCAGGAGGCCTTGAAACGAACGTGATGGAGCGAGCGCTTGGGGCGCCGCTTTTTGGGTGGATAAGGAGGTTTCGTGCGCAAGGTCGGTCATGAGGCGCCTTGTATCGCTACTCGGGATCGCATGGAAGAGCGATTGCGCCAGCGACGCGTCGACGGAACGATAAGCTCAAAAGGTCAAGATGGCGGTTCAGACAGCATGATGATCGAAGTCACGGTCGCGCCTGGGCAATTGTCAAGGCTATGTCATAATACTTTAAGTTGAAAAACAAAATGCCTGTAAAAACAAGTTTCCCATTGCGTGATGCTAACTTTCAATGCACGCTTTCATGGGAGATGATTGTTGCAAGTCAACTGGTCTCTTGATCCTCCAACGCTTGCGCTTCCGGGAGGGATAAATGAAATTTCATTGCCTATTGGCTTCCGCCGCCCTCGCCGCTTCAGTGTTTTTCATAGGCGACGTCGCCGTCCAGGCCACTCCGGCCTCCGGTCTTTCACAGGCCGGGTCCAGCATCCGCGCTTTGGAAACGCCCGCCGCTCAGCAAGGCGTCGAAAAGACCTATTACTACCGTCGCTATTACCATCGGCGCTATTACCACCCTTATTATCGCCATTACTATCGGCGCCATTACTATCGCCCTTATTATCGCAGACATTATTACCATCCATACTATCATCGCTACCGCTATTATCGTCCGTTTTACTGATAGACAGGCCAGAGTGCTTTCCGCCTGAATGAAATCATTGGAGCGATTGAAATCGCTCCAATATCAGAAGTTTGAGCATATTCTTGTCGATCAGATTAAAACGATCTGATCGGAATATGCTGTGGATAGGGATGAAAACATGCGTAGATTTGCAAAGATTTTGTGGGCCGCCGGAGCGCTTTGCGGCTTCGGTTTTGGCCTTGCGGGGCTGGCGCAGGCAATGCCGATGGCGGCCAGCGGGATCACGACCGCCGGGAGCCCGGCCTCCGCCGTGGAAAAAGCGCATTATTATCACCGTCACTATAACTATCACCACCATTACTATCATCACCATCACCACTACTATCATCGCAGGGGTTGGTGACGAGGGAGGCTCATCAAAGGAGGCGTCTCCGCCGGAGGCGCCTTTCCGATCAATAAGCTCCGGAGTTCCTACCAATCAATCGCCGCCTCGCCGCGGTGAATCGCTTCGGCCATCGCCGTGAATCGCGATCCTTCGTGTAGCGTCAGCGCCGGCGCGATCGACAAGGGCGCGCGGCTGCCCTTTTTCGCGCGCAGAAGAATGCGGATCGCCGGCGCGCCCTCGCGCGCATGCACGGGCAAGACGGTGACGCCCCCCGCGCGTCCCTCAAGGCTCGCAAGAATCGCGGCGAGATTTTCCGGCCGGTGAATAAGGATGAATGATCCGCCGGGCCGGGCGAGCGCGAGGCAGGCGGCGATCCATGCCTCGAGCGCGCCCGCGCCCTCTCCCGGCATCACATGGGCGCGGCGTTTGCCCTCGTCGGGCGATGGGCGCGACCGGCGCGCATCGAAAAAAGGCGGATTGGAGATCACAAGTCCCGCGCTTTCATCGGCGAGGCCGGCGGCCCGGCGGCTTCGCGGAGAAAGCGCATCGGCTTCGAAGACCTGCCCGCGATCCGGCATTCCGTTGAGAACGAGATTTTCCCGCGCGAGATCCGCGGTCCGCGGATCATTCTCGATCAGACCGACTTTCGCGCCTCGCCGCGTCAAGGCGAGCGTCAGGCCGGCGGCTCCGACGCCCGAACCCACGTCAAGCGCCAAACCGGCATATTCCGCTGGCGCCGCGGCGGCGAGCAAGATCGCGTCGGTGCCGGCGCGATGGCCGCGCTCAGGCTGGCGCAGGAAGAGCCGCCCGCCCAGAAATGCGTCCGGCTCGCGTGAGCGGGCCTGCGCCGGTTCAGCCATCGGATAATTCCTCGGAGAGCCCGCCCTCGGCCAACGCCGCGCGGGCTTCCGCCGCATCGTCCTCCAGGACCAGAACACGCCGCGGCAGAAAGCCCAGCGATCCCTCCAGCGCGCTCATATGCTGATCGGCGATGAAGATATCGATGCCGGCTTCACGAAGGATTGCTTCGACCAGAGAAATCAGCACAAGGTCGTTGGTGCGCAGCAGTTCGACCAATGGGCCTCCTTGGAATCACGTGCGCGCGCAAGACGCCGGAGCGCGGCTACAAGACCTCGCATGCGGCAAAAGAACCGGCAAGATGGTTCGCGCGGCTGTCGCGAGTTGAAAAGTGTCCGGGAGCGCCCTAATAAGCGCAGGCGGATCCGCGGAGTGTTGGATATTGGGCGTTGTCATTCCTTTAGAAGAAAAAGCAGAGCCCGGCATCGAGCCGCTTCTTGGCCTTGTCGGCGCGGACATGGACCGCGTCAACCAGACCATCCTCAGCCGCTCGGCTTCCGACGTGTCGATGATACCGGAAGTCGCGAACCACCTGATTTCCTCCGGCGGCAAGCGCCTTCGCCCCATGCTCACTCTGGCGACCGCCGGCTTATGCGGCTACCAGGGCTCCGGCCACATCAAGCTCGCCGCCTCGGTGGAGTTCATGCACACGGCGACGCTTCTGCATGATGACGTTGTCGACGAGAGCGACATGCGGCGCGGCAAGCTCGCGGCGCGCATGCTCTGGGGCAACGAGGCAAGCGTCCTCGTCGGCGATTTCCTGCTCGGCCAAGCCTTCAAGATGATGGTCGAGGTCGGCTCCTTGCCCTGCCTTGACGTCTTGTCCTCCGCCGCCGCCGTGATCGCGGAAGGCGAAGTCATGCAATTATCCGCCGCCAAGGATACGCAGACGAGCGAAGATGACTACCTCGCGGTGATCCGCGCCAAGACCGCCGCCTTGTTCGGCGCGGCTTCCGAGGTCGGGCCCTTGCTGGCGGGGCGCCCAAAGGCTGAAATCGCCGCCTGCCGCGGCTATGGCCTCAATCTCGGCATCGCCTTTCAGCTGATCGACGATGCGCTCGATTATGGCGGCACCTCAGCCAAGCTCGGCAAGAATGTTGGCGACGACTTCCGCGAAGGAAAGATCACCCTGCCGGTGGTGCTCTCCTTTCGCCGCGGCACGACGGAACAGCGCGAGTTCTGGCGCCGCACGCTGGAAAAGGGCGAGATCGAGGACGCCGATCTCGAAGCCGCGATCGCCACCATGCACAAGCACCGAGCCCTCGAAGATACGGTTGAACGGGCGCGCCATTATGGCGCGATGGCGCGCGACGCGCTGGAGCTCTTTCCGTCGTCTCCCTGGAAATTCGCGCTGAGCGATGTCGTCGACTTTTGCGTCAACCGCGCTTTTTGAACGGCCTGCTCCATTCTGGTACGGCGCCGCCCGTTCAGCGGTAATGGTTTCGCAAGCGTAACCGAGAATATTCAAATCGAGTGGCGGAATTGGCGCTTCGCAAGACGCCGCGAGAGCTCGGGATGAGCGTGAGACGCGTATGGGTGGGTCACGGTTCGGTTGGGCGGTGGGCGCGATCGCCCCTTGGTGGCTAGGCGTCGCGCTCGCGCTATCAATGCCCGCCGACGCGGAACAGGAGGCCGTCTCCGGCGCTTCGCTCGCGGCTTTGTCCCTGCGCGCCCCGGCTCCCCCGCAGGAGTTGATACCCCCTCAAATTCCCGGACTGGCTGGCGCGCTCCGCCAGGCGCCGGCCGCTGACTCAACTGGACGAGCAGACGCTTTCGACTCGATGCCGCGTCTGCTGCGCGAGGCGAGCCTTGTCGTCGGCGAGGCGGACCGTTCCGAGCGCCTTCCCGACGAGATTGAGCCGCGCTCTGATCTTAAGCGCAATGCCGGGAAATTCCCGACGCTCGACCGCAGCCGCAGGGCGGATCCGGTCGTCGGGCTTCGTCCGACCTTCGACACGCGCCTGCGCCAACGCGGCGGCCTCGCCAATCTGCGGGCGCACGATCTCCTGTTCGAACACGATGAAGCGTGGCCGGTCAGCGGCTTTGATGTATCAGAAGGCGATTTCGCCGGGCCGGACAGCGTCTCAGCCTTCGAGCCTTGGCCCGATGGCGAAACCCCAACGACCGCGCCCTCGGCCGCCGACGCCTCCCCGCGTCAGAATGGCGGCGCCCAGACGATGCGCCCCGCGGCGCTCACCGAGCGTCTGATGCAAGGCGCGACGCCCGAGGTCCGCCGCGCCGAGGCGCTCGCGTCAACGACGCCCGCTCCGACTGATTCGACGCCGGTTGAGGTCGCCGCCATCGCAGCGCCGCCTCAGGTCGAAGCTCCAGACGACAGCACCGCGTCCTACGTCCCGTCGCGGCCCGGCTTTGCCGCTCTGATCGGCCACGATCGCGCCGCGCAGGAGCAACGCTGCCTTGCCGAAGCCATCTATTTCGAAGCGCGCGGCGAATCCGACGAAGGACAAGCCGCGGTGGCGCAAGTCGTCATGAACCGCGTCTCAAGCGGCCTTTATCCGCCGACGATCTGCGGCGTCGTCTTCCAGAACCGGCATCGCCGCAACGCCTGCCAGTTCTCCTTCGCCTGCGAAGGCAGGGCGCTGCGCATCACCGAAGCGGAGGCCTGGCGCAGGGCCGTAAGGATCGCGGGGGAAGTCACCGCCGGCACAACCTATGTGTCCGACGTCGGAGGCGCGACCCATTATCACGCCAATTATGTCCGGCCGCGCTGGGCCAGAAGTCTTGAAAAAATGGATGTGATCGGGCATCATATATTTTACAAGCTCAGGCCGGGCCAGACTTGATGCTGATATGGGATTGTGACCGTTTTAGCCTCAAGGCATGGCTCTAGACTTCAGCCGCTGGACGTCAATACGCGCGCTTTTTATCGGCGACGCGAAAAAAATCAGCCGATCGGCTGTGAATTTGCTGGCGCCGTTCTTTCGCCGATCGCGAAAACGTGGCCGGCCAAGCAAATCCACGCACTTGCTTGGCCGACGCAAAACGGCCATGTTCGGCGTGAGAACTCACCCTGAACTCATCCCCCTCGGGGCGCCGCCTCCGGTACGGAAAAACGATCGCATGTCGCTTACGCACACATCAGTACGCAGAGAGTGTAACGAGGCCATTGCTGGCCAGCCTGCCGCCGCTCATTTCGCTCAGCGCGCCGCCACCAAGGCGCTGAACTGGCGCGGCGTGGCCCTTGGCGGTTTCGTTCTGGCGGTTCTCACGAGCTTTTTCTTGCCGGTGACCCTCGCCAGCGCCGAAGCGCGAGCGCGCGAGAATCTGGCCATCGCGGCGCCGTTCGAAGTAGGCGAGAGTCCGGCGGGCAATTACCTCGCGGCGCTTGTCGCCGGCGCCGAACGCGACACCGTCGCAGCGGCGACGTTCTTCCGTGAGGCTCTGCGATTCGATCCGCATAATCCGAAACTGATCGAGCGCGCCTTTGTCGCCTCCCTGTCAAACGGCAATATGGACGACGCCTTCAGCCTGGCGCAGCGTCTTGTCACGCGTGAGCCCGACAACAGCCTCGCCCATCTCGCGCTCGGCGTCGAAGCGATCAAGAATAAGCAGTTCGCCGCCGCGCGCGCTCATTTTGGCAGAGGCGGCGCCGGACAGCAGCGCGATATCACCGCGACGCTGCTCACCGCCTGGTGCTACCTTGGCGAGGGCAATCCCAAAAAAGCGCTGGAGCTGGTCGACCGCTTGCGCGACGAGAATTTTGCGGTGTTCCGCGATTATCATGCAGGCCTCATCGCGAATGTCGCCAATAATGTCCCGGAAGCGACGCGACGGCTGAAGGCCGCTTATGAGGCGGACAAGAATACGCTGCGCCTCGTCGATACTTACGCCCGCTTCGTCGCCAAGCGGGGCGATCCGGCCCAAGCGGCCAAGATCTATGAGGCTTTCGACCAGATCCTGCCGAGTCATCCGATCGTTGTCGCGGCGCTTGCCGACCTCAAGGCTGGCAAGCCCCTCGATTTGCTGGTCAAGAACGCGGAACAGGGCTCCGCCGAAGTCCTTTATGGCTTGGGCGCCGCCGGCGGCCGGCAGGGCGATGAGCTCGCTGCGATGATCTATCTGCGGCTGTCGCTCTACCTTGCGCCACAAAACAGCCTCGCCATCATCAGTCTCGCGGACATATACGAGCGCATCAAACAAAACGAGCAGGCGATCGACGTCTATGCGCTGGTTCCGGCAAAGGATCCGCTGCGCACCACCGCCGACGTTCAGACCGGCCTCATCCTTGAGACGCTGGGGCGCACGGAGGAATCCGCGACGTTCCTGAAGCGCATCGTCGATGAGCATCCGGACAATGGCGACGCTCTCTCGGCGCTCGGCAATCTGCAGCGCGCGCACAAGCAATATGCCGAAGCGATCGCGACCTATACGCGAGCGATCGACCAGGCCAATAAAACCGGGAAAGCGAGCTGGGCGCTTTACTATTTCCGGGGCATTTCCTACGAGCGCGACAAAAAATGGCCGCTCGCCGAGGCCGATTTCAAACAGGCTTTGACGCTTTACCCTGATCAGCCGCTCGTTTTGAATTACCTCGGCTACAGCTGGGTGGATCAGGGCGTCAATCTCGATGAAGCCTTCGCCATGCTGCACAAGGCAGTCGAACTGCAACCGACCGACGGCTACATCGTCGACAGTCTCGGCTGGGCCAATTACAAGCTCGGCCGCTACGACGAGGCAGTGAAGGAGCTGGAGCGCGCCATCGACCTTAAATCATCGGATCCGGTCATCAACGATCATCTCGGCGACGCCTATTGGCGCGTGGGACGCAAGCTCGAAGCGCACTTTCAATGGAATCACGCGCGCGATCTCGGCCCCGAGCCGGACGATAAGGAAAAGATCCTCGACAAGATCGAGCATGGCCTGCCGGACGATCCAAAGCCCGCCGCGGCGGAGGCGACTCCGAAGGAGCAAGAGCCCAAAAAGGAAAATGGCGGCTGAGGGCGCGAAGCCTTCTCTTTGACCGCCAAAGTCGGAAGCCCTCGTCCCGGGCACCTCGGGATTGCGTGGAGACGCCGAGGCTATTGACCACGAGTTGCCTTGCTAGAGCCTTTATCGATCGGATCGGTTCAATCTGATCGATAAGAACATGTTCAAGCTTTTCAAACCGGCTCAGTTTCCCTCGCGCCTTGCTCCCACTGACGCTTTCACAACGAAATCCATTGCAGCGAAATCCATTGCCTAGACTTCTCAGAGAACGCGCGCCCGCGAAAATCAATCTCACTCTGCACATCCTTGGCCGTCGCGAGGACGGCTGGCATAGGCTAGAGAGCTTTGTCGCTTTTTCCCGCACGGGCGACCTGTTGTCCTTCGTCGAGGATCAGCCCCTGGCGCTATCGATCGAAGGTCCTACAGCCCCCGCGGCGGGAAACATCGCCGACAATCTCGTGCTGCGCGCGGCGCGGCATTTCGCTGAGAGTTTTCCGGGCGCAAAACTCGGCGCGTTCCATCTTGTCAAACGGCTGCCGGTCGCAGCCGGGATTGGCGGCGGCTCGTCGGACGCCGCGGCGGCCCTCCGGCTTCTCGCCCGCGCCAATGGCGTTTCGCTCGACGATGAAAGATTGATCGCGGCCGCTCGCAAGACCGGCGCGGACGTTCCCGTGTGTCTTGCGGCGCGCGCCCGCATGATGCGGGGGCTTGGCGAAGAACTCGGACCTTTGCTGAAGCTGCCGCCGCTCATTGGCCTGATCGTCAATCCCGGCGCGCCGCTCGAGACCAGACATGTATTCGCGCGCATGAATATCCCGCCGGGCGGCTCGACTGCCTTCGGCGGACATCCCGAGCTTTCTTCCGGCATGCATGTCGAGGATTTGGTCGGCGCCTTGGGCAAGGGCCGCAACGACATGGAATCGGCGGCTTGCCGGCTTGCTCCCATCATCGGCGACGTGCTCGCGGTCTTGAGCGCCGCGCCCGGATGCCGCCTCGCGCGGATGTCGGGATCGGGGGCGACCTGCTTCGCCCTTTTCAAGGATTGCAAATCCGCCGCGCGCGCGAAAAAAGCAATTCTTCGTGCGCATCCGGGCTGGTGGGTCAAGAGCTGCGTCTTGAACTGAGGCAAGGCCGACTGGCTTTTCGAGGTCTTTCCGGGGCATGCGGAGCCGCCCGTCAGGACTCTCGCGATGAGCAAGGTAAGGATTACTCCAGATAACTGAGATAGGCGGCGACGGCTGCTATTTGCGCCTGCGTCAGCTTGTGTGCAATCGGCTCCATGATAGCTGATGTGTCTGGATGCGCCGGATCCTGACCTCGCTCTTTGGTCCAGTTCGTCAGCTTGTTGAAGATGTAGTCATTGAGCTGGCCGGCCAAGCGGGGAAACGAGCCGTCGCCCTTAGCCTCCGGACCGTGACAGGAAGCGCATGGGGGAACATCGGCGCTGGGAAGTCCGTCCTCGAAGATCGTTTTACCCTCTGCGACAAGCTCCTTCGGAGCGCCGCCCAATGGTTTGGGATTGAGTTCCTTGAACCGCTCGGCCAGGCCATCGATCATCTCCGGGCTCAACACATGGGCCACGTTGAACATGACGGGGTTCGTGCGCCTGCGCTCGATAAAGGCCCGCAACTGATTCTCGATGTACTCGGGCTGCTGACCGGCAAGCCGCGGCATGGGATAAGCTCCGCGAAAACCCTGCCCCGACACCCCATGACATGTTCTGCAATAATCAAACTTGGCCTGGAGCTCCTGCGCCGGAACGGTGCCCTTTTGGTTTTCTTCCGCGTGACCGGCTGTTGTGAAAGCAATTGCGAGAATTGCGGCGCGCCACGGGGACATTGAGCTTATGATTTTCATGATCCGGCCTCCAACATTATCTCACGCCGCGACATGACTGACGCACTGATCGAGACCGAGGCGGCGGCTTGGGGCGCCGGCCGCTGACAAAGGCCTCCCTCTTCCGCGCTGGCGCCTCGAACATCTTTTTCAGTCATAACCGAGAGCGGCCCAACTGAAAAACTGAACTTCCCCACCAATTCGCTTTTACGCTCGGAAAACAGTTCTTCTTAGTGGACGGCGGTGAAACGAGAATTGTTCTACATCAAAGGACATTGTAGAAGGATACGATAATTGTTAGCGCGCGCAATTGCCTTCGGCTCTATCTCGCCAAAGCAAGCTGATCGAACAGCCGCTTAAGTCCGGTTCCCACTGATGGCGGGAAGGTCAGTTGGCCAATAATATAGAGCAAGGGCGGAGACCGGATCATGAAGGTCATTAGCTTACGATTGGCGTTTCAAACAGCAATCCTTGCATTGGTGTTCGCCGCGCCGGGTCGCGCGGAAGTGAAAGGCCCGACCGACCCTTCGCCGCAAGGGCTGCAGGCGAAGCTGACATATTGCAAAACCTGCCACGGACTGTCGGCGGAGGGCTATCGCGGATATTATCCCATGCCGCGACTCGCGGGGCAGCAGCCGGTATACATCGAGAATCAGTTGCGGGCCTTTATTGAGCGCAGGCGCACGAACCCCGTCATGTTCAACGTAGCCCATGTGTTGAGCCCGGAGATGGTCGCGGCCCTGGCCGCGCATCTCAAGGAGCTCAATCCCGCTCCATACGGCGGCGCTCCTAAGGGATCGCTGGCCTTGGGAAAGACAATCTTTGAGCAGGGATTACCTGAGTCCAACGTTCCTGCGTGCTCCGCTTGCCACGGTCCGGAGGGCAACGGTAAAGACGAAATTCCCCGGTTGGCGGGTCAACTCTTCTGGTACACCGAAAAAACAATGACGAACTGGACCAAAGAGCGAGGTCACGGCTCTGTGAAAGACACATCGGCCATTATGGTGCCGACTACGCACGACTTGAGCCAATCACAGATTGCCGCCGTCGCGGCTTACGTAAGCTACCTGAAGTGAATCCGATCGTTTTATAGGGCGCCGGTTTCGATGAATGCATAAAGCGCGAGAACTCGGATCATGAAGCTCATCAGGTCAAAACTAGCAATTCTGGCGATCATTTCCGTTGCTGCCGGTCCACTGTCAGCGGATGAGTCCCTGCCCGTGCGAAATTGCACCTGGTGCCACGGGTCCTCGGCGCAAGGATTTATGATGGCGCCACGATTGGCCGGACAGAGAGATCAATACATTGGAAATCAGCTTCTGAGCTTTCGCGACCACATCCGGGATAATCCGCTTTCGAGGCAATATATGTGGGGCGCCGCGGCAAACCTCAGTGCCCAGACGGTGCATGACTTATCAGCTTATTTTTCGACCTTGCCGACCCTGCCCGCCGATGACGGAGATCGGCAGCTGGCAGCCGCGGGAAGAACGATCTACGAGCAGGGAATCGCCGAATCCAACATCGTGTCCTGCCTCGTCTGTCATGGCCCAAATGCAGAAGGGGTCAGAGAAATTCCCCGTTTGGGAGGACTATCCTATTCCTACCTAAAAAGAAGGCTCGAGCAGTGGGGCGAAGGGTTTCACGCAGCCGCTGGCCCGATGCCGCACATTGCAAGCACATTGTCTCCAAACGAAATTGACGCCCTCGCCTCATACCTGAGCTTCGTCGGATCCGCTTCCGTGGAATGATTGTGCGGCGACATCTTTTTCCGCGCGCGTTTTGGCGTTGAGGAGTCGGACCGCAGAAGGCGCCCCTTGGCCGCCCGAGCCCTTATCTTCTGATCGCCGCTGTTTTCATGCGCCGAACATGGCTCTTTCGATGGCCGCTCTCGGTTGGAGTCGGTCGAGTTTCAAACGTGCTGCGCGACAGCGCCATCGCCATTGAAATGGCGATGGCTGTGGGCTAAGGTTTCGCCGTCGCGGGCGTAGTTCAATGGCAGAACGGAAGCTTCCCAAGCTTCATACGAGGGTTCGATTCCCTTCGCCCGCTCCACGCCTTCCGCGAGGCGGCTTGATAGCCGACCGCCGTTCCACCAACGCCACCCATTGCCAGAAGCACGAGGATTCGCGTCAGTGTGCCGACTGGGCGCTCGCTTCAGTGTCGGGGCTGGCTTTAACGCGAAGCACGGCCGGGTCATCAAGATCGCGCCTGGTTTGGATCCTGAAAGCCTCCGCGAGCAAAAATGCGTCGCGCTCGATCGCGCCGGAGGGCGCCATCCGAACGGCGCCGATGCGTTCAAGCGTAATCGTATCTTGCGCTGAAGCCGCGCCGATCATGGCCTGAAGAATCAGCGCCGCGAAGAGGTGAGCCGGCAACCGAGGTTTGATCTTCATGTCGCAAATATTCAAAGTCACGGCACGATCTCCTTTCGTGCGTCGCTGGGCTTTGCCCGAGCGCGCTTCTGTCCTGGCGACTGATCGCCAGAGACGCGGCGCCCCGCGAGGGCTGCGCCAATAGATTTCGAGGATGATGTTTTTAGCTTGCGGTAAGCTTGCGCTGCACAATGCCGTTTTGCAACGCACCAAATTGTCTCAGGGGGATGCTGCCCCGCCTGACCTTCTCAAGCGTTTTTGGGGTTTCGCCTGCGCCGCAGGCCGTAGTCCCTGAATTTCTCGACCGTTCTCGCGACCTCGGCATCGCTGAGAATATGCGGCGTCCCTATTTGTAGCGCCGCCGCATATTGCCGGGCAAGCGTCTCCAGTTCGACCGCCAGCCACAGCGCCTCGCTCAGATCGGGCCCTGTCGCGATCATGCCGTGATTGGCGAGCAGCGCGCAGGCGCGGTCCTCAATCGCTTCCAGAACCGCGACAGAGAGTTCCGGCGTGCCATAGCTTTCATAACGCGCGCACCGGATCGTCGGGCCGCCCGCCGCAGCGATCATATAATGCGCCGCCGGAATTTCCATGCGGCACATGGCGAAAGCCGTGCAATAGACCGGATGTGCGTGCACGACCGCGTTGACCTCGGGCCGATGGCCCAGAATATCGCGATGGAACCGCCACTCGGAGGAAGCGACGAGATCGTGCTCGTAGACGCCATCCATCGTCATGAAGACGATGTCGTCGGCGCTCATCTCGTCATACGGCAGGCCGGACGGCGTGATCAAAAGCCCGTCGGTCCAGCGAACCGAAATATTGCCCGCGGTTCCCTGATTGACCCCGAGCCGCGCCAGGCTGCGGCAGCCGTCGATGATGGATTGTCGAACGGCGAATTCTCTGGTTTTCGCCAATTTCCCTCTCTCAACGCAAATCACGCTATGATCCGGGGGCTCATTTCTGAACTGGCCTTGCGGCAAAGCACAACGCGGGGGCCGAACGAGCCGATCTTCTCAAGGCGATGATACTCTAAACGGGCGCCCGAAGCGCGCAAGCTTCCTTCGCCAGACGCTCGACGGCGGCGTAATCGCCGGCGTTGATCAGCGCGGGCGCGACCATCCATGAGCCGCCGACGCAAGCGACATTGCTGAGCTCGAGATAAGCCTTGGCTTTCTCTGGATTGATGCCTCCGGTCGGGCAAAAGACAAGATCCTGCAGGGGCCCGGCAAGCGACGAGAGATATTTCACGCCGCCCGCGGCTTCGGCCGGGAAAAACTTCATACAGCGAAACCCATGCTCATGAAGCGTCATCGCTTCGGACGCTGTGGCGACGCCGGGAAGCCAGGGGATCGGCGATTTCCGCGCCGCCTTCAAAAGTCGCCGCGTCATTCCAGGGCTGACGAGAAAGGCCGCGCCCGCGTCGATCGCCGCCTCCATCTGATCCGCGTCTGTGACCGTCCCCGCGCCAATGATCGCTTCCGGGAAGGCGCGCGTCAGCATCTCGATGGATTTCAGCGCCGCCTTGGTGCGTAGCGTAATTTCGAGCACGGTGAGGCCGCCGCCGATCAATGATTTCGCCTGGGCCAGCGCATCCGCCGCATCGGCGACCTGCATGACGGGGATCACCGGCGCTTGCTTCATCAAAGCCAGGGTGGCATCGGTGTGTTGGTATTGCATAGATCCGCGCCTCTCCGCAGCGATGAATCATTTTCAGGCGAAGCACAATTCTGGTTCGCGTCGAGAAAATGCGATCGAACCGAGAGATAAAGATTTTTCTGATTTTGTGAATCGGAAAATCACGCGGCGGCGGCGCGCATCATCCCGCCGCGCATGACCCGCGTCAGCTGATGCTGCTCGCGCCGAGTTCAGGCCCGCTCGCAACCATGCGAAACATATGGAAAAGTTCGCGGCCATATCCATGCTGATATGAGTCAAGATCGCAGGTCGCGAGTTCGCGCCGCTCGAACTCCTCAGGGGAAACATCAGCGCTCAACACGCCTGCGACGGCGTCGAGGGTGATGATGTCGCCGTCGCGCAATTTCGCGATCGGTCCGCCCGCTTGCGCCTCCGGCGTCACATGGATCGCCGCCGGGACTTTTCCCGAGGCTCCCGACATGCGCCCGTCCGTGACGAGCGCCACCTTATGGCCATGCGCCATCACCGACGCCAGAATTGGCGTCAGCTTGTGCAGTTCCGGCATTCCGATCGCCTTGACGCCCTGGAAGCGCACCACCGCGATGAAGTCGCGATTGAGCTGACCCGCCTTGAACGCCGCCTCGACCTCCTCCTGCGCATGAAAGATCAGCGCTGGCGCGCGCACGATATGGCGCTCGGGCGCGACCGAGCTGATCTTGATCACCGCGCGGCCGAGATTACCGTCCAGCACTTTGAGCCCGCCATCGGCCGAAAAGGAGTTCGCCAAGGGGCGCAAGACGGACCGATCGTGGCTCTCAACCGGCGCATCGCGGAACCTGAGTTCGCCGTTTTCGAGATAAGGCTCTTTTGCATAGTCCGCGAGCGGCGTTCCCGTGACTGTGTTCGCATCGGGGTGCAACAGCCCTCCCTTCAGCAATTCACCGATGAGATAGCCCGTGCCGCCAGCGGCGCTGAAGTGGTTCACGTCGGCCGTTCCATTGGGATAGATGCGCGTCAGCAAAGGAACGACCTTCGAAAGCTCGCCGAAATCCTCAAGCGTCAGGATCATTCCGCCCGCGCGCGCCATGGCGACGAGATGGATCACATGATTGGTTGAGCCGCCCGTCGCATGGAGAGCGACGACGCCGTTCACGAAAGCGCGCTCGTCGAGGATTTTCGAGGCGGGCGTATAGTCATTCCCGAGCGCTGTGATGGCGAGAGCGCGCTTGGCGGCGGCGCGGGTGAGCGCATCGCGCAGCGGCGTATTCGGGTTAACGAAGGAGGCGCCGGGCAAATGCAGTCCCATCGCCTCCATCAGCATCTGGTTGGAATTGGCCGTTCCATAGAAGGTGCAGGTTCCGGGCGCATGATAGGAGGCGGCCTCGGCGTCCAAAAGTTCGGCGCGTGACACCTTTCCTTCCGCATAGAGCTGGCGGATCTTCGATTTTTCGTCATTGGGAATGCCGGATGGCATCGGGCCTGCGGGAATGAACACGGCCGGCAGATGGCCATAGGCTTGCGCGGCGATGACAAGGCCAGGCACGATCTTGTCGCAGATGCCGAGAAACACGGCGGCGTCGAACATGTCATGTGAGAGGGCGATCGAGGCCGAGAGCGCGATGACATCGCGCGAGAACAGCGACAATTCCATGCCGGCGCGGCCCTGCGTGACGCCGTCGCACATGGCGGGAACGCCGCCCGCGACCTGCGCGACGCCGCCCGCCTCCCTCGCCGCCTGCTTGATGATCGCAGGAAAACCCTCATAAGGCTGATGCGCCGAGAGCATGTCATTGTAGGCGGTGACGATGGCAAGGTTCGGCGCGATGTCGGCGCGCAGCTCCTGCTTGTCGTGGACGCCGCAAGCCGCAAATCCATGCGCAAGATTGGCGCAGCCGAGCGCCCCGCGGCGCGGCCCCTTGCGCGCCATCGCCTCCATGCGCGCGAGATAGGCCTCTCTTGTCGGCCGGCTGCGTTCGACGATGCGCGCCGTCACGCTGGCGACTGTCTGATGAACCATAGCGCCTCTCGATCTTTTCTGCCGTGCATGAAATCGGGCCGCGGGGAGCGCGCTCCGGCAAGCCAAGAAGCTTAACTCGTCTCCTCGTACCAGCTTCTTCCATCCCGCTCAACGAGGGCGGTGGCGGAGGCTGGCCCCCACGTGCCGGCAAGATAGAAACGCGGCTCCAACGGCGATTGGTTCCATGCCTCACGGATCGGATCGATCCAGCGCCACGCCGCCTCGACTTCGTCCCGGCGCATGAACAAGGTCGCATTGCCGCGGATAACGTCCATCAGCAGGCGTTCATAGGCTTCCGGCGCGTAGATCTTGAACGCTTTGGCGAAGTTCATGTCGAGCGGCACATGGCGCATGCGCATGCCGCCGGCCCCCGGCTCCTTCAGCATCAGCCAAAGCTTGATCCCCTCATCAGGCTGGAGCCGGACAACGAGCCGCGTCGGCAATATCTTCACATCCGCCCCGAAGATCGAATGGGGCACATTGCGGAACGACACGATAAGCTCGGACACCCTCTTTGGCAGGCGCTTTCCGGTGCGCAAATAGAATGGCGTGCCGGCCCAACGCCAATTGGCGACATTCACCTTCAACGCGACGAAAGTTTCGATCTCCGTCGCCGGATTGCCGACCTCCTCGGGGTATCCTGGCACGGCTCCCGCGGCGCTGGCGCCGGCGCGATATTGACCCCGGACGGTCAGCGTCTCGGCGTTGCTTGCGTCGATCGGCGCCAGCGCCTTCAGAACTTTGAGCTTTTCGTCGCGCACGGCGTCGGCCTCCATCGAGGCGGGCGGCTCCATGGCGACGAGGCAAAGAAGCTGGAGGAGATGGTTCTGCACCATATCGCGTAAAGCGCCGGAGGATTCATAATAGGCGCCGCGGCCTTCGACGCCGATCGCCTCGGCGACGGTAATCTCGACATGGTCGATATGGGCCGCGTTCCACAAGGGCTCGAACAGAGCGTTGGCGAAACGCAGCGCCATCAGGTTCTGCACGGTCTCCTTGCCGAGGTAATGATCGATTCGATAGATCTGACTTTCGGCGAAGACCGCGCCGATGGCGTCATTGATCTTCGCGGCCGAGGCGGCGTCGCGGCCGATCGGCTTTTCGACGATGATGCGGGAGCTTGGCGTAATCAGGCCGTAGGCGGCGAGCTGGGCGGAGATGGCGCCGAACCTGTCCGGCCCGGTCGCCAGATAAAAGGCCCGGATCGGCGTCGAATTTTCCGGAAATTTCATGCCGAGGACGTCCCATCCGGCGTCCGTTCCAATATCGAGGCTGACATAATCAACTATGCGCAGAAAATCGTCGACGGCCTCCCCTTTGGTGCCTTCGGGCGCATATTGGCGCAGGGCCTTGGCGATCGTCTGCCGGAAGGCCTCCCCGTCATAATCGTGGCGCGAGGCGCCGATGATGCGCGTCGGCTCGGAGAACTGCCCGTCGAGGAAGCGCCTGAACAAGGCGGGAAATAGCTTGCGGTAAGCGAGATCGCCGGTCCCGCCAAAGACGACGAGATCAAAAGGATCGACCTTTACAATGCGCGAAACCATCGCTTGCCTTTCCTCCATCGTTGACGCGAACACTGCAAGATCCGGTCCGCAGGGCCGATATGATTTCCTTATCTCCGGCAAACGCTTATCATCGCCGCAGGCATCATTTCCGGCTAATGGACGCCGGTTCCCGGATCAAAATTATGCGAAATCAGTAAATTCCGAGCGCGAGTGCGTTGGCGGACAAGCTGCAAACCTGCCCGGCGGACGAACGCGCGCCAGAAATGCCCAAGGATTTGGCGTCATCGCACCGACTCGCCGAGCTTTTGCTTTGCAAGCCGCGCCGCGAAACGCTAACCCTGAAACGTGACGATGGCGCCGCCCTTCGACGATTTTGCGGCTTTGGGGAGTTTTTCAATGTCTCTTCTTCGTGAACCTTCGGCAGAGGCTACGCCGATCTGGTTCGTCACGACCGAGACATGGCCGGAGATTCGCGCCGGCCTGCCTCCCGCGGCGGCGGCTTTCGCAGACGCCAATGGCTTTGAGCCAAAGCCCGGGCGCAGTCAAATCCTGCCGAGCGAGGCCGGCGCGATCGCCGCCGTGCTGTTTGGCATTGAGGCCCATGGCGCGCGCGCAAAAGACCTGCTTTTGCCGGGAAAGCTCGCGACCTTGCTTCCGCCGGGACTCTACCGTTTCGCCAACGGCCCGCATGATTCCACACTCGCCGCGCTGTCCTGGCTGCTGTCCGCCTATCGATTCGACCGTTATAAAGCCAATCCGTCCAAGCTGCCGCAGCTCGCTACGCCAGACGGGATCGACATTGCGCGCATTGAGCGCATCGCCAAGGCCGTGGCTTTCGGGCGCGACCTCATCAGCACGCCCGCCAATGATCTTGGCCCCGCGGCGCTGGAGGCCGCCGCTTTGAGCGTCGCGGCGCAGTTTCAGGCGAGCGCGTCAGTGACGCGCGGCGAAGCCTTGCTCGCGGCCCGGCTGCCGCTCATCCACGCCGTCGGCCGCGCCGCCGAAGAGGCCCCGCGCCTCGTCGATTTCAGCTGGGGTGATCCGGCCTATCCGAAGCTCACTCTTGTGGGAAAAGGAGTCTGCTTCGATTCAGGCGGCCTCGACATCAAGCCTTCGGCGGGCATGCTTTTGATGAAGAAAGACATGGGCGGCGCGGCGACGGCCTTGGCGCTCGCTTCGATGATCATGGAGGCGGGATTGAAGCTGCGCCTTCGCGTACTGCTGCCGATCGTCGAAAACGCCATCGCCGGCAACGCTTTCCGGCCCGGCGACATCTACCCGAGCCGCAAGGGTCTTTCGGTCGAAATTGGCAACACGGACGCGGAAGGACGCCTCATTCTCGCCGACGCGCTGGCGCTGGCCGATGAAGACGCGCCGGACCTCCTCATTGATTTCGCGACCTTGACCGGCGCGGCGCGGGTCGCGCTCGGCCCCGATCTGCCGCCCTTCTATACGGCGGACGAGCAGCTTGCATCGGAGATCGCCCGCTTCGGCGCCTTGAGCCAGGACCCCGTGTGGCGGCTGCCGCTTTGGGACGCCTACGACAAGATGCTCGATAGCAAGGTCGCTGACATCAACAATGTCGGCGGCGGCCCCTTCGCCGGCTCGATAACGGCGGCGCTGTTTCTGCGGCGTTTTGTAGAAAAGGCCAAATCCTGGGTCCATTTCGACGTTTACGGCTGGACCCCGGCGCAACAATCCGGCCGGCCCGAGGGCGCCGAGATCCAGTCCGCTCGGCTGCTCTATGAGCTGGTCGAGGCGCGCTTTGGCGCCCCGGAAGGAGACAGCCCGAGGATCGTCCATCACATCGTCGCCCATATAGACGAGAGCGAGGAAGAATTCGAAGAAGAGATCGGCCACGATGACAAATCGCCGTAACGCTTCGACTTGCTTATGCCCCCTCCGGATCGCCGCCTGACCCCTGCCCGCCCCGACCTCGCCGCCGCGCATCTGCGCGGAAAAGTCGAGGCGGACGACTTCGTCGAAGGCCGGCGCGTCACAATCCGCGCGGGACTCGCGGATCTGCGCCCCGAGCCCGCCAATGACGTCTCGATCGACACGCAGGCGCTCTATGGCGAAACCGCGATGCTCTATGAGGACAGCGAGGGGTTCGGCTGGCTTCAGCTCGAGCGCGATGGTTATGTCGGCTATGTTTCGATGGTCGCGGTCGGGGAGTTCGATGCGCCGCCCACCCATCGGGTGAAGGTCAACCGCAGCTTCATTTATCCAGCGCCGAACATGAAGCTTCCCGTCATCGACGCCCTCCCGCTGGGCGGGAGAGTCAGCGCCGGCGAAACGAGCGGCGCCTTCGTCGCGCTCCAGGGCGGCGGCTTTATGTTCGCCGATCATCTCAGCCCCTTGAACGAGCCGGACCGCGACTTCGTGACCGTCGCCGAGCGTCTTTTACATGCGCCCTATCTCTGGGGCGGCAAATCGAGCCTTGGCGTCGATTGCTCGGGCCTCGTGCAGATCGCGCTCGACGCGGCGGGCGTAAAATCGCCGCGCGACACGGATTTGCAGGAAAAGGCGCTTGGGGTTCCGCTGGCCATAAGTGACGATCTCAAAGGTCTCGCGCGCGGCGATCTTGTCTTCTGGCGCGGCCATGTCGGCGTCATGCGCGACGCGCAAACGCTTCTGCACGCCAATGCGCATCATATGCAGGTCGCAAGCGAACCCCTCGCAGAAGCGCGGGCGAGAATCGCGGCGGGGACCGGCGCCGCGATTACGTCGATCCGAAGACTGGCGCCGGCCGGCTGACAGGGCCGAGGCCTCGAGATATCACCGGCTCCGCGCTGGCCTCTGCAAAGTCTGAGCTTAATCCATTGTTGCCGCGGGAAATATAATGTAGTGCAATTATAATACATTATCGCCAAGCTGCGCGATATCTATGTATCTCTCGTGGTCTTGAGACAGAGTCTTCTCAAGATCTGAGGAGATATCAAAATGAAAATGATCAAACTCTCTATCGCCGCGCTGGCTCTGGTGTCGTCTCTTTCAGCCGCTTCAGCCAAAGATGCTTACGTGGATCATACCAACAAAGCAGCTACACTGATGACGGGCCGCTCCATCGGCGCCGATAGCGCCGCCAAAGAGGCGCCCGACCCTCTGCATCAGCAGATTTTCCGCCGCGGCTGCACGCAGAATTACGGCACTGGCTATTGCGATTGATCGCGTCTCTGTGAATCAATCGGACATTCCCCCAAATAGCGCTGGTCCCGTCCCTGGTTCGGGACGGGCTGGCTCTTCGTTCAGCGCCGCACCATAGCGCTTCTTTCCTGGTCTTGGGCCCGAACAGAGGTTTTGGCCGCACGGACAGTTGTTCGAGCAGCGAGGAAACCGCAGCGAGCGACGCGGCGTTATCGTGCTAGACGCATGGTGCGACTCATCGCGGAACTGGAGATGCGGACGATGCGCTGGGGACAACATATGGCAATCGTCTTGGCGTTCGTGGCGCCCGCGGTGACGGGCGGGTCCCCTTCGATGGCGTCGCCCCGCGCGCGTCACATAAGCGCTCATCATGTCGAAGCCCGTAGCGTCGTCCGCGGCACATACGCCTCACACCGCATGCGCGGGCGGCTCACAACGGTTCGGCGGCATGGCCACTTTGCCGAACTGGTCGGTGATCCGGGCAGCGGATACGGCTTTTACCCCTTGCCCTGGGTCTATCGCGCCGGCGCATGGCGCGCGCGGCAAAGACGGGCGATGGCCTCCGCCGAGGCCATCGGCGTCGCCGTCGCAAGCACGGCCATTTACAGCTATGGCTTCCCCTATGGCGACGACTATGGCTTTGGTCATCACCACGGGGTGTTTAATCCCATTGATGGCTATGGCACGCCCTTTTTCGCGGGCTATTACGGCCCCGCCGGCGGCGCCGGCCGGGAACGCGGACCATTTGGAACTCCCTACAACAACTAGATAATCGGTCCCCGATTTCGCGTAACGACTCGAAATCAAGGAATCCTCGGCTGGCGGGCCACTCGCTTCATTAGCAAATTGATTTTCAAGCTCCGCCGCCTTATTTCTTTGTCATGTCGCTTCGCCCCATCATCATTCTGCCCGATCAACGTCTGCGCGTCGTCGCCAAGCCGGTCGTCGCCGTCGACCACGGCGTTCGCACGCTGATGGACGATATGCTCGAGACCATGTATGACGCGCCCGGCATCGGCCTGGCCGCGACGCAAATCGCCGTCGATCAGCGCGTCATCGTGCTCGACGTCGCCAAGCGCAAGGACGAGGGGTCGGCGCGGGAACCTATGTGCTTCGCCAATCCCGAAATCCTCTGGGCCTCGGAGGAACTCTCTGTCTATGAAGAGGGCTGCCTCTCGATTCCCGAATATTACGAGGAGGTCGAGCGCCCTGCCCGCGTGCGCGTCGGCTATTTCGACCGGGAGGGACGGCGCTGCGAAATCGAAGCCGACGGCCTTCTGGCGACCTGCTTGCAGCATGAGATCGATCATCTCGACGGCGTGCTGTTCATCGACCATATTTCGCGGCTGAAGCGCGAGCGCGTCGTCAAGAAATTCACCAAAGCGGCCAAGCTGGAGGCGCCCGAACGCAAACGCGCGCCAAAGCCAGAGCGCGCAGCGAGCGCCGCAAGCGGCGGCGAGATCAGATAAAGGCCTCGAAGATCGAGGCGCATTGAACGTCATCCGCGTCATTCTGAGCAACGCCAAGCCAAGACACGAGCCAGACACGCTCGTTAAAGCTTCTTCACTTCGAAACGGACTTTCCCTCCATCATCCCGGGCTCATCCTTTGCGCATCGTCTTCATGGGAACGCCGGAGTTTGCGGTTCCCGTCCTCACCGAGATCGTCGGCCAGGGCCATCTGGTTGCCGCTGTCTATACGCGCGCGCCGAAACCCGGCGGACGGCGCGGCCTCGAGCCGACGCTCTCCCCCGTCCATGCGGCCGCGCTACGCTTTGGACTTCCCGTTCTAACGCCATCGAGCCTACGCACCGAGGACGCCGCTGCGACCCTCGCGGCGTTCGAGCCGGACGCCATCGTCGTCGTCGCCTACGGCCTCATACTGCCAAAAGCAATTCTGGAGATTGCGCCGCGCGCGTGCCTCAATCTGCATGCCTCCCTGCTGCCGCGCTGGCGCGGCGCGGCGCCAATCCAGCGCGCCATCATGGCCGGAGACGATGAGACCGGCGTCATGGTGATGGCGATGGAGGAAGGTCTCGATACCGGCCCCGTGGCGATGGTCGAACGCATCGAAATCGGCCCGGAAGCGACGGCGGACGAAATCCATGACAGGCTCTCCCTGATTGGCGCCGATCTGATGGTGCGCGCGCTAGCGGCCCAAAATCGCGGCAGCCTGCACTTTACGCCGCAGGCCGAGGAAGGCGTCACTTACGCGAAGAAAATTGAAAAGGCCGAGGCGCGGATCGATTGGGAGAGGCCAGCCGCCGAGGTGCATAATCTGATCCGCGCGCTCGCGCCTTTTCCGGGCGCCTTCTTCGAGGCCGATCTCGGCAAGGGTTCCGAGCGCATCAAGATTTTGCGCGCCCATCTCGTTGATGGATCAGGCGAACCCGGCGAAGCGCTTGATGATGCGCTGACCATCGCCTGCGGCGAAGGCGCGATCGCAATCATTGAGCTTCAACGCTCCGGCAAGGCGCCGATGTCGGCGGCGGATTTTCTGCGCGGCGCGCGCCTTTCGGCAGGAACCCGGCTCGCGGCGCAAAAAAGCTCCGATGCCGCGCTATAAGCTCATCATCGAATATGACGGCGCGCCTTTTGTCGGCTGGCAGAGACAGGCCAATGGCCTTGCCGTGCAGGAGGCGATCGAAACCGCGCTGCATGCGCTGACCGGCGACAGGGGGGCGATTCGCGGCGCGGGGCGTACCGACGCCGGCGTTCACGCCAGAGGCCAGGTCGCCCATGCCGATCTGACGAAAGACTGGCGTCCTGACGTCTTGCGCGATGCGCTCAATGCCTATCTGCGTCCCCGCCCTGTCGCGATCCTCGCCGCAGAGCGGGTCGCCCACAGCTTCGATGCGCGTTTCTCGGCGGTGCGGCGGCATTATCTTTACAAAATCACCAATCGCCGCGCGCCGCTGACATTGGAGGCCGGCCAAAGCTGGCTGGTCAAAAGGAGACTTGACGCAGGCGCCATGCATGAGGCCGCGCAAATGCTGCTCGGCTACCATGATTTTACGACCTTTCGAGACTCAGAATGCCAGGCGCAAAGTCCGTTGCGAACGCTCGAACGGTTCGACGTCATGCGCACGCACGAGGAAATTCACATCTTCGCGGCGGCGCGATCCTTCCTGCATTCGCAGGTGCGCTCGATGGTCGGCTCGCTGGAGCATGTCGGCTCCGGCAAATGGAGCATCCATGACCTCGTCGCCGCGCTGGAGGCGCGCGATCGCCGCCGCTGCGGCATGGTGGCGCCGCCCGATGGGCTCTATCTCATGCAGGTCGATTACGCGGACGAAAACCCGGCGGATTAGGCAACCGCCATTGATGCGCCAGCGCTCTTGCGCGATTTACATGATTTACATCATTTCATATGGAAGCATCGCGGCCGCCTTTAGAAAACTGACGCTGAACCTGCGGGTCTTTCGCGTGGTCGAGGGCGCAACAAAGACGATCGAAATAATGCGAAGAATTGAGGGCGGCCACAGCGCGATGAACGCAAGGGCGTCCGCCTTTTCCGCCAGTACATTGCAGACCGCGGCGCCGAACATTCTATTCATATTACGTTCAGTTCGTCCCTGTCATGCTCTCAACGTTGAAAGTTATGATCCGCAAATCTGGAGACACATATGATTATAAATATCTTGCGGCGGGGCGGCCTCGGCTGCGCGGCTTTGAGCCTCGTTGCATTGGTCTCATCGCCGGCATTTGCCTACACTGGCGAGAAGCTGGCCGGGGAAGCAAAAGTGACCATCGCTCAGGCCCGCGCGATTGCCTTGAAAGCGCATCCGGGCAAGATAACGGATGAGGAACTCGAACGTGAGTCCGGTGGCACTGGCCTTCGCTATTCATTCGATATCAAAAGCGGCGGCATTGTACAGGAGGTCGGCGTGGATGCTAAAACCGGCCAGCTATTGGAGAACGCCAAGGAAGGTCCACACCCCGACTGAGACATAACTTAATGCGCCTGAGCGGGCCGATTGTCTGCTCGCAGCCTGGCTGACAAAACGGGGCCCGTCGCGTGAATCGTATTCCTTCGGCTGGATTGAGCAAGGTTCCTGAAGTCACCCTCGTCTTCTGGATCATCAAGATTCTCGCGACGACTCTCGGCGAAACGGGCGGCGACGCGGTATCCATGACGATGAATCTGGGCTATGCGGTCAGCAGCGTCATTTTCATCGGCATCTTTGTCGTCGCCGTCGCCGCCCAGATTGCCGCGAGATCCTTCCATCCGTTCCTGTACTGGGCCGTGATCGTCGCCACCACGACCGCGGGCACGACGATGGCGGATTTTGCCGACCGCTCGCTCGGCGTTGGCTATGCCGGAGGAGCGTCGGTCCTGTTTGTGCTGCTTATGGCTTCGCTTGCTGTGTGGCGCTGGTCCGCCGGGTCCGTTTCAGTTGACGTCATCACTTCGCCGAAAGTTGAAATGTTTTATTGGGGGACCATCCTGTTCTCGCAGACCCTGGGCACGGCGCTGGGCGACTGGATGGCCGACACGACCGGGCTCGGCTATGAAGGCGGGGCGCTCGTATTCGGCGCTGGCCTGTTGTTAATCGCATGGGCGTATTTCTATACGAATGTGTCGCGCACACTCCTGTTCTGGGCCGCATTCATCCTCACGCGGCCGCTCGGCGCAACGGTAGGCGATCTGCTCGACAAGCCACTGGCCGACGGCGGCCTCGCCTTCAGCCGCCTTTATGCTTCGGCTATTCTTGCGGCCGTTATCATCGCCTGCATCCTGTTTCTCCCGCAAAAGGCCGGCAAGCATCCGGAAGCGCGCGAGCAGAGCATATGAATGGGTGATTCTTGGGTTGAGGCCGATTATGGGAGAAAGCGAATGGATGGATTACGGGATCGGATCGCCGGCGCCCGTCACAAGGCAACGCGCGGGGCCACGCGGACGTCAGCCATTTTGGCTCGATGGACGCTCATAGCTTTCGCGCTCGCCTCTAGCGATAGCGCGGTCGCGGCGGAGCGGAGCGACCCCACCGCCGTCGCGGTGGCTGAGTTCAGCTATGTGGACACTTCGGGGGAAGAACGCGATCAGCGCGCGGACCATGCGGCGCGCATCGCCGCGTTTTCGGAGACGCTTCGCGCTTCTCTTACTGACGGCGGCTCCCGCGTCGTGGCGCCGCTCACCTGCCGCGAAGTCCCCTGCTCAACGCCTGAAAGTCTCATCGAGAGCGCGCGTCAGGCGCGCGCCAGAATTCTGATCTATGGCGGCATCCATAAAATGAGCACGCTCGTGCAATGGGAGCAGCTCAATGTCGTCGACGTCGATGACGGAAAGCCTGTCTTGACGCGCCTTCTGACCTTTCGCGGCGATAATGACGAGGCTTGGCGAAAAGCCGCGCTCTACACCGCAAATCTGGTTAATGAGATGATCTCGGCGCACTGATGGCGCGGCTCTACCCGAATGCGTTCGAGCAAAACCCCATCCTGCTCTCTAAACCTTTGTTTTGACGCATGATGGTCGAAAAAGTCAGCAACTTTTCGGCGTCATGGCCTAAACCAGCGCGATCGCCGAAATCTGGCGGCCGTAGTCGGGCTCCTGCCTGTGCACCGACCGCCGGTAGGAAAAGAACTGCTCGGGCTCGGCGTATGTGTCGCGGCCAAGATCCTCGAAGGCGCCGACTCCGGCCTGCCGCAGGCGCAGGGCGATAAAGGCCGGGAGGTCGAACATGAAGCGGCCCCAGTTCTGCGACGGCCTGAAGAAGTCCGCATAGGCTTGGGCGGTCTCGACAAAGCGATCGTAAAACTCCGGCCCGACCTCATAGCTGTTCTGGCCGATCGCCGGTCCCAGAGCCGCGATGATCGAGGATCGCGATGCGCCAAGGCCTTCCATGGCGAAGAGGGTCGCTTCGAGCACGCCGGTCAGCGCGCCCTTCCAGCCCGCATGGGCGGCGCCGATCACCCGCGCTTTGGCGTCGGCGAAAAGGATCATGCCACAATCGGCCCCCGTCACGCCAAGCGCGACGCCTGGCGTCGAGGTCACAAGGCCGTCGCAATGCGGACGCCCATCAACGGGGCCCGAAATGACAAGGACATCCGGCGAATGGACCTGGTAGGGTACGATGAGCCGCTCCGCATCGACGCGCAGAACCGCCGCCATCCGGCGCCGGTTTTCCGCCACCGTTTCCGGCGCGTCCCTCGATCCCACTCCGCCATTGAGGCTGGCGTAGACCCCACTCGATACGCCGCCCCTGCGCGTGAAAAATCCATGCGAGACGCCGGCGATCTGCAACACAGGGGCGAACAGGGCGTCTGCTTTCAACTCATCCATTGCTTGCCTCTTCGAAGCCCGGCGGCGGATCGAACTCGCGCCGGGTCACGGCGAGGACTTTGAAAAGTCGCGCCATGTCGGTCGCGCGATCGAGGCCCGGCCCCTCCCCCGCAAGGCGTTCCCGCGCCGCGTCGATGGCCGCGCTTTGCGCCTGACTCGCATGATGCTTCAGCATCGCCGCGCGCTCGAAGATGCCAAGGCGGGTCAAAAACCGGCCCTGCTCCACGGGGCCATGCACGGCGGCCCCCGCCCCCCGCGCGGAGCGCATAAGGCTGGAGAAATTGACATGGGTTGTGAGGTCCGCCTCGCCGGGATCAGCCAAAGGATCGACGAATTGATGCGCGCGCATGGCCTGCAGCGTTTCGCCGCGCGCCGGCTCCGTATAGCCATAGTCGATGGCGAGCAGCGCGCCGCCCTGCGTGACGATCCGCACCGCAAGCTGCGTCATCAGGCGGGAGGCGGCGACGCCGACCTCGAGAACATCGTCCGCTTCGCCGCGGGCGGCGATCGCCGTTTCATGCGTCGCGCCAAGGCCAAAGGCGAGACGCCCATTCTCGTCGAGGCCAATGAGCCTTTCGCGCCAGCCGCCGTCTCGATGAACGTAATGCCGCACCGGAAGAGCGTCGAAGAACTCATTGGCGATGAAAATGGCCGGCCCCGGAGGAATCTCGTCGACGCTCGCATGCCAGACGACCTTGACGCCACGCCCTTCCAGCGCCGCGCGCTGGGCTTCGCGCAGCGGCAGGCTGATCTCGACCAGGTGAACTTCGAGCGCGGCGAGAAAATCAGGCGCGACCTTCACGGCGCGCAACGCGTCGGCCATCAATGTGCCGCGGCCAGGACCAAGTTCAACAAGACGGACGGCCTCGGGCGCCCCCATGAGGCGCCAGACTTCGACGCACCAGAGTCCGAGCAGTTCGCCGAACATCTGGCTGATCTCCGGCGAGGTGATGAAGTCGCCCTTGGCGCCGATCGCCTCTTTCGATCTGTAATAGCCATGAACGGGATGGCTCAGCGCCAGCGTCATATAACGTTCGAGGCTGATCGGACCGCCTTCGAGGATCAATTCGCTGAGGATGGTTTCGAGCGCGGTCATGCGAGCGCCGCCTTCTGACGGGCCGTCCGCAGGATCAAGACAACCCCCACAGCGATCAGGGGCAGCGACAGCAGCATTCCCATGGTTGCTCCTCCGAATAGAAAGCCGAGCTGAGGATCGGGCTCACGAAAAAATTCACAAATAATCCGCGCGACGCCGTAACCCACCGCGAAAATGCCGGTGACGAGGCCCGGGCGACGAAGCGCGCCAAGGCGCACGGCGACAAATAAGATAAGGAACAGAACGACGCCCTCAAGCGCCGCTTCATAGAGCTGGCTCGGATGGCGAGGCACGGGACCGGCGCCGGGGAACGCCATCGCCCAGGGAACGTTGCTCGAGCGGCCCCAAAGCTCCGGCTTGATGAAATTGGCGATGCGGCCGAGGAAAAGCCCGATCGGAACGACCGCGCTGACCACATCGCCGAGGCGCAGCACAAGAATGCCGCGACGGCGCGCGAGCACGTAGACCGCGACCACCGTTCCCGCGAAGCCGCCATGAAAAGACATCCCGCCCTGCCAGACTTTGAAAACATCAACTGGATGGTCGAGATAAAAGGCCGGATTGTAAAACAGCACGTAGCCGAGACGCCCGCCGAGGATGACGCCGATGGCGGCGTAGACGAGAAGATCGTCGATGCAGGTGGCGTCGGGACGTGGCGAGGGTCCCCAAAGAGACGGGCGCCGAACGAGATATTGCGCATAGGCCCAACCGATGACCAGCCCCGAGATATAGGCGAGGGCGTACCAGCGGATCGGAAAAGGCCCGATCGAAATCAGCACCGGATCAATGACGGGATAGGCGATAACAAATGGCATCTGCGCTCCGAAGTCGTGGCGTGATGCGACGTCGGCGCCGCCGCGTCAAGCTGCACGCCGGTCCCGCAGCAAAATCGTAACGACCCCATGTCAGGGGCTGCAAGCCGTGCTAGATCGTGATTCTGCCGGAGACGCCGGCGGCGCGGCCTCTGTTGGCGTCGGACGCTGGAGTGTGACGCCGAAAAGCGGAAACCGGCTTTCTGACGACTCATGCTCTAACCTATAGATGAGAGACGGATTGAGACTTTTGACGTAATCGCATTGTGATTCCGGCCAAACTCATCCGGCTCCAGGACAGGCCGCAGGACGTCACGGCTTCGAAGTCGAGGCTGGCCGCCTACACGCCGGAGCGCGGCCGATCGGAGGACAAAAATGGCTCAGAACAAGGTTTTCGAGGATTTGACCCGCCTGATGGCGGACGCGACAGAGATGGCGCAGGGCGTGCGGCGCGAGGCCGAGACCGCCATGAAGAGCCAGCTCGAGCGGCTGCTCGCGACGATGGACGTCGTGACGCGCGAGGAATTCGAGGCGGTTAAGCAAATGGCGGCCAAAGCGCGCGACGAAAACGAAAGGCTGAGCGCACGACTCGCGGCTTTCGAGGCTGAACTCGCTCAAAAAGCCAAAGCAGCGGGCAATTAGAGCGTCGCGGCCCGCATTTTTATCGGCGCCCCCAGAAGCTCGCGCAAGAGTTGTTTTCGGGACAAAATCGGTCTTTTCGCGGCTGAATCGCGATTTTAAGGGCGTCTAAAGCGCCAAAAGACGGATTCTTATCTTTCGCGAAACTGCTGGGACGCTGCCTTGGGGCTTGCTAGGCAGGGGACAACCGCCTCCCGCCCAGTTGCGCAGGGACGCCACCTTGTGATTCCTTCGTGTTCAGTGATCGAACGGGGTTTTTGAGTCGGCGCCGCGGCGCCAAGCCACCGTTCAATGTTTGAATGCGCGTCGCCGCGCCGTGCCGTCGCGTCCGGGGTGTAAATGCTCCCTGGCCGCATTGTCTTCAAAGGCCCTGGAATGTCGCTTTTGCAATTCGAAGCTGTCCGCTCGGAACATCCCGTGGATCTCATCGAGAGGCTGGCCGCGCATAATCAGTGGCCTTTCGACCGCGACGAAGAGGATGAAATCTCCATTACCGTCGCGGGCAGCTGGACCGATTATAATGTCGCCTTCACCTGGCTCGAGGATCTTGAGGCGCTGCATGTCGCCTGCGCGTTCGACCTCAAGGCGCCGTCGGCGCGCAAGGCCGAAGTCGTTGCGCTGATCTCGCTCATCAACGAGCAATTGTGGCTTGGCCATTTCGACATCTGGCCGGACGATGGCGTCGTCATGTTCCGCCACGCGATTGTTCTGTCCGGCGGCGCCGAGCTCAATGGCCACCAGTGCCAGACTGTCCTCACCAGCGCGGTGCGCGCTTGCGAGCGCTATTACCAGGCGTTTCAATTCGTCGTCTGGGCCGGCAAGAACGGCCGCGAAGCGATCGAGACGGTCATGCTCGAGACCAAGGGCGAAGCCTAGAATGACGATGACGCAAAAGCCCCGCTTTCCCGCCTCTCTAGTTCTCGCCGGCGCCGGAAAGATGGGCGGAGCTTTGCTGCGCGCCTGGCTCGATCGGGGCTTTGACCCCGCCGGGCTTTACGTCCTCGATCCGAACGCGAGCGAAGATATCACGGAGCTTTCAACAAAGAGCGGCTTTGCGCTGAACGCGCCGGCGCAGGCGCCGGAGGTGCTCGTCCTTGCGATCAAGCCGCAGGCTCTCGATGAGGCGAGATCGCTCGCAGCGCTCGCGGGGCCGCAAACGCTGGTCATCTCGATTCTCGCCGGCAAGACGATCGCCAATCTCGCGGCCCGGCTGCCTGACGCCGGGGCGATCATCCGCGCCATGCCGAACCTTCCCGCATCCGTCGGTCGCGGCGTCACCGGGCTCGCCGCCAGTGCGGGACTGACCGAAGCGCAGCGCAGCGCCGCCGAAGCCCTTATCGGCGCGACCGGAGCGTTCGAATGGGTCGACAACGAGCGCCTGATCGACGCCATCACCGCCATCTCCGGCTCGGGGCCGGCCTATGTGTTCTATCTCGTCGAATGTCTTGCCGAGGCGGGCGCGGCTCTTGGCCTGCCTGCGGAGGTCGCCGCGCGGCTGGCGCGCGCGACTGTTGCCGGCGCCGGCGAATTATTGTTCCAAAGCGAGAGCTCTGCCGCCCTCCTGCGCGAAAGCGTCACCTCGCGCGGAGGAACGACCGCCGCTGCCCTCGAAGTGCTGATGGCGGACGATGCGCTGGCTCCTTTAATCCTCCGCGCCGTCAAGAAGGCGCGAGACCGGGCCGAGGCGCTCTCCGGCTAGCCATGACGCCAAATCCCGCCTCGGCTCTTCGGTTTGCGATCGTTTTCACGACTGTGCTGACCACGGGGCTGACGCTCTTCGCGTCCTCTGGCGTGAGCGTCGCGGCGGATGCGTTTCTCAGCTTGCGCGCGGCGACGCCAGGCGCCTTCAATTACGCGCGGCTATCCGACATCCAGGTTTTTCTGGACGCCAGTCCGACCCGCTGCAGCGTGCTGCTGACTGATGGTCTGGAGATCAAGGCCTTTCAGAAATGCGCCTCGATCACCGAGCATCTGGAACAGATCGGGTTGGTGACTTTCCCGAACGCTTTTGGCTCGGTTCTGCTCGCGCCCTCATTCGTCTCGAGTCTCATCGCCACCAATAATGGCGGATGCCGGCTGAACCTCAGAAACGGCAGATGGGTTCCTGTCAGCCTCTCCTGCGACGCTGTTCATGACAAGCTGTCGCATCCCTGACTTTCCCTTTCTGATCGAGACATTGAATGGCGCGAACCACGGCTTCGCTCCCGCATCAAAATGATGCGGCAAGCGTCTGAACTGATGGCATGTCTTGAAGTTATGCAAAAAGAGCGCGGCGCCGGCGCAAAGCGCCGCGCGGGCGGGTCGAGCCCTTGGAAGCGGCGTCCACACCCGCTAGACTGATCTTGGGGAGCGCAAGGCTCTCGGGTAAAGCCGCTGACCATCCGACTGCCCGCTTTGCGGGACAGCAGTTCGGCGTTCAGCCGGGAGGCGACGATGATCGATCATAAAGAAGACGTCGGGAAGAGCGGCGCTGGCGACAAGAGCGCCAAAGATATCAAGACGACGCCTAAGGATCCGAAAGACGCCATTCTCGAAGCGCTGGTGGAGCTCGCCGGCGAACGCGAGTGGAACGACATCACGATTTCCGACATCGCCGCCAGGGCCAATGTCTCTCTCTCGACCTTCCGCGATTTTTTTCCCGCGAAGGGCGCGATCCTTCCGCTTTTCTTCCGCAAGATCGACAAGGCGGTTCTCGAAAGCGGCGGCGACGAGCTGGTTGGCGAGCCCGCCAAGGAACGTTTGTTCGACGTGTTGATGCGCCGTCTGGACGTTTTGAGACCCTATAAGCTCGGGGTGGAGGGGATTTTTGACTGGACGCGCGGCGATCCCATCGCCGCCGCGGCCGTCAATCGTCTTACCGTCAATTCGATGCGCTTCATGCTGGAAGCGGCTGGAATTGATACGGAAGGCCCTGTCGGCGCCATCAAGCTGCAAGGGCTGGCGCTCGCCTGGGCGCGCATCCTGCCGATCTGGTTTCGCGATGACGACCCGGGACTCGCCACGACGATGGCGGCGCTCGACCGCGAATTGACCCAAGGCGAACGGCTCGTCGCCCGCGCGGAGGATCTGAACCGGCTCGCCACGCCGCTGCTGACGCTGACGCGTTCTCTCTTCGAGCGGCGTCGCCCAAGTCCGACGCGCGCCCACCCAATGAAGGAGGACGCCGACGGCTAAGGGACGCGGAAACATTTCGCCGAAGGCCCGCCGAACGCAGTCCCTTTAGATCACGATGTGGGCGCACTTTTAGGGTCGCGGCGTCCCGTTTCGCTGGATCGGGCGCCTCGTGCCCAACCGCACGGCGCTTTCGAGCGCGAGCGCCTAGCTTTTGCCGCGTCCGCTTTTCCAGCACGGACTGGAACGGCGCGAACAATGCAAAGTCCGCGAATGCGCTGCTTCTCCTGACGTCAAAGCATCAACGCCGACGCGGATCGTTCTGAAGCGGAAGCGTCCGGCCGGCGGGGCGGCGTATGACGTCACGGAGGAAGTGCGATGGCGAGCTTTGAACTTCCGAACGGGGACGGACAGAATTTCCTCACGAACTCCAACGGAGAGCGCGTTGTCTGGCTGCACGTCGGCTCTCAGATCCTGATGGATTTCGTGACGCCGGCCGGCGCATCATCGCCTGACCGGCGCAACGTCGTCTCGCCCTTGCCGAGCGTTTCTGTTGCAGTTACAGCTAGATCCACAGCAAAACTCAGCTTTTCCATCAAGGCGAGCGCGGCTCAAGCTCTGACGCTCGAGGGTCATGACGCCAATGGAGACATCAAGGCGAAGCTGGCGGTGTTCGCTGGGGATTTCAAGAATCAGCCGGGCATGGAGATAGATCTGCTCGCGAATGCCTGCCGCGGATCGGACCCCGTCAAAATCGCCAAAATTCAGCATCTTCTGATGGGTTTTGACGACAACATCTTCGATCAGAACAATAGTGCAAATAAAAAGAAATTCGGACCCATGATGTGCGGCGCGGTCGCCAAGGGGCGCTCGCAAGAACTGTTCGGCGACACCAGCCTGCTCTTGTACGAAAAGCCCTATCATGAGCCGCTTGACGCCGTCACGGAGCGCTACGACGTCAAGTATAAGTCAGACACGATCGCGAGAGTAAGGCTTGCAATTAAGGCTTTGTTGGCGAAAGGCGTGCCTGTTCGCGTCGGCGTTCTTGATTCCCCGGTCGGCATGCATGTCGAACATCACAAGATCATCGCCTGGTATGCTGGAGGACATACCGTCGTCATCGTCGGCTGCGACAAGTCGGCGTCGGAATTTCTCTATATCGACCCCTGGGGCGGTGGTTCGAAGATGAAATATGAGGGCGGCATCGCCGGCGCCGCTCCCTCCGTCGAATGTCCCTATATGGGCATATTCATCGCACAATCGAACGGAACGCGACGGGTCGAGGCTGTCGATACGGACGAACCTAACGTTCTCGTCCAGAAATGGACGACCTACGGATCGTTCAGCAGCGTTGGCGGCAATTATCTTGAGATCGTCTCCGGACCGCCTATCTGAGCTACGCGCCACGCGGCGAACGCGGCCGCGCTTTCGTCGCTCTCAATTTAGGCTGGGGCGCCGCGGCCCCAGGGTTGTCCAGTCGCGACCATTCCTGCGGATCGAGATCGACGAGCGCCGGACCGGCTTTGCGCCCGCCCCGGCCACGGCTCGTGCCGCCTTTTTGAATTCTGTCGCTCAGCCACCCCCGCACCGAGGGCGCGGCCAAAGCAAGGCCAAAGAAGTCCGACACAAATCCGGGAAGAATCAACAAAATCGAGCCGACGCCGACGAGCGTGCCGTCCACCACGGCCTCACGCGACAGGCCGGCTTCCTCATGCGAGCGCGTCGCCATCGCCCGGCGCAGCCTGAAAGCGGTGGAAAGACCGAGGCGCCGCAGCATCGCGACGCCGACGAGGCTGGTCAGCAGGCAAAGGAACATCGCCCCGCCGAAGCCGGCCGCATGCGCGACGACGGCAAAGGCGACGATCTCGGCGACGAGCCAAAGAGCGATATAAAGCGGAAGCCGGGCGCTGAGGCGCATTCGAAAACCGTTCAAGTGAGTGGAAGGTCCGCCGCCGCCCGATCTGGACTTTAGCGATCCGCCTTCCCAGATACGAATATATGATAAGGATACACTGGCGGCGCAACTGGCCGCGACCGGACCTGGGGCGTCAAGCGCAACGATGCAAAATTCTTTTGATTTGACGACGATCATTTTCGCTTTCCTCGCCGCTTTCATCGTGTGGAAGCTGCGCAGCATTCTCGGCGCGCGCACAGGCGAGGAGAAGCCGCCGAGAAACCCCTTCATAAATGACGCGCGCGGCGCCGCGCCGCGAGCGGCGGGCGATTCCGAGGCAAAAATCATTTCGCTGCCGGGAGCAGCGGCGCCGAACGCCGCGCCGCCCTCGACGGTTACCCCAACCGATACGGCCGAGCGCTGGAGGCCCTATGCCGAGCCGGGCTCAAAAGCATGGGTGGGCCTCGACGCCATAGCAGCGGCCGATCCGTCTTTTGCGATCAAGCCATTCCTCGACGGCGCCAAAGCCGCTTATGAAATGATCGTGACGAGCTTCGCCGATGGCGACCGGCAGGTTCTGCAAAATCTTCTCGCCAAGGATGTCTACGACAGCTTCGCCGCGGCCTTGAGCGAGCGTGAAAAGCGCGGCGAAAAGGTCGAGACCACTTTTGTCGCCATCGACAATGGCGGCATTGGCGACGCCGCCCTGCGTGGCCGCATTGCCGAGATCGCGGTGCGCTTCTCCGCGCAGATGATTACCGCGACTCGCGATTCGACCGGCGCCGTGATCGAGGGCAGCGCGGACAAGGTTGTCGAAATCAATGACACATGGAGCTTCGCGCGCGATGTCGGCTCGCGCGATCCGAATTGGAAGGTCGTCTCGACCGGAGCCGGGCATTGACGGACGCCTGATTATCGCTTCGCGCTCATGCCAACAGCAGCGTCCCTCCATTACGGCTTCTCGCCTCTCGCCTTCGCTGATCTGCGCGGTTTCGCGGAGGACGACCATGCTGACGCTTTCGCCGTTTTTCAACGCTCCTGCGTCCGCGTCATCGAGGGACGGCCGAGCTTGCGCAAAGCCGTCGCGCCCTCGCCGGCGCTCGTCGAGATTTGCCGGCGCGCCCTCGCGCCGCGCTCGATCGGGAGGCGCGAAGCACGAGAGTTTTTCGAGCGGCATTTTCGACCGTTCAGGGTCACACCGCCGCGCAACCCCGCGCCTTCCGGTTTCTTCACCGGCTATTATGAACCGATCGTCAACGGATCTTTGAGTCCTTCGGCCGATTTTGCCGCCCCGATTCTATCGGCTCCGGGGCCTTTGTCTGCACACTTCCCTTTGCCGGATCGCGCAGCGATCGAAGCCGGAGCGATTGCTGATGGGGCGCGCCCGATCGTCTGGCTGCGCGACCGCGTCGAGGTGTTTTTGATTCAGGTGCAGGGCTCCGCCCGCGTGCGCCTTGAAGACGGGCGATCGCTGCGTCTCGTCTATGCTGGCCGCAATGGGTGGCCCTATACGTCGATCGGGCGAATCCTGATCGACACCCGCGAGATCGCCCAGGACTCCATGTCGCTCGCCGCGCTGAAACAATGGATTCGCGCGCATGGGCAACGTCCGGGCGAAGAAGGCGCCGAACTGATGCGCCGCAATCAATCCTATGTTTTTTTCGCTCTCGCGCCGGACCTCGAGGCCGAGGCGGGACCGATCGGCGGCGCGGGGCTGAGCCTTACCCCTTTGCGGTCGCTCGCGATCGACCGGGACATCTATCCTTATGGCGCCCCGATCTGGGTCGACGCCGACATCCCCGGGGCTCTGCCCGAAGGGCGCCTGCGACGCCTGATGATTGCGCAGGACACCGGCTCTGCTATTGTTGGACCGGCGCGCGCGGACATTTTCTTCGGATCTGGAGATGAAGCGGGCGCGCGCGCCGGCGCCGTTCGACATGCCGGCGAATTCATTGTTTTTCTTCCCGTCGAAGAGGGTTCGCTCCGGTGAAGGAAAGCGCTTCGTCTTTCGGCAAGGGCCGGCTGCGCCTGTTGAGCGCCGAAGAAATCTCGCTCTGGCTGGCGGTGACCAAATCGGTCTCGCCACGGCCCTCCAACGTTCTTCCTCAGGCGCCCGCTCCGCCAGCCGCGAACGGCGCCGGCGTCAAAGCACAGGCTCCCCTCCAGCCGGCGAGCAAGCCCCCGCCGAAACAGCCGCTCGCCGAGCGGGCCAAAGCCCCGCCCCTGGCGCCGCTGGAGCGCCGGCTTCGGCAAAAACTCTCGCGCGGACGCGTGGCGCCGGACGCAGTGATCGATCTGCATGGCCTTCGCCGTCAGGAGGCTTTCGTCGCCCTGCATCAGTTCCTGACGCGAGCGCAGCGCGATGGCGCCAAACTCGTTCTCGTCGTGACCGGCAAAGGCGGACGCAGTCTCCCGGCTGACAGCGGCGCTTTTGACGATGACTCGTCTGGCGTCCTGCGCAGGAGCGTGCCGCAATGGTTGCGCGGTCACGAATATCACACGATCGTCGTCGGATTCGAGGAAGCGTCGCGGCCGCATGGCGGCGCAGGAGCGCTTTATGTGCGCATCAAGCGGCGCCGGCCCCTACACGAGTAAGCTGCCTCTTTCCGCGGTGAAATCACTGCATTATACTGTAAATATTAAATATTCCTGTCCCAACGATGAGAGCTGTCGATGACTTCCCGCAATCTCGACTGGACAAATATTGCCGCGCCCTCGATCGAAGACTTCGATCTGATAGCAAGGGACGCGTTCGCCGAACTGCCGGAAGAGTTTCGCCGTCTGTGTGAAGGCGTGATCATCCGGGTCGAGGATTTTCCCGACGAGGAGACCCTGAAAGACATGGATTGCGAGACCGAGTTCGACCTGCTCGGGCTTTTTCGCGGCCGCGGCCTCGCGCAGGGCGCCTCGACGCTCCAGACTGGGCAGTTTCCCAATATGGTCTGGCTCTACCGCCGCCCGATCCTCGATTTCTGGGCTGACCAGGAGGATACGCTAGGGGCAATCATTACCCATGTGCTGGTGCACGAGATCGGGCACCATTTTGGGCTGTCGGACGCGGATATGGAGGCGATCGAGGAGTCGATGCGCTGAAGCGTCAGATTTCGGGCCGCTGGCGTTTGCCTGCCGCAGAACGCTTTGATAAGAGCTTCGGATAAACGCTGGACGCCCGCGCGCCAGGCGGGAAAGCGCAGCAAATCCTTCGGCGCGCCCTCATGGAGGCGCCGCCCGTAGGCGATCAGGACGAACACAATGGAAAAATTCACTTCCCTCAACGGCGTCGCGGCGCCGCTGAAAATCACCAATGTCGACACCGACATGATCATTCCGAAACAATATCTGAAGACCATCAAGCGGACCGGTCTCGGCAGCGGACTGTTCGCGGAATTGCGCTATAATGAAGATGGTTCGGAAAATCCGGATTTCGTGCTGAACAAGTCCGCTTATCGCAACGCGAAGATCCTGGTCGCTGAGGATAACTTCGGGTGCGGCTCATCGCGCGAGCATGCGCCTTGGGCTTTGCTTGATTTCGGCATCCGGTGCGTGATTTCGACAAGCTTCGCAGATATTTTCTACAATAATTGCTTCAAGAACGGCATTCTGCCGATTGTCGTCGCACCGGAAGACCTTGAAAAGTTGATGGATGACGCCGAGCGGGGCGCCAACGCCACTCTGTCCATCGACCTCGAATCGCAGGAGATTCGCGGACCGGACGGCGGCGTGGTCAAATTCGACATCGACCCCTTCCGCAAGCATTGCCTGATGAACGGGCTGGACGACATCGGCCTTACGCTCGAGAAGGCCGCCCACATCGAATCCTATGAAAAAAACTCCGCCGCGGCGCGCGGATGGCTCTGAAAGGCTCGATCGGGCGCGGCTATGGTTTTCATCGAATATAACGTCGCGCCCAGGAAATGAGCCTTAATCCCCTCAATATCAAAGGGTTGGCGCCAAAAAACCGCAGATGTCAAAAAAAAATGCGTGGCGAGATGCCACACGCGATGTTATATGCGTCTGGAACGGGCTGAGACCTGTTCAAGGTAGGAAACTTTAACTCGGCTCAATGCCCGGCAATTCTAAGGAGGCTTAATATGGCTTGGTCAACCCCCGTCATCACAGAAGTTTGCGTCGGCATGGAAGTCACCAGCTACGCTTCTGCTGAAATCTGAAGCTTGAAACTGAAGCTTCTGTAAACGCTGATCGGCTCGCGCCTTGCGCATTCTCGTTCTCGGCTCGGCGGCGGGCGGTGGCTTTCCGCAATGGAACTGCAACTGTCCTGTCTGCCAACTTGCATGGAGCGGCGATAAACGCGTCAAGGCGCGCAGCCAGTCCAGTTTGGCGGTGAGCGCTGACGGCGAGCGTTGGGTTCTTCTCAACGCCTCGCCTGATCTCCGCCAGCAAATCATCAATTCTCCGGCGCTGCATCCGCGCGGCGCCAGCAGACAATCGCCGATTTCGGCGGTCTTTGTCACCAATGGCGACATCGATCATCTCGCTGGTCTTTTGACGCTGCGCGAACAACAGGCTTTTACGCTGTTCGGCAGCCACGCGACCTTGGCGCAAGTGGCGAACTCGAGTGTTTTCGGGGTTTTGAATAAAACCCTCGTCCAAACCCGCGCCGTGGATCTTGAGTCCAGCGTCGATACGGGCATCGGATTAAAAATCACGCCCTTCGCGGTGCCCGGCAAGATCCCGCTTTATCTCGAGGAAGAGGTCGTCGACGTCGGCGCCGAAGGCGAATCGACCGTTGGCCTCGAAATCAGCGACGGAGCGAAGAGCTTCTTTTACGTTCCCGGCTGCTCCGACGTGAATGAGCGCGTCTTAAAGCGGTTGCGGGGCGCCGATGTCCTTTTCTTCGACGGCACGACCTATACGGACGATGAGATGTTGGCCCTCGGCCTTTCGCCGAAGACGGCTCACCGCATGGGCCATGTCGCGCTGAGCGGAGAAAACGGCTCGCTGGCGCGTTTCGCGTCTAGCGGAATCGCCAGAAAAATCTATGTGCATATCAATAATACGAATCCGATTCTTATCGAGGATTCGAAAGAGCGCGAAAGCGTCGAAAAGGCAGGGTGGGAGGTCGCCTATGATGGCATGGAGGTCAAGCAATGACGGATGATTCGGCAAAACTGACCGCCAAAGAATTGGAAGCGCGGCTGCGCCAGGTCGGCGCGGAACGCTACCATAATCTGCATCGCTTCCATCGCCGCCTGCACAGCGGCGGCTGCGCCTATGAAGAGGTGCAGGCCTGGGCGCTGAACCGCTACTATTATCAATCCATGATTCCGATCAAGGATGCGACCGTGCTGACGCGTCTCTCAAATGCGGAAGACCGGCGGCAATGGCGCAAACGGATCGAGGACCATGACGGCCTGCGCGAAGGCGACGGCGGCATCGAGCGCTGGCTGAAGCTCACCGACAGCCTAGGATTTTCACGCGACTATGTGATCTCGACGGAGGGCATTCTGCCCGGAACGCGCTTCGCTGTTGAAGCCTATGTCGAATTTTGCCGGACCCGCAGCGTGACCGAAGCCGTCGCCTCGTCTTTGACGGAATTGTTCTCGCCAAACATCATTGGCGAGCGTGTCGCCGGCATGCTGGCGCATTATAGCTTCGTCAGCTCCGAGACGCTCGCCTATTTCTCGCAACGTCCGCCGCAGGCCAAGCGCGACGCAGAATTCGCACTGAATTTCGCCGTTCAGCACGCTAAAACGCGCGCCGAACAGGAGCTCGTCGTCAAGGCGCTCGAGTTCAAATGCTCGGTGCTGTGGGCCCAGCTCGACTCTTTGTGGAGCGCCTATGTGGAAGGCGCGGTCCCTCCCGGCGCCTGGGAGCCCGGCTCAGTCGCCAAGGCGCGCGGAGAAGCGGCGTGAACGAAACGGCGCAAACGAGCGGCCTGATCCCGCGCATGCCGCGCGGCGTAAGATTGAAGCAGGATGAGACTCGGGGCGAATGGCTGCTGCTCGCCCCCGAGAGGGTCGTCAAGGTTGACGCGATCGCGGTGGCGATCCTGCAGCGCGTCGATGGCGAGACGACGATCGAGACGATCGTCGATGATCTGGCGGCGGCTTACGCAGCCGATCGCGCGCGAATCGATGCCGATGTGCGCGCCCTTTTGAATGGTCTTGCCGCCAAACGCATGGTGGACCTATGAATGCTCCGGTCAAAACGCCAAATCCGGTCGGCCTTCTCGCCGAACTGACGCATCGCTGCCCGCTCGGCTGCCCTTACTGCTCCAACCCGCTGGAACTCGACGCGCGCGCAGACGAGATCGACACGGCGGCGTGGAAGAAGGTGTTTTCGGAAGCCGCGGCTCTCGGCGTCCTGCACGCGCATCTGTCTGGCGGCGAGCCCGCCGCGCGGCGTGATCTTCTGGAGATCGTCGCGCATTGCGCATCCGTTGGCCTCTATACCAATCTCATCACGTCGGGCATCGGCCTGACGCGGGAGCGCGTCAAGGCGCTTGCCGACGCGGGGCTCGATCACGCCCAGCTCTCGATCCAGGATTCGGTCGGGAAATCCGCCGATCGCATCGCCGGCTATGAGGGCGCCTTCGCGCGCAAGCAGGCGGCCGCCGGGTGGATTATCGAGGCTGGCCTGCCGCTCACGGTCAACGCCGTCATTCATCGCGCCAATATTTCCCGCGCCGGCGAGATGGTGAAACTTGCCGTAGCGCTCGGCGCAAGGCGCGTCGAGATCGCTCATACGCAGTATTACGGCTGGGGCATGGTCAACCGGGCGGCGCTGATGCCGACGAAAGCGCAGGCGGACGCTGCGATAGCCGAAGTTGAGGCGCTGCGTGAGACCTACGCCGGCGTCATCGTCATCGACCATGTGATTCCAGACTACCACGCGCAATATCCCAAGGCCTGCATGGGTGGCTGGGCCAAACGGACGCTGAACGTCACGCCCAGCGGCAAGGCTTTGCCTTGTCATGCCGCGGAAACGATTCCAGGACTGGAATTCTGGAATGTGCGCGATCATTCCCTTGAGGACATCTGGTTCCGATCGCCGGCGTTCAACGCGTTTCGCGGCACGGAGTGGATGCAGGAGCCCTGCCGCTCCTGCCCCCGCAAGGAAATTGACTTCGGCGGCTGCCGCTGCCAGGCGCTCGCCCTCACCGGCGATGCGCGCGCCGCTGATCCGGTCTGCCACCTCTCGCCCCATCACGACAAGGTGGCCGCGATTGCCGCACATGCCAGCGAGGAAGAAGCCGCCACCGAGGCTGCATACGTCTATCGCGCCATAAAATCGCCCCTGCCAGCGGAATAAGCTTCCTCGCCGGCCGGTTTCCGCCGGCGCGGCGCGCATCAGCGGTGGAAAACTCGGCAAAGCCGCTTCGATCAGCGCCTTATGGGGACCCGAGGCTTTGCGCCCTTACGTGACAATGCTCTAGAATCTTGGCAAGCGCACTGTCCCGGCCTATAGGTTGGACGATGCAGTTTGGCTGGCGGGCCCCGGCAGGAGAAAAAGAGCGATGGCGGAGGTGGTGAAAGGCCCGCTCGATCGCATCGGGGAGCCGAAGCTCATTTCTGCCGCCGACGTCTCCCTCGCCGATAAATATGACCTCACGAGACAAAGAGTGTTTGTCTCGGGTCCGCAGGCGATCGTCCGGCTTTTGCTCATGCAAAGGGAACTCGACCGCCGCGCCGGATTGAAGACGGCGGGGTTCATCTCAGGCTATCCGGGTTCCCCCCTCGGCGGCCTCGACCATAATTTCCTGCGCGCGAAAAGCGTGCTGGAGCCCAACGGCATTCGGTTTCAGCCGGGCCTCAACGAGGATCTCGCCGCCACAGCCATCTGGGGCTCGCAGCAAGCCGAGATGCGCGGTGAAGGCGCTTTCGACGGCGTTTTCGGGGTCTGGTACGGCAAAGGCCCCGGAGTCGACCGCAGCGGCGATGTGTTTCGGCACGTCAATCTCGCTGGCGCGTCCAAATATGGCGGAGTTCTCGCCCTGATGGGCGACGATCATACGGCCGAGTCCTCAACGACCGCGCATCAGTCGGAGTTCAACTTCATCAACGCCATGATGCCCATTCTCTCGCCGGCGGGCGTGCAGGAGATCATTGATTACGGGCTTTTTGGCTATGCGATGAGCCGCTACGCCGGCGTATGGGTCGGCGTGAAGCTCGTTAAGGAGACCGTCGAATCGACCGCCTCGATCGAGGCTTCGATCGACCGCGCAAGGTCCGTCACGCCGGCTGATTTTGTCATGCCGCCCGGCGGCCTCAACATTCGCGCGCGCGATCCGGTCCTCGAACAGGAACGAAGACTGCACAATTTCAAGCGCGACGCAGTGCTCGCCTGGGTTCGCGCAAACCGCCTGAACAGGATCATCACTTCGGGCGGGACCAATGCAAAAATTGGCGTGATCGCCGCGGGCAAGTCCTATCTCGACGTGCGCCAGGCGATGGACGAACTCGGCCTCGACGAAGTCGGCGCCAATGCGCTTGGCCTGCGCATCCTCAAGATCGGCTGCGTCTGGCCGCTCGAGCCCATCGCCTTGAGGCAATTCGCACAAGGACTCGATCTCATCATCGTCGTCGAGGAGAAGCGTTCGCTGATCGAGGCGCAGCTGCGCGAAGAACTCTACGGATCGCCAAACCAGCCGACGCTGATCGGTAAAAAGGATGAAAACGGCCGCTGGCTATTTCCAGCCGCTGGCGCTCTTGACGCGAATGACATCGCCATCGCCATCGGGCGTCGCCTGCTGCGCGCCAATCGGAGCGAGAGGCTCGAGCAGCGCCTCGAGGCGCTTGAGCGCGCGCAGGCGATGCTCGGCTCCGGCGAGACGCTTCCGGCGCGCTCACCCTATTTCTGCTCTGGCTGTCCCCATAATAGTTCGACGCAGGTGCCGGACGGCATGCGCGCTTATGCCGGCATCGGCTGCCACTATATGGTCCAGTCGATGGACCGCGCCACCGAGGGGGTTACCCAGATGGGCGGCGAAGGCGCCAATTGGGTCGGCGAAGCGCCTTTCTCGAAACGCCCGCATGTTTTCCAGAATCTTGGCGACGGCACCTATAATCACTCCGGCATTCTCGCCTTGCGCTTCGCCGTCACGGCGCGCGCCAACATCACCTATAAAATCCTCTTCAACAGCACGATCGCGATGACGGGCGGCCAGCGGCTCGAAGGCGACCTTTCGGTGGACCGCATCGCAAGGCAGGTCGCCGCCGAAAACGTCGCCCGCATCATTGTCGTGACGGATGATCCAGAGAAATATCCGGCCAACCTCAAATGGCCCCCCGGCCTTTCCGTCCGCCATCGCCGCGAACTTGACGAGGCGCAGCGCGAACTCGCCGCCGTTTCGGGCGTCACCGTGCTGATTTATGATCAGACATGCGCCACCGAGAAGCGCCGGCGCCGCAAGCGCGGCGAATATGCCGATCCCGAAAAGCGCGTCATCATCAACGAACTCGTCTGCGAGGGCTGCGGCGATTGCGGCGTGAAATCGAATTGCGTGTCCATTCAGCCTCTCGAAACTGAATTCGGGCGCAAGCGTGTCATTGATCAATCAAGCTGCAACAAGGATTTTTCCTGCGCTGAAGGCTTTTGTCCTTCCTTCGTGACCGTTCACGGCGCCACGTTAAAAAAGGCGTCGGGGCGGCAGGATTTCGGCGCCCCGGCTCCGCCACGTCCGCGGTTGCCCGTGATCGGGCCGCGTCCTTATGGCATTCTCGTCACCGGAGTCGGCGGCACGGGAGTTGTGACCATTGGCGCCATTCTCGGCATGGCCGCCCATATCGAAGGCAAGGGCTGCGGCGTCATCGACATGGCAGGGCTCGCGCAAAAGGGCGGCGCCGTGCTGAGCCATGTCAAGATCGCCCAAAATCCCGCCGACATTCACGCCATTCGCGTCGCCGCCGGCGAGGCCGATCTCATTCTCGGCTGCGATCTTGTCGTGTCGGGATCGGCTCAGGCGCGCGCCGCCATCCGCAGAGGCGAGGCTGGCGTCGTCGTCAACACCGCCGAAATCTACCCCGGCGAGTTTACGCGCGACGCCGATTTCACTTTGCCCAGCGCGGCGATCAAACGCGCCATCGAGCAGGCCGCCGGCGATGGCGCGCGCTTCATCAACGCCACCGGAATGGCGACAGCGCTGCTCGGCAATTCGATCGCGGCCAATATGTTCATGCTCGGCTACGCATGGCAGCACGGTTTTGTGCCCCTTGACGACGCATCGCTGCTTCGCGCCATCGAACTGAATGGCGAAGCGGTCGAGATGAACAGCCAAGCGTTTTTGTGGGGGCGCCGCGCCGCCGCGGATATGGAGGCTGTCGCAGCCTTCATCGGCGGGCTGGGTCGGAGCCCGCTGGCTCCAAAGGCGACGCAAACGCTCGAAGAACTCATTGCGTCGCGCGCCGCTTTTCTTTCGGCTTACGAGAACGCTGCTTACGCCAGGCGTTATCTGTCCACGGTGTCCTTCATCAAAGAGGCTGAGCGCGAACGGACCCCTGGAAGCCTGGAATTGACGCAAGCGGTCGCGCGCGCTCTTTTCAAACTGATGGCTGTCAAGGACGAATATGAGGTCGCGCGGCTCTATACCGACGGGAGCTTTGCAAAGCAGGTCGCCCAAACCTTCGAGGGCGATCTCAGATTCGAATTCCATCTCGCGCCGCCCATTCTCGGCCGAAAGAACGCCAGAGGCGAAGCGGTCAAGACGAGCTTTGGCCCCTGGATGATGACCGCGTTCAAAGCGCTCGCACGGCTGAAGTTCTTGCGCGCAACGCCGTTTGATATCTTCGGCTATACGGCGGAGCGTCGGCTGGAGCGCAAACTCATCGCCGATTATGAAATATTGCTCAATGAGATCGTCGAAAGGCTATCGCCCGACAATCACGCGCTCGCCGTCGCGCTGGCGGAGGTTCCCCAGAAGATCCGCGGCTTCGGGCATGTGAAGCTGCGCAGTCTCGAAGCCGCGAAGAACGAAAGCCATGCCCTGCTCGACCAGTTTCGACAGGAAACGAGACCGATGAAAATCGCGGCGGAATAGACCGGACCCGTCCGGCGCCTCAAGCCCTCATAGCGAAGAGGCCCCAAAGGGGCCTCTCTGCCCACGAGGGCGGGCTTGCTCCGTTGGCTCACACTTTCGAGACGCGCCCTGGGGCGCTTCCCGGGATGTGCTTTTTACCGCACGATGACGTTCTTGAATTGCCACGGGCTATCCGTGTCGAGGTCTTCGGCGAACAAAACGCCCCTGTCCTTCAGCGGCGTCCAATCGGTATATTCGCCGACGACAGGCCCGAGATAGGGGCGCTGAACTTCAAGGCAACGCTGAAAATCGAGTTCGTCCGCCTCGACAATGCCCGCGCGCGGATTCTCCAGCGCCCAGACCATGCCGGCGAGGACAGCCGAGCTTACCTGCATCCCGGTGGCGTTCTGATAGGGCGCAACGCGGCGCGTTTCCTCGATCGAGAGCTGCGAGCCATACCAATAGGCGTTTTTCGCATGACCATAGAGAAGCACGCCGAGTTCATCGATGCCGTCGACGATCTCGTCCTCCTCCAGAATGTGCGATTCCTCCTGTGCGCGCCATTGCGCGCCCGCCATCTCATCGAGCGATAAAACGGCGGCGTCATCGACATGGCAGGGCTCGCGCAAAAGGGCGGCGCCGTGCTGAGCCATGTCAAGATCGCCCAAAATCCCGCCGACATTCACGCCATTCGCGTCGCCGCCGGCGAGGCCGATCTCATTCTCGGCTGCGATCTTGTCGTGTCGGGATCGGCTCAGGCGCGCGCCGCCATCCGCAGAGGCGAGGCTGGCGTCGTCGTCAACACCGCCGAAATCTACCCCGGCGAGTTTACGCGCGACGCCGATTTCACTTTGCCCAGCGCGGCGATCAAACGCGCCATCGAGCAGGCCGCCGGCGATGGCGCGCGCTTCATCAACGCCACCGGAATGGCGACAGCGCTGCTCGGCAATTCGATCGCGGCCAATATGTTCATGCTCGGCTACGCATGGCAGCACGGTTTTGTGCCCCTTGACGACGCATCGCTGCTTCGCGCCATCGAACTGAATGGCGAAGCGGTCGAGATGAACAGCCAAGCGTTTTTGTGGGGGCGCCGCGCCGCCGCGGATATGGAGGCTGTCGCAGCCTTCATCGGCGGGCTGGGTCGGAGCCCGCTGGCTCCAAAGGCGACGCAAACGCTCGAAGAACTCATTGCGTCGCGCGCCGCTTTTCTTTCGGCTTACGAGAACGCTGCTTACGCCAGGCGTTATCTGTCCACGGTGTCCTTCATCAAAGAGGCTGAGCGCGAACGGACCCCTGGAAGCCTGGAATTGACGCAAGCGGTCGCGCGCGCTCTTTTCAAACTGATGGCTGTCAAGGACGAATATGAGGTCGCGCGGCTCTATACCGACGGGAGCTTTGCAAAGCAGGTCGCCCAAACCTTCGAGGGCGATCTCAGATTCGAATTCCATCTCGCGCCGCCCATTCTCGGCCGAAAGAACGCCAGAGGCGAAGCGGTCAAGACGAGCTTTGGCCCCTGGATGATGACCGCGTTCAAAGCGCTCGCACGGCTGAAGTTCTTGCGCGCAACGCCGTTTGATATCTTCGGCTATACGGCGGAGCGTCGGCTGGAGCGCAAACTCATCGCCGATTATGAAATATTGCTCAATGAGATCGTCGAAAGGCTATCGCCCGACAATCACGCGCTCGCCGTCGCGCTGGCGGAGGTTCCCCAGAAGATCCGCGGCTTCGGGCATGTGAAGCTGCGCAGTCTCGAAGCCGCGAAGAACGAAAGCCATGCCCTGCTCGACCAGTTTCGACAGGAAACGAGACCGATGAAAATCGCGGCGGAATAGACCGGACCCGTCCGGCGCCTCAAGCCCTCATAGCGAAGAGGCCCCAAAGGGGCCTCTCTGCCCACGAGGGCGGGCTTGCTCCGTTGGCTCACACTTTCGAGACGCGCCCTGGGGCGCTTCCCGGGATGTGCTTTTTACCGCACGATGACGTTCTTGAATTGCCACGGGCTATCCGTGTCGAGGTCTTCGGCGAACAAAACGCCCCTGTCCTTCAGCGGCGTCCAATCGGTATATTCGCCGACGACAGGCCCGAGATAGGGGCGCTGAACTTCAAGGCAACGCTGAAAATCGAGTTCGTCCGCCTCGACAATGCCCGCGCGCGGATTCTCCAGCGCCCAGACCATGCCGGCGAGGACAGCCGAGCTTACCTGCATCCCGGTGGCGTTCTGATAGGGCGCAACGCGGCGCGTTTCCTCGATCGAGAGCTGCGAGCCATACCAATAGGCGTTTTTCGCATGACCATAGAGAAGCACGCCGAGTTCATCGATGCCGTCGACGATCTCGTCCTCCTCCAGAATGTGCGATTCCTCCTGTGCGCGCCATTGCGCGCCCGCCATCTCATCGAGCGATAAAACGGCGTCGTCAGCCGGGCGATAGGCATAGTGGCAGGTCGGCCGGTAAACCACCTCGCCGGCTTCGCGCACGGTAAAATAGTCGGCGATCGAAATCGATTCATTATGCGTAATCAGCCAGCCATGCTGCGCTTTCGCCGTCGGCGTCCAGGAGCGCACCCGCGTGCCGGCGCCGGGACGCATCAGATAGATCGCGCAATCGGGGCCGAAAGCGTGCCGCTTGCCCTCTGGGGGCAAATGCTTCTCATGCGTGCCCCAGCCGAGTTCGGCTGGCTGCAGGCCTTCCGAGATGAAGCCTTCGACCGACCAGGTGTTGACGAAAACCCCCATCGGCTTGGGCGAACGCGCGCGCTGCGTGTCGCGCTCGGCGATGTGGATGCCTTCGACTCCAACCTGGCGGGCGAGCTCCGCCCAGTGCTGACGTGTCGTCGGAGCCTCGGCCTCTATTCCGCAATCAGCGGCGACATTCAAAAGCGCCTGCTTGACGAACCAGGACACCATGCCGGGATTGGCGCCGCAGCAGGAAATCGCCGTGGGTCCGGGACCGATCGCCCTGCGTAAATCAAGCACCGCCTCGCGCAGCGCATAGTTCGAGCGTTCGGACTGCGTCAGCCGCGTGTCGGTATAAAATCCAACCCAGGGTTCGGCGACCGTGTCGATGTAGAGCGCGCCGACCTCATGGCAAAGACGCATGATCGCGACCGAGGAGACGTCGATGGAGAGATTGACGAGAAAAGCCTGGCCCTCGCCCTCGGTGAGCAAGGGCTTCAGGAGATCGACGAAGTTTTCCCGCGTGACGGCTTCCTTCACGAAAGCGATGCCGCGCTCATCGAGCAGATGACGGTCCTTGTCTTCGGGGTCGATGACGGTGAAGCGCGCCTTGTCGAAGGTGAAATGCCGCTCGATCAGGGGCAATATTCCGCGCCCGATCGAGCCGAAGCCGATCAGGACGATCGGACCTGTAATCGCGCCATGCACGGGCCATTGCGACATTCATTTATCTCCAGATAGAGTTGAGGATGCAAACGCGCCTCTCCTCGCGACTATGCAACGCGGACAGCCAAGTCAAGGATGAGGACTCACGGCGCCGAGACCGGGGACCAAGTTGCAGCCGCTCATCTCAGCCGGAAGCCGGCTGAAGAACAAAGCACAGTCCCGTGTCGCCCTCATGACCAAGAATCCGATCAGGCGGCCTCGCGCAGATCCACCCCGGCGGCAGGCCCCGTCGGCGTGACGAGACCTTTCGCGCGCCGCAACGCGCCCGCGACGAGTTCGAGGCCGAGGAACCGAGCCTCATCGACCGGCCCCGGCAGGATGAGGTTTTGCGTGTGGCGGCGCGAAAATCCGAACGCTTCGTAATAAGGCGCGTCTCCAACCAGCAGCACCGCGCTATGTCCCGAAACAAAAGCGCGAAACAGCGCTTCAGCCATCAGCCTGCGGCCAAATCCGCGCGAGCGATGCGATGTCGCGATCGCGAGCGGCCCCAGCAGCAGGGCGTCGACGCCGCCGGCGTCGACATGCCACAGACGCAGCGTCCCGATCAGCGCGTCGGCGTCCTTCATGACCAGCGCCAGCCCGTCGGCGGGCGCCCGACCTTCACGCAGCCGCTCGGCAGTTTTTTCGAACCGCGCCGGGCCGAAAGCCGCGTCAAGCAAAGCCTCGCGCGCAAAAAAATCGGCGCCGGTCTCGTCGGCGATATAAATCTGAGGTTCGCTGACGCGTCCGATAACGACAGGCGCCTCAGCGACGAAATGGTTCAGGATCAAGGTCATCAGTGCCTCCGCCGGCGCCGCCGGGATGCGTGACGACCCTCGCACCGTGCAGGCGCTTCAAGCGCCTGCCGGCCGTACGGGACAAAGAGAGTGGATGCGGCGGGCGAGAACGCGTTCCTCGCGCCGTTTCAGGCCAGCAGCTTGAAACTCGTTCAAATCACATAGGATTTGAGCGGCGGAAAGCCGTTGAAGCCGACGGTGGAATAGGTCGTCGTATAGGCGCCCGTTCCCTCGATCAGAACTTTCGCTCCGATCTCAAGGCTGACGGGAAGGTCGTAAGGATCCTTCTCGTAGAGAACGTCAACCGAATCGCAGCTCGGCCCGGCCAGAACGCAAGGCTCCGTCGCATCGCCGTCGAAAGGCGTGCGGATCGGATAACGGATCATCTCGTCCATCGTCTCGGCGAGCCCATTGAACTTGCCGATGTCGAGATAGACCCACTTCACCGTGTCGGCGTCGGACTTCTTCGAGATCAGCACGACCTCCGCCTCGATCACGCCGGCGTTGCCGACCATGCCGCGGCCCGGCTCGATGATCGTCTCTGGAATGTGATTGCCAAAATGGGTGCGCAGAGACTGCATGATCGATTGCGCATAGGCGTTCACCGCTGGGACGTTCTTCAGATATTTGGTCGGAAACCCGCCGCCGAGATTGACCATCTGCAACGCGACGCCGCGATCGGCGAGATCGCGGAAGATCATGGAGGCGGCCTTCAGCGCGCCATCCCACTGGCCAGGATTGCGCTGCTGCGATCCGACATGGAACGACAGGCCATAGGCCTGAAGGCCGAGGCGATGCGCGTGCTCCAGCACCCGCGGCGCCAGTTCGACGTCGCAGCCAAATTTACGCGACAGCGGCCATTCGGCGCCGGCGCCGTCGCAGAGCAGCCGGCAGAACACTTTGGAACCGGGCGCAACGCGGGCGATCTTCTCGACTTCGGCTTCGCAATCGACGGCGAAGAGACGAACGCCAAGTTCAAAAGCGCGCGCAATATCGCGTTCTTTCTTGATCGTGTTGCCGTAGCTGATGCGGTCCGGCGTCGCGCCGCTTGCGAGCGCCTGCTCGATCTCGGCGACGGAGGCCGCGTCGAAGCACGAGCCGAGATTCGCAAGCAGCTCGAGCACGCGCGGATCAGGGTTCGCCTTCACCGCGTAAAAGACGCGCGTATCCGGCAGGGCGCGCGCGAAAGACATATAGTTCTCGCGCACGACATCAAGGTCGAGCACAAGGCACGGCCCGTCTTCGCGGCGGTTGCGGAGAAATTCGAGGATACGATCGGTCATCGCGGCATCCCTTCGAAGGGTGCGGGCATTCCGCACCGAAACGAACAAACTTCGGGGTGAAAGGCGATGCTGAAGATCCGTCCGCGCTTTGGAGACGCGAAAGGTTCAGTTGACCCGCCATTCGCGACCGACTCCGTTTCCACGAGGCAAGACCTCGCGGAGCGTCGCCGATCCGATGCTGCGCCGTTGGACAATCACACCACGGGCCGAGCGCAAAAACGCCGTCCAGAGTGTTCATGGCCTTCGCTTGGAGTGGGAAATCCCCTCCGCACGCCCGGCAAGATAGACTAGCCTCTTCGGTAAGCCAGCTTTGGAGGCTGGCAGAGACGAAAAAGCCCGGTCCGTCGTTGCTTTAAGTCGCGTCCCCCGTTTGGCGGGGTTCGCCGGTTCGCCTCCGGCTGTCGGTCCTTTTCAGGCGGTTAACCGGCCTCTTGTCCGGATCCCCGCCAACCGACACACGACCACAGGCACGTGCGAAAATGGGCAAAGGCAGAAATAGGGAGATTCGCGCGGAACACAAGCATTTTTTTCTAAATTGATTGAAAGGAATGCGCATTTCCGCCGCGAAATTGCAATCCATAGGGGTGTGCCGCGGGAAACCGCTATTAGCCGTTTTCAAATTCGAAATCCGCTGTGCCGGATGCCTTATATGCCTTGCTGCGGGGCCAAAAGCCCATTACCCCCATGAAAACTAAAATCCCCTCAATCAATCGTCCGCCGCGCGATCCGCGACCTTTCAAAGCCTGATTGCTCATGACCGATCTCACCCGCCGCACGCTCGTCAAAGGCCTCGTCGCGTCGAGCGCATTGACCACGCATATGAAATCCGCCACCGCGCAACCGGGCCAGCCGGCCGCGCCGCCGCCACCGAAATTCGATTTCGAGGACGTCCTGCGCCGCGCGCGCGATCTCGCGACCGCCCCCTTCGACGCCGCCGTCGCGCCGCTGCCGGAAGCACTAAGCAAGCTCGATTTCGACGCTTGGCGCGACATCCGCTTCCGGCCGGACAAGGCTTTTCTCGCCGGCAACGGCAGCCAGTTCCGGCTGCAGCTTTTCCATCTTGGCCATCTGTTCAAACGGCCGGTGACGATCAATACGATCAGGGACGGGATCCCGACTCCGATCCCTTTCACCACCAGCCTTTTCGACTATGGCCGCACCAAGCCCGAGAAGCCACTGCCGGTCAATCTGGGCTTCGCCGGGTTTCGCCTGCATTATCCGCTGAATTCGCCCAAGGTTTTCGACGAGACGATCGCCTTCCTCGGCGCCAGCTATTTCCGTTTTCTCGGCCGGGGCCAACGCTATGGCATGTCGGCGCGGGCGCTCGCAATCGGAGCCGGAACCGACGAAGAGGAGTTCCCCTTCTTCCGCGAATTCTGGATCGAGACGCCAGAACCCAACGCCGACCGGGCGACGATCTACGGCCTGCTCGACAGCCCTTCGACCACGGGGGCCTTCCGGTTCGACGTCTACCCGGGCGCCGATACGGCCATCGAGGTCTCATCCACCCTGTTTCCCCGCAAGGCCAACGTCAAATTCGGCCTAGCTCCGCTGACCTCGATGTTTTTCCTTGGCGAAAATGACCACCGCTTCAACGATGATTTTCGTCCTGAACTGCATGACTCGGACGGGCTGCTGATTCACTCCGGCACCGGCGAATGGATCTGGCGTCCGCTGCGCAATCCGGCAAAGCCCGAGAGCTCATCCTTTTTCGATCACGACATCAAAGGTTTCGGCCTGCTCCAGCGCGACCGCGATTTCGAGCATTATCAGGATCTCGATCTCGCCTATGAACTGCGGCCAAGCTATTTCGTCGAGCCGCGCGACAGCTGGGGCGAAGGCCATGTCGATCTCGTCGAGCTGCCGACCGAACACGAGACCAACGACAATATCGTCGCCTCCTTTACGCCGAAAGACTCTCCGGAACCAAACAAGCCCTTCAGCTACGGCTACCGTCTGACCGCGAGCCTCAATCTTTCGCGGCTTTCCCCGAACGCGCGAGCGCTCAACACCTATCAGACGACTGCGGCGGCGCTCGGATCGGCAGAGCCTGTGACGCCTGGCTCGCGCCGCTTCATCATCGATTTCGTCGGCGGCGATCTGCCCTATTATTCAGCGGACCCGTCCCTCGTCGAAGTCGTTCCTTCAACGAGCCAGGGCAAAATCGTGCGCTCTTTCATCGTGCCGAATCCCCACACCAAAGGTTTCCGGGCGGCGCTCGACGTGCAGTTAGAGGCTGGCCAGTCGACGGATCTTCGCGCCTTTCTGCGCACGGGCTCGCGGGCGCTGACCGAGACATGGACTTACCCGTGGCGAGCCGAATAGGCTGCGGCAAGATTTGGAGACGACGGGATGATGGTGCGGCCGGCGACGCCCGCGGACCTGCCCACGATCGAGGCGATCGAGAACGCGGTTTTCGATGGCGATCGGCTGTCGCGCCGGAGCCTGCGCTATTTTCTGACCGTCAAGACGTCGCTGATGCTGGTGCTGGCTTCGAGCGATCATATCCGCGGCTATAGCCTTATCGGCTTCCGCAAGGGATCGCTGAAGGCCCGGCTCTATTCCATCGCACTCGATCCGGCCGAGCATGGCCGCGGCCTCGGCCGCTTCCTGCTGCACGCCAGCGAGCGCGCCGCCAAGGCGCATGGCGCTGATTTTATGCGGCTCGAAGTGCGCACCGACAACGCCGCCGCGATCGCTCTTTACGAAAAGAACGGCTATCGCGTCTTCGACCGCATTGAGGACTATTATGAGGATGGCGGCGAGGCGCTGCGATTCCAGAAGCCGCTGCCGCCGGATGGCAATTAGAAAGCATGCCTGGCCTTGACGATTGGCGTTGAGCAATCATTGCCCAAATGTTACGACAAATTTCATTGATTGGAGGGGCGGAGCATTAACTGAAGTCGCTGAATTATCGGATCGAAGTCTGCTCGATGACCATCTGCCGTTCGGCCGTTGCGACATTCATCGCCTCGCGCCAGCTGATTTAATCGCCCGGCTGCGTCGCTTCCTACCGTAAGGTTCAGATTCTATCCAACTGGAATAAATTCCGCAGGAGCTGGCTGAAGCGGGTCCAATTACCCGCTCGGTCCCGGCTTCAGCCGCGACAGGTCGAAACCCTCGATATCCTGCAAAAGCTCGACGAAAGCCGTCGCGCCATAATCGGCGTAGGCTTCGCCTTTGCACGCCGTCGCGGCGCTGGCGTCGCCCATCGCGCCCGATTCGGAAAGGTCCTGGCTCATCCAGCCAAAGCCGGTCGGCCGGCCCGCGCGCAGCCAGTTGAAATCGCTTTCGATCGCGATGCTCCCGGAGGTGAAATCACCTGCTTCTTCAAAGCGCACGAGGTCGGGACGAAAGCTCAACATGAGGGAGGTTTCGATGTCGCCGCCGTGAATGCCATGCAGCTTTTCTTCGTCCGAAAAGAGCCCGTCCGGCGCGCCGAAACGATGCCAGGTGGCCATCACGACAAACATGCCGAGCCTTGCGCGAAGGTCATGCGCGATAATGTCGAGAATCGAGACATTGCCGCCGTGGGAATTCAGCAGCACCAGCTTGCGGCAGCCGGCGCGATAAACGCATTCGGCGAGTTCCGTCCAGGCCTTGATGACGGTCGTCGCCGAGAGCGTGAGGGCGCCTGGAAAATCGCTGTGCTCGATGGAGCAGCCTGAGGTCTGAACGGGCAGAAAAAGAACCGGCAGTTCGGCGGGCAGACGCGCGAGAACTTGCGCGATATAGCCTTCCATGATGAAGGAATCGACGCCGACCGGCAGATGCGGGCCATGCTGCTCGATCGCGGCGAGGGGAAGCACCGCGATGACGTCGTCCATATCGGCCTCGTCAAAGTCGGTCCAGCTCATCTCCGACCAGAACCGCGTGTGCAGCATCGCGTTGGTGATCCTTTTGGCGCGGCGGCGGGCTCAGGGCCCAGAGCTTGCATATTTTCGAGGCGCAAGCAAAAAAGCAAGCGCGCCGCGCTGCCCGCGACGCCAAGCGCTCAAGAAAGCCCTCCGTTGAGACAGATTCTTTCTCTCTTTCTTGGCTTTGCTTCGATGCTGACGGCCGCGATCCCGGCCGTCGCGCTCGATAAGATCACTTTCGCCACCAACTGGCTCGCCGAAGCCGAACATGGCGGCTTCTATCAGGCGCTCGCCGACGGCACCTATGCGAAATACGGCCTCGACGTCACGATCCTGCAAGGCGGCCCGCAGACCAACAACAGGCTGCTGCTGGCGGCCGGAAAGATCGAGTTCAATCTCGGCGCCAATCTGATCCAGACTTTTGACGCGGCCTCCGAAAATATCCCCATCGTCGCGGTCGCCTCGATGTTTCAAAAAGATCCCTTCATTTTGATGTCGCATCCGGGCGTCGGCCTCGACCGCATGGAGGATCTTCCGAAAGCGACCGCCTTCATCGGCAAGGACGCCTTCGTCTCCGTCTATCAGTGGCTGAAGACGGCCTATGGCTTCAGGGAAGACAAGGTCCAGCCCTATGCGTTCAACGCCGCGCCCTTCATCCGTGACAAGAACTCGATTCAGCAAGGCTATGCGACGTCAGAACCTTTTGAGATCGAGCGCGAAGGCGGATTCAAGCCGAATGTCTTTCTTATCGCCGACTATGGCTATGATTCCTATTCGACCCTGATCGAAACCCGGCGCGATCTGATCGAGAAAAACCCAGACCTCGTGCAGCGATTCGTCGACGCCTCGATCATCGGGTGGATGCATTACATCTATGGCGATAACGCCAAGGCCAATGCGCTGATCCGTCGCGACAACCCGGACATCAGCGCGGACCTTCTCGCCTATTCGGTCGCCAGGATGAGGGATCTCGGCATCGTCGATTCGGGCGCCGCTCTAAAACTCGGCGTCGGCGCGATGAGGGGACAGCGCATCGACAGTTTCTTCGCAAAAATGGTCGCGGCCGGGCTTTTCAAACAAAATCTCGCCTACGACCGGGCCTATACATTGCAATTCGTCAACAAGGGCGTGGGCCTCGATCTCAGGCCGCATCCATGAGTCCTCCACTGTTGCGTTCGCCATGCTGAAGATGAGCGGATCTCGCGCGCTCGTCTCCCTGCGCGGCGTCGGCAAACGCTTCGCCAATGGCGTGACGGCTCTCGAAGGCGTCGATCTCGAAATCCGCGGCGGCGAACTCCTGACCTTGCTCGGGCCATCCGGCTGCGGCAAGTCGACGATCTTGCGGCTGATCGCGGGGCTTGACGCGATAAGCTCCGGTCAATTGATCCGGCGCTTTGAAGATGTCGCGGCCGCTGTGGGCTTCGTCTTCCAGGACCCGACCCTGATGCCCTGGGGCAGCGTCTTCGACAACGTCTATTTGCCGCTGCGCCTTCGCGGCCAGAGCCGCCGGTCCGCCGCACTGGCGGTCAGCGAGGCTTTGGAGCTCGTCGGTCTCGCCGATGTCAAGACGGCCTATCCGCGCGAATTGTCGGGCGGCATGCGCATGCGCGTCTCCATCGCGCGCGCGCTCGTGCTGCGGCCTCTGCTTTTGTTGATGGACGAGCCCTTCGCCGCGCTCGACGAAATTTCGCGTTTCCAGCTGAACGACGAGCTGCTGCGTCTCAAGGAGGAGAGCGGCGCGACGATCGTCTTCGTCACGCATTCGATCTATGAAAGCGCCTATCTTTCGACCCGCATCGCAGTCATGGGGCGAAAACCCGGCCGCATCACGGCCGAAATCGCCAACGACGCGCCGCGCGACGACTTTCGCTCGAGTCCGGCCTTTGCCCTGCTCTGCCAGCGGACCTCACAAGCATTGCAGCGGGCGATGCACGATGGAGCGGCGTCATGAGAGCGCCGGACTGGCTCCGCCGCCTCGGGCCGCCCGCTGTGGTTCTCGCGGCGGCGCTGATCGTCTGGGAGGCGCTGGTGCGCCTTTACAATGTGCCGCCCTATATTCTGCCGGCGCCGACGCTGGTGCTGACGACGCTCGCGACGGATCGCGCGATTCTTTTTCCCGCGCTGCTTGTCACTCTTTCGACGACGCTCGAAGCGCTGGCGTTGGCGGTCGTCGGCGGCGTCCTTCTGGCCGCCCTTTTTGCGCAATCGAAATGGGTCGAGCGGGCCTTTTTGCCGGTCGCGATCATTTTGCAGGTGACGCCGATCATCGCCATCGCGCCTTTGCTTCTCATCTATCTCGACGCCGCGAGCGCCGTGCGCGTCTGCGCTTTCCTCGTCGCCTTTTTTCCCATCCTTTCAAATACCGCTTTGGGCCTTGCGTCGGTCGATCGCAATCTTGTCGATCTTTTCACGCTCTATCGCGCCTCGCGCTGGCGCACGCTGTATTTGCTGCGAATGCCCGCCGCCCTGCCCTATTTCCTCGGCGGCCTGCGCATCGGCGGCGGCCTTGCGCTCGTCGGCGCGATCGCCGCGGAGCTGGCGGCCGGCGCCGCCGGCAAGGGCGCCGGCCTCGCCTTTCGCATCATTGAGGCCGGCTACCGACTAAACGTTCCCCGCATGTTCGCGGCCCTCTTTCTGATCTCGCTGACCGGCGTCGCCATCTTCGCCATGCTGTCGGCGCTCTCGGGCGCCATGCTCGCCCGCTGGCATGAAAGCGCGCTTGATCGGTAGACTCCCGCGCCGCATCGGCTAAATTTCAAAGCCGCAACCCGAACCTAAAGAAAGCCGCTCATGACCTCCTGCCGTTATCACGTTCTTGGCCTCGGCAACGCCATCGTGGATGTCATCAGCCGCGCCGACGATGATTTTCTCATCGCGCAGGGCTTGCGCAAGGGCGGCATGACGCTGATCGACGAGGCGCGCGCCGAACAGCTTTTCGAGGCGATGGGCCCGGCGACGATCGTCTCGGGCGGCTCAGCCGCCAATACGATCATCGGCCTTGCGAGCCTTGGCTGCGAGGCGGCCTTCATCGGCAAGGTCAAGGCCGACGACCTCGGCGGCCTGTTCGCCCATGACATCCGCGCCGCCAAGGTCGGATTTTCGACGCCGCCGGCTGATGCGGGAACGGCGAGCGCGCGCTGCCTCATCGTCGTGACGCCTGATGGCCAGCGCACCATGAGCACCTTTCTCGGCGCCTGTCAGGATCTGGCGGAAGAAGACGTCGACGAGGATCTCGTCAGGCAGTCGGCCGTGACCTATCTCGAAGGCTATCTTTGGGATCCGCCAGCCGCCAAGGCAGCCTTCGTCAAGGCCTCGAAAATCGCCCGCGCCGCCGGACGGGAAGTCGCCCTGTCGCTGTCCGATTCGTTTTGCGTCGATCGCTATCGCGACGAATTTCTGGGGCTGATGCGCTCGGGCGCCGTGCAGATTATTTTCGCCAATGAAAGCGAATTGCATTCTCTCTATGAGACCGCCGATTTCGGCGCCGCCGTCGCCCAGCTCCAGAAGGATAACGTGCTCGGCGTCGTCACGCGGTCGGAGCAAGGCTGCGTCATCGTCAAAGGCGCGGAGATTCTGACCGCGCCCGCCTTTCCGGTCGAAACAGTCGTCGACACCACAGGCGCCGGCGATCTTTTCGCGGCGGGATTTCTGGCGGGATACACAAAGGAGCGCGATCTTGTCAGCTGCGCAAAACTCGGCGCTCTCGCGGCCGCCGAGATCATCCAGCACCTCGGCGCAAGGCCGCAGACGGACCTGGCGCAGCTCGCCGCCCAGAATGGGCTCGCGCCCTAGAACAGGCTTTTGTTTTATCGCATGATGTTTGTACGAAAAACCTGCAACACTTTGGCGTCATGTGTCAGGATTTGACGCAAACGGATTCCGTTGAGGCCAAGAAAGTGGTTCCTGCCGGTGCGAAGGGATGATGCGTCCTTTATGGCGACCCCTCCTTCCATCCGCGCCGCGCCTGGTCGTCGATCGCATTATCAGCCTTGGCGCGCTGTGCGAAGTCGCGTTTCAGGGGCGCCGGCTCGGCCGCTCCGGCCGGGCTTATCCATTCGACTGGTGGATCACGCCGCTGCCAAGCGTCTCGATTGTGCTCGATCAAGGCGCGGCGGCCTGCTTCGCGCCCGAACAAATCATGAAGGTTCCCAATTACGGCGGAGAGCCAGCGCTCTATTCCTATCTCTCCCGCACGGTCCATCTGCATGAATATGGCAAGAATGTAGATTTTCTCGCGCTCGACGTCGAAACGATCGCGGAGAGGTTACAGGAAAAATATACGGCGCTTCACGCGCGCCTGCTGGCCGACTGCGCGACCGGAACAACCCTGTTCGTGCGCCAGCGGCTGCATGAGCATGACCCAACCGGACAGGATCTGGAGGATTCGCTTGAACGCCTTTGCGCGCAACTGGCCGCGATCGCAATCGACTGGCGCTTGCTGCTGCTCGATTACGAGCCCGTACGGCCGAGAGAGAGGCTAATCCAGGCTCATGCGCCGAGGCTGAAGGACGCGAACGACCTTGGCTCGGAAAAGGGCTGGAGCGCCCTCTTCCGCGCCTGCCGCATCGTCTGCCGGCGATCAGCGAGGCAATTTTCGTGGAACGATTTGCAGGAATCGTTCCGGGACCGGAGTTGACGATCGCCTATTCGGCCGCGCGCTTGAATTCCGGGAAGGTGCATTGCGGGTCGACAGCGACCTTCTCGCGCCGGAATTCGACGACGTTCGGCTCTTCGACGAAGGGCAATTTCAGAGTCTGCCAGACGTCGACCAGAGCCTCGACAAGATCGGCGATGTGGGCGTCCGTGTGCAGCGGGCTCGGCGTGATTCGCAGCCTCTCGGTTCCCTTCGCCACCGTCGGATAATTGATCGGCTGGATATAGATCGAATGGCGATCAAGCAGCATGTCGGTGGCGGCCTTGCAAAGCTCTGCGTCGCCGACGAGGACTGGCACGATATGCGATGAATTCGGCATCACCGGCAGGCCCGCGGCGCTCAGCGCGTGCTTGGTCAGCATTGATTGGCGCTGATGCCGCGCGCGAAGTTCGGCGCCCTCCGCCCGCTTCAGCAGGCTGACGGCGGTCTTGGCGGCGACCGCGATGGACGGCGGCAGTGAGGTCGTGAAAATAAAGGACGGCGCATAGGAGCGCACAGCGTCGATGATCGCCGAATCGCCGGTGATATAGCCGCCGAGCGTGCCAAATCCCTTGGCGAGGGTGCCCTCGATGACGTCAATCCGCGCCATTGCGCCGTCACGCTCGCTGATGCCGCCGCCGCGCGCGCCATAAAGCCCGACCGCATGGACTTCGTCCATATAGGTCATGGCGTTGTAACGCTTTGCGAGATCGGCGATTTCATTGATCGGCGCAATATCGCCATTCATCGAATAGAGGCTCTCGAAGACGATGAGCTTGGCGCGCTCGCGCCCGGCCTCCGCCAGGAGCTCCTCGAGATGGGCGAGATCGTTGTGGCGGAAAATCCTGCGCTCCGCCTTCGAGCGGCGCACGCCTTCGATCATCGAATTATGGTTGAGCTGATCGGAAAGAATGAGACAGTCCGGCAGAATGTCGCCGATCGTTGAAATGGCGGCGAGATTTGAAATCCAGCCGGAGGTAAAGACGAGACCGGCCTCTTTGCCGTGCAGGTCGGCGAGCTCGGCCTCGAGTTCGACGATCGGATGATTGTTGCCGGAGATATTGCGGGTTCCACCGGAGCCGACCCCATGCGCCGCAGCCGCGGCGCTCATGGCCTCGATCACTTTCGGATGGCGGCCCATGCACAGATAATCGTTGGAGCACCAGACCACGACATCGACGATGGAATTCTCGGGTCCTTCTCCGCGTCGCCACAATGCGCGGGGAAAAGCTTCGGCGTCTCTCGCCAGATCGGCAAAAACGCGATAGCGCCTTTCACCCTTCAGCTTCGAAATCGCGTCATCGAAGAAGCGCCGATACTCCATTAGATCATTCCCTTGTGATCCGGCGCTAATGTCCGGATGGGCGGAAAAACCTCCGCTCAAGGCTCTATTGCGACAAAGTTCCTAGCGCGGGGCTTTGTAATTCCTTCGTAGTCTTCCGGGAAAGCATTTTTCAAGCGACAGATGGTCTCAGCGATGCTGCGGGCGTCCGAAATTCGCGATTTCGCCGTCAATTCGAAGTGAATGCGGGCCTGGATTGGCAATTGCGTACGAAACATGCGAGGGGATCACTCGTCATTCGGTCTTTTGCTTTAGTCAGCTTCTAGCAGGCCGTCAAATCCGTTTCGCCTCCAGCTTGTTGCACCATGCGCATTCTCGTAACCGGCAGCGCCGGATTCATCGGTTTCCATACCGCCGCCCGCCTTCTCGCCGACGGCCACGACGTCGTCGGCGTCGATGGCTTCACACCCTATTACGACCCGAAGCTCAAGCTGAAGCGGCATGAGATTTTGCAGCGGAGCCCCCGTTTTCGCGGCCATGCGATCCTGCTTGAAGACTTCGCGGCGCTTAAAGACGTTTATGGCGCCGGCTTCGACGCCGTCTATCATTTCGCCGCGCAGGCGGGGGTGAGGTACAGCCTCGACAATCCCCGCGCCTATGTCGACGCCAATCTCGTAGGAGCGTTCAACCTCCTGGAACTGATGCGCCAGTCGCCGCCGCGTCACGCGCTGATGGCTTCGACCTCATCGGTCTACGGGGCCAACGCCTCGATACCCTTCCGGGAAACCGATCGCACGGATCATCCCCTGACGCTTTACGCAGCATCAAAAAAGGCAAATGAGGAGATGGCGCACGCCTATGCGCATCTGTTCAAGATTCCGGTCACAATGCTGCGGTTCTTCACCGTGTATGGGCCTTGGGGACGTCCGGACATGGCGCTCTTCAAGTTTGCCGCGGCCCTCTTCGAAGGGCGTCCGATCGACGTTTATAATCACGGCAAAATGAAGCGGGATTTCACCTATATCGATGATCTCGTGGAAGCCATGGTTCGGCTGCTCGCGCATAGTCCTCCCGCCGTCGATGCGAGGCTTTCCCCGACGCCTGGGATAGACAGCCTGTCGCCCGTCGCGCCCTGGCGGGTCGTCAATATCGGCGCGCAAAGCCCTGTCGGACTGATGGATTTCATCGCCGCCATCGAGGCGGCGACGGGCCTGCGCGCGACCTGCAATTTTCTGGAGATGCAGCAGGGCGACGTGCCCTTGACCTTCGCCGATACCGAGCTGCTGTTTCAACTGACTGGCTACAGGCCGACGACGCCTCTGGCTGACGGCGTCGAAGCCTTCATCGCCTGGTACCGCGCCTATTTTGGGCTCTGAGCCAAAAAAACGGCCGGGATAAACCGGCCGCTGCGCATTTCTTTCAGGCCTTTGACGGTCAGGGCGTGACCGATCCCCTCGCCCGCCCGCCCGGCACCTTGCACGAGCATCCGTTGCCGACAAAGGAGGTGTGATAGAGTTGGCAGGTCTTCACCGGCGTTGTGCAGAAGTCGCCGGCATTGCCGGTCGCGACGCTGCGCCCCGTCACGAGAGGAGCGGTCGTCGCCACCTGTCCGGGAGTTGTGTAATACCCCGGCGCATAAGAATAGTTGCCATAGGCGTAACCCGGGTAGCCATAGGCGTAGCCGGGATAATAGCCGTAAGTATCGTAAGGGTAGCCATAGTCCCAAGTGCTGGCCAAGCCGTAGCCGAGGCCAAGGCCGAGCAGGCCCGCGCCCAATCCATAGCCCCAGCCGTTATAACCCCAACCGCCATTCCAGCCGCCGTTCCAGCCGCGGTTCCAACCGCCGTTCCAGCCGCCGCCACGCCAGCCACCGCCACGCCAGCCGCCGCCATGCCAGCCGCCGCCCCCAAACCCGCCGCCACGAAAACCAGCGCCATGGAAGCCGCCGCCAAACCCGCCGCCGCGAAAGCCGCCGCCATGGAAACCACCGCCAAACCCGCCGCCGTGGAAACCACCACCACCGAATCCGCCGTGGCCGCCGCCGAAGGCCGAGGCCGGACCGCTGATGACAAGCGCGCCGCAAACAGCAGCGGCGCTCGTCAATGCACCTAAGCGTTTCATTATGTTCTCCTTTGGAAATTGGCCCTCTCGGAACTAACTCCTGACAGAACACCATAGTTCCGCCGTCTTTCAGTCACGGTTAAGCGATCGCCTGGGGATTTTCGCCGATTTTCTGCAAGGCGCCGCGCGGTCTCGCGGACGCCAAATGACCAGGGCATGCTCCAATCGGATTGTTTTATGCTGATCGAGGGGGATGTGCTCACGCTTTTGAATTTGCAGGAACATCCAGTCGACCGAATGGTCTCATCCATCCGAGGCGCCCAAGGCATGGCGCCCCAAGGCGTGGCGCCCAAAAGTGGAAACCGGTTTTCGGGCGACATCATGCTCGAACCTATTGATGAGGGACGGATTTGGGAGGTTGGATCGAATCATGGCGCGGCGGGTGCATCGAAAGCCATCCGATCCGGCCCTAGGAATCGGCCCGGCTTCGGTTTAGACCGTTGCGACGACTCCGCCGTTCGCCCCACTCACGCCCGCGATCACGCCCGATGCATCGACTCATCAGATCCTTGTTCCGCTTTTGCGCCCTCGCCGGCTGTCTTGCTCTCCCACAGCTCTCGCTGGCTGAGGGCTCGGACCCGGTGACTGTCGGCGCGATCGAGATTTTGAGCGGCCCCAACGCCAAATATGGCGTCTCGATCAAGCAGGGATTCGATCTCGGGGTCGAGGAAGCCAATCGCGCAGGCGGCGTACATGGGCGCCCGCTTGCGATCGCGTACCAGGATTCGGCCGGGAGCAAGGAGCAGGCGATCAACGCCGCGCGCCAGTTGCTCGGCCGCGCGAGGGTTCCGCTGCTGTTGGGGCCGACCCTGTCGACCGAGATGTTCGCCGTCGCGCCGCTCGCCATCGAGCGCAAGACCCCGATCATCGGCACCTCGACGACAGCGAACGGCATCACCGCCATCGGGCCTTATGTGTTTCGCACCTCGCTGCCGGAGGCAGACGTCATCCCCGTGACGTTGCGCACCGCGCGTGAAAAATTCGGCGTCAAAAAGGTCGCGGTGCTTTATGGCCGCGACGACGCCTTCACCAAATCGGCCTATGACGTCATGAAGACGGCGCTGGCGGATCTGAACATCGAGGTTCTGACGACCGAAACCTTCGGCGCCAAGGATACGGATTTCTCCGCTCAACTGACCAAGATCAAGAGCCTCAACCCCGACGCGATCGTCGTCTCGGCGCTGGCGGACGCAGGCGCTGGCATATTGCTCGCCAAGCAGGCGCTGGGTTTTCCGGCCTCCGTGCGGGTTATCGGCGGCAATGGCATGAATTCGCCCAAGGTGCTCGAAATCGCCGGCGCCGCCGCCGACGGGCTGCTCGTCGGCAGTCCATGGTTCGTCGGCAAAAGCGATCCGTTGAATGAAAAATTCATCACCGACTATCGCGCCAAATACGGCGCCGATCCCGATCAGTTCGCGGCGCAGGCGTTCGACACTTTGAAGATCGTGGCGAGCGCGCTGAATGCAGCAAAGGATTTGACCGGCGATTCCATTCGCGAGGCTCTTCTGAAAACCAGAATTGATGGCGTTATGGGCGCCTTCGCCTTTACGCCGGAGCGCGATCCGGCAGTGACGTCCGGCGTCCTCGTTCTCGAAGTCGCGCAAGGCAAATTCACGATCTTGAAATAGCGGCGCAAAGAGCCACGCGGACCAGCATGCTCCTCCAGCAGATCATCAATGGCTTCGTCGCGGGATCAGCCTTTGCGCTGTTCGCCCTCGGCTTCACCCTGATGTTCGGCGTGCTCGGGGTCGTCAATCTGACCTATGGATTCTACTTCTCCGCCGCCGCCTATATCGCCCTCTTTGCGACGATCAAAGGCGCGCCCCTCGCGATCGCCCTGCCGGCGGCGGCAATCGCGACCGGGCTCATCGCCGTCGTCGTCGATTTTCTGCTGCTCTCGCGCTTGCGCAAAGTCCGCGCGCCCGAGCTTGCCTCGCTGATGGTCACCCTCGGCGCAACGCTTTTCCTCTATTCGGGAATGACGGCGCTGTTTGGCTCCGAGATTCGCCGCTTTCCCATCGGCCTCGTCGATAGCGCGCCATGGACTTTCCAGGGCGCAAGCGTCTCTCTGGCGCAAATCCTTATCGTCGGCACGGTCGCCGCCCTCGCTCTCGGCCTCGTCCTGCTGCTGCGGATGACGCGGACCGGCCTCGCCATGCGCGCCCTCGCCGAAAACCCCGACGCAGCGGAACTCATGGGAATCGACACCCGAGCGATCATGAGCCAGGTCTCCTTCGTCTCGGGTGCGCTCGCCGGCGCCGCGGGCGTTCTGATCGCGCTCGAATATAACGCCATCACGCCCTATATGGGCGAAGCCATGACGCTCAAGGGCTTCGCCGTCATCATTCTCGGCGGTCTCGGCGACATCGGCGGCGCGCTGATCGCCGGACTGCTCATCGGCGTGCTTGAGGCGCTGACGGCCGGCTATGTCTCCTCCGTCTACAAGGAGGCGGTCGGCTTTTTGCTCCTTGTGCTGACCTTGTGGATACGCCCGCTTGGCCTCTTCGGCCGGCCCAGCGCGAGACGCGCCTGACGCATCCGGAACGCCGCTCAAATTCTCTTCCACGACTGAGCGGAACGGCGGAATTCCTTTGCTTCCCTTTCGGATCATCGGCCGGTGAAATCTAATCGGCGCATGGCTTTGATCTCTGGCCTCCGCAATCAAATGTGATATTTCTTCATCTGTCGCAGCCGGGCCGTGTTTTTCGCACTGACCTGCGGCTGCCAAAGAGTTAGCCCCCATGCGCGCAATCAACATTCTGGTCACGGCCGTTATGCTCTGCGTGACCTCGGTTCCAGCGAGCCCGGCCTTCGCGCGCGGTCACGGGCATGGCGGCCACGGCCATCATGGAGGACACCATCATGGCGGACACCACCATGGCGGTCATCGCCACGGCGGCTGGCGTCATCATGGCGGAGGATGGCATCATGGAGGCGGGCGTCACGGCGGCCATTGGGGGCACGGCGGATGGAGGCACGGCGGATGGGGGCACGGCGGATGGGGGCACGGCGGATGGGGCTATGCACAAGGCCGAGGGTACGGCTATGGCGGATGCGCCCGGCGATGGGTGCTCGGCCCCTATGGCTGGCATTGGGCGCGGCGCTGCTGGTGAAACAACGGCGAGCGGCTCGCTAAGCCAGCGCTCGCCAGCCCGCCCGCAGACGATCCGCGCGAGCAACTGACACTCGAACGCCGAAGGCGATGCAAGGCAAGAACCTCGTTCGGGGGCGCGCGAAACCCGAACTTGAGGCGCAAGAACTGCGGCTGCGATCAGGTCAAGCCGAAACGCAGTCTTTCCGCCCCTTGATTTACCCCCCGTAGCGTATTATTTACACTTCACAGGTAATCTCACCCTTCATTGCCAATGAGGCGCAGCTTGACAGCAGAACAGCTTCGCGCCGCTCGCGCCATGCTCCGCATGGAACAGTCGGCCCTCGCGGCCGCCTCCGGCGTGTCAGTTGAAACCGTCAAGCGCCTTGAACGCATGCAAGGGCATTTGTCGGAAACCCGAGTCGCGACGATCAAAGCTTTGCGCGATGCTCTTGAAGCGGCGGGCGTCGAGTTTCTGGGCGAAGACGGCGGAGGCGTCGGCGTCAGGCTCAAAATTCGTTCGGAGGCGGTCGCCGACCTCACGCGGCGGATCGAGGCTCTGCAAGCCGATATGACGCCGGAGCCGGGCAACGAGAAGCCCAGCCCCAGGAAGGCGATGAAGCAGTTGCGGCGCGCGCACGACCAGAATGAATTAACGGACCTAAAGAACCGGCGCGCGACATCGCGCAGAGAGGCAAGGAAATGACCCCCGATCAATGTAGGATGGCTCGAGCCGGGCTTTCGCTTGGCGCCCGCGAACTGGCCGAAGCCGCCCGCGTCTCCGTAAACACGATAACGCGATTTGAAGCCGGCCAAGGCGTTCAGGCCATGACGCTGGGGCTGATCCAGAAAGCGCTCGAAATGAAGGGCGTCGAGTTTACCTCCGACAGTTCGGGCGTCGGCGCGTGGCTCCGCAAGCAACCGGCCGCCACGACGACGCCCTTGGCCGCTGCCTCGGCGTCTCTCGACGTCCCGGCGTGATCGAGCGCCGCGCCCATGGAAACCGGCGCGGCGTCCAATCGGTGCTTTCACGCCTCCGCGTTTCATGTTTGAGTGAATCGCGGGCGCAAGCTGATCATCTGAAACAACCAAGGCCGTTCGCCGCGCTGACTGGGGATCAGCGGCGCAGTCTGCGACTCTCATGGCGCCTGCGCATTTCTGGAGGAAGCCGATGACGCTCCATTTCCCCAACGCCAGCCGCAGTTACGATCCCGTCAAGCGATGCGTCAGCTTTTGGGGTCATGAATCCACATTCGAAATCGCCTTTCATCTGGATGAGGAGGCGCTCGAGCGGATCAGCCCCCAGGTGCGACGGAACGAAGCTTCCTTGCTGGAGGCGTTCGACGTCAATCGTGTGCAGATCGAGCGGGCCGCCCTCAGCGCCTATGCACGGCGCCGCCAGAGCTTCTGTCATCTTACGGCATCTGATTTCTAACGACCGCCGCAGCTTTTCACCGGGGGGACCATGAACAAAGGCCTCGAAATCGAATTGCTGCCGCTCGATGAAAACCATGTCCGCGCCAAGCTCACATGGCGTGAACAGGACGTTGGCGGGAGCGTGCTGGCGGTCGAGGTCACTGTCCGGAACGAGCGGATCAAGCCGAAAGCTGACGAAAGGCTCAAGACCGACGCGCGCGCCCTCGCGGTGCGGTTGGCCCGAGCGTTCGCAGACACGATCGAAAGCTGAAATTCTGGTCGCCCGAAACGCCCGGCCGGGCGCGCTTGGCGCGGCGCGAGGAATAGCGGCAAATTTTTTCCCCGTCGCCCGGATACGATCCTCGCATCCACGAGAGTGAGTCTTGACGTCTTCGCGAGAGCTTGATCTTGTCCGCGCCAGGGAGCACCGGATGAAGATTGATCTCGACATGCCGCAATATGACTGGCTTTGACCTTAGCGATTTTCTCTGGACGTATCAGAGCCTCATCGCTTCTCTCGGCGTCAATGGGCTGCTGGCGCTCAGCATGTATGTTGTGCTGGCGATCGGGCAATTGTCGCTCGGCCAGGCCGCTTTCATGGGGATCGGGGCCTATGCCTCGGCCCTTCTCACTTTGCATTCCGGCCTGCCCTTCCCTCTCGTGCTCGCCGCCGCCATGCTGATTCCCGCGGCGATCGCGCTCGCGATCGGCGTGCCGACCTTGCGGCTATCCGGCGTCTATCTCGCGCTAGCGACGATCGGTCTTGGCGAAATTCTGCGCATTTTCCTCATTCAATCCGATGTGACGGGCGGCGCGCTCGGCCTTTCCGGCATTCCCGTCAAGGCGGATTTCCCGCTCATCTACGGGTGCCTTGGAGCGGCGCTGCTGGCGCTGGTTTTGATCACGCGCTCCCGCATCGGCCGCGCTATGGAAGCCATCCGCGAGGATGAGATCGCGGCCTCCGTCAGCGGCATCCCTCTTGCCCGCTACAAGATGGCGGCTCTCGTCGTCTCGGCCATGCTCGCGGGGCTCGCCGGCGCGCTCAACGCCCATGCGTCCTCTTTCATCAGTCCGAACGACTATGGCTTTGACGCGGCGGTAACGATCTTGAGCTATGCGCTTCTCGGCGGCGTCGGTTCGCCCTTTGGTCCGCTCGCCGGCGCGATGGTGCTTACGCTACTGCCTGAAGTCTTGCGTCCGCTGCAGGACTTTCGGCTCGTCATCAACGGCCTCATCATCGTCATCGCCGTTCTTTATATGCCGCACGGCATTCTTCCCTGGCGCGCGAGACGCATTGGAGCGCGCGCTTGACCGCCGCCCTTCTGCAGATCGAGGCGTTGACGCTGCGCTATGGCGGCCTCACGGCGATCGACAGCCTCGACCTTACCCTCGAGGCCGGCAGCCTCGACGCGCTGATCGGTCCGAACGGCGCCGGCAAGACGAGCTTCTTCAACCTCGTCACCGGGCTTAACAAACAACAGGCCGGGACGATCCGGCTCGACGGCGCGCGAATCGATTCGCTCTCCCCGGATCGCCGCGCGCGGCGCGGGCTGGCCCGCACCTTTCAGAATCTTCGCCTGTTCACGCAAATGACGGCGCTGGAAAATGTGCTGACCGGCATGCATCTGCATGTCGCCGAATCGCTGTTCGAGATTTTGACGCGGCTCGGGCAGTTTCGATCGCAGGAGCGCGCCGCTCTGCGCGAAGCAAAAGAGCTGCTCTCTTTCGTCGGGCTCGCCGCCGCGGCGCATAGGCCCGCGGGCGCCTTGTCTTATGGCGATCAGCGTCGGCTCGAGATTGCGCGCGCCCTTGCCTCCACGCCGAAGCTGCTGCTTCTTGATGAGCCAGCCGCCGGCATGAATCCGGCTGAGACCGCCGCGCTCAAAGACCTGCTCTTGCAGATCAAGGGGCGCGGCGTTTCCATGCTGCTCGTCGAGCATGATATGAGCCTCGTCATGCAATTGTGCGACAAGATCACGGTCTTGAATTTCGGCCGCAAGATCGCTGAGGGCGCGCCCGCGGCGGTGCGCGCGGATTCGGCCGTCATCGAAGCTTATCTTGGCGTCAAAGGCGCCGGCGAATTGCGTGGGGCTGGCACATGAGCGCCGTCTTGCTCGATGCGCGCGGCCTTGAGATCGGCTACGGCGCCAGCGTCGTCGTCAAGGGCGTTGATCTTGCTGTCGGCGCGGGCCAGATCGTCTGCCTCATCGGCGCCAACGGCGCCGGAAAGACCACCATCCTGCGTGGCGTCTCCGGACTTCTGAAAATCCGCGCCGGCTCCGTCACATTCGACGGCGAGACTTTGACCAATCGTCCGGCTCATGTCATCGCGCGAAAGAAAATCGCGCATGTCCCTGAAGGCCGGCAGATTTTCGCGCAGATGAGCGTCGCGGAAAATCTTCTCGCGGGTGCCTATCTCGAACGCGACGCAGCCGAAATCGAAAGGCGGCGCGAAAAAGCGCTCGCCCGCTTTCCCCGGCTGAAAGAGCGCCTCTCTCAGAGCGCGGGGCTTTTGTCCGGCGGCGAACAGCAGATGCTGGCGATCGCCCGCGCTTTGATGGCCGGCCCGAAGCTGCTGCTCCTCGACGAGCCATCGATGGGGCTCGCGCCGCTCTTCGTCGAAGAGATTTTTTCCATCATCAAATCGTTGAAAGACGAAGGCCGCACCATTCTCCTCGTCGAGCAGAACGCCCACGCCGCGCTGGAGATCGCGGACCATGCCTATGTGCTGGAGAACGGGCGGATCAAATTGCAGGGCTCCGGCCGCGAAATGCTGGAGCATGACGACATCTCCGCCGCCTATCTCGGAGGGTGAAGAAGAGACAGGCGATCGATCGCGACCAGTAATCACCGCGTGCGCTTTACGCCTCTGCGCTCTACAAGAAACTGTGAGGTATGAGAAAGTCGCATGCTCTGGCTTCCACCGCCCCTGTCCGGTTTTGCCGTCGCCGTTGCTCTCGGGCTGCTGATCGGCATCGAACGCGAGCGCAGTAAAGGCGCCGGTCCGTCGAGGGGACCCGCCGGCGTGCGGACCTTCACTGTCACGGCTTTGCTCGGCGCCGTCGCTTTTCATATCGGCGGCTTGCTTCTGCTGGCGATCGTAACGGGGTGCGTCGCCTCTCTCGTCGCGGTGTCCTATCTGCGGACGCCGGTCGGCGACCCCGGCCTCACGACCGAGGTCGCGCTCGCCTTCATGCCCGTGCTCGGCGCGCTCGCGGTGACGGACGAGGCCCTCGCCGCCACCGTCGGCGTCGTCATCGCCATTCTTCTCGCCGCCAAGGCCCCTATCCACAGTTTTGCGACGGCAATTCTCAGCAGGACCGAAGTCAACGACATGCTTGTCTTCGCTGCGGCGACGCTGGTGGTCTTTCCGCAGCTCCCGAACCGCTATATGGGGCCTTTCGAGTCGCTCAATCCGCGATCGATCTGGCTGCTTGTCATCCTTGTCCTGGCGGTCGGCGCCCTCGGCCATATCGCGCAGCGGGCCCTTGGCGCGCGCTTCGGTCTGCCCCTCGCCGGGCTGGCTTCGGGCTTCGCGTCAAGCGCGGCCGCGATCGGCGCGATGGCTGGCGTCGCCGCAAAAGATCCCGCATTGATGAGGCCCGCCGCCGCGGGCGCCGTTCTCTCTACGGTTGCGACTTTCACCGTGATGGGAGCGGTCGTCGCGGCGGTGAGCCTGCCGACCCTTCGCGCGCTCGCCCCGGCGCTCATCGCGGGAGGGTGCGCCGCCGTGATTTACGGCGCGATCTTCACGATGCGAGCCCTCCACGACGGCGAAGCGCAAAATCACCAACCCGCAGCCGCGTTCAGCATCAAGGCCGCCGTCCTGCTCGCCGCCACGATGTCGGTCATGCTTGTCGCCGCGGCGGGGCTGAAAAATTGGCTCGGGGAAACAGGGATTCTCATCGGAGTGGTGGCCGCGGGCCTTGTCGACAGCCAAAGCGCTGCCATTTCGGTCGCCTCGCTCGCGGCGGCCGGCAAGCTTGCGCCCGCCGATGCGGCGCTGCCGATCGTCCTCGCCATGACAAGCAACACGGCAACCAAAATCGTGCTCGCCTTGACCCTTGGGACGCGTCCCTTCGCCGAACGCGTCGTGCCCGGTCTCGTCTTCGCAATCGCTGCGACATGGGCGGGACTTCTGGCGTGACGGCTCGCAGGAAAACGCGATCGCCTCGGAGCCGCAGCCGGCGCCAGTGTCAGAATGCCTCCTCAACCCATCTGAAGGGATAGTCCGGCTCCTTGTAGCCTTCCGGCTTCTGACGTTCCGGAAGCTCGACCTTCTTGCGTTCCACGTCCTCATAAGGGATATGGGCGAGAAGATGCTTGATGACATTGAGGCGCATGCGCTTCTTGTTATCGGAGTTGGCGGCGTACCACGGCGCCCAGGGCGTATCGGTCGCAGCGAACATGGCGTCCCGCGCACGCGAATATTCGTACCAGCGGCTGTAGGATTTGAGATCCATCTCCGACAGCTTCCAGATCTTCCGCCCGTCCGTGATGCGCTGTTCGAGGCGGCGCGTCTGCTCCTCCGGGCTCACCTCAAGCCAATATTTGAGCAGATAGATTCCAGACTGCACCATCAGCTTTTCGAAGGCGGGCGTCAGGTTCAGAAACTGCTCCGTCTGCTCCTTCGTGCAAAAACCCATGACGCGCTCGACGCCCGCGCGATTGTACCAGCTGCGGTCGAAGATCATGACTTCTCCAGCGGCCGGCAGATGGGTTACAAAGCGCTGGATATGCATTTGCGATTTTTCGCGCTCAGTCGGCGCAGGGAGAGCGATGATCTTGAAGACCCGCGGGCTGACGCGTTCGGTCAAGGCCCGGATGACGCCGCCCTTGCCGGCGCCGTCGCGTCCTTCGAAAACGATACAGACCTTCTTACCTTCGCGCTTCACCCATTCCTGCAGCTTGACAATCTCGACGGAAAGCTTTGCAAGCTCCGCTTCATATTGCCTGCGCTTCAGCTTGCCCGCGCTGTCCTGCGTCTCGGCGTCCTGCTCGGCCTCGGTCATGGCTTGCACTCTTACTTCCAGGTCAGAAACATTCCGACGTCGCCGGGAAAGCCCTCCGGCCATTCAATGATCATCGCCTTTAGCCCATAGCCGAGGGGTTGAAGCTTGTCCTTCCATATCTGGTGCACTTGGAGCGGCAAACCGATCAGCGTTTCGGGCCAGCCCTCCTCGGTATTGTTGATCGCCCGGCCGTGGTCCGTGCAAAGTTCGGAAGGGAATCGTCCGATCAGCATTTCGCGCTCGCCACGCTCTGCCGCGAGCTTCACGCGATGCATGAAGGCGCTGATTTTTTCAGGCGTCAGTTCGATCGGCCTGGAAAGCCTTTCGATCAAATCCTTCTTCGCCTGATCGGCCGCCTGCATCGCGACATAGGATTGCGACGCCTTCGCTGATTCGACCTCCGCGACATAAGCCTTGAGGTCGGCGACGGACATGAAGGCTTCGTCATCAATGAGTGGCCGCGCGGCTGTCGTTTCTTTCTCGCTCATGGTCGCCCTCCCTTTTTATGCAAAGGTTAGCGCGATACTCTACGCTTCCAATTGATCGGCATCAAAAGGTTTCGCCGCGAGCAGCGAGGCCAACCCTTCAGCTATCCATCTTCAGCGCGGCGATGAAGGCCTCCTGCGGGATCTCGACCTTGCCGAACTGGCGCATTTTCTTCTTGCCGGCCTTTTGCTTGTCGAGCAGCTTGCGTTTACGCGTGGCGTCGCCGCCATAGCACTTGGCCGTCACATCCTTGCGCAGCGCCTTCACTGTCTCGCGCGCGATGATCTTGCCGCCGATCGCCGCCTGGATCGGGATCTGGAACATATGCTGAGGGATCAGCTCCTTCAGCTTTTCGACCATCGCCCGTCCGCGCATTTCGGCGCGCTCGCGATGCACCAGCATGGAGAGCGCGTCGACCGGCTCGGCATTGACGAGAATCGACATTTTGACGAGATCACCGGGACGATAGTCGGTGATCGCGTAGTCGAAGCTGGCGTAACCTTTCGAGATCGACTTCAGCCGGTCGTAGAAGTCGAACACCACTTCATTAAGCGGCAGGTCGTAGACCGCCATCGCGCGCTTGCCGACATAATTGAGGTCAACCTGCAGGCCGCGCCGCTCCTGGCAGAGTTTCAATACCGCGCCGAGGTAATCGTCGGGCGTTAGAATCGTCGCGCGGATCCATGGCTCTTCGATCGTTTCGATCTTGGTTGGATCGGGCATGTCGGCCGGGTTATGCAATTCGACGATTTCGCCGTCGCGCTGCACGATCCTGTAGATGACGGAGGGCGCGGTCGCGATGAGATCGAGGTTGAACTCGCGCTCGAGGCGCTCCTGAATGATTTCGAGATGCAGCAGGCCGAGGAAACCACAGCGAAAGCCAAAGCCGAGCGCGGCCGAGCTTTCCATCTCGTAGGAAAAGCTGGCGTCGTTCAGCCGAAGCCGTCCCATTGCGGCGCGCAGATCCTCGAAATCGGCGGCGTCGACGGGGAATAAACCACAGAAGACAACAGGCTGCGCCGGTTTGAAGCCGGGCAGCGCCTCGACGCAGGGCCCGCGCTCGTCGGTAATTGTGTCGCCAACGCGTGTGTCCGCCACCTGCTTGATCTGCGCGGTGATGAAGCCGACCTCGCCCGGGCCGAGCTCCGCCCTATCCTGCATCTTCGGACGGAACACGCCGATCCGATCGACCTCATAATGAGCGTCGGCGCCCATCATCTTGATTTTCTGATGTTTCCTCAGCGTGCCGTCGATGACGCGCACGAGCACCACGACCCCGAGATAGGCGTCATACCAGCTATCGACCAGCAAAGCCTTCAAAGGCGCCGTCTCATCGCCCTTCGGCGGCGGCAGGCGGGTGACGATGGCCTCCAGCACGAGGTCGATGCCGATGCCGGTCTTGGCCGAGATCAGTACGGCGTTCGAAGCGTCGAGCCCGATCACATCCTCGATCTGCTGCTTGATCCGCTCAGGCTCGGCGGCGGGCAGGTCGATTTTGTTCAGGACCGGCACGATCTCGTGGCCCGCGTCGAGCGCGTGATAGACGTTGGCGAGCGTTTGCGCCTCGACGCCCTGGCTGGCGTCGACGACAAGGAGCGAACCTTCGCAGGCGGCGAGCGAGCGCGAGACCTCATAGGCGAAGTCGACGTGGCCCGGCGTATCCATGAGGTTCAATATATAGGTCTTGCCGTCCTTCGCCTTATACTCGAGCCGGACCGTCTGCGCCTTGATGGTGATGCCACGCTCGCGCTCAATATCCATGGAATCGAGCACCTGCTCGACCATGTCTCGCTCGGCGACGGTTCCGGTCGCCTGTATGAGGCGGTCGGCCAGCGTCGATTTGCCATGGTCGATATGGGCGACGATGGAGAAATTGCGGATGTTTTCGATGGCGTGCGTTGTCATCCTTGCGAGATAGCAGGCGGAGGCCGTGAAGAAAAGGCGACATGTGGCTTTGCCCGCCGCGACGTGATCCTCGCAGCTGCGGGAATGGGCCGCAGCGAACTGCCGCGTTCCCGGTTTGGAGCGAAAGCTGCCGATGCTTACATACTCCGCCGGGCGCTCGCCTTGAGCCGGCGCGGGACACCGGAGATGCTTTGGACATGACGAGACAGGCGCTTGTGGTCGGGGCCAGCGGCATCGTGGGAAATACGCTTGCCCGGCATTTAGCCGGAAAGGGCTGGAAGACCTATGGGCTGGCGCGGCGTCCGCCTTCCGGCCTGCAAGGGGTCGTTCCTCTCGCCGCCGATCTTCAGGATAAGGCGTCGCTGCGGGCCGCTCTGGAATCGTTGCGTCCCACTCATGTCTTTCTCGCGACCTGGCTGCGGCAGCCGACGGAGGCGGAGAACATCAAGGTCAACAGCGCCATGACGCGCAATCTGCTCGACGCGCTCTCGCCGACGGGGTCGGTGCGCCATGTCGCGCTGGTGACCGGGCTGAAGCACTACCTCGGTCCTTTCGAGGCTTACGGGAAGGGAGCGTTGCCTGCGACGCCGTTCCGGGAGGAGCAGCCGCGCCTCAATGTCGAAAATTTCTATTACGCCCAGGAGGACGAGCTTTTCGCCGCGGCGCAACGCGACGGCTTCGGCTGGAGCGTGCATCGGCCGCATACGGTGATCGGCTACGCGCTCGGCAACGCCATGAACATGGGAACAACCCTCGCGGCCTACGCCACGATCTGCCGCGAAACGGGGAGGCCCTTCCGCTTCCCTGGCTCGGCCGCGCAATGGAACGGGCTGAGCGACATGACGGACGCGCGCCAGCTCGCCAGACATCTCGAATGGGCCGCAACGACCGAAGCGGCGCGCGATCAGGCGTTCAACATCGTCAATGGCGACATCTTCCGCTGGAACTGGATGTGGCCTCGGCTCGCCGGCTGGTTCGGCCTCGATCCGGCGCCCTTCGACGGCGAGCGCATCCCGTTAGAGGTCCAGCTTGCCGACGCGGCGCCGATTTGGGCGGAGATCGCCCGCAAGCATGGCCTCGTCGAATCCGACCTCTCGGTCGTCGCTTCAGCTTGGCATACCGACGCCGATCTCGGCCGCCCGATCGAGGTCGTCACCGATATGACGAAGAGCCGCAAGCTCGGCTTTCTCGACTACCAGGCTACCGATGATTCCTTCTTCGACCTCTTTGCTCGTCTGCGCGCGGATCGTGTCATTCCATGAAAACGGATAAGGACACATCGGTTTCGCCGCCGCAGCGCCGTTCAGCCTCCGCGCGGATGCGCCGAGCGATAGGCCTCGACGAGCCGGGCGCTGTCGACCGCCGTGTAAATCTGCGTCGTGGAGAGCGAGGCGTGGCCGAGCAATTCCTGGATGGCGCGAAGATCGCCGCCACGCCCGAGGAGATGGGTGGCGAAGGAATGGCGCAGCGCATGCGGCGTCGCGGTATCCGGCAGGCCGAGCGCGCCGCGCAACCGCTCGACCGCGAGCTGGATGATGCGCGGGGACAGCGGCGCTCCCTTCGCGCCCACGAACAAATGCCGGTCCGGCGGAAGGTTATAAGGACATAGATCGAGATAGGTTTCGATCCCGCGCCGCACAGGCGCGATGATCGGCGTGTCGCGCGTCTTCTTGCCTTTGCCGACGACTCTCAGCACATCCAGCGCGCCGACTGGCGCATCCGATCGCTTGATCGACAGGGCCTCGGAAATGCGCAGCCCCGCGCCATAGAGTAGCCCGAGAACGGCGGCGTCGCGCGCCAGTATCCAGGCGGGACGATTTTCTCCTGCCCGCACATCGACGCCGGTCAGCGCGCGCGCGGCGCTCGCCGTCAAGGGCTTTGGCAGCCGGCGCGAGGTTTTGGGCGCGCGCACCGCCGCGAAGGCCCCGCTCTGCCCGTGTCCGTTACGCTCGAGATAGCGCGTGAAATTGCGAAGGCCCGCGAGCTGCCGCAAAAGGGAGCGGCTGCCGACGCCCGCCTCCCGGCGCGAGGCCATGAAGGCGCGCAGATCGCCCGGCGCAAGATCGCGAATCATCGTAAGCGACGGAGTTGCGCCGAAGTGAATGGTGGCGAAGGCCAGAAATTGGCGAAGGTCGCGGGTGTACGCTTCGAGCGTCAGATCAGCGACCCGGCGTTCGCCCGCCAAATACGCGAGCCACGCGCGGGCAAGCACCAAAAGCTCGGCATCCGCGTGAGCGAAGAGCGCCAGGTGATCGGGCAACGCCGTCGGAACAAGGCCGATATCGGGGGTTTTTGCGCGGGACATGGCGGACAGTCTCGTCCCGCAAGAGCTAACAATTGCTTAGGAAGCGGCGCGAACCTCGCGCGGACGCTGAGCAATCAATCGTAAGCTTTTGTTTTGCAGGATGATATCGGTCCGAAAGGCCCGTAACTTTCGGCGTCAGACTCTAGGCGCCTTTGACCTCGGCGATCGCGGCGACGAGCAATTCTTCGAGTTTGCGGCGGATCTGGTGGTCGGATAGCTGGACTCCGGCTTTGTCGAAGTCGGCTCGAACCTTCCTGAAAAACTCCTCGGCGCCTTGGGCGATGTCGGTCTGAACCACCGCGTTGGCGTAAGCTTCGGCCTCCGCGCCGGTCTTGCCGAGCATTCCCGCCGCCCAGAGCCCGAACCACTTGTTGCGGCGGGCGATTGCCTTGAACTTCAGCGCCTCGTCATGCACAAGCTGAGCTTCGAAAGCCTGTTCGCGCTTGTCGAATGTCGTCATGAAATCCCATCCAATTCCGGCGAATGCCGACTTTCGCTCTTTTACCCTGGTTAATTTTAGCATGATTTCTTGAAAAGGCCATTGTCGCATAGGCAATATGACGGCGCTTGAAGCGGGAGCGGGGTTGATTTCTTCTCTGTATCCGACGGCGGATGTCTGCTAGAACGGCCGGCGTCGGCCTCATGTGGGGGAATCATTTTTCAGCGTGATCTCAGTGCGTTGACTCAAAGCTGCGCGCGCGGGCCGCTTTTCGACGGGTTTGCCGCTTGGCTTGTCTCCGGGACAGAAAAGCGTGTAAGACCCTGCGGACCTGCGGCTTAGCCTCGACCCAACTTCACTCCTCCGCGGCTGAACAGCGCTCGATCAGCTGTTTGGACGCGGGCCCCAGGACGTTCACAGGAGCCACGGCCGCCAATGGATCCTCTCAAGCCACGGTTAATCCCAATGAATCGCCGCCGGCGCATCTATGAAGGCAAGGCCAAGGTCCTCTATGAAGGACCCGAACCCGGCACGCTCATCCAGCATTTCAAGGATGACGCAACCGCATTCAACGCCAAGAAGCATGAGGTCATTGACGGCAAAGGCGTCCTCAATAACAGAATCTCCGAGTTCATTTTTCAAAATCTGAACGACATCGGCGTGCCGACCCATTTCATCCGCCGCCTCAACATGCGCGAGCAGCTGATTCGCGAAGTCGAGATCATTCCGCTCGAAGTCGTCGTCCGCAACGTCGCCGCGGGCTCCCTTGCGACGCGCCTCGGCATCGAGGAAGGCACCCAGCTGCCGCGGTCGATCATCGAATTCTATTACAAGAACGACGAACTCAACGATCCGATGGTGACGGAAGAGCACATTACCGCTTTCGGCTGGGCGAGCCCGCAGGAGATCGACGACATCATGGCGCTCGCCATAAGGGTCAATGATTTCCTGACCGGCCTGTTCCTCGGCGTCGGCATCCGCCTCGTCGACTTCAAGATGGAATGCGGCCGACTGTGGGAAGGCGATATGATGCGCATCGCCGTCGCGGACGAGATTTCGCCCGATTCCTGCCGGCTGTGGGACATTAAATCGAACGATAAGCTCGATAAAGACCGCTTCCGCCGCGATCTCGGCGGTCTCGTCGAAGCCTATACGGAAGTTGCGCGCAGGCTCGGCATCCTGCAGGAGAATGAACAACCTCGCGCGGCCGGACCGAAGCTCGTTCGCTAGCCGCATCGAGAAAGCTGTAAGCGTTGCCGGACGAAATGAAACGTCCGGAACGCGCGCTTTTCAATCCCGCCTTCGGCTCCAAAGCCACCGGCAAAGCCCTTGCGGAGAGTCCCTAACCTCTCTCGCAGCGGCGCTCGCGGAAGCCTTTGCGAATGAATTGTCGCGCAAAAGCCAATCCCGAGAACAAAGATTTGCGGCGCGCTGCAAATCGAACTATCCGGAGGCTTCGGCCTCCGTTTTTGTTTCGCGGGAATTGCCCGCGCCGCGCTGGAGCAAGCGGATCGGCAGGACTTAAGCTTAAAGGGATAGGCAGCAATGAAAGCCCGGGTCGTCGTCACTCTCAGAAACGGGATCCTCGATCCGCAAGGCAAGGCCATTGAAGGCGCGCTGAAGGCGCTCCATGTCAATGGGATCAAAAGCGTGCGGCAAGGCAAGATCTTCGACGTGGAGCTCGACGCCGCCGATCATGGCGCGGCCGAAGCTGTGCTGCGGGAGGCCTGCGAAAAGCTTCTCGCCAATCAGGTGGTCGAAGATTATCAGGTCGAAATCCCCTAGGGCGTTGCCCCGCGCCGCGAGAGGCAAGCCCTCCGCGCGGCGGCCAGTCCGCAATTTGACGAGGAGTTCATCGGCTCCATGAACGCCGCCATTATTCTATTTCCCGGCTCGAATCGCGAAGGCGACGCCCTGCGCGCGCTCGCCCCGCATGGCGCGGCCAAAGTCGTCTGGCACGGCGACCGCGAACTGCCACAGGGGACCGACCTTGTCGTGCTGCCGGGCGGCTTTTCCTATGGCGACTATCTGCGTTGCGGCGCCATCGCGGCGCATTCGCCGGTTATGGGGGCCGTGCGCGCTCATGCCGAGCGCGGCGGCCTTGTGCTTGGCATCTGCAACGGCTTCCAGATTCTCGTCGAGTTCGGGCTCCTTCCCGGAGTTTTGATGCGCAATGCGCAGCTGCGCTTCATTTGCCGCATGCAGCATGTGCGCGTGGAGCGCAGCGACACGGCCTTTGCGTCGAGATACAAGCAGGGTCAGGCGATCAAGATCGCCATCGCCCACGGCGAAGGCAATTACGAGGCGGACGCAGAGACGATTCGCCGCCTCGAGGGAGATGGCCGCGTCGCCTTCCGCTATTGCGACGCCCAGGGCAAGCTCAGCAAGAGCGCCAACCCAAACGGTTCGACCAACGCCATCGCCGGCGTCTATTCCGAGCGCTTCAATGTTCTCGGCCTCATGCCTCACCCTGAGAATCTGATTGACCCACTGGTTGGCGGCACGGATGGCAAAGGGCTGTTCGAGAGCCTGGCGGCGTTCAAGGCCGCCGCGCCCGCCGCTGTCTAGCGAGCGGATTTGCGCGTTAACTTGTTCAATGGAGCGCCGCTGCTTAAGGAGGGCGGCTTCCTATCACTCGTGGGGCGGATCCTTCGCCTCGACCGCCGTTTCCGGCGGCCCTCCCTCCCAAGGGATCTCAATGACATAAGGCGGCCCATGTCGAGCCACAGCGAAAAACCACCCATCACCCCGGAACTGGTCGCCTCGCACGGCCTGAAGCCGGACGAATATGAGAAGATCCTCGCCTTGATTGGCCGGATTCCGACCTTCACCGAGCTCGGCATTTTCTCGGCGATGTGGAACGAGCATTGTTCCTATAAGTCGTCGCGGCTGCATCTGCGCGGCCTGCCGACCAGGGCGCCATGGGTCATCCAGGGCCCCGGCGAGAACGCCGGCGTCATCGACATCGGCGACGGCGAGGCCTGCGTCTTCAAGATGGAGAGTCACAACCATCCCTCCTATATCGAGCCGTTTCAGGGCGCGGCGACGGGAGTCGGCGGCATTTTGCGCGACGTCTTCACCATGGGCGCGCGGCCGGTCGCCTGCCTGAACCTGTTGCGGTTCGGCGCACCGGAGCATCCGAAGACGCGCCATCTCGTCGCCGGAGTCGTGGCCGGCATCGGCTCCTACGGCAATAGTTTCGGCGTGCCGACGGTCGGCGGCGCGACCGCTTTTCATAAGGGCTATGACGGTAACATCCTCGTCAATGCAATGGCCGTCGGCATCGCCCGCTCGGACGAAATTTTTTACGCAAAGGCGACGGGCGTCGGCAATCCGATTGTCTATCTCGGCTCCAAAACCGGACGCGACGGCATTCATGGCGCGACCATGGCCTCGGCCTCCTTTGAGGAAGACGCCGAGGCGAAGCGCCCGACCGTGCAGGTCGGCGATCCCTTCACCGAGAAGCTGCTGCTAGAGGCCTGCCTCGAGCTGATGCGCACCGGCGCCGTCATCGCCATTCAGGACATGGGCGCGGCCGGGCTCACCTCCTCGGCGGTCGAAATGGGGGCGAAGGGCGATCTTGGCGTCGAACTCGACCTTGACGCCCTGCCCTGCCGCGAAACCGGCATGAGCGCCTATGAAATGCTGCTCTCGGAAAGCCAGGAGCGGATGTTGATGGTGCTCGATCCGGCCAAGGAGGAAGAAGCGAAAGCCGCGTTCGTTAAATGGGGCCTCGACTTCGCCATCGTCGGCAAAACGACCGACACGCTTCGCTTCGTCGTCAAGCATGGCGGCGAAGTCAAAGCCGACCTGCCGATCAAGCAGCTTGGCGACGCCGCCCCGCTCTATGACCGCCCGCATGTTTCCAGCGCCGCGCGCGAGCGCATAGACCCCGCCCGGATCGAGCCGCCGATCTCCAACGCGGAAGCTCTGCTGCGCCTCATCGCGACGCCGGACCTTTGCTCGAAGCGTTGGGTCTACGAGCAATATGACCATCTCATTCTCGGCAATAGCGTGCAGACTCCGGGCGGCGACGCGGCGGTGATCCGGCTTGGCGACGGCCCCAAGGGCCTGGCGCTGACGACGGATGTGACGCCGCGCTATTGCGAGGCCGATCCCTTCGAAGGGGGCAAACAGGCGGTGGCGGAGGCCTGGCGCAACCTCACGGCCGTCGGCGCGCTGCCGCGCGCGGTGACCGATAATCTCAATTTCGGCAATCCCGAAAAGCCGGAGATCATGGGTCAGTTCGTCGATTGCCTCAAAGGCATTGGCGAGGCCTGCCGCGCGCTGGATTTCCCGATCGTCTCGGGCAATGTCTCGCTCTACAACGAGAGCAGCGGCAAGGCCATTCCGCCGACGCCGTCGATCGGCGGCGTCGGCGTCCTCAGCGACGTGGGGCGGACCGCGACGATTGCGTTCAAGCGGCCGGGCGAGCAGATTTTCCTGATCGGAACGACGCTCGGCTGGCTCGGCCAATCTCTTTATTTGCGTGAAATCTGCGGGCGCGAGGAAGGCGCGCCGCCGCCCGTTGATCTCGGAGAGGAAAAGCGCAACGGCGATTTCGTGCGCAATCTCATCGCGCGGGGCGTGGTCGTCGCCGTTCACGACGCCTCGGACGGCGGGCTCGCCGTGGCGCTGGCGGAGATGGCTATGGCGGGAGGCGTCGGCGCCGTGATCGAAGCGCCGGCCGACGTCGCCGCTCATGCCTTCTGGTTCGGGGAGGATCAGGCGCGCTACATCGTCGCGGCGCAGACCAGCCAGGTCGAAACCGTCGTCGCTGCGGCGCTGGAGGCCGGCGTCCCCTGCCGGCGCATCGGCGAAACCGGGGGGCCGACATTGACCCTCGGCGGCGAGACCTCCATATTGTTGAGTGATCTGGTGGGGAACTATGAAGAATGGCTCCCCGAATATATGGCCGGCGCGTTATAGACATCTTCGCGTTCATACGATCGCGTTTGGCGACGCGGGCCGGTACTGATTTTGCTTGAAGCGCTTTTATTCGCAGCGGCGCTTCACGCCGCGCTATCTAGGACGCAACGCTCATGCCCATGGAACCTTCCGAAATCGAAAAGCTCATCAGGACCGGCATTCCGGACGCGGTCATCGACCTCACCGATCTTGTCGGCGACAAGGACCATTGGGCGGCGACGATCACCTCTTCCGAATTCATCGGCAAGACCAAGCTGCAGCAGCATCAGATCGTCTATAAAGCCCTCGGCGCCTCAATGGGCGGCCCGCTTCATGCATTGCAACTCACCACTCAAGCGCCAAAATAAAGCGCATAAATTCGCTGCGGCAATGACGGCGTTCACGTGAAAGGAATTGGCCATGGCCATCAAGGAAGAGATCCAGTCGACGATCGAAAATAATGACGTGGTTTTATTCATGAAAGGCACGCGGAACTTTCCGCAATGCGGATTTTCCGGCCAGATCGTCCAGATCCTGTCTTATCTCGACGTCCCCTTCAAGGACGTGAACTGCCTCGAAACGGACGAAATCCGTCAGGGAATCAAGGAGTTCTCCAACTGGCCGACGATTCCGCAGCTTTATATCAAAGGCGAATTCATCGGCGGCGCCGACATCACCCGCGAAATGTTCCAGAGCGGCGAACTCGCAAGCTACCTCAGCAGCAAGGGCATTGAGGTCAAGCAGCCGGCCAAAGCCTGAACCGGCGCCGGCTTTCGCCGGCGAACCCGGCGCGTCAGCGGAATTGTCGCAATTCCGCCATCGCGTCTGTCGCAAATCCGCCGTCGCTCGCCGGGGCAATGCTCTTGCGCGAGCGCGCCGGCTTTTTGCGGGGAGAGAAGCGCGCTAGCTTTTTGCGGCGGACAGAAGCGCGAGAGCGTCGGGCGAATCCCATTGCGCGGGTCCGGCCATCACGCCGAGGTCGCACCCATTTTCATCAACAAGAATGGTCGTCGGCAGGCCAAGCGCCTTTCCATCCGCCTTCAGGGTCTGGAAAATATCGGCCGTGTTGTCGGCGTAGAAGCTGAGATTTTTGACGCCGATTTCGTTCAGGAAGGCCTTGGGTCGGTCCAACTTCGCCGTGTCTATGTTGACGGCGACGACGGTGAAATCCCTGGAGCCGAGCTTGCCTTGCAGCCGGTCGAGCGCCGGCATCTCCTGCCGGCACGGCACGCACCATGTCGCCCAGAGATTCAAGAGCGTCGTTTTGCCCTTGAAATCGGAAAGCCGCGCCGGCGCGCCGTCAGCGGCCGCGAATTTAAGCTCCGGCAACGGCCGCGGCTGCGTGGAAACGCTGAAGGCGGCGACCTCCCCATGCGCGAGCGGCGCCAGAACCGCGGCTCTGGCGCGGGCGCCCGGACAGGCGGCGCTCTCCACTTCCTTGCCGCCGGGCCCTTTCATCGCGTAAAGGACAGCCAGAACGGCGGCCGCTATCACCCCCGCCGTAATGACAAGACGGCGATTGGCGCTGGGACGATGGACATTGCGGTCCGGATCTCGTTGCGAAACAGGTTCACTCATGCGGTAAGTCTTTCAAGCCGTCTTCCAAGCTGATTTCTTCTAAAGAGCGGGACACGATGAGCAATAAAATGTGGGGCGGCCGGTTCGCCAGCGGTCCGGACGCGATCATGGAGGAAATCAACGCCTCGATCGGTTTCGACTACAAGCTCGCGCTGCAGGATATAGAGGGATCGAAAGCGCATGTCGCGATGCTGGCGCAGGCGAATATCGTCACGAAGGACGACGCCGACGCGATCGCCAAGGGACTAACCGCAATCAAGCATGAAATCGAGAGCGGAACATTCACATTTTCGCGCGCCCTCGAAGACATTCACATGAACATAGAATCGCGCCTTTCGGCGCTGATCGGCCCTGCGGCGGGCCGCCTGCATACGGCGCGCTCGCGCAATGATCAGGTCGCGCTCGACTTCCGCCTCTGGGTGCGCGACACGATCGACGCTCTCAGCGGCCAAATTCGCCAGCTGCAACTGGCGCTGGCCGAGAAAGCTCTCGCCCATGCGGGCAGCGTCATGCCCGGCTTCACCCATATGCAGTCGGCGCAGCCCGTCACCTTCGGCCATCATCTGCTCGCCTATGTCGAGATGTTCGCGCGCGATCGATCGCGCCTCGCGGACGCCCGCGCGCGCCTCAATGAATGCCCGCTCGGCGCGGCGGCGCTGGCCGGCACGTCGTTTCCGATCGACCGCGACGCCACCGCCCGCGCCCTTCGGTTCGACCGGCCGACCGCCAATTCCCTCGACAGCGTGTCCGACCGCGATTTTGTGCTGGAAACGCTGAGCGCGGCGGCGATCTGCGCCGTTCATCTCTCCCGTTTCGCCGAGGAGATCGTGCTTTGGGCGACGCCGCAATTCGGCTTCGCGGCGCTGTCGGACAAATTCTCGACAGGCTCCTCGATCATGCCGCAAAAGCGCAATCCCGACGCCGCCGAACTGGTGCGCGGCAAGGCGGGGCGCATCATCGGCGCCCTTGCCGGGCTGCTGGTCGTCATGAAAGGCCTGCCGCTGACCTATTCGAAGGACATGCAGGAGGACAAGGAGGGCACGTTCGACGCGCTGCAATCCTTATCGCTCTGTCTTGCCGCGATGACCGGGATGGTCGGCGACCTTGAGCCCAATGAAAAGCGGATGAAGGCCGCGGCTGGCGCCGGATATGCGACGGCGACGGACCTCGCCGACTGGCTGGTCAAGGCTTTGGGCCTACCGTTCCGCGAAGCCCATCACGTCACGGGCCGGCTCGTCGCCATCGCCGCCGCGCAGAACAAGGGTCTCGAAAAACTGACCCTCGACGAGATGCTGACGGTCGAGCCGCGCATCACACACGAGGTCTTCGACGTGCTCGGCGTCGAAAAATCCGTCCGCAGCCGGGTCAGCTACGGCGGCACGGCGCCGGCGAACGTCAAGGCGCAGGCGAAGCGCTGGCTCGCGAAGCTTAGGAAGGAAACCGCCGCGGCCGAAGCCGAGGCGTCAGAGACCCGAGCCAATGACGATCGCTCTTGACGGGCCGCGAGTTGCGCCCCTCGCGGGGGGCCGTCCGGAAAGCCTTGTCGTGCTTTTGCATGGGATTGGCGCCAACGGCGATGATCTGATCGATCTTGCGCAGTACTGGGGCATGCTGCTGCCGCGCACAGAGTTCATTTCCCTGAACGCGCCGTTTGCGTGCGATTTCGCGCCGGATCGGCTGCAATGGTTCAGCGTCGCCGACCGCGCGCCGGCGAAACTGCTGGAAGGCGCCCGAACGGCGGCGAAGCTTCTCGACCCCTGTCTCGATACGCTTCTTGCCGAACGAGGCCTCGCGCCGGAGCGGCTTGCCCTCGTCGGTTTCTCACAGGGCGCAATGATGGCGCTCCATGTCGGCCTCAGGCGCAAGGAGCAGATCGCGGCGATCGTCGCCTTTTCCGGCGCGCTGCGCGACGGCGCGGCGCTGCGCGCCGAAATCGGCGGGAAGCCGCCGGTGCTGCTGATCCACGGCGAGGCCGACGACATCATTCCCTTCGCTTCGATGGCGGAGGCGAGAGCTGTTCTCGAGGCGCTGGGCGTTCCCGTCGCCGTGTTGGCGCGGCCGGGGCTTGGCCACAGCATCGATGAAGAAGGGCTCATCGCCGGCGGCTCGTTTTTGCGCGAGCGCCTTTCGCCAGGAACGAGCGAGAGGCAATAAAAGTCTGGAACTTTTGGGGATTTATTCCCTCGGCAGAGCGATCTTCGGCAGAAAGCCGCGTCCGTCGGAAACGACGAAATCCCACATGGTTTTCGCCGCGGGCGACAGCTCCCGGCCGCCGTGACGAACGGCGAACCATTGGCGCATGATCGGCATGCCGACGACATCCAGAATGGCAAGGCGCCCTTCGGCCACTTCCGCCTCTACCGTATGCGCGGAGATCAGCGTAAGCCCGAGGCCCGCCATCACCGCCTGCTTGACCGTCTCGTTCGAGCCGATCTCGATGTGAACGCGCGGCGGCGATGGCGCGAGCCCGCCAAAGAACGTATCAAAAACATTGCGCGTGCCCGAGCCTTCCTCGCGGATGATGAATCCCTCGTGGCAGAGCTCCGCCTTGTCTATGCCGGCGCGTTTTGCCATACTGTGCTCGGGCGGAGCAATGACGACCTGGGGATGAGGGCCGAAGACTTTGCTGAAGACCGGAAAATCGGCCGGAGGGCTGCCCATTAGCGCCATGTCGATCGCGTAGTCGCGGAGCGCAGCAACGATCGTGGCTCTGTTCCCGACGGTGACGGCAATTTCTATGCGCGGATTCCCGCGCGCGAAGGCGGCGATCAGGCGCGGCGCGAAATATTTAGCGGTGGAGGCGACGCCAATTGTCACGCGTCCGGCATGCTTGTCTTTGTGCGCCGATAGCGTCGCTTTCAGTTCGGCCAGGGCCAGATCGATGCGCGTCGCGATTTTGACCACCTCCTGCCCGGCGTCGGTCAAGCGCAGCCGCCCCCCCGTGCGATCGAACAGGGCGACGCCGACGTCATCTTCGAGAAGCTTGATCCGCGACGTCAACGCCGCCGCGGTCACGTTGAGATCGTCGGCCGCCGCGGCGATGGTTCCACTTTCAGCGACGGCGACGATGGTTTCGAGATGCTTGAGAGTAAGGCGGCGCATCGTCCCTCTTGAGATTTTCTGTTAGTGGGGCGGATTATATTCACTTTTATTTCTGATGGCTTTCGGCGATAAGGCTGAAAATTAAATGGGGAAAAGGCGCGACATGCCAAGGATTTCCGGGGCGCAGGATTTCGAAGCCTATCTAAAGCAGAGCGTTGTGGCGAACCCGCGTTTGGACGCCGCTGCGAAAGCGCTCTCCGAGATCGCCGCCACCGCGGTCAAACTGTCGGACCTTATCGGGCTGGGCCAGCTCTATGGCCGACTCGGCGCCAGCCGCGACAGCACCAACACCGACGGCGACGTGCAGAAAGAGCTCGACGTCCTCGCCGATGAGATGTTCGTCGAGGCCATGCGTCGCGCGCCGGTCTATGGCGTCGTATCCGAAGAGCTGAGCGAGGCCGTGCTTCTCGACCCCACGGCCTCCATCGTGGTCTCGATGGATCCTCTCGACGGTTCATCGAATATCGACGCGAATGTATCGATCGGAACGATCTTCTCCGTGCTTCCGACGCTGCCGGACGCGAGCAGCCTCGAAGAGCATTTTTTGCAGCCGGGAAGCGCTCAGATCGCCGCCGGCTTCGTTATCTACGGCCCGCAGACGTCAATCGTCTTCGCACTCGGCGACGGCCCTGTCGAGATCTTTACGCTGGATCGCAGCGACGGCCGCTTCTTCCATGCGGTGACCGTCGGACCAATCCCCAAGGAATCGTCCGAATATGCTGTCAACGCTTCAAATTACCGCCATTGGGAGCCCTCGATACGCGCCTTTATCGAGGATTGCGCCCGCGGCGTCGAAGGACCCATGAAGCGTAATTACAATATGCGCTGGGTCGCCGCCCTCGTCGCCGAGGCCTATCGCATCCTCTTGCGCGGCGGCGTGTTTCTCTACCCCGGCGATCAGCGGCCCGGCTATGCCGACGGGCGGCTCCGCCTGCTTTATGAAGGCGCGCCGATCGCCTTCCTGATCGAACGGGCCGGCGGCGTCGCGACCGATGGCGTCAACCCGCTTCTCGACATCGTTCCAAGCGCGATCCATCAGCGGACTCCCCTGGTTTTTGGTTCGGCCGATCCGACGCGTCTTGTCGCGCGCTACCGCTCGGATCCGAAGGTCTCGGCCGAGCGCGCGCCGCTTTTCGGGGGACGCGGCCTCATTCGCGGCTAGCGCCTGGCGCTGGCTTTCTCTCATCGCATTTTCTTTGTGTGAACCGCCATAAGGGTTCAATTGAAAGTGCTCTGGATCATTCGCGGTTTAGACTCCGGCGTCCGGTTGAAGAAAGCTGAAGGCCATGTCGGCAAGATATCCGATCATTTCGGTCACCGGTTCATCAGGCGCGGGAACGACCTCCGTCAAGCGCACCTTCGAGCAGATTTTCCGGCGCGAAGGCATCAACGCGGCCTATATCGAGGGCGACGCCTTTCACCGCTATGATCGCGACGAAATGCGCCAGGTGATGGCCGACGAGGAAGCGAAGGGCAACCACCACTTCAGCCATTTCGGGGCGAGCGCCAATCTGCTCGAAGAGCTCGAGAATGTCTTCGCCACCTATAGCGCGCGCGGGACCGCCAAGACGCGACATTATGTGCATGACGAAGCCGAGGCCGCGCTTTATGGGAGCCCGCCCGGCGTCTTTACCGAGTGGAAGCCATTGCAGGCGCACAGCGATCTTCTCTTCTATGAAGGTCTGCATGGCGCGGTCGTCACCGAAAAGGTAAATATAGCGCGGCACGCGGATCTGAAGATCGGCGTCGTTCCAGTGATCAATCTCGAATGGATTCAGAAAATCCATCGCGACCGCGCCGATCGCGGCTATACGACCGAAGCGGTAATGGACACGATCCTGCGCCGGATGCCAGATTATACGCGCTACATCTGTCCGCAATTTACCGAAACGGACATCAATTTTCAGCGCGTTCCGACGGTCGACACCTCAAACCCCTTCGTCGCGCGGTGGATTCCAACAGCCGACGAATCGATGGTCATCATCCGTTTCGCGAAGCCGACCGGCATAGATTTTCCGTATCTGCATTCGATGATCCGCGACAGTTTCATGTCGCGCGCCAATTCGATCGTGATCCCCGGCAACAAGCTCGATCTAGCGATGCAGCTCATCCTGACCCCCTTCATCCTCCAGCTCGTCGAGCGGCGAAGGCGGCTAACTCATGGACGTAAATTTGATGAACGTGCTAGCGAGAGTTTCTAAAAGCGCGACGCACGCGGAGATGGCCAACGCCATTCGCGCGCTGTCGATGGACGCGGTGGAGAAAGCCAATTCCGGTCACCCCGGCATGCCAATGGGCATGGCCGACGTCGCGACTGTTCTCTTCACCCAATTCATGAAATTCGATCCCGCCGATCCGGCCTGGCCCGACCGCGACCGTTTCGTGCTGTCCGCCGGACACGGCTCGATGCTGCTCTATTCGCTGCTTTATCTGCTCGGCTATCCCCACATGAACCGGACGGAGATCGAGCGCTTTCGCCAGCTCAATTCAAGGACGCCCGGTCATCCCGAATATGGTCATACGCCGGGCGTCGAGACGACAACCGGCCCGCTCGGCCAGGGCCTTGCGACAGCTGTCGGCATGGCGATCGCCGAAAAACTGCTCGCCGCCCGCTACGGCGCCGGCATCGCCGACCACCGCACCTACGTCATAACCGGCGATGGCTGCCTGATGGAGGGGATCAGCCACGAGGCGATCGCGCTCGCCGGCCATCTTAAATTATCCAAGCTGATCGTTTTGTGGGACGATAACGGCATCACCATCGACGGCAAGGTCTCGCTCGCCGACTCGGTCGATCAGCTTGCGCGGTTCGAGGCGGCCGGATGGAGCGCCTCGCGCATCGACGGGCACGACCCGAAGGCCATCGCAGCCGCCCTCGAAGCTGCTCAATCGTCCAAGAAGCCGGTGCTGATCGCGTGCCGGACGACAATCGGCTATGGCGCGCCGACGAAAGCCGGCACCCATGCCGTGCATGGGGCGGCGCTCGGCAAGGACGAAGTGGCGGGCGCCCGCGCCGCCCTCGGCTGGACTGCGGCGCCCTTTGAAATCCCGGACAACATCCAGAAAGCCTGGAGCGAGGCGGCAGGCTACGCCGCCGGCGCTCACGCCGACTGGACCGCCCGATACGCCAAGCTCGACGCCGCGACGAAGGCGCGTTACGACGCCGATCTCAGCGGCGCGATCGAGCCCGCCGTCGCCGCCGCCGTCGAATCGTTCAAGAAAGCCGCGAGCGAAAGCGGCGCGCCGCAGGCGACGCGCATCTCCTCGCAGAAACTGCTCGACTGGCTGAGCCCGGCGCAGCCCAATCTGATCGGCGGATCAGCCGATCTGACCGGCTCCAATAATACCAGGGCCGCCGACATGAAGCCGGTGACGCCCGATGATTTTTCCGGCCGCTACATTCACTACGGAATTCGCGAATTCGGCATGGCGGCGGCCATGAACGGCATCGCCCTGCACGGCGGCTTTATCCCTTATGGCGGAACCTTTCTGGTTTTCGCCGATTACAGCCGGCCCGCGATCCGCCTCGCCGCCTTGATGGGGATTCGCGTCATCCATGTCCTGACCCATGATTCGATCGGACTTGGCGAAGACGGGCCGACGCATCAGCCGGTCGAACACCTTGCCGCTCTGCGCGCAATCCCGAACCTCCTTGTGTTTCGCCCCGCCGACGCGGTCGAGACGGCGGAAGCTTGGGAGCTCGCTCTTCAGGCCAGGTCATCGCCGTCCGTTCTCGCGCTCACGCGGCAGAACCTGCCGATCGTTCGCCGCGCGCATACGACCGAGAATCTATCCGACGCCGGCGGCTATGTTTTGCGCGCGCCGGAAGGAGAGCGTGACATTACCTTGTTCGCGACGGGCTCTGAAGTTTCGCTCGCGGTCGAGGCCGCCGAGCAACTCGCCAATGAAGGCGTCCGCGCGGCGGTCGTCTCCCTGCCCTGTTTCGAGCTCTTCGCCAAGGCGCCGGCCGCCTATCGCGCCAGCGTCATCGGAACGGCGCCGCGCATTGCGATCGAGGCGGCGGTGCGTCAGAGCTGGGACATCGTGCTTGGACCGGAGGACGGCTTCATCGGCATGTCGAGTTTCGGGGCTAGTGCTCCGGCGGGCGAACTGTTCAAAAAGTTCGGCATTACGGTCGAGGCCATCATCGCCGAAGCGCGGGCCCGGCTGGCGCCGCGCAAGCAGTGATGATCCTGCCAAAGCTGCGCTGAAAGCAGCGGGATCGATCGGTTCGGCGAAGGGAGAGAAAACGGCGGTCGCGACAACGCAGCGCGATTGCCGGGGCATCGATCAGGATGGCTGGAGCGCCGGGAGAAGCCCGGCGACGAGGCCCCAAACTTCAAAGTGCGAGGGAGAATCATCCATGGCCCGAATTACGCTTCGTCAATTGCTCGATCACGCGGCCGAGCACGACTACGGGGTTCCCGCCTTCAACATCAACAATATGGAGCAGGGTCTTGCAATCGTCGAGGCGGCCGCCTCGGTCGACGCGCCCGTCATCATTCAGGCGAGCCGGGGCGCGCGCGCCTACGCCAATGACATCATGCTCGCCAAGATGATCGAAGCCTTGATTGAAATGTATCCCGACATTCCGATCTGCATGCACCAGGATCACGGCAATGGCGAAGCGACCTGCCTCAGCGCGATCCAGTATGGCTTCTCCTCTGTCATGATGGACGGCTCGCTCGAATCCGACGCCAAGACGCCCGCCTCCTATGACTACAACGTCGCGATTACGGCGAAGGTCGCTGAATTCGCCCATCTCGTCGGCGCCTCGGTCGAAGGCGAGCTCGGCGTTCTGGGCTCGCTCGAGCATGGAACGGGCGAACAGGAAGACGGTCATGGCGCGGAAGGCCAGCTCAGCCGCGAGCAGCTTCTGACAGACCCCGATCAGGCGGTCGATTTCGTGCTGCGCACAAAAGTGGACGCGCTGGCGATTGCGATGGGAACCTCGCATGGCGCCTATAAATTCTCGCGCAAGCCCGACGGCGACATCCTTTCGATGAAAGTGATCGAAGAGATCCACGCGAAATTGCCGAACACCCATCTCGTCATGCATGGGTCGTCGTCGGTGCCACAGGATCTGCAGGATATTTTCAACGCCAATGGCGGCGCCATGCGACAGACCTTCGGCGTGCCCGTCGAAGAAATCGTGCGCGGCATCAAACATGGCGTGCGCAAGGTCAATATCGACACCGACTGCCGTCTCGCGATGACCGGGCAGCTGCGCCGCATCGCGACCGAACACAAGGACGAGTTCGATCCGCGCAAATTCCTGAAGCCGGCGATGGACGCCATGCGAGCGGTCTGCAAGCTGCGTCTCGAACAGTTCGGAACGGCCGGGAACGCGTCGAAGATCAAGGTGCTGCCGATGTCCGCGATGGCCAAACGCTACGCTTCCGGCAGCCTCGACCCGCGCGCGCAACTGCAACGCTCCGCCGCGGAGTAAGCGACGCCATCAAACGGAGAGTCACATGGCAGCCATAAAAGACCCTGTTCCCCGTTCGCGCTATTCAGCGGGCGTCATGGAATATCGCGAGATGGGCTATTGGCAGCCGGATTATGTCCCGAATGATACGGACATCATCGCCTGCTTTCGTGTGACGCCGCAGGATGGGGTCGATCCGATAGAGGCGTCGGCGGCTGTCGCGGGCGAATCTTCGACCGCGACCTGGACCGTCGTGTGGACAGACCGTTTGACGGCTTCCGACAAATACCGGGCGAAATGCTATCGGGTCGATCCCGTGCCCCATGCGCCCGGCTCCTATTTCGCTTTCATCGCCTATGAGCTCGACCTTTTCGAGCCGGGCTCGATCTCCAATCTCTCCGCCTCGATCATCGGCAATGTCTTCGGCTTCAAGCCGCTGAAGGCGCTGCGCCTCGAGGACATGCGCTTCCCCGTCGCCTATGTGAAAACCTTTCAGGGCCCCGCGACCGGCATTGTCGTCGAGCGCGAGCGCCTCGATAAATTCGGCCGGCCGCTCCTCGGCGCAACGGTCAAACCGAAGCTCGGACTTTCGGGACGCAATTATGGCCGCGTCGTCTACGAGGCGCTGAAGGGCGGTCTCGACTTTACGAAGGACGATGAAAACATCAACTCGCAGCCCTTCATGCATTGGCGCGAGCGTTTCCTTTATTGCATGGAGGCGGTGAACCGCGCGCAGGCCGCGACCGGCGAAGTCAAAGGCACGTATCTCAACGTCACCGCCGCGACCATGGAGGACATGTATGAGCGCGCGGAGTTTGCGAAGGAGCTCGGTTCCGTCATCATCATGATCGATCTCGTGATCGGCTATACGGCGATCCAGTCGATGGCCAAATGGGCGCGCAGGAACGACATGATCCTGCATCTCCACCGCGCCGGCCATTCAACCTATACGCGGCAGAAGATTCATGGCGTCTCCTTCCGCGTCATCGCCAAATGGATGCGTCTTGCGGGGGTCGATCACATCCATGCCGGCACGGTCGTCGGCAAGCTCGAAGGCGATCCCAATACGACGCGCGGCTATTATGACATCTGCCGCGAGGACTATAATCCGCAGCGGCTGGAGCATGGGATTTTCTTCGATCAGCACTGGGCGTCGCTGAACAAGCTGATGCCTGTCGCATCGGGCGGCATTCACGCCGGGCAGATGCACCAGCTCATCGATCTTCTTGGCGAAGACGTCGTGCTGCAGTTCGGCGGCGGCACCATCGGCCATCCTATGGGGATCGCCGCGGGCGCGACCGCCAACCGCGTCGCGCTCGAGGCGATGATCTTCGCGCGCAACGCCGGCCGCGACACCCTCGCGGAAGGCCCGGCCATTCTTGAAGAAGCGGCGCGCGGCTGCACGCCGCTGCGGCAGGCGCTCGATGTCTGGAAGGACGTCACCTTCAATTATACGTCAACGGATTCGCCGGATTTCGTTCCGACCGTCACCCCGGCAGAATAGGACGGATTGTTCTGATGCGCATCACGCAAGGTTGTTTCTCGTTTCTTCCAGATCTCACCGACGATCAAATCAGAACCCAGGTCCAATATTGCATCGACAAGGGCTGGGCGGTAAACCTCGAATACACGGATGATCCGCATCCCCGGAACACCTATTGGGAAATGTGGGATCTGCCGATGTTCGACATCAAGGACGCCGCCGGCGTGATGCTCGAGCTCGAAGCCTGCCGCAAGGCGCATGCCGAGCGCTACTACATCCGGCTTTCGGGCTTTGACTCATCGCACGGCTGGGAGAGCGTACGCATCTCGTTTATTGTCAATCGGCCGAGGAACGAGCCGGGCTTCCGCCTTGTTCGCACCGAAGGCCCCGGCCGCAACCAGATCTATTCGACGCAATCCTACGCCGTCGACCGGCCGGAGTCGGAGCGTTATTAGCGCATGATCCAATGAAAGCCCCGAACGAGGAGCGCCGGCGCCGTCCTTTGACGTCCCTCGGGGGGCTTACCCGGGAAAGGATGTAATTTTTACTTTAGAGCCTTTGTTCTAACGCATGATGTGGGTCCGAAAACTCTGCGACTTTTCGGCATCATGCGCCAAATCCCGCATAGACCCAGCTGGACTTGTTGACGCTCCAACGGCGTCGGCGGAGGGGCGACATCCGATGATGCGAGGCAGCCATGGCTTCAAGCGATAATGCGACGGAGGACGCCTCTGTCTCCTCCCCTGCGACCATCGATCTTCGCGCCGAACTGCGCGAGACGCATGTACAGGAAGTGCTCGATCAGCTCGATCGGGAGCTGGTCGGCCTCGCGCCAGTCAAGGAGCGCATCCGCCAGATTTGCGCACTGCTCGTCGTCGACCGCGTGCGGCGGCGTCTTGGCTTCGTCGCGGAAACGCCCACGCTGCATATGTCCTTCACCGGCAATCCCGGCACCGGAAAAACCACCGTGGCGCTGCGCATGGCGGAAATCCTGCACAAACTCGGCTGTGTGCGCAAAGGTCATCTTGTCTCGGTAACGAGAGACGATCTCGTCGGCCAGTATATCGGCCATACGGCTCCGAAGACGAAGGAAGTCCTCAAGAGAGCCATGGGCGGCGTGCTCTTCATCGACGAAGCCTATTACCTCTACCGTCAGGAGAATGAGCGCGACTACGGCCAGGAGGCGATCGAGATTCTGCTCCAGGTGATGGAGAATCAGCGCGAAGACCTCGTCGTGATCCTCGCCGGCTACGCCACGCGCATGGACCAGTTCTTCCGCTCAAACCCCGGATTTCGCTCGCGCATCGCGCATCATATTGATTTCCCCGATTACGGCGACGACGAGCTGATGTCGATTGCCGAGACGATGCTCGCGGCGCAGCACTATAAGTTCAGCCCCGAGGGCGCGAAAGCGTTCGAAGCCTATATCGCAACGAGGCGCCGCCAGCCTCTTTTTTCCAACGCGCGCTCCATCCGCAACGCTCTCGACCGCGCCAGATTGAGGCACGCCAACCGCTATTTCGCGCAGGAAGGTCCCGTGCTGATCGAGGATTTGATGACGATCGATGCGGCCGACGTGCTGACGAGCCGCGTCTTCGACGCCGAAGCCTCGAGTTGAAAAGGCCAACGACCATGCATCCTCTCGTCATCGCCCCGTCAATCCTGTCGGCGGATTTCGCGAGGCTCGGCGAAGAAGTGCGCGCCATTGAAGCCGCCGGCGCCGACTGGATTCATGTCGACGTCATGGACGGACATTTCGTGCCGAACATCACGATCGGCCCGGCTGTCGTCGCCGCGCTCCGGGCGCATACGAAGCTGCCCTTCGACGTGCATCTGATGATTGCGCCTTGCGATCCCTATCTCGGCGCGTTCGCCGAAGCCGGCGCCGATCTCATCGCGATTCATGTCGAGGCGGGTCCCCATCTGCACCGCTCGCTGCAGGCTATCCGCGGCCTCGGCAAGAAAGCGGGCGTCGTCCTCAACCCCGCGACGCCCGCCGCAAGCGTCAAGCACGTGCTGGACCTTATCGACCTCGTGCTGGTGATGTCGGTCAATCCCGGCTTTGGCGGGCAGGCCTTCATCGCCTCGGCGGTCGATAAGGTCGCCGAGCTCAAGACGATGATCGGCGAGCGCCCGATCCGCATCGAGGTCGACGGCGGCATCAATCCGGAGACCGCGGCGCTGGTCGCGGCGGCCGGCGCCGACACGCTTGTCGCAGGCTCGGCCGTCTTCAAGGGCGGTCCCGATCACTATGCGGCGAATATCTCGGCGATTCGCGCCGGCGCCGAAGGAAAGCCGCGCCGCGACGCCGCCTGAATCATTATGCGTAGCCGATGCGCTACAGGCGCTGCTTTTCTCATGCGTAAATTGACTTTGGCGTTACGGCGCCCTTATAAGACGCCTTCTTTGCCGGGCTTGATCGCCGCGCTCCGCTTCGATATGCGGAGATCGTGGACGCTCGGCTTTGCTGACGCGCTAGTTTAAAGGAATTGAACGGTGAAGCGGACATATCAACCGAGCAAGCTCGTGCGTAAGCGCCGGCACGGGTTTCGCGCCCGGATGGCGACCGTGGGCGGGCGCCGTATCATCGCAGCGCGCCGGGCGCGCGGCCGCAAGAAACTGTCCGCCTGAGTCTCATGCGCTGGAGCGCGCCTCCAGCAGCCGGGCATGATCTGCGGCGACGCTAAGCTTTCGTCGCGCGGTCATGCGCTCGAACATACAGGCAAATGGTCTTTGCAGGATTTTCCGCCTTCGGCAGCGCCTCAGCGTTTGAAACGACGGGCGGATTTTTTGCGCGCCGCCAAGGGCAAGCGCTTTCACGCAAGGGGCTTTACCCTGCAGGCGGCGACTCAGTTCGGCCTTGAGCAGCGCGGCGGCGACCGAATCGATTCGGGGTCGCCAGCGCCGCCGCCGCGATTTGGCTTCACCGTCACCAAGAAGATCGGCAAAGCGGTTCTGCGCAACCGGATTCGCCGCCGGCTCAAGGAAGCGGTTCGCACGGCGGAGGCTCTTCCCGTTCGCCCTGGGCATGATTATGTGCTGATTGCGCGCATCGAGGCCCTTCGCCTAGGCTTTCCCGCAATGCAGGCCGAGCTTGTTCGCTCGCTCGGCGGAATTGAAGCCGGAAAATCAAAGGCGCAGACGCCGCGCTCGCAATCAGCGTCCGCAACTGCTGCGCCTCAAAGCAAACCGGGGCGGAACGGCCGGCCGGATTGATGCTCGCCCGAATGCTCCCATCGGGAACGGAGCCGCGCGGCCTCCGAAGGCTTTATGCTGAAGGCAGAGTTTCAAGACTTTCATTCGGGAATTTACCCAAGGCGGCGAGTATATGACGAAGGATTCTCGGAATCTTTATCTTGCGATCGGTCTGTCGTGTCTTGTGATCGTTGGCTGGAGCTATTTCTTTGCGCCGAAGCCCGATCGGGCGCGGCAGGTTCCGCAGCAGCAGGCGCAGACGGCGCCGGGCGCCGCGCCCTCCTCTTCACCCTCGACCGCCGGCGCGCCGCAGGACGCGGTTTCGCGCGATCTCTCCGCGCTTGACGCCGCGGCGCCGCAAACCCGCGCTGAGGCGCTGGCTGATTCGCCGCGCGTCAAAATCGAGACGCCGGCGATTTTTGGCTCGCTGGCGCTGAAGGGCG
>NZ_CABFMQ020000088.1 GCF_901905185.1 Methylocella tundrae
GCCTCACCCATCGCTGCCACATCCTCGAAACCGGAAATGACAGCTTCCGCTTCAAAAACAGCTCGGCGAAGCCCGCTAAATCCACCAAGGAGAAACCGCGAAACTTGACGAACGCCTGACCCACAAACCATCATCAGGCCGGGTCAGTTCTCAATGGAAATCCTGGGTCAATTCTCGGCGGAAATCGACACTTCTGACGCCAACCGCAAGAGAGCGCCGTCTGCGTCGAAGGCATAGGTCCGGCCCGCATCAAAGAATTCGAAGGAGGTCTCCTCGCCGCGATAGACGAGACGCTCTCCCACGCGGCCGTCGACCCTGAACACGAGATTCAGGGCGTCGACGCCAAAACGAGCTAACTGGAGCACCTCAGCGATTCCAGCGGGGTCAAGGCCTCGTAGCCGCGCGCCGGGCTTAATGTCTTCAAGGGTGGGCACGATAGGTCCCCAAAAGAAATCAATGCCAGCACAAATTGGCACAACTGGCGGGCTTCGCGAATCGTCCCGCCTCAATCGAATAGCAGATTGTAATTCAAACCTTACGAGACGCGGCAAATATTTGACCGATCGAACCAGCCGATGATCCTCTGAGAGATGGATTTTGGCCCGATTCGCCGGCCGGATCCCTCCATGATCGAATTCAATTCCTACTTGATTGCTTGCAGGATAGCACGCTCAGCTCCCTGCTGCCGCGTGGGGTCGATCGGCGCACGCCTTCAAACCTCTTCTCCGAACCGGCGGCACCCGAACATGCGATATCGTATCCGAGGATTGTATTTCGCGTGCTTACAAGATGCTTACAAAATTCGGAATCGAACCCGATGTAAGCAAAAACGGCCCCGAAGGACCGCTTTCAACGTCTTGATTTTATTGAGGAAATTTGGAGCGGGCGAAGGGATTCGAACCCTCGACCCCAACCTTGGCAAGGTTGTGCTCTACCCCTGAGCTACACCCGCATCCATCCGCAGGCTGCGACGCCGACGGTTTGCGCTATATGGCGCAAACGATTGGGGAATGCAACAGGCCGTTTCGCTTTCTATTCTCGCTTCCTGGACCGGCGGCGAAGTTTTCCTCATCTAACCTCCGCTGCCTCCCCCGCTCCGTCGCGGGCAGACCCAAGGCCATGGATTTTGATAGGCGAGCTTTTAATAGTTGACGCGGCTCCCGGCATCGGCTATGCACGCCGCTTCCAGCCTGAAACGAAAGTTTCGGGGGCGTTACGCGCGCCCCATAATTTTATTTGTCAGGCGCCTCGCATGGGCCGGCCTCCACCGGACGCGAGGAAACTTGCCGCGCGGCATTTACGAGCGCGGCCGACATGGAGCATAGGTTTTGGCACGTATCGCAGGCGTTAATATTCCGACCAATAAGCGGGTCGTCATCGCTCTCCAGTATATTCACGGAATCGGCCCCAAAAAGGCCGAGGCGCTTTGCGCCAAGGTAAATATCCCGGCGGAGCGGCGCGTCGCCGAACTGACCGACGCGGAAGTTTTGCAGATTCGCGAGACGATCGACCGCGATTATCTCGTCGAAGGCGATCTGCGCCGCGAAGTTGCGATCAACATCAAGCGCCTGATGGACCTTGGCTGCTACCGCGGCCTGCGTCACCGCCGGCAATTGCCCGTCCGCGGCCAGCGCACCCATACCAATGCGCGCACCCGTAAAGGCAAAGCCAAGCCGATCGCCGGCAAGAAGAAGTAAGACGCCGTTCATTTACAAAAAAGATCAATCCCGAGCGCCTGGCATTACGGGCGCGCCTGAAGGAAATAGCATATGGCCAAGGAAGCTACCCGCGTTCGCCGTCGCGAACGCAAGAATATCGTCTCGGGCGTCGCGCATGTGAACTCGACGTTCAACAATACGATGATCACCATCACGGACGCGCAGGGCAACACCATCTCCTGGTCCTCCGCAGGCACCATGGGCTTCAAGGGCTCGCGTAAATCGACCCCCTACGCCGCCCAGATGGCGGCCGAGGACTGCGCCCGCAAGGCCGCCGAGCACGGCATGCGCACGCTTGAGGTGGAAGTGTCGGGGCCTGGCTCTGGTCGTGAATCCGCGTTGCGCGCGCTGCAGGCGGCCGGTTTCACAGTCACCTCTATTCGCGACGTCACGCCAATTCCGCATAATGGCTGCCGGCCGCGCAAGCGCCGTCGCGTTTGAACCGAAGCCTTTGCAAAGCGCGAACCGGTTACCGTTCACGGTTTACGCAACAAGACGTTAGAGAAATGCGCCGCGACGCGGTCAGGCGCATTTCTCGAAGCCGAAAAGCGGACAATCGGGCGTCCGCCGCATTTTTCGGCACTTTGTCCGGGCGCCAGGCGGGCGCCGCACCGTCAGAAAGGCTCTTTCGTGATCCAAAGAAACTGGCAAGAGCTCACCAAACCGAACAAACTCGAAGTCATCTCAGGCGATGATCCGAAGCGTTTTGCGACCATCGTCGCGGGACCGCTTGAGCTTGGCTTCGGCCTCACCCTCGGCAATTCGCTGCGCCGGATTCTGCTGTCGTCGCTCCAGGGCGCCGCGATCACCTCCGTGCATATCGACGGCGTTCTGCACGAATTCTCGTCGATCCCCGGCGTGCGCGAGGACGTGACCGACATCGTCCTCAACATCAAGGACATTGCGATCAAAATGCCGGGCGAAGGCCCGAAGCGCATCGTCCTGAAAAAGCAGGGCCCCGGCAAAGTCACCGCCGGAGACATCCAGACCACCGGCGACATTTCGATCCTCAATCCCGGCCTTGTCATCTGCACGCTCGATGAGGGCGCCGAGATCCGCATGGAATTCACGGTCAACACCGGCAAAGGCTATGTCGCCGCCGACCGCAATCGCGCCGAAGACGCCCCGATCGGCCTCATTCCCATCGACAGCCTCTATTCGCCGGTGAAAAAGGTCAGCTATCGCGTCGAAAACACCCGCGAAGGTCAGAACCTTGACCTCGACAAGCTGACGCTGCAGGTTGAAACCAATGGCGCCCTTACGCCTGAGGACGCGGTCGCTTTCGCCGCGCGCATTCTGCAGGATCAGCTGAATGTCTTCGTCAACTTCGAGGAGCCGCGCCGCGTTGAGCTGACGCCGTCGATTCCGGAACTCGCTTTTAACCCGGCTCTGCTCAAGAAAGTCGACGAACTCGAATTGTCGGTGCGCTCGGCCAATTGCCTGAAGAACGACAATATCGTCTATATTGGCGATCTCATTCAAAAGAGCGAAGGCGAAATGCTTCGCACGCCGAACTTCGGCCGCAAGTCTTTGAACGAAATCAAAGAGGTTCTCGCTCAGATGGGCCTGCATCTTGGCATGGAAGTCACCGGCTGGCCGCCGGACAATATCGACGAACTCGCCAAGCGCTTTGAAGAACATTATTGATCAGACCTAACGCTCCCAAAAGGGAGACAATAAGGAGCGGCCGTACCGTGGCGCGGCGGCCGCAAAAACAACGGAGAAAGCCAATGTATCACGGCAACGCCCATCGCCGCTTCGGCCGCACGCATGAACATCGTAAGGCTATGTTCGCCAATATGGCCCAGGCGCTGATCAAGCATGAGCAGATCGTCACGACCTTGCCGAAGGCGAAGGATCTGCGTCCGATCGTCGAAAAGCTGGTGACGCTCGGCAAACGGGGCGACTTGCACGCGCGCCGTCAGGCGATCGCGCAGATCAAGGATGTGGCGCTCGTCGGCAAATTGTTCTCGGTGCTCGGGCCGCGCTACAAGGACCGGCATGGCGGCTATACGCGCGTCCTCAAGGCCGGCTTCCGCTATGGCGACAATGCGGCGCTCGCCGTGATTGAATTCGTCGATCGCGACGTTTCCGCAAAGGGTCAGGATTCCGGCCCGGCGCAGGGTGGACAGGACGAAGAAGCGGCGGCCTGATCGGCGCCCTTGCGCCGCCGCGCGGACGCAACCAATGGCGGAATCGGCGAAGCAGGGCTTTCCTGCTCGCCGCTTCTAAAAAATCGCGGCTTCCTCTGCCGCATCTTCGCGCCGAGCGGACCTCGTTTCGCATGCAGGCGGCGCGGTAGGATAAGAGATCGTTTTCCGATGCCTTTGGCGCAGGGGTCGGCTTCAGGCATAAGCTCTGCTGTGGACGAGGCCATGTCAATTCAGGATGCCTGGGCGATGGGGCGATCCATGACGACGGGACTTTTTTCGCGCTGGCGGGCTCCCGCGGCCATGCGTCCCGCGTTTTGCGCCGCATTGGCGCTTTCCTTGATCTTTTGCGCGGGTCAGGCGGCGGCGGAGCCCGCGCGGCAGGCTCCCGCGACGGCAGCCGAAATTCTCCTGTCGTTTGCGCCCGTGGTGAAGAAGGCGCAGCCGGCTGTCGTCAACGTCTACGCCTCCCGCACCGAGAAGCGCCCCAAGAATCCCCTGTTCGACGATCCCGTTTTTGAGCGTTTCTTTGGGGGCGGACGCCCCGGCAGTTCCACGACGCGCTCGCTCGGCTCGGGCGTGCTCGTCGACCGATCTGGGCTGGTCGTCACCAATTACCACGTCATTGACGGCATGACGGACGTCAAAGTCGCGCTCTCGGACAAACGCGAATTCGACGCCGACATCGTGCTGCGCGATCACCGCAGCGACCTTGCGGTGTTGCGCATCAAGGGCGGGGGAGATTTCCCCTTCATGGAGCTTGGCGATTCCGACGCCCTCGAGGTCGGCGACATCGTGCTCGCGATCGGCGATCCGTTCGGCGTCGGCCAGACCGTGACGCAAGGGATCGTCTCCGCGCTGGCGCGCACGCAAGGGGGCATCTCCGATTCGGCGTTTTTCATCCAGACGGACGCCGCGATCAATCCCGGCAACTCAGGCGGCGGCCTCATCGACATGAAGGCGCGGCTGATTGGAATCAATTCGGCGATCTTTTCGCAAACCGGAAGTTCGGTCGGCATTGGCTTCGCGATTCCCGTGAATATGGTGAAAATCGTGGTCGCCGCGGCGAAAAGCGGCAAGCCGGTGCAGAGGCCCTGGCTCGGAGCGAGCCTCCAGTCCGTTTCCGTGGAGATCGCCGATTCGCTTGGCCTCGACCGGCCGTCCGGCGCTCTCGTGAACGAAGTGACGAGCGACGGGCCGGCCGACAAGGCGGGCGTGAAAGGCGGCGATCTCATCACCGCCATCGACGGGCAGAGCGTCGACGACCCTGAGAGCTTCGGCTACCGGATCGCGACGAAACCGCTCGGCGGAACGGCCTCGCTGGCGCTCATTCGCGACGGCAAGCCGCTCAGCGTGAAGCTGACATTGGCGCCGGCCGCGGAAATCCCCGTGCGCGATCCGGTCAAGCTGAAGGGGGCTTCGCCCTTCGCGGGGGCGACGGTCGTCAATCTGTCGCCGGCGGTTATCGAGGAAATGTCCTTGCATGGCGTCAGCGAGGGCGTCGTCGTCAGCGATATCGAAGACGGGTCGACCGCCGCGGCAGTGAACTTTCAGAAGGGCGACGTCATTTTGTCGGTCAACGATGTCAAGGTGCGGACCACGCGCGATCTCGAGCGCGCTGTCAGCAGCAGGCACGAGTACTGGAAACTGACTATCGGGCGGGGCGGCGAGGTGGTCACCACCATGCTCGGCGGCTGAGGTTCGGCCGGCGGTGATCCTATGACGGGTTCTCTTTCTGGCGCATGATCTGATTTGAAAGGTCAGCGCCGTTTTGGCGTCGAGCGTGAACTCGGCGCCCTGGATCATATATGAGCGATCTCTTCGCCGCAGCAGGTCTTGAAAATCAGGCGCCGCAGCCGCTCGCGGATCGCCTGCGCCCAAAAAACCTCGCGGAAGTCGTAGGGCAGGATCACCTCGTCGGTCCCGAAGGCGCGCTGACGCGCCGCATCGCTTCTGGCTCGCTCGGCAGCCTGATCTTTTGGGGGCCGCCCGGCACCGGCAAGACGACGGTCGCGCGGCTTCTCGCGCATGAGACGAAATTCACTTTCGTGCAGATTTCGGCTATTTTTTCGGGGGTCGCCGAACTGAAAAAACTATTCGAGGAGGCGCGTGGCCGGCGCGCGGCGGGGCAGGGGACCCTGCTTTTCGTTGATGAAGTGCATCGGTTCAACCGGGCTCAACAGGACAGCTTTTTGCCCGTCATGGAGGACGGGTCGGTCATTCTCATCGGAGCGACCACCGAAAACCCGAGTTTTGAGCTGAATGCGGCGCTGTTGTCTCGCGCGAGCGTGCTGACATTTCGCGCTCTCGACGACGAGGCGATCGCAAAGATGCTGGCGCGCGCGGAACTTCTCGAAGGCCGGCCTTTGCCGCTCGACGAATCGGCGCGCGCGGCTCTGGTCCGGATGGCCGACGGCGATGGCCGGGCGGCTTTGACGCTTGCCGAAGAAGTCTGGCGTGCGGCGGCGCCGGACGAGATATTCGACGCCGCCGCATTGGCCGAAATCGTGCAGCGCCGCGCGCCCATCTACGACAAGGCGCAGGAGGGCCATTACAACCTCATCAGTGCGCTGCATAAGACGGTCCGCGGCTCGGATCCCGACGCGGCGCTTTATTATCTCGCGCGCATGTTCGACGCCGGCGAAGATCCTCTTTTCATTGCAAGGCGCGTGGTGCGGATGGCGGTGGAGGACATTGGTCTTGCCGACCCGCAGGCGCTGGTCGTCGCCAACGCGGCCAAGGAGGCGTATGATTTTCTGGGCTCGCCCGAAGGCGAACTCGCCATCGCGCAGGCGGTGATCTATGTGGCTACGGCGCCAAAGTCGAATGCGGCCTATGTCGCCTATAAAAGCGCGATGCGCCTCGCCAAAGAGCACGGCTCGCTGATGCCGCCGAAAGTGATCCTTAACGCGCCGACGAAGCTCATGAAGCGCGAGGGATACGGCTCAGGTTATGCTTATGATCACGACGAGCCCGACGCGTTTTCCGGCCAGAACTATTGGCCTGAGGCGCTGGGACGGCAAAAGCTCTACGCGCCGGCCGCCCGAGGCTTTGAGCGGGACCTGCGCGAGCGCCTCGCCTATTGGGCGAAGCTGCGCAAAGCGCGCGAAGAAGGGTCCGGCTCCTGAGGCGTTCGCGAGATCGGCCGCGTCATTCAGACTGACAACCGCGCCCTTGAAGGGCCAGGCTTCAGAACTGATAGCGCAATCCGGCGACCAGGGCATAGCCGCTGATGGAGTCGCCAAAACGGTAATCGCCGCGCAAAAAGCCAAGAACTCCCGTCTTCAACACCTGCGCGGAGACGCCGACGCCGACCTGCCCAAAGGTCCCTATGCGGGTGACGCTCAGCGGCACCGAGGCTCCCTGCGTCACGAACGTCGTATGCGTGTCGCCGGCGAATTCGCGCCAGACGCTGCCCGTCACGAAAGGCTGCAGCGCCAGTTGGAGAGCATCGGAGATATAAGTCGTGCCCACGCGAACGCCAGCGCGCCCAAGGTCGCTGAGGAAGGGATTGAAATTAAGATAGGCCGATGACATTCCGCTCGAATCGAGCCCGACCCGCAGGCTATCGAGATGCAGATCCGAATACATGAATGCGACCGACGGCTCGACGAACCATGAGGAGGGCAGATCAAACCGATAGCCAGCCGAGGCGTTGACGGCGAGCGCCGTCCCCGCGAGATTGGATCCAGTCAGAAACGCCCCCGGATTATAGAGATTCATTTCATAGAAATCCTCGCGGACCTGAAAGTCGGCGAAGAAGTTATGACCCGTCACCGCGCCATAGATGCCGATGAACGGCACCTGCACCTGGCTCGAGATGTTGGTCGTCACTAGATCATTGGTGCGAAGATTGACTTGACCGGCGGTGACGCCGAGATGGGTGTTCCAGCCCGATCCTTCGACATTTGCGACGCCGAGATCGACCCCGGTCTGGAAGCCGTTGAAGTTCGCGCGAACCTTCGCGGGCGCCGACGCGGTTCCTGTCGGATTTTGCGCCGAGGTCAGCGAACTCACATCGTTCTGTCCGTCGGCGACGCGGATCCAGGGACCGCCGTTCCACTGGTTTCTGCTGGGGTCTGGCGGCTCTGAGATGAAGGCGCTGGCGTTCTGGAAAAATCCGGTGTTGAGCGCGCTGACGACCGCGTTGATGCCGGTCGGCGTCGCCGAGGCGACGCTCGTATTGACCGTCGAAATCAGATTGTACGTTCCGCCGGCCTGCTGCAGGCCGTAATTGATGATCCCCGGGTTGTTGCCGACGGAGACGGAGGTTCCCGGCGCGACAGTCGTCGCGGCGATGACCGGTATAGGCGTGCGGATGAGTCCCGAACCGCCGACTGCGTTGATGAAAAGCGATGTCGAGCCGCTGAGATTGGTCACTTTCAGGAGGTCGGCGCGCTGTGTCGCGGCTGTCGAAGTCGGATTGACGTCGATGGCGAATCGGCCGCCCTGTCCATTGTAGGTCGTCGCGGCGAATGTGTCGGTCGTCGAACCGTTGACGAGGCTCAGCGTGCCCGCGTTGTTGAATGTTCCTATGGCTCCGGCGAGCGGCCCTGTGACGTTAAAGACGCCGGTATTGTTGACGAGCGGCGTCGTCAAGGAGCCCTGCGCGTTGAAGAGGCCGGCGTTGACGAGGGCGGCTGTCGCCGTCAAAACGCCCGCCGTGTTCACCACGCCGCCGGCATTGTTGCTGAAGTTCGCGGAGTTCCAGGTTCCGCTGTTGATGATGGAGCCTGTGTTGGATAGGAGATCGCCGGTCCAGACGCCGCTATTGACGATGGCGCCCGTCGCGAAATTGTTGACATCGGCATTATAGGCCGCGGCGTTGATGACGACGCCGGAATTGTCCAGGGCGTCGGTGATGGCGCCGAAGTTGGTGATGACGCCGGTCGTGTTGTTGGTGATGCCCGCGACGGTGATTGCGCCTCCGGCGGCGACATCGAGCACGCCCGAGTTTGTGATCGTGCTCAGATTGTCGATTGAGCCGCCAGGACCAATGATCAAGGTCGCGCCGGCGTTGATCGTTGTCGTTCCCGTATAGGTGTTGACGCCGGTGAAGGTCGCGGAGCCGCCGGCGCCGCTGTTGGCGATGATGAGATTACCTGGCGTTCCTGGCGCGGCGTCCGAAAAAACGCCGGTGAAGGTGGAAACGTTGCCGGCCTCGTCAATTGTGTTGGTGGCGGAATTGTTGAGCGTGAAGTTCTGGGCGTAGATCCCGTTGATCTGATCCATCCGCAGCGTGCCGCCCTGAAATACGGGAGAAACGGTGGCGCCAAGGGCGCTGGCGAGGAAAAACGGCTGTGTGGTATTGATCGTGCTGCCGCCGGGGTTGATCGAATTGATCGTGACATCGTCGAATACAATGAAGTTCGCCGTGCCCCCGAAGGTGACCGATTCCGCGATTCCAGAAAAGCCGACGCCGATTGGCGTCCAATTTGAATAGCTTTCACTGAAATTCGGATTGCTGCCGTTGGTCGGCAAAGTGAGCGTCGCGAGTTCCGTGCCCGTGCCGTTGAGGCCGGACCAGACGGTGATCGATCCCGTGAAGAAAGGCGCGGCGTATGCGAAGGAAAATCCCTTTGTAAATCCGTTCGCCACATTCATCACCGGCGCGGGGCCGGACAAAAATCCCATAACCGTCGGAGAAGTAGGCTCGTTCGCGACGTTGTTGAAGGTCCCATTGGGGGCGAAACCCGCGAGAGCGCCGACCCAGGCGACGCCATAATTCTTGGCCGGTCCGCCTTGCGATCCGAGACTGCCGGAGCCGCCGTTATAATAGGCGTTGACGAGTTCCCCGTCCTTGAGGCCCTCGAATGTCATGGTCTGGGCTTTGGCGCCGCTCGCTAAGCCGATCGCCGGGCCCCCGGCGATCAAGCCTATGCGCATGACCATCGCGATGCGCCGCCGTCCCCCACCCGCTGTGGCTGGCCGCGGCTCGATAGCCGCGTTGCGGCGGAAAAGTAAATCGCGCATGGACTTGGCCCCAAATCCCTCAACACATGATAGTTACCTCACAGGTTGAATTGCGCGCAATCAGCAACAAATCGCCCGCGTCGTGGGAAAATATCACACGCCAGTTGAAACCAGTGCAGCGCATGACGCATCGGGCTTTAATTGCAATGCGCTAGCCGCAGTTCACGCCCTCACTTGTTCATCTGCGCCATTGCGGCCAAGTTTAGTTAAAGCGCGCAATTTTGAAACATGTTGCGCTACAGCCACAGAATCGGCCTCTATTGGGCCGGGCTCTGCCGGGCGAGCGGCGCGTTGACCTCAAGCGGCCGGGTCTTCGCTGAATAATGCGATGCGTTGCTTTTTCCCGAGCATGCGTCCCGCGCAAACATGATGAGGTGATGGGCGACGAGGCCGACGCTCAAAACGGGCTCGATCTGTCCGCGCATCAGCCGGCGCAGCATGAAAGACCAGAACGCCCGCCGGTAGCTTCCGCGAACGCCGACTTTCCAGGAGAGCTTCGCCAAAATGACGAAAGCCATGCGAATGTTGCGCGGCGACAGGCGCTGGCGGCTCTTGGGACGTTTCAGCCGGTTAGGCCGCGTTGCGCGCATCTGATATTCATAGCGGGCGAAAAGAGCTTTGGGATCGTAGGCCTTCTCCATACAGCGGCGCCACATCGCGAGCACGTCGTCATAGGGCAGTTTGAATTCGACGTTCGATTCGAGCTCCGCGTCGTTTTCGCGAAGGCGCCCCTCGCTCCGCAGGCGGTCCCACAAGGGCGTGCGGGGCAGGGCTTGCAGCAGATTGATCGTCGCGAGCGGAATATGTGACTGCGCGAGGAAATCGACGATCCGTTCGCCCGTATCCGGCGTATCCGTGTCGAGCCCTAAAATGATGCCGGTCACCACCTCCATTCCATGATCATTGATCGCGCGCACCGAATCGAGGATCGGCGCCGCGACATTGTGCGATTTCTGGATAGCTTTCAAAGCCGCGGGTTCTGGCGTCTCGATGCCGCAGAAAATCGTGTCGAACGCCGCCTCGCGCATCAGCCTCAGGATCTCCGGCGAGCGCGCGATATTGAGCGTCGCCTCGCAGGCGAAGCTGACCGCATAGCCGTTGCGCTTTTGCCATTCGACAAGGTGAGGCAGCAGATCCTGCAGCGCGCGCCGGTTGCCGACGAGATTGTCGTCGACGAAATAGATCGAGCCGTTAACGCCGCAAGCGAGCAGCTTGTCGAGTTCGCCGACAACCTGCGCCGGGGTCTTGAGCCGCGGCACGCGCCCGTAAAGGCCGGGAATGTCGCAAAACTCGCAGGTGTAGGGGCAGCCGCTCGAAAACTGGATGCTGCCGAGGAAATAGCGGTCTATTTTGGCGAGTTCATAGGCGGGGGCCGGAAACGCGGCGAGCGGGAGGCGCTCTTTTGTCGTCAGGACGATCTGTTTCGGCGGCCGCGCTACGTCGCGCGACAGAATGGCGATCAGCGCGCCGGTCGCATCGCCCAATTCGCCCACATGAAGATAATCGAATCGCGGATATTCTTCGGGGCACGCGGAAACCGAGGGGCCGCCGAGAGCGACGGGCCTGCCGAGAGCATGGGCCCTCGCCCTTATATCCTCCATCTGGCGGCGCTGAATGTGCATGCCGCTGACAAAAACGGCGTCGGCCCAGGCAAAATCGTGAGCGCTCGCCGAGTCCATATTTTCGTCGATGAAGCGCACGTCCCAATGTTTGGGCAAAACCGCCGCGATGAGCAGAAGCCCCTGCGGCGGCATGAAGGCCCTGACGCCGGGGGTCAGCGGATAGGCGTATTCAAAGGTGCCGAATGACGGGACGTAGCGGGGAAAAACGCAGAGAATGCGGCGCTTTGGCCCACTTTCGACGGAAGACAAGATTGCGCTCTCTGTCAAAGTGGATCGACCTCTCGCTTTCAATCGCCGATGGCTGATTCATTCCTGGAACAAGTTGGTCAGGACAAGCGGGCAAAGATAAGGACGCCGGACGATGTCCCCGCAAAACAGATCCGGGACGGCGAACGCCGATGGGCCTGTTCAAGTTTCCGGCCGCGCGGATCGCAATTCATCACTCAATCCTTGCAGCCGGCCAAAACACCCTCAGGAGCTTCAGCCTGGGCCCGCCCCGCCTCGATCCCCAGGCGGCGGGCTCCAAGCGGCGGGCTCCAAGCGCGGCTCCAATACCCATTCGGACGAAGCCTATCGCCTTCCAAAGGGAAGTAAAGCAGGCGCGAGGCGGAGCGCGTCGCAACAAGCGCGCGCTTCGCCGCGCATCGGAGCGCGGGAGACGGCGCCGAGCATAGACTTTCCGGCGGCGCGTGCTAGCCTCGCATCGAGGACGCCTGGGCGCCCCAAATCGCTCATGCGTCTCCCGCGTTCCGGCGCGGAGAATGTACTGCCACGCCCCCGCGGGTTTCATGCGCGCCTGTCTCATGGTCCTCCTCAGCCTCGTCATCAGTCTCGCGCTCGAGGCGCAGCCCGGATTGGCTCAGGCAACGGACGAAATGACCGACGCGCCGCCGCCGCCCGGATCGGCGCTTGTCATCGACAACGCCGCCTACGCGTCCGGCGGCCTGCCCTCCGCCCCCGCTCTCAGCTCCGCGCAGAGTCTCGCGCGTGAACTGACGCGCATCGGATTTAACGTCGGCATCGCCGCAAACCTGCGCCAGAACGCCATGCGCGGCGCAATCAACGCCTTCACGGGAGCGATCAAGCCCGGCTCAGCGGCGCTTTTCTTCTTTTCCGGCTACGGCGTCGAGGCGAAAGGGGCGACCTATCTCATCCCCATCGACGCCAACATCTGGACGGAGGCCGACGTTCGCGATCAGGGGATCAGCGTCGATGCGATTTTAGCCGCGATGGATAAGGCCGGCGCCAAGGTCAAGATCATGATTCTCGACGCCTCCCGGCGAAATCCCTTCGAACGCCGTTTCCGCAGTCTGTCGGGAGGCCTTGGCGCGATCGATCCGCCGCCGCAGACCCTGCTTCTGTCATCCGCCGAGCCGGGCAAGGTCGTCGACGGCGACGGCAATATATTCATCGGCGAGCTTTTGAAGGAGCTGCGCTCGCCCGACGCCCGCGCCGACGATGTCTTCAACCACACCCGGCTCGGCGTTGCGCGCGCAACCAGCAACCAGCAGACGCCTGTTGTGAAGTCGACGCTGACGGAACCGTTTTTCCTGAAATCCGGATCCGGGACGCCGGATTTGCCGGCCGACGCGAAGGCCGACGCCGGCGCGGTCCAACTCGGGCCGCCGCAAGACGCAAAGCCTGGAGCGGTCTTTCGCGATTGCGCCGCCTGTCCCGAACTCGTTATCGTTCCGGCCGGGGACTTCGCCATGGGATCGCAGGATTTTGCGGCCGAACAGCCGGTGCATTCGGTCACGATCGGCCAGCCTTTTGCGATAGGCCGCGGCGAAGTAACTTTCGCGCAGTGGGACGCCTGCGTCGCCGATGGCGGCTGCGCCGGCTGGCGCCCCGATGATCGCGGCCGGGACCATAATGACGGCCCGGTCGGCGAGGTCAGCTGGAGCGATGCGCATCGCTTTCTCGACTGGCTGTCCCGCAAGAGCGGTCATCCCTATCGGCTGCCAAGCGAGGCGGAATGGGAATATGCCGCCCGCGCGGGCGCCCCGACGCGGTTCTGGTGGGGAGACGAAGCCGGAAGCGGCCATGCCAATTGCCGTGGCTGCGGCGGCGGCGGCCAGCCGTCGCCGGCGGGCTCCTATCCCGCGAACGCCTTTGGCCTCTTCGACACCGCCGGCAATATCGCCGAATGGGTCGAAGATTGCTGGAGCGAGAACTACGAGGGCGCGCCGCACGATGGAGGCGTCGCGCATGACGGCCCGTGCAAGCAGCGCGTCGTGCGCGGGGGGTCATTCGACGCGGGGCCGCGCTATGTCCGCTCCGCCTCGCGCTTTCTCTACGACGCCGAGCTGCGCTATTACACAAACGGCTTTCGGATTGTGCGCGATCTCCCTTGATCGCCGATCCGGCTTCTTCGATTCTGATTTAACCGGTTCGCCTCAACTTTTCCTTGCTTCGACCGCCCGCCCTGCATCCGCAGACTTAGGAAAAGCCCGTCATGACCTTTTTGCGCGCTTTGCCTTTCAGATCGTCTTTCGCAACCGCGCTCGCCCTGGCGTTTCCCCTTGCGCTCGGCCTCGTCCGGCTGGATCCCGCCGCGGCGCAGCAGGATTTGAGGCGGCAGGCGGGCGAGGCAGGCAGTGAACCGGCGGGGATTCGCGTTAGCGTGGCGCAGGCTGCTTCCGCCTGCTTCTCGGAGGCGATCCACGCGACGGGTTTTTTGGCGCCGCGCTCCGATGCGGTCGTCGTGCTGACGCAGGAAGGCTACGCCGTCGCCGAAATCCTCGCCAGCGAGGGCGATGTCGTCGCCGAGGGGCAGCCTCTCGTCCGCCTTGCCCGCGTCGAGAGCCCAAGCCCCTATGCGCAAGCCGCGGCGCAGCAGGCCGCCGCGCAAGCGCAAGCCGCCCCGCCCGCGTCGATCGTGCTGCGCGCGCCGGCCCCCGGCTCGATCGTCGCATCAAGCGCGCGCATCGGAGCGATCGCTTCGCCGCGCGCCGAACCGCTGTTTCACCTCGCGGTCGATGGATTGATCGAGGCGGTGGCGCAAGTCTCGAGCGTCTATCTTGCCGAGATCAAGGAAGACCAGAGCGCGCGGGTGCAGACCGATGACGGCCGCGACATGACCGGCCGCGTTCGCAGGATCGCATCCGAGATTGATCCTGCGACGCAAATGGGTCAGGTCCGGCTCGCCCTCGAACGCGACCCCGCGCTGCGCGCCGGGCGCCTGATCCGCGCGACGATCGATGCGCGCCACAGCTGCGGCGTCTCGATCCCGCGTTCCGCGCTGTCCTACACCAGCGAGGGCGCGAGCGTGCAGGTTGTGCGCGGGCGCGCCATCGAGACCGTGCGCGTGAAGGTCGGCCTCATCGCCGGCGGCGACGCCGAAATCGAAGCCGGGCTGCACAGCGGCGATCTCGTCGTCGCCAACGCCGGCGCCTCTCTTCGCGACGGCGACATCGTCTCTCCGGTCCTTCGCGAGGACGCCGGGAAAGCGACGGAGACCCCCTGATGACGATCAATGTCTCGGCCTATTCGATCAGGCGTCCGCTGCCGGCGATCGTCTTCGCGCTGGTGATCCTCGCCCTCGGAGCGGCGAGTTTCAAAAAATTGCCGGTGACGCTGCTGCCGAACGTCGATCAACCGATCATCACCGTCGTCATCACCCAGTTCGGCGTGGCGCCGGCCGAACTCGAAACGCAGGTGACGCGGCCGGTCGAGGACGCCGTATCCGGCGTCGAAGGCGTGCGCCATATCCTCAGCGAAGTCACCGACGGCGTCTCGGCGACGACGATCACGCTGGCGCTCGACGCCAATACGGACCGCGCGCTGAACGACGTCAAGGACGCCATCACGCGCATCAGAGGGCAGCTGTCGCGCAGCATCAGCGAACCCCTCATCCGGCAGGTCGGCGTCGTCGGCGCGAGCATCCTCACCTATGCCGCCATCGCGCCTGGCAAAACGCCGGAACAATTGTCGGATTTCGTCGACGACGTCGTCGAGCGCAGGCTCCTCGAGGTGCGCGGCGTCGGCAATATCGAACGCATCGGCGGCGTCGACCGCGAGATTCTCGTCTCGCTCGATCCCGCAAGGCTCGCCGCCTTTGGCCTCACGGCGGCGGACGTCAGCCGGCGCCTGCGCGGATCAAACCTTGATCTCGCCGGCGGGCGCGCCGAGCTTGGCGGCCAGATCCAGTCGATCCGCACGCTGGCGGGGGCGCGCACGCTGGATGAACTCGCCGGCGCGATGATGAGCCTGCCGCGCGGGGGCGCCGTGCGCCTCGACGAACTCGGCGTCGTTACCGACACCATCGCCGAGCCGCGCACCTTCGCGCGCCTCGACGGCGAGCCGATCGTCGCTTTCAGCATCCAGCGCTCGAAAGGCGCGAGCGACGTGGCTGTGGCGGCCGAAGTCGAAAAGCGCATCGCCGAACTCGAAGCCGCCCATCGCGACGTCGTCCTGAAGCGGATCGACACATCGGTCGCCTATACGCTCGGCAATTATCATTCGGCGATGAGCACACTGTTCGAAGGCGCGATCCTCGCCGTCGTGGTGGTGTTTTTGTTCCTTCGCGACATTCGCGCGACGGTCATCGCGGCGGTCGCCCTGCCGCTCTCGATCCTGCCCGCCTTTTTCGTCATGGATATGCTGGGTTTCTCGCTGAACCTTGTCAGCCTGCTCGCGATCACGCTGGCGACCGGCATTCTCGTCGACGACGCGATCGTCGAGATCGAGAATATCGTCCGCCATATGAGGATGGGGAAATCGGCCTATCAGGCCGCGATCGACGCCGCGGACGAGATCGGCCTCGCCGTCGTCGCGATCAGCCTGACGATCGTCGCCGTATTCGCTCCCGTCAGCTTCATGAGCAATATCGCGGGACAATATTTCAAGCAGTTCGGGTTGACGGTCTCGGCCGAAGTCCTGTTCTCGCTGCTCGCCGCGCGCCTCATCACGCCCATGCTCGCCGCCTATTTCCTCAAGACGCAGGGGCGCGAGGAAACGGCGGAAGGCAAGCTAACGCAGCGCTATGGGCGACTGGTCGCCTGGTCGGTGCGCCGCCGCTACCGCACGGTTGGGATCGGGCTCGTCCTCTTCGCCCTGTCGATCCTCAGCACCAAACTGATCGGCACCGATTTCCAGCCGACGCAGGACGCCGGGCGCTCGCATCTTGCGATCGAGCTGCCCTCCGGCTCCGATCTTTCGCAGACGCAGGCCATCGCCGATGAAGTGGCGCGCGCGCTGCGCAAGCGTCCCGAGATCACGCATGTCTTTATCGACGGCGGCCATGTTCCGCCGAGCACCTCGGACGTGCGCAAGGCTTCTCTGGTCGTGAACTACAGGCCGCGCTCGGAGCGCACGAAGAGCGTGCGCGAGCTCGAGACGGAAATCTCCCGCGAGCTTGACGCCTTGCCCGACATCCGCAGCTGGTTCGTCGACGACTATGGCCAGCGCCCCGTGTCTTATGTCGTCACCGGCCCTGATTCCGTGACGGTGGCGAATTTCGCCGCCGAGCTCGCCGGCCAGATGAACCGCGTCCCGGCGCTCGCCAATGTCGTCGCCTCGACCTCGCTGGAACGGCCCGAGCTTCTGGTCAAGCCGGACCGCGACCTTACCGCGCGGCTTGGCGTCTCGACCGAAAGCCTTTCGGAGACGCTCCGCATCGCGACAATCGGCGATGTTGGGCCCGCGCTGGCAAAATTCGACGCGGGCGAGCGGCAAATCCCGATCCGGGCGCAACTCGGCGGCCTCGCGCGGACGGACAAGAACGTCCTCGAGACGATCGGCGTCCCTACCGCGACCGGGGCCGTCGTGCCCTTGTCCTCAATCGCCGCCGTCGAACTCGGCCAGGGCGAGGCGACCATCAGCCGCTTCGATCGCGAACGCGAAGCCTCGATACAGGCGGCGCTCGCCCCCGGGGCGACGCTGAGCGAGGCCGAGGCCGCGATCTATGATCTGCCGCTCATGAAAAACCCGCCGAAAGGAATAAGAGTGCGCAAATCCGGCGACGCCGAGGCGATGGCCGAACTGTTCGACGGATTCACCGAGGCGATGCGCAACGGCCTCGTCATGGTCTACGCCGTGCTCGTCATTCTTTTTGCGAGTTTTCTCCAGCCCATCACCATTCTGTTTTCGCTGCCGCTCTCGATCGGCGGCGCGATCTTCGGTCTGCTGCTCACCGGACGCCCTGTCAGCATGCCCGTCATCATCGGTATTTTGATGTTGATGGGCATTGTCACCAAGAACGCCATCATGCTGGTCGATTTTTCGATCGAGGCCATGAAGCGCGGCATGGAGCGGACAGAGGCCATCGTCGAAGCGGGCAAGAAGCGCGCGCGGCCGATCATCATGACGACGGTGGCGATGGTCGCCGGCATGTTGCCGAGCGCCTTGGCGATCGGCGCCGGCGGCGAATTCCGCTCGCCCATGGCGATCGCGGTGATCGGCGGGCTTATCGTCTCGACAGTGCTGTCGCTTCTCTTCGTTCCCGCGTTCTTCGCCATGATGGATGACGCCGGACGCGGGATCGGCGGCTTATGGCGGCGGTTCGCGTCGGCGCGATCTTCGGGCGCGCCGACGCCCCGGCGGGAAGCAAAGAGCATATTGGGAAAGGAGTGAGCAAAATGCGTTGGCTGACCAAAAAAGGGATAGCGGGCGGAGCCCTTCTAGCAGTGCTTTGGGGCGTTGCGGCGTCCGGCGAGGAAAGCGCTCCGCCGACGAAGGCGGAGCTTGCGGCGAAGAACCTTAAAAGCATCGAGGCCGCGGTGCAGGACCTTAAGGACAAATGCGGCGTCACAATTCTTCAGGATGAAGAATCGCCCGATCTGCCCGACAAGATTGATTGCGGGAAGGGGCCGGAGGCGCTCGACGCAGCGTGGATCAGATTTCTGGTGAGCGAGGGCGTGCCCGGCGGTCCGGAGGAAAGGCAAAGCGCCGCGGAGCAGATGGGCCTCAGCCCCTCCATGACCTTGATCTATATGGAAGGGACGGCCCGGAGCGACGCCATTGAAAATCTTATGAATGCTCTTCGCAATATCGCCGGGAAGGAGCCGTAGTCCGCGTCGCTCGGGTCGGCGCAAGGCCACGCTGAGCGCCTTGCGCCAACGCCGCGGACCCTGGCCAAATCTCAGCGGCCGGCGCCGAGCATGACATCGGCGAGCGCCCTGCCAGCCTTCAATTCTTCGTCGAATTGGCGGACCGGATTGAAGGCGGCGACTCCTCGACCGATATTTGCGAGATCGCGGAAGAAGTCCGGTTGTGCGGTTTTGAAATTCAGCAACAGTTGACGCGGCGTCACATCGACGTGCTGCACATTGTCCAGGAATTTTTCCGGATGCCGCAGCGTCGCGTCGCCATGATCGCCGAGCAGAACCGTCTTTCCTTTCTCGGACATGTAGATGTTGGAAATGACAACCGCGAGATATTCCTCCACGTCGTCATATCCGCGATCGACCTTCTTGTTTTCCTGGACGCCTCTCATTTGTCGAGAGGCGTGAATCAACTCGTGAAAGATGATTTCATCCGGATCGTCGCCCGGCGCCTTCGACTTTGCGGCGCCGCCTGGTCCCCACATCTCGGGCGTGTAGCGAATGATCGAGTTGGCGCCGCCGCCGGCGCCGACCCGGCGCTTGTGATGGAAATAGAACCGCTCGCCCTTTGCCATCGAATGGATCCAATCGGCGTTTTCGGGGTGGGCGACGCTTCTTGGCTCTGTGTCCGCATTGAGCGGATCGCCCCAATTCCAGTTGGGGCGGAATTTTACGACGCGATGAACGGAGCCGAGCTCCTTCAACAAAGCCTTGCCTACGCTCAACCCTGTGATCGGCGCAAACTGGCGGCGCAGTTTCGCTTTATAATCCTTCATCTCAGCCCTGTAGCGGTGATGGAAGATCTTGAATGCGGAATCATCGAGCGTCAGGTCATACCAGTCCATCCAGTCCGGCATGGAATAAAAGGTCACGTGGACGTTACGGACGTTTTCGTCGAGCCGCTCCGAATCGGGATCAAGCAACTCGACCGAATCGGCCCAGCCTACATGCTTTTCTACATATTCCTCATATTTCCAGTGCGGCCAGAACATCTCGCCCTCCCGATCAGCTAGGCCTCCGCGCTTTTTTCTTCCTGCTTCATCGCCCCGAGTATCTCAAAGGCTTCAACCGGCCGGCGAAAGCCCTTGAGAGTCATGGGTTCAAGTTCGCGCGCCTCGAACAGCCCCTCGACCGCGTGAAACGCCCGTGTCTGTATGATGATCTGGCCCGACTTCGCTTCGTCGCAAAGGCGCGAGGCGAGATTGGTGACGCTGCCGACCGCCGAATAGTCGAAGCGCCGCGAGAAGCCGATCCGTCCAAGCGTCGCAAAGCCGAGCGCAATGCCGATGCCGAAGCCAAGTTCGTGTCCGCGTTTGCGCCACACGCTAGCGTGGGCCTTGATCGTCGCCTGCATGTCGAGCGCCATGCGCACCGCCCGCTCGGTATGCTTGTCGCAGGGTAGCGGATCGTTGAACAGGATCAACATGCCATCGCCCGCGAAGCGCTCCAGCGTCGCCTCATAGCGATCGATCAGCTCCCCCAACGCTTCGTGATAATCGTTGAGAACGCGCATCACCTCTTCGGGCTCGGCGGTCTCGGTGAAGGCGGTGAAGCCGCGCAAGTCGCAAAACAGCACGGTGACTTCGCGGCGGTGACTCTCAAGAAGGCTCTGCGCGTCGCCGCTCGCCGCCACCACATCGGCGATCTGCGGCGACAGGAAGCGCTTGAGGCGGCTCATTCGCTGGATCTCGCCGACCTGCTCGCTGACGCGCGCCTCCAACGTCGCATTGAAGGCGGCGAGTTCTTTCGTCTGTTCGGCGAGCTTTTCCGCCTGATCCTGGACGAGATCATGCAGCGCCTTGATGCGCAGCATCGAGCGCACGCGGGCGACGAGCGCGCTCTGGTCGAAAGGCTTGGTCAGATAATCGTCGGCGCCGGCGTCGAGCCCTGCGACAACGTCGGCGCGGTCAGCCTTGGCGGTCAGCAAAATGACCGGAATAAAGCCAAGGCTCTCGTCGTGCTTCAGTTCCCTCAGCACCGATATGCCGTCGAGTTTCGGCATCATGATGTCGAGAAGGATGAGATCGGGCTTTTGCTCACGCGCCCTCGCGAGGCCTTCCTCTCCGTCGGCGGCGGTGATGATCTCATAGCCATGCGCCTGCAGGCGCACGAACACGATCTCAAGGTTTTCCGCGACGTCGTCGACGGCGAGAATGCGCGGCGGATTATGCACTGGCCTCACCCTTTTTGCAGAGCCGCGTCTCTACGCCGCCGCCTTCTGCCGTTCGACCCGGATCGGAATGTGAATGGTGAATGTCGCGCCCTCGCCGAGCTTCGAGGCGACGCTGATTGTCCCGCCATGCATTTCGACGAAGCGCTTGCTGATCGAAAGGCCAAGCCCCGTGCCGCCCTTCTGACGCGTGCTGGTGTTGTCGCCCTGCTGGAACGCCTCGAAGATCCGCGCCTGATCGTCCGGCGCTATTCCCGGCCCTGTATCCTTGACGATGATCTCGAACATATCGGCCACGGCGCGCGCGTTGATGGTGACGCCGCCTTCGTCGGTGAACTTGATCGCATTGCTGAGGACATTCAAAAGCACCTGCACGAGGCGCCGTTCGTCGCCCCGCCCGATCGGCAGCGGCTCCTCGATTTCCTCCGAGAGCTGCAGGCCCTTCGCATGGGCGAGCGAATAGGTCGTGCCGACGACCTGTTCGATGATATTACGCATGGAATATTCATCGAGCGCGAGCGACAATTCGCCGGCCTCGAGCTTCGACAGGTCGAGCACGTCGTTGATCAGTCCGAGCAGGTGGGCGCCATTGCTTTGCACGCGTTCGAGGACGCCTTTCGCGCGGTCGGGCAGGTCGCCGTAGAGGCCATCGCGGAGTAGCTCGGCGTAGCCGAGAATGGCGTTGAGCGGCGTTCTGAGTTCATGGCTCATATTGGCGAAGAATCGAGACTTGTGCTCGCTCGCGATGGCGAGCTGACGGCCGTTTTCCTCGACCTTGCGGAACAGCCGCGCGTTGCGCATGGCGAGAACCGACTGATGCGCGAAGGCCTGCATCAGGCTCACCTTGTTCGCGGCGAAAGGGCCTGGCCTGCGGCTCTCGACGAGGAGCGCGCCGAGCACGCCATCCGGCGCGATGAGCGGAACGACGAGAGCCGAACGAAAGCCGGCGGCGATCGTCGCCGCCCGCAAGGGAAAACCGGGAACGTCGCCGATTTCAGGAACCTGCACCGTGCGGCCGTGCTCGGCGACCTCGCCAAGCAATCCATCGAGACGCGTCAGCTTGACCTCGCGCAGAGCGGCGACGAAAGACGGATCAAGGCCATGCGCCTCGGCGAGATGAAAGGCGTTGCGCTCGCGGTCGAAACTGTAGATGGCGCCGCCGTCGGCCTCGGCGAGCTCGACCGCGTGGGTCAACGCCGTCTGCAGCACCTCGCTCAGCTCCAGCGAAGCGGCGAGGGCCCTGCCGATCTCTTCCAGGGCCTTGAGCTCGCTCACGGAGCGGGCGAGATCGCGGGTGCGATCATCGACTTTCTGCTCGAGCCTTGCGTAGAATTCGCGCAATTGCGCGGCCATGCGATTGAATTCATCGGCAAGGACCTCGACCTCGTCGCCGGTATGGACCTCGATCATATGGTCGAAATCACCGGCCGCGAGCCGCAAGGCTCCTTCCTGCACGGCGCGGATCGGCCCCATCATCCGTTGCGCCAGCAACATCCCCGCGCCGACGCACAGAATGAGCCCCAGCGCAAACAGCCAGGCGAGCCGCACGAGCAGGGCGATAACGGGCCCGAAAGCCTGCGACACCGGCTGTTCGACGAACAGCAGCCAGTTCATGCGCGGCACGGTCGCCGCGGCGCTCAGCACGGATTGGCCTTCGAGATCGGAGCCAATGTCGACCGGCGCATCCGACTTTTTCAGCGCGTGCACCTGGGGAAGCCGGGACATGTCGAGGTTTTTGCCGACGAGGCTCGTGTCGGTGTGAGCGATGAGCCGTCCCTCGCTGGTGGTCAGATAGGCCGAGATGCCAGGGCCGGCTTGAATGCCGTTCAGAATATCGGACAGATATTTGAGCTCGATCTCGGCGACCGTGAAGCCGGCGCCCTCGCCGGCATGGGCCATTGCGATCTGCATGCGCGGCCCGGTCGAGGCGAAGACGACGGGGCCGAACCAGGCGGAGTCCATCCGCGCTTCGCGGAAGGCCGCGGTCAGCGTCCAGTCATCGCCCGTATGGAGAACGCCGCCGTCACGCGAGAGCGTAACGACCTCTTTGCCGGAGCCGTCGATCTGCGCGATTTCGGCGATCGCCGGCGTATTCGCGAGAATGCGGCGATAATCTTCCTGGCGCTGGTCGGCGGTCACGGCGCTCGCCCGCGTCGCCCAGCTGATCTGGCGCTCGAGCTCGGCGAGGAATTGCTCAACCCGCCGCGCCGCCGCGTCAGCCTTCTCGCCTTGTGCGTGGAGCAGCATGTTTTTCGTGTCGCGGTAGGTGATCCACACGTCGACCGCGCTGCTGATCGTCAGGACGAAGACGACAAGTCCGACAAAATAGGCGATATATTTTCCAAACAGGCTCCGCTGCCGGAAAAGATTTCGCAACAGATCTGTGGGAGACGCCGTCAAGGCCGGCTTCAAAGCATCATCCCGCGTTGAGAGCATTTTCACGCGAAGCAGGCCTCCATTCGCATGAAGAAAATGCGATAAAACAAAAAGATAGACAGATTTTTCGATCCCGTGAAATCGAAAATGCATTGCGCCCGCGGTTGCGCGGTCAAGACCGCGGCTCCGCGCTATCTCCAGATAAGATTTAGCGCGTTTACGCTCCGGCGCCAAAGCCAAAGCCAAAGCATTTGCCGCCCCCGCGGCGGCCGGCGCCCCGCGGGGAGCCGTCTACCTCACCCGCGACCACTGCTGGCCGCCACAGATCATTCCGCCGAGGACGCAACCTTCGACCTGCAGCATTTCCTCGCCGCGCAGCGACATGCGGCCAGTATATTTCTGGCCGTCTCTGGCGTTGAGGATCGAGCCCGCCCATGTGTTGCCGCTCGGCTTCATGCTGATCAGGATCGGCCTGCCGATCATGTCGGCGTCCTTCGCCCAGGACACATAGCCGCAATAATTGGCGCCGCACGGACGGATGGCGACATTCGCCGTGCCGTCCGCGATGCGCCACTCTCCGGCGGGGTTCGCTATCGCCGGCGCGCCAAAGTTGACGAAAAGGGCGGCGGCGGCAGCGAGATATTTCATGGCGGCTCTCCCGAGCTAATGGGTCGAAACGTCCAGCCACCATGGCGTTCGCGGGCCTCGGCGTTTGTGAGTTTGCACACAGCCCGGCATCGAACCAGCGCCTTTTTCTGGTCGGCCGCCCCGCCATACTGCCGGGTCCTTGACGCGCCCGCCGCGCTTGCGTCTTGTCGCCCTCGCTGCGGACGCTTCGAATCAGCCGCGCCGGGCGAACGGAGCCTCAAAGCCGCATGGATGTGATCGAACTCGCCTCGGGGCCGGCGCGCGCCTCGCTCGCCTTGCACGGCGCTGAACTGCTGCGCTGGAGCGTCGGCGGGACGCCTCTGCTCTGGGACAAGGACCAGACCTTCTGGGACGGGACGGCGCCGATCCTTTTTCCGCTCGTCGGCTGGACGCGCGGCGGGCAGGCGCGCGTGTTCGGACAAACCTATTCCCTCGGTCTTCATGGTTTCGCCAGAAGCATGACATTTTCACCGGGCGTCATCACTCCCGACCGCGTGCGCCTCACTCTTTCGAGCAGCGCGGAAAGCTTGAGGCTTTATCCCTTCGCGTTCTGGCTGTGCGTCGGCTATCGCCTCGCAAAGGACAGCCTGACGACGACCCTCACCGTCAAAAACCGGGGCGAAGGCCCGATGCCCTATGCCTGCGGCCTGCACCCTGGATTTCGCTGGCCATTCGCCGGCGGCGAGCCAAAAGACTATCAGATCTCCTTCGCGGCGCAGGAAGATCCGCTCACGCCCGGAATCTCCCGGCAAGGGCTCTTTCAGGCGCCCCGGCGGTTTGTTCCGCTAAACGGGCGCGGGCTCGCGCTGAAGCCGGAGCTTTTCGCCGAAGAAGCGCTCTGTTTTCTCAATGCGCGCAGCCGCGGTCTCCGCTTTGAGCATAAGGACGGCGCGGCGATCGCGATTGAAACGTCGAATTTCAATCATTTCGCCCTGTGGTCGAAAGCCGGCGCCTCTTTTCTGGCGATCGAATCCTGGACGGGGCACGGCGATCCTGAGGATTTTCAAGGCGATCTCTTTGAAAAGCCATCCATGCGCATATTGGCGCCGGGCGCCGTCGCCCATCACGTCGCGCGCTATTCCTTTATTGCGCCCCCCTCCGGCTGACCCGCCGCCAGCACCCCGCGCGGGCGAACGGGCGCTACCTGCGTCTACGCGCGCCGGTGACGAACCTGCCGCCAAATTTATCTTGGCGGCCCGCAAAATTATTTTTGTATCGAAGTCGCTCGACCATTATTATTTTCGCTTCCACTTATACCCGCCGCTGTCGCACGAGCCTGCCAAGAGCCCCCTTCGCGGGCGCGCTTGGCGGCGGCGTAGAATTTTGACACAAGAACATGGCAAGGCCGCACCCCGGCCGAAGCCGCAACTGGAGGAATATGATGTCCGCTGCACCCACGCCGACCGAAAGCGGCGTCCTGCGCCCATCGAGCGGCAAGGCCCTTCTGATCGACGGAAAGCGTGGTTCGGAGGAAGTTCTCACCGAGATCGCCGAGAAAGTGCGCGGACTGGCGGGGCAGGGGCTGAAGCCTGGCCTCGCCGTGATCCTCGTCGGAGCAGATCCCGCAAGTCAGGTCTATGTCGGCGCCAAAGGCAAGGCCGCGAAGGCTGTCGGCTTTCATTCCGTGCAGCATGATCTTCCCGCCACCGCCAGCGAGGCTGAGATCATCGCATTGATCCGGCAGCTCAACGCCGATCCGGCAATCCACGGCATCCTGTTGCAGCTGCCGCTGCCGGGCGGCGCCGACGCTACGCGGATCATTGAGTCGATCGCTCCTGAAAAAGACGTCGACGGCCTGCATCCGATCAATTCCGGCCTGCTCGCGATCGGCAATCTTTCCCGCGCGCTGGTGCCTTGTACGCCGGCTGGCAGCATGATTTTGCTTGAAAAGGCCGCCGCCGCGCTCGGCGTCAAGCTGGAAGGCGCCGAAGCCGTGGTTGTCGGCCGCTCGAATCTCGTCGGCAAGCCGATCGCGCAGCTGCTGCTTGGCCGCAACGCGACCGTGACCATCGCCCATTCGCGCACGCGCGATCTGCCGGCCGTCGTCGGCCGCGCGGACGTCCTCATCGCCGCCGTGGGACGGCCGGAGATGATTCGCGGCGACTGGATCAAGCCGGGAGCGATCGTCATCGACGTCGGCATCAATCGCATTTCGGTCCCCTCGCACGACCCAGCCGCCCCGGCGAAGACGCGGCTCGTCGGCGACGTCGCCTTCGCTGAGTGCCTCGATCGCGCCGCCGCGATCACGCCGGTGCCGGGCGGCGTCGGACCCATGACCATCGCCATGCTGATGAGCAATACGCTGAAAGCTGCGATCCAGATCGCCGGGCTCAAGGCGGCGCACTGACCCAAGCGGATCAAGCGGGCGTAAAGCTTTGGACCTTCGCCCGGTGATGGGGCGTTCCAGAGCAGACTCTGCGCCAGCTCCCGATTTAGTTGTGTCGTTAACCACTCCGAAACCATAACGGCGTCTCATATTGACGCGTTGCGGCTTCTGGAGCGGACCGATGCATTGGCTGGATTGGGAAGAGCCGGACGTTGACCGTCCCCACAGGCTCGACCTATTTCGCGAGGCTGTCGCGGCGCGCAAAAAGGCGCTGGTCGCGGCGGCTCTGGCGGCCCCGTTCGCCGCCGGCCTGTTCCTCGCTCTGACGCCCCTGCAATATCGCGCCGAGACTGAGCTATATATCGCGGCCCCGGTCAACGCCCCGGCGCAATCCGCGAATGACGCCGACTCCCTCATCGGCGAGGCCCGGCTTATCGCCTCGCGCGATCTTGGCCGGCGCGCCATCAAAGAGCTGCGCATCGACGCCCGGCCCGAATTTGATCCTCTGGCTAGAGGCGTTGGGCCGATCGCCCGCGCGCTCATTTCCCTCGGACTGATGAGCGATCCGGCGCGCGTCAGTCAGGACGAGCGCATCCTGAAATCCTACGAAGATCGGCTCAGCGTCAGCGCCTCCGAGGCGCAGCGGCTGGTTACAATCGCTTTTCGCTCGCGTGACCGCGCCTTCGCCGCCAGCGCGGCCAATCGCATAGCGAGCCTTTATCTCGAGATGCGCGCCGTCGCGGAGCCTCGCGAGGCCGGCGAGCCCGGGATCACGGGGAGCGTCATTTCACCCGCCGTCGTCCCGCGCAGGCCCTTGCTTCCGGGCAGTCACCTGATCTTCGCGATCGGAGCAGGCGCCGCGGCCCTCGCAGCATTCGGCTTTGGCGCATTCAGGCGACCGCCGCGGCCGCCTTCGGGCGAAGAGCCGATGGCGCTCCCGCGCGCGGTCGGCGACTTCCCCTTTTTTGTTCGTCTCAAAAAGATCCCGGAATTTCCGCCGTCGGGAGGCCGGAGCGCGGCGTCGCGACGCGCCGAAGCTGAAAACGCAGTCGCATTCGATGAGATCGCCGCCCACATTCTGGCCGCGCGACGGCCCTCAAAGGGCCTTCGCATCGTTGGCGCGAAGCTGTCGTCGGCCTACACCGCGCCGGACATCATGCTGGCCCTCGCACGGCTTTTGGGAAGCGAAGGGCGCTCGATTGCCGTCAGTCTCGACGCCGCCGAGGCCGATGACGCCGACGCGCTTCCAGCATGCGAGGGGCCGGGGCTGAGCGACCTGCTCGCCGGCGGCGCCTCATTTTCCGCGGTGATCCGGCGCGACCCCCGCTCGCGGCTCCATTTCGTCCCGGCGGGCGGCGCGGGTCCGATTGATATTTCCGAGCTTTCCAATGTCATCGACGCCCTGGCGCGCACCTATGACTTCATCTGGCTGCGGACGCCGCCGCTGGAGGCCAACGACATGGCGAAGACGCTCGCCGCGGACGCCGATTTTCTTGTGCTGGAAGCCGCGCCGGAGGCGCATGATTGCGCCATCGCGAGAGCCGAGGCCGAGCTGCGCGAGGCAGGCGCTCGCAGCATTCTCGTTATCGGCGCCGTTGCCCCCGTTGAGCGGAGCATCGGCCAGGACGCGGCGTGAAACCGGTCAAATATCCGGCTTCTGCATCCATCTGATGAGCGGCATCAGGGGCAGCACCCACGCCATGCCGAGCACCGCGTAGAAAACGATCTGAAGCGCCGGGGGCGCTTCCTGCACCGGACGCGCCTGCGCCAGCGCCATGGCGATCAGCGCGTAAACCACCACAAATCCCGTCATCACCAGCGCGCCGATGAATTTGCGGGTTCGCATGCGCATGTGTGTCTCCATGTCTGCGCCGGGATGCGCGCTGGCGCGCATGGACTTCGTGCGTCGGGGGCTTTATGCCGGCGGACAGCTTTAGATGATCTGCGGCGAAGCTTCTAGAGCATATTTCGATCAGGTCGTTTTGACCTGATCGACAAGAATATGCTCAAGCTTTTGAATCTGGAGCGATTTCTGATCGATCGAATGTGTTCATTCGATCGGAAAGCGCTCTAGAGCGTCAGGCCGGAAAGATGCGGAGTTTTCGGAAAATGCATGCAATCGCCAAAGGGCGTGACTTGCCGCTACGTGCGAAGGGACTGGCATGACTTGGGTTTATGATCCGCTGCCGGCGCCGACGGCCTTCGATGTCAGGGTTCAGCGCGCGGGACCAGCCGTCGCCATCTGGCTCTGGACGCTCGCGGCTTTGGTGTTCCTGATGGTCGTCGTCGGCGGCGCGACGCGGCTGACGGAATCCGGTCTTTCGATTACGGAATGGAAGCCTCTGACCGGCGTCATTCCGCCCCTCAGCGAGGCGGACTGGCGGGCCGAATTTGAGAATTACAAACACATTCCGCAATATTCCGCCGTCTTTCCAGACATGGATCTCGGCGGCTTCAAGTTCATCTTCTTTTGGGAGTGGAGCCACCGGCTGCTTGGGCGCCTGATCGGCCTCGCCACCCTTCTGCCGCTGATCTTTTTCTGGGCGAGAGGACAGCTCCCGGCCGCGCTGAAGCCAAAGCTCATCGGCGTTCTGGCGCTCGGCGCCCTGCAGGGGTTCGTCGGCTGGTGGATGGTGAAGTCCGGCCTTACCGGCCGCGTCGAGGTCGCGCAGGAGCGCCTCGCCATCCATCTCATGCTGGCGTCGCTGACGTTCGCGGTTCTGGTCTGGCTCGCCGCCTCGCTGCGCGAGAAGAGAGCCGCGGTGCCCGCGCCGCCGCGCGCTCTCGGCGTTTGGGCCAATATCTTCATCGTCGCCGTGCTGGCGCAGATCGGCCTTGGAGCCCTCGTCGCGGGATTACGCGCCGGCCGCGCCTATAATACATGGCCGCTGATCGATGGACGGTTCATTCCCCCGCTCGACCAGTTGACGCTGCTGCGGCCGGTCTGGCGCAATTTTGTTGATAATCTTCTGACGGTGCAGTTCCAGCATCGCATGGTCGCCTATGCGGTGCTGGCCTTTGCGCTCGCCCAGTCGCTTCTGACACGCAGAAGCGCGGGGGCTGGAGGCGCCAGCCGGCGCGCCAACGCGCTTGCGGGCCTCGTCGCGGCCCAAGCCTTGATTGGAATTACGACGCTCGTGCTTGTCGTGCCGCTCTGGGCCGGCCTGCTGCACCAGGCATTCGCGATGATCGTTCTCGGCATGGCGGTCGCCCATGCGCAGGTTCTGGCGCAGGGGCGCTAGTCGGCCTCCCCGCCAATCCGGTCGAGTCCGAGGCGGCTGTATTCGATCTTCGGACAGCGGTTCATGATAACTTCGATCCCCTGCGCTTTCGCCAGCGCGGCGGCTGGCTCATTGCGCACGCCAAGCTGCATCCAGATCACTAGCGGGCGCCAATCCAGCGGCAGAACCTCATGGACAACGCCCCCCGCCGCCGCGGAGTTGCGGAAAATGTCGATCATGTCGACAGGCTCGGGCAGATCCTTGAGGCTGGCCACAAAAGGCGCCCCTAGGATCGTTTGTCCGGCAAGACCGGGGTTGACCCCGGTCACGCGATAGCCGCGCGACATCAGAAAAGCCGCGACCTCATAGGAAGGCCGCTCGGGGTTCGCGGAAGCGCCGACGACGGCGACCGTCTTGACCTTGCGCAAAATCGCGCGGAGAAAATCGTCGGTGTAATCTGTGTCGTAAGCGCGTGTCATGTCGAGCGATCCTCCGGCGGCGTTCTGAGGCAAACGCCGATCGCCTGCGATCGTCAAGGCGCGGCGGAGGAAAAATTCGATCCGAAGCAGCAAATTGCGGTATTATATTACCTCTCATGACAAACGCTTGATTGCTGAGGCATTTCTTTCGTCTTGCTCGTTGCAAACGCTTGACTGGCGGGCGTCCGCGCCATAAAAGGCAAGCCATCGACCGCCCGAGCAGAACGCCGTGCGGATTTTACGCATGGATTTCAAACGATGTTCGGCAAGACCTATTCCGCCAAACCGGCGGACATCGACAAGAAATGGGTGCTGATCGACGCCAATGGCCTCGTCGTCGGCCGGCTCGCGACGCTGGTGGCGCTTCGCCTGCGCGGAAAGCACAAGGCGACCTTCACGCCTCACATGGACGATGGCGACAATATCATTGTCATCAACGCCGAGAAGGTGGTTTTCACCGGCCGCAAGCGCGACCAGAAGGTCTATTACCATCACACCGGCTATCCGGGCGGCATCAAGGAGCGGACGGCGAAGTTCATCCTCGATGGACGCTTCCCGGAGCGCGTCGTGGAAAAGGCCGTCGAGCGCATGCTGCCGCGCGGGCCGCTCGGGCGCAAGCAGCTCGGCAACCTCAGAGTGTATAAGGGCGCGGATCATCCGCACGCCGCGCAGCAGCCGGTCACGCTCGACGTCGCCAGTCTCAACCGTAAGAATTCGAGGATTGTCTGATTATGGCCGAGACTCTGTCTTCGCTTCAGGATCTGAAGAGCGCCACCGCCGCCCCGCCTGAGGAAGCGCCGCGTTACGTGCAAAAGCTCGACGCGCAGGGACGCGCCTACGCCACCGGCAAGCGCAAGGACGCCGTCGCCCGCGTCTGGATCAAGCCCGGCACCGGCAAGGTCGTCGTCAATGGCCGTCCGATCGAGGTTTACTTCGCCCGCCCCGTGCTGCGCATGATCCTGCAGCAGCCGCTTGGCGTCGCAAAGCGCGTCGACCAGTATGATTTGACCGTTACCGTCGCTGGCGGCGGCCTTTCCGGTCAGGCCGGCGCGGTGCGTCACGGTCTCTCCAAGGCGCTCGTCGCTTTCGAGCCTGACCTGCGCGGCGCCTTGAAAAAAGAGGGCTTTCTCACCCGCGATTCGCGCGTTGTGGAGCGCAAGAAATACGGCAAGAAAAAAGCCCGCCGCAGCTTTCAGTTCTCAAAACGTTAACCATTTACGGTTGGACGTTGACGATCAAGGCGGCCGCTGGCCGCCTTTTTTGTCATCAAATGGCGATTCCCCGATCCGCCTTCACAAAAGCGCGGCATGATCGGAGGATTTTAGGCCGCAACTTCACCTTTCGGGGCGACGATCATGCGCGGAAAAGTCTTTATCGACGGCGAAGCCGGAACCACCGGGCTTGGCATCAAGGCGCGCCTCGCCAATGAGCCGGGCATTGAGATTGCGGGCCTTCCGCCCGAAAAGCGCAAGGACCCCGCCGCCAAGAAAGAGCTTCTGGCGACCGTCGACGTGGTGATTTTGTGCCTGCCGGACGACGCCGCGCGCGAGACCGTCGCTCTCGTCGAGACTTTGCGCGAAAAGGCGCCGCGCGTTCTCGACGCCTCGACCGCCCACCGGGTCGCCAAGGGCTGGACCTATGGCTTTCCCGAACTCGCTCATGGGCAGACTGAGGCCATCGCCAAGGCGCAATTCGTCGCAAATCCCGGATGCTATGCGACCGGCGCGATCGCGCTTTTGCGTCCGCTCGTCGACGCCGGCCTCATTCCGGCGGACTGGCCGATCGCCATCAATGCGGTCTCCGGCTATTCGGGCGGCGGCAAGAGCATGATCGCCGATTACGAAAGCGGCGCCGCGCCCGCCTTCGAGCTCTACGCTCTCGGCCTGGAGCATAAGCATGTGCCCGAGATCCAGCATTATGCGGGTCTTTCGCGCCGCCCCATCCTCGCGCCTTCAGTCGGCAATTTCGCGCAAGGGATGCTCGTTTCCATCCCGCTTTTTCTCGACGACCTGCCGCAAAAGCCCAAAGGCGTCGATCTTGAGGGCGCGCTTTCGGCCCATTACGCCGGCTCCCGCTTCGTCACCCTCGCGCCGGCTGACCCTTCCGGCAAACTCGAGCCGGAGTCGCTGAACGGCGCCAATGATCTTGAGCTGCGCGTCTTCGCCAACGAGGCGCGGCGCCAGGCGATTCTCGTGGCGAAGCTCGACAATCTCGGCAAGGGGGCCTCGGGCGCGGCTCTGCAAAATCTCGAACTGATGCTGCAGCGGTAACGCGCGGCGCCGGAACGTCGCGTCAAATCACTGACGAAGCAGATGATTTGCGTCTGGGTGTGAAGTCCCCGCAAGGTAAAGCGCGGAACGAAGCGGGCCGCCCTGGCGTTTAGCACTTGAAACCGGACCGCGGCCGCCGGGATCGGCCACGCAGGTGAAGAACCGCCATGCATCTTCTGCCGATCGTTCAGGGGCTTATCCTCGTCTTCGCCGCAAATGGCGCGCCGGTTCTGGCCCATTGGATGTTTCGCGAGCGGGGCGCGTTTGCGCTGGATTTCGGCGCCCGTTTTTCCGACGGCGGCCCTTTGTTCGGTTCGGCCAAAACCATCCGGGGCGTCATCGCCAGTCTCATCGCGGCCTCGCTGACGGCGCTGCTGCTCGGATTGAGCTGGCAGGTCGGAGCGCTGGCCGGCGCCGCCGCCATGGCTGGCGACCTTCTGTCGAGCTTTATCAAGCGGCGTCTCGGACTGCCGCCGCACAGCATGGCGCCGGGCCTCGATCAGGGGCCGGAATGCGTGTTTCCGTTGGTGGCCTGCATGAGCGCGCTTGGGCTGACCGTGTCGGACGTGCTTCTCGCGACGCTCGTGTTCTGGATCGGTGAACTCTTGATTTCCCGCGCCCTGTTCAGCCTCAAGATCCGCGAGCACCCTTACTGACCCCGCCCTAACGATCCCCCAAGGGTCAATCAGTGGCGCGCTGGAGTCGGTGAAGCGTGATCTCGGGCGGACAGTTCAAGCGCACCGGAAGCACGCTCGATCCTGCCCCGACCGAGGTATAGCCCGCCATTTCCAGATATTTCCACGCGCCCGCGCCGAATGCGCGCGGAAGGGTCGAATCGAGCGTGATCGGGATCGCCCCCGGCAGGCAGATCTGGCCGCCGTGGGTGTGGCCGGACAAGATCATGTTGAAGCCGGCATGCGCCGCCTGGCGGTAGATTTCGGGCGTATGCGAGAGCAGAATTGAAAATTCGTCGAACGGAATATCGGCCGCCGCTTTTTCGATATTGTCGACGCGGAAGAAATGCGCGTCGTCAATTCCCGCGAGATGGATCGACTGGCCGCCCCGATCGATGCGAACCGATTCGTTGAGCAGCATGACGACTCCCATGTCTTCGAGACCCGGCGTCATTTTGATGGTGTCATGATTGCCGAGGACGCCATAGACCGGCCCTTTGAGAGCGGCGCAGATCGGCGCGACGCCCTCAAGCGCGGCGGCGAAAGAGCCGCAGGTGCCCGCGCGGAAATCCCCCGTCATGACGCAAATGTCATATTCAAGGTCCGCGACGAGTTCGGCCACCCGCGCCATCGCCGGGCCGCTCATTTCGACATGGAGGTCGCTGAGATGCAGCACCGTGAAGCCCTCGAACGCCGGCGGCAGCCGCTCGGAGACGATCGCGTTGCGCCGTAATTCGACCTTCGCCGCATTGCGCTGGCCGCGTCCGTAAAGGCCCGCCAGGCGCAGAGCGAGGCGCATCATCGCATGCACCGAATACCAGTTCTCGATATGGAAAAAATTCAGGCCCTGGCCGAAGACCTGAGCCTCATGAGCCTCCTCGATGCCAATGCGCTGGCGCGTGTGGATCTTGCCGAGGCGCTGCTCAAGGCGGCGAGCGGCCTCATCTGAGGCGGCGTCCAGAGGTTGCACGGCGATTCCTTCGGGGCTGGACTTAAGGCGCGGAGAGGAAGCTTGCAGCAAGGAACGGACTCGGCAGTTAAATCGCGCCGCCGCGAGGGCGCTTTGCTTCAATGGGCGGCGTTCGGATCATCGCAATCAACCAGCGCAAGGGTTGCGATTTTGCCGCCGAAGCTCCATTTTGGCAAAACCAATCAAGTGAGCGCGAACGGCGCCGAAGGAGAGCGGGACATGGCGGGATTATACGGCCTCGGCGCGGAACAAGCCAAGCCGAATGGAGCCGCGGGCGGCGCTCTTGTCAAGGACACGACGACGGCGACATTTGGCGCAGACGTTCTCGCCGAATCCGCGCGCCAGCCGGTTCTGGTCGATTTCTGGGCGCCCTGGTGCGAGCCCTGCAAACAACTGGCGCCCATTCTGGAAAAAGTCGTGCAGGCGGCCGGCGGCAAGGTCAAGCTGGTCAAGATGAATATCGACGAACATCCGGAGATCGCGGGGCGGCTCGGCGTTCGCTCCATCCCGGCGGTCATCGCCTTCGAACGCTCCCAGCCCGCCGACGGCTTCCTCGGCGCCTTGCCGGAATCCGAAGTGCGCGGCTTCATCGAGCGTCTCGTCGGTCCGATCGGCGGGGCCGCAGACCTCATCGCCGAGGCCGAGGCGCTGCTGGCCGAAGGCGACGCCATTGGCGCGGGTGAGGTCTACGCGGCCTTATTGGCCGAAAACCCGGCCGATTTCGAAGCGCTCGCGGGCCTTGCCAAGCTTTACATTCAAGCGGGCGATCTGGAGGCGGCGAAACAGCTTCTGGCCACGGCGCCGGCCGGCGCCGAGAAGCACGCCGGCGTCATCGCGGCGAAAGCCGCTCTCGACCTCGCCGAGCAGGCGGGCTCGATCGGCGATCTCGCCGAGCTGAAGCGAAAGCTCGAGATTGATCCGAACGATCATCAGGCGCGCTTCGACTACGCCATAGGGCTGAATGCGCAGGACCGCCGCGAGGAAGCAGCGGGCGCGCTGCTCGACATCATCAAGAGCGATCGCGCCTGGAACGAGGACGCCGCCCGCAAGCAATTGCTGCAATTCTTCGAGGCCTGGGGCCCGACTGAGCCGGCGACGATCGGCGCCCGCAAGAAACTGTCTATCGTGCTCTTCTCCTGATCTGAGCCGGATCGCTGGGCGAGCGCAAAACCTTCATTCTGGCGCATGGGTCGTGGCATGGCGGCTGGTGCTGGCGGCGGGTGGCCGAGCCGCTGCGCGCGCTTGGCCACAGCGTTTATGCGCCGAGCTTCACCGGAATGGGCGATCGCGCCCATCTCCTTGGCCCGCGGATTGACATCGAAACTTTCGTCGAGGATCTCGTTCAGCTGATCGTCAGCGAAGAGCTGCGCGACGTCGTGCTCGTCGGCCATAGTTTTGGCGGCGTTCCGGTCTCCGGCGTCGCCGACCGCATTCCCGAGGCGATAGGTCATCTCGTCTATCTCGACGCCATCGTGCCCGAAAGCGGCAAAAGCGTCTTTTCGACCTATCCTGCGGCAGAGGCGCAAGCGCGCATCGAGGCCGCGGAGCGCGCCAACGGCGGCCTTGCCGCCCCCGCGCCGCTGGCGCTGCCTCAATCCATCGGCCTTCGGCCGGGAAGCGCCGATTATGATTGGGTTCTGCGGCGTCTGACGCCGCATCCGATGCGAACCTATACCAGCGCGCTGACCCTGCGGAACCTGGTCGGCAATGGCCTTCCGCGCACCTATGTTCATTGCTCCGAGCCGTCCTATGCGACCATCGAGGGCTCGCGCGCGCTTGTGCGCTCATGGCCGGGCTGGCGCTGGATCGAGCTTCGCGCTCCCCATGAAGCGATGATCACCCATCCGGACGAAATCGCCCGAATCCTTCTCGCGATCTGACGCCGCAGGCTGGCCGGAGCATAGTTTTTCTTTCCGATCAATGTATAATGGCCGATCGAGCGCCGCGGGCGGGGATGTCTCGAGATGCAAGAGGCTGTCGAGGTCGAGGATCTGCACATGGGGATGAACCAAGCCTATGCCCCCGGCGAGTTGCCCGTTTCCTTTCCGATCTTTCCGCTCGCCAAGGCCCTGCTTCTGCCGCGCGGGCAGTTGCCGCTGAACATCTATGAGCCGCGCTACCTCGCGATGGTCGACGATGTGCTGAAGAGCCATCGCATGGTCGGCATGATCCAGCCGGACCCCGACGCCTCCGCGCGCGGACTGTTTCCGGTCGGCTGCATAGGACGCATCACCCAATTGGCCGAGACGGGCGATGGACGATATCTTCTGACCCTGACCGGCATAGCGCGGTTCAGGGTGATCGAAGAGATCGACGCTGTCACGCCCTATCGCCAGTGCCGCGCCGATTTCACGCCCTTCGCCGTTGATTTCAGCCCCTCCGCCGGAGAAGATCTCGTTGATCGCGACGGCCTCCTGCGCACCTTGCGCAGCTTTGCCGAGACCAATGATCTCCAGCTCGACTGGGACAGTATCCACGAGGCGCCGAATGAGGCGCTCGTCAACGCGCTGTCCATGATGAGCCCGTTCGGCCCCAAGGAAAAACAGGCCCTGCTCGAAGCAAAGGACCTCAAAGGCCGCGCCGATGTGCTCGTGGCGATCACCGAAATTGAGCTGTCGCGCGGTAAGAACCCTCAGACGACCCTGCAGTAGAAGGCCCCTTGATGACCGATAAAACCAGTAAGCCGACCCCTGCGCCCGAGCCCTCGCGCATTGATCCGCGCCTCCTCGAAATTCTCGTCTGTCCGCGCACCAAGACGACGCTCGAATATGATGCGCAGAACCAGGAATTGATTTCACGGGCGGCGAAGCTCGCCTATCCGATCCGGGACGGAATCCCGATCATGCTGCCGGAGGAGGCGCGTCCGCTACAGGATTGACCGCCGCCCGTCCCGGTGAGCCGTCGGCGATCGCGAGACCGGCGGAAAGGCCCAGGGTGGCGGCGTTATTTCGATGCGCCAAGGCTCCAGGCCTTTCTGGTTGAAGGGGCCTGTCCGCCGCGGCATTGTCGAATGCCGAAAAACAATTTCCAATTTGTTTCAGATCATCATCTATCTTTCCCGCCGACATTCAGATCAACTTGGCGCAAAGGTCTGCGCGTAGCGAACCGGCGTCTTGTGCGCCGGAATGGAAAGGGGGGAATGATGATCCGTCGATGGGCTGCCGCCGCCTTGGCGGCGATGATTGCTCTCGCGCCGCCGGCGTCTGCGTGCACCGGCCTGCGCCTCGTCGCAGCGGACGGCGCTGTCGTTCCGGGGCGCACATTGGAATTCGGTTTCGATCTTCAATCGAATGTCGTCGTTATTCCCAAAGGAACGCAGATCACCGGATCAACCCCGGACGGCGCAAAAGGCCTCAGCTACACGACCAGATATGGCATGCTCGGCGCCAATGCCGTCGGCCTGCCGGATATCATCGATGGCATCAACGACCAGGGGCTTTACGTCGGCCTGTTCTACTTCCCCGGCTACGCGTCCTATCCCGAGGCCAGCCCCGAGACGATTGCACGCGGCATGGCGCCTTTCGAATATGGCAATTGGCTGCTCGGCAATTTCGCGTCGGTCGAAGAGGTCAAGGCCAATTTCGACAAAGTAGCGCTGCTTCCCGTGGTTCTCGACGCCATCAAACAGGCGCCGCCGGTCCATTTCGTCGTCCATGACCGTAACGGCAATTCCGTGGTGATCGAGCCGATCGACGGCAAGCTCGTGATCCACGACAATCCGCTCGGCGTCCTCACCAACTCGCCAACGTTCGATTGGCACATGACCAATCTGCGCAATTACATCAATCTCAGCGTGACGAATGTCCCACCGGTCGAATTGTCCGACATCAAATTCGCTCAGTTCGGCGAAGGCACGGGGCTTCATGGCCTGCCGGGCGATTATACGCCCCCCTCGCGGATGGTGCGCGCGGTGGTGTTTTCGAAGTCGGCTCCGCAATCGGCCACCGGACCAGACGCGGTGCTCCAGGCCTTTCATCTCCTCAACGCCTTTGACATTCCCGTCGGCTCCGTCCGCGAAAAAAACGGGAATAGCGTCCTGCCGGAATATACGCTCTGGACCAGCGTCGCCGACCTCAAGAACCTCAAATGGTATTTCAGGACTTTTGCCGACCAGTCGATCCGCAGCGTCGATCTCGCCACGGCGATTGCCGCCGCGGGCGGCAAGATCAAAACCATCACGATGGAATCGAAACAACCGGTCGAGGACGTCTCGAAGGATTTGCAATAGACTTTGATCCCGGTCTCAACGCGGGAGCCGGCGCGCGCCGGTCGTTCGATGAAGAAAGTCTGTATCGCGGTCGCCGCGGAATTTTTGATTCTCGCGGCGCTCCTGTTCGGGGCCGCGGGAACCTTCGCCTGGCCCGCAGCCTGGGCTTTCCTGATTATCCTCTTTGCAGGCGCGGCGCTGATCACGCGCATGCTCGCCCGCGATGATCCAGCTCTTCTTGAAGAGCGCCTGCGGCCCCCGATCCAGAGCGGCCAACCGCTCTGGGACAAGATCATCATGGCGAGTTTCATCGTGCTTTTCATCGCGTGGCTGATCCTGATGGGTCTCGACGCGGCGCGGTTTGGCTGGTCCATCATGCCGGTCTGGCTGCAATGGATCGGCGCGGCCGGGCTCGCCGGCTCCTTTTGGATTTCATACGCGACCTTCGCCGCCAACGCCTTCCTGGCGAATGTCGTGCGCATTCAAACGGAGCGCGGCCAGACAGTCGTATCGAGCGGCCCCTACGCCGTCATCCGGCATCCGCTCTACGCCGGCGCTCTGCTTTTCTTCGCATCGACCGCCTTGCTGCTCGGCTCGTGGTTCGGGCTCGCAGGGGCGCTCGCGCTCGGCGCCCTTCTGATTCTCCGCACGGTCCTCGAAGACCGCGAGCTTCATCGTCGCCTCGAAGGCTATGCGGACTATGCGCGGCGCGTTCGTTACAGGTTGCTCCCCCGCGTCTGGTGACGTGTGCCCATCCGCTGACTTGACGGGTCCGCCTGAACCCTGCAGGTCATGGCGTCCACTTGGAATGGGTCCCGCCATGCCGCAGTCCGCGCCTACCGCCGTCGCCGAACTTTTGACGATGCTCGATCTCGAAAAGATCGAAGAGAACATTTTTCGCGGCCGCAGCCCGCAGATCGGCTGGCAGCGCGTGTTTGGCGGGCTCGTCGTCGCGCAAGCCCTTGTCGCCGCGTCCCGCACTGTCTCCGGCCGGACGCCGCATTCGTTGCATGGCTATTTCCTGTTGGCCGGCGATCCGCAGGCGCCGATCGTCTATGAGGTCGATCGGCTGCGCGACGGCAAGAGCTTCACAACGCGGCGCTGCAACGCAATCCAGCACGGGCGCGCGATTTTTTCCCTCTCGGCCTCCTTCCAGATCGATGAGGAGGGATTTGAACACGCGGTCGCGATGCCGAACGCGCCAATGCCGGAAACGCTTCCGAGCGAAGCGGAACTGATCGAAAAGTTCGGCTCGATCATGCCCGAACCCATCAATCGCTGGTTCGCCAGCGACCGGGCGATCGAGGCCCGTCCCGTCGATCCCTCGCGCTACGTGCGGCACGAGCCCGGCGCCCCTGTGCAGGACGTCTGGCTGCGCGCGGCAGGACCGCTGCCCGACGACCCCGCCATTCATCGCGCCGTTCTCGCCTATCTCTCCGACATGACCCTGCTCGACACGGCGCTCATCGGTCACGGATATTATGTGTTCGACCCTCGGCTCCAGGTGGCGAGCCTCGATCACGCTTTGTGGTTTCACCGGCCCTTTCGCGCCGACGAATGGCTGCTCTATGCGCAGGACAGCCCGAATTCGAGCGGCGCCCGGGGGCTGACGCGCGGACTTTTTTTCTCCCGCGAAGGCCAGCTGGTCGCTTCCGTCATGCAAGAAGGCTTGATCCGTCGCCGGCGCTCCGACGGCTGAGGTCGGCCGCGGTGTTTACTCGGGATTTTGCGCCATTTCCGCCAAAACGGCCCGGGCGGGCGCGTCCGTGGCGGCGGGATGCGTCATTCCAGATCAAAACTCGTGAAAATCCGAGAAATTTTCGATCCGGCGGTCTTTCCCACGCATGAGCCGATGCCTGCCTAATTATTAGGCGTTATGCCTGATTGGAATGCGAGAATTCTCAAATCCAGCGTCGTCCGCTTCGAAACCCCTTGAAAATTTGGCGCCCCATCCCATCGCTAGGCCCCCGTGACGAGCAATCGCCGCCACGGCGGCCAGCTGAAACATGACAAATCGCAGCTTTTCGCGCAAAAAATGCAAGGCCGGCTGTCGGGAGGCCCAACGCTTGCTAAGCACCACGCAAGCATGGGCGCGTCTGACGCGCCCTGCTGTTTAGCGGCGGGCCGACTCACGGACAAATCTACGGCTCTCAGGTAGACGCAAACAGGAAAATCCACATGAAAATGGTTGTTGCGATCATAAAGCCGTTCAAGTTGGACGAGGTCCGTGACGCGCTGACAAACCTCGGCGTGCACGGGATGACAGTGACTGAGGTCAAAGGCTACGGACGCCAGAAAGGCCACACGGAAATCTATCGTGGGGCGGAATACGCGGTCAGTTTCTTGCCCAAACTGAAAGTCGAAGTCGCGATCCCGCCAGATCTCGTCAACGCGACGATCGAGGCGATCGGCGCAGCAGCGCGAACCGGCCAAATCGGAGACGGCAAAATCTTCGTCAGCGGGCTCGACCAGGCCGTTCGCATCCGCACCGGCGAACGCGACCTCGACGCTCTTTGACCCTTCTTTTCAAGACTCGCAGGAGTACATAATGAAATTTGCGTTTCCTCCACCGATACGGGCCCGATCGATAGGCCTCGGGCTGCTCATCGCGTGCGCCGCGGCGGGCCTTGCTTTCGCGCAGGACGCCGCGCCCGCGGCGGCGGCTGCCGCCCCGGCGCTGGTTCCGAACAAGGGCGACACGGCCTGGATGCTCGTTTCCACAGCCCTCGTTCTGATGATGTCGATCCCCGGCCTTGCGCTTTTCTACGGCGGCCTGGTGCGCTCCAAAAATATGGCGGCGGTGCTCTCGCAAGTGTTCGCGATCGTCGCGCTCGTGTCGATCATCTGGGTCGTCTACGGCTATTCGCTGGCCTTCACCGAAGGATCGCATGCCGCGTTCCCAATCCTCGGCACGGATTGGAACGCATTCATCGGCGGCTTCAGCAGAGCGTTCCTGAAAGGGGTCGATCCGTCGTCGACCGTCGCGACCTTCTCCAACGGCGTCGTCATTCCTGAATATGTCTATATGGCGTTTCAGATGACCTTCGCCTGCATCACCCCGGCCTTGATCATCGGCTCTTTCGCCGAGCGCATCAAATTTTCCGCGTTGATCGTGTTCATCGCCCTCTGGGTGACCTTCATCTATTTCCCGATCGCGCACGCGGTCTGGTATTGGGCCGGCCCGGACGCCCTCGGCGACGCCGCCAAAGCCCTCGCAGCGGCGAAGGACGACGCCTCTAAGGCCGCCGCGCAATCCGCGCTCGAGGCGGTGCAGGCCAACGCCGGATATTTCTTCCAGCTCGGCGCGCTTGATTTCGCGGGCGGCACCGTCGTGCACATCAATGCGGGCATCGCCGGCTTCGTCGGCTGTCTCGTGATGGGCAAGCGCATCGGCTTCCCGCGCGAAGTCGGCCCGCCCCACTCGGTCACCATGTCGATGATCGGCGCCTCCCTTCTGTGGGTCGGCTGGTTCGGCTTCAACGCGGGCTCGAACCTCGAGTCGAACGGCACGACGGCGCTCGCCTTCGTCAACACCTTTGTCGCCACCTCGGCCGCGACGCTGTCGTGGATGCTCGTCGAGTGGGCGCTTAAAGGCAAGCCGTCGCTGCTCGGCATGATCTCCGGCGCCGTCGCCGGCCTCGTCGCCGTGACCCCGGCGTCTGGATACGCAGGCCCGATGGGATCGATCGTCCTCGGCCTCGCCGTCGGCGCCATCTGCTTCTTCTTTGTCGATTATGTGAAGAAGTGGTTCGGCTATGACGACTCGCTCGATGTCTTCGGCGTCCATTGCGTCGGCGGCATCGTCGGCGCGATCTCGACCGGCATTCTGGTGGCCCCGGCTCTCGGCGGCGTCGGCCTCACCGACTACATCAAAGTGCCCGGCACGGGTTCGCCCGGCGATTACGACATGGTGGCGCAGCTGATCATCCAGCTGAAGGCGGTGGGCTTCACTTTGCTCTGGTCGGGCGTCGGCTCGTTCATCCTCTACAAGCTCGTCGATCTCGTGATCGGGCTCCGGGTCAAGAAAGACGCCGAACTAGAAGGTCTCGACATCACCTCGCACGGCGAACGCGCCTACAATCCGTAAGATCGCGGAAGCGCTCACGCCGCGTTTTCAAAAATCATCCGCCGGGCCGAAGGGTCCGGCGGATCTGCTTTTGCAGCATGGCGCTCCGTTTCCCCGCATCGCCTTGTTCCAAAACTCCGCGACTCTTTGAGGTCATGCTCCGGCGCGAGCGGCGGCTTTGTCTTGGCGCGCTGAATGCGTTACATAACGCGCCGTCGTCGTCAGCGAGGTTCGCCCATGGCCAGCAGTGAAGTCGCGCAAGCTTTCGCCGCGCTGGAAGCGCACAAGCGGCAGATCAGCGGGAGCAGGATCCCGGATTTATTCGCCGCCGATCCGCAGCGATTCGCGCGCTTTTCTATCGCCTTCGACGATCTCCTGTTTGATTTCTCGAAACACCGCGTCACAGATGAGACGCGAGGGCTGCTGCTCGACCTCGCGCGCGCCGCCAAAGTCGAGGCGCGGCGCGCCGCCCTGTTCAATGGCGATCCCGTCAATGGCACTGAACATCGCGCGGCCCTGCACATGGCTTTGCGCAATCTCGGCGGCGCGCCGATGCGGGCCGCTGGCGTTGACGTCATGCCGCAGGTCATCGCCGAGCGGCGCAAGATGGAAGCCTTCGCCGAGCGGGTGCGCAATGGCGAGATCAGGGCGGCCAATGGCGAACGCTTTACCGACATCGTCAACTTCGGCATCGGCGGCTCGGACCTTGGCCCCGCCATGGCGGCGCGCGCGCTCTCGCCTTTCATCGCCGATCACCTCAGCCTGCATTTCGTCGCCAATGTCGACGGCGCGGATTTCGCCGATACGATGCGGCGCGTCCCCGTCGAGACGACGCTTTTCATCATCTGCTCCAAGACGTTCACGACGCTGGAGACGATGACCAACGCCGCGACCGCGCGCAAATATGTCGCGGAAAAGCTTGGAGAGGCGGCGATCGGCTATCATTTCTGCGCCGTCTCGACGCAGCTCGAAAAGATCGCCGCCTTCGGCATCGCAAGCGATCGCGTGTTCGGCTTCTGGGATTGGGTCGGCGGGCGCTATTCGGTCTGGTCTGCAATCGCGCTTTCGCTGGCGATCGGCATCGGCCGCGATAATTTCGAGGATTTTCTGCGCGGCGGCGAGGATATCGACCGGCACTTCATGGAGGCGCCGCTCGATCGCAACATTCCCGTGCTGATGGCGCTGCTCGGCGTCTGGTATCGCAATGTGTTTGGGTTTGCGACCCATGCCGTAATCCCCTACGATCAACGGATGGCGCGCTTTTCCGCCTATCTGCAACAGCTCGACATGGAATCGAACGGCAAGTCGGTCGATCTTTCGGGCGCCGCCGTCACGCGCGCCACCGCCCCCGTCATCTGGGGCGAGCCCGGCACCAATGGCCAGCACGCTTTTTTTCAGCTGCTGCATCAGGGCACGGAAATCGTGCCGATCGATTTTCTCGTCGCCGCCGAGCCGATCGCGGCCGACGCAAAGCATCACGAAATCCTGTTCGCGAACTGCCTCGCGCAGAGCCAGGCGCTGATGCAGGGCCGCTCGCTCGCGGAGGTCGTTTCGCTGCTCGAATCACAAAAGCTGAGCCCTGACGCGATCAAGGCTCTCGCCCCGCACAAAGTGTTTCAGGGCGACAGGCCGTCGAGCACGTTTCTCTACAGGCAACTGACGCCGCGCACGCTCGGCCGGCTGATCGCGCTCTATGAGCACAAGGTGTTTGTGCAGGGCGTCATCTGGGACATCAACTCCTTCGATCAATGGGGAGTCGAACTAGGCAAGGAACTGGCGCTCAAACTCGGCCCCATCGTCTCGGACTCCGGCCTTTCGACGGAAGGCCTCGATTCCTCGACCGCGGGGCTCGTCGAGGCGCGAAGACGTGCGGCGATGTAGCGCCGGATCAGCCGTCCGCCTGCAAAAACCCTGCCCTAAAGCTTTTTCAGGGCGAGGCTTTTGGCGTCTTTGGGGTCTTTGAGCCAGCTGCCGTCCGGCTGCAGGTCGAGCTGAGCCGTGTGTCCCTTGCGCGCCCTCAGCACGAGCCGTCCGCCCGCGAGGCGCCAGCCCATCGGATCGAAGATCACAATGCCTTGATCGCGGCAGGCCGGAGACAAAAAGGCTTTGCCGCCGACGTCGAGGGTCACCATGCAGCCGGTGTCACGCCCGCCCTCGCGCAGGACGGCGTAACGCCCCGGCACGTCCGCGGAACGAAGCGGGGCGGCTTTGACCGGAGCGGCCGCGGGCGGCGCCGCGTCGAGGCGCAACGCGTCTGGCGCAGCGGCGGCATGCCCCGGGGCGCTCACAACGAAGGTCAGCCGATAGGTTTCGCCCTGCGTCCCCGTCGCGACAAGGGCGTCATTCTCCATCGTAAAATAGAGCAGAGGAGCGCCATTGACATCCGCGAGGTCGAGATGCGCGCTGTCCGGCAAACCCCAGGCGACGATATTCGACAGGACCGGCAAGGCGCGCCGGCATCCGGCGGGCATGCCGATGTAAAAGCCGCCATGTATCTGCTCGCCCCGCAAAGTCAGGCGGCAGGTCTTGTTGCTGCCTTCGAGCGACAGTTCCCATTGGCCGAGGACGGCCTGAGGACTGTCGAGGGTCAGCGCGCAAAGAGGCGAGGCCGATAACGCGAGTCCCCAGCTGGCGAGGCCAAGAAGAAGAGACCGCAGGGGCGGCCCCGCGCGGACGGCTTTGTTTCTCAATTTATGGCGCATGATCGCTGATAACGCTCGAGCCGGGTTCGCACAAGAACCGAAAAGACTATAAAGGAAAGCCGCGCGCCGCCAATATGGATGGGGCGCTTCGACACGGTTTGGCCGCGCCGCCCTGCTGGCGAGCCGGAACCGGCGCGGAAACCTTGATGGATTTGCTAAAAATTTGCCGACATTTCGGACAAGATTTTGCGTTACAAAGACGTCGGACAAACACGTTGGGCGGCCGCGTTGATTCGAACTGCATTCATCGCGCGCCGAGGAGATCGCCCTTGATTCGCCTTGTCGGCCTCGCATTTGCTCTTGGCCTTGGTTTGCAGCTTGGCTTCGCTCCCGCCCGCGCGGAGATCGTGCGCGCGCGCTACGCCGTGAGTTTGGTCGGACTGCATATTGGCGACGCCGCCGCCGTCGGGTCGCTGGACTCCAATAAATACCGCATTGATTTCAATGCAAAATTAACTGGCGTCGCGGCGCTGGTCGCCGACGTCAGAATGGCCCTGACCTCGACCGGCTCGATGCGGAGCGGCTCACTCGCGCCCGCGACCTATGCAACGACGTCCGGCAATTCGCAGGAAACCCGCACCGTCCGCATGGCGCTCGTCGGCGGCAACGTCAAGGCTGTCGATATTTCCCCGCCCTGGGAGGACAGGGACGGCCGCGTTCCCGTCACGGAAAGCCATAGGCGCAATGTTCTCGACCCGACCAGCGCCTTCATCATGGCGGTGCCGAACGGCCAGCCGCTCGTCGGCCCATCCGCGTGCAATCGCCGCATCCCCGTTTACGACGGCTTCGTGCGCTTCGACATCACGCTGATGTATACAGGCACGCGCACCGTTTCGATCCCCGGCTATTCAGGCCCGGTCTCGGTCTGCGCCGCGCGCTATACGCCGATCGCGGGCCACAAGCGGGATTCGCGTTCGACCCGTTTCATGGCGGAGAACCGGCAGATCCAGGTCTGGCTGGCCCCGGTCGAGGGCGCCCATGTCGTCGTCCCGCTGCGCGTCGAGCTGATGACGCTCGCCGGCGAAGCACTCATCGAGGCGGTGGAGTTTTCGGTCGAGCCGAGCAGCGTCACCGCCGCGACCCATTAGAGCATGACGCCGAAAAGTTGCAGACTTTTCGGGCCCACATCATGCGGTGAAACAAAGGCTTAGAGAGCGAAATGCGATTCCGCTTGAACGCATTCCGCTCGAGAGCATCCGTTTTTTTTCCAAGGCGGCTTAGGCTTCCATCGCCGATCGTTTTTGATGAGGGCGTCAGCGTCGAGCCGGCCATGATCCGGGCCTCGACAGCCGCGACATGACGATTCCCTCCCAAGTCTCCGGCATCAGAGATAGGCGCCGCCGGACGCCTCGATGCGCTGCCCGTTCACCCAGCGGTTATCATCGGACAGCAGCGAGGCGATCATCGGCCCGATGTCGTCCGGCAAGCCGGCCCGTCCGAGCGCCGTCTGCGAGGCGACGCTTCGATTGGCCTCGGGGTTGTCGCGCACCAAGCCGCCGCTAAAGTCGGTCTCGATCGCGCCCGGCGCAACCGTGTTGACGGCAATGCCGCGCGGGCCGAGCTCCTTTGCCAGATAGCGGGTCAGCACTTCGATGGCGCCCTTTGTCGCGGCATAGGCCGAGCGGCCGGGCAGGGTGAAGCGGGCAAGGCCCGAGGAAAGATTCACGATGCGCCCGCCATCGGCGATGAGCGGCAGCAGCTTCTGCGTCAGGAAAAACACGCCCTTGAGATTGACGTTGATCAGCCTGTCGAAATCAGCCTCCGTCGTCTGCGCGAAGGCGGCATGGACGCCGATTCCCGCGTTATTAACGAGATAATCGAACCTTTCGACGCCGAAGCTTTCCTTCAGTGTCTTCGCCAGCTGCGCGGCAAAGCCGTCGAAAGACGCGCTGTCGCCGGTGTCGAGCTGCAAGGCGGCGGCCTTTTGGCCGAAGGCCTCGATCGCCGAAACGGCGGACTTCGCCTCATCCCGGTTGGAGTGATAGGTGATGATGACGTCGACGCCTTTGCTGGCGAGGCTCAGCGCGGTGTTGCGGCCAAGGCCGCGGCTGGCGCCGGTCACGAGCGCTACTCTGTTGTGGCGGGCGTCATGTTCGATGGTCGGCATTGGCTTTTCTCCGTGAGCTCGTGTGAGGCGGAAGCTACCGCGCCGACTGTCCCTGCTGAATGCCCGGATATTCGAATTATTTGCCTAATCCTCCAGCCGCCCTTGGCGTCGCAGCGCGGCAAGCGCTATGTTGGATCGTCCGCGGAGATTTCGCATGTCGTCAGCCTTGAGAGACGCCGTTCTCGCCTATACCGACACGCGTGCGAGCAGCGGCGCGTTTTACGCAACTGGCGTCGAAGCGCTGATGCTGATGCGATCCGATCGGCCGACTTCGCCTCGGCACGCGCTCTATAAGCCGGCGTTATGCATTAACGTGCAGGGCGCCAAGCAGGTCATGCTCGGCGATGAGGTTTTTGACTATGGCGAGCTGCAATATCTGGTGGTCAGCCTGGATTTGCCCATTCTCGGAAGGGTGACGCACGCGGCCCCGGGCAAACCTTTCCTTGCGATGGTCATCGAGATCGACGTCAATCTCATGCGCGAGGTCATGGAGCAGTTCGCCGAGCCGGCAGATCCAATCGCCGCAACTGACCGAAGCCTTGGCGTCTTCGTCGGCGACTTCGGGCCGCCGCTGATCGACTGCGCATTGCGATTGATGCGCCTGCTGAAGACGCCGCACGCCATCCCGGCGCTCTATCCCTCGATCATGCGGGAATTGTATTATTGGCTGCTGACCGGCCCTGACGGGGCGGCGATCCGGCGCCTGACGCTGCCCGATAGCCATACCCAACGCATCGCCAGGGCAATCCATGTCATGCGGAAAGAATTCGCAAGCCCGGTGCGCATCGAGCGCCTTGCCGCCGTCGCCCATATGAGCCCGTCGTCTTTCCACCACCATTTCAAGGCGATGACCTCGCTGACGCCGCTGCAATATCAAAAACAGTTAAGGCTGCTCGAAGCCCGCCGCCTCATGCTGGCGGAAGCCGCCAATGCGACGAGCGCCGCCTATCGGGTCGGCTATGAGAGCGCCTCGCAATTCAGCCGGGAATATGCGCGCATGTTCGGCGCGCCTCCGAGGCGCGACGCCGTCGAATTGCGCTCCCCTCCCGCGTAAGGGCGTCGGCGACAGCCGTCGCGCCGTTCGAGCCCGATCAATCGCCCTTTTTGGCCAGCGCCGCCTGCGCCGCGGCCAATCTTGCGATCGGCACGCGGAAGGGTGAGCAGGACACATAGCTGAGGCCGATTTTCTCGCAGAAGGCGATCGAATGCGGATCGCCGCCATGTTCGCCGCAGATGCCGAGCTTGATGTCGGGCCGGGTTTTGCGTCCGCGCTCGGCGGCTATTTCGACGAGTTCGCCGACGCCGTCCTGATCGATCGTGACGAAGGGATCAGCCGGCAGGATGCCTTTCGCCGTGTAGCGCCCAAGGAATGAGGCGGCGTCGTCGCGCGAGATGCCAAGGCCCGTCTGGGTGAGGTCATTGGTGCCGAAGGAGAAGAACTCCGCCGTCTCGGCGATTTCGGCGGCGCGCAGGCACGCGCGGGGCAGCTCGATCATCGTGCCGACATGGTAGGGGATGGTTTCCCCCGTCTCTTTCGCCACCGTCTGCGCCATTTGGTCGATCGTCGCCCGCACCAGATCAAATTCGGCCTTGGCGATAACGAGCGGGACCATGATCTCGGGCGTCACGACTCTGCCGGTCTGCTTTCCGGCGGCGATAGCGCCCTCGAAGATCGCGCGCGCCTGCATTTCGGCGATCTCGGGGAAGGCGATCGCCAGCCGGCAGCCGCGAAAGCCGAGCATCGGATTGAATTCATGCAATTCGGCGGCCCGGCGCTTGAGGGCGTCGGCTGAGACGCCCATTGACGCGGCGACCTCTGCGATCTCTTCGTCCGATTGCGGCAGAAACTCATGCAGCGGCGGATCGAGCAGGCGGATCGTCACCGGCAGGCCGGACATGATCTCGAACAGCTCGGCGAAATCGCTGCGCTGCATGGGCAAAAGCTTGGCCAAAGCCTTGCGCCGTCCGGCCTCATCATCGGCGAGGATCATCTCGCGCACCGCGATGATGCGGTCGCCCTCGAAGAACATATGCTCCGTCCGGCAGAGCCCGATGCCTTCGGCGCCGAACTGGCGCGCAATCCGGGCGTCCTGCGGCGTCTCTGCGTTGGCGCGCACGGCCATCCGGCGGATCGCGTCGGCCCAGCCCATCAGCGCCTGAAATTCGCCGGAGAGCTCGGGTTTCTGCATGGCGATTTCGCCCTGGAGCACCTGGCCCGCCGCGCCGTCGATCGTGATGATGTCGCCTTTCGAGAACTCGACGCCGCCGGCCGTCATCTTCTCGGTCTTGTAATCGATGCGGATTGTTCCGGCGCCGGATACGCAGGGCTTGCCCATGCCGCGCGCCACCACGGCCGCATGGGAGGTCATGCCGCCGCGCGTCGTCAGAATGCCCTCGGCGACATTCATGCCGTGGATGTCGTCCGGGCTCGTCTCGATGCGCACGAGGATCACGGCTTTGCCCGCCGCCTTGGCTGTCTCGGCGTCCTCGGAACTGAAGACGATCTCGCCGCTCGCAGCGCCCGGCGAAGCCGGCAGGCCGGTCGCGACGATTTTGCGCTCGGCCTTTGGGTCAATCGTCGGATGGAGCAACTGGTCGAGCG
>NZ_CABFMQ020000089.1 GCF_901905185.1 Methylocella tundrae
CGAGCGCCGCGTTCACATCGGCTTCGAGTTCGGGCGGGTAGCTCTTCCCGTTCGTGTAGAAATAGGTGCAGACTTCCGTCGTAATGGTGAAGCCGGGGGGCACGGGAAGGCCGAGATTGGCCATCTCGGCGAGGTTTGCGCCCTTACCGCCGAGAAGGTCGCGCATTTTGGTCGTCCCTTCGGCCTTGCCGCCGCCGAACGCGTAAACCCATTTCGTCTTCGGCGCGCCGCTTTCTGTCGTCAAAGTCCCGCCGAAGCTTTCTATGCTGTGATGCTGCGCTGCTTAGGCTTTGCAAAATCTAAAGGTAAAAAGTCTCGGCGCATTTTGCGAATGCGAGCTAGATGCATGGCCTCAGCACGTGGTTGAAAAAGGAGGCGGGTCCAGAGGATGGCTCGCATGGACCCGCCCGAGTTTACAGCCAATAGGGAAGGAGTTTGGCCGTAATGCTAAACAGGAAACAAGGGAGCGAGTGACCCGAATTCGTTCTCGCGCCCAAGTTGGCTTAGGGGATTGAGAGCCGCATCACGGCCGGCACGCGGAACCGCTCGCCGCCTATGACAGTAAGGCGCGCCTGGACGATATCGTTCTTCTGCCATCCCAATAGAATTTGATGGTCAATGTCTAACGCCCGTCACTTGAGGTCTGAAGCGGCCATACCGCCAAACGTCAACGAAGCCTTAGCCGGTAAACTGCGCACTGTCAACAGTTATCCATAAATCCCAGGTGCCTTTTGGCCTTTTGCGCCCGTAGTCTGAAATGCTTCAAGACCGAATTCCAACGAAAGCGATCAATGCCGATCCGGTTTTAGGAGGTCAGACGCTGTAATTTCTTCGACCCGCATCAATTGATCCCAGAATTCCCCAAGTATCGGCGAAAACCCAGCCACCGTGAGGCAGTTCTCGAACTTTTGCCGAATTATTAGCTCTGACGACGCTTCGAAGCGGCTGCGGTGAACGATGGGGGCCGCGGGGCTTTACTACGATCTCCACGGGTGATGTTCTCGGCCTCTCGCGGAGGCTCTCGATGATCTCCACCCAATCGGTGAGCGCCAGCAACGCGGAGTCAGCAAGCGCCTGCGGATTGAGTGTTGCAAGGTCAATGGATCCGATTGTCTTTCGATCTCGTGTCGGATTGAGTTTCGCTAATCCATCCACAACCCGCCGTTCACGTCGACGATCTCGCCGGTGATGAAAGCGCTTTCCTCAGCTGCGAGGAAAGCGATAGCGGCGGCCACCTCCTTAGCGGAGCCCATCCGACCGACCGGGAGCTGGCGCACGAGCGCGGCCGGGAAGTTTGTCGTCATCGGACTTGCGATCGGGCCGGGCGCCACGGCGTTGACGGTGACGCCGTGCGCCGCCAACTCCTTGGCGAGGCAAAGGGTCAGCGCATGCACACCCGCCTTAGCGGCCGCATAGGCGGCATTGGCCGCCTGCGCTTGTTCACCCGGGTCGAGCCACGGCCGTGGGTTACCGCCGTTCTTGGCGAGCGCCGAACCGACGTTGACAATGCGCACGTACCCTTTCGCCTTCATCGGCGCGATGACAGCCTGGTTGCACAGGAACACACCTTTTAGATTAATCGCCTGAACCCGTTCCCAATCCTCCACGGAGATCGATTCGAACGATCCCAAAGAGGTAATTCCGGCTACCGTCACCAAAATGTCGACACCCCCGAAAGCGTCGACAGCGGCAATGACTGCATCTTGAACTTGCGCTTTGTCGGATACGTCAGTGGGCGCGGTGAGAATGCCGACGTCGAAGCTCGATAGTTCGGCCGTTAGCGCCGCGAGATCGCCGATGCCGGCGAGGCAGAGGTTGGCGCCGCCGGCGGCCAAGCGCAACGCGACAGCGGAGCCGATGATCCCCGCCGCGCCAGTCACGATGGCCGTCCGCCCCGTAAAATCCACGGCCACCTGACCGGTACGCAAAGTCATAGCGGCTTACCCTAAAGAGCGGCGGCGTGTTGAGCGGCGAGGCGCCCAAACACCGCTCCGCGCAGGACGGAAGTCGAGCCGGTATAGACTCGGTAATAGATGCCTGCCGTCTCGCCAGCGGCGTAAAGCCCGGGCAAAGGGTCACCATCCGTGTTCAACACTTGGGCGTGGCGGTTGATCTTGAGTCCGCCAAAAGTGAAGACGTTGGCCGAGATGATAGGATAGCAGCGATAGGTCGGCGTATCGATCGGCCGCGCCCAGTTCGACTTCTTCGGCTCCAGTCCTTTGGTCGCCAGACCATCTAGCTCCAATGGCTTGTACACGCCGTCGCGGCAGGCGGCGTTATAGGCGTTCACCGTTTGCTCCAAAGTCCGGGGGTCGAGGCCGATCTTGTCCGCCAGCTCTGCTAGCGCGCCGCCGGTGATCGGCGATTGATTGGTGCGCAGGCTCTTTTTCCAATTCGGCACCTCCTCGATTTTGGCGTCGAGGATTAGGTAGGCAATGCCGTCACGCTGCTCGTAGATGCGACGGGTAACGCTCTCATATACGGCGTCGACCGTACCCGGAGCCTCATCAGCGAAGCGCTGACCATCCTTGTTCACCAGAATGCCATAAGGGAAGGTGAATACCGCGGGCTCGGCGACGTCGGAGCGCGGGTCAACCGGCTCGGCGTGGTAACTGCCAAAATCACCGTTCGGCGCGGCTCCAATTTCAAGCGCCATGCGGATGCCTTCGCCTTTGTTGTAGTAGCCGCCGCGCGCTACAGGCCGCAGGTTGATGGAGCGCGGTCCGAGGTATTGCGCTAGCATTTCCGCGTTGCCCTCGAAACCGCCACAGGCCAACACGATGGCTTTGGCCGACACCGCGCGACGCTTACCTCGCTGCTGAACAACAAGACCTGCAACGGCGCCCTCAACGTCCGTCAGGAGCTTTTGTGCGGTAGAGTTAAAATGGATAGCGACGCCCTTTTCCTTGGCCTTGGCGGTGAGCGTCTCGACCAGGGCTAGCCCCCCGCCCACGGGCAAGAGACGCGTCGTTGTCGTGGTAATGAACGCGGTCGGCAGGAACTCAAACTTGACGCCAAGCCTTTCCAGCCAGCGTAATGTCGGTCCCGCGTTCTCTGCGAGACTTCCGATAATCTCCGGGTCCAACATACTGAGCGAGCGCATCAGAGGCGACCAATTCTGGTAGTCGCGCGTCGCTTCCTGTAGGAAGCTCGGGTCGATGTAGCCGCCAGCGTTTTCGGCAAAGTGATATTCGAAGTCGTCGGCCGTTTCATCCACGCTTTTCATGCGCAGATAGGCCTCTGTGTAGCGCGTGTTGCCTCCATGCTCGCCCTCGGCCGCGCGTTCGACTATCCCCACTCGCTGGCCGGATTCAGCCGCGGTAACCGCCGCCGAAAGGCCGGCGATACCACTGCCGACTACGACGATATCGTAAGCGTCCCTTTCGTTATCCTGCACGATTGTCCTTTCCCCTCGGCCCGTCTTTGGCATATTTTACAAGTTTAGCTCACCACGTGATAGCGCGCCTCTCGCTTGTCCCACGTCCCCTTGGCGACGACGCGCTGACGCTCATCGAACGACGCGAGGCGATCTGCGACCGACACCAAGGAGCGTTCATCCTTCAACACACTCAACACCTCACGCGACGCCTTCAGCGCAGCCTGTAAGGCCGCGTTCGCATAGAGCACGATCGAGAAACCCAATTCCGTCAGGTGCCGCTGGCCAAGGTCTGGCGTCTTACCGCCAAAGACGATATTCGCCACCTGCGGCGAGGTAATCTCTCGACCGATGCGCTCCATTTCGGCAATCGTGGTGGGCGCCTCCACAAAGGTTGCGTCCGCGCCTGCTTCAATGAAGGCGTGCGCGCGGTCGATGGCGCGGTCGATGCCCTCCACCGCGATAGCGTCAGTACGGGCGATAATTTGGAGGTCGCTATCATGGCGCGCGTCGACAGCAGCCTTGATCTTCTGGACCATCTCGGCGCAGGGTATCACCTCTTTACCCGCAAAGTGACCGCACTTCTTGGGAAAGACTTGATCCTCGAGTTGGATAGCGGCAGCGCCGGCACGTTCGAACTGGAGTACCGAACGGTAGACGTTGAGCGCATTGCCGAAGCCAGTATCGGCGTCGACGATCAGCGGCAACGACACCGCGTCGCTGATCGCGGAGACAGCGTTGGCGATCTCAGTAGCAGATGTCAAGCCGATGTCGGGCATTCCCAATTGCATGTTGGCTATGCCGGCGCCAGTCACATACACGCACTCGAAACCGAGATCTTCGATGACCCGTGCGAAAAGAGCGTTCGCTGCCCCGGGTGCGGTCACAGCGGTCCGACGCGCCATGATCAGCTTCAATCTCGTCGTGTTCCGCATATGGGCGTCCTCTGGGGTCCGTAATGAAGTCATCGCCTTACGCCGCGAACTGTGGCGAGGTCGAAATCGTGGCGAACAGAGGCAGCATCTTTTCAATGGAGAAAGCATGCCATTCGGCACTTGGCGCGGCGCAGACGTCTTCGAGTACAGTCACTGCGAGACCGGCGTCATCGGCTGCGCGGGCTGTCGCCTCCACGACGAGATTGGTGACGACGCCGCCAAGGACGACATGCTTTACGCCGCGTTGCAGGAGCCAGTTGAGGAGCCCTGTGTTGAAGAACGGGTTAACGCATTGCTTGGTAAAAATCAGCTCATTCTCGGCGGGGGCGAGGATCTCCGGGAATTCCGTCCCCCAGGTTCCGAGGATCGCTGCGTTATGCTCCTTTAGTCTTGAGATGCGCGGGGCGACGCTGACGGCGTCGGCATAGTCCGCCCGGAAACCCAAACGTACATGAATAACCGGATTGCTGCGCGCCCGCGCTGCGTCCAAAGCTCTGCGTGCGTTCTGCAGCACCTTCCGTTCGGCGACGATCGGCGCCAGTCCGCCTTTCCCGATTTTGCCGGTTGGGTCAACCATTTCGTTTTGCAGATCAAGCAGTAGCAGCGCCACGTCTTGCGTCATATTGGTGCGATTCGTGGCCATTATCGATTTCCTTGAAACTTCCTATTTCCGAGTGTTTTTTCAACGCCACCGTGGGCAGGAGAGGTTGCAGCGCCGGAAACGACGACTATCATTGACTTTGTATATTGTCGACAGTTTTCTAGCAGTGGCCCGTGAATTTACGAAAACTGTTGACAGTATCGCGATGCGCATTACCATTTGTCCATGGACCCTGAATCCAGCATGCACCCCGTCGAAGCGCATTCGCTCGTCGACGCAATCGCACGTCAACTTGAAGGCGCGATTTTCAGCGGCGAACTGGCGCCGGGCGCCAAACTGAGCGAACTTGGGCTTGCCAAGAGGCTAGGCGTGAGCCGTGGGCCGTTGCGCGAAGCGATTCGTCGGCTGGAAGGCAGAAAGCTTATTCAGCGTATCCCCAACATCGGGGCGCGGGTTGCCGAACTATCGCCTCGCGACCTGCATGACGTCCTCGTCGTCCGCGAGGCGCTTGAAGGCATGGCCTGCCGGTGCGCGGCTGAACAGATGGACGATGGTGAGATCTCCTCATTACGCGACCTGTTGAATGAACATGGCCGACAAGAAGCCGTCAGCGCTGGCACCGGCTATTATCAGGAAGGGAAGGATTTCGACTTTCATTTTCGGATTATCAAGGCAAGCAAAAACGAGCGCTTGATCGGCATGCTATGCAACGACTTGTACGACCTTTTGCGTGTTTATCGCTACAAATCGAGCACTTTGCAGGGACGCGCTAGGAAGGCGTTCCACGAACATGAAGTCATAGTCGACGCCTTGGCTGGGCGCGACCCGGACCGTGCCGAAGCCGCGATGCGTCGGCACCTACGCAATGCTCGCGCACATATCGAGAAGCGCGCCGCCGCCAAGGAATGAGGCCCGCTCATCCGCCAAGTCGCAGTCGCACCGCACGGCGCTTTAACCGACGTATCATCCTTTCAGAGGAAAATATCTCCCCGTCGCACTCGCGTTTTGCTTGACGCATCCGAGATCGTTGGCGCGCGCCGATGCGACAACGCGCCCTTATTAGTCGCGATTTGCGACCGTCCGCGAAGATCGGGTTCTAAGTTTGCGCCTCCATCTCTGTTACATAAAGGTCGCACGAGACCGAGACCCGCCAAAGGGACCTGCTACCGAGATCGAAAACTGTAGACAGTTGTCATTATTCCTGAGTAAATCGCTTATGAGTGCCTCGATGCATTTCACATAAACGAGCGGGAGGAATATATGAAGCTGCGCGGCGCCGCTGCACTAGTTGTCAGTTTACTTCTTGGCGGGGGTGCGCTCGCCGACGAAAAAGCGAATCTTACCGGCGACATGGACAAGGGATCCACGGTGCCGCCCAAACATGAGACAGCGAAAACCAATCGCAAAAAGATACAAGCTATAGGCAAAGCCGACGTCATGGGTCCTCCGCCACAATCTGCCGAAGCGGCGTTTGCGGCTACAATGGCGGCCTCGCCGGCTCGCTTTGATCAGGCTTTTGGCTGGAAAGGCTGGAACATTCCGTTTCCTTCTTTCGGCGACAGTCTGTTGCAGGATTACGGCGGCTGGCGCTCAACTCTCGCTAACAATGGATTCGCAATTATTGCTTATAACGTAACTATTTTCAGCGATAATATGTTATCTCATCCGCAATCTAGCGCTCCTGGGCTTCAATCCTATTGGGGCCAAAGGCCCAGCTTCTTAAATTCGCCGCAAGTTTTTTTGACCGTCGATCTTAGCCGTTACGGCATTCCAGACGGTCAAATAGGAATCGCCGGCGTCCAGACTGCTTCCACGATGAATAATTTCACCCCTAGACAATTCGGGCTCGGCGGCTTGCAATATTATCAGACTCTCTTTGATAAAAAAGTAGAAGTGCTAGTCGGCTATCTTCAAGGCTCTCAATCCTTCGTCGGCACATATATAGGCGGCAATGTCGCTAGCCCATTCGGTCCTTCCGCGTCAATTCCCTTTGAACTCGGACTGTCAAGTCCAGGTGAATCCGCGCCGGCGGCTATCATTACCTATCACATGACTGACGCCCTCTATAATGAATTTGGCATACAACGAAGCCTTAGCCCCACACCCAACGTGTTGGTGGATACCATAGCAAAGAACCCGACAAACTTGCGGTTTACCGTGCCGAGCTGGGCGCCGCTCCTGATTGACGAAATTGGCTACAAAAACGCCGCCGCGCCAGGCGAGCCGCAGACTTGGGCGCGGTTCGGCATCATGCACAATTTTTCGCAATATCAGAATTTTGCTACCGGCGGCACGAGCCAAAATAACGCCGCGTATTTCCTTGCGGACCGCCAGCTCTGGCAAGCCGATCCGTCGATGCCCTTTACCGCTTATCGCGGCATATACGCCGGCGTGTCCGCAATGTATGCGCCGCCGGAGACGGCGGCCTTCAGCCAATATTACGAGGGCAGGCTCTATGCGATTGGCTTGTTCGACGCTCGGCCGCAAGACATGATAAGCGTCGTGTATAATCATCAAGTCACCAGCCAATATATCGCGGATCCTACAAATGCAGTCTCGACGCTAACAGGAATATCCGCCCGGCACGCAACCAATTCAGTGACCGCCTCCTATTTGGCCCATCTCATGCCTGGTCTATATTCTTCGGTGGGCTTGAGCTACACCGATCATCCAAGCCTAACCTATTATCCAGGGGAAGGCAGCGCACTCCTCTTTCTGGCGAGCGTCTTTACGATGTTTTGACGCTGGATAGTGAGAACAGGATGAGCCTTAGATAGAGATCGAAGTGTCAAGCGCATGTCGTCGAGCTGCCTGATCGATCTCGGTTAGGCGTAGTTTAACGCCAACGTGGTTCGCGAAGACCGTCGGCCACATTGGCGTTATTACGATTTGTCGCATATGCCGTGGGGGACTATGGATTGAGCCAAGTGGTGATTGTAGGGGCCGGCAATGCAGCGATGTGCGCTGCGCTCTCGGCCCGTGAACAAGGTGCGTCGGTCACCGTGCTAGAGCGGGCTCCGGAAAATCAGAAAGGAGGCAACAGCGCCTTCACTGGCGCAGCCTTCCGCGTCGCCTATAATGGCGTGGCAGATCTCTTGGAAGTCGTCCCTGACCTAACGACAGCGGAACAGGAGAACTCCGATTTCGGCGAATATACCCAATCGCAATATTTTGACGATCTTGCCAGGTTGTCACAGTATCGAATGGATGCCGAGCTAGGCGAAATACTTGTGTCTGACAGTCTCGACACATTGGTGTGGATGCGCCGCTATGGAGTGCGTTTCGTACCCATTTACGGCCGACAGGCGTTCAAGGTAGACGGTCGATTCCACTTCTGGGGTGGCTTGACGGTAGAGGTATCCGGTGGCGGGCGGGGGTTGGTCGACTCACTGCACGCTGCGGCTGGGCGGCAGGGTATTGAAATCCTTTACGGCGCCCGCGCTATATCGCTTGTGATGGACGGACAGACTACGACTGGAGTTAAGGTCATCAAGGACGGCCATTTCCTGACGCTTGAGGCTGATGCGGTTATCTTGGCCAGCGGCGGCTTTCACGCCAACGCGGAGTGGCGCGCTCGCTACCTGGGGGAAAACTGGGACTTGGCAAAAGTCCGCGGTAGCCGATTCAATACTGGCGACGGCATCCGCATGGCGCTTGACGTTGGCGCTCAGCCTTACGGCCACTGGTCCGGTTGTCACGCTGTAGCATACGATCGCAATGCCCCGGAATTCGGGGAGCTGGATCTCCTTGGCCAACAAAAAAATGGCTTTCCTTTCGGCATCATGGTCAATGCGCGGGGCGAACGGTTCTTCGATGAAGGCGCGGATTTTCGAAATTATACCTATTCCAAATTGGGCAAGGCCATTCTCGAACAGCCCGGGGGTATCGCGTGGCAGGTGTTTGACCAGAGGGTCGCGCACCTGCTGAGCGACGAATACCGCATTCGCCAGATCACGCGCGTCGAAGCCGCTACCCTTGAAGAACTGGCGGCGAAGCTGGAAGATGTCGATTCGACCGGCTTCCTGCGCACCGTAGCCCACTTCAATGCCTCAGTGCGCGATACCGTGGCGTTTAATCCCAACGTCAAGGACGGGCGGAGTACAGATGGGTTGGAGACGCCAAAGTCCAACTGGGCTAATCCGCTGGACACGCCCCCTTTCATCGCCTTTGGTGTCGCATGCGGTATCACCTTCACCTTTGGCGGACTCCGCATCGACAGCGACTCCCGGGTTCTGACGCCGGAAGGCGACCTCATCAGAAACCTCTACGCCGCTGGCGAGCTAGTGGGCGGCCTTTATTACGTAAGCTACCCAGGGGGAGCCGGTCTGATGTCGGGGTCGGTATTCGGTCGCCGCGCCGGAGCGCATGCCGCTCGCGGATGTTGACCTCCCCGGCTCGGCGAGGGTTGTTCCGGGAGAATGTGCGAATTGCACGAGGAGGTCTTGACGAAGGAAAACTCGTGTCTTGCGCATCCCGCGGCACATGGTCGATTTCCCAGCGAGTGAAGTGCGAGTTTTCCGGTTTCCTAAAGGGCCACTGTCTTTAGGCGATCAACCCGCCGCTGCGCGAGTAGGCGCATTTGAGTTGGCGATACGCATTCTAACTGGCACCTTCAACCAATGCATAGTAAATCCGTTTTGGGCAAGGCAGACCACGTCCGGAGATGTCCTTACCCTCTTTCGTTGAAGGATGGCGCAGAAAATAGAAAATTGCTCTCGCACATGCTGCCCCCGTCGTCGCCGTCGTCCATGCGGCACGGTACAGGACAAAAAAATGGCGGGATGAAATCCGGGAGGAGTCGTTATGATTGAGGTGCCATGTAAAGCTCCCAAAATAGGGGGAGAGTTCTTGCGGGATGCTGCCGCGGCGGCCTCGGGCAAAATCACGGCCCCCGAAATTGGGGATCTGACGGAGCGGCTGCACTTCAATCCGTCGGACGGGCGCATCTGGTTGGACGACCGGCGGATGATCCTCATGCATTCAGAGGCGTTCGCTACGCTTCGGCAGGAGATGATTGAGTCCATGGGGTTGGACGCGGCGCGGGGGATGTTGACGAGAGTCGGTTATATTGCCGGGTCACGCGACGCAGCAATTGCCTGGAAGGTCCGTGGCGGTTGTTCGCAGCTGGATCTTTTGGCCGCGGGCGCCCAGTTCCACGCACTTCAAGGCATCGTTAGCGTAGAGCCGATCCGGATCGAGATCGACAGTGCCAGTGGTTATTGCTACGGCGAGTTCATTTGGAAGCACTCCGTAGAGGACGACGTCCATTTGATTGCCAATGGCGTCGGGTCAGAACCTGGCTGTTGGATGGAGGTGGGCTACTGCTCTGGCTTTCTCACCGCCCTGATGGGCAAGCGTATCCTCGTCCGCGAGGTGGAATGCCGGTCAATGGGCAATGCGCAATGCCGCGTTATCGCCAAGCCGCTCGAGGCGTGGACCGACCCGGAGGTTGATCTTCGCTATTTCGAGTCGGGGGCCGCCAAACGTTCCCAACTCTTCGTACCTCGCGTCGCCTCGTCAGGACCGGCCTCGGTTCCAACGAAAGGTAGCTCGCCCCAGTCGTCAATCGGACCTATCGTCGGAGCTTCCGCCGCATTTAGCTCGGTCATACAAAAGATCCATCGGGTGGCGCCGACCAATGCAACTGTGCTCCTGCTAGGCGAGAGCGGCGTAGGCAAGAGCATCTTCGCGCGTGAGATGCATGCGCAGAGTCTGCGCGCAAAGAATGTCTTAATCGAGGTCAATTGCGCCGCGATACCAGAGCAACTTATGGAATCGGAGCTTTTCGGCGTCGAGCGCGGAGCATTCTCTGGTGCCACTGCATCTCGCGCAGGTCGATTCGAGATCGCCAACCAGGGGACAATCTTCCTCGATGAGATCGCCATGCTCAGCCTTACAGCGCAAGGCAAACTTCTACGCATCCTGCAGACAGGAGAGATGGAACGGCTGGGCAGCACCCACACTCGGAAGGTCGATGTTCGCGTCGTGGCCGCTACCAACGAAAATCTACCCAAAGCCATCAAGGATGGACGCTTTCGAGAGGACTTGTTCTACCGACTCAACGTCTTCCCGCTCACGGTTCCACCTCTGCGCGAGCGCAAGGACGACATTCCTGTTATGCTCGAGTTCTTTCTCGACAAATTCTGCCGCTCCCATAACCGCCACGTGTCCGGGACCACGCCGCGCGCGCTGAGGGCCTTGCTAAGCTATTCTTGGCCTGGCAACATTCGTGAGTTCGAGAATGTCATTGAACGCGGCATCATTCTGGCTGACGAGGGGGAGCCACTCGACTTGCGGCACCTCTTTAGCGTTGACGCGTCCTTCGAGACAAATCGTTTGCTGGGGCTCAGCGACTCTGGAGCACTGACGCCTAAGCTTGATCTCCTAAATAACGACTATGATGCTGGCGATCCACTACGTGACGACCACGAAACAATCACGAATTGGGCGACGAGCGTCGTCAAGAACGAATCAGCATCCTTATACGATGTCGAGCAGGCTCTGATTAAGGCGGCGATCCGCCAATCCAACGGCAACATCTCTAAGGCTGCTTCACTCTTGCGCATTAGCCGTGCCCAAATGGAATACCGGGCGAAAAAGCTTGTCGTATAATTGCGAGGCGCTGATTGGAACGGCGAGTTCGACGTCCATTTAGCCCGTGTTCCAGACCATGATAGGCGCGAAGATCTTGCCAGAAGCGGCATAGCGCCGCCGCCAATCACGCTCCAGATTGCCCTTTTTCAGCACCTCGACCCGCCGCCGCGAGAGTAAGGGAATCAGGTCCTTCGCGCAGGCGCCCGATCAGGCCAGGCAATATCTCCTTCCAGTCAGCGACTATTCCGACCTCGGCAAAGCGGAAAATGTCGGCGTCGGCATCCTTGTTGATGGCGACGATCCGCGTGTTTGATCCGATGCCGGCCATATGCTGCGGCGTACCCGAGATGCCAACGGCGACGTAGACATCTGGTGTGACAAATTTGCCGGATTGGCCAACCTGGCGAAATACAGGCGCCCAGCCAGCGTCCACAGTTGGGAGGCTCCCACCGAGCGCAGCGCCTAGGCACGTTGCTAGTTCGTTGAGCTCGGCAAAGCCCTCCTCTCCCCCCATGCCGCGTCCACCTGACACAACCACCTTTGCTCCCTCGAGATTCGGTGTACTCAGGCCGCTGTCGCGTCGGGCAATCGGCAACGGCGTGGGAAGGGCGTTGGTCAGTTCCAAGCGATGGACTGGCCCTTCGCCAGCTCTCGCGTCTCTCGCCTTCGGCCGCCGCATGGCGCCGAAGCACGGGGCATCTGTGGTCAGCGTCATCTGCGCCCGTCCCCCATAGGCGGCGCGATGGGCGGCGACGCCAGTTTCCGTGAACGTTATATTCGCACAAAGGCCCAGCGCGGCAGCGTCAAAGCGCACCGCTAGTGTCGCCGCGATCGCCTCGCCGATTGGCCCCGCTGGGAGCAGCGCCAAACGGAAACCTTGCAACTCGGAACGGGACAGCATGTCAGCGAAGACGGCGGAAACCTGATTGACATCGGCCGGCTGCACAACGTCTGGATGCGCCACAATCCACACGGCATTCGCGCCCATCATAAGTGCAGCGCGAGCTGTCTCGTCATCCCCTCCAATGAGAACCGCCGCGACCGCCGCTCCTCCGCCCTGCGCGATCGACGCAGCTGCGGCGACCGGCGCCAACCAGTCGACCGCATCTTCGAGGATCACGGGCGCGAGCGCCAGGATAGGACTGCTCATGGGCGGGCGCTCCAGGGCCCCAGGAAGGCTGCAAGTTCCGCCACCTGCGCGTCAAGCGGCCCATCCAGGACCCGACAGGCCACCTCACGCGTCGCGGCGGCGATCCCACAAATTTCTGCGAGCGACACTCGAGAAGCGCCTACCTTGGGTGGCGTAACCGTGACAATGTTCATGCGTTTGGCTTCCATGACATTCTTCATCAGCGGGTGGCGCAGCCGATTGCGGCGGTCGTTCGTCACGCTCGCCACCAGCGGTCCGGTCACTGACGCCTTCTCCTCGATGCTGCCTTGCTCGCGCAACAGCGACAGGCATTCGCCGTCCCATTCGGCGTGCTGGGTCAAGCCGAAGAAGGGCCAGCCCAGCGTCGCGGCAAGGCAAGGCGGGAGGCCGCCGGCGTCGCAGTCGCCAAACTCTCGTCCAATCAGGATAAGATCCGCCCCAGCATCGAGCTCGGCCAGCGTCGCGGCCAGCCGGGCAGCCAAAGCGCGCGAGTCCCATGGAGACAATGTCCTAGCGTCTATGCGCGCTACGCGGTCAACGCGGTAAGCCGCGACCTTACGCAAGAGAATCTCGCTCTCCGGGCCGCCGATCATCGCAACAGTGAGCCTCGTTCCAGGCCACCCGTCACGAATCTTCATGGCGGTTTCGAGCGCCGCCTCATCAAAGGGGCTGAGCGCCACATGATTGTCGGCGCGCGCTTTGACGACGTCAGTCGATACGGCAGATAATGGCCATTTTGGATCGGCGATCCCGGCCAGAAACACGACCACATTCATCGAGCAGCTTCTCGCGACGCCGTGCGCCCAGCGATACGGCCAAAGATAGCCGCCTTGCCGAGCGCCGAGCCAGTCATATACGCTGCTCCATGCAGGCCGCCTACAACCTCGCCGGCCGCCAGCAGGCCTGAGATGGGTTGACCAAAGACGTCGATAACCCGCATTGATGCATCAACGCACAGCCCACAGTAGGTCCCAAATACCACTGCGGTGGATGGATAGGCGTAGAAAGGCGCCCGTTCGATTCGGCGCAAGGACCCATGGCGGTGAACGAGGCGCTTGCGTCCGAAATCGTCATCTACGCCCTGGTCGACGAAATGGTTATAGCGCGCTACGGTTTGGATCAGCGCGTCGGCGGGGATCTCAATCTTCTCCGCCAGCGCCTCAAGGCTGTCGGCTTGGATGAACAGTCCCTCATCCAACCGACGCTCGAAATCCATGATCCGGACACGATTGTCGCCGCTTTCCAGAATGTTCTGATCGAGAATCTGATACGTCGTGCTGTAGGGCTGGAGCATGCAGGCGTCGCCAAGCAATTTGTAGGATAATGATTCGTCGACGTAGCGCTTTCCATTCTGGTTGACTGCGATGGCGCCTTTGTAGACCGCCAAGCAACTGTGCTGGTTGGCCTCGTCGGTCGGATGCTTGCCGTAGGTGCCCTTGATATAGGCCATGTCGCGGAAGTCGGCGCCGAGGGCCCATGCCATACGCAGGCCATCGCCCTCGTTACCGTCGCCGCCAATGAAGATCGCCGCATCGTATTGCGGCGCGAAGCGATGGACCAGTTTAGCGTTGCGGCAGAAGCCGCCGCTTGCGAGCAAAACTGCTCTTGAGCCACTCACGGTGATACAACTTCCCTCATGCTCCACCGCCGCTGCGACCACACGACGCTCGGCGTTCCCATGCAACAGCCGCGTGGCGCGAGCGGAGGCGATTAGCTTGACCTTGCCCGTCGCTTTGGCTCGCGCTGCGAGCTGGCGGACAAGATCGGCCGGATCAACCGTGTGGGCGCGCGGCACCGACTGCCCCGACGCCGCCTCTATGATCGAATTGAATTCAGCGCCGCAGTCCTTCAGCCATTCATAGGTCGCGAGCTGCTCATCGGCGTAGGCGCGCACGAGCGCCTCGTCGTTTTCGAACTGGCCGACCTCCCGCAGATCTTTAAAAAGCAGATCTGATGAATCTTCGATGCCATGGCTGCGCTGGATATCTGTTCCCGCGAAGGCGAGGCAACCTCCGCTCATGGCCGAGGAACCGCCGGTCTCCGGCTGCTTTTCAAGCACTACCACGTCAAGTCCTGCCTCAGCCGCCGTCAGCGCCGCAGCGAAGCCGGCAAGGCCGCCGCCGACGACGAGCAACTCTGTACGTATGTCCATGTCTTGACGATCCAAATTGCTTGAAAAGCCGGTCACAGCGTTTTGCCCGAGAGCCGTTGGCTGACGCCATAAAAGGCCAGAACTTCGTCCACCCGAGCCCGTTCGGGCTGGCTCGAGAAGTAACCACGCAAGCTGCGACCCGCGCCTCCGGCGCGGCGCGAATCGACCATGGCTTCGGCGTGCTTCACCCATGCTCCGAGCGAATCAACGATCGCCGCCCCATCGACTTCGGTAACGCCCTCTCTGGCGAGTAGAACATTGAGGGGCGCCTCGCCCGGGATGATGACTTCGGCGCCGTCCGCGATCAGCGCCTTCGCGGCAACAAGGAATTGCTCGATTAGCGGTTGTGGATCGGCGAAAGCCTTCAGCACGTCGGTGAAACGGAATCCAACGTGGCGGGCGCCGGCGAAGCGCGTCGCCAATCCGTGCCGGGCAGCGTTCTCTGTGACCAGTTCCGCGAGTTCCTCGATGAACACCAGCACGCCGAAGCTGTGACCTAGCTGACAAGCGGTCAGCATGGCGGATTCGCCATAGCCGACGACGGGAATGTCGACTAATGAGCGGATCTCCCGCAACGCGGGTTCCGGCAGGGTGCTGAGGGCGTAGGCGTCGAAACCCTCCTGATCAGCGCGCAACGCTGCGGCAATGAACTGCAGAGAGTGGAGGTGCTGCAGCGCCGCGTGCTTAATGTCGTCGCCCGGATAGTTGGTCCGGTAAGTGCCCGGATGCATGCCATGCATGACGACCTCAGTGTCGGGCCGGGCGATATTGCGGAAATGCTCTTGCAGAGCGCGATCGTAGGCGCCCAGATCGGACAAGACGGTAAAGCTCTGATGCCAAATACGAATGCCCATGGGGTCGGTTCGCCTTCTCAAGATACATCAGGGGCAGCCGAACGAGGCGGATCTATCGCCCGCGCCCGACGGCGGAACTCTTGCCTCGACCCCTGTGACGGCTGGCAGTTCGTACATGAATGGCGGTAGCGGCTGGCCGAGCAAGTAGCCGCCTAGAATACCCGCGAAGTCGTCGGCGTTCTGCGTGATATGGTTGGCGCCGGCGAGAACGTCGCGCAGGACCCGCTGCATAGGATTTGACTTATAAATTCCCCGGGCGGACAGCGACTTGTAAAGCAAAAGGACAGCCTCCTCACACTCGCGACCGACGCGGGCGCCGTCCAACATGTAATGGACGCGATCATCGAGCGGCACCAACTCCCGGCGCGTCACATGCTGCGTCGCCTCGTTCATAACCTGCTCTAGCCGCATTCGCGAGGAGCGGATCCGGGCAACCGCGTTGCCGAGCCGATCCTTGACATAAGGGCTGAGCGCAGTGGGCAAGCCAGTGGCGGTATCGCGACGCGTCTGCATTTGTTCTCTGAAAATGTCCACCGCCGCCTGCGCGAAGCCGATGATCACCGACGATACAGCGCTGAAAAACACCATGTTAAAAGGATAGAGATACATTTCGCTGCGGCCGGAAGACCGGTAATCAACCATGCTGTGTGCGCGGTGCTCGGGCACGAACACGTCTTTGAGGATCAGGCTTTTGCTCCCGGTTCCCGCCAGGCCGAAGACGAACCAATCGTCGAAAATCTCGTAGTCAGTCCGCGGGACGAGCAGTGCTTTGCGGTCGAACATCGCGCCGCTCGCGTCGAACTGGTTTGCTCCGATGAAGGCCCACTGGCCATGATCGGTGCCGCTAGACGTAGGCCAGCGGCCGTTCAGCAGATACCCACCCTCGACCCTGGTGAGCTTGCCGGCAGGCGGATAGGAAGATGCGATTATAGTGGTGTTGTCCTTTCCCCACACATCGTCGCCGGCGCGCGGATCCATCAGGCCGAATTCCCACTGATGGATCCCAAGGATCATCATATTCCAGGCGCTGCTGCTGCAGCCCCGGCCGAGCTCCATCAGGATGCGCATGAAAACGATAGGGTTCATCTCCCAGCCGCCCCAGCGCTTCGGCTGAAGAATCCTGAAGAAACCCGCTTGCTTGAATTGCTCGATCGTTTCGCGCGGCACCATGCGCGCCTCCTCGACCTCGTCGGCCTGCGCTCGCAGCTTCGGGACCATGGCGGTGGCGCGGCGGACCAATTCGTCGCTGGAGGGAACGGGATCGCCACAAGAAATTGAGGCGGTATCGACCTGGGAGGAAATGATGGCGGTGTCGGCGGTCATGATATGACTCCACTCAAGAACAGAGATGATTAGATTGGTTGCAGCGCGGTCACGACACGGCGGCGAAACGACCGTTGAAATACAGAAGCGGGGTGGCGTCGGGATCAGCGACGACCGCGTCGACGACCGTGCACAGGAAGAGACTGTGCGTGCTCGTTGGAATCGTCTCGACGACACGGCAGTCGAAGCTGAACAATGCGTCCTTTAGGATCGGCGCCCCAGTGATCGCTGTTCCCCAATCACTCCCCAGGAAGCGATCTTCCGCCGCGACCCCCTCGACCATGCCAGCGAAACGCTTGGCGACGGGCTCATGGCTATTCGCCAAGACGTTGACGCTCAGCGCCCTGGAGTCCGAGATGAGGGCGTGTGCGCGGACCTTTCGGTTGACGCAGACCAAAAGTTGCGGCGGATCAGCGGTCACTGAACATAGTGCAGTGGCGGTGAGACCCGCCCGATCGGTCCCGTGTCGCGCAGCGACGATTGCGCAACCGGAGGCGAACAGCCGCATCCCAGCGAGGAATCGGTCAGCGGTCACGACAGGGGACGCCGCTGTTGGCAGGTCGGGCGCCGCCGCGGTGATGGACGACATTGGCATCAGACTTCTCCCGTCTGGAGATAGCGATGCACCACATCGTTGAACTCTTGCGGCGCCTCGTACTGCGGCCAATGGGCGGCCTCAGCCTTCATCACGTAGAGTTTGCCCCTTGGCAAGCGCGGCAACGCGCTTTTGGCGGCGGCGACGTCATGGATTGGATTATGCAGCGTCCAAAATAGCAGCGTGTCGCACTTGATCTTCTCCAACTCGACCATATCCGGCGTCGTGTCGCCGCTGGCCGCCTTTGCGAGGCGACTGAACACAAGTGGAGCCACTTTCTGGAAATCAGGATTTATATAGAGCGCCAGCCTGCTGTCGATCAACTCGTCGGTCAGCAAATTCCAGTTACCCTCGTAAATCAACCACTGCATGCGGGAGTGAACGCTTTCGGGCGTCGGCAATTTGCCAAAGTTTCTGGCGCTGAGCTCCGCGAGATTCTTGAGATCTTGGCGACCTTTCTCGGTGACGATAGGAATCCCGCCGGTAGTGTTCAGGATCGCCTTATTGATGCGATGCGGATACTTGATTGCGAAGAAGCCGGCGATCATTCCGCCGAGCGATTCGCCTGAGATATGCGCCTTTTCGATTCCCAACGCGTCCATCAGTTCGAGCAACTGCTCGACGTAAACATGGGGCGTGTAATCGATGTCGGTCTTCTTCTCCGACAGGCCATGCCCGACGAAGTCGAATGCAACAACGTGATAATGCTTGCCCAGCGGAACTACGTTCTTGGAGTAGGCCTCGATATGGCCGCCGATGCCGTGCATGAGTATGAGTGTCTCTGGTTTGCCGTGGCCGCTCTCGGCGATGCGGGTGCGGCCGAACGACGGCGTCTCGACGTATCGGATTTCGGCGCCTAGAAAATCAAGCCAAATTGTCATTACATTACCCCGAACAGAGTTTTCTTCAGAAATGCCGCTTATGGCCCCAGTCGCTCAACTCCGAGTAGTTGACGATCTTCCACGTGTCGTCGTCGACGACGATGCCTCCGGAGCCAATTTCGATGGCGAAGCCGGATGGGGTCTTCACATAGAATGAGAACATGCGGTCGTTGGGGTGGTGACCAAGATCCAACACGAGGGGAACCCCGGCTCTCTGCGCGCGGTCGAAGGCCATCCCGACGTCGTCCATCGACTGGTATTGGACCATGAAGTGATTGAGCCTCTTGCCTGCCGGAAACTGGGCGGTGGCAAGCGAATGGTGGCGGCCGCTGGCCGAGTGCAGAAACGTTGCGTCAACGACTTGGCCGGGAGCTATCTCGGCGCGAATATAGTCGCTGATGCGTAGTCCGAGAACCTTCTGGTAGAAACCGACGGATTCTTTGTAATCGTTGGCAGCCGTGAGGATATGGCCAAGACCGAGCGGACCGGTCTCGAAACCGAGGCCCTGCAGCACCTTGGATCGGAAGGGTTTCGAAATCGGGATGATAGTAGGACCGAAAAACAACTCGTGCGTATAGCCCGTTGGATCATCGCAGACGTAAATCTTCTCAACGCGGCGGCGCTCCGCGAGTTCATGACCGCCGTCCCTGATGCGTCCCCCAGCCTTTGCAGCAGCATGGACGAATTCTTCGAGTTCCCCCTCAGTATCGAGTTCCCATCCTGCCACGAGGATATCGTCGGCGTTCCCTTGCTGCAGCCAGACGCGCTGCTCGTATTCGTCCATGCGCAGCGACAAGAGCTTTCCTTCGTCGCGTCGTCCCACCTGCATACCGACAATGTCGACGGCAAACTCCTCCCACTTTGGCAAATCGCTAACGTCAAAGACAACATACGCAAGATTGGATATCTCGGCCATCACAGCTCGCTCCCTTTCGATTCTCTGCATTTTGAGACTGGAACCGCAAGGCGCGTGCCAAATGTTCATTGAGATAAATTGTGCGGCGCACTCATACTCTACACCACTATCTTTGTTGTTGTTTCGATGCTTGCCTAACTTTGCCATTGTGCGGTTGCGTCATGGAGATCTGCGAAAGAGATTTCAGAATTTGATGAACTCCGGCCAGAACAAGAAAGTGAACGTTTACGAATTTTTGAAATTCGATCTTGCAGTTTCCACCTAGCGCCTAAGGGACGAGGAGCAATGTCGTTGACAGATATCGCTAACTGTTGACAGTAATAGGTTCCGATCCGATGCTTTCCAAGCCGGGGGCGAAGTAGCCGTAGAGGCGCTGTGGGAGCGAAATCACGATGAATTTGAGAGCGCGCTTATGCGACAGGTAGCGGTAGCTCGCGAGAGCATGGAATATGACATCGTTATCGTTGGCGCCGGACCCGCGGGCCTGTCCGCCGCAATTCGGCTTAAGCAACTGGCCAGTCAGGCTGGTCGCGAGATTTCCGTTTGCGTCCTCGAAAAGGGCTCTGAAGTTGGCGCGCATATTCTGGCAGGCGCCTGCCTGGAGCCAACAGCCCTTAATGAGTTGATTCCGGACTGGCAGGAGCGCGCCGCGCCACTGAACATCTCAGCAAAAGATGACCGGTTCTTGTTTCTATCGGAAAAGCGTTCGATCCGATTGCCCCTGCCACCGCAAATGAACAATCACGGCAACTATATCATCAGCCTCGGTAATTTCTGCCGGTGGCTAGGCGGCCAGGCAGAGGCGCTGGGTGTCGAGATCTATCCGGGCTTTGCTGCAACCGACGTTCTGTTCGATGAGACTGGGCGCATCATTGGCGTCGCGACTGGGGAAGTGGGAATTGGCCGGGACGGCAAGGTGACCGACAACTACCAACCCGGGGTAGAGCTCCATGGCAGGATCACCATCCTCGCCGAGGGCTGCCGAGGGTCCTTGTCCAAGCATTTGAATGCGCGATTTGGATTGCGCGATGGCACCGCCCCTCAAAGCTATGGCGTAGGCATCAAGGAGCTTTGGGAAATTGATCCGGTCGAGCACCGGGAAGGACTAATTATTCACACGGTTGGCTGGCCTCTGGATACGGCGACCTATGGTGGTTCATTCCTCTATCACCTCGAAAAGAATCAGGTCGCAGTTGGGTTCGTCGTCGGACTCGATTACCAAAACCCGACGCTTTCCCCCTTCGAGGAGTTCCAGCGCTTCAAGACTCATCCTGATATTCGTCCCTATTTCGAGGGCGGCCGACGCATCGCGTATGGCGCGCGCGCGCTCAATGAAGGGGGCTTCCAGGCGATCCCGACCTTGAGTATGCCCGGCGGCTGCCTCATTGGCTGCGCGGCGGGCTTTCTCAACACGCCCAAGATCAAAGGAATCCACACGGCGATGAAATCAGCGATGATCGCCGCTGAAGCGATTTTCCAAGATCTTGAATCAACGTTGGTATCGGCTGATTACAGGGCCGCGCTGACGCAATCCTGGCTGTGGAATGAGCTCTACCAGGCCCGAAACATTCGTCCGGCCTTCGGATGGGGTTTGTGGGGTGGATTAGCCTATTCTGCAATGGATACCTATCTTCTGCGCGGTAAGGCGCCATGGACGCTGAGGTACAGGCACGCCGACCACGAAACGTTGAAGCCAAAGGCGAGTGTGACGCCAATCGTCTATCCCAAACCTGACGGCAAGATAAGCTTTGACAGGCTATCCTCGGTTTTCATCTCGAATACGAATCACGAAGAGAACCAGCCTGTTCATCTCCAGCTTAATAATCCTCAATTGGCGATCACCGTGAACTGGGGCATCTACGGCTCGCCCGAGCAATATTACTGCCCGGCGGGCGTCTATGAGATCATTGAACACAATGGTGCACCGCGATTACAAATCAACGCCCAGAACTGCGTTCACTGCAAAACGTGCGATATCAAGGATCCCACCCAGAACATTAATTGGGTCGCGCCCGAGGGCGGCGGCGGCCCCAGCTATCCAAACATGTGAGTAAAACATGAAAGCAATTGTCGCAGTGAAGCGAGTCGTCGACTACAATGTCAAAGTTCGCGTGAAGTCGGACGGGACTGGCGTAGACACTACAAATGTCAAGATGTCCATGAATCCGTTTGATGAGATTGCCCTAGAAGAAGCTGTACGTCTGAAGGAAAAAGGGATCGTCACAGAGATCGTGGCCGTATCTCTTGGGGTCCCGCAATGCCAAGAGACGTTGCGCTCCGCCTTGGCGATGGGGGCGGATCGAGCGATCCTGGTCGAGACCGTGGCGGAGTTGCAGCCGCTGGCAAATGCGAAGCTGCTCAAGGCGATTGCGGGTCGGATCGAACCTCAATTGTTTTTGCTCGGCAAGCAGGCGATCGACGACGATTGCAACCAGACGGGCCAGATGCTGGCGGCTTTGCTGGACTGGCCGCAGGGAACCTTCGCTTCGAAGGTGACGCTGGCCGACGGACGCGTTGAGGTCGTCCGCGAGATCGATGGCGGCCTCGAAACCGTTTCGCTGAGCCTTCCCGCAGTTGTGACAGTTGATCTGCGTTTGAATGAGCCGCGCTACGCGTCCCTGCCGAACATCATGAAGGCAAAGAAGAAGCCCCTCGACGTGCTGACTCCGGAGGCTCTAGGGGTCGACGTCACGCCGCATCTCAAAACGCTTAAAGTTGCGGAGCCACCCAAGCGTCAGGGCGGAATTAAAGTCGGTTCGGTGGCCGAACTGGTTGATAAGCTGAAAAATGAAGCGAAGGTGATCTGATGACGATCCTCGTCATAGCAGAGCATGACAATCTCACCCTCAAGCCCGCAACGCTGCACGCGGTAACGGCGGCGGTCGAGATCGGTGGTGACATCCACGTTCTCGTCGTCGGTTTCGGCGCCCAGGGAGCAGCTGACGCCGCTGCCTCGGTGATTGGCGTAAGCAAAGTGCTCCGCGCCGAAAGCGATGGTTACGCCCATCTGCTGGCTGAGCAGTTGGCTCCCGTGATCGTCGGCTTGGCGCCTGGCTACAGCCACATTGTGGCGACAGCGACTTGCGCCGCGAAAAATACGCTTCCTCGAGTGGCGGCAATGCTGGATGTGGCGCAGATCTCGGATATCTCGGCAATCGTTTCGGTGGATACTTTTGTCCGCCCGATCTACGCCGGCAACGCGCTTGCGACGGTCGCATCCTCCGACTTTATCAAGGTGATCACTGTCCGGGGCGCCAGCTTTGCCCTGGCGGCGGCCTCGGGCGGCGGCGCCGTAATCGAGACCGTCTCGGCCGGCCCAACCCCGCACTCATCGCGTTTCGTCGGACAGGAAGTCTCCCCGCGCACACGGCCAGAACTGACGACAGCCAAGATCGTGGTCTCGGGCGGCCGCGGCATGCAGTCAGGCGAAAACTTTCATCTTCTGGACGCGATTGCCGACAAGCTTGGTGCAGCAGTGGGCGCCAGTCGCGCCGCCGTTGATGCCGGCTTTGCACCAAACGACTATCAGGTCGGCCAGACAGGCAAAATCATCGCCCCGGAGCTTTATATTGCGGTCGGCATTTCCGGTGCGATCCAACATCTCGCCGGAATGAAAGACTCTAAGGTCATAGTCGCGATCAACAAGGATGAGGCAGCCCCGATCTTCCAAGTCGCTGATTACGGCCTCATCGGCGATTTATTCAACGTGTTGCCGGAACTTCTGAGTGAACTTGACAACTAAGCTCCGAGCGTTACCGGCTCCCCTCGGCCGCGTAGCCCAAATCCTCGTAGGGGACGAAGATTGGGTGCTGGAACTTGCACTGGAGCGAAAACCGGCGAGGCGGAAGCTGTAGGTCACGGGAGAGAATGGCCTTCGCCATCACTCCGATGGCAACCCGCCCATCGGGATCCCCCTGCATACTTGGGGGAAATACGGACAACACACGGCGAGAGTGATCCCCGGCTTGTTCATCGAAGTGGTAGCCACTCTAACTGATCTTAGTCATCACTGATGATTACGCTCAAGGTCACGGAAAGGAAAGCCGGCCGAAAATGTAGCTAGGCCTTTGGGCTTAAGCGGCAAGGCGATGGTGGCCGTTCCCGGCGCGTCGCTTCGGGGCATGTGTCAAAGCTTGGTCCAGCGACAAACCAAAAAGCTGAACTCAGCTATACGTGTCGTTGGCTTTGATATTATGACAACAGGCTAGTGATTGTCGATTTTGTATTGGAGGGCTAATGAGCCAGTGTTTGTACAATTTGGTGTGATTGAGCGCTGCGGCCAAGGTCCGCGATTGCGGTGGATACGTCACTGCCGGCGTGCGGCGCGTGCGGCGGGGTGTTTTTTCCGGTCGAACGACCTGTCGCGACTGACAGCGGAGGATTGTAAGATCATCGATCGTCTCGGAGTAAGGACAATAATCGATCTGTGGACGGTCTCTGAGCGTGCAGAACGCGCTCCCCCCAGACATGCAATTGATAGCCTACGACCTGCGCGGCTTGGCGAAACGAGGTACGAACAACGCACAAGCGGCGACGATCGCTAGTGAGGCCAAGATCATCACGGCCAAGCCATAGCCAAACTGTGTGATAATGAGAGCCTGCGGATAGGGCATCACAAATACGCCTATGCTGAAGACCGTGTTTAGGAGCGCCTGCGGTCCGGCTCGCTCGTTTGGTTCGAGGCCTTCGCTCATCCACGCTGAGAGGATTGGATAGATGACGCTATAGCCCATGCCAAAAAAAGCGCCGGCTACGGCTATCAGCCATGATGTCTCAGCGACGGCGACAAGCATGAAGCCAGAGCCCTGCAACAGAAAGCCGGCTGCGACGAGAATGTTCCAGTTGATCATCTCGAACGAACGCATGGCGAAGAGGCGACTTGCGAACATCACCGTCGTCGATGCCAAAAAGAATGCTGCTATCGGGATAGCTCTGGCCTCTAACATTGCGGCGAGATAGGCTGTGACAAAACCGAACATTGTCCCGTTGACGAAGATCGCGATAAAAGCCGGAACGCGATCTCGCCGCACGCCGGAAAAGAAGTCGAGGCGGCGCGCGATGCGGGGCCAGGGTATCGGCCGCAGCCCGAACATCAGCGTTAGGCCGACGCAGGCCGGAACAGTAGCTTCGAGAAACATCGCTTGGGTGCCGAAGGCGTTCAGGACGAGTGCACCGATGGGCGGTGCAAAAGCCTGCGGCAACATAAGCATGCTCGAAAGCAAACCGAGCAAATAGACGAAACGCTTCACATTGAGTCGGCTCTGCCCATAAGTGACGAATGAACTGAGGAACAAGCCCTGTCCCACGCCTTGAACAAGACGCGAAGCGACCGCGGGCCAAAATTCGGCGGAGGTATAGCGGAGGCTGAAAAAGCCTATCATAAGAAGGGCGATAGCGAGCCGACACGTGTTCAAAACGCCGATGCGCGCTGCGATCGCCCCTGACAGAAAAGTGAAGAGGATGACAGGTAAGGCATAAAGCGAGATCAAAAGGCCGATCGTATGCAGATCGAAATGTTCCCGCGCGAATACAATGGCTAGAAGGGAACTATGCGAATTCAAGTAGGCGGTGAAAAACCCAGCAATACCGAGTTGTATATATTCGCGGCGCGCCCGGGCGTCGATAAAGCCAAATTCGATCGCGGCCTCGTCTGCCTTCTCAGGATTTTGCACGGTGCGCGTGCCGCTTAAAACGAACTTCATGCGGCAAATCAAGATGAGGCGGACTTGGCGCGGCGCAACAACCAGCGCCGATCGGGACCGCAACTCTTAGCGTTCGGCGCGTTACCCTTGATTACGCGCGGGCGAAAATGCTGTTGTTCGGATTCAGCTGTATGACACTTAAAGATGAAAATGCCCTTTCCTTCTCAAAATATTCGACGTTCGAACAAAAGTGTCGAGAAAAGCTACCGGGTTTGAGAACTGGTGGAAATCGAGCCTACGGCAGCTTGGCACCTCGGGAACGCAACCCGGCGCAAAACCTCTTATTTCCTGCGACGCTCTTTCCGCCGCTTTCGCCTTTTGAACTCGGCCCAATTCAGTCTGCACCGCTGCGCTCGCGAACCATATCGAGAGCGACGTCGACGATCATGTCCTCCTGCCCGCCGACCATGCGCCGACGGCCGAGTTCGACCAGAATCTCCCGTGTGTCGACGCCATAATCGGCGCTGGCTTTTTCGGCGTGCCGCAGGAAGCTGGAATAGACGCCGGCGTAGCCGAGGCTGAGGGTCTCCCGGTCGACGCGGACGGGGCGGTCCTGCAGCGGGCGCACGAGTTCTTCCGCAGCGTCCATCACCTTGAAGAGATCGACGCCATGATTCCAGCCCTTGAGGTTCGCGGCGGCGATAAAGACCTCTAGCGGCGCATTGCCCGCCCCCGCCCCCATGCCGGCAAGGCTCGCGTCGATGCGGACCGCGCCTTGCTGGGCGCCGACGATCGAGTTGGCGACGCCGAGCGACAGATTGTGATGGGCGTGGATGCCGCGCTGGGTTTCGGGCTTCAGGACACGATCGTAGGCGAGGAGGCGTTCGCGATAGCCGTCCATGTCAAGTGCCCCGCCGCTGTCCGTGACATAGACGCAGGTCGCGCCATAGCTTTCCATCAATTTGGCCTGGGCGGCGAGGGCGTCCGGCTCGATCATATGGCTCATCATTAGAAAGCCGACGGTGTCCATGCCAAGATCCCGAGCAGCGGCGATATGTTGCTTCGAGACATTCGCCTCCGTGCAATGGGTGGCGACGCGCACGGAGCGGACCCCCAGCCTGTAGGCGTGCTTCAAATCTTCAACCGTGCCGATGCCGGGAAGCAGGAGCGTCGTCAGCGTCGCGTGTTTGACGACGTCCGCGACCGCCTCGATCCATTCATCATCGGTATGCGCGCCAAAACCGTAATTGAAGCTCGACCCATTGAGGCCATCGCCATGGGCCACTTCGATGGCGTCGACCCTCGCCTCGTCCAGAGCCCTGGCGATCTTGCGCACATGATCGAGCCTATAGCTGTGACGAATGGCGTGCATGCCGTCGCGCAGCGTGACATCCTGGATATAGAGCTTGTCCTTGGTCGGATCGAACGCCATTACGCCAGTTCCTTGCTCAGTTTGCGCGCCGCCATTCCTTCTGCGGCGCGCAAGGCCGCGGAGGTCATGATGTCGAGATTTCCGGCATAGGCGGGCAGATAGTGCGCCGCGCCCTGGACTTCCAAAAACACGCTGGTCTTCAAGCCCTCGAATTCGCCGAGTCCCGGGATGCGTACCGGATTGTTCGAGCCGAAGCGCTCGAATTGCACCTTCTGCTTCAGCCGATAACCGGGAACATAGCTTTGCACCTTGGCGACCATCTCGTTGATCACTTCGTCGATCGTCGCTTCATCGGCGCCAGACGACAAGGTGAAGACGGTGTCGCGCATCACTAGAGGCGGTTCTGCGGGATTGAGGACGATGATCGCCTTGCCTTTCGCGGCGCCGCCGACCTGTTCGATGGCTTTCGCTGTCGTCTCGGTGAATTCGTCGATGTTGGCCCGGGTCCCCGGACCGGCGCTCTTTGATGCGATCGAGGCGACGATCTCCGCGTAATGCACTTTGGCGACGGAAGAGACGGCGGCCACGATCGGAATTGTCGCCTGACCGCCGCACGTCACCATATTGACGTTTTCGGCGTCGAGATGGGATGCTCCATTGACCACAGGGACGACGTAGGGGCCGATGGCCGCCGGCGTCAGGTCGACGACGATTTTGCCGGCGGCGATGCAAGCCTCGCTATGCCGCTTGTGGGCGCCGGCGGAGGTGGCGTCAAAAACGATTCCGATCTCGCTCCAGACGGGCAGCTTCATCAGACCGTCGAGACCCTCGTGGGTGACGCTGACGCCAAGCCGCGCCGCACGCTTCAACCCATCCGACTCCGGATCAATGCCGACGAAGGCGCCCATCTCAAGAATTGTCGAGGTGCGCATAATCTTGATCATCAGATCGGTTCCGATGTTGCCGGAGCCGATGATGGCGACCTTTACCTTTTCACTCATGCCTTGCCGTCCTGATAGGTGAAGGAAACGCTTCCGAGACCGCCGATCTTGGCCTCGACGAAATCGGCCGGATGAATAGGGACCATCGGGCCGAGAGCTCCTGTGAGCACGATGTCGCCGGCTTTCAACCCCTCGCCCAAAGCGGCGAATGTTCGAGCCAGCCAGGCGGCGGCGATGAGCGGATGGCCAAGGCAGGCGGCGCCGGCGCCCAAGGAGACCAATGCGCCATTGACCTCGAGCGCCATGCCGCAGGTGTAAAGATCAAGACCGGCCAGTTTCTTCTTCTCATCGCCAAGCACGAAAAACGCCGATGATCCATTGTCGGCGACCGTATCAGCGAAGGTGATCTTCCAATCGGCGATTCTGCTGTCCACAATCTCGATCGCCGCCACGGCATAGGCGGTCGCGGCGGCGACGTCTTCAGGCGTCGCATCGCGATTGCTGAGATCGCGCTCAAGCACCAGGGCGACTTCAGCCTCGGCCTTGGGCTGGATTAGTGCGGCGGAGAGGCGACCTCCCGAGGCGATAGCCATATCGTCGAACAGCACGCCGTAATCAGGCTGATCGACGCCGAGCTGCGCCTGAACCGCTTTAGAGGTAAGCCCGACTTTGCGACCGACAATGCGCCGTCCTTTGGTCAGCCAAGCCCGGGTGTTGATGGCCTGAATTTCATACGCAGCTGCATCGGTCGGAGCCAACACGTCACGCAACGGCGGCACAGGGCCCTTGAAATAGGCGTCGCGCAAACGCGCGGCCGCATCTTCATAGGATACCATTCATTCCTCCCAGATTTTGCTTGACGCAAACTATTTGTCCATTCACAGCAGCACAAGCGGCGGAAAAACGATATTCTCATTTGGCGGGAATTTCGATGAGCGAAGACATACCGGCGGACAAAACGACTCTTCTCGAAAAAGGGATGGCGCTTCTCGCGCTCGTGATTCGCGACGGCGGGCGCGGTCCGCTCCGGCAACTGGCCGGCGAGTTGAATATTCCGTTGTCCACAGCCTACCGACTGATCGGTGAGCACACGCGGGCAGGGTGGCTCTGTTCTGTTGGGCGAGGACGCTACGTGCCTGGCCAGGAATTGCTGGACCTTGCGTCGCGCATCGATAGTCGCTCGGTGCTGGCCAACATCGCTCGCCCGCACCTACGGGGCCTAGCGCGTCGGCTTCACCAAACCGTTCACCTCGGCTTTCTCGAGAACGACATGGTGACCTATATCTTGAAGGAACGCGGCGGCGGGATCCCGGTCTTCACCCAGGCAGGCATGCAGCTCGAAGCCTATTGTTCCGCCATTGGCAAGATGTTGCTGGCGTCCCTTCCCGACGATCAGCGGGAACAGTATATCGCCGCAGGTCCCTTTGTTGCGCTCACGCCCCGGACGATCATCGATCCGGCCGAATTGCGTAAAGCGCTCAATGCCATCTGGCAGGCCGATTATGCGGTTGACAATGAAGAAGTCTCAGAAGGCCTGCGCTGCATTGCGATTCCCCTGCGTGATCGTCGGGACAAGATCGTAGCGGCGATCTCCATGTCTCGGACCATCGGTCCTGGCGATGTGATCGAAGATATTGCTGTTCTGAATCTCCTGCGCGGCTGCGCCGACCAGATCAGAGCGCGCTTGTGATGGGTAGGCTGCGCCCTCGAGTGATTCCTGGCGACGTAGGCCGATCGCCATCTGACCGGCTTTACGTATGTTCACAAGAATGCCGGCGCCTGCGATCTCGGCTGAGTCGCTAACGCGAGCGTTAGATTTAGCCGGGTCTGATAAAGCCCGCCCCTCTTGCCACACAGCAATCAATCCATCTTAGATTCCTGCATAATCGTCTCTCCATCCGCAGCAAACTTACCGCATCCTTGTTGCGCCGAATCTCCCCTCCTTGAGCACCTCAAAGATGATGCGATTATATTTCTCGACGAGACGGATATCGGAAACCTCCGCGTCCCAGCGGGACGAAAAACTCAACAATCAATGTGTCTGGCGCCGCTAGAGCATTTTGGGGTCGCCTCCAATGGTATTCGTGCGGTGAATTCGCGCGACGCATGACGCGATACGAAAATCAGATCGAATTTTAGGTATCGACGGAATAATCCCCACAGGCCTCGCGGCTCGATGAGCATGATGCCAATCGAGAGCAATCCAAGGATAATTAGGCGCCATGTAGCCACGTCGGCAAGATATTCGCGTAAGACGAAGAACAGCAGCGTTCCGATGATTGGTCCTTCGAGGCTACCGATGCCTCCGATCACCACGTTGAAGATGACGAAAACGGTCCATTCGTTGACGCTGAAAGAGGCCTGCGGTGAAATCCTCAGTTTCTGCAGGGTGATAATGGCGCCGGTCAAGCCGAGGAAGGGCGCCGTCAGCAGGAAGCATAGGATTCGCGCGCGCTTCAAATTGACGCCCATCGCGCCCGCCGCCTCCTCGTTATCTCGCATCGCCGTAAGTCCGAGGCCGATCCGAGAGCGCAACAAAACAAATGTTGTTGCGAATGCTGCTACGGCGAGGCTAAGGGCGAGCCAATAAATCGTGGCGAAGCGCGTTGTTGCATCAGCTCCAAGGCTTCGCGCGACAAACACGGGAAGGCTGGCGCCTGAGCCCTGGCCAAGACCCGGCAGCTTGCCGGAGAGCAGCATTAGGACCTCAGCGATCACCCAGGTCCCAACCGCGAGGTAGACAGTGCGCAAACGAAAGACGAGCGCCATAGCCGGCACTGCGATCAGCAGTGCGATGAGGCCCGAAAGGATGATCGAGGTGTAAGGATCAAGCTTGGCGAGTACCGTGAAGGCATAGAGCGCATAGGCGCCGACGCCGACGAAACCGTGCTGACCGAGCGACACGATATCGGCGTATCCGGCGAGTAGGTTCCACATGAGCGCAAGCACAAGTAGGCAAAAAAATTCGGTCAGCAAGGTTAATCCGACATTGTCAAACAGCCAAGGTCCCGCAATGAGGACGACGACCCCTGCGGCCAGAGCGGCTCGGACATATGGAGCAATGCGCGTGAGTTGACCCACCAGTGGCTCCTAGTATTTGGGAAACAGGCCCTGGGGACGCAGCGCCAGGACCAAAAGAAAGACAAGGTGGCCCGCCAGCGTTTGCCACGCAAAGTCGATCTGGCCGCCTATCCCTTGTGCAATGCCGAGCACAATCCCGCCAGCGAGGGTGCCCCACAGACTGCCCAGGCCGCCGAGAACCACGCTCTCAAATGCGATCAGGAGGTTGGAAGGGCCGCTCGATGGGTCGAAATTCATTCGCAGACCCATGAAACATGCAGCCACGGCGACTGTGACGCCGACGATCCCCATGGCGAGGGCATAGACCTGGTTCGAGGATAGGCCGATCAGCCCCGCCGCCGCTACATCATCTGACACGGCCCGGATCGACGAGCCAAGCTGTGAGCGATAAAGCAGGCGGTCAAGCAAGAAGATCAATCCAACGGCCGCGGCGAATGTCAGGAGCGGCATCAGGCCAAGTTCGAAGCCGAAGATGGAGACAACCTCAGTTTCGAGCTTGCCGCCGGGCAGAATCATCGGGTAGGCGCCATAGGCTTCGAGCAGTCCATTCTGGGTGATGATGGCTAGGCCGAAGGTCACGAGGAGGGGAGCAAGAACGGCCTTTCCCGTCACATATTGCAGCAAATAGCGCTGCAAAACATAGCCGCCAAGGAATGTGATCGGGAGGACGACCGCGAGCGCCACAAATATGTTGACTTCAAAGCGTGCGGCGATCGTCAGCAGTAGATAAGAGACGAGGACGATAAAATCGCCATGCGCAACGTTGACCGCGCGCATGACGCCGACCGAGAGCGACAAGCCGAGAGCGAAAAGGGCGTAGAGCCCACCGATCAGGACGCCTTGAACCAATGTGTTAATGATGGATGCTGCCATACTACGTCACGATCCAAAATAATATCGGGTTATCGTTTCTCGGTCGAACTCGCCAGGGCTGCCGGACAGGGACACGCGCCCCTCCAGCAAGCAATAGAAGCGAGCCGCGGCCGCAAGCGACCGGCTGATGTCCTGTTCGACAAGTACGATGCCGATTCCGCGATCTCGGATCGCCGGTAGGAGCGCATAAAGATCGGAAATGACGGTCGGCGCCAGGCCCAGGCTAATTTCGTCGCACAAAAGGATGCGTGGATCTGCGAGGAGCGCGCGACCGAGCGCTACCATTTGCTGCTGGCCACCAGACAACTGCCTTGCTTGCTGCCGCCGCTTTCCCTTCACGAGCGGGAAAAGTTCGTAAACCTCATCGAGGGTATAGCCATTCCGTCGACCGACCTTCCAGCCGAGCAGCAGATTCTCCTCGACCGTCAGGGAAGGAAACAGCCGACGTCCTTCCGGCACCAGGACGATTCCGTCGCGGATGATGGCCGAAGTCGCTTTGTCGTTGATCTTCGTGCCACCGAACATGATCTTGCCGTCGCAGCGATCCACCTGGCCAATAATCGCCTTGAGTAGCGAGGATTTGCCGGCGCCGTTCGCCCCGATGATCGAAACGATCTCGCCAGCGTCGACGGAGATCGTGACATCATGGACGGCGCGGAACTGATCATAATAAACTGACAGTCCTTCGACTGAAAGTAGCGGGGCAACGGCGGATGGAAGCTTCATTGCCTACTCGCCAAGGTAGATTGATTTGGCGCGGGCGTCGGCGAGGACTTCTTCGGGAGTGCCGTCGACGACAAAGTTGCCGCTGTAGAGAACGACAAGTCGCGTCGCGAGGCGGCGCAGCGCATGGATCACGTGCTCGATCCAGATAATCGCCGCGCCGCGCGCATGGACATGGCGGATAATGTCGAGCAGCACGTGGCTTTCCGCGTCAGTCAACCCACCGGCAATCTCATCAAGTAGCAGCAGGCGCGGCCTGATGGATAATGCTCGGCACAGTTCGAGCCGTTTCAGGTCAAGGAGCGTCAGTTGGCCGGAGGGGATCGCGTGCGCGTGGGAGAGACCGGTTAGGTCGAGGGCACCTTCCACCTCGTTATGGGCGTCACGCAAGGGTAGGCCACCGCCGTGAACCGCAGCGACGAGCACGTTTTCATAGACCGACATGTGGGCGTAGGGTTTCGGCACCTGATAGGTGCGGCCGATGCCAAGCCGGCAGCGGTCCCAGGTCGCGAGCCCCGTGATGTCGCGCCCTTCAAAGCAAATACTCCCCCCCGAGGGCCGCATGACGCCCGCGATGAGATTGAAGAATGTCGTTTTGCCGGCGCCGTTGGGACCGATGATTCCCAGTATCTCGCCGGCATCGAGACGCAGATCAAGCCTGTCGATGACGTTTACTGCGCCAAAGGATCTGCTTAAGCTATCAGCCACCAAAATGCTCAATGCGTCACTCCGCTTGGTCCACATGTTTCGCGGCGTGATCAGCCAATGCGGCGAACATGAAGTTGTCCGTGAAAGGCGTCATTTCATCGCAGCCTTCGCATGCTTTAATAGGCTATAGCCTGAGGCTCGCTATTCACAGGAATATCCGTAGCAAGCGCATTGTCGACGATCACAAGGTCAAGGGGCCACTTTTTGCCTTTACGCCATTGGCCACCAACAACCAGCGTATCCGCAGTGTTTGGAAACGGTCCCTTCTGGAAATTAACAGTACCGGCGACGGTCTTCAAATTTGTGTCGCGTAGTGCGTCCCGGATCGACTCGCGCTTCGTCACATCCTGTGTTCTTTTCAAAGTGTCGAACACTACTTCGAATATCGCGTGATCGTAGCCAAGCGCCATGGAGGATTGCACGTTGGCGAATTTCTCGAAAGCACCGGCAAGCTCGGGGCAGCTTTGCCCTGTTAAACTCGACACGAAGGGGAAATAACGGGACCACCACACTTCGATATTAAAATTGATCGCGCGGTCGCCGAATGGCGTGACGCCAGCAGGAAACTCGCCAACCTTACCGGGCGTGAGTACCTTCGGTCTATATCCTTGCTGGGCTGCTTGATTCCAGAATACGGTAAACACGGGTGCCGGCGCAACAATTAAGCATATATCGGCGCCGTTGCCCTTCAACGCCGCGATCTGCGTGCTGAAATCGCTGACGGGGGTGTCGAAGCGGCCCGGATCGAAGACTTGATAGTTACCGATGTCATTCTGCTTGGCGATCTCCGGAAAGATTCTAGCGAATGTGTTTCCATCGATATCATTTGGGAACAGAACACCGATCCTTTTGTCGGTTTCGACGCGCTTCCAAATGTTGATAAAACTCGCCATCCCCTTTGCCGCAGAGATAAAGAAATTAAAAGTCCAATCGAAACCTTTTTTTGGATCGCCGTTGCGGCCAAGGAACCATGCTTCGAGGGGAGTGCCTGTGGTCACGCAGGGCACGCCATTCAACTCGCACTGGTCGGCTACCGGATTGGTCGTTTCAGGCGTAGCTGAAGCGCATATCAGATCGACCTTGTCCTTGATGATGAGGTCCAGCGCTACCTCGGCGGCGCGATTGGGGCTCGACTGACTGTCCTTGAGGATAATCTCATAGGGGTAGGTGGCGCCCGCTATCTTGATCTGTCCTCCGTATTCTTTTTTTATCTGCTCTATCACAAAAACCGAATGTGCGGCAAAGAGCGCCAATGGACCGGTCTGGGGGATAACCCATCCGATTTTGATCGTCTTTTGAACGGCGAGGGCCGGCTTGGAAAGGGTAACAGCCACGCCGGCGGCAGAGAGTCCTTGCAATAAGGTGCGCCGGCTGAATCCAAGTCCACCACGGTTCATTTCGTTTCCCTCCCTTATGTCAACGAGCGTTTCGTTGCTTTCGTGGTCCTGCTCGGCCAAACGATCAGTCTCTATGGCGCTGCGTTGTTCTGATTTGGATCGCCGTCCCCAAAGAAACTCCAGCTAATGTTCCTAACGGGTCGATCGGCTGCTTCGAGGATCAAGAATGGGCAGGGTCTTTGAGTCTCGGTCGACATAGCGCTTCCCCATTTTAGTAGGCCTTGCGAAGAGGCTAATCTTGGCTCGCGACACCCGGCCGGGCATCACAAGCGAGCGGCAGAATGCCAACTTGTCTGTGGACTGTCTACAGTTTTCTGGAGTTTTGGCTGCTTTTGGTTTGGCTGCTTATTAAGCGCCAGGGACCGCGGCGAATGCGACATTTCTCCAAGCAACCCGCTTTGAGCACGCTGTTTCGCGATTCTGAAGGGAGTGCCTGACAGACGCCGAGTGAACTCATCCTCCGGGTCGCCGCGCCGGGTCCTCTGCTCGCAGGTCGTACCTCTGCGCCAATGGTTGACTCTCACCTGTTAACTGTATACATTGCTACGGATCATCGCTGGAAATGATTTTCCGTTCGAAAAGGGGGAATCTTCATAAATATCAGATCTATCAGCATCGTCTTCGTCATCGCAATGATGACGAGTTTCAGGCTTTCTTACCAGATCTAGGCGATGAAGCTCTCGAAAAATACGCCTGATCAATGCCGCTGGCCGTTGCCGAATAACTCGGGGCCAATTGCGCAGCGAGACCGTGTTTGACCTTGCGAGCGCGCCCGCGAAGCTGAAAATCAAAGGGACGTGCTGATGATGTCAAACTACGTAAGGAACGCCGTCGTCCTCGGCCTCCTCTCGGCTCTCGGGCCTTTCGCGATCGACATGTATCTGCCCGCGTTGCCGAGCATCGCCGCCGATGTGCATGCTTCGGCGGCGGCAACGCAGATGACACTGACGGTCTTCTTCATCACTTACGGCGCCTGCCAAATCGCTTATGGGCTGGCGTCGGACACGTTCGGCCGAAAGCCACTGCTCTATTTCGGGCTAGCGCTCTTCCTCATCGGCTCGATCGGATGCCGCCTCGCCAAGCATCGGCTGGCTCCTCCTGTTCCGCTTCGTTCAAGGGATCGGCGCGTCCGCCGTCGTGGTGATTCCGCGGGCCGTCATCCGTGATCTTCACACCGGGATTGAAGCGGCGCGCCTGATGTCGCTGGTCATGCTCGTATTGAGCGTTTCGCCCATTCTCGCACCGCTCACAGGCAGCGCGCTTATCGCGCCATTTGGCTGGCGCGCCATCTTTGTCGCGGTGACTTTCGTTGCAGCGCTGGCTTTCGGCCTGACCGCGCTTTGCCTCCCCGAGACTCGGCCGCCCGAAGAATGCGTGAGGTTCGGTCTTGCGAGCGCGGCGGCCGGCTTTGCACAGCTTCTGCACCATGAGCGCTTCGTCGCATTGACCTTCATAGGCGGCTTCAGTTTAGCGAGCTTTTTCGTTTTTCTTGCGGGCTCGTCTTTCATCTACATTGATCATTTTGGCCTCACACCGAGGCAATTCAGCGTGGCTTTCGCGGTTAACGCAATCGGATTCATCGGCTCGTCGCAATTCGCCGCTCCGCTCGCCAAGCGGTTTGGGATGGTGCGCGTGGTCATCATCGCGGTTTTCCTTTATGCGTTCTTCGCGCTCGTCCTTTTCGGCGTAACCGCCGCTGGCGTCGATAGCCTCGCGGTCTTGATGGCGCTGTTGTTCGCCATTTTCGCCTGCGTCGGCCTGGTTGCTCCTTCGGCGATGGTGCTCGCTCTTGAAGAGCACGGCCCCGTTGCGGGCGCGGCTTCGGCCCTCGCCGGCACGCTTCAGATGCTGGCCAGCGGCGTCGTGATCGTGGTCGTAAGCATGTTCTTCTACGAAAACGCGCTGCCGATGGCGGCGGCAATCGCGCTCTGTTCGATGGTCGCGCTGGCGCTGAGCTTTTTCACGTTAGGTTGGCCTGAACTCGTGCCGCAGTGAAGCGCGTCAGCAACCCTCACATCGGAACGCCTCAACCAGAGGCCGCATTAGGTGGGACCGCCTGACCGCATATCCTGTGTAAGAAGAGGCGACGTCAGCAGATCTCGGGCGGTCGTCAACAAGTGCTGCGTCAGCAGCTTCCGGGCGCGGTCAGGATCACGGTCTAGCATGGCCTGCAATAGCGCTTTGTGTTCCCCATCGACATCGCGACCTCGCCCAACGAGCGGCACCGTCAAGCGACGATAGCGTTCGCTTTGCTGGTACAAAGCGCGCTGCATCCGCAGCAGCCATTGATTATTGCAGCCGGATGCCAGCGCATAGTGAAATTTGGCGTGCGCCCGCGACTTTGCGTCGGCCAACTCATGGCAGTCGCCCACCACTACGCTGTCTACCTTTCTCAGTTGGTCCAGCGCCGCGATGCAGGCTGATTCCCATTGCAAGTCGCCATGCTTGATCGCTTCGGTTAAGCAAAGGCTTTCAATCTCGATCCGGGCTTGGGCCAGATCCGACAAGGATTGGCTGGAGACCGGACTGACGCGGTATCCCCGTTGCGGTTCCGCCACGACAAGATCCTCCGCCGCGAGCGACGCCAACGCTTCGCGTACAGCGCCCAGGCTGACGCCGCTTTCCTCTGCCAAGGTAGTGATGCTCAGCTTCGCGGCCGGCAGCAAACGACCGGAAATGATGTCCGCGCGCAGGCGATTGATAACCTGTTCGACCTGCGTCAGCGACTTTTCTTGCTTGTCCAGATCGATTAGCGGAAAAAACAAAACAGGCTCCTTGTTCAACTGCGCTAAATTTCACCAAAGCGCATTCAGCTCGACATCTTGTACCGGGATGCGAGCTCGTGAATTAAAGCACAATCTAGCCTCATCCGTCCGGGTGGCCGACCATCCAGGCCAACGGCAGATTGCAATTCTATCACCATCCTAACCAAAATCCTGCGGCGGCGTCGGCTTTGAATCCGAGAGGGCATCATGGCTAAAAAATATATTTACAACAATATAAATATATGATTGATACGACAAGATAGATTTGTTTCGGACGATTAAAGCGCCGTTCGAGGCTCATGCGTCGTAGCGATGGGCAAGATTCTATTGCTAAGCATTCGTGCCTTGTTCACGAGCCAGAGAGTATCCGTAATGAGGTTCATTGCATTTTCATCCCCTTCGGGGCCAGCGCTCGGGTTGCGCCTAGGAGAGGAACTGGTCGACCTGACGGACGCGGGCCTACCCGCCACGTTGGAGCCTCTGTTGCGCGAGGGCGCCGATGGCTTGCAGGCAGCCAAGGACGTCGCCAATAAGACGCACGCCCGCATTCCGCTGGAGGAGATCATTTACTTGGCGCCGCTCAATGCCCCGGCCAAGGCGATCGCGGTCGGGTTGAACTTCGTCGACCATGCCGCCGAAAGCAAATTTCAACCGCCCACCTATCCGGTTTTGTTCAATCGTTTCCCGTCGTCTTGGGTGGGGCATAACACGCCCATCGTCCGGCCCCGGGTCTCGACCAAATTTGACTACGAAGGCGAATTATTGGTCGTGATCGGGAAGGCCGGCCGCTATATTGACGCGTCGTGCGCGCTAGACCATGTCGCGGGCTATTCCATTTTCAACGACGGCTCAATTCGCGATTACCAGACCAAATCCACGCAATGGATGATGGGAAAGAATTTTGACCGCAGCGGCTCCTTTGGCCCCGAATTCGTCACCGCCGACGAATTGCCCGCGGGCGCCAAGGGGCTGCGTTTGCAAACGCGCCTAAATGGCCAGGTGATGCAGGACGCCAGCACCAGTTCGATGATTTTCGATGTGGCCACACTAATCGCTCTTATTTCGGAAGCGTTTGAACTTGTGCCGGGCGATATGATCATCGCGGGAACGCCCGCCGGTGTCGGCGCCGCGCGGCAGCCACCAGCATTTATGAAAGCCGGCGACCTCTGCGAAGTCGAGATCGAGGGCCTCGGCCTGTTGTCCAATCCTGTAGCCGACGAAGGCTGATTCCCTTCCGAACGTTGTCAGGAGTCCCAATGCCTCGACGCCACGATGCGATTATCCATCCCTTTGCAGGACTTGATCTCCCTTGGTTGTTGCAAACCCAAGCCCAGGCTTCTCCGGAGAAGATTTTGCTCACTTGGGCGCCGTTCGATGCGCCGCCGCGGGCCTATAGCTACGCCGAATTCTACGACTTGGTCGGGCGTGCAGCGGCCGGGATCAAGGCGCGGGGCGTGGCGGTCGGCGACCGGATTCTGGTCCATCTGGAAAATTGCCCGGAGTTTTTAATTGTATGGTGCGCCATCGCCGAATTAGGTGCCATCGCGGTCACCACCAACACTCGTAGTTCCGTACCGGAGTTGGATTACTATATTGAACATAGTGGTTGTTCCGGCGCAATCACCCAGCCCTCCCTGCTGGCCTGCGTGGCCGAGGCGGGGCGGAACCTCGGTTGGATCGTCACTACCGAGTACGATGCCGGACAGTCGCCCGCCAAGGGCAGTCAGCCTGGTACAATCGATAGCTTCTCCGCGCTTATTGCACGTGATCCGCTTAAACCCCGCCGTCAGGCCGCGGCCGATCCGCGGCGGCCGATCGCGGTCCAATACACGTCGGGCACCACGTCGCGGCCCAAAGGCGTCGTGATCACGCATGGTAACGCGCTGTGGGCAGGCCGGGTCAGTTCGGCGCATGAAGCTCTACTGCGCGAGGATGTGCATTTGATTTATGCGCCGTTGTTCCATGTGAATGCGCTGGGCTATTCCTTTTTGCCGGCATTGTGGGTAGGGGCCAGCGTCGTGCTGCAGCCACGTTTTTCCAAAAGCCGATTTTGGCGGACGGCCTGCGATCATCGCGCCACTTGGGGATCAATGATCATCTTTGCTGTGCGGGCGTTGACCGAAGTCGAGAATCCGACTTGGCAGCCTTTTCGGTGTTGGGGCGGGGCGGGGGCGAACGCCCTATTAGCGCAAAAGATAGGCGTTCACATGCTCGGCTGGTATGGCATGACCGAGACCATTTCCCACCCGATCTGCGGTTATCCCGATTTGCCTAACCGGACCGATTTCATTGGTCGGCCAGCGCCCGAATATGGCGTTCGTATCGTTGATGCAAACGATAGCCCCTCGCCATTTGGGGAGACCGGTCTTCTGAAGGTGCGCGGCGTTATGGGCGTGTCCCTGTTCGGCGGCTATTTAAATGATGAGGCGGCCACAAAAAACGCATTTGACGAGAACGGCTGGTTCATTACCGGCGATCGAGTGGTGCCGTATGAAGACGGCTCAATCCGCTTTGCAGAGCGCGACAAAGATATGCTGAAAGTCGGCGGCGAAAATGTCGCGTCTTCGGAAGTCGAACGCGTGATCGCCGCCATCGAAGGCATCATTGAAGTTGCAGTTGTCGGCAAACCGCACCCGATGCTGGACGAAGTGCCGGTGGCGTTTATACGTTTGTCACCCGATGTGCCGGACGATGCCCGCAGCATGTTGATCGAGCGTGTGCACGCGGCCTGCGCTAGCGCGCTGGCTGATTTCAAACGGCCCCACGATTTGATCATCATCGACGAGTTTCCTCGCGCTGTCCTTGACAAAATCGCAAAGGCGCAATTACGCGCCCGGCTGATCGCCTGATGCCCGGAGATCTGTGCATGAAATTGAACCATCCAGATGCCGAGTATTTGGACTTCTTGCGTCAGGGCAAATTCATGCTTCCGCGGAGCGCGGAGAGCGGGCGCTTTATGTTCTATCCACGTGTAGCAGAACCCGGCACCGGTTGCACCGATTTGGAATGGGTTGTGGCCAGCGGACGAGGTGTGGTTTATGCGGCGACTACCGTTCGCCCGCGCGCGCCGGAACCGCCCTACAATGTCAGTCTGATCGACTTGGAGGAAGGGCCGCGTATGATGAGCCGCGTGGAGGGGCTTGCGCCCGAACTGGTGCGTATTGGCCTTCAGGTGCGTGCTCGCGTTGCTCGGTCGGGCGATACCTCGATGGTCGTATTTGATCCGGTCGACTATGTGGACAAAGGATTGTGACAAGGAACGCAAGATGAGGTTTCCGCGCGGGGAAAGCGCCATCGTTGGCGCGGCGACCCATGGCATTGGCGAAGCGCCTGGCTTTTCCTCTGTGGAACTGGCGGCATTCGCTTCAATCAAGGCGTTGCGTCAGGCGGGCCTGAAGCCGCGCGATGTGGATGGCGTCTTCGGCTGTATAGCGGGAAGTACTCTTTGCGGCCTGACTCTGGCGGAATATTTCGGCGTTCATCCCAAACTGACGAATAATAATCGCGTTGGCGGCTCATCGTTTCAGACGCATGTCTTGTGGGCTTCGCTGGCGTTGTCGGCGGGCTTGTGCGATGTGGCGCTGATCAGCTATGGCAGCAACCAGCGCAGCGCCATTGGCAAATTGGGTGGGGCGCCCAGGCCATCGATCTATGACGAGCCTTATAAGGCTCTGCGGCCCGTGTCCGCTTATGCTTTGGCGGCAGCGCGGCACATGTACGAATATGGCACCACCCGGGAACAATTGGCTGAGGTTGCGGTGGCGGCGCGAAAATGGGCGCAGTTGAACCCTGAAGCCTTTATGCGCGAACCGTTGAGCGTGCAAGATGTCCTTTCCGCACGTCTGGTATCAGACCCACTTGGCGTGCGCGACTGCTGCATGGTGTCCGATGGCGCGGCGGCATTGGTCATGACACGCGCCGACCGTGCCGTTGATCTGTCCGATCGGCCTGTTTATGTCCTGGGCGCGGCCGAGGCCACGCATCATATGGATGTATCCAGTAGCGGCGATCTGACTACCACCGCCGCCGCCGAGTCCGGAGCAAGAGCCTATGCGCAGGCGAGCGTAGGGCCGCGGGATATTGATGTCGTTGAGGTCTATGACGCTTTTACCATCAACACGATCTTGTTTCTGGAGGATCTCGGCTTCTGTCCTAAGGGCGAAGGGGGGCGTTTTGTCGAGGGCGGGCGAATTGCGCCTGGAGGCGTCTTGCCCGTCAACACCAACGGTGGCGGCTTGTCTTGCGTGCATCCCGGCATGTATGGCCTGTTCACGCTGGTCGAGGCAGCGCAACAATTGATGGGGCAGGCTGGCGCCCGGCAGTCGCCCGGCGCCAAACTTGCGATTGCGCACGGCAATGGGGTGGAATTATCCAGCCAGGCCACGGTGATATTGGGGACTGGCGACACGCTTTAATGCGTTACCTTGTCATTGGATAGGTCATTTCGGCCGACAATGGCGCTTGCAGATCTAGGGAGAACCAAATGGTAGCCGTAACCGATGTCGCATTTGTTCGCTATAGCGCTCCTGATCTCGATAGGATGGAAGCGTTTCTACTCGATTTTGGCTTATTGACCGCCGCACGATCACCGGACGCCCTTTACATGCGCGGGTATGGTAGTGCGCCTTTCATCCATGTTACAGAGCGTGGCCCGGAAGCCTCGCTGGGAATGGGCTTTTTTGCTGCGTCGGCTGCTGATCTGGAAGAGCTGGCAAAGATACAAGGGCGGACGATCGAGGCCAATACTGAACCTGGTGGCGGGATCCGTGTGCGCCTTACAGATCCGGCTGGATTCCAGGTCGATGTAATCCACGGTTTTGAAGCGTTGGCGTCTGTGCCACATCGAAGCCCGATCAGAGGCAACACAGCATTCCAGCCCAATCGTCAGGGTGAAACGGTGCGAGTCAGCCTCGGTCCCGCTCACGTGGAGAGACTGGGCCATTTGGTGCTACGGTGCCCAGACTTCGCCGCATCGCTAGCCTTCTATACCGATGTGTTGGGGTTTAAACATTCCGACAGGCTTTACGATGGATTACCGGACAACACAGTCGCTGTTTTCTTGCATTGCGGATTGGGTGAAAGGTGGACCGACCATCATACTCTGGCCGTTACCAGATCCCGCGATGGCCGGGCCGGTTTCGGTCACAGCGCTTTTGAAGTGACCGATCTCGACGATCTGGTTCAAGGCGGCGCTTATTTGGAAACTCGCGGACGTACGCATAGTTGGGGTGTTGGCCGCCATATTCAGGGTAGCCAGGTGTTTGATTACTGGCGCGATCCTTTCCGCAATCAGGTGGAACACTGGACTGATGGCGATCTGGTGAATGACAGCACACCGGTTAGCGAGGCGCAAATGGGTCCTAACGAGTTGTATCAGTGGGGGCCGGACGTCCCGGCAGACTTTTTCGAGCCGGGGCCGAGCATTAAAGCGGGCCGGTAAAGCGATAATGACGCCTGTAATATGACCCAAAAGTCTTGCGATGCGTCATCCCATGAGGGAATCGTCATTTAGGTAAATTGGATATCGCGTGGAAGAATCGCTCAGAAAGAGCTTAGGTGCACAGCGCGATGGGTGTTTCGCTGTTTGCATTGGACGAACTGGTATATTCGATCCAAGCGGCATTTGTTTAAGCAGCTGCGCGATAGGCTTATGACTACCGGGAGTGCGGCCGGCTGGGCGGCCTTGGGCGCCAAAACTATCGCCATTTTCTTGACGTCGGGGCAGCGGCGGCGAGCAAGCACTGACAGGCGACGCGGGCAAGGCTTCGGAAGCGTGTCGATTTCCACTGAGAACTGACCCAGGCAGCCCGGGTTTTTCCGCCGAGAACTGACCCATGTTCGAACCTTACCCCTTTGGCCTGGCCGGGGGGCGATGGAGTGATCGACATGGAGTTATTG
>NZ_CABFMQ020000090.1 GCF_901905185.1 Methylocella tundrae
TCGGGGGACCGCCGCCACAACCGAGCCTGCCGGCCATCAGACAAGCCATTCTCGACCTCTTCGCACGGCCTCCACCCAGACGATGCCCCCACTGTGAGAAACTCATCGCCGACGCCGTCGAACCAAATCTGCCAAAGTAGTGCTAGGTGCCGCGATCAATTCTCGCGCGTAGTGGCGGCCGTGTTTGTCGCTCTGCCATGCGCCGGCTGTTCCGGGTCCGTCGCGATCTCGCGTGGAACCTCCCTCTGTGCCAGGCACGTTGTCGGCTAGCACTTTGGCGTGAGATTTCTGGAATTGTCCCGACCTTTAGCAGTCAACTTGAGACAGAACATGTTCGCAGTCTCAAGTTAAATGCCCACAGCGCATTCGTCCTGAGCGCGACGTCGTCGCGCTCAGGAAAGTTGAACGGCTTTCGATTTCTGGCCCGGATCACGGGAACGTTCGGAGCTAGGAATCTTACCTTAAGTGCTAAAAGATGACCGCATCTCACGTTAACTGCTAAATGGAGAGGGATGGTGGAAAGGTAAGTCTCTGAAATTACGCGATCTGGAATCTCACGCCAAACTGCCAACCGACAGCCACTTATCCCGCTGTTCAGTTTCCCCGAGCCGGCTCTGACCGCTGGGAGGGCGCCTTCGACGAGCGCCAAAGCGGGCGGCCTGATCGCTGAGCCAATCAAAAAGCAAGTAATGAAAGTCTAGTTTGGTAGCGTATAAGATATTGCGGCCCTCACTTTGGCTCGTGTCAAGGTCGAAACTTGAGCATATGATATAAAAGCATATGCGTTTTTCGAGAATATGCGGCTAAATACCTATAGCGTATTCGCCGAACCGAAGTCGCTGAACGCGGCCTAACACCTCCGACCATCGCAGAGCATTCTTGTCACTTTGACATTTACGTCAGGCGCACTAAACTCGGTTGCGAAGTGTTCAGAAACTCATTTTTCTTCCTTTCATGTCCCGCGCACGAGTAAGAAAAACAGGTCGTCAAATATTGATTACAGGGAGCTCTCGCGATGTTCCGAATTCTTTGCCTCGACGGCGGTGGAATAAAAGGTGTGTTCACGGCGGCCGTGCTCGCGCGTATTGAAGAATTGGCCAAAAAATCGGTCGTGGATCATTTCGATCTCATCTGCGGAACAAGCACCGGCGGCATTCTGGCGGTCGGGCTAGGGCTCGGTTTGTCGCCAAGGGACTTGCTTGAGTTTTATCGTGATCGCGGGGCGTCGATTTTTCCTGGAACCAGCCTTGTGGAGCGGAACTGGGGTTTGTTTCGCCAGATATTTTTAGGACCCAAGTTTTCACACGATGTTTTACGGTCACACGTCGCTGCGATCCTTAAGGAGCGCAAGTTCGGAGAGTCGAAATGTCGTCTCGCCATCCCGTCATATGACGCGGTGTCGGGGCGCATCTATATTTTTAAGACCGCTCATGAACCGAGATTTGTCAACGACATAAACGTGCCGGCCGTAGACGTCGCTTTGGCGACTTCGGCGGCGCCGACCTACTTCGCCGCCGCCTCCGCCGGCCACTATGGGAAGTTTGTCGACGGCGGCGTCTGGGCGAATTGCCCGGCGATGGTCGGCCTGGTCGAGGCGGTTTCCTTCCTGAACATCCCGCTCGACGACATCAATATTTTGAGCATCGGCACGACGACCGAGCCGTTTTCGATTGCGAACAATACAAAGGCCAGCGCTTTGAAATGGAACCTCGGATTGGTCAATCTGATGTTTGAAGCGCAGGCCGAGTCGACGATGGCTCAAGTTCGGCTGCTCTTGCGCAGCCGAATGCACAGGATCAATTTTCAGGCGACGGCCGGACGCTTCTCGCTAGACAATGCTAGCCGGCAGGCGATCGACGACCTGACGAATATCGGAATCAACGAAGCGCAGAAGAAGATCCATACTGACGTCGTCCTCACGCAGTTCGTCAATGGAGTCGCCGCCGCGCCCTTTACGCCTTGCGCCTGAAGACTTTTGCAATTCGCTGGTTTGGCCTTGCCAGGGCTCTTCTGGCGTTGAAGGATGCGACGCATGCAATATCCAGTCGTCATCACATTGATCCATCACCCTAAGGATACGACGTCGACGCGGACGGCCCAAGCATTCGTCGCGCATTTCGATAAAATCGGAATGCAGCGGGCAGGCGTTCAGATGCGCATTCCCGTCCGAGTGAGGTCTGAGCCCCTCGGGGCTGACGGATCGCTGGCACCGATCCGGGCCCTGGGCGCGAATCTTAACGTCGTCGTCATGCTTTATGGCGTCGATATTGAAGAAAAGCCCACACATTGGTTGGATCTTTGTAGGGACGCCGAGCGATCCGTCGCCCCTCTCTTCGGCATTGTGACGACGATCGACTCCGGCCTTGGCTCCTTAGGCTGTTTCGACAGGGGGCAGACCATCGCCTGGTGGGATTGGCAGGGCCTTGATGACGAGGCGCGCGCGACGCGGCTGCTCATCCATGTGGTCAATGCGATCCGCCGCCAACTTTTCAAGAAGCAGGCCGGCGAGCGGGAAAAAATCTTCCTGAGCCACGCCAAGTCGGATGGCAAGTTGGCGGCTGAACGCATCGTGCGTCATATCAGCGATCCCGCGAACGGTCTGCGCCTTGATACGTTCTATGATGCACGCGAACTCGAAACGGGCGAAGACTGGCGGGAGGGCTTGGAAGAGGCCGCGTCAAAAGCGTCGATGCTGGCGATCGTCACCGACCTTTACGACTCGCGCCCCTGGTGCAACCAGGAAATTTTGTGGGCCAAGGAATTTCGTCGACCGCTTTTGCTTGTCGACCTTGGCTGTAAACGGGTGGAGCGAACTTTCCCCTATTCCGGGAATATGACCGTGATCCGAAGCCCCCTCGCCGATCCGGCAGGCATTGAAAGAGCCCTGCTCGAATTATTGACCGAAGCGTTGCGGTGCGACCTGTTCGCCATTCAGGCGGGAACAGTGACAGGGGGAGCGGCCGAGATCTTTCCAAGGCCGCCGGAGCTGGCGGATCTCGCCTTTCTCGCCGACCAGGCTGGAAATGCAAAAACAACCATCGTCTATCCCGATCCGCCGCTGCCCGATGTTGAAACCCAACTGCTCGCCAAACTTGCAAACGGGCGCAAAATTCTGGCGCTGAGCGACTACCAATGAACGCGATCCCGAACCTTCACGGCCGCGTCGTGGCCCTCTCCATGAGCCCTCCGGCCGACCTCGGCCGACTGGGGTTCCCGACGACCGAATTCGATCAGGTCGTCTTCAATCTCTGCATGCGCGTGATCCGCGCGCAGGGACGCATCCTTTTTGGCGGACACCTTCAGGAGGGCGGCATCACGGCGCGAATGTTTGAATGCATCGCGCATGCGTATGCGCCGCCGGCGCTGCGCGAAGGCGGACGCATGGCGAAGCCGTTTTTGCATTTATTGCCCTTGTCGGAATTCAGGCGCGTTTCCTTTGCCCGCGTATTCGAGATCCAGTCGCAGTTCGGCTCGTTTCTCGAAACCAGAGTTATTGTCGATGAAAATGTCCATCTATCGGTCTCCCGCCGGTCCGACAAGCTGACGATCCACGACACTGAGGGAAAGAGAGCGCCCTTCATCATCGACACCCCCGCTGATTTTGCGAAGTTTTCTTCGGACCTGCCGACCCGTCGCGAGGCCGACGCCCTCACGGCCATGCGAAACGCAGCGCGGATTTTGACGAGAGCAAGGATCGCGCTTGGCGGCAAGCGCGGCGATCTCGGCGTGTCGGGAGACCGCGATCGTTTCTTTGGCGCCATGCCCGGCATTTACGAGGAAACAATTTCCTCCATCGAGTCGCGGACGCCTTTCGTCGTTCTTGGCGCCTATGGCGGTGCGGCGCGCGATGTCGCGATCGATCTCGGCCTGATCGACCCGAATTTGGAGACGCCCTACCTCGGCGAAATCCAACCCGACTATGGCGACGCGCGCGCCAGAATGCGTGAAATGGGTCGCGAACTGTCGCAGGCGGACCGCGATACAGCTGTGGAATTTGTCTTGCGGGAAGACTGCGAGGTTCTCGCACGTGACGTCATCGCCGTGATCGCACGACGTCTTGAGCCTTCGCAAACGCGATTTCGGTAGGATGCAAATCCGCCTCTAAAATACAAATTAGGCGGATTTCATGGCCTAAACGAGAATTTCAGAACGATTGCAAGGTGCCTGAGCGTTTAGCGGTTTCAAGATCGACCTCCCCGCCGCGCTCGACCGCGGCGCCTGTGGTGTCGTCGCCACAGGCGCTGTCGGCTAACAGCTGTCGCAGTGTGAATCAGCTTCCAGATTTGCGGCCGACCGGTGGCGTAATGCTTTGAGTCCTCGTTGGATGGAAGGGGCAGGTTCGATGCCGATTTAAACCCCCACCTACTTTAACATTAGGCGGCGTGACGGTGAAGGATTTCCCTGGCGAATGCGATGTAAGCGCACTCTCGAGTCATAAGGTAAACTCGAGTTCCAGCCGTTGCTGTTCCGGTCGGTGCTGCGAATCTGACGCCATGCGACCGGTCTTGGCGGGCGGCAGGCCATACAGATCTGAGATTTGCCGGAGAAATTGCGTTTGGCCGCCGTAGCTCGGATGACGAACGCCGAAGACAGGAACGTCTGCAGCGACTCGAGACGCCGCGGCGGCTGCGTCTGCACCGATTGCGACGATACGCCGCGGCCTCGCAAGCGCAATCAGCTGTTCGAGAGCGCTTTCGCCCACCTGGCGCTCTTTGCCGTTGTGCGGCCGGTTGCTGAACGGCTTACCATTGTCATGCGGATGCAAGGGAAACACATTCCAGAGAAAGAGGCGAGTGTCGATCCGATCCAGAACGCTCCAGATGACAGCCGCCGTGCGTTCAGCTATAGCTTCGCCAAGTGTAAACCGTTCCTCTGCGAGTCCCCAACGGGCGGCATGCCGGCCGATATGAACGTCGTCGGTAAGCGCGAGGCCCGTTCGCCTTCCGCCGCGATAACCCAGATCGCGTCCGACCCATATCGCGTCTACGCCTTCGGATTCGACAGCTTGCAAGATTCGCGACAAGACCGAAGCGCGCCGCATCGGCGCGTCAGCGCGATCGCAATCGGGACAGCGATCGCTATAGGGATTGAAACAGTTCTCAAAGCGTAGCGACTGGAGCGCGCTCACAAAAGCATGCATTGAAACAGCCCCCCCGTCATAACGGCTCGAAGTGAATCGAACGGCAGTCACGGTCTCCGACAATCCACCCGCCGTTTGCTTGGCGAATTTTTCGAAACACCGCATAGCCGTCTAGGATGGCTCTTTCCCAAAGCTTTAGCGGACATTGCGCGACTTCGAAGCCTGTCACGAACTCTTGAACCGACTTCAACATCCCAAACGATATCCGGTCTTGCCCCGCGAAATAATCAAGCTCTTTGGCGCGGGTAAAAATCCATGCCGTCACGCCTTCTTCGACAACGATAGCACGACCGCCATCTTCGTTCTCGTCGAATTCCGGGCGGCTCTTACGCTTCTGCTTGATCAACGCCCGAAAAACGGGTGACCAATGCAGGATCGCGGCGTAAGCAAGATGAAGCACGTCGTGAAAGCGATATCCGTCCGAGTCGGCAATGTTGTCTGTGAGCGGATCGCCGATGAAGACGCCGTTCCATCGCAGGTAACTCCTGCCGCCGTTTCGAAGTGAAATTCCGATGCGAAATTGCCGGGGAATCTGTTCTTCCTCTTCAAAAGAGTCATCGAACTGCGGCAATTGGCTCAAATCCGGATCGATGAATGCTCCGCGGGTTTTAGCGATATTGAGCCGGGCGACTTCCGCAAAGCTCAATTTCGCTGCATGGAGGGCGACGAGGTAGCAGCGTGCGAACGTCAGCAGACTGCACTTAAGCGCCTCTATGTCCGCGCGGGCGGCCAGCAATTCGCTCGCCGCGGCGCCAAGATCGAATAATGTCTCGTCCAAGATTGGTGTCGCGGCGGGAGCGGCGACGACCGCTACGGCACCGATCGGAAGGTCGCTAGCCACACTTACCGTGGAAAAACCGCTGCCCTGACTTGCCTTCTTGAAGAGCGCGTCTAACGTGGTCCCAATCCGCTTACAGAGCGTCGCCAGATACCACAGCGTATCTCCGAATTCTTCCACCGCCGCCTTGCGATAACCGGGATAAGCATTCTTTTCGCGCACGTGCTTCTTGGCAGCCGACATAATCCCGCCGACCTCGCCATAGAGCCCGAGCAGAACCGGAGCGACATCACCCGGGGGCAGCACATCCGTCTCGAGGATTGCCGCTTCAAAGGCGTCAAAGCTTATGGAGGCGGCGTCGTTGCGCATGATTTCGGTCACGAAGCGATTTCCATTCAAAAAAAGGCATCGGCCGATGCCTTTACAATAGAGAGAAGCAATCCCTCAAAAAAAAAACCGGGAGATCGGGATGCGGCCGGCCTACATAATTTGATCCGACTTTTTGGAGTACCGAGCACTGCTCTTAGCGAATTGAAATGGATCGCCTAGAACATGATTGATCTTGTTCGGAAAGGCCTCTTCCAACCAAGATAAGAGCTGCTGAGCGTTAGTCAAAGGATAGCGCCGATGACCTCTTGCATTGTGAAAGCGTAGGTTGTTCAGGATGTCATCTGGAACAATGGGGGCCACGTTTCCGAAGTACCAGAAATGATCCGATATCAGAATTCTATCCGTCTGCGTATCATTTTGAATGTTGTATTGATCTGGTGTTCCATCCGGCTGACTATGATGCGAGTCTTCTTGTTGCCAATGGTCGCTACCCACGGTGCGATGATATATATTGTCTCCCACGATAGTTTTGCGACTACCGTTTCTCACTGGGCGCTTTGCCTGATAAGCCGGCGCAGCCCAGTATGCATCAAAACTCATAGCTTCAGTGATTTGCATGGCAAAAATGCAACGTCCTACAGCGCTGAGCTTACTTCCCCCCATGCCAATCACCCAATCTCCAACCTTAGCCGTTCGACGAATGATTGGTTTACAGGTCGCCAGCGTGCAAACGCCGTGAAACGGGTTGGGAGCGAAGCCAAAGTCCCTGGCCACGACATACATATAAACCTCAGCCACGAGGCCCTCAGCACCGGGATGTTTGAGCGCCATTGATGGGCGCGCGAGCCGTGCCGTCGGTGTTTTCGAAGGGGCTTTCCGTTCCCTCGATGGCGTCAATTATGCTCGCCGAATTCCAATTCACGATCGAATCGCCATAGTCTTCTAATGTCGGCGGAATGTCCGCTTCGGTGCCGCCTCGGGTATAGACACCGACAATCCTTTTCCCCAATTCATTCGCCTTCCTGATTTCCCAATCGACCCAAGGGCGTTGATGCGTTTCCTTGCCAATTAGTACGATTACCGTCGATGCCCAGGACATTTTCATACGCAGCAAGCGCTTGATCGTTGCTTCCTTAATCTCTCCACGATCCAGACGCGCCCGGTTGGCCGGCTTGGCGCGGATCGAACTATTCCGAATCTCATAGCCCTTGCGGCCCAGCAAATCCGTCAGCTTGCTGACCTGATCGTCGTCCGCATGATGGTGGCTAATAAAAACATGTTTACGTTTCGACATCAAAATCTAGCCCCGTCGTTCAAGCGAGAGCGCACAATAGTCCCACTTAAAAATCGAGCAACCTACCTTTATATTCTTACCATGATTCGTTGATCCCGGCGTCTGAAGTGTGTGAACCGGCCCTTTAATTGCGGACGACAGCCACGGCTGGCGGGTTGATTTTGGTGGACAGGGCGCACGGCGTTGATTCGTTTAGGTTCGAAGCGTTTGGTGTCGCGCTGCCCTTAACTCGGATCATCGTCACATTGGGTGGGGCCAATTGCTAAGGTCGCGTCTTCCGTGCAGTCGAAGGCATGCGAAAAAGAATTAAACTGGCCCTCTGGCCTAGAATAAAAAATAGATATTTGCTTCGCATCCTTGACGAGACGCTTCATGAAATTGATGAAAATTGGCACGTTCAAGGCACCCGTATAGAGTTTGAACCGCCAGAGAACCGCTGCGACTGCCGATTCCGATGAAGGCGCCCGTCTTTAACGGGATAATTCCGCCCGGCGATTCCGGGATGATGGCGCCCCCCGTAACGGAATTATCCCGCCCGGGCGCCGCGTGCCGTCGGCTGATGAGATTTGTCTCACCGGTTGTGGTTTTTGGTCAAGCTGATTTGGATTTTTCGCCCCCGCGTCCGGCGCAGGCTTTCGCCGGACAGCTCGATGCGGTGGGCGTTGTGGACGAGGCGATCGAGGATGGCGTCGGAGGGAAGCGGGCGCCCGCCTTTCGGCAGAGAAAATCGGTGTTTCCCGTGTTTGCTCTCGACAACGTGACAGCGCCCTCAGTTCTTATCGGAACGGGTTGGCGGGGGTCATAGGGAGGCGTGCTGCATCATCTCCGAGATAGAATTGTAACTCGTAAGGGTCAGCTTCGCGGCCGATGCGGTCTCGAGCCAGTTGCAGAAGCTTATCGGTCCGGGTAGGCCAAATCCTTATGCTGCTGTAGGTCGCGCTAAGTAGCCAGTCACCGTCCGACGAGAAGGACAGACTTTGGACTGAGCCGGTTTGAGCTCGCATCCGAACTGTCCCATTAGTGCTCTTGTCTTGTGTCTCAATTCCAATCATTCCGTCATAGGCACCAAAAGCTAGCGTCTTCCCGTCCGGACTAAATGCGATTGACTCGATGTCTCCGCCACCTCCGTCAAAAACAGTCGGATGACGGTCTGGATGTTCAAGGTCCCACAAATAGACTGTGGATCCTTGTGCGCAGGCGAACCATTGGCTTCCTGGGGCGAAGGTTGGGTGCACCATCCGCTGCAGACTTGACGGCAGGACTGTGGGCGATGCGGGTAGCTCGGAACCCGACAGATTCCACAACTGCGATGCTTGGGGCACTGGGATGACAAGCCATCGGCTGTCCCTACTCAAGCCCACCGAATACCAATCGCCCTTCGGAAAAGGCAACCTTTTTGGTTTGTCGCCGGGCGCGGCCGGCAACGCCCAGACGAGTGCCTCTTCGTCCTGAAGCGCGATCAACCAGCGGCCGTTGGGAGAAAATATCAATTTCCGTAGGACGGCCTCACCTTTGTAAAGCGCCTTGAAATTGGCGGAAGGTGGAGTCGCGTCTCGGTCCCAAAGCCAAATGGTATCGTGCGCTAGACCCGCCACGTATCCGCCATTCCGGCTTACGTGAACGTCGCTAATCTTGTCGCTACCTAGTGCAATGCGTGGCGGCACGGAGGCCGCCGACCGCAAATCCCAAAGCGATCCCTGCCTACCTACGTCCGCGGAAACGAGAAAAGCTCCATCTTCGCTGAAATCGGAGAAGTGACATGAGGCGCCAGGCGTAGGCCACCGCCACCGCGGAAGTGACGTCGTTGAAATGTGGATCAGGTCCCACAAGAGCAGCTCGCCGTTTTTCAAGCAGACTGCGAGCCATTGATCGTTGGGCGACAATTGGAGTGCTTCGATGTCGGAACCCGCTGTCGACAGATCGATCCTGGCGAAGGGCCTACGAGCCGATCCGTCAAACAACGAGATTATGCTTTGATTGACCGTCGCAAGCCAGCGGTTGGAGGGGCTCAGCGATAACTCGTCGAGATTTGCCTTGCAGTTATCTGCAAGTACCAAAGGCTCTCCGAGCGACGGCAGCGTTGCATCCCAATATCTGAGATTGCGCTGGTCTCCCCCCACGATCCATCCCTTAGGGGAACCGAACAGCAGCGCAGTGAAGCGGCCTTCCAGGCCCCTGAAGGGGCTCGCGACGGGACGGGGCCACTGACAATCGAGGTCCCACGAGTACGCCTTTCCTTGGTCATCAGCCGTGACGAGCCGTCTGCCGTCGCCTGAAAACGCGAACTCATGTGAAGGCCATTGGTGAGCGACGAGCCTCGACCGTCTCTCGTCGAATGGTCCGTTTAGATTCCACAGCCAATTCGTCCCGTTTGTCCCGAGAGCGAGTAAAAAGTGGCTCGTGGGATCGAACGAGAAATCGTCTGCATAGGAGTCGTGCGGAAGACGTGCGCGGAGCTCGGCGGACTGACCAGACATCCGGTAAAGCAGTATGTCCGTTGCCGCCTCGTCATTCTTTCCGAGCAGGCCTAATCTCCGTGGGGCCGCGAACCAGGCTCCGTCCGGACTAAAACCGACTTTTGTAGTCCATTGCCTTCCGTCCGAACGCGCTAACACCGTGTACGTGACGGGTTTGGGCGGCAGGCCCCAAAGCAATAAGTTCCCGTCATCATCCGCACTCACGGCGACACCTGCGGACCCGCTGACGTCGGCGCTCTTGATTGCCGAAGTGTGTCCTTTCAATTTAGTTGGGGAAGTGCCGTTCCTAATGTCATTGTCCTTCCAAAGCCACAGTTCGGTGCTTGTGATCCCCCATGCAATCAACCACTTTCCGTCGCCGCTAAATGTGGCCTCGCGGACTGTGGGCAGCTCGTTACCCAAGAGGCGTTTGGATTGGGTCGGTTCGGATGCCGTCAGGTCCCAGGCGACAACGCTTGACGAGTATCGGACGCCGACGAGGAATCGCCTATCCGGGCTCAGTGTTGTTTCGAGGAGGCCGTCGTTAGGGCCAAATGTGTCGCAAACGGGCTGGCTATGCTCTCCAAGGTTCAAGAAGCAGAGAAAGTCTCTATTTCCTGCAACGAGCCAATGATCTCCATGCCCGAACTGAACAAAAGAAGGGTCGCCGCCTAATGAAACGTCGCGATCGTGGATAAACTCACCCTGTTCGGTAATACTCCACAGCTGCACAAGGCTGCCGGTAGCGCTTGCGAGCCACGAACCGCTGGAGCTTTTCGCGCTTACCGCGGCAGGACCCTTCGATTGCGGGACAGTAAGGCCATTAAGGCCAAGCACACTTTCCAAGAGGGCTTGGCGTGCAGCCGGAGTTGCTCCTTCGTTTTGCGTCGTCGAGACCTGCACGGACGAACGTGCGAGAAGGCCAGCCAATTGTGGGAGTGCTGATCGAACAAGTTCCGATCGGGCTGCAAGCGCGCCTGCGCGCGATTTACGGTTTTCCTGCTCCGCACGCTTCCTTGCGGCGTCGGCTTGCCAACCGAGGAATAACGCCACGCCCGCGAGCAACGCAAACGCGATCGCCGCGGTCGCGAAGAATCTCGACCGGCGGGTGTCCTGCCGGGTAGCCGCGAAACTCCGCTTGATCTCGCCGAGCAGATGTTCCGGAGGTTCGCCATCGAAGATGGGCATGGCTTCGCCGGTCTGCAGCGGAATGCCGAGGCGGTTGCCAAGTAGTGATCTCAAGGTTGTTGCACGTGCGACCTCCTCTTCCATGTCACCCGTCGTGTTCAGAAACGCATCATTGACGTTGACGACAATGATACGCTTTCCGGCCTTGAGAGAAAGCTCGACCTCCCGAACAACCCAGGGAGAGCGGCTCATCGCTCCCGGGCGAGCAATAAGAAGCAGGTAGGAGCTCATCCTGACGCGGCGTTGAGTGGCGAGGGAAAGGTCGTCGCCAGCTACGTATGTGTTCTCGTCCAGGAATACCCTGAATCCCAAGGACGTAAGTTTCGTCGCGAGTTCTCTTGGCAAAAAGCGTCCGTCGTCTTGTTTGTAACTCACAAAGAAATCGTACCCGAACGCGAAGTCCGACAGTCGCTGCATCCACGTACCAAAACCCGCCATTGTAAGATCCGTTTCCCAGATAAGCTCTCGCTTCGTCCGTTGATCGAGGGCGGCGATCTCCGTCACCGGCGCAGCCGACAGAGCAAATATCAAGTCCAGTTCACCAGAAACCACATTCGGATGTTAGTGGGTTCCGGTCAAACCTGCTGTCGGTGGCGGTTAGAATCCGCGTATAAACGATGTCGCACTGTATCTAATTGGAGTCAGAAACTACTTAATGTCGTTCCGGCACCAGCACAACAGTTCTAGTCACTGACGGGATAATTCCGTCCATTGTTTGAGGCCTACCTCGGTCGCCAGGAAAAATTGCGACCGAACACTTTCAACTTACCCCCAGCGCCTTGAACACCGCGTCTGTCGCGTCGGCGTAGAATCCCGTCTGGAACTTGGCGAACAACTCGCCGGGAATGGTCGGGATGTCCTTCACGCTTGCCATCGGGAGCAACAGCCGCTTGGCGCCAGCGTCGAAGGCCACCTGTAACGACTCCGCAAGGTTCTCGACCGGGACGATATTTCCGCCCAGGCTCATGCTTCCAAGGACGACCATTTGCTGCTGGATCGGCTTCCCGAGGACGGCCGAGCACAGCGCTACGAACGTCGCGAGCGTCATTGCCGTCGTCGGCCCGGTGTTGTGCAGTTCGACAACGTGCAGGTGGTAGTCGTGGTCGCCGGCCTTGATCGAGGCGCTGACGCGGTTCGCGTTCGCCTTGAAGTAGTCGAACCCGACTTTGATCGTTTCCTTGGCGGCAGAATTTGAGCCGAGGCCCGACGTCTTCAGCGCGCCGTTGCCGGCAGTCACTTGCGTTTCCAAGCGATACAGGCCGAGATGCCCCGCCGATCCCGTGGCAACCGTGTGCATGACGCCGGGACTGAGCGGACCGTCGGGAATCAGCGATCCGCCGCCCTGTTCCGGCACGCTGACGAATCGCTCCTCCAGCGTCTCGTTGTCGATGTAGGAGAAGTGGACGTCGAAAAATTCCATGCCGCCGATTTTCTTCAATTGCTCCTTCACCCGACGCCGGGCTTCGAGAGCGTATTCGAGGCAGCAGCGCACTGCCTCCTTGTCATATTCCTCGCTTGGATAGAGCAGCTTCAAAAGGCCGGAGACGGTATGCCTCACGGCGATCGTGTCGCGCTGGTTCAGGTCCCGTCCCAGCTTGAAATATTTGCTGATCGCGTCGCCGAAGTTCCGCTTCCGCATCTCCCTGAGCCATTCGGCGAGATAGTCGACGATCAGCCCATATTGGTTCGTGAAGAACTCGGGCCGCATCTTCGGAATTTCCCAGCCCGGAATGTAGGCGTGGAAGCGGTCGAAGAACGCGGAGTCGATCATCGCCTCGGGAAATGGGGCGAAGAGATGGCTCGTCTTGACCAGCGTGTCGACGGACTGGTTAATGTTGCCGACGAACACCATCGAGGCATAGGCGCTGATCGCGTCGCGACCGCGGGCGAACGACCCCGAGGCCATGTAGTCCTTCATAATCTGGACGCCGTCCTTGTCCTTGAAGGTGATGCCCGAGACCTCGTCGAAGGCCACGACGTCCCAAACGCCGACCAGGCCGACCTGGCGGCGAGCCATGTTATAGAAAAGGTTTGCGACGGTGGTCTGGCCGCCGGAAATGAGAATGCTGTTCGGACTGATTTCCTTGTAGACGTGACTCTTGCCCGTTCCGCGCGGCCCCAGTTCGGCGAGGTTGTAGTTGTTCTCGGCCAGGGGAATCATGCGCGCCAGAAGGTGCCATTTGACGCGCTTCTGAAGGTTCGTCGGCTCCATGCCGGTAGAACGCAACAGGACGTCGATCCATTGCTGCTCGGTGAACGCGCGGCGCCCTTCGAACAGCTCTTCCATATCCATGTTCGGCATCTGGATCGGCTTCAGGTCGCGCAGCAGGAACGGCGAGCCCTTCTGGGCCTCCTCGTAAAAATATTCGAGGGTGGCGATGCACCAGATGCCGCCGACCAGCAGCTTCTCGAACTTCTTCACGATATCGCTGGGAACCTCGATCCGGCTGACGCCGAGGTTGCCAAACTGCGCTTCGTAGACGTCGCGCTTCTCGTTCAGCGCCACGCTGACCTTATCTATGACTTTAAGACTGCCTCGCTCGCGGATCGACGATTTCACCTTCTCCGCCTCGTCGGGGCGCACATAGTTCTCGGCGAGGATCTTTTTGACCGTGCGAAGGCCGTCTTCAATAATGGCCTCGTCGTTCGAGGCGCAGTAGGTTCCGAGCAGATATTCCAGGACGTAGACCGGAACGTTGGCGCCTTCCTTGACCAGCTTGGTCAAGTCCTTGCGAACGACCTTGCCAGGGAAGTGCCGGTTCAGCAGGTCGTCGAGGCCGTTGTCGGGACCGAGGGTCTCAGAAATCATCGGTGAACGCCCTGTCGATAATCACGTCGACGCTTTGTTGCTCGACCTCGGTTTCGGCATCGCGAAGAACGAGCCGGTACGGCGTCTTCTTGTCGTAATGCCGCTCCTTCAGGACGAGATTGACCCATTTCTTTCGCTCGTCGAGATTGCCGGAAGCGCTGTCGAATTTCACGGTCTCGATGGCAGTCACGGGTTCGTCGCCCTCGTAAACGGCGATCTTGAGGGTGACTGCCTTCAAACGGTCAGCGACAGGCTCCATCTGGAGCAGTTGGAATCGGTGGCTGGCCGTCGTGATCCGATGGTTGTTGCCTAAGACGTGAACAGATACCGCCCTCGTCTTGGTTCCCTGCGCCGACTTCCCTTCGACTTCCTTGACGGTCACGACCGGGACGACGATTTCCTGCGGCATGGCGCCGCCGTGGCTGAAGCGCGCGCCCCCGACGAAATGGAACAGGTTCGCCCCCTTGGGAATCCAGAACTCCATGTCGGTTTCCGCGCCGGCGGTCATGCTCACCTTCCCGCGCCAAGCGGCGTCACTCTCTGGGAGATTCTTCCCCAGCAGGTAGCGCTTCTTGGCGAGGATTGTGCCCTCCGGCTTTTCCTTCAGCTTGCTCTTATCCGTTTCGACGCGCGGGCTCTCGGTGAACAGAAAACCGTGGTCGGCGGTTATCACGATGCGGCTGCCGTTCAGCTTGTTTACGACGTAGCCGACGAGCGAAGCTAGTTCGTTTATTGCTTTCCTCACCGCCATGAACGTGTCGGCCTCGGTCTTGGAGTCGTCACCGATAGCATCGACGGTGTCGTGGTAGATATAGACAACACGCTTGTCCTTGATCAGAGCCCGTCCCTCGTCGCGTTTCATCGCAAGAAGGTCGCCGGCCTTGCAGGCCATCCCGCCCACAGATTGCAGGATGCCGTCCCGCTCGCCGGCGACGCTAGACCTGCCGTCCACCAATACGTCGCTTCCTCTGTACGCCAGCTTCTTGTGCGGAAGCAGGCTCGCCATGCCGAGCGTCGTGTAGGATGGCAATACGCCAAGCTGCGATGACAGCGTGGCGTCGAAGCGATATTTGCCGTTGAGCTCGGCGGTCAGCTCCTGGGCCGCCTCGTAGCGGAACGCGTCGCTGATGATGACGAAGGCGCGCCGGCTCTCGCTCTCCTCGAGCCAAGGCCGCACGTAGCGGTCATAAAACTGGTGCTGGTTCGAAACCTTGTCGATCCGCCAGTGCGCAAGGAGACCGTCCTTTGGATCGAGGAACCTGCCCCAAGCCAGCGCGAGCGGAGTCAGATAGCCGTTGCCGTAGTGAGCCTCGATCTCCGCCCGCATCGGCTTGACGATGTCCCAGCTTTTCTCCTCGGCTCCGTCCGCCGCCTCGCAAAAGCGCCGATAGAGCTGGTCGAAGCGATAGAGGTCGGTCTCGTACGCCCGATACATCGCGGCGGCGTCGAGATAGTCGAAGCCGCCCTTGTGGAGGTTCCGCATGGCGTAAAAATCGGCCGCGGCGATAAGCGCGTCGTAGACGTCGTGGAGCGCCCGGCGGGGCACCTCTTCGGAACCGGCTGCCATGGGCGACGCCCAGTGACCGGTCTGCCGGCGGGTGGCGATGGCGCGCACGTCGTCCGCATTGATGGCGTCGGCAGTGGTCTGCACCCGTTCGCGGAGGCTGCTGGCGATCCGCTTCTCGACGGCCAAGAAGGTCATCACGTCGACAAGCTGGTCGATTTCCAACCCCGGCAGGTGATCCTCGATCTTTAGAATGGCCGCAGCGAGCGCCGACAGGTGGTCGTAGCTGGCGCCCCTGCTGTTGCTGTCGCGCCATTGCGCGAGACAGACCACGGCGTTTGACCAGCCGCCATGGGGCAGAAGCAAGCCGCGCAATGCTTGCGGAACGGCGTCGCCTTTCAGATAATGGGCGAAATCCGTGACCATCAGCCGAAGCAAGAGCTTTTTCAGTGTCGGGCTGTCTTCCTCGTAACCGAACTTTGACTTGGCTAACTTCCAGAACGGGACGTCGAGATCGAACTTCTCGATCAGGCCCCATACGGCAGGCGGATCATCAAGGTCGACGTCCTCCCCAGCCTCCATCCACGCATGGAAGATAGTCTGCACCAGATTGAAGGGCTCCGGCTGGTCGGCCTTGGACACGACGGCGATCATCTTGCGGTCGATATCGGCGACGGTGTCGTTCGGCGCCACCAAATTTTTGAGCTTCTGAAGCCGATCCTTGGCGTCGAAGAACTTGCGCCGTTCGGCCAGGTGCGTCCGCAAGTGCTGGTTCAGGAGCCCAAGTTCCTGCGAAAGGATGCTCGCGCGATCCGCCCGGAAGCTGCCGCTGTAAAGTCGGATGTCGAGAAGCCAGTCGTCTTCGTAGTCGGGCTCCTCGGCGGGCGAGTAGAGGAGGAACTTCCCTTCCGGTTCCTCGCGTTCGAGGCGAATCTTGGTTTCGAGCGCGCCGACCTCGTCTAGCCGCAAGATCGTCACGTCATCGAGCCTAACGTTCGGAAGCGAGTCCAGGAACTCGCCGTCCGGATCGTTCCAGAAGACGATCCGCTTCCCGTCGTCTCGAAAGAGCCGATCGAGCGCGAAATGGATTTGCTTGAGATCGCTCACTCGTCGTCCTTCTCCCCCGTGATCGCTTTGGCCTCGGCCACCAGATCACCGAACTTGCCGTAGTTCACCTTGACCCCGTCATCGAGATCGAGCGCGATCTGCTGGTCGGCGGCGTGTTTCAGCTTCTCCTCAAAGACCGCCAGTTCCGCCCGCTGCTTCTTGAGGTCGTCCTGCTCCTTTTGGAGCTTCTTGCGATAGCTGGTGCTGGTCGCCTTGGCCTTGTCGTCCTCAATCTTGTCGATGCGCGCGGGGATCTGGCCTTGGAGCGGGATGACATATTCCGTCCGCATCCGCGCCAACGTGCCTTCGTGATAGCGATGCAGGTAGACGAGGCATTGGAAGGCGCGCTGCTTGCCGCTGGAGAACAGCCAGTAGATCGGCCTTTTCTTGTACATTGCCAAATGATGCTTGTAAAAGCCAGTTGCCAGGTAGCGGCGGATCGTGTCGCGCGGCTGCTCGCCGTTCGTCGGACCGAGGCTGGCGGCGATGAATTTCAGGTTCTCTTCGAGATACTCCTTCGGCCACGCGACACCGATGAACTCCGCGATGCGATTGGCAGCGTCGTCTCGGATGCCCCAGTCGGTTTCGAGCAGCGAGACGATGCCGTCATCGTCGGCTCGGAATTTTTTGTAGCGGCTGGGTTCGAAGTCCGCGTTGCCACTCTTGGCATAGATCAGTCCCGACTCGTCGAGACTGTAGCGGCCCATCATGCAGCCGAGGACGTAGGAGACCAGTCGCTTGATGTCCTCTTCGCGGCTAGGCCTATAGAGCGTAATCTGGTCGTCTGGAACATCTGGCGTCAGTTCGTCTTGCAGTAGATAGGCATCGATGAAAATGCGATTATTCTCCTCCTCTAGCTCCTTCATTAGTGCTGCGCGATCCGAGAACGCTGCTGTAACGAGTTGCAGAGACCGCTCCAATGTTGGAACTTCATCTTGGATCGTTGGAAGTTCATGGAAATCCAATGACGTTTCACAGGAATCCCAATCCTGCTTTGCAAGGTCTATGGCAGCCTTAGCAATAGTAGACGAGCGTTCGCATGAGGCTTTTCTTGGAAACGGAAGTCTGCGGAAGTCTCCAGATTTGAAATGAAGGGTCGGATTGATAACATCGACCAACATGGACGCAAGTTTCGTGTTTGAGAACGCCAGAGCAGCAAACTGCTCGGATTCACTGTCAAAAAAAGCACTTTGCCCACTACAATCGAAAAGCGAGCCGGCGGGAACATATCGCGTCGCAATTCCAGATGAAACGATATCCGTCCATGTGATATGAGGACGAAATATGTAGTCTAGATTAAAATTGTGCGCCCAAATGCGCCCCGATGGATGAAGGCGTGTTTGCAAATCATAGCCATCGTTCGCCCAATCGATCACGAAAATGAGGTTTCCATACCACCTGCGTTGCTCGCCGCCTTTGTTGTAAGGGAACCACTTTAGCCCAGACGCTTTTGCCTGTTCTCTTGTCTTCGCAGATCTATTTATCTTCCAGTGCGCGACCTCATGCCATAGACGGAGATATCGAGAGTTCTCGCCAGTTGTCAGTCCCTCCCTCGGTTCTGAAACCGTTTCCATCGACGGGGAATCAAAAAGCTTTGTAATCGTTGGAGACAACCAATACGAAATAGGAGCCCCGGGAATATGCAGAAATGATTGCTGAGTGGCCCTTGCAAAGCGCGGCACCTGATTCAAAAGTGCATTCCGCTTTTCTTCGACCGTACCGCTAACTGCACGGATAAAAACTGGTGTATAAGGATTGACTACACTCTTCTGTATCGCGAAGGCAACAACTTGTACAACTTCGCCACCAAGAAATTCAAAGACGCCGGGACCAAGATGCGCCGCAGATTGAAGAGACGCGGAAGACAGTAACCATTCTCGAAACGCCTCATATGTGGACGTAAACATCCAGTTGTGTTTTGTTATCATTCCGACGCGACCGTTCTTCCGCGCCATGTGGCAACATTGCTGAATGAATGCGGCGAACAAATCGGCTTTGCCTGCATTGAAATGTTGGGACACAAACTCCTTTAGACTCGCCGGCATACCGTTGCGTCCGCCCATATAAGGAGGATTTGCCACAACTGCATCGTATTGCTTTGCCAACGATCGAGTTTGCCGAAGCAATGGTACGAGGTCTTGGGCGACAGCGTGTGTGAGATCCCCATGCCTCAGAACTTGGTCGAGTCGCCGCTCGATCTCAGGCAGTTTGCCCGCAAGATCTTCTGGAACCTGAATCAATGATCCAAACGTCTTTGCATTAGCGAACAGTGCCAGCAACGATGCGACATCGCCCAGCGAGACGTGGCCCTTCTCGGCTAGTGCCTTCCTGCTGAGCAACGGCGTCTCGGCGTCCGCTATCTCCTCGAAGAGGTATTCCTTTGGCGTCTTGTCCTTGTCGATCGGCGCATTCAGCGCGTTCGTGATGCTTGCGGCATCGATGCCCTTGCTTTCCACGAACGCCATGACGTTCGGCTCGACGTAGTTATCGAAAATGCGGCGGTCGTCGGCGCGCGCCTTCATCATCAAGGCGAACGCCGCGAGTTGGGCCGCGCGGTCGTCGATCTCAAGACCGAACAGGTTCCTTTGCAGGATCAGCGCGGGGATTTCCTTGGCTCGGTAGCCGCGTTCCTCGTAGATCGTTTTGAAAAGATCGTAAGCCTCGACGAGGATGTGGCCCGACCCGCAGGCTGGGTCGAGGAAGGTCAATTCCTCGGGATTCAGGCTGGACGGCGTAATCTCCCTAAGCTTATCCTGCACTTCCTGCGTCTGCTCGGCGGGCTCAATGTAATATTCCATCTTTTGCTGCAGCGCCGAGTTCGGATAGGTTGCGAGCCATTGCCGTCCGAGCGTGTTCTGGACGAGATATTTGACGATCCAGTTCGGCGTAAACAGCTGCGTGGCCGCGGGAATGTCCTCGCTCGCGACCACCTTGCCGATCACCTTGGCCTTCTTCTCCGAGATGTAGAATTGGTAGAGCCAACCGATGATCTCGACGTCCTTCCAGTCCTCCTCGGCGATATCGTTCACCAGTTTCCGGATCAGCGAATCCGAATGGAGCAGATTGTCGGGCAGAAGCAGTTCGGTCTCGTCGTCGATCCGCTCGAACAGGAACGGCATGGCCGCATGCAAGGCGTTGCACTGCGCCGTCAGGAGCAGCCGGAAAAGCTCGGAATCCTTGTTGCCGGCCTGCTTCAGATCGATGATCCGGTCGCGCTTCAAGCCCGGGAGGTTCACCTGCTCGGCATCGGCGTGTTCGAGGATCTCGGGCGTCGGCTTGCCATCCGGATGGCTGAGGACGCGATAGCCATGGTCGAGATAGCCATGCAATTCCATAAAGCGGATGGCGACAAGCCGGTTGAACCATGTGTATGCCATGGCTTCCATCGTCTGGTCGAAACCGTTCCGCCGGACGCGCTCTTCCAGCAACTTCCTTTTCCTGCCGACGGCGCGGGGATGCTCCCGTCCGGCGACCACGACGACGTCGCCCCGTTCGACGACGGGCTCCACCTTGGTCGCCATCAGGCCGAAGAAGGCGGCGCGATCCTTCATCGCCTGAATGAAATCCCGGCGCGCCTGTGGCGCATAGCTTTTCAGATCGGAGCGGTTCATGGTCTGGTTACCGGATTTCGATGCGTTCGTTGTTCGCCAAGGCCGTCTCAAGCTCCTGCCGCAAGTCGTCCAGGAAGCCGTTCACGTCGTCGGGCGTTTCCAAGTAGGGCGTCGTCATGATTTTGGCGGGCGTAACGATTCTGCGCTTTCGGATGGGCGCCGGAGGTGTCGGCGGCGTCTGCTGATCGCCGGGTCCCCCGCCGCTCCCGCCGGTTGCAGGCATTGGCGGCGCGACGAAGGTCTCGATTCGCAGAATGGCGCTATCGTATCCTTTCTCGGCTTCGCTTTCGGCCTGCGTGATATGCGCGAGGCTTTCCTGCGCGCGCACCTGTTCGCGCAACGCTTCCAGCGGCCTGACGCAGACGGTTCGCAGGCTGGCGTCGGCGCGAACCGCCGTCAATTCCTTGTCTAGGCGGGCGATGAGCGCATCGATCTTGTCGATGACCTCGTTCCGACGCGATGACAACAGAAGCGAGTTGGTCGCACTGACCGCGGCGATAAGATCTTCGGCCTCCTTGACCAGGCCATAAGGTCGCCGCGCCGAAAGAATCTCGCCCATGCGCGTCAGGACCGGCCCCGCCTTTTCATCCCGTTCCAGTTCGAGCCGGTTGAGCTGGAAGGCGGAATATGCTTTGCGGAGCTTTTCCCAAGTCGCCTTCTGGCGGTCATAGAAGTGCTCCAGTTCGTCAAATTCTTCGGCTAGGTCGGTCAGGTCGGCCTTCAAGCCGTTGAAGCGTTCGATGAGCTTCCGGCTTTCCCGGTCGTTGAGGAGCGGGTTGATCAGCGTCAGGCCGTCGCGGATCTCTTTGGCCCCCGGATAATCGCCGGTGTCGGCCAATTGCTTGAAGGCGTTCAGCGACGTCTGCCAGTCCCTGAGCTTCCCTTGCAGGAAGGAGCCGATGGCGTCCTCGTCGTCCGGCCCCATTTCGGCGAACAACTCCTTGCCGAGGGCGCGGGCGTTCTGGATCGCCTTAGGATCGGCGGTTTCGCGCCTGCGAACGACGACCTTGCGGCGCTTCGCCGGCGTCGTGATCGCCTCGTAGATCTTGTCGATAGGCAGGACGGCGGAGTCCATCGACAGCGTAACCTCGCCGAGCACGACGAGGCGCGCCAGCAGCAGCAGCAATTCCTCGTCCGGCCAGCCATAGGGCCTCAGCGAGTATCGCTTCTCGATCATGTCGTGCAGGACGACCTGCTGGCTCTTCAACGAGGCGAGGCGCAGGTATTCGCGCAGGTCGTCAAGGGCCTCCGGATTGTTCTCGCCGGCCTGAAGCTCCAACGTCTGCTTGTCGACGTCGTTGCTCCGAAGGACGGTTTGGATTTCCTTCAACGGCTCGGAAACGAGCCGTTTCAGGTAGCCCATCTTGCTGAAGGTGTTCTTGACGAGATATTCCATCGCGTCGTCGAGAAGCTCGATCGGCTTCGCACCCCTTGTCTTCAGCAATTGTCCTGCGGCGAAATATTCGGCGGCGGATAGCATGTCGGCAAGGAGCGCGATCAGGCGCTCCCGGCGGTCGCGATTGTCCGCCGCGCAGGCGTTCAGGATGCGCTTGGTCGATTCCGGCAGCGTTCCGTCGTTCTTGCGGGAAACGTATTTCTCGGTCTGGAGATAGGTGCGAAGCTCGCGACCAAGCTTTTCGTCATTGCCAAGCCGGACCAACACGCAGCCGCCATCCGCCGTGCTCTCGAGAACGCTCTTGGCGTTGTCGAAGGATTCGTAATCATCGGCCAATGGCGTGATGACCGATACGAGAAGCGCTCCCTCTCTCTGGTTTCCGACGGGAAACATGTCACAACGGCGATTGAATTCAAAATCCTTCGAGTTCACGCTGTAACGATGCTTGCGTCGCCCGTCGAGGACCTCGTCGAAGATGATGTCTCCCAGCAGCTTGGCCTCCTCGCCGCTCGAAAGATCGACCTGTTTGATCTCTTTGTTTATGTCGCGCTCTTCGTTGGTCAGGAAGAAATAGACGTCCCCGCTGCGGTTGATCAGCGTTTCGCTTTCGAGGCGACCAAGGCTCTCAACGATCTGCTTACGCAGGGCCAGACGGTCGCCGTCGATCCTATCGAGGCAGAGCGTGACGAGGTTGTCGACGTTGCCCTTCATCTCCTCGACGTAGCGGATGAGGAACAGGACCTGGAGCAGACGGACGTCGAAGGGCCCGAGGCCGGGGTTGTCCCCGGCCTGATCGATCGTCTTCTTGACCGAGGTGTCTAGAAAGCTCTCGATGGAGGGATAGAAATCGTAAAGAGGCACCAAGATGCCGACTTCGCTCGCGGAAACGGTTTTCGCAGCAGACTGGAAGGCGTCGAGCATAGACCGTTCGCCGCGCGCCAGATGCAAGCCCGTCGCCCCGGCCTTGCGAATGGATTCGAATATCCTTTGGACCAGCAGGAACTGATAAGGAGCGAACGGGTAGTTCCTGACGAAATCCTCCTTGTCCTTGAAAGGGCGGAAAGCCATGCCGCAGTCCTTGAACGTAAGCTGGCTCTTGAGGATGTCGCCCTTCGCAACGAACTCCGCTTCGAGCGCGTCCTTCACGTCGGGACGCTTCGCCAGAAGACGGGCCTGAATGACCTCGTCGACGTTGGCGCTCGACAGCGACAGAGGCGGAAAAAATCGTCCCTGAATCTTGGAGAAATCCTGCTTCTTCGTCCTGCTCATGTCGCCCAGAACGGTGTCCATGTCCTCTTGGGAGGTCACGATCACCCACGCACGGCGACGGCAGAGCGTCCCGAGTTCTTCCGTGATCGTTTGCAGATTGAGCATCAGATGCGAGTCGGTCCCGATGAACTGGCCGACTTCGTCGACGAGGAACGCGATTCGATGCCGAGGCCCCTTCGAGTCCAGGTATTCGTTCACCCACCTGCAGAAATTCTCTACCGAGAGGGCGAAGTTGCCCTCGGCCCCTTCGATCCATCGGATGCTCGCCGCCTCGCTTTGTCCGAGCGATTCGCTCAGCGCCTTGACGACCTCATCCTGATTGAACTGATAGGCGTCGCGCTCGTTTTCCCAAGTGGTTCCGGTAAGCCGTTCGAAGGCGGCATGGAAAGCTTTCAGTTTGCCCTTGCCGTCGAGATAGCGCTCCATGTGCGCGATGTGAGGGTGGTCGCCGCTATACCCCTGCAATTCGTTCAGGACCTTCAGGAAGACTCGCAGGATCAGATCGCGTCCAGTACCGCTTCCGTGGTCTGCCTTGCTGTCGATGTTGAACAGGACGACGTCGGTATCGGCGACGACGGCGCGCTTGATGTCGGCGAAGAGCGTGGCGTCACGGATCTTGCTCTCGAAGAATTCGACCGCGCGCCGGCTCTGGCCGTCGCTCGTATAGGTGCGGTTGCTCAGCAGATAGGACAGCACCTTCAGGAAGTGAGACTTACCGGAGCCGAAAAAGCCGGAAATCCAGATAGCCATTTTGCCAGTCGGATCGACGTTCCTCCCGTCCTCCAACGCCTGGAGATACCATTCGAAGAATTTGCGGAAATGGCGATCCAGCTCACGCGTGATGACAAACTCGTCCAGCTCCTGCCAGACCGAGTTGTTGTCGAGTTGATCTGCCTTCACGACCCCGTTGATGGGCCGGAAAATATCGCGTTCGAAAAGCTTCTCGATGAGCATGTCAACCTCGGATCACGGGACCAGCCTGAAGGCCCGATAGTAGTTGGCATTCCTGATTTTCCCGAACAGTCGGAGCGACAGCCCGTCATAGGAGCCCGGATAGAATATGACGAGCGGAGTCTTGCCCATCACGGAGTGCAGATTGTTCAGAAGCGAATGAATTCGAAGGAGCGGCCAGACCGTCCCGGCGCCGGACACGATGACGACGTCGTGCTGATCCGGTTGAGCAGCGCGCGCGAACAGATGGTTCAGCCTATCTTCCCTAAGCGGCCCCTTTACGAGTTCATCTCTCACAAACCGCTCCCCTTTGATCCGCTCCATCTTCAAAGCTTTGTCGAGGAGGTTTCGACTCTTTAGGCAGTCCAAGACGAAATCGAACAGATCGACGTGCTTGACCCGCAGTCCGTGCTTCTGCTTTGGAATATGTTGGAGCAGCGTGCGCAGGTGATCGCGAACGATAAGTTCGTCCTCTGGTGGGTAGTCGAAGATGTAGAACGCGATCTCGTTGCCGATCCCACTTCCGCTGAGAAACGCGTCGGACGTAATCCTCGCCAGGATCTTGTTCAGGCGTTCGCGAAGCGAGGCGCTCACGGGGACACCCGAATGCAGCGAAGGACGTAGCCCTCGCGGTTCGCTTTTAGATAGGCGAGCACCTCGTCGGCGACATGCACGGTCTTCAAATTAAGGTTCTTGGTGTCGTCGATGTAGCCGGCTTGAGCGAGCATCTGGAAGACTGAGGAACGCAGCCTCGCCCGCGTCGATTCGGTCCAATGCGGCATTTCCGGGTCGCGCTCCCGGCAGCCGTCGAGATATTCGTCGAACATCTTGTTCGAAAGCGCGGCGCCGAACCGGCGGTATTGCTCGCCGACGACCATTATCATGAAGTCGCCAAGGAGCGGGCTGTGCTTCACCGCGGCGGCCAGCAGAGCGTGGGTGGCGACAGATCCCCTCCCGTCGCGAACCAGCACCCAAAGCTCGGGCCCCATCGTTTCCAGCCGCCCCCTGATCAACTGGGTGAGGCGTCGCGCCGTGGTCGGAGTGCGAGCTTGAAGAATGTTCCGTTTCGCGATCGCGTCCTTCCAGCCTTCGGCGTCGATGCGCCGAAGGAGCAGATCAGCGATGCGCCTACTCTCGGACAGCTTCAAGGATCCGCCGGTGATGTCGGCTTTGTATCTCATTCCCGCCTTCCATAGGGGCGTGTCGACGTCCACCAAATCCGCGATCTTCTCGCCAAGGGCGTAGCCCCCGAGGTCGAACCGACCGACATTCCTGAGCGTGTGCAGCATCGCTAGATCCCGTTCCCGAAACCGATGATCGTCGACAGCGACGTCATATAGGGCGCCTTTTCTTCCCGCGACGGGCGAGCCAGTTGACGATCGCCTCCTCGACGATTTCATAGGCGTTCCGTTCGTCATCCAGCGCGGCTTTCTTCAATTCCTTGATGAGATCTGCGTCCAAGTAGGCCAGAAACGACGTACGTCCGTCGGCCCGAGAACGGTTGGGTTTAGATTCCTGATTAGACGCTCTTATCATGGATACCTAGATAGCTGGATGGCTGAGATGCTGCGTGTTTACCGGGGACCATGCAAAGTCGTGGGGCTCAAAGTCTTTATTGGTTAAGTTCTAGGTTCTTTGCGAAGTCGCGGTTCGCCTGGCTGCCTCCGAGATTGGCGCGAGAAGCTAAGGCACCCCACAGTTTTGCATGCTCTCCCTTGGGTTTGGCGGTGCGGGCCGTCTCAATCTTGACCGCTCGGGGGGCTCGGATAGTCGCGCCTATGCTTGGCGAGTTCAGCAAGAAACTCAGCCCCGAGCCGAATAGCCCGCCCGGCCGCATCGGGATCGACGTCGACGCCGTGAGAGGCGGCGTTCATGACCCGCACTGCGTCTATGAAGGCCTCCGCCCCTGCCGGCGCCAAGCCACGGCGCTGAAGATCTTGTATCATGGCGCCAATACCCACTGGGAGCGCGGGCGCGAAACCTTGAGCGGCCGCAAAGTCGCGGAGGGCGCGCTCGATTTCGATCCGGAGTTTGACCACGGACATCAAAGGAAACTCTCGTCCGAGTTCTTCAATCGTCGGAAGCTCCTGCTGGAGTGGCAGGGGTAGCGAGGGAGAGACTCTGTATTGGGCGACGCCCATCGGTTTGGTGGTGTCGCGTAGTGAATATTCGACAATAACCTCATTGCGGCCCTTGCAGAGGATGATTCCGATGGTCGGCTTGTCATCCTTGTGGCGCAATTGGTCGTCAACGGCCGAAAGATAGAAGTTCATCTTGCCGGCAAATTCGGGTTTGAAATCCTCGATCTTGAGTTCGATCACGACGAAGCAGCGCAAGCGCAGGTGGTAGAAGAGGAGGTCGAGGTAATAGTCCTGGCCGGCGACTTCGAGATGGTATTGGCTGCCGACGAATGCGAAGCCTTTGCCGAGTTCGAGGATCAGCGCACGCAGATGTTCGATCAGCCCTCGCTCGAGATCGCGCTCCAGGATTTCAGGACCGAGCGACAGAAAGTCGAAGTTATAAGGGTCCTTGAGGATTTGCTGAGCGAGTTCAGATTGCTCCGCGGGCAGCGTCCTCGAAAAGTTCGTCAGAGCGCCGCCTTGGCGCTCGAACAGTCCGCTTTCGATCTGGTGGACGAGGACGTTCCGGCTCCAGCCATTTTCGATAGCCTGGCGCGCATACCACGTCCGCTCGGACGCGGACTTCACGCCATCGAGGAGACGGAGGTTATGGCCCCAGGGCAATAGTGCAACAACCTGTTGCACAAATTCGACGTCGGGCCAGGCCTCTGCGAAGGCCCGCATGTACTTGAGATTTCGAGCCGATAGGCCCGTCATCTCCGGGAAGGCTCGCCCGAGGTCGGCAGCCAGCCGATCAATGACCTTGGCGCCCCAACCCTCGCTCTCCTGCCGGGTGACAATATCTCGCCCAATTCCCCAATAGACGAGCACCAGCTCGCGATTGACCGAGAGGGCTGCGCGAAGCCGGGCTTCAGCGATGCGTTGCTTCAGGTCAGCGACTAGCGCGGCATAGCTCTCGGCTTCGCGGGCGGGATCGCCGACCGCCGTGGCTCTCGGCCGACGCGGACCGCTTCTCTTGGCGGCCGTCTTCTCGGGGCGATTCGCCGTCACGGTCGCAGCAGTCCTGAGCGCGTGATGCACGTGGCGTTCGCGATGGCCCGCTGCGGCAGTTGTAGGGTTGCCTCCCGCGCCTGTCGTTGCGCCCATGACCGGTTAGCCTCGGCCGGCCTCGGCTCCTGCGAGCGGGCGACTCGCTGATCGCAATCGTCCTTGCCTGAAGCCGCCACGGTCACCAAGCTCGATATGTCATGCTCGTAGAAAGTCATCGACGCGTCCCTGGCAAGATGACTTGCTCACCCGCTTTGAGGACCTCCTCAGCATAGCTCAGGAGGTTGAAGAGATATCTCCGACTTTGGGCAGACGCAGGCTGCATGGCGCTTTCAGTACATTTTCTTGCCGGGGATGAACATACGGGGAAGATTAGTCGATTCCATCCGTAGCCGTAATCGCGGGCGCAGTTTTTTTTTTCTCCACATTGTAGAACCCAAGGCCGTGTCCCTCCGGCATCAAGTCCGGGCATTTGTCAAACGTCCCTCCCGTCGATGCGGTCTCGGCCGCATCGGGTCGATCGTCGCCTTCGTCGGCGTCGCCGGCCGCGGCGAACCCGCCCGGAAACTCCCCGGCCAAGAGCTTGTCCTTGGCGAGCAGGCCGGCGTCCTCCAGCATCTCGATGTCGGGAAGATGATCGTGCAGACTCGATAAGCCGAACCGCGCGAGAAGCGCTTTGGTCGCCACGAAGGCGTAGGGCGTGCCGGGCCGCGGGCTCCGCGGCTCCGCGGCGATGTAGCCTATGGCGCGGAGGCCGACGATGAGGTCGCGGTTCACCTCCCGGCCGATAAATTCCGAGAGCGCGCCGCGCACGACTGGCTGAAAATAGGCGAGCGCCATCAGCACCAGAGATTCCGACCGCGACAGCGGGCGAACGGCGGGGGGCGCCCTGCTGCGGCATGGATCTCGTCCGCGAACCCTTGCGAACGGTAATTTTCCTGGGGTGTCAGCAGCGTCCAGGACTTTGTCATCTTTCATCCGCCCTTATTGCCTAAACCTTCACGGGAGGCGGCGCCCGAGGAAAATTACCGCTCGCGCGCCTGCCCCCTCTTCTCAAATCAGCGGCGCGTCGGAATCGCCCGAGAGCAGGTGGGGGAAGAGTTGGCGGAAGGACCAGGGCGTCCCGGGGGCGGCGCGGTCGAGGCGCAGCGCGACGTCGAACCGCGTCCCGTCTCATTTCTGCGGCAGGCCGTCGATGCGCTGCTGGCCGACGAGATCGGGGAGCAGGGTTTTGACGATCGCCTTGTGCTCCCAGCAGACCAAAACGACGCCTGAGAGGGCGGTGAGTTCGGCGGCCAGGGCGGGTTCCTGCCCGACGGCGTAGGTGGTGATCGGCTTGAGGCCGAGCCGCGCGGCGAGCGGACGAATGGTCTCGTAGGGGCGCTGACTCGGCTCGTCGCCGGTTTCCGCCCTCGGGTCGGCGGCGTAGATGACTGCGGGCTGAGGGAAATCGACGCCGCCCAGTCCCGCGCCAAACAGCGCCGACCAACTGCCGGCGCGCTGCCAGCCGCGTATCACCAGGGACTTCTTGTCCGGCGAACCCTCGGACGTGAGGCTCGGGCCCGGCCACGCTTCGTCCGGCTTTTCGGCGTGGCGGATGATGACAAGGGTGAGCTTGGCGCCCTGCCCGAGCGCCGGCGCCGCGATTGCCGCGCCGGCAAGGAAGAGGAACTGGCGACGGACAAGCTGCATGGCTTTACTCCCTCAAAGATCGTTGCGATGGGCGGGTGCTGTCGGACTGCTTCTTGTCGGGCGCGAAGCAATCGCGCGCCGCGTCGGGAACGACACGCTGTTTGCGGAAAGGAGAGTGTGCGTCGCGGCTTTCGCCTTGTCGCCCCGTGGTGCATTCTGAGTGGGGAGTTCGCGCCGACATGGCCTGGATCTGATCCCAATGCTTCCGTTTTGGCGTTGCCGGCCTTGGCGTCTCTATCGCGCGGGAAAAATGCCGTCATGCCGTTGATCCGGGACCGTCCGATGCAAGAGGTGGCAGCCTCGCTCGAGTCGGCTTTTCGTTGGTCGCGCGATCATCGGCGGTCGTCGGCCGCCACGCAAGATGGGTCAAGGCGCTTGTCAGCACGAGTGCAGGCCAGCGGGGGCATTTGCGAGGGTCATCGGTGCGGCGCGATGAACGATGGCCCGGACTGGACGAGCGGATCGGCGCCAAAGATCGTCACAGGATGCCCCAGGCCCGATAGCGGCCGCGGCCGGTCATTTCGCGCAGGCCGAGTTCGGCGACCATGTCCTGCGCCGCGCGCGGGGTGACGCCGAGTTCGGCGGCGATCATGCCGGCGGAGGCGATCGGCCGCGCCAGGATGAATTCGACCAGAGCGGGCAGCCGGGAGGAGGATCTGCGCCCCTTGAGCTTGCTCTCGAGGCGCCGGCGCGCCAGCAGCCAGCGGTCATGGTCTTGCATTCCGGCCTCGGCCCCGGCCGCGATCGCCGTGAGGAAGGCGGCGAGCCGCGTCGCTCGGTCGCGCGACCGGCGCTTCTCGCGGGGAATGAGCCGCAGCGCCGAATTCACGCAGCAGAGATGCGACCGGGTTTTGTGGCGCGCCCTGAGCGTCGCCGCCACCAGCAGAGCGCCGAGCCAGGCCTGGCGCTCGAGCGGCGGATCGCTGTCCCAGGCGTCCCACAGGATCGCCGCGGACAGCAGCGGCGGTTCGGACTGCGACGCAGCGGCGGCGCGTTGCCAGGCCTCGAGCCTGTCGCCCTCCGCCCAATCGGGATCATAGATGAGCGGATCGCGCGGGGTTCTCGCTAGGGGGGCGTCTCGGCTGAGGAGTTTGCTGCTGCTCGCGAGCGCGCGATCGAGCGCGGCTAGCTCGCCGGCGAGCGGATCGGCGTCGCCTGGCATTTCCAACGTGGCGTCATCGCCGCGATCCCCCTGCCCCGCGGGCTCCGGTTCCGCCGTCCCGGCTTCGCCGGCGCCGCGCAAGATTTCAAGGCCGTCGGCGCTCAGTGCCCAGTCCGGCGCGGCCGCTGCAATTTTTCGGCGCGCGCGCAGCACGGCCTCGGCGCGGGTCACCTCATGGGTCGGCGATCTTATGTCCATGCGCGCGTCACGCAGGACGAGATCCTCGAGCATGACGAGTTCGCCGGCGAGCCAGAGGCTGGCGCAGGCGTCCTGGAAATGGCTCCGGCTGACGAACCCCTCCTGAATCGGGCTCGCCCGGACGCGCTCGTCGAGGCGGGCGAGCGCGTCCTCGGCGGCGGCGAGCGGATTCTTGAGCGCCTCCAGTAAGCGCCCGTCGGCTAGTCCACGCCAAGGGTCGGCCACGGAATCGGCGGACCTCACGCGAGCAGCGCGGCGACGTCGACGGCGACGCAGGGGAGCAGAGCCGGCGCGAGCATGCCGCTGGTGCGGCGCTCCATTGAAGAATAGGCGCCATCTTGCGGCTGGCGGCAGACTTCGACGGCGGATCCCGCAAGATCGACGATCCAGACCTCCGGCACGCCGAACTGCGCGTAAAGCGCCAGCTTGCGGCCGCGATCGTAAGCCAGGGAGCTGTCGGAGATTTCGACCAGAAGCAGGACCTCGGCGGCGCTGGGGTGACTTGCCAGGTAATCGTCGGCGCGCGGCCGCAGCAGCATCAAATCGGTTTCAGGCTCATTATAGGCGTCGAGCCGCAGCGGGTTCAGTTGACTGACGAGGACGATCCCGTCCGCCGCGGCGGGCGCGAAGAGCCGATTGAGCCGACGCGCGATCGCGGCGTGCGGGCTGCCGATCGAGGTCAAGTCGATGATCTCGCCGTCGATCAGCTCGACGCGGTCGGCGCGGGTCAGAATGCCGGCCTCGGCCATTTTGTAATAGGCATCAACGTCGAGCCGATGCCGCGACGGCGCTTGCGGACGTTCAAGGATTTCGCCCATGGGCCTCTCCGATACGCTTATCCTACTCTTTTCACGGCCAAAAAGCGAACTGGCCAGCGCAGCTTTTGGGTCAAAACTTCAATTCCACAAATCCCTATGTTTCCATGGGGATAAGCGGAAATTGCGGGCCCATTTTTGACTAGGAAGTTCAATTTTAGTTAAGCGCTTCAATTTCTCCATCCGCCGGCTCCAAAGTCCCCCGGCCAGGGTCGCGGCGCAGCGAGAGGTGGATCGGAACAAGCTCCCCTCCCCGCCGCAGGCGCGTGGCCGCGATGCCTTCGCTGTTCAACTCGCGGACTGCTATCCCTTAAAACGACGTAGTTCCATAGGGTTATGACTATTTGCATTGACCTCGTTAGGCGAATGCGAGCGTGGAATTTTGCTTCGGCGATTCAAATTGAAGTTTTTAAGCAAAACCGACGAGACGCGCGCCGACCGAGGGAGGCGCGCGCCCTCCTCACTGGGAAACAGTTATATAAATGATATTTAGATAGAAAAATATAGTGATAGAAGCAAGACGACGAATCGCTTCCGTCACCCGGGAAGGGTGTTTCGGCGTCTATAACCATCGATAATTAGCTGTTATCGCGCGGAGCCCCCTGCCCTACCGTTGCCGGCAGGAATCGCTCCCGAGTGAGCTTTTTGCCTCTAAGGAGCGTCTGGAGGGATTGCGGCCGGGGCGTTTGGCGGCGCGCTCAAACGGTCATTTACTGATAACTTATGAGTTTGTACAAACGGTCTGGGCAGCCGCGCGAAGCGCTGATTCGGCCGACAAAGTCCCGCATTGGGGTCTAAAGGACTGTAATATGCGCCGTTCGGCGACACGAAACGCCTCCCCTGCCCCGCGCAGCCGCCTCATCGGCTACGCACGAGTCTCGACCGAGGATCAGGCGACCGACGCGCAGACCGACGAACTCAAGCTCGCCGGCTGCGACGCGATCTATCGCGAGACCGGCTCCGGCGCCTCACGGACGCGGCCTGAGCTTGCCCGGCTCATGCGGGATATAAAGGGCGACGACGTGCTCGTCGTGGTCCGCCTCGACCGCCTTGCGCGCTCGGTGAGCCACCTCCTTGACACCATCGAGCGACTGGAAGACCGCGGCGCGCATTTCCGCTCGCTGCGTGATCCGATCGACACTTCGACGCCGCAGGGCATGTTTTCGCTGCAGGTGCTGGGCGCCGTGGCGCAGCTCGAGCGGGCGCTGATCTCGGAGAGAACCAAGGCCGGGATCAAGGCCGCGCAGGCGCGGGGCAAGCGCTCTGGCAATCCGGGCCTGCGCGAGCGTCGCCCCGAGGCATTGCGGAAAGTGTCCAAGGCTCGCGCAAAAACCTATGTCGACGCCTTGCTCGCGTCCGTCGACGTCTGGCTGCCGACGGTGCGCCGGATGCGTCCCGGTCCCACAAAAATGACCGCCGAAGCCGCGCAAAACGCCCCCGGGCGCCCCAGAACGGCCGGCAGCCCCCGCTCCCGGGCGCGCCCGGCGAACGGCCGCGGCGCGCCATCCGGCATCGCCGACAAAGCGCGATTACGTCAAGGCCTCAAACTCGGTCAACACGCGCCGCGCCTATGCCGCCGATTGGCGACATACGCGGCCTGGTGCCGGCGCCAGACCCTCCGTGCTCTGCTCCCCGACCCGCAGCTTGGCGGGCTCTACATCGCGGCTCAAGCCTCCGGCGTGGCCGCCGTCGATCGCAAGCCGCGTTCGATCGCGACCATTGAACGACGGCTCTCCGCCCTCGCCTGGAATTTTGCCCAAGGCGGCGAGACGTTCGCGCGCGCCGATCGCCATGTCGCCACGGTCCTCGCCGGCATTCGCCGCACCCATGGGCGACCACCCGCGCAGAAGGAGGCCGGCTGCCCGAGGATCTCCACGCCATGATCGCAACGCTGCCCCTTAGGAGATCTCAGGGGGGCTGCGCGACGCGCCATGCTGCTCATCGGCTTCGCCGGCGGCCTGCGCCGCCGCTCCGAAATCGTCGGCCTCGATTGCGGCGCCGGGCAGAGGCAGGACGGCGGCGGCTGGATAGAAATTCTCGAAACGGGCACTGTCGCAACGCTGCGCGGAAAAACCGGCTGACGCAAGGTCGAGATCGGGCGCGGCTCCAGCGACCGCACCTACCCTGTCGTGGGGACCTGGTTGAGGTTTGGGCGCATCGGACACGGCCGCTGTTTCGGCGCGTGCGCGGGGACGGCAAGACGGTCAATGGGGAACGGCTGACCGACCAAGCATGTGGCTCGGCTCGTCAAGCGTAGGCGCTCGCCGCCGGCGTACGCGGCGATCTGACGGAAGGCGAGCGACAGCAGAAGTTTGCGGGGCATTCCTTGCGCGAGGGGCTTGCTTCCTCCACCGAGGTCGACGAGCGCTACGTATCGAAGCAGCTCGGTCACGCCGGCGCGGAAATGACTCGCCGCTACCAGCGTCGCCGCGACCGTTTCTGCATCGATCTTACCAAAGCGGCGGGGCTTTCATGGGCCGAATCGGTCTGAATCATGGGCCTCCGCTGCCGGCGTGAAACGCTTAGCGGACAGGGAGCGCCAGGTTCTGCTGAAGCGGTTCACTTTGAAATCGCTATGTAAAAGCGGCGCCCGCGAACCGGATGCATTCATCCTATTTTGAAAGCCCTCAGCGGCATGAATCCGCGGTGATGTTGGCCATTCATCCGATTCACCTGTGGCGTCGGCCCCATCCAGGTGGAGGTAGGGGCATCGCGATCGAAAGCGCGGCGCGCTGCTCAAGGCACTCGGCTAAGCTACGCTCAGCGGCGCTTCGGGCGCGCGAAACCCGTTTAGATACTCTGCATTAACTCGGCCAAATAGCAAGTCAGCGGCCTCACGTCAAAGTGAGGTGGCCGCGGCTTAGTTGTACGTGGACAACGACCGACACCCCACGAAATGGTGTGAGGGCGCTCTAGTTGTCAGCGTACAACTAGACTAGAGCGCCCTCACACCAGAAGCAATAATTCCCGCCTCAGCTTAACCGTCAGGCGTGGATATCGAATGACGCGCAGCCCCTCAGCAGCAATCATAAGGTCTAGGGTAGGGGACATAGTCTGCGTTAAGAACTTGTTAACTCAAAAACGCTTGCGGCGGCGAGAGAATCGGGCATCATGATGAAATCAGCGCATATTCGAGTGAGCAGCACAAAGCACCGCAGATGCAGAGAATAAAAATGGCGACAGCGGCGATACCAAACGAGGGGCGCTTAGGCGATCTCCGCGCGCTCATAAACGCGGATGCGGCCGAGCTATCGGCGCGGCTACGCGCCCAACAAATGCGGGATTTTCCTCCCGCCGCCCAGAAGACGATTCGTCGTTTCTCTCCGTCCGAAGCCGCAAAGCTTATAGGCATCCACGAAGGGTATCTTCGTCAATTGGTGGCCGAAGGCAAGGGGCCGCCGCCTCAATCCAATAACCGCCGTACGTATTCAGTTGAGGATATTGAAGCTTTGCGGATTGACCTCGATCGCAGCGGAAAAGGAACGCGGCGCTACGTTCCCCATCGCAAAGGCGACGAAGCCTTGCAAATCATCTCGGTTATGAATTTCAAGGGGGGTAGCGGGAAAACCACTACTGCTGCTCATCTTGCACAGTTTCTGGCGCTTCGTGGTTACCGAGTCCTTGCGATTGATCTCGATCCGCAAGCAAGTCTTTCAACATTGTTTGGGCACCAACCCGAACTGGATGTGGGCGACGACGAAACACTTTATGGCGCAATCCGCTACGACGAAGATCGGCGCGAAATGGCGGAGATCGTTCGGTCGACCTATATCCCCAACCTGCACCTTGTTCCCGGGCAGCTCGAACTTATGGAATTCGAGCATGAAACTCCCAAGGTGTTAATGGAGCGACGTGGCCAGGATTCCCTTTTCTTTTCTCGGATTGGAGAAGCCCTTGGCCAGGTTAGTCATGCGTACGACGTTGTCGTCATAGATTGCCCACCGCAACTGGGCTTTCTTACCCTATCCGCTCTTTGCGCAGCGACGGCGGTTCTGATCACCGTTCACCCGCAAATGCTCGACGTCATGTCGATGTCCCAATTTCTCAACATGACAGGCGGTCTTCTCGATGTCGTCGCAGATGCAGGGGGGGCCACACAGTACGACTGGATGCGATATCTGGTCACGCGATATGAGCCGAGCGATGGCCCGCAGACAACAATGGTCGGGCTTATGCGCTCGATCTTTGGATCTCGGGTACTGACCCATCCGATGCTGAAAAGCACGGCGATCGCGGACGCGGGCTTGACCAAGCAAACGCTGTATGAAGTCGAACGCCAACAGTTCACCCGGGGAACCTACGACCGTGCGATCGAAGCGCTTGATCTTGTTAATGGCGAGGTCGAAGGGCTCGTCAGGCAAGTTTGGAGAAGGCCCTGATTATGGCTCGAAAGATAAACTTTGACCCACCGCCACAATCGGGCGCGCCGTCGGAGCAAGACGAGACGCGGCCCGGGCCTTTACGAACCCGTCCGCTGCTCGGACTTGATCGGCCGCTCAAACAATCCAGCGCGTTAGGCGCCATCTCGCAATCACTCGGAGGAATAAACGAGAAGGTTCGGCGAGCCGAGGAGATCGAGCAGAAACTCGTCGAGGGGCGGGTCATCATTGAACTTGATCCATCGCTCATCGATGCGTCATTCGTCCGGGATCGGATGGAGGGGACGGAAGAAGAGCATCTTGCGTTTCGAGAGATGATACGCGAACACGGACAAGCGGTTCCCATTCTGGTGCGACCGAAGCCGCGCCAGGATGGCCGCTACGAGGTCGCGTTCGGACACCGCCGGCTACGGGCGGCGCGAGAACTGGGCATCAAGGTGCGGGCGGTCGTCCGGGAGCTCACCGATGAGCAATTGGTGGTCGCGCAGGGGCAAGAGAACAGTGGGCGCACGGATCTCACCTTCATCGAGCGCGCCCGGTTCGCCGCAAATCTGGAGGACCGAAAGTTCTCTCGCGAAATCATCATGGCCGCCCTCAGCGTCGACAAGGCCGCGCTATCTCGCCTCATATCGATAGCGAGCCGCGTCCCGTATGACCTCATTGAGGCGATTGGGCCAGCTCCCGCCTTCGGACGGGTTCGCTGGCAGGAGTTAACCGATCTTCTTGACCAGGACGGCAATCGGCAGCGCGCCCGTGAGATAATTGGGGTGGTATCGTTTGCAAAGATGACCACCGACCAGCGGTTTGAGGCGCTTCACAGCGGATTGCGCGCTAAGGCGATGCGGGATCGACCTCAATCCTGGAGCGCGGAAGATGGTACCCGCGCGGCGCGGATCTCAAGATCCGGGAAGAAGCTCACGCTGACCTTCGACGATCGTGTCGCCCCTGAGTTTGGCGACTTCGTTAAGGCCAAGCTTCAGATGCTCTATGACGAGTACAAAAATGGAAGCGGAAGGGCGCCCTAAATCCCAACAGGGGACGAATGACGGCCGCCGCGTTCTGATCTGCACCGAAACAGGAGACTTAAAGGCAAAAGAAAAAGGCCCCCGAAACGGAGTTCCGGAAGCCCTTCTTTGTAGTTGGCCCTCAAAGAATCTCACTTCCGCGAATCACAGTCAAGAGTCTTGTCTGAGATTTAGCGTCGATTCGGCGAGCTGATTTCCTTTGCCCGAGCGAGGCTAAGGAAAATGGAAGAACAGCATCATCCAACGACGCCC
>NZ_CABFMQ020000091.1 GCF_901905185.1 Methylocella tundrae
TAAACTTGGCAAGCTCCGGATCAAAAACAAAACCGCGCCGGAAATGTGGAATGCGGTTCTTGCCGCTTGAGCCGGTTCGTGCTCCTGGCTGTTGCGCAGTTGATTTCCGAAAGTTTGCACCACAACCCTCCTACGAACGGTTGGATCTATTGAATCAGCGCGGCGCGCGAATGCGAAATCATGCCCGCATTTTTTCGCCGCGCTTTCGCAGGTTCGCGCGGATCAGGGCCATGAGCACTGGCCCGAGAGAGAATGACCCTGCCCTAGCCTTCTGGGTTAGGCTGCGCAGATAGCCGCCGGCGCTGGCGATGGCGTCCCCGCGCTGCAGGATTGCGGCGAGGACGATCGCGGCGTCAGTCGGCCCGAGAATGTCGTTCGCCTCCTCCCAGGCGCTCGGACTGACGCCGATCCAGGGGCGGACCCTTTCCGCTGTTGCGTTGAGGTCGCGCCATGATTTGATGCCTTCGGGAGCTTGCTCGACAATGTCCGGACAAGCGTCGAGGACCATAGCGAGCGGAAAGGTCGCTTTCTGCTGCGTTGAGGGCTGTGGGGCCGATGCTGGAGGGTGCGTCGTTTCCGGTTGAGGCTCATTGGTCGCCCCATGGCTTATCGGTAAGCCATGTTCAGATTCAAGAAAAAGGGTTTTGTTTGAATTTTGTATATGACGGCCATTTTGACCGTCATTGCCGGTCATTTTTGATGTTTTGACATGAGATTCGAGCACGTCGCGGATCTCATTCGCGAGACTTTCGAGTGCTGCGGCCAGAGGTTCGAGCATCTCAACAGTCGCCGTTCGCGCGATGCGCCCGCCAAGCGCCACGAAAGCCTTCCGAAAACCGTTCCAGTCGGCCGGGACGCCCTCATAGGCGCCGGTCGCAATCATCTTGTCGATGTCGCGCCGGCGGATGGTGATGCTCTCGCGGAGCTGGCGCAGGAGAAGCTGCTCGGCCGCCGCTTCGGCGGCGAGCTGGCTGAATTCCTCGGCGCGGGCGACGATCGGCGTGAGGTCGAAGCCGAAGGCCTCGGCGATCTCGCCCCCCTCCCCTTTCCGGGCGTAGCGCTTTCCATTGGCGCTGTCGCGGCGAAGAATGATCCCTAGTGTGACAAGGATCGCCAGGTGCCGGCGCAGAGTTTTCTCCGCCATGCCGCCCGCCCGCTGCGCAAGCGCCCTGTTCGACGGAAAGACGATGATCGGCTTTTCGCCTGTGAGCGTATCCGGGCGATAAAACGACAGCAGCGCCTTCAGAACGGCGAGCGTCCGGTCTGAGAGGCCGAGCGCCGCCATGGCTGCGCAGATGTCGTCAAAGACCAGCCATTTCCGCACGAGGGCGTCGGGCGCGCATTCATTGGCGACAATCTGGGCCTGCGTTTGCGCAAGCGTGTACGGCCGCCGCCCGAAGGGCGTCGTTGAGAGGGATAATTGCATGGTCTTTGCCTTTCTTCGGGCAAAAGAAAAGCGTTCGCTGAAACGGCGTTTGGCCTTGACAAAAAACGGCTGGAAGCGCTATCTTGAAATTGTCAGTTTAGAGGATAGGGCTTCCGGAGCGGCGACGTTTCGGGGGCTTTTTCTTTGCCTTAATGTCTCCTGATGGATGGATTGGGTACGCGGTTCACTCCTCCGCGCAGCACCTTGATGCTGCGAAGAACTATTTGGCTGGACCTGGCAGGCTCAGAGATTTGTCGCCGGCGGCCGGTCTCACCTGAAATCTCATTTTGAAGCTCCCGTGCTATGGGCGCCTCGCGCGAACGCCGAGATGCATTGACGACGCCACCACGAATCGGCAGCGGCCGGGCGCCAGGTGTCCGGCTTCGCTTTGCGAACGAGAAGCGACCTGACGAAATAATAAGATGTCGGAATTTGCAGGGAGAATGAGAGGCGGGATCCCGCCCCTGCCCTCGCTTCCGATGCGAACGGCAAGCGCCTTGCCCGGCGCACTCGGCCGATCAGCGCTTTTATTCGTCGGGGACTATTGGGCGGGCAAAATGCCCGTGCCCACCGCCCCGCGGACCTCTTTGGTAACAAGTTCTGCATGTTCTTCGCCTTGTCGCAGGCAAAGAAAATCTGCTCGCCGAAACGACGCTAAAGACTCTTGACTGTGATTCGCGGAAGTGGAATTCTCTCAGCTGCAACACATAAGAGAGGGCTTCCGGAGCGGCGACGTTTCGGGGGCCTTTTTCTTTTGCCTAGTGTCTCCCGTTTGGTGCAATTCGTGGTTCAGTCATCTTCACGGCGCGACAGGTTGAGCAATTGAGTTTCGATGGTCCCGTCACGGGTGGGATGAAGAATATTGAGCTAACTCTCGCCGCGATTGAACAAGCGACGCTTGTCGGTACGGTGCGCGCGAAAGGCAACAGTTTCGGGCCTCAGTCTCCTGTTTGCTTTGTTTCCGCTTCCCTGAACGCGCGATAGAAAACATCAAGGTTATCGGAGATGTAAGTTCCAAACTTACCAGCGTCCTTCGATTTGAGCGCCAGATTGAAGGACGCTCCGGTGTTTGTGATCGTTGCTGCTACCGTTTTATCTGCAGGGGTCCAAGTTTTCGACTTCGTCTTTGTGGACTTCCGGGTAGAATTGGTCTTCGAAGTTAGAGAATTGTATAGGATGTTGAATCTCTCACTCGATTCCAGCGCTTTAAATTCATCGGTTTTGATGAGATCCAACGCCTTGTCTTGATTACCCGGTCTCTCAATCAGCGAGGTCAGCTCGATCCAGCGATCGCGGCCGATCGCTTTAGCCGCGCCTACTGCCTTGATAACCTCGTCTGGCATTCGCTTTGTCACCGAAAGCATCCGCGTGAGCATGGGAGCATCGACTGAGAGCGAGGATTGGATAATCTGACGGCTGAAGCCTAGATCGAGCAACTGTTGCGAGAACACAGACTTCTCGATGAAGGAGAGGTTTTCGCGGGCCGAATTTTCCTGCCCTTGAGCGATGACGTGGTCGATGTCTGCAAGCTGCTTGACGACAGCGCGGACAGGCCGTCCGAGGTATGTGGCCACTTTCACGCGCCTATGGCCGAAGACAACCTGGTAACGCCCTTCCGCGGCCGGATTTGGCCTCAGAAGCACGGGAGTGTCCTGACCGCGTTCCCGGATAGCTTCAAGTAGCTCCAGGAACGGCTGGTCGCCATCGTCCATGCGGTCGGAAACGAACGAGCGGTCAATGAGGTCCGTCTCGATCTCTACAACAGCAGCCCCCTCAATCAGCTTGTCCGCTTTTGCGGCGGCGGCAGCGAGAACCCCAATCGACGAAAGCATGGACTTGGAGGCACCGTGCATAGCATAGCCCGGAGTCGCCTGTTTCTCCGGTAGCTTGGCGTCCGCTTGCGTAATACCCAACAGAACATCCCGGCGGGCCATTCTACCCCCTCCTCGTGGCTGGCAACCCATTAGGATCATTGGCAAAAATATTGATCTGTACGGATGACAATAGTCCCGCTTTCATCTCAGCGGCCCCACGATCGATGGACGAGGTTCGTAATTTCAGAATTGACAGCATCGAGTGATTCCATGGCTCTATCGTAGGTCGAGCGAGTGAACTGTGATTTCTCGACTTCATAGAGGGACTGCTTCGTCAGTCCTGCGTCCGAGATTGCTGTTGATTTAAGCATGTGATTTTTGAGCATCTGTTCCGCGAGCATGGATTGCATAAAGCCCACCATCTGCGCCTGCGGAACGTCGGTCGGCTCGAAACGCGTCACCAGATAACGAAACCAATCCAACTCAACCTTCACGCCGGCTGTCTCGATCGTCATCAAGATTTCGCCGAGCATTAGCAGGAATTGGCTCATCGACATGATGTCGAGCATCTGCGGATGCACGGTGATCAAAACAGCGGTAGCCGCTGTCAACGCTGTTAGGGTAAGATAACCGAGTTGTGGCGGACAATCGATAACGACCAAATCATATTGGTCATCAACTTCTCCTAACGCGTCACCGATCCGGGTATAGAACATCTTGCCCGCGTTCGACGCTGTGTTCTGTATCGCGAGCGGTGTGTCGTATTCGTACTCTTGCAGCTCCAGGTTCGCAGGAACTATATTGAGGTTTGGGAAATTGGTAGACCGGATCACCTCGGAAAGAGGTTTCCGTTCATCGTCGTAGCGAAGGGAGTTATAAAAGGAGAGGTTGCGGTCAATCTCCGGCTGGATCCCATGCAACGCCGTCAAGGAAGCCTGCGGGTCCAGATCGACAGCGAGGACACGGTGACCGGTCAATGCCAGATACTGCGCGAGGTGAGCTGCCGTAGTGGTCTTGCCGCTGCCGCCCTTGAAATTCACAACGGCAATTACCTTGAGCCTCTCGCCACCACGGCGTCGCGGATTACGGTCTAAATCATCACGTAGTTTGTTCATCTGCTCCGCAGAATACGAGCGCCTACCAGTCGGCGACGTCAAAGGCTGGGCGCTCTTGCCCTCCAAATGCAGCTTTTTGATATAGGATTGTGAGACACCGACAAAACTGGCCACCTCCGCCAACGAGAAGCTCCGCAGCGTCTTCTGCGCATTCGGCGGAAACTTTTCCTGTCGCAGCATGTCAAGTTTGCGGGAAATCTCGCCGCCCTGATCGAGGATCGTTCGCGCAAAGTGAGTTTGCTGAACTTGAGCGGCGGCCATAGCGATCATCTTTATGCTCACAAATCCAATCAAGAACGTTTTTTTCGGGCACACGCAGAAAGTATCGTTACTATTCTGCGATTCTCTTAGTCTGGCAAGGAGTATTACGTTAACGATAGGTTAACGGCTTTTGGCGCGGCATCGAGAAAGACATCAACCGGAGTCCCCTGATCGTCTAGGAGTCCAATCTGAAATCAATGCCTGCCGCGTGATCAGAGGACGGGACGAATGACGGAAGAGGATTGCGGCAACTATGTTTCTGGCGTCGGCAACTCAGTTATGGCCGTAGTCGGCATCGTTAAGACACACGCTATGAAGGGATAAAAGGTGGCGGCCCTGAATGCTCGCTGGATGCAGTGCGGGGACGAACGCGCGTCCGCGCGTATGGAGTAGCGCATAGCGCTTGCGGCTATTTTCTCGCCGGCATCCTTCTATGCGGATCGTTGGCTGGACGCTCGGAGCGAAATTGAAATTCTCAGCCCCGCGCTCGCAAGCTCGCGAGTCACTCTACCCTTTTTGGCGCACCTTATAAGCAGTTGAATACACTCCATATTCAACTTATGTGTACGGCTGACAATTTTAGGGCATCGTTGGCGGGCGCAAATCGTTATCTTGTGATAGCGCCGAATGAAGCCACCTTCCGGCCTCACGGCGCGTGAATTGTCGCAGGTGTTTTGCTTGCCGAACAGCAAAGTCACGTTTCATATCATCGTCCGTTTTTGACCCGAACGGCGCGCCTGTTGTTCTTTAGCCGCTCGCCCCCGCTTCAGGTAAGGATATTGGGAAGCAGGCCGAATTCGCCATTTCCTAGCGACGCCGCCTGATTCGCGCAGCCACAATCCCGCACGATTCGGGGAGAGGTCGCTGGCGCAAAAGTTCCTAGATCAGCCTTGCAGCTTCCCGAGCCGCCGCTCGGCGTCATTGTAATAGCTCGCCGCCTGCTGCACCGAACGGTGCTGCGATTGCTGCATCGCCTCGGGGAGCGACACCCCTGCCCTGGCCGCCTCGGTCAGATAGCCCGAGCGCAGCCCATGCGCCGAATAAAGCTTCGGGTCGAGCCCGGCCGCCGCCACACGCCGCTTCAGGATCGCATTCACCGCCTGCGGCGTCGGAGCCCTGTCGTCGAGCCCGCCCCATTGGTCGATCGCCCGAAAAATCGCGCCTTTCTCGATGTCGGCGCGCAGAAGCCATTCCCGCAGCGCCTCGACCGGACGCCCGACCAGAAGCACCCGGGCGTCGGCGTCGGCCTCGGCCGTCTTGGTGCGGCCGAGGCGGATCGAAAGACACGGCAGCGCCGGCGAATCCGGCTCAGTCGGGTCTTCGAGGACCGGTTCCTCTTCGACAAGCTGCTCGACGCGAAGGCTCGCCACTTCGCTGCGCCGGCGCCCGCCGGAGGCGAAGGCGACCAGCAGCAGCGCCGCGTCGCGCGCATCGGCCAGCCGGTCGGAGCCGCAGGTGGCGAGCAGCGCTTCAAGCACGTCTCGCGTCACCGCGCGCTGGCTCTTGCGCATGCGCGGCCGCGACGTCGCGCGCACCGAAAGCCGGAGCGCAGAACGCAGCGCCGGCGATTTGAACGGGCCCAGCGCGCCCTTCCAGTGATGCAGCGTCGACCAGCTGGCGAGGCGCCGACGCACTGTCGCCGGCGCATGCGGCCTTTCGACCCGCAGCAGATCGCGCGCCCGCAAGGATTCCGCCACATCGGCCGGCATGCCGTGGCCTGGCTCGGCCTCCCGCCGCGCCGGATCCCAGAGGTGATGCGCGACGAATTTTAGCGCCAGCGCCTCCGGCGCCGGCCAGGGCAGGGGGCTGCCGGTCGACGCCAGCGCCCAGGCCTCGAGATAGGCGAGATCGGAGGCGAGCGCGCGCAGGCTGTTCTCGCCCATGCCCTCCCGCGCCAGATGTTTCAGGGTGGCGACGTCGGACGCGCCCTTGATCGGCGGCGCGCTGCTGCTCGATACATGCGTCTATCTCGACGCGCTGCAGGGCCGCACGCCCGGGGCGGCGGACGCGCTGCTGTCCTATCGGGTTTGCTATCATTCGGCCGTCTGCCTCGCCGAACTGACGCATGCCTTCGGGCGGCTGGATCCCGCCCATTCCTCCACCAAAACGGCCCTCAAAACGATCGGCGACGTCATCGCCGACATTCCTGGACGGCGCCTCCACGCGCCGGAGAGCGCCGCCTGGGGCGAGGCCGGCGCTCGCCGGCGCGCTGTTTCGTCTGAGCGGCCTGCCACGCGGGGCGGGCCACGAGCGAAAACTCCTCAATGATGCTCTGATCTTTCTGCAGGCGCGGCTTCTCGGCGCCAGCGTGCTCACCGCCAATGTCCGCGATTTCGACTTTCTGAGCCAGCTCGCGCCGACCGGGCGCGTCATCTTCTACCGGCGTCCCAGCTCCGAGCCCTGACCCGTCCGGGCCGGCCGTCCGCGGCCCGCCCTGGCGCCCGACGCGAGGCGGCCTACAAGAAGGTCCCCGATCGAGGCGGCGTCCGGCGGTCGGGCCGGCTTTCGCTCAATCCTCCCAAGGGTTGAGCAAAGGCACGCCGAAGGGCGCAAAATCCTTGACGTTGCGGGTGACGAGCGTGAGCTCCCTGGCGAGCGCCGTCGCCGCGAAAAACCCGTCCATGGCGGAGAGCGCGGTCCCGGTTTTCCGGCTCTCGGCCATCAGGTCGCCCCAGCGCTCCGCGACCTCCTGATCGATCGGGAGAATCCGGCCGCCAAACCGCGCCGGAAGATCATTGGCGAGCCAGGCGGCGAGCGCCGCGCGGCGGCGGCCCTCGTCGAGCAGGGCGACGCCGCGCCGGAGCTCGGCGATCGAGGCGACGCTCAGGAAGACGCGGTCCTCGTCGATGTCGTCGAGCCAGCCGAGGGCTCTGGCGCTTGGCGTTGGCCGCTGCGCCTCCGACAGCACATTTGTGTCGAGAAGGAAATTCATAGGGCGACGTCGCGCGGCGCGTCGCGCTGGCGCTCGAGGTCGAGCCCGGCGCCGCGAAGCGGAGAGGCGAGCAGGAACTCGGCGAGCGTGCCCTTCCGGAGGGTCTTCTTCGCCCATTCCTCGGCCGAGACGATCACAGCGGCCGGCTTGCCATTGCGGGTGATGAGCTGAGGCGAGGCCTGGGCGCGCTCGACCACTTCGGAGAGGCGCGCCTTGGCGCTGGCGAGCGTCCAGGCGCCGGCGGCCGGGGCGGCGGTTTTGTCGGGAGCAGGCATGGCGGACCTCACGTGACTATGATGACTATAATAACCATATGCGCGCCGCGGCTTAACCGCAAGAGGCGACCGGGATGGACTCCAGAGCGGAGGCGGGCGCTACCCGGATGTGGCCCGGGTCCGGCCAAATGGGCCAGAAACCCGCCCGAAGCGCCCAAAATCCTCAGCGCGAGGCGCCCGAACCCGGCGGAATCGCGCCGCAATCCATCGCCATCGATAATCATCGTTTATCGATGGTGATGGCACGACGAAGTCGGCCCAGCGCTTCCTGCGTTGGCGCCAATAGGTTACGCAAACAATTATTATTTTCAACACGCTACGCCTGTTTCGACAACGTCGGCGAACCAAACGAAATCACTTTGATTTACCCCCTTTATGGTGGCATTCTCACGTCATGGAGAAACGGCGACCGACCTACGATCTCGCGGCCATCAAGCTGGCGATCGAATCGATCGACACGCTCGCCATAACGACTTCGGCGCTGCGCGATGCGACCGCCATCGGCTTCGATCGCGGCGGCATCGTCGAAGCGATCCAAAGCATTGAACGGCAGATGTTCGTCAAGTCGATGACGACCTTCGCCGATCATCGCCTTTGGCAGGACGTTTATCATGTGCCGGCTCGCCGCCTTACGCTCTACGTCAAGTTTCAGGCGGACGTCGTAACCGAATTTACCGTGATGTCGTTCAAGGAGAAATAACCATGGCGACCAGGGAACCGATGCTTCCCGAGACGATGACCTCCCCCGAGACCGGCGCGACGCTGACGCGCGGCGAGCGTCCATTCACCGTCGCCTATAAGGGCGAGAGCGTCAGCGTCGACCTTCCCGGATATTATCCGGCAGGGGAGGGGGATGGCCTTCACGTCGGCAAGGATATGAGCGTCGTCGACGAGGCCTTGCGCAATCTCAAGGAGAAGCTCGAAGGCGTTCCCGCGCCGTCGAGCATCCGGCGGTTGCGCGCCAAGCTGCGCTTGTCGCAACGCGAGGCGGGCGCGTTGTTCAAGGTCGGCGAGAACGCCTTTGACAAATACGAGCGTGGCCTCGTCGAGCCGAGCGGCCCGACGATCCAGCTCATGACGCTGCTCGACCGTCATCCGGACCTTGTCGACGAGCTGCGCTAAAGGCCTCGGGATCAGGCAGGGAAGAGGGCCTTATCCCCACGCCGTCTGTCATAGCCCCGCGGCCTTGGTGAGATTGACGCGGAATTTGTCCCGCCGCCGCTGGTAGCGGCGCGTCATCTCGGCGCTGGCGTGGCCGAGCTGTTTTTGCACATAGCGCTCGTCGACCTCGGCCGAGCTGGCGAGCCCGGCGCGCAGCGAATGGCCGGCGAACTTGCGCTTGCGCTCGCCTTCGCTGAGGTCGCCGCGGACGCCGGCGGCGAGCGCGGTCTTCTGCACCAGCCGCGCCACATGCTTGTCGATCAGGCGGTCGGCGGCGACTTTGGCCCCGCCGACCCGGCGGAACAGGGGACCATGGCTGATCCGGGCGAACCTGAGCCAGAGTTCGAGGGCCGCTACCGGACAGGTCGCTTCCGACGAGCCGCGGCCGATCTCGACCTCGCGCCAGCCGGTTTTGCCCTTGACCTGAACCAGCGCGCCCTTGGCCTCGATCGCAACGAACCCGCAGCCGTCTTCGGTCTGCCCCGGCCCGCAATCCAGGCCGACGATCTCGCTGCGCCGCAACCCGCCGGCGAAGCCGATGAGCAGGATGGCGCGATCGCGCAGGCCGCGGAGGCCGTGGTCGAGCGTCGCCAGCATGGCGCGAAGATCCTCGGCCAGCACGGCCTCCTTCTGTTCGGGCGGGCGGCCATGCTTGCGGCGGATGCCGGCCATGACCTCGGCGATGTGCCGGTCGCTCCGGTCGAGCTTTTGGCCGCGCTGGGCGAACTGCCAGGCGAGCGCCGACAGGCGCCGCTCGATCGACCGCACGGAGAGGGCCTGGCCGTGCGCGCCGAGGCCCTCGTCGGAGGCGCAGGCGGCGAGATAGAGGCCGATGACCTGCGGGTCCGGGGGCAGGGGGGCGAAGCCGCGGCGGCGCGCCCAGGCGGAAAAATGGCGCCAGTCGGCGGCGTAGGCGCGGTTGGTGTTGTCCGCCTTGGCGCCGCGAGCGTAATCCTTCGCCGTCTCGGCGAGCTTTTCGAGACCGGCGGGCAGGCGCGCCGACGTTTCGGACGCGAGAGCCAAATCCTGGCTCAAGTCCCGGGCCAAATTCTCGGCCTCCGGCGGGCCGGCCTGCCGCCCGAAAGGCCCGTTTGGCGGGGTTTTTCCGGTCATTTTGGCGCGTTTTCCCTCATTGTATGCGAACATATCACGAACATTTCGCGGATTTCGCTGAGTCTCATTTAATGTCCGATAATGCAATCTTATCGGACATCATAAGCACAAGACAAGCGCGGCGGGAAGCCGCCATTTTACTCGCCATAAGCGCCGCCTTGCATTAGCCTGCCGGCATGGCTCCACGTCCCCGAATCAGCCTCGCCGCCCCGCCGGCCTTCCCCCCTTTCCCCAGCTGGGCGAGACCGCGCCAAGGCGCGGGCGAGGGGAGGATCGACGCGAGCCGTCGATCCGAGGAGAGAGAGGCCAAAGGTTCCGTCGAACGAAGTTCGATGGAATGGCTATCCGAGGGGATGCCGGGCCAGGGCGAGGGGAGGCTGGCGGCGACGGAAGGCGGCGCCGCGGAGGCCGGCTTCCGCGCCGGCGCGGCGCTCGCCGCGCTCAATCCGATCTCCCGCGCCGAACACCCGCTCGGCGGCCTCTGGCGCCAGCGCCTGGCGCTCGGCAACGCCGCGGTTCTCGCCCGACAGGCCGGGCGAACGGAGGACGAGGCGGCGCTACGCGACGCTTGGTATCTGCGCCGCGACGGCGCCGATCCCGGGCCCGCCGGCCGCCTCCTCAAAGCCTGGCGACGCCTCGGCGCGCCCGACGCCATGCAAGCGGATGACTGGACGCCCCGACTGTCAGTCCTGCTCGAATTGCGCCGCGACGACGCGCTCGAAGAGGTCGTCGCGGTCGCCGCCAGCCTCGCCAAAGGGCAGGGGAGCGCCGTCACGGCCGCCGCCGAGATCGCGGCGGTCAGCCTGCGCGTGCGGCCCGACTCCGAAACGCTGGCCCTGTGGCTCGCCGACGCCGTGCTGGCGCATCGCCTGAACTGGCCGGCGCCCGTTCCGCTCCTCGCTGGCCAGGTTCTCGCCGGCCAGCTCCGCCGCGGCGATTTTTTGCGCGCGACACAGCGGCATGGCGACGGCGACCCCGTCTGGCTCGCCGCCTGCTCGCTCGCCTACGCCCGCGCGGCGGCGGTGGCGGCGGATCTCTACGCCGAACTCGCCCGCCGCGCCTGCCGGCTGCTGGCGGCGGCGCCGAAACTGCGCGGCAAGGATGCCGACGAGATGCTGGCGATCCTCATGACGGAGGACGCCCAGCCGGCCGCCGGCGGCAAGGCGGCGAGCGATCGCAGCGGCCGCCGCCTGTTCGAGCGGCTGGTTTCGCTCGGCGCCGTGCGCGAACTCACCGGCCGGCCGACGTTCCGGCTCTACGGGCTCTAGCGATGGCCCGGCGCGCCAAACCCGAAACTACGCTCGATGCGGAGCTCGCCGACCTGCCGCCCGAACTGAGATGGCGCGAATGGATGGGCCGCGTCGAGGCCGTGATTTTCGCCGCGTCCGAGCCCGTGACGCGGGAGGTTCTTGCGCGCGTCGTCGGCCGCGACTGCAATCTCGATCTTCTCATCGCGGACATTCGCGACGAGCTGCGCGGCCGGCCGTACGAGCTCGTCACTGTCGCCGGCGGTTGGCGCCACCGCACCAGAAAAGCGTTCGCGGACGCGATCCATGCCGCGGCGGGGAGCGCCCCCGCCGTTCGGCCGCTATCGCGGTCGGAATCTCTGGTGCTGATGGCGATCGCCTATTTTCAGCCGATCGCCCGCGCCGAGCTCTCGGAATTTTTCGGCAAGGAGGTGAGCCGCGACCTCATCGCCGGGCTGCGCGCGCTGGGCGTCATCGCCGCGGGGCCGCGCAGCCCGCGGCCGGGCGCCCCCTACGCCTTCGTGACGACGAAAACCTTTCTGGCGCAGTTCGGGTTCGAGTCCCTGCGCGATCTGCCCGACATCGAGATGCTGGAGGACGCCGGGCTGCTCGGCAAGGAGAAGATCTTGGCGGGGGAGTTTCCGGGCGGGTTCGCCGCGGCGGGAGACGGCGACGAAGGCGACGATCGGCCCGACGCGGCGCCCGAACCCGGCGGGCTTTAAGCCTATATCGACGCAGCGATTGCTCGGTGTCTCCAGATTGGCGCGCCCGCGCGAAGTCCGGTTCGCGGGCGATCCGCTTGGGGTTCGCCGATCCTTATCGGCAGCGGCGCTCGGAGCCTTGGCCGTGCTTCGGATGCGGGAATTGAATCATCGAAAGAAACCGCGCCCGGATTTGCCGTTCCTGAGCAAAAGAGCGGCGCGATTGTCGATCGAGCCTGAAAAATTCGTAACGCGTTCGCTTGTGGAAGCTTTAAGTCAAAACCGAAAACAGATCATAGAACGTAGGGCGCGCGCACGCCCGGGTCCCCAGCCGGGAAATCCTTGACGTTGCGCGTCACCAAAAGCATGGCGCGGTCCTGCGCCGATGCCCAGATCACCGCATCCGGCAGTTTGATCCTGTGGCGCCGGCGCAGATCGACCGCCCGCGCGGCGATGCGTTCGTCGAGGCCGACGAGCGCGAAGCCGCCGAGAAAATCGCGCGTCGGCGCCGCGAGACCCTCCGCGGCCCCGACCATCACCTCCATCCAGGTGATGATGCTGATCGCTTTCTCCGCATAGAGCGAGAGCTCGGCGCGGGCCTCGGGCACGGCGTTGAGATAGTCGATGAGGATATTGGTGTCGAACAACGCCTTCACCATTCGCTGCGCGCCTTCTCCTGATAGGCGAGCCCGTCCACCGCGCGCTCGCCCCAGAGACCAAAGGCGTCGCTGTCCCGCCCGCGCCGCCGCGCGGCCAGATAATCGTCGATCGCCTGCCGGATCAGCGCCGCACGGGAGATCTTTTCCTGCTTCGAGAGATTGTCCAGCTCCTGGAGCTGCGCGTCGCCGAGATCGACCAAGGTTCGCATTTTCGCCATCCGTAATATATGATGATGATATCATATATCGTCAAATGCGGAAACCAAGCCGATATTCACCAAGCCGATATTCATTCACCGGGCTCCTTGTGTTGGGCCGCCGCACGCCGGATGTGAATACGAGCGGAACAAGGACGGCGCCCCTGCCTATTTGTCCAAAAGGCCGCGCCGCGCATGGAGGGCGCCATAGGCCGTGAGCAACGAGTTGAATTCGGCCGCGCGTTCGCCGACCGGGCGCTTGCGACTCCTCAGCGGCGCATCGTCTTCGGCATCAAGGCGGCGCGCCATGCGGCGCACTAAAGGTCGCAAGCTCGCGTCGATCCCGCCAGCCGTGACGATGGCCCGGCGCCAGGCGGCGATCACGGGAACGGGCGAAGCCGGCTTGAGGCTCCGGCAGGCAAAGCCTGTCGGAGAAGCCGGCGGAGGGTCCGCGCAAAGATGCCTGTGCAATCGTTCCTCGAAGTCCAGCTCGGTCCGCGTGAGGCAGTAGAGTCGGTCGACCGTCGACAGTTTCGTAAATTCTCGATCGCATGGCGGATCCTGCAGAGAGGGCAGGGCGCGGAGCCGCGCTGCCAGCGCGCTCCTCCCCGAGAACCCTTTTGCCGCCTCAAGGCGGACCAGATCGTCGATCAACTCCGCCACTTGGCGCGTCTCCGGGTCAAGTTTGGGCTCCCGCGCTTGGGGAAGATCGAATCCGCAGACAGCGCATTGGCTCTGGTGTAAATCGGCGCGACGGTTTGACCCCTGATCGGCGTGAGGGTCAGCAAATATAATGTGCAATATCAATCGCCTAAACGCTTGACCCCGCGCCGATCAGGGGTCAATTGGCGAGGCCTATTCACAGCGATGACCGGCCCTTTGGCGGTCAAGATCCGCCAGCTGCCTTTTTTGAATATTCACGCAGCCGCGCTCGCGAATATCCGCAAAAGCATCTTGCCAGCTTTACTGGAATCCTGCAGGCCGATGCCTTTTCTGGTTATGTTGCGCTCTACGATGCGCGGCGGCAGCCGGCTCCGATGATCGAAGCCGCATGCTGGAGTCATGGCAGGAGAAACTTTTTCGATCTTGCAAAGCTGAACAAAGCGCCGATCGCTATTGAGGCGGTGCGCCGCATCGATGAGCTTTTCGAAATCGAACGCACGATCAATGGCAAAACGCCTGAGCAGCGGGTTGCTGTGCGGCAAGAGAAATCAAAACCCCTTGTTCTCGCCCTAGAAGCTTGGCTGCGCGACCAGCGTGCCAAACTCTCCTCAAAAAGCGAAACAGCAAAAGCCATCAACTATTGCCTCACACGTTGGACAGCGTTTACCCGTTTTCTCGATGATGGGAGAGTTTGCCTCAGTAACAACGCAGCTGAAAGAGCCGTGCGCGGCGTGGCTGTCGGCAGAAAAAATTGGACCTTCGCAGGGTCGGATGCCGGAGGGCACCGGGCCGCAGCTATTCTTACGCTGATCGAAACTTGCAAAATGAATGATGTCGATCCCCAAGCCTGGCTCACTGATATTCTTGCAAGACTACCAGACCACCCAGCAAAACGGATCAACGAATTATTGCCCTGGAACTGGAAGCTGCAACACCAACCCCAAGCAAAGGCAGCATAACGCGCCTTCAGAAAAGGTCGAGCCCTTTACCTGGGGTGCAAAGCGGATGGATACCCTCGAGCGCCCTCAACCGGAGCTTCATGGTGGTGAGATCGTGCCGGGTCCAGATGGAGCGGACGCCGAAGGGCGAGACGGTCATGCCTCGTTTCAAAAGCTCGTTGGAGACGCGAACCTGGCCCCAGGCGGGCTGTTCGATGGCAAGCGCCACGACGGCGTCCTCGATGTCCGGCGCCACCCGGTTCTTCAGGATGGGTTTGCGCCGCGAAATCTCCTGCAGGGCGAGCTCGCCGCCTTTGTCGTAAAGCTCCTTGAAGCGGTAGAAGCTGTCGCGCGAGTAGCCCATCATCTTGCAGGCCTGGCTGACATTGCCGAGCTGTTTGGCCAGTTCGAGCACGCCAACCTTGGCGCGAATGATTTTTTTGTCCTTTGTCATTCTGGCATCCTCTGGAAAAGCCATGGCGGGGGCTGCGCAACCCCGACCAGCTCCGCCCCCGCCATGGCTCACATCGAGCTTAGGAAGACACCGTCCGTCAGATTAAATCAAAACTTTTACAGCTGATCCGCGCCGAGGTCGACGTGCGCGTCACCGCCCGCACCGTCGAGATATTCCATCGTGGCCAGCGCGTCGGCGCCCATCAACGGCGCTACATGGGCGCCAGGCACGGCACGGTCCCCGAGCACATGCCCAGTTCGCACCGGCGTTACGCCGAGTGGTCGCCGGATCGGTTCCGCCGCTGGGCCGCCAAAATCGGCCCGAACACCGAAGGGCTGATCGTCGCCGTGCTCGCCAGCCGACCGCATCCCGAACAGGGCTTCCGCACCTGCCTGGGGATTCTGCGCTCCTACCGTGGCGTCGATCCGGCCCGCGTCGAGGCGGTCTCGGCCCGCGCCCTCGAACTCGGCGCGCTCAATTGCAAGAGCATCGCCTCCCTTCTCACCCAAAAGCGCGACAGAGCGGCGCCCGGAGACGGCGGCCAAGTCTCCCTGTTCGACCACGCCAATGTGCGTGGTCCCGGTTATTACCATTGAGAGGAAATCCCATGCTTGCCCATCCCACGCTCGAACAATTGCACGCCCTCGGCCTTCACGGCTTGGCCAAGGGGTTCAAGGAGATCGAACACAATGCCGAAGCCCGCGGCCTCGATCACGCGGAATGGCTTGGCCTGCTTCTCGAATATGAAACGACGCTGCGCCGGCAGAAACAGTCCGAGACGCGCGCCAGAGCCGCCCGCCTGCGCCACCATGCCAGCGTCGAGGACGTCAATTATCAAATCCCCCGCGGGCTCGACCGCGCGCTGTTCCTCAAGCTCGCCGCCTGTGACTGGATCGCCGAGCGGCGCAATTTGCTGGTCACCGGCGCCGCCGGCCTGGGCAAAAGCTGGCTGGCCTGCGCCCTCGGACACAAGGCTTGCCGGGAAAACATCCCCGTCCTCTATACCCGCGTCCCCAGGCTCTTCGCCGATCTGGCGATCGCCCATGGCGATGCGCGTTACCCCCGGCTCCTGCGCACGATCGCCCGCGCCAAACTACTCATTCTTGATGATTGGGGGCCGGAAGCCCTGACGCCCGAGCAGGCGCGCGACCTCCTCGAAATCATCGAAGACCGCTACGATAAGGGATCTCTCATCATCACCAGCCAGGTTCCTGTCGACCGCTGGCACGACATGATCGGCATCCCGACGCTCGCCGATGCGATCCTCGACCGCGTCATCCACAACGCCTATCGGATCGATCTGGCCGGAGAAAGCCTGCGCAAGCCGCGTCCCTCCGCATGAAATCCATGCGCTCTTGACCAATCAGAAACGACGAAACATCATCAATCCTGACCTGCGGCGGCAAACTCCAAGTGTCCGGCTTCAGATCGGAATAGGTGTCCGGCTTCCTATTGGAATAACCGTCCGGCTTCGTCGGAAATCGCAGCCGACAGGCGGCGCCGGCTGGAGGCGACCCGGGCCGCCAAGGCGGCGCTCGAAGCTGAAGCGGCGTTTTCAGCTCCGATTCGGCGATTTATGGGTAATTGCAAGCTGAAAACGCCGCTTACAAAACAACGTGCTATCAAGGCCCTGCGGATTGATCACAGGAGACTAAGGAATGCGCCGCGAAAATGCCGCGGCGGTCGTGGACGCCGCCGCGAGGCGGACGGCGGCGCGCTGCTTCAAACGCCAGGGGCGCCTTTCATGATCTCGTCGGCGGTCTTTTTCTGCGCTTTGCTCAGGATCGCGTAAAGCGGCTGCACCGCCGCCTCCATCGAACGCAAGGATTCCAGCCGCTCCGCTAAATTGCCCGCCATCATTTTCATCGATTCGGGCAGGCTGGCGGACATCAGCGAGCGGCTCTGCTCCTGCGCAGCTTTGCAGGCGCGCGCCTGTTTTTCCTTATCCTCGCGGAACATCCCAGCGAAGACGTTCCATTGCGATTCTTGCACTTCTGTGATCTTGAGCTCCGCCTTGATGTAGGCGAGCTGACCGTCGATGTGTTCGTCCATGCGGCATGCCGCATCGCGATCCGCGTCGTTTTGAATCGGAGGCGCCGCGGCGCCGACGTCCTGCGCCCAAGCCGCGCTGGAAACCGCCAATAAAACCATGGCCGCCAGATTGAGTTTGTTCGGGTTCGTCATTCCTTTTTCACCTTTCATTTGCCGCGTCTCGCGCTGTTGATTGGTCCGGCTGACAAGAGAGATGCGTTGATGTCGAACAATTTTTCGCAGGCTCACCAAAGCGGCACGCCGTACGATGGATATGCGTAGGCCGGAGCGGCATACGCGTAACTGACCGCTGCGTAGGGGTAACTATAGAGAGGGGCGACATAACTATATGAAGGATACATATAAGCCGGATATGTATAGACCGAAGCCGGATAGGCATAGCTATAGAGAGGCGCGACATAGCTATAGGCGGGGAATGGATAGGCTGGATAGGCATAAGCCAGCGCGGGATAGCCATAATAGCCGCTGGCTAAACCAAGCCCGATGCCGCTCATCAAGCCGAGCCCGAGACCGAGCCCGAGACCTGTTCCGAAGCCATAGCCGCCCCAACCCCAGCCGTTGCCCCAGCCACCTCCCCAGCCGTTGCCGTTGCCCCAGCCAGTGCCATAACCACCTCCCCAGCCACCACGGTTGACCATGTTGTAGCTGGTCACGTTGTTATTGATGTTGATTATACGGTTGTGGACGCTTCCAGCTCCACCATAGGCTCCTGCGCCGTGGAATCCGCCCATTGCGCCGTGGTAAGCCCCATGCATGCCGCCGTAACCGCCGCGGAACCCGCCCATATTGCCGGCGAAGCCCCCGGGGCGCATGCCCCCGTAGCCGCCGCGGAACCCGCCCATATTGCCGGCGAAGCCCCCTGGGCGCATGCCCCCGTAGCCGCCGCGGAACCCGCCGCCGCGGAAGCTACCGCCCCGGAAACCTCCGCCGCCATGGAAGCCGCCCCACCCGCCTGCGAGCGCCTCGGTCGGATAGTTTAAGCTCGCCGTCGTACAGAGAAGCGCGGCGGAAAGCAGCGCGCAAAAGCGTTTCATCGACTTTTTTCTCCTTCCCACACACAGTTCACGCGAACGGACTGGGAGTCGGGCCGGTTCGTGCGGTTGCGCCAGAGCGATGGATAAGTTTAAACAAATGGACGTAAAATCTCATAGCTTTTGTCAGCGGGCCTACGCGGGCTCGCGGCCTTCAACCCCGTGCGTTTTGATCTGGTCCACGCGGCTCAACACGCTCGCTACGAACAGCGCCAAGGAGGCCGGGTTCCGGTCCCTTGGCACACACGGGCCGACCCACGACCGTGCATAGACGCCTGATGCTCACCGTCCTTGGCGGGCATGGAGGAGTTCGAGCGCGAGTTAATCCGCGCCCAAACTGGCGGAAGGCGCCTTACCAAGGCACGGGCGTGGGAATGGAGCGCAAGCCGATGCTCATGCTCACGGCGCACCAGCAGCCCGCGGCCATCAAATGCCGTGGCAGAGGCGAACTGGTGCGGGAGATTGCCCGCACCTACAATATCTCGCATTGCACAATTCCGAGGCTTAAGGGCTCAAGGTGAGCTCCACCGATCCTCCATTTTCAACATTCTCCGGGAAATCTCCCGGCGGCGCTAACCTTCATCATCATCATCATCATCCTCGTTCTCGTCCTCGTCGCCGCCACGCCAGCGCTGCCGGTAGCGCCAGTCTTCGTTATTGCCTCCCCAGTATTGAGCCTGTTCGATCCCTTCGCTTGGCGACAAAAGGGGAGGGGATTTCGGAATTACCAGCATCATCGCCTCGGCCGCTTTCGTCGTCATGCCGATCGCCGCCACACCGGCAGCGAAGCCAAGGGTGGATAGAAAAAACGTGCGCCTGTCCATGATATATTCCATCGTTGCACCCCAGCCATCATTCATAATGATACCGGCGTGATGAACCCACAATTAACGGTAGCTCGACGACACACTCACGTTCTCACGTTCGCGCGGCGACCAGATCGATGATTTGCCCGAAGAACTGGGCAAGCCGGTCAAAGCCTCCGCCGCACTGCACACGATTTCAATAGGGGCCGCCAGTCGCCAGGAATGGTTCATCCGGGTGTTTCGATACAAGCCTTTTCTGCTTCGATCGCTGCGGGCGTCTTCTCGACGTGGCCTGCCGGACGGCCGCGCTCCACCGCGTCGGTGGAGCGGGCACGAAGATAAACGTAAATGTCGTCCAAATAGCACATGACGTTTTTGTTATCGCCAAACGCCGGCATTACGTTTTCCTGGCTGCTGGTGACATTCTGTCTGCCGCCGACGACAACTCCGACAAATTCCGCATAATTCAGCGTCTTTACCGAATTTTTCAAAGCCGGCGCGTAACTTGAGCCTTCGCCGTCGGGGCCATGGCAAACGTGGCACTCGGAGTGATAGCGGCGGAACCCGGAATAGGTGAACCAATCGACGTTTTTGTCCGGCTCGATCTTGTAGGTCGGATCTCCCTTCGCGTCGAACCATTTGCCGAGGTCATTCTGTTTGACCGCCGTCGGATCCCCGGGCGCTTCGGCCATAGCGAAGCCTGCAGAGGAAGCAAGTACAGCGAAGACAAAGAGCCCGGACGCAGAGCTGAATTTCATGAAACAATCCTTGATTAGACTACGCCGGCACCGGACGGGACGCGGTTGAATAAGGCGTTGAGACGATTGATAAAAGCGATTCTTTGTCGCCAAATGAAGGAGCGCCTTGATGCAGAATGGGTTCTCGAACGCCTTATCCGCAGCGGCATCCAAGCATATCGCGCCGACGGCGCCAAGGCGCTCCAGTGAAAACCAGAGAACAGTCGGGTGGGGCGATTTCGGTCGTCCGGGAAATGCTCGATCGCTCGGTTTGGCGAATGTGAAACCAACTTCAGGATATTGAGCGCGAAACCGGCGAGCGAGAAGTCGTTGCCGGGCGCATTGTCGAGACGATTTGTGTAGCCGTCCTCTTCGAGCGTGACGTCCTTACCCCGGTGCGTGATCTCGACGCTCCACTGATCGAATAGGCGCCGCGAAAACAAACGCTTTGAGAAGCCGGAGCTGCGCTGATCGCTTTTTGCACAGTGTCAATAAATTCGACGCTCGGCTGGATTACAATGATCCATGTAACTTAAATTACGCCAGGAATGTGTGATCTCTGTGTTTATGCAAGTCTTTGATATCACGCAACCTTCAAATCAATTTCTTGACGGGGAGAGCGTGGCGCCCTACTTGCGAAAGGATCCCGCCACATCGAGCCGACTGAGGAGCTCGATCGATAAGGCGCCGCAGCTTAAGGTCGCTGGCTGAAGCTCAGTCCGCGTTCAATGTGAGCACCAAGGAGGAGACATATGGCATTAAGCACCGCGACGAAAGCAGCGTCGGACGCACTCGGAGCCAACCGGGCGCCGACAAGTGTAAGTCCCCAGGAAGTGCATAGGTGGCTGCAGAGCTTCAACTGGGATTTCGCTCAAAACCGGACGAAATATCCCACCAAATATCATATGGCGAACGACACAAAGGAGCAGTTCAAGCTCATCGCCAAAGAATATGCGCGAATGGAGTCGGTCAAGGACGAGCGTCAGTTCGGCACCTTGCTCGACGGCCTGACGCGCCTCGAAGCCGGCAGCCGGGTGCATCCGCGCTGGGGTGAGACGATGAAAGTCGCGTCGAATTTCCTCGAAGTTGGCGAATACAACGCTATAGCGGCGTCCGCGATGTTGTGGGATTCGGCAAGCGCGGCCGAGCAAAAGAATGGTTACCTCGCACAGGTCCTTGATGAGATCCGTCATACCCATCAATGCGGGTTCGTGAACTATTATTTCTCCAAACACTACCATGACCCCGCAGGCCATAATGACGCGCGCCGCACCCGCGCAATCGGACCGCTTTGGAAGGGAATGAAGCGGGTCTTCGCTGACGGCTTCATCTCCGGCGATGCGGTCGAATGTTCGGTCAATCTCCAACTGGTCGGGGAAGCTTGCTTCACTAACCCGTTGATCGTCGCCATCACTGAGTGGGCGTCAGCGAACGGCGATGAAATCACGCCAACCGTATTTCTGTCGATCGAAACCGACGAACTTCGTCATATGGCGAATGGCTACCAGACAGTCGTTTCGATCGCCAACGATCCGGCCGCGCAGAAATATCTGAACACCGATCTCAACAATGCATTCTGGACCCAGCAGAAGTACTTCACGCCCGTGCTGGGCATGCTCTTCGAATATGGGTCGAAGTTCAAGGTCGAGCCCTGGGTCAAGACCTGGAATCGCTGGGTCTATGAGGACTGGGGCGGCATCTGGATCGGCCGTCTCGCAAAGTACGGCGTCAACTCACCGCCGAGCCTGCGCGACGCCAAAAAGGACGCCTATTGGGCGCATCACGATCTCTTCCTTTTGGCCTACGCCTTGTGGCCGACCGGCTTCTTCCGGCTCTCGCTGCCGGATGAAGAAGACATGGAATGGTTCGAGGCGAACTATCCTGGCTGGGACGCTCACTACGGCAAGATTTTGCGTGAGTGGAAGGCGCTCGGCTGCGAGGATCCCAAGAGCGGATTCGTTCCGATCCAATGGCTCATTCAAAACGGCCACCAGGTCTATGTCGATCGCGTGTCGCAAGTGCCGTTCTGCCCAACCCTCGCAAAGTGTTCGGGATCGCTCAGGGTGCACGAGTTCAACGGTCAGAAGCACTCCTTCAGCGATGATTGGGGCGAGCGCATGTGGTTGGCGGAGCCCGAGCGCTATGAATGCCAGAGCGTCTTCGAACAATACAGCGGCCGCGAGCTATCGGATGTGGTCCTTGAAGGACACGGCGTTCGCGCCGACGGCAAGACGTTGATTGGTCAGCCTCACGTTCGTGGCGACAATTTGTGGACCGTCGAGGATCTGAAGCGCGCCAATTGCGTGTTCGCCGATCCCCTCGCTGGGCTCTAACAAAATTCTCGTCGGATCGGCCGCCAGCCGATCCGACGATTTCAGCCAATGTCCAAGAACATGGCCGCTCTCAGGCCATGGAACAACACCAATGGAGGAAACCATCGATGGCTATCGCCTCGACGATCAAGCGCGGGCTAACGGATCCTGGTAAGGCCGCACAAATTCTAGCAGCAATTCCGGATCACGAACTCGATTCGCAGCGCCGGATGAATTATTTCGTGACGCCGCGCTGGAAGCGGCTCAGCGAATACGAGATCTTGACGCTTTACACACAACCGAATCCGGACTGGATCGCCGGCGGCCTCGATTGGGGCGATTGGACGCAAAAATTTCATGGCGGCCGGCCTTCTTGGGGCAACGAAAGCACCGAGCTTCGGACGACCGATTGGTATCGCCACCGCGATCCCGCTCGGCGCTGGCATGCGCCTTATGTCAAAGACAAGTCCGAAGAATGGCGCTACACGACGCGTTTCCTCGAGGGCTATTCGGCCGAAGGCGCCGTGCGTTCCATCGATCCGAAATGGCGTGACGGAATCCTGGATCAATATTGGGGCGCCTTGCTGTTCAGCGAATATGGGATGTTCAACGCGCATTCGTCTGTGTCACGAGATACGCTTTCCGACACGATCCGTTCCACAGCGACTTTCGCCGCTCTCGACAAGGTCGATAGCGCGCAGATGATTCAGCTGGAGCGCAACTTCCTGTCGAAGATCGTTCCTGGATTCCCGGAATCGACCGAAGGCCCGAAGAAAATCTGGCTCACCGATCCGATCTATCGGGGCGCCCGCGAGACGGTTGAGGAGTTCTGGCAGGGCATCCAGGACTTCAACGAGATTCTCTGGGCCGTGCATGGCGTCTACGATCCGCTATTCGGTCAGTTCGCGAGGCGCGAATTCTTCGGTCGGCTCGCAGCTCATTATGGCGACGGCCTCACGCCGTTCTTCCTCAATCAGACGCAGACCTATTTCCAGACAACCAAAGCCGCGATGAGCGATCTATTCTTCTACTCCCTAGGAGACGATCCCGAATTCGGCGACCACAACAGGACATGGTACCGCGCATGGACCAACAAGTGGCTGCAGAAAACCGCCGAAGCTCTACATGACTTCCTCGGAATTTATGCGAAGGTCGACAAAGTCACAGGCGTTAGCGACGCACCCGCCATCAAAGCGGCGGTCGCGCGGGTCGTCAATGATTGGGTGGAGGATTACGCGAAGAAAATCGACTTTAAGGTCGACGCCGATAAGCTCATCGCCAGCATCACTCGCGACGTTAAGTGAAGGGGGGAATAAAGTGACAGCAAAGAACGCATATAATGCCGGCATTATGAAGAAATCCGGCGAGGCTTTTGCGGCGGAATTCTTCGCCGAGGAAAACCAGGTCGTGCACGAATCCAACACGGTCGTTCTCGTGCTCATGAAAAGCGACGAGATCGATGCGATCGTGGAAGACATCATTCTCGGCGAAGAGACTAAGCGCAATCCGACCTTGGTCGTTGAAGACCGTGGCGGCTTCTGGTGGATCAAGGCCGACGGCAAGATCCAGATCGACACGGAGAAGGCCAGCGAACTGCTCGGCAAGACGTACAGCATCTACGATTTTCTCGTGAACGTGTCGTCGACCATCGGGCGCGCCTACACACTTGGAAACACCTTCACGATCACATCCGAATTGATGGGTCTTGATCGCAAGCTCACCGACGTTTGACCGATGGAAAGGGAGGAAACAAAAAATGCCAAACTACAAAATTCATGAAAACCCTGTGCGGTCGGAGTGGCTGGAAAAAATCGCAACGCTCAACTCCGTGAAGGACGCCACGGCGTTCATTCAGGATTTCCGGACCAAAAATACAGGACCGTTTCGCACGAGCTACGCGCTCAACGTCGATTACCTCTTCATCGAGGCGAAAATCGAGGAGCGGCTTGCCGTTCTGAAGGCCTCGACTCTGTCTGCGGCGGACCTCGTCGCGAAGGCGACGACTGGCGAGGAGGCTCAGGCTGTCGCCGACGCCTGGATTGCGAAAATCGATGCGGAGAAGGACAAGTTCGCCGCCGAAAAGATCCTGATCACCTTCCGCCAGCTCTACAAGCCGCCCGTGCTGCCGGTGAATGTGTTTTTCAAGGTCGACGCTTACCTTGGCAGCCGCCTGATGGAATTACGCAATACCGACTATTACGCCGACTCCCTCGAGGAGTTGCGTAAAAAGCGCGGCGTAAAGGTGCTGAGCCTCGGCGACGCGGCGTGACAATGTCATGAGTTTCCGGGCGTCGACAACTTGTCTCGTCGTCGCCCGGACTAGATCGAGGAGCGCGTTTCGTGATGGCTGCGATATTGGACTTTGATCATAAAGAAGAAGATGCGTTGAACCCATCGTTGGTTGATCGGGTCCCGTTCGCAGGACTAGGAACACGCATTGAGATCTTCAAGGAAGGCCGATATCGGGCGTTTGTCCAGGATCTCGAATGCGTGTGGCGGTGGGAGATCCACAGGGACGATGAATTCGTCCAAGAGGGATGTTCTCTCAGCGAGTCTTCTTCTCGGGAAGCGGTCGGCCACGTCATTTCGTTTTATCAGCGTCGCGATCTCGGTCAGGCCGCTAAGGAAGGCGCGCAGAATTAAGCTGCGCGAAAGGGAAACGAGCGCTCCGGATCGCGTAGGTTTAGCACTGTTAGACTGAGCATCTAAACCTGGATTGAGCATTCGGTTGACCTTGGGCGCGCTCTATTTGCGCACGGGGCCGAGGTCCGGACCGCCTGGGGCGGAACAGCGCTGAAACTTCGCTCATGAAACTGATCGCAAATCGCGATCCTCCATTCGAGGATTTGGGGACGGAATTATGTATAAGGTGCGCGCGATAACAGAAGATCATCAGGACGTAACGTTCGAATGTTCGCCGAATGAAGACGTCATATCGGCAGGTCTGAAGAGGGACGTCATCCTGCTTTCCTCCTGCCGCGAAGGCGGTTGCGCCACGTGCAAAGCCGACGTCCTTGAAGGCGATTACGAGCTAGGCCGCTGCAGCGTGCAGGCTCTGCCGCCGGATGAAGAAGAAGCGGGCGTCGTTCTCCTGTGCCGAACCTTCCCCAGAAGCGATCTCGTTCTTCAGTTGCCTTATGCGTTCGACAGAATCTCTTTCCAAAAGGTCAATACGGATTGGCGGGGCGAGATCGTCGCCGTTGAAAAAATTTCCTCGAACGTGGCGAAGCTGCGGATTCAGCCGAAAGACCCGGAAACTGGCGCGCGCATCAAGATCCCCTTCGTTCCGGGCCAATATCTTGATATCGAAATTCCGGGCTCAGGCGTCAGCAGATCTTATTCCATGGCGACGACCAGCGACGAAGCTCATCTTGATTTTCTGATCCGGCTTTTGCCCGACGGCCAGTTTTCACATTTCCTGTCGACAGTGGCCAAGCCGGGACTCACGGTCAAGCTTCGCGGTCCTTTCGGCGCGTTCAACCTTCGCGAGAACGGTTTCAGGCCCCGCTATTTCGTCGCTGGCGGAACGGGCCTGTCGCCTGTCCTTTCGATGATCCGGCACATGCAGCAGGAGCAGCACCCGCAGGAGACGAAGCTCTTCTTTGGCGTCACGCATCAGCATGAACTGTTCTATATCGACGAGCTGAAAAAACTCGAGGCGTCGATGCCGAACTTCAGCGCGCACGTCGCCGTCATGCAGCCTGAGCCGGATTGGCAGGGGAGCACGGGCACCGTCGTCGATGATTTATTGAGACATCTGAAAGGATCGAAAGCCCCACCGGACATCTATATGTGCGGGCCGCCGGGCATGATTGACGCAACCTTCGCAGCCGCGGCAAATCATGGCGTGCCAAAAGATCACGTTTATGTGGAAAAGTTCCTTGCAACTGGGCAAAGTCAGGCCGCAGAGTAGGGAGATTCTACGAGGCTCTTCGCTTCCCAAGGTGGCGCTTCAACTATGTACTCCGTGGTCCAGATGCCGAATCACCTAAAGCCGCAGGACCATGCAGCGCCTGAACAGGACGCGGGACTGTTCGGCGTCGATCGGCCGGGAGTGGCATGGGATTGGATGATGCAGACCGGTCAGCCGCCCGAAGGCGACGACTGGGTGCGTCCGCAAGTATCGGAAGCATGGTACCGATGCATCGAAGAGTATCGGCTCTCGCCGCGAACCAGTCTTCTGCGTCCGCATGCGATCATGGATTTCGAGAACGGCGGGCGCACCGCGCCGGCGACCAATCTCGACGTCAGGACGGCGCTGGCGACCATGGCGTTCAACCTGCAGCCGGTGCTGCGGGACACGAGCGTCAGTCTCCTTTTGGCCGATAGCGCCGGCACGCTCATTCACGCCCTCGACGCCGGCTCCAACCTCGGTCCCATGGGCCGTCGCCTGGTGCGGCTCGGCGAGAGCTGGAACGAACGCATCATCGGCAACAACGGGTTGGGGACGGCCGCTGTCTTGCGCGAGCCCGTCGCCTTCGATGGGAAGGAGCACTTCTCATCGGTGCTGCATCCTTTCGCGACCGTCGGCCATCCGCTTTTCGCGCATGACGGCGGACTGGTCGCCCTGCTTGGACTCATCACGGACCAGCGTTCGTCGGCCCAAACGCTTCTCGGTTTCGTGCGCATCGCCGGCTATCTGATCGAGACGAATTTGTTCGAGTGCCAGGCGCCTGGCGCTTACATGCTGCGGATGCGCCTGAACAACATCAGCGCCGGCTTGACCGGGCAAGATTGTTTGCTGGACGGCCTCATCTCGCTCGATGAACAGGGCAGGATCGTCGGCGCGACTCGGACAGGGCTCAACCTCCTCCGCGCCGAGCGGCATTCGGATATCCTCTCTGAAAACGTGGAGGCCGTCCTCGGGGTCACGATCGAAGATTTGCGGGCCTGCGCCAGCCGCGGCGAACCGATCGAACTTGAGATACCGGAAGGCTGGCGCCTCAAGGCGGAATTCATCGTCAGGCGTCGTCCCGAGAAGGACGTGGTTCAACCCAGCCGGAGCTTCGCGACAAAGGGGGCGCACCGCGCCGCGACGGTTTCCACTCCCGGCCACAGCAGCAAAGCCGCGAACGCGGAGCCATGGCGCGACGCCATCCTCGAGGCCGCGCTGCAGAAGGCGGTCAATCTTCAAAAGCAGAAGATACCGATGCTGATCACCGGCGAATCCGGCGTCGGCAAAGATCATCTGGTGCGCAGAATTCACGCGGAGGGCGTGCGCAAGGGCCGGCCTCTGGTGCTCGTCAACTGCGCGGCCATCCCGCGAGAGCTAGTTTCCAGCGAGCTTTTTGGCTATGTGCCGGGGAGTTTCACGGGCGCCCGCACGGGCAAGACCGGCAAATTCGTCGAGGCGAATACCGGCGTTCTGTTTCTCAATGAAATCGGCGAGATGGCTCTCGATCTCCAGACCGCGCTTCTCTGTGCGCTGGATAGTTCGGAGATCGTCCCCGTCGGCGGCTCAAAACCAGTCACAGTCGACGTTCAGGTCATCGCGGCGACCAACAGCGATCTTCCCGATTGCGTGAGAAAAGGCGCGTTTCGCCGCGATCTCTACTACCGGCTGAACGGCGCCCAATTTTGGCTGCCCCCTCTGCGGGAACGTCCTGATAAACTCGGCCTGATCGAGCATTTGTGGGAGCAGGAGGTGAAGGCCCAGCACGTCAATGAACACAAGGCTTTGAGCGCCGAGGTGTGGGACATTTTCGAGCGTCATCCTTGGCCGGGCAATGTACGCGAATTACGCAATGTCTTGCGTTCGTGTTTGGCCATGACTTCGGGTCCGCAGACTCTCGTTTCCGACCTGCCGAATGATTTTCTAAGGGAAATGAGCGATTCCGCTCAAGCCGAGGAGGAGGGTGAAGCAGGGCTGTCGTCATACGCCAAATGGCGCCCCTCGCCTGAGAGCAAGGCGCTCGCCGATTGGGAGGCGGACGCTATCCGCTCGGCGCTTGCCAAAACGGCCGGCAACGTTTCCGAATCAGCGCGCCAGCTCGGGATAACGCGCGCAACGCTCTACCATAAAATGGCTCGCCTTGGCCTGCGAAAATGAGAGCGCCGTCGAAGCCATAGCGAGGAAAGAGAAATGGACGACGAAATCGAACAGTTTCTCGCCGAAATGGCCAAAGGCGCCGACGCCACGACGCACGAACTGGAAATCGAGGAAGCGACGCTGCGCGCCCTTGTCGGCGACCAGCGCGCCGAGGAACTGGAGCTGCTCTGGACAAGGCAGCTCGACCCCGCCGACGAAGAAGACATCAAGCGCTACATGGATTGGGACGACAAAAAATTGATCTGGATCTGGCATCGTCTCGAGCGCTCGCGCGAACGGCGAGCAGCGGCTGGGCGCGCCTATATGATACGAAGCCAGGACAAGATGGCGACGGCCTCGCCGACTTCGAAACGAGCGGGTCCGCCGCGCAAGCCCTCTTGAGCCAAAGCCAGCGTCGCTGAAGAGGCGCCTCCGTCATTGGCTATCAAAGCCTGGCCTGTTCGGGCGCCTGGATTGTGTGACGAATTGCACGCCTGTAATCGACACGCGCAATAAGCAAGAACATAAGCGACTGAACAGGACGCGATCGGCGTCTCAAGGGAGGAAACAATGGCAAAAGATATTCGCTATGGCGACACGGGGCGCCGCAAGATGCTGGAGGGCGCAAATCTTCTGGCCGATGCGGTGCAAGTCACGCTCGGACCGCGCGGCCGCAACGTCATCATCGAGCATCGCACCTCGGGGATCCTGCCGATCGTGACAAAGGACGGCGTTACGGTGGCGCGATCGATCGCGGTGGATGACCGTTTCGAAAGCGCCGGCGTCAACATGTTCAAGGAAATGGCCGGAAAGGTTTCGAAGCAGTGCGGCGACGGAACCACGACGACCATCGTACTCGCGCGCTACATCGCTCGACAGGTGTTGAGGGCGATGGGTTCCGGGCTCGATCCGAACGGCCTGCGGACCGGAATGGAGCTTGCTATGCAGGCCGCAATCCAGGACATGGAACGACGGGCAAAGAGCTGCGCCGATGAGCGTTCGATCGTTGCGATCGGCGCGACCGCGTCGAACGGCGACGTGTCCGTGGGCAAACTTTTGGCCTCCGCCTTCGAAAAAGTCGGCCCAAATGGCGTCGTCAACGTCAGCCTCGGCAATGGAATGGAAGACGACATCGAGTTTCAGGAAGGCGCGCATTGGGAGCAAAGCTGGCTTTCGCCCTATTTCATCACAGACAAGACGCGCAGGATCGCGGAACTGACGGATCCTTATGTGCTGCTTTACGACCGCCCGATCAAACATTTCGAGGAGTTGATCCCGATTTTGGACCAGGTGCGGCAGGCTGAAGGATCGCTTTTGATCGTCGCCGAAGACGTCGAGGACGCGGCGCTCACAGGGATTTTGCTTAACCATGTCCGTTGCGTCTTGAAGGCGATCGCGGTGAAGCCTCCCGCCCAGGGCGATCGTCGCAAGGAGACCCTCGCGGATCTCGCCTGCCTCCTGGGTGGCCGCGCGATATTAGAAGACAATGGCGACGATCTGAGCCACGTGAAGCTCACCGATCTCGGGCGGGCGCGGCGCGTTCAAGTCGGCGAGAGTTCCACCACCGTGTTCGGCGGCGCTGGCGACTCCAGCGTGGTTGCCGAGAGACTGCATGGGTTGCGGCTCGATACGGATCGTCTACGGAGCAGCGACAAGGGCTCTCCGACGGGTAAGCTTCACGATCTCGACGAACTCCAGGAACGGATCGCCAATCTGTCCAACGTCACCGCGACGATCAATGTGGGCGGCGGCAGCGAGGCGGAAATGAAGGAGCGCCTGCAGCGCGTCGAGAACGCCCGAAATTCCGTGTCCGCCGCGCTTGCCGAGGGCGGCCTGCCGGGCGGCGGCGTCGGGCTTCTGCGCTGCCGGAAAGCGCTGCGCGGACTTTCGTCGACGGATATCGCGGTCAGGCATGGCATTCAAATCATTGCGGATGCAGTGGGCGAGCCTTTGCGTTTGATTGCTCATAATGCAGGAGAGGATGCTTATGCCGTGACGTCGCGGACCCTGGCGTCGGACGACGAACATTGGGGCCTTGACGCGAGGACAGGGCAGTTCGGCAATCTCTTCGAAGCTGGCGTGATTGATCCGTTGAGGATGACGCGTCTTGCCTTGCAGCACGCGACCCTAACGGCGAGCACGCTCATGACTACCGAGTGCGTCGTCGCTAACGTGCCTCCCGACGATCCGACCTTCGGTTATACCGGGGAATGGGCGGCGGCGACTCGAGAAGATCCGCGCTTGTGAATTTTCACGCAGGGCCCGCGAGAAGACGCTGCTGCGCGGGCTCCCGGCGACACTGGCCGGACGCCGCCTCTTCGAACTTCGGCGCCGTTGAACGCGCGGCTGAGCGCCAAAGAGCACTGCCCGGACAGCTTTGCTACGCGCAGCGCTATACGCGCGCGGAACGATAGAGCCAGACCGGAATAATGCAAAGCGCTTGGGCCAGATCGGCGAGAGTTGGGCCAGTATCAAGAGGTCCCACTCCTCCGCGCTGACGCAGCGCGGGCGATTGATTGCAATAGCCACATCGTCAACGCCGGATAGCATGCATGAAAAATGATGCGCTCTCGCGGCTCGCTCGCCAAGCGTGCGGCCCACGCGGCCGTCAGTGCGGCTTGACGCTCATTCTGTCAGCTCGCTGTTGTAATAGCTACTAGCGTCCTGTGCGAGCGCGACGCGTAAAAAGTCGGCGGTCAACCATTGATTCGGCGCGCAAGCGGCGACACGGCTCCGCCATCCGCCAATCACTGTTCAGATGACACACATATGCATGCAAAATGTCAAAGCCGTCGTAGCCTCGGCGCTTTTTCGCGGCGCCGCGCAGAGCGCCGCAGCGCCGCGACGCCACTTAATACGCCATTGTTTTAACGAGCGTTTTATAGACAATAAATGCGTTAGCCTGTTCGCGGCGCGCACCGTCCACCGCGTGGCACATGTCCTGCAATATCCAATTCAATGTTGGCGGGGAAGCGCGGTCTCACGCGAGATCCCAAAATCCAATTGCGAATGGGAGGCACTTTGATGAGCAAGACAAGGATATGTCTTTTTGTTGGCGCTGTGGTCATCACAGGCTGCATTTACAGCAACGCAAAAGCCGAGGATCCTGCGCACACATTTATCGACCGCTTCGCAGGCAAGCCGTTTACAACCGACAGGCGCGGCCCGTCGTCGACGAGGATTGAAACCAATCCGGCGCAAGGCTACATTGATAGAGTATCGGGCGCTACGCAATTGGTTGCTGAACGCGTTGGGCCGGGCACGACGTCGATCACAACCGATACGACGCAGGAGTTTATTGAGCGAGTGTCTGGAACGCATCCTTTCGCTGTCCAACCCTCGGGGACAACTCCGCCCGACGCCGCGGCGGCGCATTGAGCCGTTTGCGACTGCGCGTTGCGCCAAATCGTAATGCCTGAAGCCAATAATAAAGAAAATGCAGGGATGTGCGTCATGGACCGCTCGAGGAGCGATTTTCCTGTTGGGGCTTCCGCCCCTTCAAAATTTGCGAGCAGCTTCCTGAAGAGACATGGTCTGCGAGCGACGCGGCAACGCCGCGGCCTCGCGAAACTCCTCTTCCAGAAGGGCGATCGGCATGTCACGGCCGAGACTCTGGCTTTGGAGGCGCAGGCCGCCAACACGCGGGCATCGCTGGCGACTGTATACAACGTCTTAAACTTGTTTACCGAAGTCGGGCTGGTCCGCTGTCTGGCGATTGAGGGCGACAGAATGATTTTTGACACCAACACCACCGACCACTCCCACTATTTTTTCGAGGATACGAAAGAGGTGCGCGACGTTGGATCGGGTGACGTAAATCTCGCTGAGCGCATCGAAGCTCCCGCGGGCTACGAGATTTCGAGAGTTGATTTTGTTGTGACATTGCGTCCGAAGGCGGCGGAGGCGTCCGTGGCGAAAGCCTGTGACGCCGCCGCGGCGCCGTCAGCGTCCGCTCGCGATAAAACCGAAAATATCCATGCGACTGCGAGCGGACTGGAAAGCAACCGCTGATTGTTGAACGCGCGATTCCTCTTCCTCCCCCCACCTTACACCCCGCGGGGCAACCTCCCCATTCCCCCTCCCCGCGGGGTGCTTTTTCTTCCCCCGCTCAGTCAGGCTTGTGTGCGGCTCGTTTTGTCAAAAGATTCCACAATGGTATTGCGGAACCTCTCTTACCTATTAAGGCCCGTCAGCATGCTCTCGACAAGGAGAAGAGAGCGGCCAAACACCAGGACCGCTATTTACTCGAGTATGGCCTTTCCTTCAGTACAGTGGCAATCCATCCCGGCGCGCATATCGGCGCGATGCGGATGCGCAAGCCGGGCTCCGTTCTCGTCGGGCGAGGTGAGGTTTTGTGGCGGGAGAACGAAAAGACAGCGCGCGATCCGGCGCAGTTTCTGGAGGCGCTGACGCAACAACGCGAGCTTTTCGACCCGCGATATCGAGCGCTTTCTCACCAGGCGCATTGACGGCGACAAAGAGAGGCCGGCGGTCAAACGCGCGGCGACGGAGCATCCGGACGCGGTCGCGCTTTACGACCGCGAGAGTCTGGCGCGCGCGGGAAGATGGACGGCGCTCGCCGCGCGGGGCCTGCACGCCGATTGGCGCCAAGCCTTCGATCATCGATCAACGCGGGGGCTCTTAAAATCTTTGAGAACCGGGCGGTGTGACGCATCAATCTGGACGGGCTCCGGCCGTCACGGCGGAGCTTCTGTCCGCGCGCTGAAAGGCGGTCGAACAGGACTGGGAAACTTGAACTATGTCGTATGGACCGGGACAGTCTCGAGGCGCGCGATAAGATCGAGGCGCGCATGAACGATGTCGCCGGCGAGATCGGCAAGGACGCGCAGATGGACCCCGTGTTGCGGGCGAGGGCGCGGGAATTTGGCGTCGACGAGCGGTCGTCTCTCGAGAAGGCGCTGAATCTCGAAGAGCGACCGCGCGGCCGCGGCCCTCGCCTGGGATGTCGATGTGAGAAGGATAAGGGAAGGATGACGGAGCAGGACGATCATACCGGAGACGCGGCGGAACTTGCGTTCGCCGAGTTGCGGGACGAGGTCGCTGCGGCGCGGCGCGCGGTGGGGAGTCTGCCGGCGGTGATCCAAAGCCTGATGATCGAAGGCCTGGAAGCGCCGGACTACGGGCCGTCCTTCGCGGCGCTCGCCAAGGACCTGGCGGCGGTCGAGAAACGGCTCGCCGGCATCGAAGCGCATCCCGCGATCAAATCGACGCCAGAGCAGCACGCCCGCGCCATCGTCGTCGCCGGCGCGCACAGCATGGAGGCGGCATTTCTGGCGTTTCATGATCGCGCCGTCGCGCTCGGCGAGGAGAAGGCCCGCGCGGCGGCGCTCATGCAGAAAAAGCGGGGCCTCCGGCAATTGTGGTTCGCGGCGGCCGGCGTCGCGGCCGGATTCGTGCTGTTTCCGCTACTGGCGGCGTTCGCGCCCGGCGGCAGCCATCTGGCGGCCTTGGCGGCGGGACACGCGGACCGGTGGGAGGCCGGGGGCGCCTTGATGCAGGCGGCCAGCCCCGCGGTCTGGAGCGATCTGTCTGTAAGCTGGACTTTGGCGCAGGCCAACGCCGACGAACTCAAAGCGTGCCGGGACTTGGCGGCCGCCGCCGGGAAGGCGCAGCCATGCGTCGTCACCGTAGCGGCGCCGTGATGGCGAAAGACGTCGTCGAGCTGAAGCGCTGGTTGTGTCGCAAATTTTGTCTATGGACGAAGACGGGCGTACAAGAATGACGAGGTTTACGCCGCGGTCGCGGTTCTTCGAGAACACCGTAGCGTCCCACACCGCATCGTCGACCGAAACGCCGACGAACCAGCGAAACAGAAGATCGGTGTCGAGCCGCTCCATCAACTGCCGCTCGGAGCGCACCGAATAGAAGGCTTGCAGCAGCATGGCGCGCAACAGCCGCTCCGGCGCGATCGACGGCCGGCCGGTCTTCGAATAAAGCGCCGCGAAATCCGGCGCCAAGGCCGACAGCGCATCGTTCACAATCGCCCGGATCGCGCGCAGCGGATGATCCCGCCGCACCCTCGTCTCCAGATCGACATAGCTGAAAAGCCGCCCCGCCTGTTCGTCCGACCCGCGCATTCGTTCGCTCCCTTCGCAACGCGAGGGAATCATGAACGCGGCTTAAGCGAAAGGGTTTTTCAGCATCCTGTTAGGCCAAAACGTGATGAGGGTTGGTTAATATGTCTTGCTTTTTGTGCGCTGCACGCGCACATTATTGTGGTATGGCGACCTTGGTTGTCGCTGATGCCCTTCTTGGGTGTTTTTCTCCCTAGACTCGGGTCGCTTGTGGCAACGCAAGCGGCTTTTTTTTGGGTTGTGGTGCAAACTTTCGGAAATCAACTGCGCAACAGCCAGGAGCACGAACCGGCTCAAGCGGCAAGAACCGCATTCCACATTTCCGGCGCGGTTTTGTTTTTGATCCGGAGCTTGCCAAGTTTA
>NZ_CABFMQ020000092.1 GCF_901905185.1 Methylocella tundrae
GAGGACGGTCCGAAAATTCAGGCGACGCGGCAGCCGGCGCTGAAACGATCGTCGGCCTCCGGCCGTCCTCCATTTCAGCGCCGGCTGCCGCAAGAGTCTTGCTGTCTTTGATTGGGGGCATAACCACAGGATGTTTGTCCTATGCCCCCAAGGCTAAACTCCCGGCAGGTCTTTGTCTCATCATCCTTGGCACGGAGGGGTCTGCGTTATGGCTCGTCCAGTGCCGTGAAGCCCCGCGCTGACAGCGGCCGACGCGCCTCTTGATTTCGAGTTCCCTTTTTATGGCGACTGCGCAGTGATGCGCCCGGACGATCGCCGAGTCGACCATATCGACCCCTCGCTTTCGCTCCACATCGCAGAGCGTTTCGAGCAACGCATCGAAAACACCCATCTCGACCCAACGCCGGAAGCGGCGAAATACGCTATTCCATTTGCCATATTCGTCGGGTAGATGACGCCATTGCGATCCTGTCCTTGCGATCCACAATATGCCCTCAAAGTAGCGCCGGTTGTCCTGCGCGGGCCGTCCCAATCGTCCTCGCTCCGCCGGCAGCTGCGGTCGGATGATCGCCCACTCCTTGTCCGTCACTCTGATCCGCTCGCCCAAAACTGCACCTCCATCCAAGACGGCGCCTTGAATTAAATTTCACCCTATTTGGCGGGGATCGTAAATGATCGTTGTTGAGATGTCGATCAAGGCAGGCTCTTCATGGAGCCCGCGTCGCTATAGGAACCCAACCAGAGGCACTGATATTGATACGCCCTCTATCCGAGGGGCGCAAAGCAACGATCATACTCGCTGCACCGATGGCGCCTGCTTAAGCGTGGCGGAATGACGCCCGCTGCTGATTTTTCGAGAGGAGTGGTTCGCGCCTCGGGGAAATCCGAAAGAAACAGGCACAGAACCACCACCAAATCCGCGTAACATGGATACGCCGCAGTTCGTCTGCGAGGCCTATGACCATATCGAAATCCCGCCGATCGCTCCGCATGTGACGCGCGTTTCGTTTCTCGGCGGAGCCTGCCCGTGTTGCGCCAGGAAATTCAAGGCGGAGGCGCCGCAAGACATGCCAAAGGGCTCGCCCTTTGGTCCCAACTTACGCGCCCTTGTCATCTATCTGCGCTTCACCCAAGGCATTGCGTTTGAGCGCCTGCCGTTCGGCCCCTTTGGGCGCACTGCCGCTCTCGTCGAACAGGCCGTGCGCATCATCGCGGACGCATCAATCTTTTGGGCCGGCGTCTGAAACAAGCGGACAAAAATCCGCAAAGTCGAGCTAAGATCTTATGCTGCTGTAGCCGGTCATCTTGGGATCGCAAAACGCCATGAACGCCGTCGATGGCGCAACAATCGAGCAGAGAATTCGCGTCAGCCAACTCGACGAAGGGAGCGCAAGATGCAAGGTTTCAAGAGCGTGGGATCCGCGCAAAGATTCCTCTCAGTGCATGCAGCACCACAAAATACCTTCAACGTCCAGCGCCATCTCACCTCAGCAAGAACGCACCGAGCCTTCAGGGCATCGGCCATGCAGACATGGCGTGAAGTCGTCGCTGCGGCGTGAGCCCGACGTGCGAGGAGATTTGTTACGCGCTATATTTGGCGACGTGACAGAGCCTGGCCGAGCGTTACCACAGCGAAGCCCTTGCCGCCGACGCCTTGCGGCGGCGGGGATGCACGGAGCGATAAGCGCGTTCACACGGGGGCTCAATCGCTTGGTCTATCAGGCGTGCTCACAAAGGGTTCGTAAGCACATAGTTCCTCACCATATAGGTCATGCCCCGGGTCCAGGATTCGTCTGTGTTGCCACGAATGTCGACACTGTGAACAAATGTCATTTTCTTGGTCGCGACATCGGCCATATAGACGTTGATGTTGAGAATCAGATTCGAAACCTTCTGAACGACAACCCATGCGATAAGATCGCCGCCAAGCTGTTTGCCGTAGTCAATCCCGCAGCCGCCGCATTGGCCGATCGGTGAACCTGCCGCAATCTTTGCCTTGATTTCAGCTGGCATTGGAATGAACTTGTATCGGCCTGACGCTTCGAGCTTCGACTTGAAAAGCTCCTCGATAGACGCAAGGCGAGCACGCTCTGCGTCGGTTGTGGGCTCCTGACCCTCGTTGTCGTTTATGAATTGAACACCGAGGAAGGCAACGGATTTGACCGGGGCGGATGGCGTGGGTGCTGCGGCTATTATGCTACCGCCAACTACGATGGACATCAACAGTAGCAATGCCATGATTCCGAATGCTGCGAACGGCGCGCGACGGCGCATGTGGAACAATTCGCGCCTACGATGGTGCGAACGATCCTGAGCGTCGGGCGTGATCTTAGACGCGGATTTGATTTCGTGACCCATCATGCGTTGATCCATTTTCACGGCATTTCATTATATAGGGTTAGACCCACTAGATGCCGGAATGGGCCGGCCTTCGCGAGCATAGCCAGGTTGGGCGGCTGTCCCTCAGAATGATGGTGTTGAAACGGAGTCCGAGCGATCGGCTCCAAGCATCATGTGAGGAACAGCCATGGAATATTATGCGGGAATCAATGTCTCTTTGATCCAGAGCCAGCAGGTCAATCTAGGACGCGTGATCTGCGGAATTCACAGCACTACGCACGACCTTGCCAGGCCCTCGTCAGGTTCTCCGAGGCGTATTGCATGATCAGGCGCCCGGTCGTCGTCTCGCCGGTGAAGGCGACCTTCGCGATGCGGGGGCTTTGCGCCAGGGGCTTGCCGCATTCGACGCCAAAGCCATTAATGACGTTAAGGACGCCGGGCGGCAGCAAATCGCCGATGATGTCCATCAGGACCATGATGCTCATCGGGGTCTGCTTCGCACAATGCAATTGCCGGCGGCGAGAGCCGGGGCGAGTTTCCACACCGCCATCAGAAGCGGGAAATTCCACGGGATGATCTGGGCGACGACGCCCAGCGGCTCGTGGAAATGATAGGCGATGGTGTCGTGATCGATCTCGCTGACGCCGCCCTCCTGGGCGCGCAGGGCGCTGGCGAAATAGCGGAAATGATCGGCCGCCAGCGGCAGATCGACGGCCTTGGTTTCGCGGATCGGCTTGCCGTTGTCGATCGTCTCGACCATCGCCAGCACGTCAAGCTTTTGCTCGATCCGGTCGGCGATGCGCAAAAGGACCAGCGAGCGCTCGGCCGGCGAGGCGGCGCCCCAGGCGTCTTTCGCCGCATGGGCGGCGTCGAGCGCCAGTTCGACGTCCTCAGCCGTCGAGCGGGCGATGGTGCAAACCACATTGCCGTCGATCGGCGAGATGTTCTGGAACGTCTGTCCCTTGACCGCGGGAACCCATTTCCCGCCGACGTAATTATCGTAATGCGGCCGTATTGCGATCTCGCCCTTCAGATCGGCCAGAAGCTTTTCAACCATGTCGTCCTCCCTTTCTCAGCGACTCTGCTCTTCGCTCGGCTGTTGCACGCTATGCAGCCAGGCGAGAATCTTGCTGAAATCGTCTTCGCTGAAGACGCCGGTCCAGTTTGGCATCCCCTTATCGGGACGACCATGGGTAACAGTGAAATGAAAGACTTCATCCATCTTGTCGCCATACCGCTGGCTGAGCAGACGAAGATTGATCTTGCGCTGGCCGACGACGGCGTCAGGGCCATGGCAATGGGAGCAGGTGCCGTTGAAGGTTTCCCGGCCTTCCGCGATCGTCGCCGGATCGCTGGCGCGGGCGGGCGGCTCGGCAGCCGATGACGTGTCCGTAACTGCAGCGTAAGGCTCGTGCGTCACGACGGCCGATGGAGTTTGGCCAGCCGGTTCGATGGGCGGTGGGTTTTGTGCGTCGCTTGCCGTCTGATCCCCGGCGGCCGGGATAATTTTTGCCTCGGAAGCGGAAGTTCCGGCCGTCGAAGGATTGGTCAAAGACACCGGCTCCGCCTGCGGAAATCCATATTTCACCGCCAGCGCGGCAACCGCGGCGGCCTTGTCCTCGATAATTCGGTCGATCTGATCCCGGAGACCGCCTTGAGAATGCGCGAACCCGATTGAAACCGGCCATTGCATTCCTTCGCCGGTCACGGGCTGAACGGTGTAAGCATCCCGGTAGAGCGCCTTGTTGAGATAGCCCGCGCTGGGACCCCAGATGATTGCGGCGTCGGCCCTGTCCGCCGCCAAGGCCTTCATGGCCGCTTCCGGATCGAGAAACGTCACGGCCTTGATTTCGTCGTGGTCGGCGAGCAAGAGCTCTGGAGACGTCGCAAATTGCACAGCGACGCGTTTGCCCTTGAGATCGTCGAGAGAGGCAAACCGACGTTCCTTGATCGAAACGAGGGCGTAGCCGACGTGCAGGAACGGCTTGGAAAAGATCAGTTTCGGCCCCATGAAGTTCTTGGAGTCGGGCAAGCCGATATAAGCGTCGCATTTACCGGCAAGCAGGTTTTCTCTGATCGTGCGCTTGCCGAAATAGCTCTGCGACCAGACTGTATTGAGGGGCCGCCCGAGCGAGTTCGCAATTTCCTCGCCGAGTTCGAAATAGAGTCCGTGAGAAGAACTGGATTGGGAACTGAACGGCAAGTCGTCCGGATCCGCGCAAAGGTTCAAAAAATCCCCGCCGACATTGGCGTCGGCGGGGAGCGCAAACGCGCCGGGGGGAGATCCTGTGACGAATAGCACCGAAGCCAGAGCCGCCAGAAGGCGACAGCGTATGCCCGGCTTGCGAGGCGGGACACCGAACGAGGCTTCCTCCCGATGGCGCATCGTCACTTGATGATTACTCCGAGAATACGTAAAGCGTGCCGCCTTCCGGCGTCGCTTTGAGGATTTTGGTGCCGATATCGCCAAGGAAGGCGGGAATCGAGACAGTGCGGCCGGCGACGATGCCAATGTATTGCTTGCCGTCAACCGAGAAGCTGATAGGGCCGGCGCCGACGCCGGAGCCGACTCCGATCTTCCAGAGCTCCGCACCGGTCTTGGCGTCTACGGCTTTGAAGTCGCCGGTAATCGTTCCGTAGAAGACTAGGCCGCCCGCGGTGGCGAGAGTGCCCCCGTTGAAAGGCAAATCTTCCTTGATTTCCCAGGCCGCCTTCTGCTTCACGGGATCCCAGGCGAGGATCTTGCCGAGGAAGCCGCCGGGACCGGGTAAAGCGGCAAACTCCTTGCCGAGGTAAAACACGCCCTTACGGTAGTTGACGTCGCCCTCGCTCATGTCCTGGCATATGTTGTTCGAAGGGATATAGACGAGACCGGTGTCGGGACTATAGGACATCGGTTGCCAGTTCTTTCCCCCGATGAGATTGGGGCAAATATCCTTGGCCGGATGGCCTGGTCCCGGACGCTTCTCTGGGTCTTCGACCGGCTGCGTCGTCGCAAGATCAATCTTCGTTGCCCAGTTCACGGGGACGAATTTCTCCGCGGACACGAGTTTGCCCGACTCGCGATTGACCACATAGAAGAAGCCGTTGCGATCCGCCTTCATGTAGACGGGGAGCGTGCCGCCGGGGGTCTTCAGGTCGGCGAGCACCAGTTCGTTGACGCCGTCATAATCCCAAGCGTCGGCCGGCGTGCCCTGGACATGCCACTTGATCTTGCCAGTTGCCGGATCGAGCGCGAGAGTGCTGGAAGTATATAGATTGGTCAGTTTGCCGTAGTCGCCGCTGCCCGTCGAGCGAACCTTGCTCGCCCAAGGGCTTGGGTTGCTGGTTCCCCAAAAAACCGTGTCGGTTTTGGGGTCATAGGAGCCGACCAGCCACCCGGCGCCGCCGCCATGTTGCCAGCTGTCGCCCTTCCAGCTTGCCGTGCTCGCCTCGTCGCCGCCGACCATGTAGGTTTTCCAGACTTCCTTGCCGGTATTGACGTCATAGGCCTGCAAGCTGCCCCGCGCGCCATATTCGCCGCCGCCGAAGCCGGTGATGACAAGATTGCGCACGACGAGCGGCGGCGAGGTAATGACCGAGCCCTGCTTGTAATCGACGACGTCGGCGATCCAGTCTTCGGCGCCCGTGCTGGCGTCGAGCGCGATCAGCTTGCCATTGAGCGTGCCGACGAAGATCTTGCCGTCGGCATAGGTGACGCCGCGGCTGTTCACATCGCAACATGCGTATTGCAGCACGTCGTCCGGGATGTCCGGTTCGTACTTCCATTTGATCTTGCCGCTTTTCGCGTCGAGGGCGTAAACATATTTCGGTCCCCAGGAACTTGGCACGTAAAGCGTGTCGCCGACGACGATTGGGGTCGCCTCGTTCGAGCGCAGAGAACCGAGCGAGAAAGCGTACGCAAGCTTGAGCTTGCCGATGTTTTGTGTGTTGATTTCCTTCAGGGGGCTGAAGCGCGTATTCTGCAGATCATGCCCGTATTGCGCCCAGCTGCCCGCACCCGCCTCCTCGGCTTGCGCCGCCGGCGTACTGGCAGACCCAACCAAACTGGCCGCGAAAACGGCTCCTACCCACGCATTTCCACGCAGCCAATCGCGCAAAAGCTTCAATGTCGCCTCCCAGGCAGTTTATTTAGAGTTCGTCGAGTAGAGATCGAGCCTGTCCCGTTCGAGCTTGCGCTATCCGTTGCAGGGACCGTTGGGGGCACCTTATTGGAACGCCCACGCGCATAGCTATACTCAAAAGGTCGCAAATTCTCGCTTGGCGGCCTACAAACGCCCTGATAAAGGAATCGACCTAAAAAGCGCCGAGTTCCCTGACTGGCGGATCAAAATCGATGGGGAGGCATCAACCTGTGAACGTCTTGATCGCCGATGACCATCCGGTCTTGCGTCGCGCGTTCGCCGACATCATCCGCTCCCTGCTGTCGCCAGCCGAGCCCGCCTTTTTCAGGGCGGCCGACCGCACTCGGCTTTTCGACCTGTTGCGCCGCGAGGAGGTCGACCTCCTCCTGCTCGATCTCTGCATGCCCGGCATGACCGGCCTGCCGGAACTGGTCGCCATCCGCAATCTGGCGGCCGCCGTTCCGGTCGTCATCATTTCCTGCATAGAGGACCCCGGTATCGTGAAGCAGGCGATCAACTGCGGCGCGGCTGGCTATATTCCGAAAACCCTCTCCGCGGACGATTTTTCGGCGGCCCTGAAAAGCATTCTCGAAGGCGGCGTCTATGTCCCGACGGGCGAAGCGAGATGCGCGCAAAAGTGCGGCAAGGCAGGCGACATCGATCCGCTGACGCCGCGGCAGCTCGCCGTTCTTGGCAAGCTCGCGACCGGCAAGTCGAACAAGGAGATCGCGCGCGAGCTGGCGATCAGCGACCTGACCGTGAAGGTTCACATCACGACCATCTTCCGAAAGCTCGGCGTCGAAACACGCGCGCAGGCGATTGTCGCCTTCCAGCGTGAGCTGGTTGCGCACCAATAAGGCGGCTTATCCGGCCGGCATCAACACGCTCTCGCCGCCAGCGACGTCAGCATGGCGCGCAACTGCATTGGTTTCATCGGCTTCGCCAGAAAATCGAAGCCGCGCCGATCGAGGTCGCGCTTCAGTTCGTCGCGCGTGTCATTGGAGATGATCAGCCCCTGCACGCTGTCGCCGAAACGCTCGCGCAAGGCGGCGACCGCATCCGTGCCAAGATCACTTCCGTCGAGATGATAGTCGGCGACGACGATGGCCGGGCGCGTCCGCGCTGCTTCGAGCTGCACGAGGGCGTCTGAGAGGGAACGCGCGGAAAAGGCGACGCACTTCCACGATTGAAGTAGCGAACTCAAGGCGGTGCGCATCTGCGTGTCGTTGTCGATGACGACGACGCAGGCGCCGGCGAGCGGCGCGGCGCTGATCTCGCGGCTCTCCGTCGCGGGAGGGGCGGCGGCGTCGCTGGTCTTGACGCGCAGCGTGAAGACGGAGCCCCGGCCAAGCGTCGAGGCGACGTCAATACTGGCGCCGATGAGACGGGCGATCCGCTGCGTGATGGCGAGGCCGAGGCCAAGACCGCGGTCTTCTTCCCGCACCGAAGCGCCAACCTGCTTGAATTCATCGAATATCAGTTCAAGGCAATCATCGGCAATGCCGATCCCGGTATCGAGCACCTGGATCGCGAGTTCATCGCCGCGCCTGCGGCAACCGATGAGGATCGAGCCCTCCCCGGTATAGCGCAGGGCGTTGCTGACGAAATTGCGCAGGACTCGATCGAGCAGCACGCGATCGCTCGTTACGACGGCGTGGCTCGGCACGACGCGCAGGCCAAGGCCAACCGCTTCGGCCTGGGGCTCATAATCGTGGCGTAGCCGTTCGAGCAAAGGCCCGATCGGAAAGGTCGAAATCTCAATCGGCCAGATATTCTTGCGTGCGCCCCGTCTCGTGCTGTTGGCCGACCAGGCCAAGAAACAGACGCGCGATGTTCAAAGGCTGATGCAGATCAGGGCTGGCTGCGGCGAGAAAGCGCGTCTTGCTCAGATTAGCTTTCTCCGCGTCGCCCTTGGCGATGAGAAGCGCCTTCTCGGCGGTGTAGCGTTCGTTGATCTGCTCAAAGAGCTGATGAGTGAGACGCGTCAATTCTGTGGTGCGCTCCGCCACCCTGTTATCCAGCGTGATCGCCGCCTGAAACAGCGTGAAGCCGTTGGGACTCTGCGCGCTCATGTCGTTTTCGACCCTGTCCATCAGGACGCTGTTGATCTTGCGGAGTTTGATGATTTCCGCGCGAAGCTTTGCAAGCTCCGCTGCATCCTCGAAGGGAGCAGCGGCTCGGTCGCACGCAGCGCTTTCATTCGATATCATAGGGCGCCCCGATCGCGACTGCGGTGAAGGTCTGATTGAGATGCATCCCGCCAAACTGTTCGCCATAGGTGCTGAAACCTATCACATTATTGGCCGCGAGAAGCTCGCCTGCGAGGCGCTTTGATTGGGTCTGTTCGAGCGCGAGGCCGCGGTGAATGCAATCGAAACCAATAATCAGGGTTGGTGGGCCGATCTCGGCGCGCACCGATTGGAAGAGGGCGGCGAGATTGGGCAGGATCGCTTCCGTCCGTGCGAGCCGCAGGACCACGCCTTCGTCGATCGCGCAAAAAAAGCTCAGGCTGCCGTCTTCATGGGCCGCCTGGATCGAGCGCACGTGGAAGTCGCCGCCGACTTTGACCATCAGCGGGAACGCCGAAAACACCGCCGGCGCCAGCATACATTCCGGAACATTTTGGGCCCGCGCATATTCACGGGCCGCAGGTTCGGCGTTGAGCTCGAATACCTTGCGCTTCAATGGGTCCGCTCTTGTCACCACCATGCGCATCTCGGAGCCGACGAGATGCTGGCATTTCACGATGCGGAAAGGGGCTCTGATCTTGATCACCGTCAACAGCGCGGCGTCGCGATGGAACGCGCCGTCGAAATAGACGAAGGCGCCGGTGAGGCTCATATTGTCGCCGGCCGAACCGCCAAGCAGGGGAACCATATCCATCAAAAGATGAATCGCGGCGAGCACGACTTCCTCGTTGCCGGACTTGCCGTCGATCAGCAGCATCGCGAATGTATCTTTCGGGTCGAGCGCCAAACCCTTTTCGCTCATGGACGAGATGAGTGTCTGCGTCACCGCATGGCCATCGGACATTTGGAATTGCGAGAGATTCTCGATCCCCGTGCTGACGGCGCGGCAATGCGAGGACGCAATGCTGAATCCGGTGATCGCGCCGTCGAGGTAGCCAATCGGGGCAATCTCTCCAGCGGTGGTGCAGCCTATGACGTGGAGGCCGTCGAATGCGCGCCGTAATTCTGGCTCCAGAACATTGAGGTCGAAGCTGAAGGAGCAGAAAAAGACGATGAGGGCGATATCTTCCTGCGCGATCGCTTCGCTGAATTCGCGCACCGCCGTCACGGGATCTGTCGCTGTCGAGAAACCGCGTCGTATCGCGCCGCGCGCAGCCATGCATCCTCCCTTTTTTCCGCGACGGTCGACGAAGCCCGGCAGCTCAGGACTTCGCCGCCAGCGCACGCGGACCGGCACATTAGCGCAGGATGGCTTTGAGCGAAACCAGTCATGAGAGCGTCTCGAACCTGGAAATAGTGGGCGGCCTGGCGCTCCTCGCTGCGATTAAAAGCATACAGCTAAGGCGACGCCGGGGGGGCTCCGGCCACCGCAGAGGCTGTGGTCGCGCGAATAGGCCCGGAACATGACCCGAACGAATATCCCGATGACGATCTGGAGCAGATGATCAAGAACAGACCACGCGCCAGAAACCGCAATGATCCGGCCTGCCCCATCTCGTCGATCCTCAAATCAATCCGGAGACGACAGTTATTGGTCGGGACGTATTTTGTCTGCGAGTGCGCTACGCCTTTCGAGGATTCATCGATCTACTTGTAGGATATTAGTATATTGGTCGTAGTGGCTCCGCTGCAACAGCTTGTGTTTTACGCAGCGCGCGCCTTGCAGTTGGTCAACCCCCTGCTTTAGATTCTAAATCAGCACAAGGCCACGCAATTGTTTGCGGACCGCCGCCAAGAAAAAAGAATTCACATTAGAGTTTGAGGGAGAAGGATATGAACAGAATCGTTCGCTGCGTAGTGGCTGCTCTGACAATTGGCTCGTCCGCGGCTGCTGCGTCTGCCGCCGACTTGGCGCCGGTGCCTGTGCTGCCCGACGCTTTCCAGCCTTGGCAGGTGCGGCTGCGCGCCGTCGGCGTCATTCCGACCAGCGGCGGGATCGTTCAGACCGTTCCCGCGGGGGCTTTCGTCAGCGCCGGCCTCAAGGCCTCCGACGCCGTCATTCCCGAACTCGACGTCAGCTATTTTTTCACCAGGAACATCGCTGTCGAGGCGATCTGCTGCGTCTCTTATCACAAGCTGTATCTGGATGGGGGAGCGCTCAACGGGCAGCAGGCCGCTAGCACCTGGCTTTTCCCGCCGACGGTGCTGCTGCAATATCACTGGACCAATTTCGGCCAGTTCCAGCCCTATATCGGCGTCGGAGGCAACTATACGGTTTATTTCTCCCAGCATGCGACCGAGCCCCTGCTCAACACCGTGGCCATACAGAATTCCTGGGGCGTCGCGGGCCAGATCGGCTTCGATTACATGATCGACGAGCATTGGGGCTTTAACTTCGACGTGAAAAAGATCCTGATGAACCCGCACGTCTACGGAACCGTGTCCCCCGGCGTTGCGTCGATCAGCGGACAGGGAAATATTAGCCCATGGATGATTGGCGGCGGAATCACGTATCGCTTCGGCGGTCCCACTGCGGCGGTCGTCGCCAAATACTGAGACTGAAGCAGATTTGCGACGCCGGTGCTGAGACCCGTTTCAACCAATGGGATAAACTTCCCGCTCGGTCCGACTCTGACCCGTCAAGGCTTGCGGCGAGCACCGCCAGCCTGACACATTCTCTGTAGCTTTCGCGCGACCCAGAAGTCGAACAGCTATTTAGGCGCCGCCTTGGCCCGCTCGATCGACTCGGTGATGATTTTGCGCGCCGCATCGGCGTCGCGCCAGCCGTCGAGCTTGACCCATTTATTGGGCTCCAGATCCTTGTAATGCACGAAGAAATGCTCGATCTGATGCAGCGTGATTTCCGGCAGCTCGGTTTAGTTCTCGACCTTCGCGTAGCGCTGCGTCAGCTTCGCCGACGGAAGGGCCAAAATCTTTTCGTCCTGCCCAGCCTCGTCGCGCATGATCAGCACGCCGACGATCTTGCAGCTCATGATGGTGCCGGGAACGATCGAGCGGGAGTGAGGGGGAGGGGGAGTGGAAACGGATAGTCGAGAGTAGTGCAGCGTACAATCGGCGACGGGGCTGTATCGATAGACGTCGATAATGGTCGATCATTCTCGCGCGCTTCTAGCCGCTACCTCAATATGTCGCTCGAAAGGGGCTTGCTTCAAGACCCTGATCATCCCGTAGAACTGCCTGCCCAGCCCAGATCTCTACGGAGTAGCAATGCAAATATCCGATCATCCGGTGGTGGTTGTTGGGGGCGGTCCGAGCGGGCTGATGCTGGCGGGCGAGTTGGCACTGGCGGGCGTCGACGTCGCCATCGTCGAGCGACGCCCCAGCCAGGATGTCGCCAGCTCACGCGCGGGCGGCCTCCACTCACGCACCATCGAAGTCTTCGATCAGCGTGGAATTGCCGATCGGTTCCTCGCCGAGCGGCAGAAGGCGCAGGCCACCGGGTTTGCCGGGGTCCATTTCGATCTCAGCGGCTTTCCCACCCGCCACCCCTACAGACTATGTCGAACTGCTGGACAAGCGATCGCTCGCCTCGGTTTCAGGTTGGTGGCTCGAGAAGCGGCGCGGCGCGCTCGGCGTCACCGACGATGTCCTGGTGCGTCTGCGGGCCCGACTTCCACGATCGAAGCACTACGTGGGCGCTGAAGGAGGTCATGCCGTATTCATCAGGCCGTGGCGTGTGCTTCTCCCGGCGGAGGCGGTCGACGCCGCCTTTGAAGGCGTGTGATGGTCGCATCACGAGAAACCATTCGGGACATCGCGGCCGAGCGGCAGCTCCAGCCTGCGACGCTGGAGCGGGTGATCCGGCTGATCGACATTCTCGATGCCTTTGGCACCGATACGCTGATCGGGCTGCGGATCGCCTTGAAGGGCGGCACGGCGCTCAACGTCTTCCATTCCGATCTGGATCGCCTCTCTGTCGATATCGACGTCAACTATGTCGGCGCGGTCGAAAAGGAGCAGATGGATACGGATCGACCGGGACTGGAGGACAGGATCGAGCGGCTGGTGGAATCGAAGGGCTATACCGCGCGGCCCGAGCCGTCTGAGCATGCCGGAGGCAAATGGATCTACCGCTATGCCTCCGCGCTGGGTGGGGCGGGGACCATCGAGATCGATATCAATTACCTTTACCGCAGTCCCCTGTACGGCGTGGATCACATGTCCTCGGCGGCAATCGGACCCTATCGAGCCACGAATGTGCCGGTTCTCGACATCCATGAGATCGTCGCCGGCGAGATGGTCGCGCTGGTCACGCGGCGCACCGCGCGCGATCTGTTCGATGCGCATCGGATCATCGCCATGCCGGATCTCGATTGGGCGAAGATCAAGGCGGCCACCTTGATGATCGGTGCGAGCGCCAAGAGCTTCGACCGGCGCACTGCCTCGCCGGACGACATCGGATGCGAGGTCGGCGACATCACCGGCAAGCTGATCATGTGTCTGCATGACCGGTATTTCGATCGCTTTGGCGGCCCGGCAATCTGGATCGAGAGCGTCACAGCGGCGTGCCGGGAAAAGCTCGCGCCGCTGTTTCAGTTCACGGTAGGCGAGAGAGCGTTTTTGGACGGGGTGCTTGATCGGGGCGAAATCGATGCGCCCCCTCTGGGCGTTCCGGAAGCCATGCGCGGCGCGATAGAAGCCTGTCCGGCATTGCGATGGAAGGCGCAGAATATCAAGGCTTGGAAATCGGGTGACAAGTCGCTGGTGCCACGTGTGACACGAGGACGGCGACCACCTCGAGAGCCTACTCCATGAAGACTCGGCTGAGCGGAGACGTGTTGAAACGACTGACGCCGGGCGGTGGCGCCGAGACTGCACACGAACTTGAGGTCGAGATTGAGCAGATTCGATCTCGTTTGGCCGCAAATGAGGCGGAACGGAAAGAGCTTGAGGCCGCGCTAAGAGATCTCGTGAGCCGGTGCTGAGCTAAGCGGGAAACTGGGTGACGATATGAGGAAGGCGGCGTAACGGGGTTGGTGACCAAACCTGCCCGAACCTCCCGAAGGAGCGTTACGCCATGAACGAGCATAGAGTTGTTACTCTCCGCCAGAAAGACGAAATCGACGATCCGCTGACCGACATCCTGCGCGCTGGCGCGCGCCGTCTGATCGCCCAGGCGGTCGAGGCGGAATTTGAGACTTTCCTGACCTCACACGCCGCCCTTGTTCTTCCGGACGGCCGTCAGCGGGTGGTTCGCCATGGCCACGACCCCGTGCGCACGATCCAGACCGGCATCGGCGCGGTCGAGGTGGAAAAGCCGAAGGCGCGCGACCGGGGCGCGGCGGACGGCGCCCGAATTCGGTTCACCTCGAACATTCTGCCGAAATGGGCGCGGCGCACCAAAAGCCTGGACGCTTTGCTGCCGGTTCTCTATCTGCGCGGGATTTCCTCCGGCGATTTCCAGGAGGTGCTGGCGGCCTTGCTGGGGAGGGACGCTCCAAACCTTTCGCCGGCGGTGATCGCGCGGCTGAAAGGGGAATGGGAAGACGAATATCGGCGCTGGCAAAAGCGGGATCTATCGGCGCGCCGCCATGTCTACGTCTGGGCGGACGGCGTTTATTTACGGCATGGAGCCACAAGCCGAATGCATGCTGGTGCTGATGGGGGCGACGCCCGAGGGCAAGAAGGAGTTGATCGGCTTCCAGGCGGCCTGCGGGAAAGCACGCAAAGCTGGAAGGAATTGCTGGTCGATCTCAAGGCGCGCGGCTTGGCCATCGCGCCGGAAGTCGCCACCGGCGATGGCGCGCTCGGGTTCTGGAAGGCCCTCGACGAGGCGTTCCCGACGACGCGCCATCAGCGCTGCTGGCTGCACAAGACGCTGAACGTCCTCGGCAAGTTTCCGAAGTCCCTCCAACCCAACGCGCACAAGGACTTGCGGGAGATATGGCTTTCGCCGAGCCGCGCGGCCGCGGAAGCGGCGATGACGACATTCGCCGAGAAGTACGCGCCCAAATACGCCAGGGCCGTCGAATGCCTGACCAAGGATCGCGCGCAGATGCTGACGTTTTTCGATTTTCCCACCGATCACTGGGATCACTTGCGCACGTCGAACCCGATTGAGCGTGTGTTCGCGACGATCCGACATCGCACGGTCCGCATGAAGGGCGCGTTGTCACAAGAGACCGCGCGCCTGATGGTTTTCAAACTGGTGATGGCGGCGTCGAAAACCTGGCGGCGATTGAAAGGCCAAAATCGGCGATATTATACATTGCGTACCCGCATGAGACTTTGCTATCGCCAGTCTCATGCGGGGTGCTATAGCTCTGGCCTTAGCGCCCATATTCCGATAACTGGCCTGGCGATTGTCTTTCTACCGCAGAAGAGAGCATTATGCTCAGGGCAGGCACGACGCATTTGAGTCGTGCGAAGGTGCTCTGATACCGCTTTTCGGAACGAGTTTTAAGCTGTCGGATTTCAGCAATAGGACTCTTGAGGCGATCAATACTCAGTGGGAACCAGCCGGGCGAAATCCAGAAACGGCGTGGGACTGGGCGGAGATCATGCGAAAATATGACGAGCCGGACCGCTTTGATGCCGCGATCTGGACTGGCGACGATAGGCTTGCGGGCGTTTTTTTAGGTGTAACCACAAGCGAATCCTTGGAAATCCGCTTCTTGGAAGGCGACCCGCGAGAAGAGTGTCCACTGACAGGGAAACGTGCTTTAATCGCCGTGGATGCTTCCTCCCGCTATGCGCAAGCTAGGGGTAAGTTGGAAGTAAGGGTCCGACCTATAAATTCGTCATTAGAACGCCTATATGTGGACGTATACCAGTTCATACGGTGTGAGCCACCGAATCAGGAACCGTATTTCGCGAAGCGAGTATGACCATGAAAGCGCTAGCAAAATTGACAAATCGTCTATTTCGCCGTCGTGGCGATGCTTCCGCTTGCCTTCGCGAGCCGGAACCCATCAATGGGAAGCCGCGCGACATGACGGGTCTTTTTGCGGGCCTTAGCCCCTCTCAAAAAGAGGCGGCGCTTTCGTATCGCGGCCCCGAAAATCACGGAGACCCCGCATTTAGACTCGGGCGGCATGCCGTCAAAGGGTAATCTCTCTGAAGTAGTAACTATAATCTCTGACGGTACTATAATTCAGGAATGAATTCAGTGAGGTACAGCAGGCTGCCGTAAGACGCAGCCTGTTTGTCTGAGTCGGGGCGCAAATGGCGAACCGTCGCCGATACTTGACGTACCCAAAATAATGGAATAGGTTGATTCCACTGAGGAGTCAGCCATGTCGTCCGTTCTTTCCGAGAAGCACTTTTACGACGAAGCCGCAGCCTACGCTTGGGTTGAGGCTCGCGTTTGGCCGGAAGGTCCGGTTTGCCCGCATTGCGGCGGCTTTGACCGCATTTCCAAGATGGGCGGTAAGAGCACCCGCATCGGCGCTTACAAGTGCTACCAGTGCCGTAAGCCATTCACCGTGAAGGTCGGTACTGTTTTCGAGTCCAGCCACGTGCCGATGACTCTTTGGCTCCAAGCCATGTTCCTGATGACGTCGAGCAAAAAGGGCATCAGTTCAAATCAGCTTCACCGTACCCTTTGCGTGACCCTGAAAACCGCGTGGTTTATGTCTCACCGTATTCGCCTTGCGATGCAGACCGTTGGCCTTGCACCCATGGGCGGCGAAGGCGCCACCATTGAGATCGACGAAACTGTGATTGGCAAGCAGGAAGGCGCGCCGAAAGACGCCGCCTTCCACGGCTCCAACTTCCGCAATTTCGTGCTCACTCTCGTCGAGCGCGGCGGTTCTTCGCGCAGCTTCCACGTCGAGGGTTCGACCATTGGCACTCTTATGCCGATCATTCGCGCCAACGTCGCCAAGGGAACCTCCGTCATGACCGACACCGCACCATGGTATAAGACCATGAACCGGGACGGATATTTTGCGAGCCACGAGACTGTGAACCATACCCAAGACGAGTACGTTCGCGGTCATGTCACCACCAATACCGTGGAGGGCTTCTACAGCGTCTTTAAACGCGGCATGCGCGGAATTTATCAGCACTGCGGCGAACGTCATTTGCACCGCTATTTGGCGGAGTTCGATTTCCGTTACTCGAACCGTGTTAAGCTTGGTATAGGCGACGTGGAACGCACCGACCGCGCCATTAGGGGCATCGTCGGAAAGCGGCTCACTTATCGAACAGCTCCTAACTGAGAGGCCATATGGCAAAAGCCGAAAAACCAAAGCGAAAGCCCAGAAAGAAAGCCGATAAGGATCAACCCGAGCGATTCAAGGAAGCCGCTCGGCGTCTTGGGGTTGACGATTCTGGGAGCGCTTTTGAGGCTGCCTTTCAAAAAATTGTGCCACCTAGGATACCTAAGCGTCCATAACGTCGTCCTCGTCTTCGAGGACATCTTTTTGCGCCTCCAACATCTTTATTAGACGACCAATTTCTTTCGGTCCCATCGGGCCTTGCACAATAACTCGGGCGGTTGTCGCGCGCCCTATGCCGGTCCTCATCCATTCTATTTCGCCTGGGTCGGCTTTGAGAGACGATCTGTCTTTGCGGTCGTCTAATGGAAATCTCGGCGGCGGCTGAACTGAACCACGTTCTTCGACTATCACCTCATTCATAGGTATGCCCGTTTCGCTATTCTCGACGCTCAACCACTGGCCATCATCTGTGACCAGCCGAACGCGCTGAGGTTTTGAAAACTGAAGCGCGCCTTGGGATTCCCATTGAATTAAATCGCCAACCTGCGCTCCGCCGTAGACAGTGACATCTACTGGCGGGGTCGATTCGACCCCGTTTGTCGGCTCATTACCACCACTTCCGTAAGCGTTTTCTTTCTCGAGATACAAGCAGGTCTCAGAGTATGCCCGGGCAGCCGGGTTAACAGCGCTCTCCACAAACCCCTCTCTCATCAAATAAGACTTGAGTGCCTCCGAAGAGAATTTCCCGTCAGGAAAACGCTCTCTCAGGGCACGAAAGAGGGTTGGAGAAAACGCCGCCCGCCTCAAGGCATTGCGCCTATCATCTTCGTTGTGTGGATGTATTATATCGACCGCGAGCTGAGTTACACGAGTTTCGCCCTTACCGGCGCGTTCTAAGAGGCCATAGTGCATAAGGGCCGCCAACGTCATGTCGGATGCGCCGCTAATGCCACTGTACCCAAGATGTTTGGCCGCAACGGCACGATCAATTGGGTTTCTTCGGTCTGCTGCGAATATTTTATCAATTAAAACAATAGCTTCTCTCAGCGGCGTATTTGGATAGCTGGGGCTTCTTGCGCGTGACATGGGGTCTCTCCTATGGAATGTTCCACAGGTGTACTAACATTTCTCAATCTGCGCAAGAGAGTAAGAACAAGAAAGAGATTACAACGCTTGACCTAACTCTCTCGGCGTGCGTTTATAGGCGCTGCATCGCCGCACGATTCGGCGATGGAGGAACTCGATGGTCACACCTGCTTAGCTCCCCCGCCCGGCTACCGGCGTTTCGGGAGCGACTAACAAAGAAGGCCGGCGCCCGCGTCAACGGGCATCCGGCCTTCGTGGTAGCCCAGCAACCGGGCGGCTCCGCCGCGCGGCTCTAGACGCCAACACACGGCTAGAATCGCACGGCAGCCGCCCACCCCGCAACTCCTTTTTCAGGAGAGCGTAAATGGTTTGGGTTGAACCCTATCATCGCGTGCGATTCGGCAAGGTCGAGTTTGTGACCGGGCATTATAGGTCAACGCGCAACTAACGTAGGCCGTCTTCAAAAACGGGGTCGCCGGGGACACCCGGCGGCTTCAAAAAATGCTATGGGTACGCGAAGTACAATATTCCCCCAAAATCAGTTGCCGAAAGTCATCAACGGGGTAAAGTTCAAAGACGGAATCGAAGTCGCGAAATCAAATCCGCCGCTTGATTCACGCCGTCACCGAAAATCCCGCATAGCTCGCGATCCATTCACGCAAGGTCTTGGCGATGAATTCCGGGCCGTTGTCGGAACGAACGTAGGCTGGCGGCCCGCGCAGGATCATCAGATCCGCCAGCGTCTCCAAGACGTCGGTCGAGTTGAGCCGACGTTTGACCCGGATAGCCAAGGCCTCGCGAGTGAACTCATCAATGACGCACAGCATCCGGAACTTTCGTCCATCATGGGTCCGGTCCTCGACGAAGTCGTAGGACCAGACGTGGTTGGGCCGCTCGGCGCGCAGACGCACGCAGGAGCCGTCGTTCAGCCAGAGCCGGCCGCGTTTTGGTTGCTTTTGTGAGACTTTCAGCCCCTCCCGTCGCCAGATCCACTGGACCCGCTTGGCGTTCACGGCCCAGCCGGCGCAGCGCAGCAGGGCCGTGATCCGCCGATAGCCGTAGCGGCCATAGGTCTTGGCCAGTTCGATGATGTCGGCGGTCAAGGCCGCCTCGTCATCACGGCCTCTGGCGGGCTTGCGCTGGGTGGATCGGTGCTGGCCAAGAGCCGCACAGGCCCGCCGCTCCGACACTTTCAGTTCAGCCCTGACCTTTTCCACGCAAGCGCGGCGACGGGCGGGGCTCAGAAGTTTCCCCGTGCGGCCTCGGTCAGAATCAGCTTGTCCAGGGTCAGGTCCGACACCACCCGCCGAAGCCGGGCGTTCTCCAGCTCCAATTCCTTGAGCCGCTTGACCTGATCGCTCTTCATCCCGCCGTACTCGGCTCTCCAGCGAAAATATGTCGTCTCGGTCACCGCAATCGTCTTCACCGCCTCGGCGATCGACTTGCCCTGCGCCGTCAGAACATCCACCTGCCGCAGCTTCGCGACGATCTCTTCGGGCTTGTGCCGCTTCCTTGCCATCTCTCCATCCTTCAAAAATGGCCCTCAGGCCAACTATATGGATGGATCACTTCAAAGGGGGCAGACCACAGGATCGTCGAGCCATTCTCGGTTATCGGCATATGCGCCGCGGAGCGTCGAAATGGGGAGTGTGCCGTCCAGCCGAAGCTGTTCCTTCAGATGTCTTGCGTCAACTTCGAGCGCGGTGCGCAGCTTCTCGGCCTCTGCCGTCGCCTGATCGACCACAGCCCGCCGATCCACGACATAGACCAGCCGGCGCGGAATGGTTTTAAGCGCGCCTTCCGTTGCAAGGGCTCGCGCGAGAACCCAGATTGCCATCACCGAGGTCTTTCCGAGCCCGGTCGGCAAATCGAGCGCGGATGGACCCGCTCCGTCCATAAACCGGCCGAACAGCCGATGCTGCCACAGCATCGGCGAATGGCCGGTCAGGCGGAGAAAATTTTCGACGAACGATTGTGAGTCGGCGTTCATCCTTGCGCCGGGCCTAAATCGCGCATTTGAGTGGTGATTCAGGTGGTGTCATTTCTCCCCCGATCCCGTCACAGACGGGCACCTCTGACGGCGCCGCTTGAAATGTCCGTCTATTAGCCGTGCCTACTAGCTAGGTTCCGGACGCAACTCAAGGTATGTGCGACATGTCAGGAAAAGCCACAGCCAAGGCGCGAGACGAGCGGCTGGAAGCGCGGGTCTCCCGCGACCTGAAGGCCCTGTTCCAACGCGCTGCCGAGCTACAGGGGCGCACGCTCACGGATTTCGTGATCGCCAGCGTGCATGACGCGGCCGTGCGCGTCATCGAGGAAACCCAGACCATCCGGCTGAGCGCCGCGGACAGCCGAGCGTTCGCCGAGGCGCTCCTCAATCCGCGAGAGCCGAACCGTCGGCTCAAAGCTTCCGTGCAACGCTACCTCAAGCTGACCGGGGCGTGAGTGGCTGCCGCCGTGCCGCCACTCTACGCATCGCTGTCGATTTCCGCCGAGAATTGGCTCTGACTCATATTTGCTGCGGTTCGCCGGGACGCTCTTGCTGATTCGTCGGAGGAGCTGTGAATGGGTCAGCAATTTCAACGCGCCAGCCTGGCGCCAGATGGCTTTGCAGTTGATGGTGTCACGGTGGAAGGCGCCCGGGTCCAGATCCGGTTGCGGTCCCTTCGGCCGTTTGGTCATTGTCCAGATTGCGGTCGAAGAAGCCGCCGGATTCAGAGTCGGTATTTGCGCCGCCCCGCCGACCTGCCCCTTGGCGGCCGCCAAGTCGAACTGATGGTTATTGCGCGACGGTTCTGGTGCGACGCGGTTTTGTGCGGTCGGCGCATCTTTTGCGAACGATTTGAGACTGGCGTCCTTTCCCCATACGGCCGGCGCACCGGAAGGCTTGAGACTATCGTCCATCATCTCGGTCTGGCCTTGGGTGGCAGACCTGCGGCGGCTTTCGCCCTTCGCTTGATGATGCCCGTCAGCAACGACACGCTTCTGCGTGTCGTGCGTCGCCGCAGCACCCAGACCGGTGGCGCCGAGCTTACGGTCATCGGCATTGACGACTTCGCGTTTCGTCGAGGACAGACCTATGGAACGATCGTCTGCGATCTTGAGCGCCGTCGCCCCGTGATCTTGTTGCCAGATCGGGCGCTGGACACCTCTCGGGCGTGGCTGGCTGAGCGGCCTTCAATACTTACGGTCGCCCGGGACCGGGGCGGCGGTTACGGCGAGGCCATCGCCAAAGCCCTGCCGCACGCTGAACAAGTCGCGGATCGTTGGCATCTCCTGGAGAACTCGAGCCGAGCCTTTCTCGATGCGGTTGGCAAATCCATGCGGCAGATCAGAAAGGCCATCGGCAGCAGCGTCATAGATCCCAAGCTTCTCACCTGTGCTGAGCGCCTCCAGTACCAGGGATATCTGCGTCGGCAAGAGACAAATGAGGCCATTCTGAAAATGTCGAAGCAAGGCGCCCCAATCAGGCAAATCGTGAGGGAGACGGGACACAGCCGCAAGCTTGTTCGCGACGTCCTGCGCGGCCAGCGGACGGATGTCTTCCGGACAAAGCCCAGTTCGCTGGATAGCTGGTCGCCCTGGCTGAATGAGCGCTGGGAGAAAGGGGAGCGCAATGCGCTGGCGCTTTGGCGCGAAATGCGTGTGGCGGGCTTTTCCGGGCGAAGCGGCGTGGTGTCACAATGGGCGCAACGCAGACGCCTTGCGGAAAAGGCAGGTCAAAACGCGCTGGCGCGAACGCCGTCAGCTCGGATCATCGCCCGTCTAATGACGTCGGCACGTGACGACCTGACAAAGTCTGAAGCCATTCTGGTGGCGGCCATTGAAGGAAATGTCCAGGATCTGGTTGTTGCTCGCGAGGCCATCATGGAGTTCCAATCCACGATCCGATCAAAGGCTGCCGCCAAGCTGGACGCGTGGCTCGAAGCTGGGAAGGGAACCCTTGTCGGATCTTTCGCCAATGGTGTCGAGAAAGATCTGGCCGCCGTCCGAAATGCGATCATCTCGCCCTGGTCCAATGGACAGACGGAGGGGCAGATCACTCGTCTGAAACTCATCAAACGCCAGATGTACGGGCGCGCCAAAATCGATCTGCTTCAGGCGCGACTGATCGGCGCGGGCTAGCTGATCGCCTTCAGCAAAAATGCGTCAGAGCCAGTTCTCAGTGGAAATTAACATCCCCGAAATTTCCCTATGAAATCAAGAGCGCGGATTTCTGACGGATCGGGGAGACGGTTTTTCATCGTGAGCGGAAAAATTTGCACTTATAATTCAGCGCATTATCATCGCTCAGAACAATCGAGTGGGTATTGGCAATGATGACGTCGCAGGGATCGCCATCTTCGGACAATGTATGCGGGATGAAACCGTAATTGCCCGGATAGCGCATCGAAGTGTGGAGGAACCTGTCGACGAACAGCGCGCCGGCGGCCTTGTCCAGCTCATATTTGATCGGCTCGCCCCCGATTGAGACCTCGATCACGACGTTGAACGTCAAAATGCGCATGGGCGCTCCCTGCTGCCGCGGATCATTACAGGCGGCCGGCGATCATGAAGTCTACTTCTTCGTTTCCAAGCACGGTCGCTGGCCGCGATACCCACGACTCTTCCGACATCGCGCTCAAAAAAGGCCCCCGCGTCGGCAGACCAGCCCCTTAAAACAAGTCTTGTCTTTTTCATGGTCGCGGAGCCAAAGCGCTAGACACAGAAGACGCGACAAAAACCGTGGTCTTGAAATCACGGTTACCTTCAGAGGCAGAGCCCGTTCGGCGGAAGCCCACTGGACCGAAGGTCGCCGACGTTGTTCGCGTTTGGGACGAGGCGTCGCCCCTTCTGCGAAACCTCACGAGAGGAGGTTTCGACCGCTTTCTTTCCGCGCTTTCTTTGCTACATCACTTCCCGCGTCGCCGCCGCCATCTCGGGACTGAAATCATCAATCTCCGGAAGCGTCTTGAGAACCATTACTGATACGTTGCAAAGGCTCTCGCATAGACTCACCGCCACTGAAAGAGTGAGTCGGCACTGGTTCAGAGGGTCGGCGATGCGGGCCTCCCATAGATCCACATCGTCGCGTCTGCTGCGCACGTCCCAACCGAACCAGACGTCTTCGTTTGGCTGCGACGCCAAACTCCCTTCCCCGACACTGGCCAGGATAGCGGTCCGTGGCGCTTTCAAGGCCAACGCTACCGCGCGGAGGCCCGCCCTGCGCGCCAGATTCTCCTCTCCGGCCAGTCGCATCTCGATTTCTTGCGCCGCCCGGAAGTAGGCGGCGCCACCCCCGGCGACAACACCGGATTCGAGCGCAGCCCGAGTCGCGCCTATCGCCTTTTCTGCAACGCGCAGCCGATACCGAATCTGAGTGTCGTTGGCCCCGCCTACTCGAAGCTTTGCCGATTTCTCCGATAACATTCTCAGACGATCTGCAAGTTTCTCTTCCAGGTCCACACGGCCGGTCATCGATCTCGTCTCCGAATGAAGCGCCAGTCTTCGTCCGAGAACCGTGGCGATGCGGGCCCGTTTGTTTTGCGGGCAGCCGCGACCTCCTATAATGGTTGTGCTTTCGGCATCCATGACGACCTTGTCCGCCTGACCGAGATCTGCGAGCTTCACAGCTTGAATGACGTCGCCCTGACGTTCCAGAAAGGGCCGACCGCCGGTCAAGATGGCAATGTCTTCCAGCGCGTCGGTGCGCGTCTCTCCGAACATTGGCGGCCCGGCGACAGCGCAGCGAATCTTGCCCCGAACATGATTCATGACCAACGCGGCTAAAGCCTCCTCCCCGACACTTTCCGCAATGAGGACGAGCGGCCTTCCCGCCTGGACCGCCAGTTCAAGCGGGTCGACCAGACATTGGAAGTCCGTGATCGGGTGGTCGGTAATTAAAAACAAGGGATGCTCCAACTCGACGCGCTTTTGGGTCTTGTTGGTGCAAAACACAGGTGAGGCGTAGCCCTTGTCGTAACGCGCGCCCTCGACGACTTCCAGCTCGTCCTCTACGCCGCCGCCGAACTCCGCGCTGACATCGCCCTCCTGCCCTACGGATTCGAAGGCTTCGGAGGTGAGCCGGGCGATCGACTCGTCCTGGTTCGCGTATGTCAAGGCGAGGTGCTTGAGATTGTGCTCTGTAACCCGCCGCACCCCGCTTTCGAGGCTCCCGAGAGCGATATCCCGCGCCTCGACCATGCCCCGACAAATTTCCCGCGCGGACAAATTGGTCGCCAGCAAGCGTCCGACCTCGATTGCCATCGCGTGAGTCATCACGATAGCGGTGTTGGAGCCGTCGCCGATCTGCCGATCCAGGACACCTGCGGCCTGTGTGAGGAATTTCAGGCCGACATTGTGACCAGGGTCCTGATACTTCATCGCCTGGGCGATCGTCCGGCCGTCTTTGGTGAAAATCGGGGCGAGCCGTCCGACGTGCTCGATGACGGTCCCGCGCCCGCTTGGACCGAGCGATATTCGTGCTACGCGGGCGACATCGCGCATCCCGGTCAGCATGACGCGCACCGAGTCCGGGCCCGCAATAATCTGGCTTGTCATTTTCGCGTTTTCTCCGCCGTCAGGCCCTCGCCCGCCTGCACATCGCACCGGTCGATCTTCATGGCTTCGCGGCCCGCCGTAACCCGGAGGCGCTCCAGCCTACGGAGCTTGGCCCAGACTGCCACGAGCAGCCTTTCCCGGTAGGCCGCTCTCTGAAGGAACGCAGCGTTCGCTTCGGAGTCCGGCTCGGAAAGCCAATACTCTTCAAGTTCCTGAACCCGTTGCGCGCCGATGGCGGCCACCAGCTCATCCCGCGTCTCGCGCGTCTCCCGCAACGACTCATCCAGCGCACATGCAACCTCCCCAAGGAAACTGGTCGCGGAAGGTTCCGTTGGGGGTCGGGCGCGTCTCACTAGCCGGACGCCAGGAATTTCTCGCTGAACACACGGTCCTGGTGCACTCCGTGCGCCTGACAAATCTCCTCGATGCGCCGAACCATCGGTCCCGGCCCGCACACGTAAAAGTCTGGAGCTTCCCCAGTCTGACTGAGTACTGCCTCCAGAACCTCGCCGACATTGCCTGTGTGCGCCGTCCATTCCGGATCCGGCGTCTCGAGCGAGAGTTCAAGCGATAGAGTTGGCAGAGCCTTCGCCAGAACAGCCAATTCCTTAGCGTAAAAGAAAAATTCGCGGCTGCGCATTCCGAAAATCAGCCGGCTCGGCGTCGAGTCGTTGGCCTCGACCATCCCTCTGAGCATGGAAACCAATGGGGCGAGACCAGTGCTGCCGCCGACGAAGTAGCGCGGACTCGCCGTCGGATGGACCCGAAATTCTCCGTACGGACCTTTCATTTCAATGACACGACCAACTTTGGCCTTTTCCCGAAGGTAATTGGAAAAGACTCCATCATCAAGCACGCGCACCATCAATTCGATCCGCCCGCTTCGATCCGGGACGTTCGCCATCGAAAAGCTTCGCCATTCGTCGGTGCCGGGGACGCAAAGTTTTACATATTGCCCTGGCGTGAAGCGAAAATCGCGAGGCTTGTCAAATTCATCTCGCAGCTCCAGAATGATAGAAACGACATGTTCCGTCCAGCGCTCGCAGGAGGCAATTCTCGCCTCGTAGACTTCCTCGATCCGGGAGGTTCCGAAGGTTACGCGGTCCAGCCCATAGGGTAGCTCGACCTCTAGATCGGACCGCGGATAGGTTTGGCAGAGTAGCGTATAGCCTTCATCTTGCTCCTCGGGCGGCAGCGAATAGACGCTTACGCCTTCGCCTAGCTCGAAATCGCCGCTTGAACAATGCGCACGGCAAGTCGTGCAGATCCCCTTGTGGCACTCGGAGAGCAAAATAATATTGTTGCGCAAAGCAGCGGAAAGGACATTCTCTTCGCTATCACACTCGAATTGCAAGTGCTCCCCGTCCTCAAGCGTTGCTCGTATCAAATGCATAAATTCCCCCCAATGACGCCGTTCATTGCGTATTTGTTGAAAAGTTTTTGTCAAGGATCCCGAAGACACGTATCATCGACTTTACGGCTCGCCACGCGGCAGCCTCGCTCAGCGCTGCTCCTTCGTGAACCACGTTGTCGCCCCGCCAGATCTCCCACTGCCAGGCAAAACCGAAGTCGGTACAAACGCCACGGAAATCTGTTTCCGAGTCCTGCTTCTCCGACAAAGTTAGATTAACCGCCTCATCGTTATGCATCTATGCCTCCGGGATCCCGTTGCTGCTGCCCTCAGGCCGTTTCGCCCTTCATCGTGTTGCCATGACCTTCGACGAGCACCCGGAAGCCGCGTTTGGCGCGCCACTCTTCAACGTTGATGGCCGCGATGTCGGCAACCTTCGCACGGGTCTCAAGCAACCGCTTGCTTAGGTAGCTGTCGAGTTCGAGCCATGCGTTGACTGGCATCACGGGCGGCTTGAACTTGCGTCGAAATTCTGCAGCCAAACGTTCCAGCGCGAACTGATCCTCGCCAGCGGCGTCAACCCGGCCGCGCAAATCACGGTAAACATCTGCGACCGCTGTTCCGCAGACGCATTTGTCAAGTAATTCCGCGTCGTGAAATTTCTCGCTTTTAAGCGAAGCCACGCGTCCTTCGGCCTCCGCCTCGATCCACAATGAATCGTACTCCAAATCAAATGTCTTCCGCTCGGGCCCGACGTGCTGGGTGCGAATCTCCGTCAGAAGAGCAACCGCTTCGTCGAGATTGTTGAGCGCCGCGATGCGATCCCGCCAGCTACGGCGTATTTCATTGTCATAAAGACTGCGATCTTCGTCGCGCAGGAACTTGTTCGTGAACGCCATTTTATTTCCTCCCCTACGCCAATTCTTTGTCCAGCCCGACAAGTTCCGTTGTCAGGGTGAATACGTTACCGTTAATGAACGCACGACCGACAGTCGAAGAGACATTAACGAGGAAGTCATAGACGTTGTACTGCCGCCCCATTATTTCCGCCGCGACATCAACATCTATCACGATTTGACCCTGGGCCTTGATCCAGTAGTAGCTCGAGTGGTCTTCCACCACGATCGTCGGATTCAGTTTCTTTTGCTCACCAAGGATGATGTCATCGACGATGACATCCATTTCCTCGCTCTTCATGAGAACAAGAACTACATCATGCGATTCCTTAACGGTCATGTTCTTCTCGTCGAGGAATTCGTCGATAAAAGCTTGACCTTTTTTGGAGTTCAGGCCCTCACTCGATCCGCGTCCGCTCATTTCCGGCGCCCCTTCATAAGGTTGTTAAACAGTGTGAATGGATTTCGTGGCGTCGGAACGGTACGCTGGCGCCGAGTCCATACCGGTCATCACTTCGGCCACCAAGCCGGCGACATTCGCCTCATATCCTGCCAAATGGGCGAAGTCGGTCGCCCAATCCTGGATGACGCGCTCGACCCCTTGCTCGACGGCGTTGCGCCCCGCGATTTTCTCGGGAGCGTTCGGAAGCTGAGCATAGATTCCGACAAACCCTTTAAGTCCCGCAACGGCGGCCGGAAGCCATTTATTGGTCCAGGCGTGAATGACCGCCCGGTTGTGCGGCCCGAAATCGGGATCGTTCGCGAGATTGTCTCCGAACAGCCTGCGCACGCCGCCCTTGGCGGTCTGAGCATAGCCGCAGGCCTGACTTAGAAACCAGGGGGTGATATTGTCGCCATAGACCGGCGCGATTCTCTGAAAGAACTCCCGCCGAATGAAGTGTCCACAAATCGCATCGACAATCGCGTGCGACGCCCAGAGGATTTCTCCCCAATCATACGTTTCGCCCCAGAGACGTTCGACCGCCTCGCGCGTCTTGTTATAGGTCGGGCTGTTGGTCCAAACTTCTTTCGAACGCCCCAGGTCGGCGGTGAATCCTTCCACCTGCTTGCTCAGAAAGACACGCTCTGTCTGCACCATTTGGGCGGCATCGTTTTTATCAAACGCCGTCAGCGCAACCCATGTCTTGACGAAATCCGAAATCGAATCCTTGGTGGCCGATGAGTGCGCGTTGAAGAGACCATACTCGTAAAACGTCAACGCCCCATAGTCGACCTCGAGAAAACCGAGCCAGTCGGGATCGATCAGTCGAACGAGCCCTTCAGAGGACGCCGCCTTCATGAAGCGGTCGGCGGCGCGCCCGTCTTCCGCCTTGGCCTTGATCGCAGGGAAAAACCAGCGGCGATCGGGATCGCGGAATTTGAACCAGTCGCGAGTCTTGAGTTCCGTGGTCTCGTTGGCGTATGCGCCGCGGCCGCCAGCATGCTTTTGCTGATATTCGCCGACCTCGAGGCCGCCGCCCGCGTAGTCAGCGCTCTGCTGCGCATAAGCGGTCAACTGCTCGTACTCGGTCAGCCGCTTGCCCTCGGGAACGACGAAATGACTCATTACGCGCTGTGTGTCCTGAGGCTCGGCCGGCGAGACTCTCCGGATTTCCAAGATTCGCTCGGGATCGAATATCGCCCGAACAGCCTGTCCTTGCTTCATAATGGTTTCCTCTCTTCGGGGCTTGGGGCCGGCGCCATCTTTCGTGGCGCCGGCGCAAGTCGACCTCAGTGCATCTTCAGGGGATTCGGGATCTTCATCCCGATGCGTTGAATGTCGTCGATGGTCCACATATTGTCCGATCGCAGATGCGGCTGCGCGATCATCGTCTTGCCGTCGCTCCGCAATCCACCCCCCGCCCGGATGACCTGGGACAGTTCCCAGCCCTCGAATTGGGTGAGGAAATCCTGCGCCTCGTAGCGCTCGGGCTCCAGCAGGAACTGCTGCTCGCCATAGGTGTCCGAGAAAGCGTAACGGCGTCCGTTACGCTCCAGGATGCGAAGGTCGCACGCGCCCTTCGCGAGTTTCGGACAGAACGGCACTCCGGAAACATGGTCAATGTAAGGGATGTAGCCGTTTTCGATGAGCCAAACCGAAGGCAGAAACCCGCTCTTGGGATCTTGAAAGCCCAGCTTACGCCATTCGTCGTAAATACGCCCGTAACGGTCGTACCAGCCAGGGTAATTCTCCTCGAACCAAGCCATGTCGACTTCGTCCGGCAGATCGTGCCGGTAATGATGCAATGGCCACAGCGCGTAGGCGAGGATGGCGACATCATGATGCGACCAGACAGCATCCTGCTTCGCCTCACGCAGACTGGGCGGCGAGGTGACGCCGTATTTTCCGAGGCGGCCAAGCCAGATTCCGGCCCAATCTTCATACACCCAGCGGTTCCAGGTCTTATACCAAGCTTCCACCTTGTATCTGCTGAAATATTCGAACAGATAGCCCAACACCGGCGTGAAGTATTTCGTCTGCGTCCAGAAGGCGTTGTTAAGATCTGCGTTGAGGTGTAGCTTGGCTTTCGGATCGTTGATCACCGACACGATCGTCTGATAGCCATTCGCCATGTGCCGCATCTCGTCGGTCTGGATCGACGTGAAGACGGTCGGCGTGATCTCATCGCCGTTTGTCGCAGCCCACTCCGTCAGCGCGACGATCAGCGGGTTGGTATAGCAGGCCTCGGCGACCAGCTGAAGGTTGATAGAACACTCGACCGGATCGCCGGCATTGAAACCGTCGCCGAACGCGCGCTTGATTCCGCGAAAAGCAGGGCCGATGGTGCGCAATTGGCGAGGGTTGTTGTGCCCGGCGGGATCAGAGCCGTGCTTCGAAAAGTAATGATTGACATAGGCCGTCTGGTTGGCGTGCCGGATTTCGTCGATCACTTGGGCGAGGTATCCGTTTTTCTGCTCGGGAGACTGCGCGGAATCCCAGAGCAGGGCGGAGCCGGCGATCGCGTTGTACTCGCCACACTCCAGGAAATTGGCGAACACCTTCATCACTTCCGCCCAGCGCGGGTGGACCCGGTTGGCGGCGTCGAGACGGTCGAGACCGTCGAGCAGCGTTCCGAACTGCCGCTCCTCTTTAATCGCCTCCATCCGTGCGTACTCTTTGGCGGTGAGCTTGAACTGCTCCTTGGTCAAGTTCGCCATTTCGTACTTCGTGCCGTACTTGGTACGGTTTTTCTCGAATTCCCACTTGAAGTCCATCAGATAGCGATGGACTTCCTGAGCATCAACCGAGGTCGGCGCGCGAACCGCACGCTTCGTGTTCTCCATAATCTTGTGGCCACTTGGCGCCGCTGTCTGCATGTTTGATTCCTCCTGATCTGCGTTATTCCCCGCGCCCAATCCGCGATCTGCGGTCCCGCGAGTTTTCGTTACCTTAACCTGAAAGCCCCTTCGAGCCGTGCGTGGGTCTCATCCAATTGATTTCTGCTCGGGCGAACCGCCGAAGTGCCAGCGCAGAACCCAGCCACGCCTCCTAGTCCGGTGGCAGAGCGCGTAACAATTCGGAGTGATCAAGAAAATTTCCATTTTGTTTCCTCTTCCGCCGGGCAATTGTTGAGCCCTCGTTACTTTTTTTTGATTACGCGCTTGGGATTTTTACCCTGAGCTAACATAACATATATCTGCGAGCCTTGAAGTGCGGTATCGCCAGAAGGTCGTAGCCTCTGGGTTCCAAAGAAACGTCGCTGAGGTCTATATCTTCATGAAATCACTCGGTTCGGACGACTTTCCTCACGTTTTGGTATCCCGCCCATTTTCCGGGAGGGAGCGGGGCCCGCCGCGAATAGCGGCGACCCTCTGCGCCACCAAGGCGAGGCCCGCACCGGCACCGGCCAAGGCGGCGAGCGCTGCAGGTTGAAAACGGTTCCGTCTGCATCCGGGCGCTGGCGGAGCTGGTCCCTCTCCAAGGCAACATAACCGGGCCAAGTGAAATCGCAAAGGTGAAATGCCTGACTCCGAGACGGGTCTGCGTAGATCAGTTCGTCGCTCGAGGCGACCTCCGGGGGGCGAATGCGAACCGCGGGCCGCGATTGATGCGCCTTACCCAGCCCAATCGTGTAACAGCCGGCCAGCCTCCGCGACGTCCTTTCGCTCCAAGGCTATCCGCAGCGTTTCCGGCCGCTTTGGCCCTCGAGCGCGGGAACGATGACGATGTCCGGTCGCGCCAAGCCCTTCCGCCGCGCGACCGGTACAGTCAGGCCTTGGACTGTCTTCACATGTCTGCGGACGCCGACGATCATGACCGTGAACTGGGGCGTCGCCATGCTTGTGGACTCGGCCAGCTCGTTCGCGGCGGCGGACGCGTCGAGCAGCGTCGCTAGCCGCGTGTCAAATAGGCCGTCCAGAGTTAGGAGATAAATGGTCACAGCAAATATGATAACATTTCGCGATCTTGCCAAGCTACAAAGCGTGCTGGGTCGCTTGTGCTAACGCGATTCCGCCACCATGAAAAAGGGAGTGTAAGCAGATGATCAAGCTAGCGTTGTTTGTGCGCCTCGAAGCTAAACCAGGCAAAGCGGACGCCCTGCAGGCACTTCTGGAAAGCGCCTTGGCGCTCGCCAACGCTGAATCGCAGACCCCGGTCTGGTTTGCCTTGCGCTTTGGCCCCGCCACATTCGGCATCTTCGATGCGTTCGCCGATGAAGTCGGGCGCGAGGCTCATCTCAATGGAAGCATCGCCGCGGCCCTGATGGCGCATGCCGATGAGCTGCTGGCCGAGGCGCCACGTATTGAGAAAATCGAAGTGCTTGCGGCCAAACTCCCTGCTTAGGTGACTGGCCGTTATTGGGCGCTGCGAGGCGATCACTTCATGCCACGCCCATAGCGTACTTAGAAGCGAGCCGGCATTTCAGTTCGCATCGCCGATCCGTCGCTCTCGTGCATGAAGCTCGCGCACGACACGCTACCGTCAATTCCCATTGATGTATCCTTATAAATGAACCCTGTGAGAGCAGGAAATCAACAGGCACCGCGGGACTTCTGGGCCTGGATTGGTGGGCAGGGGGCTATCCGTAAGAACAGAACACGCGGCAATTGCAGGGTTTCGGCCGCAGCAAAGCGCCGCAGCCCGCCGACTTTCACTCAGGACTTTTTGTGAAGCTCTCTGCCTCCCGGGACATAGATAAGCCGGATTCTCCGATATCCCACGACACTTCCCGGATGAAACCCGGCCCCTTGGCGAGCCGGCGGCCGAGCGCCTGCATGAATCCGTCGTAGCGCTCGGCTCGCTTGGCGCGGGCGGCAGGCCGGAAGCCGTCGCCGGGACTGGTGACCTGGGTCCCGAGATAATCGCCGGTCAGGCTGATGTTATTCCAGCCAAGAGGCGCGACGTGTCTCAAGAAATCCTCCGGAACGGCCGCGCCTGACGATCGCAGATGCTGAACGGCGTGCCCGAGATAGACCGTGTTCCAGTAGACGATCGCCGCGGCGAGTTCTGCCGCGAGCTCCGGCATCGTGATGTCGTGCTTTTGGCGCTATGCCCGCTTTTTCTCCCGCTTTCGAGATCCTATGAGCGCCATCAACATCGGTCCGAGCGAGAACTCCCCGGTTTCAGCCTTTCGCGTCAGCTCGCGCAAATAGCCGCCGGCGCTGGCG
>NZ_CABFMQ020000093.1 GCF_901905185.1 Methylocella tundrae
ACACGCCGCTGGCGATGAAGTGATGAAGCTGGTCGTAGCCGACTTCGCCGTCGCGCGCCGCCATGGGCTGGACGCTCTTGCGATCCCCCGCGCCGATCAGCCCCGCAACATAAACCGGGCACATCCGCGCCCGTGCCTTGTGCCGGAAAGCACTGAGAAAAGGCGCCAGCCACCGCTCAAGATCGGACTTCCAGGTTTCCTCCATGGTCGGCCCTCCGTGACGCCGACCACCCATGAATCACGCAATGCGCGTCTCGGGAATCCCAAAAATGCCCAACCCCTCAAAACTCTGCCAAAGTAGTGCTAGACCGTATGTTCGTTGAATGCTGGCGGGCCGCCCCGCGGTAAGCAAGGATCGGGGGTTGCTCTGGATTGGCCAGAGAGCCGAGCCCCAAGCTTAGCGAGGGCGAGCCATGAAGGAGCATAGCGAACTTTCCATCGGATTGGATGTGTCGAAGTTGAAGACTTCGGTGGCTTTGGCTGAAGACGGCCGGGACGGCGAGATTCGGTTTTTTGGCGACATTGATGCGAGCCCTGCCTCGATAGCGGCTTTTGCCACGAAGCTGGCGAAGCGGGGGGCGCGGCTGCATTTCTGTTACGAGGCCGGGCCGGCAGGGTATGACCTTTACCGGCAGATCATTGCGTTGGGCCATGATTGCGCGGTGGTGGCGCCGTCGCTGATCCCGCAGCGCCCGGGGGATCGGGTCCAAGACCAACCGGCGCGACGCGCTGAGCCTAGCCAAGCTCCATCGAGCAGGCGAACTGACGCCGGTTTGGGTCCCTGATATTGGACACGAAGCCATCCGCGAACTTGTGCGCGCTCGCGAAGGCGCGATGGAGGCGCTGCGGCGAGCGCGCCAACAATTACTGTCTCTTCCGCTCCGTCATGGCCGTATTTGCACGGGCCGCACGCCCTGGTCCAAGGCACATTCAAGCTGGCTCTGTGGTCAAACCTTCGAGCATCCCGCCCATCAGATCGTGCTGGCGGAATTTCGCCACGCCATTGAGGAGGCGGAAGTCCGATTGAAGCGGCTCTGGGGATTGCGATGCGATGCGGGCCGTCTGTGGATTCCTGCGATATTAGGTAGCAAGCACATCTAGCAAAAAAAATGCAGGGTGCTTGCTCGTTTCCAGCAAGCATGACAATCTTCCACGATGCAAGCATGGAGTGATTCGATGGACATCGAGAAAACCCGGCAAAGCAAAGGCGGGATTGCCCGATCAAAAAGCCTTTCGGCGGAAGACCGGAAACGCATCGCATCTGAGGCGGCGACTAAAAGATGGGCGGACCAGGGCAATCTTCCAAAGGTCGAATTTTCGGGCACGCTAACGCTTGGCGAAATGGGCATCCCTTGCGCCGTCCTGTCGGATGGTTCGCGCGTCATTTCCGAATTTGGAATCACCAACGCTATTCTTGGTAGCCGTAGCGGAGCCTCCAAAAGAAAGAAAAAGGCAGCGAGTGAAGCGGGGGCCCTATTGCCCCTATTTATCGCTCCAAGGCAGCTAGAACCCTATATTACCAAGGAGTTACGCGAGGGGCCCCTCAAGCCGATTTCATACCAAGAGGGAAATTCTGTCACCGTCGGGTACGATGCCAAAATTCTAAGGGCGGTTTGCGAGGTCTGGCTTTCGGCGAGAGCCGCCGGCGCGCTTCAGGAACAGCAAAAAGACAAGGCCCAGCGCGCTGAGATATTGATGCGAGCGCTTGCCGACATCGGCATTATCTCGCTAGTTGACGAAGCGACCGGATTCCAGCGGTTTAGGGCCCGCGACGAGCTTCAGCGCATTTTGTCGGCGTACATTGCGCCGGAACTCCTCCCTTGGGCAAAGCGGTTCCCAGATAGCTATTATGAACATTTGCATCGTGTGCGCGGCTGGAAATATGAGCCGGGACATAGCGCGCGGAACGCTTACATCGGGAAGCTAACAAACAGTTTGATCTATGAGCAGCTTCCTAATGGGGTGCTCGACGAACTTAGGTCGAAAAATCCGCGCGACCGAGAAACGAAACGAAGAAAGCACACGCACCACCAATTGCTAACTCAGGAGATTGGACACCCGCATCTTGAAAAGCAGATTTTGGTTGTGACTACATTGCTTAGCATTTCTGACGATTGGACCGACTTTTGCAAATACTTTTCTAAAAAGTTCCCGCCGGGCCCCGGCGATCTGTTTTCACTTCCGCCTCCGGACGACATCAAAAAAGGCTCAGGCACATGAGCGCCTGAGCCTTCAAAATGGGGGCTGTATGCCGCGCCTGTGAAATCACGGTCATTGCGACCACGCCAGAGAGGAACACATGCCGTTGATCGCGCACGTGACTCCGCGCTGGCCGCAACGCAAGTCGGCCGTGACCAGCACCGTCTCGCCGACATGCAATCTTTGCGTCGGCTCACTGCAATAGGGCGTGCTCCTTGTCTTTGGTGCCCCGCACAAGCATCGCTTGCGGTTGGGCCGGGAGCACGGCCGGACCATCCCATTAACGGCCTTCAGGTTTTTATACCGGATATGTTGAGCAATTCCTTGAGTTGGCTAAGTGCATCCTCGCGACTGTCCGCAATATCGAATGACCAAAAACCTCGCTGCATACCTGCGATAGGAAAGGGTCCACCCAAAACAACAAACCATGGCCAACCAAGAGGTGGTTCTGCAATACCAAATATGGTCCCGGCGGCTGAATGCACAGACGAGAGAGCGGAGAGTTCTGCCCTCGAACGTCGTGAATGTCTAATTGACAAAGCTTTTGATATTCAATTTCCTCCTCCGCAGTATCACAGATCAATGGAATAATTTTCTCCGTTGGAGCACTTTACCGCCATCACGGTACGCCCAACGTGGTGGCCTTGATATTGACCAAAGACAACACCCGTGCCTCCTAACTGCTCTCAGTGTTGCAGCTACGTGGAACTGCTGGCAACCACGGTACGCCTGCGGTGCAGCGTTGCTTTGGAAGCTTCTAAGAGTTCCGTCGCCGATAAGGGAGTCCAAATAGCGATTTGTAGATGAAATAAATCCAGAGCTTCTCACCATAATGGGGTCTTCTAACAGCCAAATCCATTCCAGCTTTGTCCGCTTATGCGTATATTTTGGGCGTTTCATTACTTAAAGCCGCTTAGAATAGAATTTCGGGAAGATTCTACGATGATCCGTTATGCGCCTTTAACCCAAAGTGTCGGAATTGAGAACTTCGTAGTTCTGAATTTGAACCACATCTCTCGCTCTTCGACACTTATCTCGATCATTTCCCCCACGGCGCCTATTTCTTTTATTGTTTTACATATCGCGACTAGCTTCCTCGCGTCGACAGATGCGGTAATTTGCCAGGGCTCGTCCGCAGGAATGAATGTCGAGATAACGGAAGTCTCTACCATGAGGCCTTCGCGATCTGGGGACAGTAGAGTGTCAGATGGAATGCTTCCTCTCGATCCGGCCGGAGCGCGCTTCATCTTAGGGAGCTGTGAGGCCGCTGCAGCAAGGTCGTCAAATAGGATTTTTGTTGGCGCTTGATGCATTATCGTGAACAGCCCTCTTTCCGGTAATAGGTAGAATTTCAGATACCCCAGATCAGCGGCCACCCGATAAAGACCGGCGATAATGCACAAAGCGCCGCGGCAAGCGGTCGATCCTACAGCGAAAGCGGCACCCGGCTATTGCGGCAGTGAGCCCTCCCCCCTGCGGGCATTGTATCGACCCTGCGCTCCTCCGCAAGCGATCTGTCAGCGTGATCGCGTTGTTCAGAAACAAACCTTTTTGTCCGTGGGATCAGAGTGGGTCGCGATCCAGATGACGTGCCGTGCGCCGCCACGCGCTCCATTGGCGCGCACCCGGACTTCATCCACATCAAAACCGGTCTTACGGAGTCGCTGGGTGAAATTCTTGTTTGGTCCCGACGACCATACGGCCAAGACGCCGCCGGGACGCAGCGCCGCGCGGGCGGCCCGCAATCCTACCATGTCGTATAGTCCATCATTGGCTTTGCGGCTCAACCCCTCGGGGCCGTTATCGACATCGAGCAAGATCGCATCGTAAGTCGACCGGCCAGACCTTATCAGGCGGCCGACATCCGATTCCAGAATGCTGACGCGTGGATCCGTCAGGCTGCTCTGGAAGAGCTCCGCCATCGGACCGCGGGCCCATGCCACGACAGCGGGCGCCAGTTCTGCGACGATGATCTCGGCCTCGGCGACGACGGCGGCGAGCGCGGCCCGGAGCGTGAAGCCCATGCCCAGCCCGCCGATCAGTATCCGCGGCCGCTCGCGGGTTCGAATTCCCGCGCAAGAGAGGGTGGCGAGCGCCTCCTCGGATCCGCTGAGGCGACTGTTCATCAGTTCGGTTTGGCCCAGCCTGATCGAGAATTCGGCGCCGCGCTGCATAAGGCGGAGTTCGCCGCCTCCACCGGGTATTTGCGCCTTATCGAGCAGGGACCAGGGAATCACTGATAACTCTTCAGCCAGTTGCGAAATACTTTGCGCTAAGACATGCACTGGCTCAAAAGCGTGCGCTTGTCACCAAGGAACGGGTCCAAGGCGCAGTGAATGAGCCGTCAGGGGCGTTGCGTCACCATCCGCCATAGCTCCGCCCAGATGAGGGCGTCGGCTTCGGCGCGGTGGCGGCGATTTTGTTCCGCCTCTTCCCTGGCCTGATGCAGACGTGCCTGATCGAAATTTCGATCCGCGGCCGCCCGCTCCAGCAAGATTCCGGGATCGGTGGGGCGAATAATGAAGGATGGCTCGAAGCCCGCCGCATCGAACACCTGACGGAGCCACCTTTCGTCATAGGAGCAGGCGTCTGAGAAGAGCTCGCGGCCGGCGAGCTCTTCATTCATGATCCGGGCGATTTCTTCGACCCGCCGACCATGCTCACGCAAATGCGCGAGCGAAATGCCATGCAGCCTTTCCGATTTCGCGCTCCACGCGTCTCTGATTTTCCAGTCGGGCGCGGGACGAACGAGATGTGCTGCGGAAACGATTGCTCCGCTGTCCATGGCGACAAAGGCCCAGCCAATCTCAATGATATAGCCGTCGAGGCTCGACGCTTCGCAGTCGAAGAAGACCGGCCAGGACAAGGATGGATCGCTGTTCATTTTAACTGCATCCGACGGAGCGCAATCAACAAGCATTATCTATCCCGGCGGCGTAAGCGCGGCTCATGTTTCAGGACTCTTAAAGCCGCTCAAGGCGTCACGATGAATCCCTTCGCTATTCGCGTTGGGCGGTTCTGCCTGCGCAAGCGTCAGGCGCCTTTCCGGTGCGGGGCGCCTGTTCCGCGCGTATCCACATTCTTGCCGGCGCCGGGTGGCCCAAGACGGCAATCAACGTCGCTATCCCGACATCACCTTGCCCTGCGTCATGAGAACCAGAAAAGCCCGTTTCGCGCCGGTTTCCTGACGATAGCATTCAATCTGTCCGCGGTAGGATGCGAGCCGAGCGGCGTCGACTTCGACGTCGCTTTTCCAATCGATGATCGCCTCGATTTGGCCCTCTGAGTCATAGGCGACAGCATCAGTGATGCCGGAAACGATAATCTCGCGATGATCGCCCTGGTGGCTCGCCAGGACCACGAGTTCGGGGACAAGCCGCGGACGCATTTCGGCAATTTCAGGAAGGTTCAGCGTCCTGACGACGGTCGCCGCAATCTCGTCGGGCGAAATCCCGTTCTTCGCCGTTTCAGATGGCGCGATCGTAAGCTGCGCCAGCAATTCCTTGGCGCGTGCGATGAGAGCCGGCGCGTCGTCCGCCGTCTCGAGGTTCAGCACTTCTTCGATCAGTTTGTGAAGGAGCGTTCCACGAGTCGCGCTGCCGGCGATGGGTTGCCGGGTATCCTGGAATTCCTCAAGAGATTCGGCAGTTGCAAAAACCGGTTCGCGCCGGAGTTCTGCGGCCTCGCCCATTTCACTGCGGCTGGGTTGACGCCACTCGATCTTGCGATGGCTCTCGACGATGCGTTTCGCCTCCCCCGCGAATATTTCCCGCGATTGAGGGTTTTCCTGAGGAAGGGCCGGCGACGGCATCGGGTCGCCGACCTCCTCGGGATCTATCGCAGGCAGCGATGGCGAGTCGAATTCGACAAGCTTCGCCCAGGCGCCGTTCGGCAAATCCGGCGAATGCCGGGGCATCACAAGGAGATCGCGCGCCCGCGTCGCGGCCACATACCAGAGCCGGACCCGTTCGCGTTCGAGCTCTTCCGCGTTGCGATCCTGTATGTCGGCATAGTCCTCAGGCGCGATTCCGAGAACGGGGATAGAGAACAGATCGGCCCTGCGGTCGTGCATGAGCCCGGAATCCGATTTCGGGCGGCCTGTCATGTTGATCGGGATCACGATGGGCCATTCGAGCCCCTTGGACGCATGGATTGTGATGAGGGCGACGGACTGCTCTTCGGCGTCGGGACGGCCCTCGACCTGACGAACCGCGTCCTCCCAATTCGCGCGCATGTCGCGCGCAAAGGCGCGCAGACCGCGAACATCATAGGCGCGCGACATGTCGAGGAAAACATCGATGTTGGCCTGCGCGCGATCAGCGCCCGCCTTGAAACGCCGCTGAAGCTGCGCCCGGACGTTCAGGATGCCGACAGCGTCGCTCAGCAAGGCGTAAGGCGTCGTCGAGCGGGCGCGCAGGGCGAGAGATTGCAACGACCGGATAAGTCCGCTCGCAAGTTCATGGCGGATCTCGTCGGGATCGGTCCAGAGATTGAGCTGGGGCAGACGATCCGGTTGATGGGGATCCGCCGGCAGGCCTTCGGCGATCTCAAGCAATTCGGCTTCCGTCAGCCCGACCAGGGGGCCTCTCAGCAACGCGCCGAGCGCCAGCGTGTCGCGGCCATCGGCAAGCGTTCGCGTCAAGGCGATGAGATCCTTGATTTCCTGACGCCGGAAGAAGCCCTTTCCCGCCTGGGTCGAAACGGCGATGCCGCAATTCTCGAGCGCTTCCTCGAATCGCCAGAGCTCCGTTCCGACCGGCGCAAGCAAGGCGATGTCGCCCAACCGGGCAGGCCGCAGCGCGCCTTCGCGATCGCGGACAAGACGATTGCCGACGAGCCGGCGGCAGAGTTCGGCGATCCGATCCGCCTCGGCGTCGCGCTTGTCGCTGGCTTTCGCATCATCTTCGGTCGCGATATCGAGCGCCGCCACCGCAAGAGTTTTCGGCTCGGCGCTGCGCGTCGCCGCCAGTTCCGTGAAACCGGGTTGGCCGAGGGCCATCGACAGCGGGGTTTCAAAAGCGGTGTTGACGAATGTCAGGATCGGTTCGACCGACCTGAAGTTCGCGGTGATCTTCAACAGCGCATCGGCGCCGATGGCGTCGCGCGCGCTGATATAGGCGTTCACATCGGCGCCGCGGAAACGGTAGATCGCCTGTTTGGGATCGCCGACGAGAAACAGCGCCCCCGGCCGCAGCGCCCGTTTGAGGGGAGAGGCGTCGGCCTCGTCGACGGATTCGCCGCACAGGCGCCAAAGGAGGTCGATCTGCAGGGGGTCCGTGTCCTGAAACTCATCGACCAGGACATGGCGAAACCGTCCGGCCAGCGCCTGTCTGACGGCTTCGTGCTCACGCACGAGATCTCGCGCCGTATAGAGCAGGTCGTCGAAATCGAGCAGCGCGGCATCGCGCTTCCAGGCTTGCCAATTCGCGATGAGGCCGTCCATCGATCGGGCGATGCGCGCAAGGACCTCGGCGGCGGTCTGCGTGCGGAGCGCGGCGAAGGCGTCGTGACAGGCGTCGTAACGCGATTTGGCGCCCTGATGGGCTTCTGTTCCGGCAGCCTTCGGCCTTCCCGCCGCAGCGGCGGCCGTTTGCCATCGGCCCAGCGTCTTAAGTTGCCGAGCCCCGCCGGCCTGCGTGAAGCAGGCGGAGGGATTGGTGAGGTTCAGTATCCCGACCAGACCGCGGCATGGCGCAGTTGCGTCGCGGGCCAAACCGGCGATGGTTTGACCGAGATCGCCGAAACGCTGCGCCCTTGACCCCGTCTCCTCTTCCTGAAACTCCATGCGGACAAGTTCAGCGGAAAAATTCGCCGTCGCTTTCGTGAATGTCTCCACAAGTGTTGCGGACCAGTCGATGGAGCCAGGACACGCGTCGCGATTGCGCCGGCGAAAATTGGCGACTTCCCGAATGAGCGCAAGCCCTCCATCTTCGTCAGCGAGAACGAGCTCGGCGACGATGTCGTCGCCAGCCTCGCCGGAGAGCCGCTCGCGGATCCAGGCGTCGTAGATTTCCGCGAAGGCGAGGTCCCCCTCGACCGGATCGATGATCTCCGCGCCGGGATCGATCCCGGCTTCGACCGGGTAGGGTTTGATCACCGACTGCGCAAAACCATGGATTGTCGTGCAGACCAGTTGGTCGATCAGATTGTTCGCCCGGTGCAGGTTTTTCCTCTGCGCGGGAGAGATGCCTTGCGGAAAGGCGATCTCGAGATCCTCAGGGATTTTTCCGTCCGCCAGGGCGGTGACGAAACGCGAGATGCGGCTCATCAATTCGCTGGCTGCGAACTCGGTGAAAGTGATGGCCGCGATATGCTTCGGCTCGACGCCGCGGGCGAACAGCATGGCGACGCGGCCAGCCATGATCGATGTCTTGCCCGATCCGGCCCCCGCCTCGACGAGAAGAGAGCGATCGAGTTCGGTGAGGGCGGAAAAGCGCGCCGCACGATCGGGGAGCGGCTTTTTCCTGTCGTCCATCATAGGGCCTCCCAAATCTTTGTAGCTTGCCCGAGTTTTTCCGCCGCCGGCGCGCTCTTGCGCGGCAGATAGGCAGCGCCGGCCGGCAGGGCGAACAGGAAGTCGTTGTAAGCGTCTGCGGCGGCGATGCCCGGCAAGGCCAGGCCGGCCTCGATGTTCGCCCGCGCAAGGCCGATCGCAGCAGCGAGTTGCGACAGCGCCCCGTCGACGTCGGAAAGGGGGCATAGGGGCTGCTTGTCTTCGGCAGCGCGCGGATAGAGCAGCGCGGCGTCGACCTTTATGTCGGGCCAGATGAGCGTTTTGACGGCGAAGGCATAGAGACAGCGCTGCAGTTCATCGCCGCCCCTTATCGCGGCGTCCGCCATGTCGTCGGGCAGCTTCCCTGTCTTGTAATCGATGACCCGGGCCGCGGAGCGATCAGCCGCGAGATCCAGCCGGTCGATATTGCCTTGAATGAAGACCCCCGTTCCGGGGATCTCGACGCGGCGAGTCGGATCCCAGGGCATATCGGCCTGCGGCGGCCCATCCTGCCGTCCAAACGGTATTTCCGTCCAGCTCTTCTGCCCATGCAGCAGCGGGAGCGGATAGGCGAGCGCTTTGAGAGTGAGATTTTTCGCGTTTTCGAGCGTGGCGCCCCAGATCACCGGGGGCGGCGTTGGTTGTTCGCGCTCCCAGGCCGATTTGACCGAAGCAATGGCCTCATCGACTGCCTTCTTCAACTTCGCCTCGGACGCGCGTCCGAAGCCGGCGGACGCCTCGAGCGATTGAACAGCTTCCTGAAGCACGCTGTGGACGAGAGTGCCGAAGGCCAATGGGTCGAGGTTCAGCGGCTCTTCAGCGACGTCCGGTTGCTTCCAGCCGAGGGCATAGCGCCAGACGAAGCGGATCGGGTCCCGCAACAGGAGTTTCAGGGAGGTGGCCGACAGGGGCCCCTTAAACACGTTCTGGAGGCGCGGGCGTCCGGGGCCGACGAGGCCGTCATGGGCGGTGATCTCCGGTCGCGACCAGTCATCCCAGCAGGCGGCGCCCGATATCGCGATCGGGGTTTGCCTGAATTCGCCTGGTCGCGCCAGTAGCCGGTCCGATTCGCTGGCGGCGTGCTCGGGCGTCCGGCCGCGGCTGAGATAGATCTCGGTGAATCCATTTAGCAGTGGCGATTTGCCAAGCAGCCGGCCACCAACGTCGCGTCGGCTGAAGGACATCGCAGCCGATTGCGCGCTGCTCAGGATTGTCAGGAAATCCCGCCGGTCGCCATCAGCGACGGGCAGGGGGTCGAGCTCTTCGATGGGAATGATGTGATCGGGAATCAGCCGGTCTTCGGAAATCCGACGCGGCCAGCGACCGGAGTTAAGCGCCAGCAGACGCACAAAGGGCCGCGTCGCGGAAGCAAGCGAGATCGCCGACGTCCAGATGACGTTCGCCGCCGGCTCGAGGCCGTCGGGGATGCGGAGCTGTGCGAGGGTCACCGTCAGAGCGGCGGCCGGCCCGTCGGCGAGCGCCTTTTTCCAGAGCGCGAGCGCTTTCCCGGAAAGGAGCCGTTCGCCTGTATCCGCCGCTTCTTCGGGTCCCCGCTCGATGAGATGGAGGACGTCCATCACGAGGTTCGAGCGGTCGATTGCCTCCGGCCAATCCTCAGGCGCGACCTGGTCGAACGCCTGCCGCCAGCGCTGGACCGTCGTGAGCGGGGCGTCCTTCGGCAAAACGCGCGCCCAGTCGTTCGGCAGCCCTGCGAGTGTGGGCGTCGCGTCAGGCAGGAGTTTGAACAACCGGCCAATCCGTTCCTGCGAAACGCCTTTCAGCAGCGTTTCGGCCAGAGCCGCCGCAGTCTGCCCGTCCCGCGTCGTCACCGCACGTAGGCCGTGGACGAAATGAATCGGAATATTGGCGTCCGCCGAGAGCGCCATGATGTGATCGTCGAAGTCGGCCGGGCTGGCGGCGACGATGGCGATGTCCTCGGGACGAGCCTTTCCGCTGGCGATTAGCTCGCGCATCCACCGAACGGCCTCGAGCGCCTCATGCTGCGGCGTCGCACATGAAAACAGCGCCACGGTCGGGGCAGGGGGCGCCTCCCGGCGGATCTCGACCACCGTTTCCTCCACCCAGGATGGAACGGACCTCGCCTCCGCAACCCAAACGACCGGAACCGCGTTCGTCAGCGCCAAAAGCAGGGGCCGCCAGCAAGGCGACATTTCGCTATGGCCATGGATCTCCACGGGTCCGATGACCTTCGGCGCATGACCGATGCGGGCGCGGGCGAGTTCGACGAGCCCGGCCGGGCGCTTCATCGAGGCGGGCAATCGTCGCAGCGTTTCAACTTCGAGCGTGCGCAGCGCCCGAAGACGAGGTTCGGGCGAGGTCGACAGATCGATCCCGGCGCGCCAGACCTTGTCCAGCGTATCGACCGCGACGCGAACCATGCCTGGAAGCGTCTTGATCGCGTCGAGATCGCCGAGGCTGCCGGCGGACAACGCCTCCCGAACAGCGTCCTGGAGCGCGTCAGGGTCGATTGGCTGCAGGAAGCCGCCGGCGAGCCGGCTCGCAAGCTGCGCCATGGTGAGGATCTGAACGCCATGCTCGCCGCGCCGCGCGGCGGCGACGCGCGCCATGTGGCCAGACAGTCGCGTGTGAACGACGATCGTTCGGCGCATTATCACTCCCCAATCCGAGAAATCGAGATGAAAAGGGCGGGCGTCATGCTGGGGTCATCGGTGCATTCGCCCGGCTTGAGGCGAAACGGGCGACCGCCCAGAATATCGCGGATTTCCGGGGAGCAATCCCGCTGCGAGAATTCTAGCGTCGCGCCGAGCCCGTCGCCGACGGCGAGGCCTAGCATCGCGCCGATAGCGCCGTCGATGTATCTCGCCGCCGCAGGAAACCTCGGTGCGGCCGCCCTGCCGGGCATCGCCGCCAAAATGCGCATTGGTCATGCTTGATCCGGAAGCAAATCGTTTCGTGAAAATGAACAACAAGTATTATCAGGACCGACTACGTCAGATCCGGACGCTATCTTTAGGCATAACTCATTCACGTCCGATTGCGACACGGGAAGCGCGCCGGCGGCAATATCCTCATTCACCCGTACGCCGACAGAACCTGTTTGCAATTTGAGTTGAGCGGAATGTTGTAATCAAGGGGCATTCAGCGCCACGTTGTCGAGCATAGCATCGGCCAGCATCCGCTTGAGCTTGATGTTTGCGGCCTCCAGAGCCAATAGCCTGGCTTCGGATACGTCCATCCCGCCGAAACTGGCTTTCCACTTGTAAATGCTGGCGTCGCTGCCCCCTATTTATGGCGCAAATCCGCGACCGAGACCCAGCTTCCTGCTCCTGCAATATCCTGATGATCTGTTCTTCCAAAAAGCGACTGGGCTTCATGCTCTGGTCCTCAGATTGGGCCAGAGCAAACTTCAAGCTGAATTAAGCCGGGGGAGCGACGTCAATCCTAATCAATGCGCCTCACCGTTTCGATTGGTGGTGGGCCAAGACCACTCGAGCTAATGTGACGAGTTCATCACGCAATTTCTCGGGCGCCACGACGGTAACCGCAGTTCCCCAAGAAAACAGATGCCAGCACATTTCCAGCGCGCCGCCGGCGCGGAAGCGCACGATCAGCGCGCCATCCGCATCGCGCTTGGTGCTTTGCGACGGATGAAACAGCCAGCTGGCGGCGTCCTCCGTCGCCTCGGGCTCAAACCGCAGCACGACGTCGATCGGCTCCTCCTGGAAAACACCGAAGGACTGCGCCGCATAGGCCGAGAGATCGAAGTCCTCGCGGCGCGTGAACCCGCGATCGAGCAGGTCGATGGAGACGATGCGATCCAACCGCCACAAGCGCATATCCGGGCGCTGGTCCGCATGGGCGACGAGCCATCCACGCCCGCCATAGAGAATGCCATAGGGGCACACGATGCGCGTCGCCGGCTCCTCGGCGTTGGGCCCCTCGTAGCGAATGACCACCAGCTGCATGCCGAGAATCGCGCGGCGCAATGTTGGCAGCACGCCCGCGGCGATGATCGGCCGCGGCCCCGGCCGCATCGCGATGCCCTCGGCCTCCATCAGCGCGGCGACATCGGGCTCGGCGCGACGGAGCGCATCCGGCGCCATCACCGCCCGCAAAGTGGTCGACGCCTCCCGCAGCAGCGCCGCGCGGTCGTCTTCGCCGCGCATGGCGCATTCGCGCGCCGCGGTTTCGATCGCAGCCACGGCCTCCGGCCGGGGCTCGACGACGCCGACGAGGGCGCTTCCCGGCAGCCGCCAGCGGCGCACCCGCTCTTCATCCTCCCACCATGTCATCTGATGGAACATGGCCGCCAGGGAATCGCGCAGCCGCTCGGCCGTCCGGCGCCCGACTTCGAGCTCGGCCGCCATTTCGTCGAGCGTCAGCCCGGTGCGGCTCGCAGCGAGGCTGAGGGCAAGACGAAACAGTCGTTGCGAGGGTTGGTAGCGCATTGAATGATGGTGACAGCCCGCGTGATTCTTCGCAATCATTCTCCGGCCGCGGCGCCGAATTTTATCAGCTGCGCCGGGAGGAGGTTCTGTTTTCGTGCAGGTATAGTGGGACGCGCCTGAATGAAGAACCCGGGCGCGTCCTGGTTCAGAAATCGAACGGTTCAAATCTGCGGCCGTCGACGTGGAACTCAAGCAGATCATCCTCCCGATATGTTCCGATGATGAGCGTCAGCGGTTCCTGAAAATAAGGGCTCGGCGCGCCATTCTCGCACGGGTCGAAGACCGGGATTGGCAAAACCCCGGTCACGATGGCCGGCTCGCCATAGTCGGGGAGTTTCCTGTTTTTCAGGCCAGGTTTCCACTTGACGAACTGGCCCTTGGCGGAGGCGTGAAACTGGTCGAGGCGGGAGGCGAGCTCTTCGAGCTTGCGCTTGCAGAGTTCGGCTGGAGCATCGCTCGGGCCGTCGGTCGAGCGAACGACGGGAAACTTCTGTCCTTGTGGTCATTGCGCATGAACGCCTCCACATGATTTGCTTCGATGCAAAGACAATCCCACCCCGATACGACGGATCAGGACGTATGCCTTGAAACGCAGCGTCGGCTGAAATCAGAAGCTTCAGCGCCGAAGCCGTAGACGCGGACGAACGGGGGTTCGCCAGCCCTCATTCAATCGAACAGTAAGCTGAACAGGACTGCATGCGGGCGGCGTCTCAACGCGGCGCGCGGTCGTCATCGCTCTACAATGGGAAAATCATGCTCGGGGTCTAGCTACGTCCGATCCTGACGCACAGCCCTGCCAATATTGCCTGATCAGAGGCGCCGATCAGCTATCGGGTCGCCGCTCCTGCGGGCTCTCATTGTCCTGAAGTCTTTCACGCACTGAATTGAAAATCGCGATGCGGCGTCATCGAACGACTGCGCCTTGCATAAGAAATATTGCTCGCAAACATTTGCTCGATCCGGGGGGCGGACTTATGATTGATATTCCATTGCATCGCATGGGCGTTGTCCCTGGCGACAAAATCCTTGTGGACGTGCTGAACGAGGCGAGCCGGCTGCTTCAGATGAAGGGCTGGAGCAGGATCGCCATGGCGCGAAGCGCTAGTGGTCAAGCGGTAAGCCTCAACAGCGCCGACGCCTCTTCTTACTGCCTTTCCGGCGCACTGGTTAAGGCGTGGCGAACGATCGACCCAAAGAACGAGGATCTCTATTTTCCACTCTTCGAGAAGAAATTGTCAGCGGCCCTTCGCGATGCCTATGGCTACGAGGGCGGCGTCTCGCGATGGAACGACGAAGTCGCCGCCTCCCGGGATGATGTGGTGACGTTGATCAATTCAGTGATCGTGTCAATTCAGCCGGCTGCGTGCTCCTCTCAACCCGGTTCGTGCATTTGTCAGCGCGATGCCGCCTACCTGCTTTGAAATGGCGCCTTGGCGAATGCTGGGATTTCGTGACGGAGTCCTGCCCTAATCGCGGACCGGCAGGCTATTTCTGCAGTGTGCGCCTCGATTACTTCGGCAGGATTCGTCACGCTGAGGCGTTCATCAAGGTTTTTCCAGGCCGCGAAGCTGTGTGGTCGAACGATATCTTCTGACCCTTTCTCAAATGGGGTAACGACGATCTGGCCAGTGCATCCAATGTAGGCCGCTTCGCCACCCTGATCCTGGTCGGCGTCGGAGTATGGTCGGTCGCCAACACCCCGCTCGATGCGCTGCCGGACCTCTCGGATACCCAGGTCATCGTCTACACCGAGTACCCCGGTCAGGCGCCGCAGGTCGTCGAGGACCAGGTCACCTACCCGCTGACCACTGCGCTTCTGGCGGTGCCGCATGCCAAGGTCGTGCGAGGCTTTTCCGATTTCGGCCTCTCTTTCGTCTATGTGGTGTTCGATGACGGGACCGATCTATATTGGGCCCGCTCGCGCGTGCTGGAGTATCTCAACTTCGCCGCCAAACGCCTGCCCGAGGGCGTCACTCCGGCCCTGGGGCCGGACGCGAGCGGCGTCGGCTGGGTCTATGAGTACGTCGTGCTCGGCGCTCAGCGCACCCTCGCCGAACTGCGCAGCATTCAGGACTGGATCGTTCGCTACAATTTGGTGACCGCAAAGGCGTCGCCGAGGTCGCGAGCGTCGGCGGGTTCGAGCGTCAGTATCAGGTTGTCGTCGATCCGAGAAAGCTCCAGGCTTACGGCATCCCGCTTGATCGCGTCTCCGGCGCAATTCGCGACAGCAACCGCGATGTCGGCGGCCGCACGATCGAGATGAGCGAGACCGAATACATGATTCGCGGCCGCGGTTACTTGCGCAACATGCGGGACCTCGGCAACGTCGTGCTGAAGGCCGATACCGGTGGTTCCGGCACGCCCGTGCTCCTCAAGAATGTGGCGCGCATCGAACTTGGGCCTGACGAGCGGCGAGGCATTGCCGAAATGAACGGCGCCGGCGAGGTGGTCGGCGGCATTGCCCTGAAGCGCGATGGCGCGGACGCGCTGACGACGATTGGCAACATCAAGAGCAAGCTTGAGGAGCTGAAGCCGGGCCTGCCCGACGGCGTGTCCATAGAGCCCGTCTATGACCGCTCGCAGCTCATCGACAGCGCCATACACACGCTGAAGCACACGCTGGTAGAGGAGAGCCTGATCGTGGCAGCGGTGTGCGTTCTCTTGAAGGCGTCAATGACCGCTGCCGGCGGATCGACGCGCTGCAGCTGCACCTGAATGACGAGAATGCCCACGCCATAGTTGTCGAGCAGGCGTTGCAGCTCGTCCTGAACCTCGACTGCGATCTGCTGGCGGCGGTCCGACAGCACGGCCTGGATCGGGTTGCGGCCGATCACGGCGCGCACCGTGGTTTCGGCGACCATGCGAATCATGTCCTCGGGATCTTGCACATGGAACAGGAATGCGCCCGCATCATTGATCTTCCAAAGGACGGAGTAGTCGGCCTCGACAATGTTCTCATCGCCAGTGAGCATCCGGCTTCCGCGGTCGCGCGCCGCGCCTTGACGCGCCGCCTCAGGACGCTGCGTCATGGCATTGCTGCGCAGCTCATTGACATTCGTCACTTTCGGCAAATAGACGGTGCTGATCGGGTAGGGCAGTCGATAATGAAGCCCCGGCGGCTCCGTGCTGACCCTGCGGCCAAAGCGCAGCAGTACTCCTTGCTCGTCTGGGCCGACCTTATAAATCCCGGAGGCGGCCCAAGCGATTGCGGCGAAGAGCACGAGCAGCAGCACGCCACGCCACCCCACATGGGGGATGCGCAGCATTGCGGCTGTTCGCGAGGCGACGATCGTGAAGAAGCCGCCCGGCGGCGGCGCGTCGCCCGCGACCGTGGTTTCATTCGCGTCGTCTGTCACCGCTATTCCTTTCCGTCACCGATCGCCGAACCGCTATTTGTCCGGTGTGGCTCGCCGCTGGCCCCTATCTAGATGATTTCGTCTGCGTTCGCAGCCAAGAGCGTCTCAAATATCGGTGCGTTATGGGTTTGGGTCGTTATTGACTTTGATGCGTTGAAAAAACCTATTCGGCAGAACTCGAAGACCAGCTCGCATAAGAAACCAGCGGCGACTGCTCGAGGGCGCCCGCGACGGCGTCGAGCTCGACCGGATCGACGGCCGTGCTGACCAGCGTCGCGACGATCTCGCTGACCTCGGGCGAGCGCTCGAAAACCTCGATCTGACGCACGGGATAGCTCGCTCTTTCGAGCGCCTCCGCGACAAGGTCGCGGACCTCGCCGACGCCTTCGGGACTTGTCGCGACATGCACTTCATAGGTCGCCTCCGAAGTCAGCTCATCGAGCGGCGCGCGGTTGATGGCGTTGACGAGCGGGCGTAAGGCCGTGTTGCCGGCGAGGACCGCGAGCGTCAGGACGCCAGCCTCCGCCGCGAGCCCGACGCCGCAAAGGGCGCCGACGGCGGCCGAGCACCAGAGCGTCGCGGCGGTGTTCAGGCCGGAAATCTGCGCGCCGTCCTTCATAATGACGCCCGCGCCGAGAAAGCCGATGCCAGAGACGACATAAGCGGCGATCTGCGTCGCGCCGGACTGTCCGTTGATCCGCATGCCGAGCGTGACGAAGGCGGCGGAGCCAACCGCAACGAGCACATTGGTGCGCAGGCCCGCATTGCGCTGACGCCACTGGCGTTCGGCGCCGATCAGGGTCGCCAGCAGGAAGGCGATGACAAGGCTGAGGCAGAGGTCAAGCAGTCTGTCGGCGTCAAAGCCGTGGATGATGGACACGTCACAACCCTTGAAACGAACCGTCGCGGCCGACCGCTAGAGGCGCAAACTATCGCTTCAGTGTTATCAATTGCTAACCGATGCGCGAAACAGCGCACTTTTTGGGGTTGACAGACCGCGCCGGAGGCATCATTTCGCATCTATCGCTTGGACATTGTTCCAGCTGATTCTCCACAACCATCGAAAGAGACATGGGCAGTAGAAGCTCGGGCAGTACGGCCGCGGCGTTGCGCTGTGATCCGTCGCCCCACAACGTTGCGAACGTTCACGGGCCGGAATCCCGTGTGAGCGCCAAGCGGCCTTAAGGCCGCCGCCCGCTCGCCCGCCCGGTCCTGGACAAAACCAAGGATTGGAGGCGAGCCATGAAAAAGCTCCCAAACACAATTTTGACCTTTGCTCCGCATGGCGGGGCAGGCTCATCCGGCGCGCGCGGTTCGTACAATGGGACGCGCGCTCGCACGGCGCTTGTCTGCCGCTGGCGGCGCGATCCCCTCTCAGGGCGACTCCACTGCGTCTGGAGCTCCAAAGACGATGAGAGCGGCCTCGACGAAGGCGCGCGATTATCCCTCGCAGCATAGGAGTTCGACATGAAAGACGGCCCCAGTAGGCCCGCCGCGTTCCTTGAGGCGTGCGACGGGCGCTCCCATCAAAACCTCGAATCAATTCAAGACCGCCGTAAGGATCGCCGGAGACCCTTGGCCGCATGAGCGGCGAGCCTCCGCGCCGGTTCGGCCAGGAGGCAATCATGACGATTCATGTTTCAAACGATACCGCTCGCTCCGCCGTCATCGACGAGGTCCATGTCGGCCATATTCGCGGCGCCTTTGGAACGATCCTCCACCACGACACCGGCCCGCGGCGCGGCTGGCGGCGCCGGCTTCAGACCTTGCTCGCGATCCTCGGTCCTGGCCTCATCGTGATGGTCGGCGACAATGACGCAGGCGCATTCGGCACCTACACCCAGGCCGGCCAGAATTATGGCGTGTCGCTGCTCTGGACGCTGATCTTCCTGATCCCGGTGCTCTACGTCAATCAGGAGATGGTTCTGCGCCTTGGCGCAGTGACTGGCGTCGGCCACGCCCGCCTCATCTTCGAGCGGTTCGGGAAATTCTGGGGCGCATTCAGCGTCATCGATCTTTTCATCCTCAACGCTTTGACGATCGTCACTGAATTCATCGGCGTCGCGCTAGGCCTTGGCTATCTTGGGCTGCCGAAGGAGCTCGGCGTCGTTTTGGCGGCGGTCGCGGTTATGGGCGCGGCGGCCACGGGAGATTTCCGGCGCTTCGAGCGTTTCGCGCTGGCGCTTGTCGCCGGCAGCCTCGTGCTCGTGCCGATTTTCTTCATGGTGCATCCGCCGTATGGCGAGATCGCCCACGGCCTCTTCGTTCCGCAATTTCCCGCGGGCGGCAAGCTCAGCGACGTCATGCTGCTGGTCATCGCCATCGTCGGCACGACCATTGCGCCGTGGCAGCTCTTCTTTCAGCAGAGCTATGTCATCGACAAGCGCATCACACCCCGCTTTATGCGCTATGAGCGCGTCGATCTTTGGCTCGGCATCGTCCTCGTCGTCATCGGCGCCTCCGCCATGATGGCCTTCGCGGCGGCCGCTTTCGCCGGCCGGCCAGAGTTTGGCAATTTCACTGACGCGGCCGGCGTCGCGGCTGGTCTCGAAGCGCATGCGGGAAAAATCGCCGGCGTTCTCTTCGCCATTGGCCTCATCGACGCGAGCCTCATCGGCGCGGCGGCGGTGTCGCTCTCGACGGCCTACGCCATCGGGGACGTCTTTTCGATCCGCCACTCACTGCATCGCAAAGTGAAGGATGCGAAAGGGTTTTATGCGGTCTATTGCGCTCTGATCGTGATCGCGGCCGGGCTGGTCCTGACCCCGAATGCGCCGCTCGGGCTTCTGACCAATGCGGTGCAGACACTGGCCGGCGTGCTTTTGCCGAGCGCGACGGTGTTTTTGCTGCTGCTCTGCAACGACAAGCAAGTCGTCGGTCCGTGGGCCAATTCCCGCGGCCTGAACCTCTTCACGGGCGCCGTCATCGTGGTTTTGGTGCTGCTGTCGGTGATCCTGACCGTGTCCGTGCTCTTTCCGGACCAGACCAATGAGACGGTGATTTTTGCGATTTTGGCGGGCGGTTCGGCTCTCGCGCTGATCGCCGCTCTTGCATCAGGCGTGCTGAAGCGGCCCCCGGCGGCGACCGAAGATCCAAAGGTCTGGAACCGCGAGATGTGGCGCATGCCGGCCTTGTCGCAGCTTGGCCCGGCACAAATGTCCCGCGCGAGCAAAATCTGGATGATCGTTCTACGCGGTTATCTCGTCCTGGCGGGAGGCTTGGTTCTTGTCAGAATCGTCACGCTCGCTCTCGCCAGCTGAGCATCCGGGCGCGGGCGGCGGCCCTCTGTTTCGGCTGCACCTCGGCGGAATAGTCGTCGGGCCCTTCGCTGAGTTCGTTTGGCACGGTTGCTCGACCCAAAAAAACTCCCTATGGCTTGTAACGCGACAGTTAGGAGCTGCTTATGGCTACCGCTCGCCACAGCGTACTTAAACCCGTCTCCATCGACAGCCTCCACCACACGCAAATCACCGTCGGAATGCGCGAAGTGAAGGAAAAGCGCCTCTGTTGGCGCAAGTATCCTGCAGACAAGAAGGCCGAACCCCTCGGTCGACACATGATCCCGGTCATTTTCGCCCCGAAAGAACGTTACTACGTTGTCGATCATCGTCATCTCGCATTCGCATTTCATGAGGAGGCTTAAGAGCAAGTGCTGGTCAGCGCGGTCGCTGACTTACGCAAGCTCGACCGCGATGCCTTCCGGGTGTTTCTCGAAAGATGCGCCGATCATCGCCAATGGGTTTTCCCGTCGTTATCAGGCTCGCCAGGACGGCGGCTGGGACTCGATCCATATTGCCGTCCTGTTGCGCGACGCGCTCGCCTCCAACTGAAGCGTGCGCTCTGTCCGCGATAGTCGGGCTGCCGAAATAGTCATCGCCGCCATGTCCGGTCATCAAATCGTTGTTTTGTCATGCGGATCGGGTAAGCGCATAAAAGCGATGGATTCCAGTCTGGATATCTTAGGAACAATGCGATGAACGGCGTCGTCGAAAGCGCGCAATCTGAAGCGGCACGGCCCCTTGTCAAAGCGGGCGTCGCCAGCTTGGGCGTGTCGGCGCTAGGCATCGTTTTCGGCGATATCGGGACGAGCCCGCTCTACACGCTGAAGACCGTTCTTACGCTCACCGGCGGCGCGCCAACCCCCGAGGCCGTCCTTGGCGTTCTCTCGCTGATCCTTTGGACGCTCGTCATTGTGACGTCGATCAAATATGTTGTCTTCGCGGTGAGCATCGACAATGATGGCGAAGGCGGCATTCTCGCGCTTATGTCGCTACTCGGCATCAAGAAACACCAGCGGCCGGCCATCGTCGCCATTGGCTTGTTTGGCGCCGCGCTCGTCTACGGCGATGGAGCGATCACCCCCGCGATCTCGGTCCTTTCCGCGCTCGAGGGGCTGAATATCGCAACGCCCGCCTTTGAACCCTCTGTTCTGCCGGCCGCGGCGGCGGTCCTCGTCGCCCTTTTTGCGATCCAGCCGCGAGGCACCTCGTGGATCGGCAAGGCCTTCGGCCCCATCATGAGCCTCTGGTTTCTGGCGATCGGGGCACTCGGCGTTTGGGGGATCGCGCGCCACCCGGCCGTCTTCGCCGCAGTAAATCCCGTCTATGGACTGCATTATCTGTTGACCAATGGCTACACGAGCTTTCTCGTCCTCGGTGGCGTGTTCCTATGCGTCACCGGCGCTGAGGCGCTATATGCAGATATGGGACATTTCGGGTCGCGCCCGATCCGACTCGCATGGTTCGGCGTCGTTTTTCCGAGTCTGATCCTGAATTACGCCGGTCAGTCGGCTCTTGTGCTGGATGGCGCTTCGACCTCCAGCAACATTTTCTACCGTCTCTGCCCGGAGCCCTTGCTCATTCCCTTGGTTATCCTGGCGACGGTCGCGACGGTCATCGCCAGCCAGTCGATCATCACAGGGGCGTTCTCCATGACGCGCCAGGCGATCCAGCTTGGCTGGCTGCCGCGCCTGCGTATCATTCAGACATCGGAGCAAGGATATGGGCAGATCTATGTCGGCGTCGTCAACTGGCTCTTGATGGTCGTGACCGTCGGCCTGACCCTATTCTTCGGCAAATCAGACAACCTCGCCGCCGCCTATGGCATTGCGGTCTCAGCGACAATGCTCATGACCTCGGCGCTGCTGTTCATCGCCATGCGTGAGGTCTGGGGCTGGAGCCTCGCATCGGCTGGTTTGGTCGCTGGAATCTTCCTTTGCGTCGACGCCGCCTTCTTCGCGGCGAATCTCGCCAAGATCCTGGACGGAGGCTACGTCCCGCTGCTCCTCGCGAGTCTTGTCTATGGCGTCATGCTGATTTGGCATCGCGGCCTGCAAGCGGTCACACAGGCTATCGCCGAACGGCTTATTCCAGTTGGCGAGTTCATGGCCTCGGTCGAGGCGCGAAAGATTCCGCGCGTGCCTGGGACTGCGGTGTTTTTGACGCGAACCTCGCGCGATACGCCGCCGGTGATGGTCTGGCACGTCAAGCACAATCGCGCCCTGCATGATTATCTCTTCGTTCTGACCGCTGTGACCCAGTCCGTGCCGTGGATCAAGGACTCCGAGCGCTTGTCTTTGACGGAGGTCGCGCCAAATTTCTGGCGGGCGACAGCGCAATATGGATTTATGGAGAGGCCCGATGTTCCCGCTCTCTTGAGCCGCGCCCGAGATCAGGGGTGCGGGCTCCAGCTTGAGGATGTCACTTATTACGTCGGCCTTGAAACGGTCGTTAGCCGCGAGGACGGGAAGGGTCTGCCGGCTTGGGAGGAGGCGCTCTTCGCCGCGATGGCGCGCAACGCCGTTCACGTCACTGACTTCTTCCGGCTGCCGCCCGACGGCGTCGTTGAAATTGGCCGGCAGGTCGCGATCTGAGCCTTGAAATGAATGCGGTCGACGTGAACGCCGCCATGTTTGTTCTCCAATCGGACTGTGTCGCAGGAAAAGATGCCGGGCCGCGGGTCCAATCGGGGACGGCCAATTTTAACGACGCCGTCGTGGCGGGGCTCGACAAATATGTCGGGCGCATCCCCGGCCTATTGTTCGCCATTGCCCACATCGATGCGTGCATCATCGACGCCGCCTCGGTCTCACTCTCGACCGCCTTTGCGATCGGCGGTGCTCTCACTGAAGCACTCCTTGCACCGCAAGCCGGCCGATGCGAAAAGCTTCTATCCGGTCCATTGCGGGCTGATCGTGGTGGCGGCCGGATTGGTGCTAACACCGAACGCGCCGCTGGGGCTGTTGACCAACGCCGTTCAGACTCTTGCCGGCGTACTGCTGCCGAGCGCGACTGTCTTCCTGGTGCTCCTGTGCAACGATAAAGCTGTGCTGGGCCCTGGACCAATACGCGCGCCATGAACCTTTTCACGCGCGCCGTGATCGTGGCGCTCGTCATACTGTCGATCATTCTCACTGCATCGGCTCTGTTTCCTGAATCGACCAGCGAGACAGTGATTTTGTCGATTCTCGGAGACGGCGCGGCCATCGCGGCATTTGCGGCGCTTGGCGCGGGGGTATTCGGCAGGCGCGGATCAAGTGGAGATGATTGGGTCAAGCGATAAAACTTCCCCGCCATGTCTGGCGCATGCCGCCGCTCGAGCAGCACGCGCCCACAAACCTCTCCCGCGCAAGCCGCATATGGATGGCCGTTCTGCAGGGGTGTCTGGTGCTCGCAGGCGGGCTCGTGCTGATCCGGATCGTCGCTCTCACAATCGGGCATGGCTGACTATGTGAATCATGCGAACCGGCCAAGAGCCGTTGGGCTCACGGGCTCTCGCGCGAGAACCCTGAGGGTCGCGCCTCGTCGCCCGTGGGCGAGGTTTCCGACTGCATTTTCCTGCTGCTGCTTGTTTTACTTGACCAGGATAGAGACCGAGAGGGTCGAACCAGGTTCAACGGCGCAGACATTCAATACGCTTCGGCAGCAGCACATGTAAAACTACATCGGTGGTGAGTTCGGCTGAGAGCTGCGGAGTAGAGCTTGAGCTGGATCAAGGCATGGTCGCACGAGATCAATGATCATCATTTCTGGTATGAGCTCATGCCTCGCGACAATCCATGGACACAGCAATGAACGCCGCGAACCATTTGCACGCGATGACTCGCCCGGCGAGGTTCGCGGCGCCCAATCGATGGGATCTTGTCGCAATCCCGCTGATCTTCGCCGTGCTCGCGCTGCTGGCCATCGGGGCGGAAGGCACGTTCGCTCCGCTCGAGGCCGTGAAAACGGCGCCCATCTACCTCGACCCGGCCATGTTGCCCGGCTACGCTGTGCGCACCATATTGCGCATGCTGGCGGCCATGGCCGCGTCGCTCCTGTTCACCTTGATCTATGGGACCTTGGCGGCCAAGAGCAAGCATGCTGAAATCATTCTTGTTCCGATCCTCGACGTTCTGCAATCCGTCCCGATCCTCGGATATATTTCGTTCACCGTCGTTTTCTTCATGAACCTGTTCCCGGGCCGCGTGCTCGGCGCCGAATTCGCCTCGATCTTCGCGGTGTTCACCAGCCAGGCCTGGAACATGGCGTTCAGCTTCTATCAGTCGCTGCGCACTGTTCCGCTGGATCTCGATGAAGCCAGCCGCGCCTTTCGGTTCTCGTCCTGGCAGCGCTTTTGGCGCCTCGAAGCGCCATTCGCGGTTCCGGGCCTTGTCTGGAACATGATGATGAGCATGCCCGGCGGCTGGTTCTTCGTCGTCGCGTCGGAATCAATCAGCGTCGGCGACGAAAACTTTGCTCTGCCCGGCATCGGCTCTTACGTCGCTCTTACGTCGCTCTTGCGATCGAGCAGCAGAATCTCGCCGCGATCGGCTGGGCGCTGCTGGCGATGACCGTCGTCATCTTGCGGCGAGCCATTTTTTCAGGCTGGCAAGCACGGCGGCCCTGCCGCAGCAGTGCTGAGATCTTGATAATGACGTTGGCGCCGCACGCATCAGTCAATCCCATAGGCATGAGGCAATGGACTTGCGGGACGCAATTTAGGCGGCAACGGCTTTCATTTGCATTTCGCTCGCCTTCCAATGCCACGGCAGCAATTCGTCGATCCGCTTCGCCGAATGATCGGGTAATTTCGAGATAGGCGCGCCGGGTTCTTGGCGATCATAATTAATTTCATCATCGTACCTCGTCCGGCGCGATTGGTTTTGATTTAGCTCAATGCGTTCGGCCGCGGGCTCTCCTCTTTTGAATCAAACGCCCGATCGAGTTGGACGCTCCGCCTCAGGTCGGATAGAGGAACAATTCGGAGACAGGGCATGCTGCGCGACTTGCTGGTTGCATGTGGACGGCAGCGAAGCTGGGCGCCGGAGGCTCCAACTCGCCGTCGACCTCGCGACACGCACGGGCGCACGGCTCAGTGGACTGCATATGACACCGCCGCCAGAGGTCCCTCCCCGGTACAAGCCGAGCCTCGTCCCCGAGGTGACGGTCGCTATCTCCTCAAAATTGGGCTTGGATGCTCACGTGGCTTCGACTGTCTTCAGAAAAGAGACTAGCCAACGCTTGGCCGACGCATGCTGGTTCGAGGCAGCCGGAGACGTCGTCCAGGGGATCTGCGACAAAGCTCGCTACGCCGATCTCATCATCGTTGGCCAGTATGAGTGGCAAGGCTTCCCCGAAACACATCCGTTGCCGATCGCTCACTCGGTCGTCTTGCAATGCGGTCGTCCAGTCCTGGTCGTGCCCGCTGTCGTTCAGCCGAGAGCGCTCGCCAGAATTGCCGTGGCCTGGGACGGCAGCCGTGAGGCCGTCAGGGCGGTCCACGACGCCTTGCCACTCCTGCACCTATCGCAATCGGTTCAAATCGTGAAGATAATCCGCATCCCCACCGAAGACAACGACATCGATGTGAAGAGCCTGTCAGATCACCTTGCAAATCATGGAATCCAAGTGGAATCGCAGGCGTGGGAGATCAGCTCCGTCAAGGAGCATGCGTCTCTTCGAAAACAGATCGAGGAGGGGCACTACGATATGGTGGTCATGGGTGGATACTCGCACCCCATGTGGCTGGAATTTCATCTTTGGAGGCGCCACTCACTCGATGCTCTTGTCATCGACGATACCAATACTTGTCTCACACTAGTAAATGTGAATTGTATGCGTGTCCCCCCGAATGGCGCGAATAGGTCACAGCGCACGAAAGCTCTCAGGTCCTATTTGGCTCGACTGAAGGAGCACCCCCTCGCGCGCGTAGGACCGGGACTCATAACCGGCGTGGCCGACGACGATCCAAGCGGCATCGCCACCTACTCGCAAGCGGGCGCCCAGTTCGGTCTCAGCATGCTCTGGACGATGCCGCTCTGCTTCCCGCTGATGGCGGCGATCCAATTGATGTGCGCGGACATCGGCCGGGTCACTGGGAAAGGGCTCGCCGCCAACATCAAGAGCGCCTTCCCCCCGATCGTGCTCCAGGGTGTGGTGCTGCTGTTGTTGATCGCCAACACGCTCAATATCGCCGCGGACGTCGCGGCGATGGGCGAGGTCTCGGAACTCGTCACCGGCTTAGATCGTCACTTGATGACGGTGGTCTTCGTGCTGGGAACGTTGCTGCTGCAGATCTTCGTCCCCTACCACCGTTACGTCTTCTTCTTAAAATGGCTGACCCTCTCCCTACTGGCGTATGCGGCTGTCCTGTTCACGGTCCACGTGCCCTGGGGCGAGGTAGCGCTACGGACCTTCCTGCCTAAGTTCACGCCGAATGCCGAAGCCGCCACGGTGGTTGTCGGGGTCTTCGGCACCACGATCAGTCCCTACCTCTTCTTCTGGCAGGCCTCGGAAGAGGTCGAGGACATGCAGATGCGACACGGCGCTGCATTGCTCGGCGATAATGCGCGTGCAGCAGAGCCGGAGCTTCGACGCATCCGGTAGGATACGTGGAGCGGGATGTTCTACTCCGACGCCAGCGCCTACTTCATCATCCTAGCCTGCGCGGTCACGCTCAACGTGGCGGGAGTGACGGACATCGAGACCGCCGCGCAGGCTGCGAGCGCGCTGCGGCCGCTCGCAGGCGACTTCGCATTCGCACTCTTCGCCCTCGGCATTCTCGTTGTGGGCCTGATCGGCGTGCCGGTGCTCGCGGGCTCGGCCGCTTACGCCCTATCCGAAGCTATGGACTGGAAGTGGGGCCTCGAACGAACCGCGAGCGACGCGCGTGGGTTCTATGGCGTAATAGCCGTCAGCGTGCTCGCCGGCCTTGTCATCCAGTATTCGCCGATCAACCCGATGAAGGCCTTGTTCTGGTCCGCGGTGATCAACGGGGTTGTGGCCGTCCCCCTGATGGTCGTCATCATCATGCTGGTTTCCAAGAAATCGGTGATGGGCGCTTACACCGCGAGCCGGACGATCATCGTGCTCGGATGGATTGCGACAGCGGTCATGGGGGCGGCGGCGGTCCGGATGGTCATTCCCGGGTAGCTCACCATCACTCGCGATCAGCCACGAGCCCAAGGCTTGTGCACGTATCGGGGGATTAGCGTCCCCGATGCCGACGTTCCAGGCATCCGTGATGTTATAGCCCAGGATCGCCTCGAGCATGACGCCGCGGAACGTGTCAACGACTTTGAGACAGCCGTCGTTTGAAGTTAAGTTTGGATTGTTAGCTTTTGGGTTGGCGGGTTGATCCAGGTGGCGGTTGGTTTAAGCGGCGATGCCGATGTTGAAGTTTGATTTGCGCGGCGTCGATGTCAAGCTCCATGGCGTCCGGCAGGACAGCCCGCCGAAGATGAATTCGATCGATTACGAAATTATCGTCGATACCGATGAAAACGACCACCGGCTTGAGCTGCTGCACGCCAACGTCCGCAAATACGGCACGATCTCGAACACCGTGGCTGAAGCGGTTAAGCTTGAGGGAATCATCAGGAGAAAAGCGTGATCCGGCCGCGCCTGCCTCGGAGAGCTTGCCCTTCTCGTCAGCCCGCCACAGGGTTTCAGCATTGTCAGGGGCGAGACCCTGCCAACTTTTGAGACAGCTCGTGCGCCTCTAACCCAAGTGGTGCAGAATCTGATCAGCAACGCGATCAAGCACCACGACCGTCCGGCAAATGGACATGTCTGGATTGAAGCGCTTACCCTCCCTCCCACACGCCATCGAGTTTACCGTTACGGATGATGGGCCTGGTATCCCGGAGCGTTTCCGTGAGCGCGTCTTTGGCATGTTTCAGACGCTCAAACCTCGCGATGAGGTTGAAGGTAGCGGAATGGGGCTAGCGATAGTAAAGAAGTTGATCGAAATTCAAGGTGGAAAGATTTGGCTAACCGAGGGACAGGCGGGGCAAGGCCTCTCGGTTCATTTCACCTGGCCATATAGCAAACGGGAAAGCACAAATGTCATCGATGGTAAATTTGCTGCTGGTTGAAGACGATGAAGTCGATATCCAGGGGCTGAAACGCGCTTTCGCAAAAAGCCGGATCGGCAATCCGATCACTGTTGCGCGCGACGGCATCGAGGCCCTTGAGTTCCTGCGCGGTGAGAATGGCCGTCCCAAACTCGCCAAGCCATATCTGATCCTGCTCGACCTGAATATGCCGCGTATGAACGGGCTTGAGTTCCTTGAGGCAATCCGCGCCGACGAGGATCTGAAAAGGTCGGTCGTTTTTATGATCACGACATCGAAGGCAGAGGAGGACAAGGCTCGCGCCTACGAGCAGCATGTCGCGGGGTATATCGTCAAGCAGGATCCAGCCAACACCTTCATGCAGGCCGTGGCGCTGATGGAGCACTATTGGAAGATCGTCGAATTTCCCGAGTAGACATGACAACCCTGACCCGCATTCTCCTGATCGATGACGACAAGGTCGACCGAACGATGGTGCGGAGGGCCCTTGAGAAGTCTGGCCTCGAGCACGACCTCGTCGAAGCACCGGACGGCGCAAACGGCCTTCGTTGCGCTAAAGAGCAGGCGCGCATGACGGGCGTGGAGCGACGAGGGAAGCCGAGCAACGTGGCGATGCTCGAAGCCATAGCGGCGTGGTTTCCGCCAGAGGTGAGGGGCGGACGAAGCGTTCCTGCGCATGCTGATTTATGCGGATCGGGGGCGGGCTATTCATTCGGTAATGACAGGGGTGATTCAGAGGGTCCTGTTGGCTCGATGACGGGCGATGGCGCCTATGACGGCCAAGTGGTTTACGATGCAGTGGCAAAACGCCATCCCGAGGCTGCTGTCATCATCCCGCCTCGATCGACGGCCGTTTCGAGCGAGGGTCCGGCCACACAGCGCGACAAGCATCTCGAGGCGATCGCAAGGCAGGGGCGTATAGGCTTCCAGCGGAGTTCTGATATTCCCGGCGGAGCCTCGTTGAAACCGCGATGTACAGATACAAAACCATCATCGGCCGGCGTCTTCACGCCCGGACTTTGCTCGGCCCATTCGCCGACGACCCGAAGGCAGCCGCGGAACCCTTGGCTTTTGAGCTTTCGCCATAGCTCTGCGCCATTTCGCTGCCCGGCCGCCCACTGAGCGTCAAGCCATGGCAGGTACAATTCGAGCGAGCTCTCCCGAACGCGAAAGACATCCGAGCGTTGCCCTCGCAGCACACGACGGACGAGGCCGCGGCTGTAACCCGTCCGTCGAACGATCTCCTTGATCGTCACCCCGTCCTTGGCCAGCCCGAGAATGGCGGCGTTGGAGTCTTCCCGGCGAAGATATCCCTCATATTGGATCCGCTCGGCGGCGGTGAGCAGGTCGGGATTGATTGTGGCGGCGCCGATTGCAGTCCGGATCTGGCGCATCGATTTGCGCACGGCATCAAGGAAGGCGCGGCTGGCGTTTTCCATCAAGTGCCACCGGTCAGCCACCTGTGTCGCCTTTGGGAGCGCCTTGGCCGCCGCCAAAGCGTAGCTGCCGCCGCGGTCGCGGGCGACGATGCTAATTTGAGGCTGGGCCGAGAGCCATGCTTGAGCCGTCGCGGGTTCGCGATCCGGCAACAAGGCTATTGTTTTGCGTCGCTCCAGGTCGCAAATGATGGTCCCATAGCGCTGGTTGCGCCGGCACGCCCAGTCGTCGATTCCAATCACGGTCGGCGGGACAAAGCGCGGGCCGCGCCTGCGCCCCACGCGCAGCAAGGTGTCGTTGCTCACCGGCAGCATCAGCCTTCGGGCGAAGCTCGCCGCCGGCCGGCCGCCCAGGGCAAGCCCAAGATGGTGGACGATATGGTCGAGGCGGCCAGTTCGTCTTGCCCACGGCGCGAGCACGTCCTCGTCAAAGCGCTCGGCGAAAATGCGCCGTCCGCACAACACCGCGTCGCAGTGAAACCGTCGCGCGACGACGACCAGCCGAACAGGCCTGCCCGACATGGGCAGGTCCGCCAGTCGACGCTGTACCGGCTGTGGATCCGCTCCGATCTCGTTCCGCAGCCCGGACAAACGCATCCCGTGCGAAGGGAGCGAACTGTTATCAGCGTCAACGAGCTCTCACTGGCCGCGTCCTCGACCACAAAGCCGCGAGGAACAAGCGTGGACGGTCGAAGAGCTTGGGTCATAGCGTTGATTCCCTTTGTGAAACCAACGCCAGCCGGCACCCGAATTTCATCAAAAGTGAGTCAGAGCCAAAGTTCCAAGCCGATTGACAAGCATGGTCTCCGACGCCGCTCGGAACAGCAGGTCGTACATCGCGGCTTTGTTCTGGAAGGCGATGTCGGCGATCTCGATGGGCACGGTGAAGACCACGTGGAAGTAGCCAACCGGCAGCAGGTCGGCCTCGCGCGCAGCCAGCCACTCGCGCGCCGCGGCGCCCTGGCACTTAGGGCAGTGCCGGTTTCTGCAGCTGTTGTAGGCGATGCGGCGATGGCCGCAGTCCTCGCAGCCTTCGATATGGCCGCCCAGTGCGGCGGTGCGGCAGGTCTCGATGGCCGACATTACCTTGAGCTGGGCGAGACCGACATGACTGGCATGCGTGGCCCGCCAGGCTGCCCCGTGTCGACGGAAGATGTCGGCGACCTCCAGTGCGGGTCGCACCGCCGGCTTAACCGCCGGGGCTTTCGCCTTCCATGAGCAGTTTGAGATGCTCCAGCGGACCAGTCACCGCCCGGATCGTCTTGGTGGCGACACGGGCATAGAGTGCGGTGGTGCCGAGCTTGGAATGCCCGAGCAGAACCTGGATGACGCGGATATCGACGTCCTGTTCGAGCAAATGGGTGGCAAAGCTGTGGCGCAGCGTGTGGGGCGTCACCCGCTTCTTGATGCCGGCGGCTTCTGCTGCCTCGTGGACGGCGCGGTTGAGCTACCGCGTCGACATCGGCTCGAGGCAATTGCGCCCAGGGAAAAGCCAGCCGTGGGGGAGCATGACGTTGCGGCGCTTGCCCTCGCGCCACCACAGCCGAAGCAGCTCCAGCAACTGCGGCGACAGCATCGCGTTGCGGTCTTTGCGGCCTTTCCCCTGCTCGACCCGGATCAGCATCCGCGTGCTGTCGATGTCTCCCACCTTGAGGGCGGCCACCTCCGACACGCGCAGTCCGGCGCCATAGGCTGTGCCGAGAGCCGCCTTGTACTTCGGACCCGGCGCCGCCTCGAGCAGCCGCCCGACCTCCTCGACGCTCAGCACATTCGGGAGCTTGCGGGGATGGCGGACCAGAACGAGCCGTCGCGACAGGTCTGACCGGTCGAGCGCAACGGTGAAGAAGAAACGGAGCGCCGAGACCGAGCAGTTGATGGTCGGCGGCTGCACGCCGCTCTCGGCCTGGTGAACCTGGAAACGCCGGATATCCTCGGCGGTCGCCGCATCGGGCGAACGCCCGAGAAAGGCGGCAAAGCTGCGAACGAAGCGAATGTAATCGCGCTGCGTCTCTTCCCGTAGGCCGCGTATGGCCATGTCTTCGAGCATGCGCCGGCGCAGTGGGCTGATAGACGATTGGGTCGGTTAGACCCCTATGACGAGCGCGCGCGGTCTGCGCACTTTCAGGGTGGCGTGGTGGCGACAGGGTGGCGACAAGGGCTAAAAACAACAAGGCCGCCCATAAGGGCGGCCTTTTGAAAGTCCTGCGCATTCATACATTTGATTTGGTTGCGGGGGCAGGATTTCGCCGAGACCGACATGCGTTGAATGTGCCAATCTAGCCTCAAGTCAGGGTAAATGGCAATTATCACCTTGACATAGTAGGCACGAATGGTAGAGATAGCGGGACAGGCCGGCTCCCTAACGCCCGCATCGCCTGATGCGGAGACCCCAGTCCTTATGATTCAGTTTTTTGGGGAGCGTCTTTCGGACGCGATGATCGAAGCGGCGGCTCAAATCCTTGAGGCCTCGGCCTTTTGC
>NZ_CABFMQ020000094.1 GCF_901905185.1 Methylocella tundrae
CGCCCTTCAGCGCCAGCGAGCCAAAAATCGCCGGCGTCTCGATTTTGACGCGCGGCGAATCAGCCAGCGCCTCAGCGCGGGTTTGCGGCGCCGCGGCGTCAAGCGCGGAGAGATCGCGCGAAACCGCATCCTGCGGCGCGCCGGCGGTCGAGGGTGAAGAGGAGGGCGCGGCGCCCGGCGCCGTCTGCGCCTGCTGCTGCGGAAACTGCCGCGCCCGATCGGGCTTCGGCGCAAAGAAATAGCTCCAGCCAACGATCACAAGACACGACAGACCGATCGCAAGATAAAGATTCCGAGAATCCTTCGTCATATACTCGCCGCCTTGCCTCGTTGCTTTGAACAGCGCCGCCTCGCGCGGCCTCTGCAAAAACTCAGGCGGACAGTTTCTTGCGGCCGCGCGCGCGGCGCGCTGCGATGATGCGCCGCCCGCCCACAGTCGCCATCCGGGCGCGAAACCCATGCCGGCGTTTACGAACGAGCTTGCTCGGTTGATATGTCCGCTTCACTTCAAATGCTCCATCTCGAACAGGCGGGCGTCCAGACGCGCCGGCAAGCTTTGCGGCGCGCTGGCGACGGACCAGCTTCGCTGAACAGAACCGGCTGCTTCTGAAAGACGCCGCTGACGCGCATCAAGGGAGCCGGAAAATCGCGAGCCTTATAGGGGCCAGAAAGCACCGAAGTCAATTTAAGCAGAGCCTCGGCCGCAAGAGCTCCGGCGCGTCATCCGCCGCAAGCGCGACGTAACATATCGCGGTTCGCGGCGAAGATTGTTTTGACGGCGAACCGCGACCCGCCGCCCGGCCGGGCCGGCGCAGAGTCGCGGGGCGAAGTCCGTCTACCAAAGCAGACGAAATGACAGCCTTTGGCTCAAGCCATCTGGCCAAATGAAACGAAAATGGTACACATCATGTACTGCTGAAAAAACATACTCCGAAGCGCCGGTTCGGCGCTGATCTCCCTGATGGATGAGTGGGGCCGGCAGTCCCCGCAATAAAAACCGCAAGCAGTCTGAACGACCTCTTGCGCTAAATTGAAGACTAACGTTTCCAGCTACAAGGAGGATTTCATGCCTAAGCGCTTAATCACGGCTGCCCTCGTAACAGCCGCCGTCCTCTTCGCCCTCGCCGCCGAAGCCAAGCATGGCAAGATGATGAAAGTGGAAATGATCAAATCGCAGGAAGTCACGATGGCCGACGGCGGCAAGGCCACGGTCTATGTCGTGAAGATGGATGGCCACACGATGGTCGCCATCCCTGAGGACAAGATACCCGACGCGCTGCATCAGCAGCTCTTCACGGTCGGGCATTAACCGCGCGCGGTCTGACGCGAGGAGGCGCGACTCTCAGTCGCGCCATCAGCCTCTCGCCACGGACCCAGGCATGACACTGACGGACCACGAACGCCGCCGGGGCGTCGCTTGTGGTCCCTTCTGTTTGGCGCATAAACAGTTACGCAAGCGCCGGAGGGCGCTCATGCGTCAGTTGTCGAGGAAACTGCGCAGCTTGCGCGAGCGCGAGGGATGCTTCAGCTTGCGCAAGGCCTTGGCCTCGATCTGCCGGATGCGCTCGCGCGTCACGGAGAACTGCTGGCCGACCTCTTCCAGCGTGTGATCGGTGTTCATGCCGATGCCGAAGCGCATGCGCAGCACGCGCTCCTCGCGCGGCGTCAGCGAAGCGAGAACGCGCGTCGTGGTTTCGCGCAGGTTCGACTGAATCGCGGCGTCGATCGGCAAAATCGCGTTCTTGTCCTCGATGAAGTCGCCAAGATGCGAATCCTCCTCGTCACCGATCGGGGTCTCGAGCGAGATCGGCTCCTTTGCGATCTTCAGCACCTTGCGCACTTTTTCGAGCGGCATGGCAAGCTTTTCGGCGAGTTCCTCAGGCGTCGGCTCGCGCCCGATCTCATGCAGCATCTGCCGCGAGGTGCGCACGATCTTGTTGATCGTCTCGATCATATGGACCGGAATGCGGATCGTTCTTGCCTGATCGGCAATGCTGCGGGTGATCGCCTGCCTGATCCACCAGGTCGCATAGGTCGAGAATTTGTAGCCGCGACGGTACTCGAATTTATCGACGGCTTTCATCAGGCCGATATTGCCTTCCTGGATCAGGTCCAGGAACTGCAGGCCGCGATTGGTGTATTTCTTGGCGATGGAAATCACCAGGCGAAGGTTCGCCTCGACCATTTCCTTCTTGGCCTGCCGCGCCTCCCGCTCGCCCTTTTGCACCATATGGACGATCTTGCGGAATTCCTGAATTTCGAGACCCGTCTCGGTGGCGAGAGCGTGAATCTCGTTCAGGAGATCCTTGATCGCATCCTTCGCGCTGGCGACAAAATCCTTCCATCCGCGACCGCCAAGCTTTGAGACGCGCAGCAGCCACTTCGGATCGAGTTCGGAATTCTGATAATTCTTGAGAAAGTCCTCACGGGTGACGCCGCAGCCCTCGGCGAGCCGCAAAAGCCTGGTTTCAAGGCCGATCAGGCGCTTGTTGATGTCATAAAGCTGCTCGACCAGCGCCTCGATGCGGTTGGGGTTGAGCGAAAGCGATTTGACGTCGGTGACGATTTCCTTCTTGAGAGTCTTGTATTTGCGCTCCTGCGAGGGGCTCAGCGTCTCGTTCTTGAGCTTGTTCTCGACATTCTGGTCCTGTAGACGGCGCAGCTTCTTATAGGCGTCGGCGACGCGGTCGAAGGTGTCCAGGACCTTGGGCTTGAGTTCAGCCTCCATCGCGGAGAGCGAAACCGAGTTCTCCATATCGTCTTCTTCATCGAAGACGTCTTCGGGGATCGGCGGATCGACGCCTTCCTCGCCCGCCGGCCGGAGCCTTGCGGGCGGATTGAGAGGCGCCGTCGCCGGGGCCGCCTGCTGCTCGGCGAGGAGCTCCGCCGCTCCTGGCGCCGTCATGTCGATCTTCGGCGTGTTGCGCCCGTCAGGACCCGCATAGGTCGCTTCGAGGTCGATGATGTCGCGCAGCAGCACTTTGCTGTCGTTCAGTTCATCGCGCCAGATGATGATCGCCTGGAACGTCAGCGGGCTTTCGCACAGGCCGGCGATCATCGCCTCGCGTCCGGCCTCGATGCGTTTCGCGATGGCGATTTCGCCCTCTCGCGACAAAAGCTCGACGGAGCCCATTTCCCGCAGATACATGCGAACGGGATCGTCCGTGCGATCCGCCGGCTCCGACGAACGAATGGCGACGGCCTTCTGCTGAGCGACCTCGACGAGGTCGCCCCCTTCGGCCTCTTCCTCCTCGGCGGCTTCCTCGCCCTCGCCCTCTTCCTGGTCCTCCGTCTCGACGACATTGATGCCCATTTCGTTCAGCATCGCGAGAATGTCTTCGATCTGCTCGGAATTGACCTCTTCGGAGGGAAGCACGGCGTTCAATTCAGCATAAGTCACAAAGCCGCGCTTTTTCGCAGCCTTGATCATCCGCTTGACGGCGGCGTCGGATAGATCGAGCAGGGGGCTGTCGGCGGTCTCTACCGCACCGCCTTCCGCTTCGGTCTTCTCGTTATCCTTCTTCGCCATCCATGGCCTCCGCCGTTAAAAAACTCGACTGACGTTCAGTCAGCTCAGCCCGCTCCGGTTCCGAAGCCGGCGCACACATTCGATATCGCCTCGTCCGAGCGTCCCGTCGAATCGGCGTCTTTGGGACATAAAGCCAAGCCGCAGCCAGGAGGCCTTATTCAAAACCGCGATCAACCGCCCGGCAAAAACCGCACGCGGCGGCCCCGGCTCCGTTGGGCGTCAAGAACGTGACAGGCTTTGAAATCGCGATAACTCATCAGATTGTGAAGATGCGAAAATTCGTCAAGCCGAACGGACTGAATTCACCCGACTATTTGAAGTTGAGACCCTTGCGCGCAACCTCGCCCATCCTGAAAACGTGAGCGCGGCCCGCCGCGGCCGAACGTCGCCGTCCGGTGGTCGCCCGTCCTTCTACATGATCGGATTTGCGGGAGTCAAAGACCCGCCGTCACAATGTCCCCCCCGAGCGGCCAGACGATGCGCCAAACCCCTCAACCGTCGCCTCCGTCCCGCTCAGCGCGAGCAATTGCTCTTGAATGTCCATGAGACGCGCCAAGTTGGCGTCAGTCGCCTCTACGGCCAGGGCCATCTCGGCAATGTGAAGATCCTTATGTAGACTGCGGGCGCGGCGATGCAAGGTCAAGGCCTGCTTTAGAACTTCTTCGGCGTCGGCTTCGGCCGCGCCGGCCTTTACGTACCAGTGCGACGAATGCGCGGCCAAAGCGTCAAGCTTTCGCAGGATCGCCGAGAAGCCTGCGCCCTCGAGCGCTCCGCGAAGGCCGATTTCATCGAGAGCGCCTGAACCGGCGCAATCGAGCAGCCTGCCTCGCAAGGCTCCCGCCTCCGCATTGGCGAACTCGATCTCCGCGATCGCCTCGAGATGTCGCTCCAGAAGGCCGGGGTGGTTGAGCAGGATCAGAAGAATCAGAGCCTCGCGCGGCGGCAGGCTCGCTTTGTCGGCGCGAAAAAGCGGCGATTGCGAGAGGTTCATGCTCGCCCTCGGTGGCGACTGGTCCTTCGCCTCGCGCGAAAAGCCATCGCGCGAAAAGCCGGGGCGCGCCCCGAAGGCGCCATGCCGGCTCTGCCCTTCGCGCGGCCGGTTCTGCCCCTCCCGAGACTGAATCGGGCGCTGGCGCCGCTGGTCGAATAATCTGAAAAGGCGATCCTTGAAGTCCGCCTGATAATAGCGGCGCAGCGTCTCATCCTTGATTTCGCGCGCGATCTCGCCAAGGCGGCGCTCAAGCCCGGCGCGCCGCTCGGGCGTCGCAAGGTCCTGTCCTTCGGTTTCCCGCAGCCAGATCAGCTCGGCGAGCGGCAGCGCCCGCGACAACACATCCGTCATCGCCCCCGCGCCGCCGGACCGGATCAGATCGTCAGGGTCCTCGCCCTCCGGCAATAGCGCAAAACGCAGCGAACGGCCGGGCCCGATGAGGGGCAAGGCCATGTCGATCGCCCGATAGGCCGCCTTGCGCCCGGCTTTGTCGCCGTCGAAACAGAGGATCGGCTCTTCCGCCATTTTCCACAAAAGCTCGGCCTGATCCGGCGTCAGAGCCGTTCCGAGCGGCGCGACGGTCTCGGCAAGGCCGGCCGAGGCCATGGCGATGACGTCGACATAGCCTTCGACGACGATGACCTGCCCCGAGTCATGCGCCGCTTTGCGCGCCTGATGGTGATTGTAAAGCACGGCTCCCTTATGGAAGAGCGGGGTTTCCGGCGAATTCAGATATTTCGCGGCGACGTCCTTGGCGAGCGCGCGGCCGCCAAAAGCGATCGGCCGGCCGGAACGGTCGCAGATCGGAAACATGATGCGGTCGCGGAATCGATCGTAGGGGACGGCGATGTCCTCGCCGTGGATCAAAAGCCCGGCCTCGATCATGACCTCTTTTGGGACGCCCTTGGCGGCGAGGTGATCGCGCAGAGCGAATTTCTCCGGCAGCGAGAAGCCGAGCCGGAACTGCTTTTGCATTTTTTCCGCAAGGCCTCTTTGGGCCAGATACTCCCGCGCACGATGGCCGGACGATCCCTTCAGCTGAGCGGAAAAGTAATCCGCCGCCATATTCAGCGCCTCATGCAGCCCGGCCCGCTTTTGCTCCTGCGCGTCCGCTTCGGGCGAGAGCTGGGGAAGCGGCAGCCCCGCCTCCCCCGCGAGACGTTCGACGGCCTCGGGGAAGCTCAGCCCCTCCGTTTCCATGACAAAGTCGAAGATATTGCCGTTTTTCCCGGCCGACAGGTCGAACCACGCCATTTTCTGGTCATTGACGAAAAAGGATGGCGTCTTTTCCGTGTTGAAGGGTGAGAGCCCCTTCCATTCGCGGCCCGACCGCACCAGCTTCACGCGCCGGCGCACGACCTCGGAGACCGGGAGGCGGGCTTTGACGTCGTCGAGAAAGGAGGGCGGAAATCGCATGGGCGTTCTTCAAGATCCAGTGTCGCGGATGAGGCGGCTCCGCGCAACGCTCTTTCGCGCTTGTCCCGGCTATACACATGGCCCCTGACTTTTTCGCCTCGACGCCTCCGGCCCTGATTGAACGGATTTGCGCGGCTGAGCAAGCGGCCGCCTTCGAAAATCCGAGAGCGGACCATGCCGGCTGCTTCTCGTGGCCGACGTCATGACGGCGCGAATGAAAATTTAATTTAGAAAACACCTCCTTCAAATAGTCTTAAATCGTGTATTTCTTTCGGAAAATGCGAACAGGCATCCGCGCCTCATCCATTCAAAAAACAATAATATGCAACAATGGATCACCGTATCAAACTTCGTGGCGCGCGAGCTGAAAAAATCTTAATGGCATTACCTAACGAAGAAAAAGGCCACGTCCATTACATAGATGCGCTCAGGGGTCTGGCGTTTTTTCTTGTATTCTGGTTCCATGCAAGTAAGTCTATCGAAAACCTTCCGAATCTGCTCGGGGATATTCTGGGGCGGGGTTTTTCCGGCGTCCAACTGTTTTTTGTCGTCTCGGCGTTGACCCTTTTCAACTCCATGACAAATCGCACGAAGAACGACGCCGCGCCGCTAAGGGCCTATTTCATCCGCCGTCTCTGCCGCGTCGCGCCGATGTTTTGGTGCGCCATCGTTCTTTATGCCGTCGTTCTGGGTTTCGGACCAAGATGGGGAGCGCCGAACGGACTCGAAACACACGACATCGCCGTCGCGTCGCTTTTCCTGCATGGCTTCGACCCCGACGCCCTGAATAGCGTTGTTCCCGGCGGCTGGTCGGTGGCGGTCGAAATGCAATTCTACCTATTGCTGCCGCTGATCTTCGCTTGGGCTCGTACGCTGAAGCGCGCTGTTCTGCTCTTCGTTCTCTCTCTCGTGATCGCGATCGCGGCGTCCCCCGCGATCAAAGGCCTGGGCGCATGGCTCCTTCCCTCGGAGCCTCCAGGTTTAATGAGCCAGTTCGCTTATTTTTCCTTGCCCACGCAATTGCCGGTCTTTTTCTGTGGAATAATCCTCGGCCTTCTGATGGGAGCGGAACGCGCCAAACTGCGAAGAATTGAAGCCTGTTTGCCCGCCGGGCCGCGCAGTCGCGCAGCCATCGCCGTGGCCTTGGCCGTTCTCATCTGCTTACCGATGCGATGGACCGGCCGGGTCGAAATGATTGCTGGAATTCCGGGCCACATTGGTTATGGCGTCGCTTATGCGCTGCTCGTCTATGCGCTTGCGACCTTTCCGTTCAAGGGCCTCGTCAATCCGTTCTTCTGTTATGCCGGCAAAATTAGTTATAGCGGCTATCTGTTGCATATCTTTGTCATTGATAAAGCACAGGAATTTTTGTTGGGATTTCCGCAGTTCGAGGCGCTGTCGCCGCAAGTCCGGCTCGCGTTGCTGGGCTTCCCCGCCCTTGGCGTAACGATGCTTCTGGCGACGATCACCTATTGGTGCGTCGAACGGCCCGGCGTCGAACGGGGGCGGCGCTTCATACGCAAACTGTTCGGGCCCTCCCTCGCCGCCCCCGCCAGGGTCGCAGCGGTCGCGTAACGCGGTCGCCGGCGATTCTGCTCCGCTGCGCGCAGGATCCGCCGGAGGAGGCGCTCAGCGCCTCCTCCGGCGTCAACGCGCCCCAACCCGCCTTGAGGAGCGCTGCGATAATGCGCTCCTCAATAAGTTAGAGCATGATGTCGTCCGAAATCCGGGTTCCACTTTTCGGCGTCATGTCCCAGAGGATATTCCGATCAGATCGGTTCGATCTGATCGGCACGAATATGCTCAAGCTTTTGAATATGGAGCGATTTCTGATCGATCGAATGAATTCATTCGATCGGAAAGCGCACTAGGCGGCCTGCCTTGCGCCTTCCGTGCGGCTTTGCAGCGCCGGCCAATCCACGACAAGCGCGCAGCCGCGCGCGCCGGCGTTCTTGCCCCAGTCGCGTAAAAGTTCGAGCGCGGCGTGATCGATATGGGTCAGACGGTCGATGACGACATGCAGAACCGTATCGGCCGGCACTCTGTCGAGGGCGTTGGCCAACGCGGGAGCCTTGAGGAATGTCGCCGCGCCGTCGAGATGGAGCCTCGCTTCGCCGGGCTTGGGCGAATCGACGAGCCTGACGTCGAGCGCCGCGGAGCGCAGCGACAGCCGAAACAGCGACAGGGCGAAGCCGACCAGCACGCCGGTCAGCAGGTCGGTCGCGACGATCGCAATCGCCGTTGCGGCGTAAACGCCCATCGCGCCATAGCCATAGGCTCGAAGCTGGCGCAGATGGGCCGGGCTTAGCATCTTGAAGCCGGTATAGACGAGGATGCCCGCAAGACATGAGACCGGAATGGAGCGCAGGAGGCCGGGCGCGAGCAGGGCGAAAGCGAGAATCCAGGCGCCGTGCAGAATCGCGGACGCCCTCGTTTTCGCGCCAGCCTGAACATTGGCGGCGCTACGCACGATGACGCCGGTCATCGGCAGCGCGCCAAGCGCGCCGCAGATCGCGTTGCCGACGCCCTGGGCCGCGAGTTCGCGATCATATTGCGTGCGCGGGCCGTCGTGCATCCGGTCGACGGCGGCCGCCGACAGCAGCGTTTCCGCGCTGGCGATAAAGGCGAAGGCGAGGGCGGTGACGATGATCTTGGGATCGAGCCAGAAGGCGAGCGTCGAGAGTGAGACGAATTGCGCCGAATCGAACAGATTGGCGGGGATGTCGACATATTTGACGTCGAGCGAAAGCGCCTGCGCGAGACCCGCGATGACGACGACGGCGATGAGGGCGCCCGGCAGAGCCCGCAAAGCCGCCGGCCGCAGCTTCTCCCAGGCGAGCATAAGCCCGATCGTCGCCAATCCGAGAGACCCCGCGATCAGGCCATCGCCGGCTCCGGCGCCGAGCAGCGCCTCAGGAATCGCGAGAAGATTGTCGAGCCCGCTGGCGCGCGGCGCGGCGTCGACGAGGACATGCAATTGCGAGGCGACGATCAGAATGCCGATGCCGGCCAGCATGCCGTAGACGACCGCCGGCGAGGTCATACGGAACCATACGCCAACGCGGAAAAGGCCCGCGCCGATCTGAATGAGCCCGGCGAGCAGGACAACCGGGCCGAGGGCGGCGACGCCATGCGTGCGAACGAGCTCGAAGACGAGCACGGCGAGGCCCGCGGCCGGGCCGCTGACCTGGAGCGGCGAGCCGGCGAGAAAACCGACGACGAGGCCGCCCACGATGCCGGTGATGAGGCCGCTCGCGGCCGGCATGCCGGAGGCGATCGCAATGCCCATGCATAAGGGCAAAGCGACGAGAAAGACGACGACGGAGGCGAGAAGATCGTCCGCAAACGATCGGCGTGCAAAGAAAGCGCGCATGGCGAACCTTTCCAATGATAGAGAATGGGCGGTGGGGCGGCCCGGACGCCGGACCCGCCCCTTAACGTGAGCGCTGCGCTCAGCTCGCGGCGAGGGCGCCTTCGCGCCTCGGCCCATAGGGCTGCGATGGTTCGATCAGGCTGAACATGCGCGCGGCTGGGTCGAAGCTGCGCAGTTCCGCTTTGGCGATATCGTAGATCCAGCCGTGGATCTGGAGATCGCCGGAGACCAGCCTTGCAGCGACGATCGGCATCGTCCGCAAATGATCGAGCTGGGCCATCACATTTTCCTCGATCAGATGGGAGAGCTCATGGGACTGCGCGTTCGGATCGGCGCTGTGCTTGCGGTGGGCGACGATGTGGCGCGCCGTTTCGGCGTGTTTGAGCCACGCGGCCGTTGAGGGCTTGTCCTCAAGCTCGTGCGGGTGGGCGAGCGCCTTCATCGCGCCGCAGTCGGAATGGCCGCAAATCACGATGTGCCTGACCTTCAGCGCGCTCACCGCATATTCGATCGCGGCGGCCTCCCCGGTGACCTGCTGGCCATAGGGCGGAACGATGTTGCCGACATTGCGATAGACGAATAATTCGCCGAGCTCGCAGCAAAAGATCCGCTCCAGCAGGATGCGCGAATCCGAGCAGGTGATGATCATCGTATGCGGCGTCTGCGCTTTCGCGGCGCGCTCATAGGCGGCCCGCTGCGCGGGGAACACGGACTGTTGGAAGTGGTTGAAGCCTTCGATGAGACTTTCCATAGCGTTTTCTCGCTCGGGTAAGGGCGCGCGTCGGCTTGCGCGCGACGCAGTCGGCGCCCAGCTGAAATTTGGGAGGTCAAGGTCTTTTGAGACGCGCCGCGAGGGCTGGCGATGGCTTGCTCTTGCTCAACCTCTCGGCGTCAAGTGCAAGCGGCGTCGCGCGGCCTGAGCCGCCAAAAGCGGCGGCCGACTCGCGGCAGGATCAGGCGCGGGTTAGTGGGGGAGGGCGCAGCGGCGGATCATAGGCGCCAGATGTTGCGAGGCATGCGCGCGGGGGCCGAAGGCGAACGCAGCCGCCGCGGTGGCAGGAAAACGCGAAGAGCAAAGGGGTTGAGAAATCGGGGTGGGAGGCTCCGTCGTCGTCATCGGCGAAACGTTCCGACGCGAAGCCGTCCGAATGATCGGTCTCAGTCTCAATTCCCGTGTCGGCGCGGGCTTCCATGAAAGAACCCGGATCATGCGCGCTCGAGGCAATGGTCCCGAAGCTTGCGGAGAGGGGCTTGGCAAAACCGGCCTGCGCCGCCGATCCCGCAAGCACATGCGCGAAAAGGATCGCCAGAAGAGCAGGAATGAGCAAGCGAACGCCGCGCAGCCTTGGCTCGGCGACTTTCTCCCGCATCAGTAGAGGCAAGCGAAAATTAATCAAAATCAACCCTATGACGATACTGCCAAGGTATCATCGGATGGGCGGGGGCGGTAGTGCTGCACTGCACACATTTTTTTGAGGCGCATGTTGAGGGGACGCGCCCAAACGCCGGAGCGCGTCCGGGGCGCACGCGAATTTTGCACGAATAGTGTTCCGTCCATCGGATCGCTCCTATATATCGCGTCATCCCGAAGGCCGCCGGCGCCTCCCTGGCTCGCGGTCAATATGGAAGTGGCCGCCGATGAGCAAAACAGCGCGTTTTTTTGAGATGAAGCGGCGCGGCGCGCCGATCGCGGTGCTGACCGCTTATGATGCTCCGACGGCGCGCGCGCAGGCGGAGGCGGGGGTCGACCTGATCCTGGTCGGCGACAGCGTCGGCGCGAGCATGCTCGGCTACGAGAGCGAGCGTGACGTCACTTTGGCGGACATGCGCCATCATATAGCCGCCGTGCGCCGGGGCGCGCCCGAGGCTGTCGTCATCGGCGACCTGCCGTTCGGGAGCTATGATTCGCCCGGCGCGGCGGTCGCCAGCGCGCAAAGCCTGATCGAGGCTGGCGCCGATATTGTGAAATTCGAGGGCGCGCATCTTGCGATCGTCGAAGCGCTCGCGGGCGCCTCGATCGAGGTCTGCTGCCATCTTGGGCTCGAGCCGCAAAACCATCTTGAAAAGCGCGTCAAAGGCCGTTCGGCCACGGATGCGTCGAAGCTCCTGGCTGACGCGCTCGCGCTGGATGGCGCCGGCATGAAGCTGCTCGTGCTCGAAATGATCCCCGAAGAAGTCGCCGCCGAGGTGACTCGCGCGGTCAAGGCGCCAACGATTGGGATCGGCGCCGGGCGCAATACTGACGGTCAGGTTCTGGTCATTACGGATGTTCTGGGGTTTGGCCCAAAGAACTTCCGGCACAATCGGCGCTATCAGAATGTCGGCCAGATCATGGTCGACGCGGCGCGCGCCTATGTGCGCGATGTTCATGACGGTGATTTTCCCGCCGAGGAAAATCTGACGCATATGGCGCCGGAGGAGCTGGAGCTGTTTCTGCGCGTCAACGCGTGAGGTTCAGCCTGCTGGCCCAAGCTTTGCCTTGACGAGAGCGCTGGCCTTGCCGAAATCCATGCGGCCGGCGTATTTGGCTTTGAGCGCGGCGACGACCTTGCCCATATCCTTGATGGAGGCCGCGCCGGTCTCAGTGATGGCCTCAGTGATCGCCGCCTCAACGCCGGCCTCATCCATCGGCTCGGGCAAGAAACTCCGGATGATGACGATCTCCTCAGCCTCCTGGCCGGCGAGATCGGCGCGTCCGGCCTTCTCGTAGATCTCAAGCGATTCCTGCCGGCTCTTCACCATTTTCTGCAGCAAGGCGAGGATGTCGTCGTCGCCGACGCTCTTGCCCTGGCCTCTCGCTTCGATGTCCTTATCCTTCAGCGCCGCCGTGATCATGCGGATGGTGTCGACGCGCCGCCTTTCTCCGGCCTTCATCGCTAGCTTCAACTGACTCGTGAATTGTTCGCGCATCGCTGGTCCTTTTCTTTTTGAGCCTATGACGCGGCTGGCGACGGCTCATTTTCGCCGCCAGAATCATGCGTCAAACCAATGACATAAGGAGCGCGATCGCTATCTGGCGAAGCGCCCGCGCCTTGCTAAAGAATTGACGCAAGCCGGCGTTGCCTCTAGCTTCGCGCCCATCGAAGTCCCAAATAGACCTGTTAGAATTAAGCCGGCCGCGCCGATGGGCGCGACGCCGGACGAGCGCATGGGTGTAGAGTGAGCATGACGCAGGATCAAGATAAAGCGCCGGGTTTTTGGCAGGAACCGCGCGCGACCGCGCTTCTGGTTCTCGCCGACGGCCTTGTTCTCGAAGGAGCGGGGCTCGGCGCGGTGGGCGAGGCGGTTGGCGAAGTCTGTTTCAATACCGCGATCACCGGCTATCAGGAAATTCTCACGGATCCGTCCTATGCAGGACAGATCGTCACTTTCACATTTCCCCATATTGGCAATGTCGGCGCCAACGAGGAGGATATCGAAACGAGCAATCCCGCCGCCAGCGCGGCGGCGCGCGGCGTCATCGTTCATGCGCCCATCACGAATCCCTCGAATTACCGCTCGACCCGGCATTTCGACGCCTGGTTGAAGAGCCGGGGCATTATCGGCCTCAGCGGCGTCGATACGCGCGCGCTGACGACGCGCATCCGCGAGCGCGGCATGCCGAACGCGGTGATCGCCCATTCGCCCGATGGCGTTTTTGATATTGAGAATCTGCGCGCGAAGGCGGCGCAATGGCCGGGGCTGGAGGGCATGGACCTCGTCCCGAGCGTCGGCTCGACGCAGCGCTATGACTGGACGCAGACCCCTTGGAGGCAGGGCGAAGGCTATGGCTCCAAAGAGGGAGGCAAGTTCAAGGTTGTCGCCATTGACTATGGCGTCAAGAGCAACATCTTGCGATTGCTGACCGAGGTCGGCTGCGACGTGACGGTTGCGCCTTCGACGGCGACGGCCGAGGACATTCTCGCCCTGAAGCCGGACGGCGTATTTCTGTCGAATGGTCCCGGCGATCCGGCTGAAACGGGAAAATACGCCGTTCCCGTCATCAAGGCTTTGCTTGAGAAGAAGGTGCCGACGTTTGGCATCTGTCTTGGACATCAGATGCTGGCCCTGGCGCTTGGCGGGCGGACGATGAAGATGCGCCAGGGGCATCATGGCGCCAATCATCCGGTGCAGGATTTTACCACGGGCAAGGTCGAGATCGTCTCGATGAATCATGGCTTTGCGGTCGACGCCGCCAGCCTGCCCGCTCATGCGCGGGAGACGCATCGCTCCTTGTTCGACGGGTCGAATTGCGGTCTTGAATTGTTGGATCGGCCTGCGTTTTCGGTCCAGCATCATCCGGAAGCCTCGCCCGGCCCGCGCGACAGCCATTATTTGTTCCAGCGTTTCACGCAGATGATGGAAAAAGCGCAGGCCTGAGTCCGCAAGCCGAAGCGGTCTTGTCACCCGCGTCGCCGATGCGGTAAGTTTGAGCGGAGCTCGAATCGAGCGCGCTGGAACAGAGCGGCTATGCTTCAGCTCAAGGCGCTGAAGGGCTCAGTCTGAGGAATAATAGGGTGGACGGCCGCAAACGCGCGCTGGTCCCGTTCGAGTGTTCATCACAATCCTTAAAGCGATTTATTAAATAATTGAAAAGTACTTTATATCCGTCGCGCCGACCGTACGTTACTATAAGCCCCAGTCGACCGCGCGGCGGCTAAAGCAGAGCCGCTTCGATCCGCTGCTTTTTTGGGCGATGGTCTGCGCGCCGAACAAACGGATATTCATGTCAACCGAGATGAACTCTTTGCTCGCCGGAACGCCGCATGGCGGCGCATCCGTCGATCGCGACGCAATCGCCGAAATCTTTGCCGAAATCGCGCTTGAGGCCGCCATAGCGGTCATGTCGGTCTATACATCCGACAGCCACGCGCGCCGCAAGGCTGATAAAAGCCCCGTCTGCGACGCCGACGAATATGCAGAGGCAATCATATTGGAGCGTCTCGCCGAGCGCCTTCCAAGTTTCCCTGTCCTTGCCGAAGAAGCCGCGGCGCATGGCAAAAAGACCGTTGCGGGCTCGACATTTATTCTCGTGGACCCAGTCGACGGCACACGTGAGTTCCTCAACCGAAATGGGGAGTTCACGATCAATATAGGCCTGATCGTCGATGGCGCGCCTCTCGCCGGCGTCGTCTACGCCCCGGCCCTCGGGCAGATCTGGATCGGCGGCGCCACGGCGACCTCCTGCAAAATCGCGCCGGGCGCAACCCTGCCGCCAATCGGGGAGCGCCGCGCAATCCATGTGCGACCCGCGCCGACCCAAGGATTGACCGCGCTGGCGAGCCGCTCGCATTCGGATCCCGAGACCGAGGCTTTTCTCGCCCAACTGCCGATCAAGGAGCGGCGCGCGGCGGGATCGTCCTTGAAGTTCTGCGCCGTCGCCGAAGGCGACGCCGACGTCTATCCGCGCTTTGGCCAGACGATGGAATGGGATACGGCCGCGGGCGACGCCGTTCTGCGGGCCGCGGGCGGAATCGTGCTGGATCGCGAACAGCATCCGCTGCGATATGGCAAGGCAGGCCTCCAGTTCAGGAACGGGCCTTTCGTCGCTTGGGGAGACCGCAAGGCGATCCAGCCATCGAGCGCCGCCGATCACTGATCCGGCCCCAGGACGTCTTTCTCCTTTGCCGCGAAGCCGCGCGCGCGAAAAGACGCGGAGAATCATTTTTTCGCGTCGCGCTTGCATTGATTCAATCTTTCAACGCTTCGTTAACTCTATTGCGTCAAATTTGGCATTTAGAGCCGGATGACTGCGGAGGGACGGTTTCCGTTCGAAGTCTTAAATTCGTCTCTCGTCGATAAGCCAGAGCATGACGCCGTCCGAAAACCAGCTTTCGACTTTTCGACGTCGTGCTTAGCGCGCCCCCGAACGCATAACTGGTTCGCAGAGGATCGAAAATGCAATCGCGAAGAGAGTTCACGCGGCAAATGGCGGCGATCGCTGTTGGCGGCTCCTTTCTGGGGCTAAGGCCAATCGCCGCGGCGGCAAATCCCGCCCCCGACCGGCCCGCTGATTATGCTCCCGACGAGATCGTCGCTAATGGTCACCGGTTTTTCGGGTCGATCTCGCGCGGCCTCGCAGAGGTTGTCGAAGCGGCGACGCAGCGCTGGGGCAAGCCCAACGGCTATATTCTGGGCCAGGAGGCGGGCGGGGCGTTCATCGGCGGCTTGCGCTATGGCGAAGGCGTCATGCACACGCGCAACGCCGGCGATCTGCACGTGTTCTGGCAAGGCCCCTCGCTTGGCCTCGACGCTGGCGCCGACGGCGACCGCACCATGATGCTGGTCTATAATCTTCCGGCCACGAACGCTATTTTCCGCCGCTATGGCGGCGTCGACGGCTCGGCCTATCTCGTCGGCGGCTTCGGCATGACAGCCCTTATCAACGACGACGTCTATGTCGTCCCCATTCGCTCCGGGCTTGGGGCGCGGCTCGGCTTCAACGTGAGCTACTTGAAATTCACGCCGACGTCGACATGGAACCCGTTCTGAGCCGCCGGCGGCTTTCCGGGAAACGCTGACGCTTGCGGCAAGCCTCGCGATGGCCGAGGCTGCCGGTGCGCGCCATCGGGGGCCGGCCGGCGAAGCTTCCGGCCGGCGTTCGAGACCGGCGGCCGCCGCTGCTTTGAAAGCCTTGGCTTTACCGCGCTCCCACCGAAAACTCGGCTTCGAGCTTTGCCATTTCAAGTAGATGGGTCAGGAGATCGAGCCGCTCCCGTCGCGCCAGTTTGATCAGTTCAGCCGCCATCTGCGCAATATAAATCGCGGTTGAGCGAGCTTCTGGTTCAGTCCTGTCGCCAACCATCGCATGATGCGAAGTCGTCGGCGCCTTGACCGGAGCGGCGCCTCGGCGGCTTGCCTCGGTCTCCAAATTTTGCATCACGGCTTTCTCCGTTTCCAGCTTGGCGGACAAGAAGTGAATCCAGGCAAGGTTGCGTTGGCGCGCCAATGCGCCCTTTTTGGATTCTTCCGTTTCGCTTCATTTCATCCTTTTGTGAAAGGAGGCTTGGCTTTGTGAAATGCGGCTTGGCCAAGATTGTACGCACGTAGGAATTGTGATCAAGTGATATTCGTCAGTTTGCATGTGGCGACCCACGGCGCCACATGCTTCAGGCCAGCCTCACTTCAGCGCTTGCGCTGCGGCAAGCACGGCCTCTGCGTGGCCCGGCACTTTCACCTTGTTCCAGACCTGCGCGATGGTTCCGTCGCGCTCTATGAGAAACGTCGTGCGCTCGACGCCCATATATTTGCGTCCGTACATGCTTTTTTCAGCCCAGACGCCATAGGCCTCCAGCATCGCCTTGGTCTCGTCGGAGGCGAGCTCGAGCTCCAATCCGTGCTTGGCCTTGAACTTCGCGTGGCTCGCCGGCGAATCAGGAGATACGCCGACAATCGCAGCGCCCGCCTTCTCGAATTCGCCCTTGAGACGATTGAAGTCGATGGCTTCCCTGGTGCAGCCTGAGGTGTCGTCCTTCGGATAGAAGTAGAGGACAAGCTTGCGGTCTTTGAAGTTCTTGAGCGTGATCTTGGCCCCGGCGTCGCCCGGCAGAGCAAAACTTGGCGCCGCGACGCCCGCCCCGAGTTTCATGGTCGCGTCCTTGCTCATGTCGCCTTCCTTTCGTCGCATTGAAAAGCCATCGATCCTAGTCACGATATTGGGGATAAACGTTCGGATTGGCGAGCGCTGATCCGCTTAAGTTTAAATCAGAATCTGTCCCAAATCGCCACGCCGCGTTTCGGCCCGCAGCTCGTAAATTCCTGTTGCCCTGAGAGGCGCGGCGTGCACGGGATGATTGAAGAAAAACGCTGGAATCAGCCTTTCGACGAGGCCGGTGTTTCGGCGTAACATCGAGGTTTCCAGCTTCAGCTTGCATTGGAAGGGCCGCGAGCGGTTGGTGAAACAGCAAAAGGAATCGGCCGCCGCGCATGGGGCGACGCTGGCCTGCGGCGCGGGATCGCCCGCGGGGAGTGACGCGCCGCGCCTCAAAAAGCCTCGCCGGGGCGCCTTCGTCGCGAAATCCTGCGGTTATGCCGTTGTCGGCATGCTCGTGCTTGCGCTGCTGAGCGGCGGCCTTCTGGTTGCGCGCCTGACGCGCGGACCCATGTCGATCGACGGGCTCGGTCCGCTCATCGCCGATGCGCTCGATCAGCGTTTTGGCCGGGGCTATGATTTCACTCTGGGCCAGACGTCCATGGTCAAGCATGGCGTTTCGCCGACGCTGAGCATAGACGGACTGTCGCTGAAGGACGGATCAGGGCGCACGATCTTCAAGGCGCCCCGCGCGGAAGTGTCCATCGATCTCTTGTCGCTGATCGCTGGACGCGTCGTGCCGAAGCGGCTTGAGGTTTTTGACGTCGAAGTGCGCCTCGCGCTGCTGCCGGACGGATCGATCGCGCAGCCGATCGCGCCGGGTTCAGACGAAACCGTCGCCATCACGCCGCCCCTTGCGGAATCGCTTGTGAAGGCGGGCGCCTCTCCGGCCGAGGTTGGCGTGGCCGCCTCGTCGCAGCCCGCCGATCAAAACGGATCGCCGCCCGCCGCCGCGGGGACGCAACCGAAGCCGCGCGCCTTGCTTGTCAGGCAGATGTCGTCGGCGCTGCGCCTGTTGATGGATGCGTTGACCAGTCCAGACAGCCAGATCGCCGCGGTCGATCGCATCGCCATCTCGCGCGGGCGCGTCGTCATCGACGACCGCACGACGCATCAGAAAGTGACGTTTGATGGCGTCAACCTCGGCTTTCAAAGGAACTCCGGCTCGACGACATTCAACCTTGCCGTCGATGGGCCCAACGGGCGCTGGTCGGCGACGGGCCTTGCCAGCGGCGCGCCGGGCGCCCAGCGCAGCCTGATGCTGCAGTTGCAAAATCTGTCGATCGACGAGATCCTGCTGGCGACGGGCGCGCGTTCGATCGGCGCCGATTTCGACATGCCGCTATCCGCCAGCTTCTCTGTCGGCCTCCGCCCTGACGGGGTGCTGTCCGAAGCCGTCGCCTCTTTTGGCATGGGCGCCGGCTATCTGCGCTTCGACGATCCAAATGACGAGCCGATGATGGTCGACTCGATCCAGGGCGGCGCGCATTGGGACGGCGCGACGCGGCGCATCATCATCGATCCGGTAAAGCTGACGGCGGGAGAAACGCATGGCGCGGTTTCTGGTTCGGTCGCCTTGCCCGTGCAGGAGGGCGATCCGTGGCTGATCAACATTGTCCAGGCCGAGCCGATCATCGCCGCTCCCGAGCGTCCGGGCCAGAAAACCGTCATCGTCGATTACCTTGCAATGACCGCCCGGCTGTTGCTCGGCGAGAAAAGGCTTGTGTTCGATCGGATCCTGCTTGGCGGACCGCAGGCCGGCTTTTCGATGGCGGGCGACGTTGATTGGACGAATGGTCCGCGGCTTCGTTTCGGCGCCGCGCTCGATCCGACGCCGATTTCCGTCGTGACGCGTCTTTGGCCGTCGTTCATCTGCGCGCCGGTGAGGAACTATCTGCTGGATCACGTCAAGGCGGGGGCCGTAGAGAAGGCGACGCTGCAAATCGATTTCAACGCCGCCGATCTCGACGCCATGCGCGACGAGCATCCGCCGCCGGATGAAAGCCTGCTGCTGGATTTCACCGTCGCCAACGGCAGCGTCGAATTTTTGTCGGGCGTGCCGCCTCTGACCGGCGTGGACGGGGTCGGCCGCATCACCGGCCGAACCTCGACTTTCACGACGACGAGCGTCGGCATGCTCGACGCCGGCGAAGGCCGGACATTGACGACAGCCGCAGGCGGCACGTTCCACATCGCCGACGCGAATCAAAAGCCGACGCCCGCCGTCATCGTCGCCAAGGTTTCGAGCACCGTCGACACGATCGGCGACCTCCTGGCGCGCGACGCGCTGAAGCCTTACGCCAATCTGCCTCTTGCCGCCTCGACCTTGCGCGGGCAGGTTGACGGACGGCTAGAAATCGATCTCAACCTCGGGCCAAACATGAGCCCCGCCGATACGAGCCTCAAGATCAATTCGGTCGTCACCAATTTTACGGCGGAAAATCTGCTCGGCAAGGAGGCTCTCGAGGCCGCGACTCTCGCCATCAATGTCGATGCGAGCGGTCTCAAGGCGAGCGGGCAAGGACGCATGTTCGGCGCGCCTGCGACGGTCGAGATGAACCAGCCTTCCGGCAAAGCGGCCTCGGCGATGGTCCATATCATCATGGACGACGCCGCGCGCGCCAAACAGGGCCTCGGCGGCGTGCCAGGCGTTACGGGTCCGATTGCCGCGACCATAACCGCTCCGCTCGGGACCGGGGAAAATATCAGGGCGGATGTCGAGCTCGATCTCACTCACGCCGGCATCGAATGGCCTGGCGCCTCGAAGCCGCCGGGGCGTCCCGGCAAGGCAAAGTTCTTGCTCGCCGTCAACAATGGTCTGACGTCGCTCGATCAGATCGTCCTCGACGCCGGCGCCGTGCAGGCGCATGGCCAGATCGAACTTGGTCCCGACCAGTCGCTGCAAAGCGCGAAATTCGGCCAGGTCAAATTTTCGCCGGGCGACGATATGAAGGTCGACGCGCTGCGGGTTGGCGAAACCTTGAAGGTCATGGTGCGGGCGGGAACCATCGACGCGCGTCCGTTCCTGAAAACCCTGTTCGCGTCCTCCTCCGATACGCCGGCGCCGTCCGCCGCGGCCTCTCTTCCGCCGGGCGTTTCGCCTTCGCCGATCAAGGAGATCGACCTCGACGTCAAATCGGCTCTGCTCAGCGGCTACAACAAGCAGGTGCTGACCGGCCTCGAACTGCGCATGCTGAAGCGTGACGAGCTCTATAAGCAGCTCTCCTTCGCCGGGCGCTTCGGCCGCCAGACGGTGTCCGGCAATCTCACCGGGCCGCCGGCGGCGTCGCAATTAACGATCCTCTCCGATGACGCCGGATCGCTTTTGCTGTTCACCGATCTTTATAAGCACATGGAGCGCGGGCGACTTTCAGCGACCATGCAGATCGGCGGCGGGTTGTCCGGCGTTCTTACCATCGACTCTTTTGTCCTGCGCGACGAACCTGCGCTGCGAAGGCTTGTCGCCGAAGGCGTTCCCCCGCCCGACGCCACAGGCAGGGTGCCGAAAATCGACGCCGGCGCGATGGCCTTCAACCGGCTCCAGGTGCGCTATGACCGCGCGGGAACGCGGCTTCTGCTGCGTGATGGCGTAATGAACGGCGACGCCATCGGCCTGACGGTGGACGGCTGGCTCGATTTCGCCCATGACGGCGTCGATATGAAGGGCACCTTCGTGCCCGCCTATGCGGTCAATAATCTGTTCTCGAAAATTCCCGTGGTCGGCCTGATTCTCGGCGGCGGATCGAATGAGGGGTTGATCGGGGTGAATTACCGCGTCGAGGGCAAGATCAGCGCGCCGACGCTCAGCATCAATCCGCTCTCGGCGATCGCGCCCGGCATTTTCCGCCAGATTTTTGGCGTCGGCGCCCACATCCCTTCAGCAGGCGCCGCGGGGCAGTAATTTTTAAGACGGGATGCCTTGATGGTCCTCCCCCTTTTTAGGGGGAGGGGCGTTGGGCGCGCCGCGCCAATCGCAGCGAGAACGGGGGGCCGCGCGTTCAAAGCGTCGGTCAATCCGGGGCGTCCCGGTTTTTGCCGACCATGGGCTTACCGTGTTGCTGGCTGACGTTTTGACTGATCCAGTCGAGAATATAGTCCGCGATTTGCAGATTGTTCCGGTCCTGCATCAGCATGTGGCTATTGCCGTGAAGGCCTATTTGCGGAAGCTGCACCAGCTTGGCCTTTCCACCCGCGCTTTTGAGCTGATGAACGAATGTTTGGCAACCCGCAAGATTGGTGGGCCAAAACGTGCCGGAAATCGTGGAGCCCGTAAGGTGATCTCCGAACATCACGAGGGTTGGAATCTTCGCCAGCGTCTGGATCTGGCCCGGATTCAAAGTCGGGCATTGCCCCTCTATTGAGATGATGCCCTTAATGCCCGAGCTATTGGTCAGAGCTGCTTCCTCTGGGAAAAACCCTGATTCCGAGTGACCAACGACGACGGCTCCGCCGGCTTGAATGGCGACATTCGCGAGGTTCTCGTAAGTCGGATTGGGCGTTGGCAGGGTCGCGTTGAGGTCGGGAATCACCTGATTGCCGAAGTCGCTTAACGCCTCGACCGGGAATTGTTCGTCGGGCCAGGGCGTCGGGTAAGCCGGACCGAAGCGGAACAGATCCCAGGCCGACTGGCGGCCGAAGGTAAAGATATTCGGAAGCGCGCTCACGGGCTTAAGGCCGAGCCTCACCTCGTTGATGGTCGTCGCGTCGAAGCCGGATCGCGCACGCGCGGACTGATCTGGAAGGTAAACCGCGTGATGATTGCGGACGAAATATTCGGCCCAACCCATGCGGCCATCCGGCGTGTCCTCCCACGTCTTGGCGCTGAGGCAACAGCCGTGGATCATCACAATAGGAATATTGCGCGCGCTGCCCTTCGGCACCTGGAACTGGACATACATCTGGTCGACCTTGATGCCGTCCGAGTTCGAATAGCCCAAGAATCCGCCGGGCGTCCCAGTCATCGCGTCGGTTTGTTCGAGGGCGCCGCCAACAAAGAAGCTGCCCTGGTCCTTGAGCACCAGCGGCCCCGTCAGGTCTTGCGCCATCGTGGCGCCGGCGAGGGTCAGTCCTCCGGCAAAGAGCCCAAGGACTGTCGCCCCCGAGAGTTTCTTCCAATTGTCCATCATCATGTCTTCCCCTTGATCAGCCGTTTGATGACGGCTGTTTCAGATTCAGAAGCATCCGGGACGAAAAATAAGCTGACGCCAGCTCAAGCTGGAAATTCCAGAAACTATCTACAGATGAAATAGCCCAGGATGAGTTGATCAAATATGCAGCTGAAGCTAGGTAAGCTTGGACTTTGCGTATGTAAAACAGCTACCTGTTTTCGTCACCATGACGGGTCAATACATACGGCCTCATAGCAGATCGATCTTCCATGAAATTCTGATCTATATAAAAATTTGGATATTGCTTATTTTAGAAGCTTCAACATGACTGGGGCAGTATTTGGAAAGCTCGACGCAGCAATGCGAACGGCGACGCGTTCCCGTTCTCGCGCGCACCGCGACGCCAAAAGGAAATCGATGCGCGATCCCTCTCGTTTCGTTCAGACCAGCTTCAGCAAAATATGCCGCTTGCGGCCGAGCGAGAGTTTGACGACGCCCTTTGCGGCGGCGGCGGGCGCGATCATGGCGCGCTCGTCGGAGATTACTTCATCATTGACCCTGAGGCCGCCGCCCTTGATCTGGCGGCGCGCTTCGCTCGTCGACGCGACGAGCCCCGCCTTGACGAAGGCGGCGAGAACGCCGAGCCCGGCCTCGATCTCGCTGGCTGCGATCTCGACCGAGGGAAGGGTTTCCGCCAGCGCCCCCTCTTCGAACGTTTTGCGCGCGGCCTCTGACGCAGAAAGAGCGGCCTCGCGCCCATGCACCATGGCGGTCGCCTCGGTCGCCAGCACTTTCTTGGCCTCATTAATCTCGGCGCCGCCGAGGGCTTCGAGCTTTGCGATCTCGTCCAGGGGCAACTCGGTGAACAGTTTCAAGAACCGCCCGACGTCGCGATCCTCGCAATTGCGCCAGAACTGCCAATAGTCGAACACAGGCAAAAGGCTTTCGTCGAGCCAAACCGCGCCTTGCGCCGTCTTGCCCATTTTGGCGCCGGAGGCGGTGGTCAAGAGCGGCGAGGTCAAGGCATAGAGCTGCGCCGTGCCGAGCCGGCGGCCGAGGTCGAGCCCGGTGATGATATTGCCCCACTGGTCCGAGCCGCCCATCTGCAAGATCGCGCCGGAACGGCGAAAAAGCTCGACGAAATCATAGGCCTGAAGGCACATGTAGTTGAATTCGAGGAAGGACAGCTCATGCTCGCGTTCGAGGCGCGTCTTGACCGAATCCATGGCCAGCATGCGATTGACGGAGAAATGCCGGCCGATGTCGCGCAAAAAATCGATGTAGTTGAGGCTCGATAGCCATTCGGCGTTGTCCGGCATGATCGCGTCTTTTGGCCCCTCGCCAAAAGTCAGGAACTTCGAGAAGACGCGCTTGATGCCGTTCTTATTGTCCTCGATCGCCTCGAGCGTCAGGATTTTCCGGCTTTCGTCCTTGCCGGACGGATCGCCGACCCGCGTCGTGCCGCCGCCCATCAGCGCGATCGGCTTGCCGCCCGTCTTTTGCAGCCAGCGCAGCATCATGATCTGCACCAGCGAGCCGACATGGAGCGAGGGCGCGGTGCAGTCAAACCCGATATAGGCGACGAGTTCGCCGGACTTCGCCTTGGCGTCAAGCCCGGCAAGGTCTGAGCATTGATGCAGATAGCCGCGCTCGATTAGGGCGCGCAGAAAATCGGAGGCGGGCGAGAAATCGTCGGACATGTTTATCCTGCTGGCGCAAAGCGCCCAATGTCGGGCGCGGGCGGGCCGTCGGCGAGGGCGAGGTTTAAGGGCAGTGAGAGATGAAGGCAATGTCGCGCGTGCTCTTCGATCAGCAAACCTCCGCCTTGCAATAGAAACTTGATCCGTCCCCGGTTTGGAAGCCAGAATGCAAAGCTGCGCCTGAGCCCCCCAGTCGCGCAGCCGGAGGATCTCGACTCCGCGCCGGACGCCCATGCTTATGCCTGCCAGGATTTCAATTCGTCGATCATGGATTTATTGGAGCTTAGCCAATGGCCCCGCCTCCCGCCACACCAGTTCCGTTGCTAAATTACCCTGACGCTTCGGTCAGCGACTATCGTTTCGCGCTCAACTCTGAGGGCGATCAGATTATTTTCGAGCGCTCAGTCAACAAGAGCCCGGCTGTTCTGTTCTACGCGGCTTTGAACAGCCCCATTCAGCCTTCGCTGTTTCCGCCGAACTCGCATTACGAGTCCGCCACTCGTCCGGACTGGTCCTGGTCTAATGGCCAAATCGCGTTTTGCATCGACGGCGGCATCGTCATAACCGACGCGGACGGCTCAAATCTCTCGTTTCTTTCGTCCACGAAGGGAATGATCTATCCGGCCTGGTATCCGAACGTTTCCGCCCTCGCGGTGATGAACAACAACCCGGCCCCCAATCCGCATACGTCGGTGATTAGCGGTTCTGGCGAGCTTGATATTCCCGTCGTCGCCGGTACGACGGTCTGGGCGGGCATGCCCTCGGTCAATCCGCAAAACCCGCAACAATTCGCCTTCGCCGGCCAATATATCGGCAGCCAGATAAAGTATAATCAAGATACGAACTATATCTGGTTCGTCGACAGAGGGCAGGATCCCATCGTCATCCGGCCGCTCGACAAGAACGCAAACGTCACAGGGCCGTTTGAAGAGGCCTATCAGGGGCGCGCGCCATGGTGGTCGCCGGACGGAAACTGGATCGCTTTTGAATCAAACCGCGACGCCCCGGCAAATTCCGGCCATTACGCCATTTATGTTCAGGACTCTGGCGGCGTGAATGCAGCCATGCAGGTCACGGACTATAAATATAATGGCAATCATCCGAAATGGTTTGCGAATGGCGTCGGGCTCGTCGCAACGCTGCTTCAGGCGCCGCCGGCGCCGCAAAGAGGACTCTACAGTCTCGACGTCTCGGCCTTCGTCGGCTGAGGTTCGTCATGGAAAGCGCTAGCCTCCAGGGAGCCTCAACGAGCCGCCGCCTGAGCGGCTCCGGGGATGCCGAGATGCGTTCTTAACGACCGGGGCCTCTACGCTTTGGGCTCGGGAACTGGCACGTCAAACGTGTTCAGCGTGACTGAAACCAGACAATAGAGCCCGACGAGATAGGACAATTCCGCCGCGCCATGCTGGCCGAAAGCCTCGACCGCGGTGTTATAGGTCAGCTCCGGCAGCGTGCCGCCCCTGACCAGCGCGCTCGCGAAATCATAGGCGATCGCCTCGTGCCGCGTCAGATCGTTGGGGCGCTGCCCCGCGACGATGGTGGCGAGCTTTTCATCCGATAATCCACGCAATTCGCCGACGAGAACGTGGGCGTAAATCTCATAGGCCGAGTTGAAATGCGCGCCTGTCACCAGAATGGCGACCTCGCGCGCCGCCCTCGGCAGCGAGGGATTATCGGCCAGCGCCTTGACCAACTCCCAGCTCGGCTTGCCGAAAACCGGCTCATGCAGCCAGGGATTCCACGGCCCGGCCAGCGCGCCATCTTCGCGAACTGCGACGAAGCCTTTGAAATTCTTGGCGATGCCCTCGCTCATATCATTGTAAAGGGCGCGCTGCTCTGGGGTGAGTTCGGAAGGAGGAATGAGCGGAAGGCGCATGAGGGCTCCGTTAAATGATCGCGTCCCCGGACCGGGGGGACGCACCAGCCTAAGCCGTGATCACATCATTTCGATGGCGCCTCACCGCACCGGACGCGCGATGAGGCCGCCCGCCAGCGGCGCGTCGATCCCCGTGGTCTGCGGGAACGTAATGGGCAGATTTTTCTGCCGCCGCACCGCCATATAGGCAAAGGCTTGCGCCTCCATGGCGTCGATCGACCAGCCGAAAGCGTCGGCGTCGGCGACGCGGCACGGCAGGCGAGCGGAAAGCTCCGCCATGAGCGTCGGATTGCGCGCGCCGCCGCCACAGATCACAGCGATGGCCGGGCGCTGGGGCATGAGATCGAGGGCGCGGGCGATCGCCGCCGCGGAGAACGCCGTCAGCGTTCTCGCCGCGTCCTCGGTGGCGAGCGAGGCGACGGCGGCCGCCGAAAACGCATTGCGATCGAGCGACTTTGGCGGCGCCAGCGCAAAGAAGGGATGCGCCAGCAGATCCTTGAGAATTTTCTCATCGGCCCTGCCCCGCGCGGCGGTGGCGCCGTCGCGGTCGATAGCAACGCCTTTGCGGAGCAGCATCAGGTCGTCGATAAGGGCGTTGCCGGGGCCGGCGTCGCAGGCGATCGGCTCCCGCTCCCTCTCGATAAAGGTCACATTGGCGACGCCGCCGATGTTGATCACCGCGACAGGCTCGGCAAAGCCCGCCGCCCTGACGAGCGCGCTGTGAAACACCGGCACAAGCGGCGCGCCCTGGCCGCCGCGCAACACATCCGCGGCGCGAAAATCATAGACCACATCATGCCCAAGGCTTCGCGCCAGCGCCGCGCCGTCGCCAATCTGGACGGTCAGCCGCTTCTCTGGCCGGTGGAGCACAGTCTGCCCGTGAAAGCCGATGACGTCGATTGTCTTGCCGTCAACGCCCTGCGCGTCAAGAAAGCGCCGCACCGCCTCGCAATGGCGCTGCGTCACCATGGCTTCGGCGCTGGCCAGAGCGCCCGGACGCGCGCGGCGGTCATGCAGCGGCGCGGCGTCGGCGATGGCCGCCCGCAGCAGAGCGCGATCCTCGTCCTGATAGGGCAGAAACCCCGAGCCGCGGAACGAAATCTCGGCTTCTCCATCGGTTTCGATCAAGGCGACGTCGACCCCATCCATGGAGGTTCCGCTCATCAGGCCGATCGTCCGAACCATTGTCATCATCGCCTCCCGGATTGGCGTCCCGCCAACATAAACTGCAAACACGCTTCAGCGCCGGCCACGCCCGCAAGAGACCATAACATCGTGTGAGCGCGCACCGACATCATCATTGTTCAATCGGATGATCGCTGTCGATCCACCTGCGAAAAGCGACCGGGTCGAGCTGGCGAGTCAAGGAGATTTGAGATGTCCGATGAATTCAAGCTCCGCCTCAAAGTCCTGAGCGCCCTGAATTCGAAAGCCTGTGGCGCGATCGCATTTCAGGCGGCGGGCATTTCGGTCATGGGTTATCATTACGGGTACCTGGCTGACCTTGTCGCCCAGTACTGCGTCGACATTAAATTCGGCGTCGTCGATCCAGCGGCCTCGGCCGAATATGATCACACGACGGATACGCTGAGGTTCAGCAATCGAAACCTCGGATTTTACGCTACGCCCAGCGGTCGCGCGCAGATCATTCACGAGTGCACCCATGCGTTGATCGACGCCACCCACCCCGGCAAACCCGTTCGGCGCTCCGATAATGAATTTATATGCTGGCTTGCCCAGACGATCTATTCACTGCTCGCTGGCGACAGCGTCAGGCGGGATGGAGATTTTCACGGCTCTCTTTTCGCCATCGCCAGCGATGCGATCAGAAAAAGAGACGGCGTTTTCGTGGTCGATCCGCAAGCTGTCAGCTTTGTCGCCGCCATCCTTCGGAGCGCCGACGCCCTACGGGCAAAAAAGGCCGGGAAGACGGTTCCCGATATCGAGTTGATGGATGGAATCCGCTGTCCGCGCCCACCGGCGATGGAGCCGGACTAGGTCATAGACCCATTATCGGGATTCCCGAATCGGCTGTGGCGTGATTCAACCTTCGGATCACGGAGGCTGAGATGGCGCGGTTTGATTTGACGGATTTCGAATGGTCGGTGATTGAGCCGTTGTTGCCGAACAAGCCGCGGGGTGTTCCGCGCGTCGATGATCGTCGCGTCTTGAACGGTATCTTCTGG
>NZ_CABFMQ020000095.1 GCF_901905185.1 Methylocella tundrae
AGGCTCAAACAACGCAGCGCTACGCGCACGTCGACATCGACCCGGCGCTACTCGCCGCAAACGCAGTTGGCGCAGCAATTACAACTCTGATTGGCGGCGAAGCAGAGAATTGGCGGCAGGAACGGTCAGATGGAGACGCTGAGTAAGCAAACGTCATGTGCATTTGTCGTAATCCGCATTGAGAACGCTTTGGTCAGCCTATGACGGCGTAACATGGGTTCAAATCCCCTAGGGAGCGCCGATAAAACAACGTATTAGATCGCCACGTCGTAGCCGTGTCCTGTTTGTGGCCAGTGCACGGGCGATCTGGGCTGCAGGCGAAATGGCGCACCGCCCTCAAAAAATCACGGCGTTGAGTAGTCGGGCACTCCGGCGACGGCATGGAGCTATGCATATCCTGGCGGCTCGGCGGTGGCAATGCGGACGCACGAAACGTCCGACATCACGCCCTCCGAAGGCGAGGAAAGTGCAACTGAACGACCGGGAACGGCTCGAATTGTAACGTTTTTTCAGTAGTTTAGGAGTAGCAGTAAGTTCGGGATCAAGTAGGGGCTGGCGCGTTGCAACCACATTGCAACCTACAGGCCTAGAACCCCAGTGTTGATCCGCGTAGGTAGGACGAGTATTTCCGCGTTTAGGCACCCGTAGCTCAGCTGGATAGAGCGCTACCCTCCGAAGGTAGAGGCCACAGGTTCGAATCGTGTCGGGTGAGCCATTATATGCAAATAATCATTTGATATTATTTCAAAGGACTTGGCTTTCACCCCCCTTATAACCCCCTCCTGCGTCGCCTTGCTCTCCAGCCAAACCCCGCGGCGCGCCGGAGCTATGGAACGCCGTTTGGTCGTCCAGCCCCCTTGTCTCTCTCTTTCCGTTTCACAGTCTCGCGTCTCTGCTCCATCAGGACACTCCGCTCAACCTTCCGTTATTTGCTATCGAGCTTCCAGGAAAAATTAGCTCCGGTCTCGGACGCCCGACCGCGCCCTGTTTGGCCAACGGCGGAGCTCCGATTCAAAGCGGTGATGAAGGCAACCTCGACGGGGCCTGACTTTACAAGTTGCGTTCCGTTCTCCGGAATTCCCACATACTTGAATACACCGCTCTTCGTAATGAAGAACTTGTCGACGCTCGGCCCGCCAGCCATCCATTTATCGGTCTCGGTGTCGAGCGTGACGCTGAACATCTTTCCCGTCAGATCTCCCTCGATTCCGGTTCCAATGACAGTCCAATAAGCCATAGTCGTCCCCTTTGTTCATCCTGAGCAAGCGCCGCCAAAAATCAGGCGATGGCTTTTCTGTTGATCGAGCCGGCTCAGCCTCCCGAAACCCGATTCTCTGGCCGACGGCGTCGGCGCGGAGTGTAGCGCCGAGGCGTTCGGCCAATCGCTGACGCTACTGGCAGCGCACATCGCCGCCCGCCTTCTTGCAGGCGATGGCGTTGTCGGTGTTGACGCCGAGGTTCGCATCCCAGTCTGGCCGCCGGTCGTAAGGCGTTTCTCCGCAGCACGCGAGTCTGTGAGCCGCGTTGAACATGTAGAAGGCGAGCGCCCGGCCGTCCGCGACCTGAGCCCGCGATATGCGCTCACTGTCTATGTCCCAGGCGATGACCAGCTTCGATCCATCCTTCGCCACGGTCATCAAGCTAAATCCGTCCGGGGCCAGATCCACTGCGGCGACGCAGGCGCCGGCGCGATCCAGCAAAGCAACCAGTCTGGCCGGATAGTCCTTGGCGAGCCTCGCCTTTTTCGCCGCCAATTTTTGCGGAAAGCGCGGATCGCCGAGACAATAGTCGGGCCCGCATGCGCAGTCCGCGTTGGCGTGCGACAACGCGCCGATCATCAGCGCTGCGGCAAGGACATATCGCATGGCTTTCTCCTACCTCAAGATGCGACCCCGCAGATCATTCACAGCGGCGCCTTTTGCAATGATTTGAACGCGTCGTTCTTGTCAGGGATCTGCCCGAAGCCGCTGCGGTCGATCTTGAGCAGCGAAACTTTGGACCCGCCGCCGCTGATCCGTGGCCAGCTCCATTCAAACAGCGCGTTCCGCCGGACCGAACCGAGGGCAAGATCGCCGGGCAGATCAGGGAATTCGATCGTCGTCGGCGTCGGCGCGACGGCGTGGAGCGGCACAGCGGCGGCGGCGTTCAGCAGCTCGATGAGGGCGAACACCGAAGGCGCCGGCGTGATCACGGGCTCAGCGGTGATTTCAACAGTGACCTCGCATGGGCTCGGCAGGGAAACGCCGGACCCATTGCCGGGCGTAACCCGAATCCGCAGCTTGTCGTCCGGACGCAGGGCGGCAGGCGCATTGCCCGGGACCACAAGCAGTGCGCCAAGGGGAATGGCGTAGGCGTCTCCGGCGTCGACACCATGCTCGGGCCGATCAACCGTCCCTGTGTTTTTAACGCCGGAAATCACCAACTGGATTTCACCCGCGCCGCGCAACAGGGTGATGTTGAGCCGCCACTTCCCTCCCAGCGCATCGAACTCTCCCGTGCTCTCGACAATGTGGCCAAACGCGAAGTAGATCGTCGAGGCGAGGTCATATTTGAACCTGTCGGCTGAAAGGCGCCATTTCCGCGGGCCGGCCGTTGTGAGTTCGATTCTGGTGTCCATTTTGGCGGCGCCGGCAAGCTGCTGGTCATAGGAGCGGTCGGCGAAAACGATTGTGCCGACATCAACAGCGAGCGTCGGGCGGTCGCCTGGCGGAATCTGCAGGGGGATGACGAGCGTGCGCGGCGGCCCGTCTTTTAAATCCGTAGCCGCCGCTGTCGTCAGGCGGACCCCGTCGCGATGGTCATCGTCCGGAGCGGTATGATCGTCCGGCGGCGGCAGCGTCAATTCGAGCCGCAGCGGAGTGTCGGCCGTCGCCGCTGCGAGAGCGAGTTTCGCCCCGGTCATCTCGGCGGCCGCCATCAGAAGGTCAATTGCGCCGGATTTGTCGCCTTTCTTCCAGCGCCAGTCCTGCTCGCTGAATTGAAAACGCGCATCGCCGACGCATAAAGTCGCCGCAAGGTCCTCGCGGTCCCAGAGACGCGCCATGTAGGCGGCGGCGCGAACATCTATCGATTGCTGCGCTAGCGCTTTCGCCTCACCGGTTATCGCGAGCGACAGCGGTTTCCCGGCGTCCGGATCGAAACGGGTCACGATCACCGTCAGCCGGGCGATGAATTTTTTTGTCGATGGCCGCAGGGTCGCGGCATAGCCGTCGAACGCCAGGAACCGCAGGTGGCGGTTTGAGTCTGTTTCCATATCGACATCAGAGACAAAGGTTCGGCGCAAGCGCAGGGCCGCTTCAGGTTGCGGGCCAAGGTCGGTTTCATCCGGCAACGCCGTTCCGCGCGGGGCTCGCGCCTGCTGGACGGCCAGCGGCGCGACTGCGGCTGGCGAGCCCAGGCAATCGAGGCCGGCGTTCGATTTGTCCCGCTCAGCGCCATCGCCGGACGCCGCGCCGCCGTCGCTTTGAACAGGCTCCGCCGGGATCAGGACGGTCTGGCCGAAAGCATGAAAAACGCCGGGCCGCGCGCCGATGAAGGCGCGTTCGAATTGCGGAGGAAGAATGGGCGGCCGTCGCGCGGCCTTCGGCTCGACCGGCGTGCGTTGCCGCGGCGCGACGAGCGAGAGATGCGTCGCCGGCGGCGAATGGATTCCGTCGATCTTGGGGCGATCGAAAACGACGCGGGAAACCGATGAAAGATAAAGCGCGGGGGCCTCGACGGCGGCGTCCGACAGCGACGGCGCCCAGGCCGCGACCGCGAAGGTGGCGGAACGGCCGGCAAGACCAGCTTTTTTCGAGATCGCCACGGCATCGCCGCCGATCGCGACCGCAAGAGCGGCGGCGGTTGCGCAACGCGTCCCGGACGGCCAGCCGAGCGCCGGCGATGCATGACATGTGTCGGCAAGCGTTCTGAGCGGCTGCGTCGTGCCCGGATCGCCCCCGAAAGCTCGCGGCGCCTCGCGAACCTGCCAGGTCTCGTTGAAGCGCCAGACGCCTGAGGCGTCGGCGACCGGTGGCAGGCTGGCGTCGGCCGCGGCGACGATCAGGATCTCCGGCGCGTCGATGACAGCTTCCGCATGGGCGAGCAGCCGCGCGACATTCTTGCCGTCGGACGTGCTTTCGGCGCCGAGCGAGCTGTCGCTGAACGGCCCGGCGATCTCCGCCCGGCTGAGAACCACGAGCCCGGACGCCGCGGCGGACGCGTCCGCCGCCGGATCCGGCAAGGCTTCGCTCAGGCAGACGGCAAGCGCCGCCCGCTCCGATGCGGCGAGAGGGATGAGGGCGCTTGCTCGATCGCCCAGATCGACAGTCTTGTTGTTTTTCACTTCCGCCGCCCAGAGCCGCCGCAGCGCGATCAGCGACGAGGCGAACAGAAGGGCTTCCTCGACCGCGATCTTCCACTTGTCTTCAGGGGTCGCCTTGTTTTGCTCCCAATATTCGACAAAACACTGCTCGACCGCTTGTCGCGACGCAAACGCCTGCGACGCTCGGTCGGGCTGGCGCAGAACGCCGGCGATGTCATCCTGACGCAGGCCGGACGGGAGGCGCTTCGGCAGCGCCCGATCGAGCGGCGTCAGGGCGCCGGGCGTCGCGTCATAATCGGCGATGCGCCAGCTTCGGGCGTCGTTAGCCGCGCATTGGTTGAGGCTGTCCAGCGGCTCGCTGAGGGGAGCGCCCGACGCCGACAGGATCCAGGGCGCGGCGATCCGCCTCCCCTGCCGCCGGCCCTTCATGTCGGGATCGGCGGCCTCGATGAGGGTGACGCCGCCCCCCGACACGATCAATTCTTCGGACTGCGTGATTTTATGTTCGAGAAAATGATCGGCGAGCCCCGATCGCGCGGCCGAGGCGGTTCCAAGTCCCGCCCATTGCATGCCCTGGGTCGAAGGGAGGCCGCGATAGGCGCCGTCCTTGTAGCGGGGCGTGAACTCGACAGCGGAGTCGCTTTGGGCCGCGACCGTACCGAGATCGGCCAGAGAGACATGATCGAGCGAGCGCCACTTCAGCTGCGTCGCGCCATTGCCGAAGGTGTGGGTCGCTTCGGCGAGAAAGGACCATGCGCCCGTGAGCCTCGGCCGGAAATCCGACGCGTCTTGCGCGGCGGCGAGGCGCTCGATGGGAACCACGAGCCCCCGCGTCTGAAGCGTGACCTGATGATGAAGCAGATCGTCGTTGCGGGACCCGACGTCGATCACGACGGCGTTCAGATTTCCTGGGTCGAGGTCTTTCGGCTCCTTGAGTTTCGAGACGTCGATTTTTGGCCAGCCAATGATGCTGTCGCCCGATAAGGTCCAGTCGAGCTCCAGCCGCTGCCGTTTTGCGTCTTTCCCGACAAAACGCGCAAGATGGCGCACCCGATAGCTGGCCGCCTTTGCGCGCCCCTCGAAATAACATACCGCAGCGGCGACGCCGGACCATTTGCCCCCAGCGTCATCGGCGATGGCCGTGGCGGCGCAGACGCCGTTGAGCTCCCATGCCCCTGCCCCCTCCGTTTTAAAGCCGGCGATCGGCGCGGCGTCGTCGGAAACCGTTACGCCGTTGAGCCTCGCAGTCAAACGCCCGTCCGCGATGGCGACGTCGAACAACGGCGCGCCGTCCTTCGGCTTGAGCGGCAATCCGAGCCATGCGCTTGTACCGGGCGGACCGGGAAGCTCAGACCGCAGGATCAGCAGGGTCGCCTTAGCGCGAATGCGGAACAGGAATTTCAGCTTGCACGAGGCGCCCTCCGGCCGGAGCGCCAGCAAAAGGCTGGTCAGCACGAAAGCTGCGCCGGTCTCGTCGCCGCTGTCGGGATTATCATACAAGAACGCATATTCGCCGGAAGGGGCGCCGGTTGGGTTGACCGTCAGCTCTCGCCGCTTGCCGAACAGACAGCCGACCAGTCTGAAACCATCGCCGGGCGGAAAACTGTTGAGGCTCAGAACCTGCAGTTCCAGCTTCAGCGTCTCTGTCTCTGCGGAGCCGTTCTGCGGCGGCGCTTTGTAGGCGGCCCCTTCTGTGTCGACAACGGCCTTTATGGGGAAGCTCAGCGGCGCATTCGAGTCCTTCGGCTGGCCGCCGGCCGGCGCGTCCACACGCTTCCACGAAAATTCATAGGCGTCCCCTGACGCCTTGCAGGAAAGCATGACGAGATTGCCGCCGCCATAGGGCTCGTCAGGCCCGAAGGGAGAGTTCGTCGCTTTCGGCGCCGCGAGGAGGGAGAAGCGGCCAAGGACGGACAGGGATAGGACCTTGCCGGACTGTTTGTCGACGGTTAGTTCGATGAGGCGCAGGGGCCAGAAGAAGAACGGGCCGACCCGGATGGCGAAGCCGGCGTCGTTTTCCGTGTGGTCGTTTTCCTTATAGAAGCGCCATTCGTGCAGGCCGAAGGGCAGCCGGTCGCGGTCGAACTCGGCGCCGTCGGGTCCGCCGCCGCATTCGGCCGGATTTTTTCCTCCATCGAAGCGAAGCTTGCCATGCTCCTCAAAGAGCGGCAGGTCGCGGAACCAGAACGAGAATTCAAGCGAGGCGTCGAGGTCTGATTTAAGGCTTATGGTCCGCCGCGCGGTGGCGAACAGCCACAGGTCGGGCGCTGCGCCGACGGCGCGGACCAGCGCCGCCGATCTCAGCAAGATCGAGGCGTTCGCGGTGTCCGCCTTCGGCTCCAGGCCAAAGCCGCGGCTGTCGAACAGACAGCCGGACGCGGGGGGATTTTGATCGCGATTTTGATAAAGCGCGGCGGCGAAGCCTGCGACTATGATTGCGCCTTGACCGTTCGTTTCGAGCGAATCATGGTTGAGCTTGAAACGGACAGACTGCTCGCCGTCGCCGGCCATGCCGATCAGCGCGCTTTCGCCGGAATAGGTTCGCCCGTCGAGGCTGTAGCCGCCAAGCGGCAGCAAATCCGCGCCACATGTAGCGGTGACCTTGAATTTGGCGTGCCATGGATAGGGCTCGACAAAGCTCTTGAAAGAGCAGACCAGCTCTTTTTCGAATTCGACCCGCGGGTCGAAGGCCGCGGCCGCCTGCGTCCGGGCGAGCTCCAGGGCGTCGGCGACAGCCCTCCATGAGCGAGCGAGCCGCCCGAAATCGACGGCCGTCGGCGGCGCTTCGGGCTTTTGGTCCGGCTCGCCAGAGCCGGCGCCGGTGGATGAGGCGTCTTTCGGAGGCGGTAGCCGCGCCGCCGCGAAAAAGGCGTCAAGCGCCGGCAGATCATAGCGCAGCACTGCCTTCAGCTCCTCGGAATCCGGCTTGGCGGGCGCAAGCTCGATCCCCGGCAAGGTTGGAATGACCAATGGGACGCCGCGCCCTGTCTTGGGGCGCCATTCCTCGCACCAGATCCAGTCGCCCTTGACGGCTGGCGCGGCCGCGCCGCTCGCGAGCTCGAGCTTGAATGGCTTTTTGAGCTGGCGCGGAAGCAGTCCGCTCGAATGAAGCGGGTCCCGCGACGCCTGCGCCGATCGCGTCAGCGCCGCCGCGGGAATGACCGGCAAAACCGGATGGCGGAGCCAGGCGATGGCCGCCTGATCGAGCGTGACCGTGAAGCCGAAACTCCCGGAGCCGGCGTCGGGCGAGAAGGCGAGGCTTCCGTTCCAGCACAGCGCCGGGTCCGGCAGGCGGGCCCCAAACAGCAGCGGCAGGTCGCGCGTCGCCGCCGCGCCGGCCCTCAGCGTCGGCAGACATTCCGCCGGCGTCGGGCTCGTCTCGGCAAAGAACAGAAGGCCGGAGAGCCGCCCCGCCGCGCCTGTCAGGGCGAGCTTTACTGAATTCAATTCAGATGGTTTCCCGGCGGGCTTCGTCCATTTGACCTCGACCGAAGCGCTCGCCGCCGCCTCGAAGAAGATTTCGCGACGCGGCGCGTTCGGCGCGTTCAACGCCAACGCGATAGAGCCGGCCATGGCCGCCGCCGGAGAGGGTGTTGCCGGCTGTGGAGACCCCGAGGCCGCAGCGCCGGAATCCTTGGGCTCGCCGAGCTGAAGCCATCCGCGATCGACAGTAAGGAAGACTTGCAGCGACGCGGCCGGGTCGAGCGGGAGCGCATGCGCCGCCTCGTATAAGGGCTTCAGTCGGCGCGCTACGGAATGCGCCTCGATCGCGACCGGCAGCTGGTGGTCAGCTGCCGAACCCCGGAGCGTCGTCAGGGTCATAACGGTTTCGCGCTGCGCGTTCGCGGCCCAGCTGGCGGCGGCTTCCGCTCCCGGGGCAGGCGTCGGCGCTGCGCCTTGGACTGGCGCCGGCGCTGTCTTCAAACCGAGAGTGAGCTCCGATGGGGTTCGGGCGAGCGTGGCTGCGGCGGGAAAGATCTGCGCCAGCGAGGGCTCCCTGGAGCCAGGCGGCGGCTCGGTCGCGAGCCGCGCCCGAACGGCGTCTACGCCAAGCTCGGCCTTCCATTCTAGCCACCGCGGCCTGGCCCCGCCTGCATTCGGCACCCAAGGCGCGGTCAGCACCCCCACTTTGTCGAAATTCAGCGGCCAGGACAGCGGCGGCGCGACGCGCCCTGAATCAAAGTCGAGGAGCAGCGGATGATGAAACCGCGCATTTTTCGCGTTGACAGCCTCGATCATCTTTTTCAGGCCGGCCGCGAGCAATCTGAGATCGCCGCCGTGCGGATCGGCGGCGCGGTCGACCAGTTGAAGTCGCCAGTTGGCCGACCCGTTCGCGGATTCCCGGCAGAGATTGACGCGGACGAAGAGCACGTCGGAAAGGTTCTGGTCCTCGAACAGGTCCCAGCCCGGCACCGGAACGGCGACGTCGAATTCGACTCCATCGGGTGTAAATTCGAGTTCAAGGCAGTTGTTGTCGAGCGGCGCGGCGAGGCCGCCGAACATTTCTCCGCTCGCCTTGAGGTCGAGAAGCCTCGTCAGCGCTGAGTTCTGGTTTGGGTTGATGCGCAATGCGATGCGTCCACTCGCCAGCCGCGTCGCCGGAAAGCTGCCGTCGGGGTCCGACTGGGCTGGCCAGCCCGCTGCAAATATCGGCGCTAACGCCACATCGGCGAATTTCGCACCCGTCGGCTCCGCCGTTCCCGGATTTCGCGCAATTTCGACGCGGCGGCGACCGCCGCCAGCTTCGGGTCGGACGGCGGCGCGCGCCAGCGTCGGCGGCCGCATGTCATGCAGGGTCGCGGGCTTGCCGCAGGCGACCTTGATTAGCGGCTCGGTCTGTTCGAGGAGAACTCGGATCGACGGCGTCTTGGTCACGACATTGCGCGCCGCGCCTCTATCCGGCCCAAGATAAGCGAGCGCGAGATCGAGCCGCCAAAGCGGATCTTTGCCGGGGCCAAGGATCGTGATCGTTCTGAAAGGAGAACCCTGTTCGGCCATGTCAAACCCCAATACCGCTTTCTGACGCGCCGCGGCTAAGGTCGCCCGATCGGTTCGCAGCTGATCGGTTGCGCAGTTCCCTTGAAAGCGAGGATCACCGGACTGCGGCGGCGCCCGAACAGCTGCTCGTCGGCAAGCCCTTTGAAAGTCTTGAACACATCGTCCGCGGCCGCGGCCTTGAGCAACGCAAGCTCGGCGTCGGTCGGCGGCTGCCGCAAGACCGCCGACGCCGCGACAAGCGGCCGCCTCACGGCGAGATTGCTCAAGGCTGCGTCGATTGGCGCATCGGCGGCGGCGCGCGCCGTCAGATCGAGCGCGAAGCCGGCGAGCGGCGGCCCCATCCGCAGCAGGCTGTCCTCGACGCCGGCGAGGGCCAGGATCAGCCTGCTCTCTTCGGGCGCGGCATGGCTGTGCTGCGCGGCAATATAGGCCTCGATCGCGGTCTCCAGCGCAAACAGATCGGCAGCCGTAGCGGCAGCCTTGGGGTCATAACGCCACGTCCGGACAAGATCGAACCCGGACCACATCGCCGGCCAGCCAACGCTCTCATATGGCTGAATCTCGGAGACCTTAATGAGCTCCCGCGCCGGCGCGAGGCCGCCGACGACGTCGGGGACCTCCTGAAGCAGCCGGGCGACATAATGGTTGCGCAGCGCCTCGGCCCAGCGCAGCCGGTCGGCGGAGTTGTCCGCCGCCGGTCTGTGGACCGCGGTCGCAAAGCCTTCATACAGCGCTTTGCGGTCCGCCACATTCCCGGCGAGCGTCTCGTCCCAGCTCCATGGCCCGGCGGGGACGAGGCTGATCATCGTCAGGCCCGCGACGAGCCCGGGCAAAGCGAACGACATTTTGGAAATTGTGATCTGATAGGGGTCGCCGCCAAGCTGCGCGTTCCATGTCGCATCAGGGTTGGCGCCAGTGGCGACGGTCCTGACCTGTTGCAAGGCGGCGACGATCGCCTGGACGGCGGGGGTTCCATAGCCGGCGAAGGTCGCGATCGCCTGGACGAGTTCGCCGTCCAGCGCGGCCCAGTTGCGATTGCCCTGGGCGTCGGCCGGCGGTTTCGAGATCGAGAGCTTTACGGCTCGCGACGGCGCGATCCGCGCCCATTCCGCGGCGGCCGCCGGCGCGACCACGAGCCCCGCGAGGCTTTGCAGCAGCGCGTCGGGATCATCAGGGACAGGCTTCGGCGCCGTCGCCGCCGGCCGGGCCGCGGGCGAGCATGACGCCGAAACCGTGAGCGTCGTGATCTTGAAATCGCCGGCGGCCGACGTGAGATGCGTCGACCACGCGAAGGCGGCGAATCTTGGCCCGGTCTGCTGAACGTCATATGGATCTCTAGATTGAACGTCTTTCAGCAAAATCTCGGCTTCGGCAACCCGGGATTGTCCCGTCTCCGTCTGAATTGCGATGCGGAAACTGACTTCGGGATCGGGAATTGCGAGAAGATTCGTAACATTGACGTCGGCCGCCCGCTCGGCGCCGAACCAGATTTTCAGATCCTCCGGCAGCATGCAGTCGAGATGGCGCGGCAGCGGAATCGAGAAGGCGAGGGTTAGCTGGCCGGAACTATCTCTTGTGACCGCATAGGCGGCTGGCGCAATCTGAGCCGCGTTGTTGCGCGTCTTGAATTCGGGCCAGCGGAGACCGTAAAATCCTTCCTCGAAAGTCGCGGTCGAAGCTTCCGACACCACGACTCCGGCGGCGTAATGGACATCCGCCCTGATGCGGAAGAAATAGGGCAGCGCGCGGAAGCGATAGACCAGCGCGCCGAGCCAGGCGTCGGGCGCGTCGCCGGCTAGATCGAAAAGCCCGTCCGAGATCAAGCTAGGGAAGGCCGGGTCCGAAACCATCGTTTTCGCGCCAAAGCCTTCGGCGTCGGGTGAGACATTGCGCGCCGTGGCCCATGCCTCATTGGGATATTCGCGCCGCAGGCCGACCCTGATTCCGCGCGAGCTGATCCCGGCGTCCGTGACCATATTGACTTCGCGCAGCATGTCCTCCGCCGGACGGGCCACGATGATTTCGAGAAAGCCGCCGTGGCCTACCTTATCGGCCACGCGTTTGGCCGCGAGAATGACGGGCTTCGGCGCCGGCTCGCTGCGGGCAAGGACCACATCGGCCCAATTCTCATTCGCCCGCCGCGGGTCTTTCGGATCCCCGAACGCGCCCTCAAGCCCGTTCGCCGGAAACAGCGGCGTCGCCGCGCCCGCCTTGACCGGAACCGAGCGCGAGAAAGCGTCATAGCGGCAAAATGGCCGCGCCGCATAGCGCCGGCGCCGGCCGAAGCGGTCCTTCTCCAGAAACATCACGCCGAGCCGCCCGTCCTCGTCCGCGGCCTTGGCCACCGCTGCCGGGAGGGCGATCACGCCGATCGAATATCGCGGCGCTGCAGGCGCGTCGAAATCGCCGACGCCCTTGTCGAAGAATCGCTGCGACCAATGCGCAAGGCGCTCGGCAAACGTGCTTCTGACGCTTCGCAACTCGTCCTCCGTGGGCGCCTGCTTCGCCGTCGGCGCCTGCGGCAGCCGCAGGGCTGCGCGCCGCCGCAGGCTGAGGAGCGGCTCCTGCGCGGCGTCATCCGGTCCCTCCGTGGCGGCGAACAGCGTATCGGCTCGCCACGCCGCGGGCAGATCGCCGAATTGCTGGAATGGATTGCGCGCGGCGACTTGCGAAGAATTGCCGCGCAACGGAGGCGCGGCGACTTCGTCGGGCGCGCAGGCAGGATTGCAGGAGAAGCCCAGACCCGCCGCATCCCGGCTGGCGAAGACGCGAAGCAGCAGGGTTTGCGGACCCGAAATTTCCGCCTTTTCAAGCCGCGCGTCATCGGCGGCGAGCAGGCGACTGCGCCATTTTTCTTTTTCGGCGTCCGTACTGCCCGCAGCGGCGCTGAGGCGACGACGGATCGGGGCGACAAACCCGCTCGGCTGTTCGATCACATCGACGATGAAGCCGGCAGAGGCCGTCAGCTCAGTCGGCGCGCCGATCTCCAGGCTATAATATTTCGTCGTTGGGTCGACGTGCGAATTGAACTCCTTGCCGACATGGTCCGACAAGGGCCGCAGAGCGATCTGCACCAGCGCGACGGCGTTGTTTTGGTCAAACGGGCGCTCTTTGGCGAGGCCGTCGAAGGATTCGATGCTGACGGCGTTTTCGGGATCGAAGATGAAATCGACGAAAGGCGCGCCACAAAACAGGCCTTTATAGCGCTTGAGCGCCTTGTCGAACGCTTGTCGGACGAGCAACGCAAAGTCCCCGCCCTGAACAAAGGCTCCCAATTCCGTGTCAAACAGGCGCAAACCCGCGGCAAGCCCCAGAGTTCTGAGGGCGCCCCAGCCGAGCGGATCGCGTTCGGGCGGCGTCGCGTCGATCCATGCGGCAAGCCCGACGGCGTCCGCAGGCGGGTCTGGATCGGCGACCGGCTCATAGCGCCGGATGGTCGTATCCTGCTCGCAGCGCAGGAAATCGATTGTATCGGCGAGCACGGGATGCAGTCGAATCGCCGGATCGAAGGCGAAGCTGACCGGCACGTCGAGCCGCAGCGTCGCGTTGTCGATCGGAACGGAGACGTCGATTTTGATCGAGACGGCGCCGACGTCGTGGGGACTTTTGGCGAATGTCTGGTCGAGGTCGCCTGCATCGTCGAGCACGATGAGCGGGAGCAGCTGACGCAAATCTTCCGTGGTCAGCGGGCCGGCGTGCGTCTTGCGGAAGATGGGCGGCTTGCCAGTCCCGCCGTCCGCCTGTGTGAACTTATTATCGTCCTGTTGCGCGAGGCCAAGGGACCACTGAAGATTTGCCGGCATGCCGACGACCTCGACATGGATCTCCGTTGGCTGACCTTTCAGGAGAAGCTCCGCGATTGCGCTATCGTCAGGCAAGGGAATGAGGGTCCGGCGCAAGACGAGCGGCGGAACGAGAAGGAAGCTTTCCGCGGCGGAGAACCAGAGGTTCGGGCCATTCGGCGCCGCGCCGTCGAAACGCGCCCAATCGCTTGGGTAACGGGCTTCGATTTTGGCGAAATCGCCGAATTCGGACGGTTCGGAGCCGCGCAAATGCGGCGCAAGCAGCGTAAGGCGTCCGAGCGGGGCCGCGTATCGCGGATAATCCGCCGCCTGGACGTCGCGCGGCAACGCCTCGACATCGAGTGAAAACAGATCGAAACCGGCGACCATCGCCTTCAGCCGCGCCGGCGTGATCCCCTCTGGGGGCTCGATTTTCGTCGGCGCCGCGTTGATCTGCAGGCGCACGGCGCAGCGCCGCAGCGGGTCTGACAACAGTTCGGCGTCTGGCGTGGCCAGCCGCGCGTCTGACTTCGGCGTAAAATGGTAGACGCGGCCGCATTCGGCGTGCAGATCGGCAAAGTCGAGCGCGTCGAAATCGTAATGAGCTGGATATTCGTAGGTTTCGACGACCGCCTCGACGCATCGCGCGTTTTTGAGCATCTTGGCGTCGTTGACGCCGTCCGGTTTCCAGCTTTTATAGGCGATCTCGAGTTCGCAGCCGATCCAGGGCGAGGCGCCGTTTTCGCCATTTTTGCCGCGAACGCGCTTGAGGAACAGGCGCCGCGCCTTCAGTTCGCCATCGGTCGAGGTCATGAGCTTTTCGAGCTCGCCCCTCGACTTCGTTTCGAAGACAAGTCGAGCGTCTTCGCTGGTCCGCTCCGCCGCGCCGCCGCCGCCGCCGAGAAATGTGAGGGTCCCCGGCAACGATCCTTTGGCACCGTCGTCGGAGCCGGCGATCCTCAGTTCGAAGATTTCGTCGCCGGGCTTGACGGCCTCCATCGCTTGCTGGTCCGGCCGCCGGTTGGTCTCGCCCACGGCGTCAGAGCCGTAGAGTCCGCCGGCGACAACCCGTTCGGGCCGCCATTTGAGGATCAGCCGCTCGGCCGCCTTGATGAGATCGGCGAGCTTTGCTGCGTGGGTCGCACGGGAGCCCGCATCAACGATCATTTCGCGCGGGAGGTCGAGCTCCAACGCGAGTTCGGGTTGCGGCGCGGCCGCCGACGGCAGACGCGCCATCCTGTCGAACAACGCGGTCAGACGCGCTCGCGCCGGAGCTGGAGCATGTTGTGCCGGAGTGGCGACGTCAACGCCGATCGGCCAGCCAAGATCGGAGGTCCCCGCGAAATCGACAGGGACCACCGTGTAGTCGAGACGAATGTCGCCCACCTTCCCGGCGTCATTTACGGCCGCCGTCCAATCATTGAACGGAAGTCGCCCGAGCAGCGCTTCGCGCAACGCCGCGGGCATGCCCAGCGGCTGCGTCAGATCATCGACGAACTGCCATGCCGGGCGAAAGAGCTCGTGGTGGCCCGCGCCGTTCTTCGGCCCGATCGACGCCGCCGGCTTGACCAGAAACTCCGCCTCATAATTGTCGTGGAAGCCTGTGACGACACGCCGGACGCGGTAGTGTTTCAGATGATGCTCGGGATCGTGGAAGAGCGATGTCGAGCGGCTCCAGGCGGGTTCGAGATCCCAGTCGAGCCTCACCGCATTATCCGAGATCTCGATGCGCTGCGCCGAGAGGATGGGCGAGGCCGCCCTGAACATTTTGGGCGGCGGATTGAACAGCTCGACCTTGTAGCTTTTGCCTTGACAATCATTTTTCTCGACCGAGAAGCGTCCGGCTTGCGGCCCCGCCGCGCCAGCCTTGTCCGCGTCGGGAAAGAGCTGAAGCAGGGCCTCCTGCGACACCAGAAAGGTCAGGCCGAACAGACGGGCGTCCAGCCTGTCGAGGCCATGCCCGCTGACTTTGCCAGCGTCGAAACCCGCTGCGGCGATCGCGCTCGCCGAATCGACGATCGAGGCGAGAAGGGCGCTGCGGCGCTCGCCGACCTCGGCCGCAACCTGAATGTCGAATGTCGCGGTCGCGCGCGCGCGGCCGGCGTCGGCAAGCGTGTTTGCGGAGACTCTCTCATCGTCGGGCAATCGCTGCGATGGGGCATAGGATTTGATCACGGGCTCGGTGAAGGCGCCGTTTGCTCCTGCCGCGGCGTCCACCCCCATAAAACAGTCCCAGAGGAAATGCTCGAGAGTGATCGGATTCTTGAGCGCCGCAGAGTCTTTTTGATCGGCGACCTGTTTCGCGACGATGATGTCTGTGTTGAGCGTTTGCGTCGCCTGCGTGCAGGCGGTGGGGGGATCGGGGGCGGGACACCAGAGGAGGCCCGCTGACGGCGCGGCGTCGAAGCTGACCGTGTGATACTTCGGGCGCGGCTCCCGATCGCCGTTTGGCGCCGGCGCCGGCGGCGAGCAGAAAAAGCTCGCGCGGTCGGCTGCGGCCGGCCCGAGTTCGACTGCGGGCTCATCCTCCCTCGGGAGGAGCTGCATCACATACCAGTCGTCCTTTTCGCCAACCATGGTTGGAAACAGCAGCGCCGTGAACGCCGTTGGCCCGATCGGCTCGCCCTTCGGGCGGTGATAGGCGACGCCCTGCCGAGGGATCGTCCCTGTGTTCTGATCTGTCGCATCCTTGTAGGATTTGTCGCGGTTTGCCTGCGCGTTGATTTCCGTCTGCGCCCGCGCCGCTTCCGTGTTGATCGCCTCAGCGGCGTTCTTCGCGCGCAGTTCCCGGGAAGGCTCGGGCAACGGCGGCTTGGCGTAGCCGTCAATGCTCGGAGTTTCGGCGCCGAGCCCCATCGTGAGGAAACGCTGCACCCGCGCCCGCGCCGTCGCCAGCGCGCCGTCGTTGAACGACAGGCTGACGCCCAGCGTGAGGGTGCGGCCGAAGGCCTGCACGCCGACCGAGATCGCCGCCCGGCCGCCGATCCCGTCCTTGACCAAAACGACAGCCTCGATCGCGACCGAGACGCTGAGGCCGAGAGAGAATCCGAATTCGAGATGGATGTGATGGCCGAACGGCAGCGAGATCTCCAGCCAGACGCGCACCGACACCGAGACGCAGACGTCGAGCTGGATGGCCCCGTAAAACATCGTATCGCCCGGCGAGCCGAGCGATACATAGGCGATCAGCTTCGCTTCCACCGCGAAATCGGCGCGCGCCGAGGCGATTGCGCCGAAACTGCCTCCGCCGCCGCCGCCCTCGAATTTTGCGAAGCCTGTCAGCTTCAACGCCACGCCATAGACGAAGGATGAATCTTCGACCCGGAAGATCAGCCCGGCGCGGCCTTCGATATAAAGATCGCCATTCGGATCGCCGAAGTGGGTTTGCAGCTCATAGGGCCAGCCGAGCTCAAAATGGAACAGGCCGGGCCGGATATAGAGCGTCGCCGCGAAATAGGAGCTTGCGATCGCCGTCTTGAGCGGCGCGGAGAGCGGCGGATGTTCGCCGACCGCGCCCTTGCTGTCAGAGATGAACCGTCCGAGGAATTCCCGGCGCGGAACCGAGAGGTAGAGATAGCCGCGCGCGGTAGGCGCATCTTTCCACGAGGCCGTCTGGGGATCCTCCCGCCAGTCGGCGTAATTGTAGCAGAGCCAGCAGCGCACATTCATGAGGAAGGTGAGGTCGGTTCTTAACGCCGCGACGATGTCGAACAGGAGCGGATTGGCAAGATCTCTTTCTTTTTCGGCGTTGTAGGCGTCGGATTTTGACGCCGAGGTCAGGGTGAAAAGTCCGCTTAGCGCCAGCGTCAATCCCGCATTGTCGAAGGTCGGCGTCCATGCCTCAAGCTTGCTGAGGCTTCCTTGATATTTTGAGATGTCATCAAGCACCTGCACCAGCTTTTGCGGCGTATCAGCCGTCTCGGCAGCGGCGATGCCGGCCAGCGTGTAGCGGTAGCCAAAGCCGAAGCCCGCCCTGCGCAGATAAATATCGCCGATCGGCGTCGGAATGGGTTCGGAAAGATCGCCCTTGTCGCCATAAAGGAAGAAGGCGTCGCGCGGCGCGGAGCGTGATCCGTCGGGCAGCGTCCGGCGCATTTCCAGAAAGCCCATCGCCGCCGAGAGCGGGGCAAATCCCTTCATCGTCAGCCGGCCGGCCGCGAGAAAGCCCTTGGCGCTGACGTTCGACGGCACGACGCCCGGCTTCCATAGCGACGGCATCTCGTCGTCGACCGCCATCGCCGTGCCTTCGATGTCGACGGTGGAGCCCACCTTGAGACCAAGCGTCAGCCCGTCAAATCTGACGCGCGGCTGCGGATGCTTCGCATCCGGAACGGCGATCCACATCTTGTGAAAATCGAAACGCGGGCTGACGACGTCGCCAAGCCCGAATTTCACCTGTCCCGCAAGCATCATCGCCGGCGGCGCGCCCTCGAACACGGGCGCCGCGGGATGAAAGCCTATGCCGCGCAATTCGAAATCGAAAATATCGAAGCAGCGCGTTTGCTCGGGCGGGTCGAGCTTGACGAGAAATTCAAGGCGATTGAGCAGGACGGCCGGGTCTTTGGTCAATGGCGCCTTTTCGAATTTGATTTCGATGGCGCTCAAATTTTTGAGCAGGCCCGAGCTGAACTCGCCGGCGCGCGGACGAAACGCAGCCGAGCCGGTAAGCTCAAAATAAAAATGATAGCCGCCGTCTTGCTCAAGAAACTTGAGGTCGGCCGTCAGAAGCTCGAAATGGAAACGGGTGCCCTCCGAAATGAGCGGCTTGCCCTTAGAGCCCTGAATAGAGCCCGTCGAGCTCTGCAGATAGAGTTTCGGCGACGAGCCGGCGCCCCTCGTTGCGAAGCTGAGAGATACTTCCGCGTTCGCCTCTCCGATGAGATCGGGCGGCAACGGGCCCGAGCCTTTCAGGGTTCCGCCGGTGAAACGCCCCTTGCTGATCGTGATGTCGCCTTCAGTGAATCTGAACGGCGTCATCACGCCGGCGAGCATGACCGGCTCCGGCAGAACCCGCGCTTCGAGATCGAGGCCGCCGCGGCCGACCGCGAAATTCGCGATGTCGAATTTGACGCCCCCGCCCTCGCCGGCGACTCCGCCATAGGCGATCTCGAAGATCGCTTCACCGCTTTTGCTCAGCGTGAAATCATCATTCGCGAAGGAAATCTCGAAGAGTCCGTAGGGTCCGGCCGCTTGGCCGGGCTTGCGGCTGATCTGAAGATCGAGGTCGGCGATCTTTTTTTTCGGAAGCGGGTCCGCGTTCTTGCTCTTCACCTTGATCGTCTTGCCGGAGGCGATCGACATGTTTAGGGTGGCGAGGTCTATTTTGAGATCAAAAGCAGTGTCGGTTGTGAAATCGCCCAGGGCGATCTCGACCATGACCGAAACCACCAGACAATCATCGTCTATGCTCGAGTGGTCGAAGCCCGTTACCTTGACTTTTTGCTCCAGCGACTCCGCGCTCGGGAGTTTGCGAAACATCGGCAGGATGCGGCCGGCGGCCTGTGAAGCATCGATGTCGATAGCAATGTCTGCGCCGGCGCCGAATGTGAGCCTCCCGAAGTCCGCGTTTTCTGTCAGCGGCGCAAGCGTGACCTGAGTTCCGCCGAGCTGAAACGTCGCGGGCGCCGCGGCAGCCGTCGGCAGGCTCTGAAAGGCGGCGAGGGCGCCGTTGCGGATAGCGACGAGGGCGATGTCCTTGTTCGACCCCTTCTTCGCTTTGATCGCTATCAGGCGATCGGACGGCCTTCCTCCATTCTCGCTTAGGTCGCTGAGCGGCTGCGCTGGGCTGGCGTCGGGAGCAAGCCATAGATCAGTCGAAATCTTTATCTCGTCCGCCGCCGCCGATTTGACGACGAGACCGAACCAGACGGGCGGCCCAAAATCGATCATCAGACAGGGCTGGAGCGACAGCGGCGCGGCGATGTCAAATCCTGCCGCGCTCATCGTCTGCAGCGTCGTCGGAGGCTCCGCGAACAGCGGCGTGACGATCAGCTGGCGGATGTGGTAGTCACGCGGGTCGAGACGCGCCTCGACGACAACATGGGGCAGCGACGCAGCCGGCGCCGACCCGATGAAGTCCAGAATGCGCCCCAGCGCCAGCGCCGCGCTTTCGGCGACGCCGGCCAATTCCTTCGCCGCCCCCGAGGCATGACCGGCGATCCAGTCGAGCGCCGCCGCCGTCATCGCCGACAGCCGCTGGAGCAGCAGCGGGGCGACCCCGCCGCTGGCGGCCGTCGGCAAGGCGCCAAGGAGCCGGATGAAGCGCCCGGCGGCGGCGTTTGTCGCGCGAACGAGTTCGACAGGCGTAGGCTCGATCAGCGCGAGTTCGTTAATTTGCGCGTTTGGGCCGCCCGTCGCTGCTGTGATTATCGCTTTGGCGCGGAACGCCAACACCATGGACGGATCGGACTTCGCTCTTATCTCGATGCGTTTGGCGTCGAACGTCGTCACGACGCTCACGGTGCCATTATTGACCGTGAGAGACGGCGTCGCCGTTACATCCTTCAGTTCGATCCGGAACGGCATGATGTCGGGCGCGTCGATCACCTCATCTATCGACAACGACGCATTCTTCGACGTCAAACGACCCGATAGCGCGACGCCGTTCTGGTTGCCGGCGATCGTGAGGTCGGTCATATCTGCGATGGCTTGGCCGCCGACTTTTATCGTGCCGGCGCCTGCCGGATCGCTACGAAACGCAAGATCTCCATTTGTAATCGAGAGGGTGAGCTTCGGCGCCGTCGTCCAGGCCATGGTGAGGTTCGGCAGGCCGAGATCGGCAAGGGCCGGGGGCTCGGCAAGATCGAAGGCGAGACCGGCGAGCGACAGTGTAGGAAACGGAACGGCCGGCAGCCGCAGGGCGAACGCCAACTGGTCCGCTCGCGCGAGGAGAAAGGAGAGGAAGGGGCCCGTTTGCCCGATTTCGGCGCTGAACCGCGCCTGCGCATTCGCGTCAAGGGTCGGCTGGGCGCCGTCATCGCCGAGCCGGACCGTCCATTTGACGGCGGCTGTCGCCTCCACTCTCATGACCCACAGCGCCGAGGCCGACTCCTGAAGTATCGCGGCGGGGTCGAGGCGGATCGTTATTTCGATGGAGTTATTGAAGAATTTGTCAGCGCCAAAGAACGAGCCCTTCGCCTTGAGCGGCTGCGTAAGCGCCTTCCGGATTCTGCTGCGCGCCGCGCGGACGGCGTCGCCCGAGACGTCCGTCGCAATGTCCTCCGTAGTTTTCAGTTGGAACGATCCGCCTTGCGGGCCCTTCAGAAGAATTTCAGGAATACTGATCTTGCTCGCCTCGACATCGAAGCTCGCCGAAACCACAACGCCCGCAACAGAAATCTTCAAGCCCTTAATCGGATAGTCGCCATCCGAGAGTGCACCGACTTCAGCTCCGACGGTCAAAAGACCGCCATTGCCCGTAGAGCATAAAACAACATCGACCATCGCTCCGAGCCCCACCTGCAGCGAATATGATCCATGCTCAAAGAAAGCAGGCGACCGCGCGACGCGCGCGCCCATCTTCTCACCTCTCAGCATTCAGAGGCGGCAGATATTTTATCTTTTCCGACTATTTCGATCTGCGAGTAATTGCTTTCCCCGGTCTTTTCATTTAAAAAATCAACGTCAAAAGTAATGCGATAATTTGCGGACGGGCGCGATCAAACTCAACCGCCGTTAGCTGACCTTTCACGAATTGGACGCCTGAGCAGAGCGGTTGTCAATAGCGGTTCGCAAGGAGGGAAAGGCGCCTACTCAATGGGCAACCCCACATTGTTTGATGACGTTCCAAAGGTCGCCACACCTTCGGGTGTAAGCGTCCTTTATGTCTATCTGCTATGTCTATCTGCAATACAGGCATGCGCAGGTTTGGAAAGCGCGCGTTCTTGCGGCGAGCCTCATCGCTGAGTTTGACAACAGTGAGGAGATCGCGTTCGCCTGCCGCGCGCTCGATTATGGCGTCGGCCCCATGTTGGCGCCAGCCCGGCGTCCACCCCTGTTTGAGAAATGCCCGGATCTCCGTTACGCTCCATCCTCCAAACTCATGGAACATGAGCCGCGGCTTCTATTCGAGACGAAGCGATCGATCATTGATTGCGGCAGCCTGTCAAACCCAAAGGTGCTCGTCTACCGGTTCTGTTTCGATAGATTTTTCTCACATCTGTCAGATATCAATAGGCTTCGGCAAGACCGACAGATTGTTCTCGACGACGCGAGGCGCGATGTTGGTTACCGGCTTCGCAAGCTTGAAGCATGCAGCCATTCTACGCCGGATCTGTTTTGGCTGTTTGCGAAACGATTTTATCCGGACGTAGACGCTTTGAGCAAAGCCGTCGAACGCCGTGGATCTCTGGCTCCTCCCGCTCCGCCGCCCTCGACTCAAGAAGCAATCCTTCGGTAAGCACTTACTGCGCCTTGGAGAGACGCAATGGACGCTCAATCATTAGACGAGATCGTCTGGTACGAGACGAGGAAGCTAAAACCAGCGACGGGCTCGGACGCCGAGATGGAACTGCTTCAGGTCGCCGTAGCGGCGCTCGCGCGGGCCGCCGACGGCGCCGGATTTCGTTGCGCCCGCCTCCCCTCTCTTAGCGACAAGGAGGAGTTTCGATTAGCCGAAGCCATGACGCAACACATAGAAGCCTCAGGCACGAGCGAATTTCATGGCCAGCCCTTACCGGCGCGCGCGGCGCTCTGGGAACTGGTTGGCGATTCGCCGAAGTCGACGCAGGGAGAGCAGGCTCCGTCGTGGCTTGCGGAGGCCAAGACGCAGCTCCTTGGCCGCTATGTCGATCGCAACGGCGTCGCGACGCGACAATATGGTCTCTACGGAAGCGCCATCCCTGCGCCGGAGGGGGAAACGGCGTTTGTTTCCTCGCTTACCCGTACGGGATTACGTCGGTCACGCAAAACTTGGCGGCAATGGATCGCGAGGGTGGTGGGCTATGGCACCGCCGCGATCTTTATTCTGTGCGCCGCCGCGATCATGTCGGTCGGCGGCGTTGTCGGCGACGCGGTCGATATTCTGAATGGCGTCAAGACGGGAGAGAACCAAGCGCTCCGGGCCCAAATGGAGGCCAGTCCCTGCAAGGGCGACGGCAATGATTCGATTCTTTGCGCCGCGAGGCCGGGCGCGGCCGCGGCGACGCCTGTGGCGAATTGCCCGGACCTGCTCGCCTCGCTCGCCGCCGCACGGCAGGCGCCGCAACCTGCGGCCAATGTCGACGAGGCGAGGGCCGCAGCGGCGGCGCGCCGCGCAGCGCGCTGGTCGGATGGCGGCGTCGCGGACGAGCGCTTCTGCGTGCAAGCATGGCGGCGAGCCCTTCAACTCGCGCGCGATAATCATGAGAACATTGTAAGCCGCCAGTATCTCGAGCTCGTCGCCATGCGCGGCGACCTTCCGTCCCCAACGATCAGCTTTGCGGCGCCGATGCTCGTCATGATGGTCGCGCTGGTAGCTCTTGCCGGCGCGTTAGGTTATGGTTCCGTCGGGACCGTATAGGTATCCTTCTCAACCGACAGAACCGCGTGTCGTTGAGCGTGTGGCAGGCATTCACCTGGTTTTTTATCATCTTTTCAGGATATCTTGCGATCGCTGCATTCAACGGCGGCGCCGACGCCGGCATGCTGCGCGCCGTGCAGGCTGCGAGCTCGACGCACACCATCGGCAATGAAGGCGGCGAAACCGGTTTTATAGTATGGCCCGCCATAAATGGTTATCTGGTGGCCGCCATGGGGATCGCCGCAACGACGCCCTTCCTGTCTATCTTTTTATTGCGACGGAAATATGAGGGCAACCCGCCGAAGGCCGAGGGCAGCGGCTTCGTTGAGTCTTTCAAACAGATGTGGAGCGGAGCGACCGCTGGCCTGGATGTCAAGTCCACAATCAAAGACGCCTCTCTTGCCGATCTGTTTTTTGGCGAAGAGGCGGCAAATCAGGACCGCATTGACGTTACGCGGTTTCAACAAGTCGTCATGACAGCGGGCCTTGTAGTCAGCTACGTGCAGTTGCTGGTGGCCTACGCCGGAGACATTTCCCCGTTTGACGTTTTCGACGCGTTTCCGCGAGGCTCATCCCTTCTGCCGGCAATGCCGGATGTCAGCGGAACGTTTGTTGGTCTCCTTGTTGCGACCAATTCGACCTATCTAGTCGCCAAGGCTGCGGTAAAGGAAGAGACGCCCCCCAAGGGGTAATGAGGCGTTGATGGCGTATGGCCTCCCGAGTACGAATATCGGCGCCCTAACTGCGCTTATCGAGGCCGGAGCGTCCGTTGTGACTAAGCTGCTCGGGCCCTTAGCGCTGCATTGGCGGATTGACGTATTGTCTAGGTGTTTGATCCCGGGCTTTGCGCTCGTGAAGCAGCGGGCGAGGTTCGACTGGACTGTGGCGCTGACGGATTGGCTGAAGCCGTTCGTTGACAAACTGGGCCATGAGAAGCGGTCGCCGCCTGCTCGTGCTCGTCTCGCCAGCATTTTTCGGCCTCGAGCCGGCCGGGTGTTGCCGAGCGAGAAAAATCTTGCTCC
>NZ_CABFMQ020000096.1 GCF_901905185.1 Methylocella tundrae
ATGATGATCTCCCGATCGAAATGACGGCCCTTGAAAAGATCTTCAATGTTCAGCATCCGGGTTCGGGTCCTCTCCAAAGGCGTGTTCACGCCAAATATGCCGCGCTTTCGCCGTTTGCACCAGAACCGGGGCAGGGGCGTGTCGTCAACCAGCAGGTTGATGGCGTCCATGAGCAGCTTGTCGAGTTTCTTGGCGAGGATTCCCGATTTCTCGCGGCGATAATCGCGCTTAAAGCGAGCCGTGTATTTAATCGCCCGCATTCAGGCTCTTGAGCAACTTGTCGGACGAGCCGACGGTTACGAGATCGCCGCGCCGCGCCGCCTTCATGGCTTCAATGGTTTCGGCATTGGGAACCAGAGGCTCGAAAGGCAGCGCCCCATCCTTGGCGATCCGCACCATCAGCAGGCGGAAGGCGTCGGACACGGTCAGCCCAATCGAAGCCAGCACGGCGGCGGCTTCTTCCTTCACATGCTCATCAATGCGCGCGCGAACGACGGTGTTGGTCATGGTTCAATCTCCTTGAGCTACAATGTAGCTCATAATGGCCCATTTCTCAAGGACGAACCACGTAAGATGGCCTAGCCCCACCAGCATCATTGTTGGGGCTAGGCCAAAAGGCGAGGCCAACGACATAGAATAGGGCAGGGCCTTCATCGCTGAGTAAACCGCCTCGGTTGAGATCAGAAAATCCGATCGCCGCCAGCCTGACTCCTCGCAAGGTTCGCAAGGGCGACTAACAACGGGCCATTTGCGCCAGATGCTATCATTTGATAGCATTGGGCATGGCTCAGTTGTTGGTCAGGGATGTCCCGCGCGACATCGTCGAGGCTCTCAAGACCCGCGCCGCCGCTCATGGCCGCAGCGTTGAGGCGGAGCATCGCCTTTTGCTCGAAGAAATGCTGCGGCCGGCCCGCAGCGCCTTCCGGGATCGGGCGAGCGAGTTGCGGGCCGCCACCAGGGGCCGCATCGAAGGCGAGTCGGCCGACATCATCCGATCCGAGCGGGCGCGGCGGTGAGCATCGTCATCGACGCATCCGTGGCGCTCAAATGGGTGCTGGACGAGCCGGGCCAAGTCGAGGCCGACGCTCTTCTCGAAAACGAATTGATCGCGCCATCCTTGTGGCTGCTCGAGGCCGCCAACGCCTTATGGCGGCGGTCGGTGCGCGGCGAACTGAGCACGGCGGAGGCCGAAGAGCGGCTCAGTGAACTGTTTCATGCACCGGTCACGTCGATCCGGATCGAAGAGGATCTGGTCAGCGCCGCTCGCCTCGCCGGCGAATTCTCCCATCCAGTTTACGATTGCCTCTATCTGGCGCTGGCGTTGCGCGAGAACACTTACGTCGTGACAGCCGATCAGCGCTTTTACGGCGCGGTCGCCAATCATCCGACTTTCGCGGGAGCCGTGCGCCTTCTGGTTCACCCTTGAGCGTTCACCCCGAAGGAAGGTTCGCGTCGAGGTTTACCGCGGCGCCTTCATCGCGCCTGACTGGATGCCGGCGGCGATCGTCTCGAGGATCCTGGCGTAATGATGGAACCCGGCGAACCGCCGCCCCAGCTCGTCCATGTCGCCTTGTTTGGAAACATCCATCAGCCATTTGAAGTCCGCCATGTGATCGGCCATGCCAGCAAAGATCGTCACATCGTCCTGGCCGGCGCGCGCCAGTTTCTGCGTCGCCGCGTCAATCTCGGCGGCGATACGAAGCTGTTCGGCGGTGAGCGCCATTTTCCCCGTCCCTCGATCGTGATGGCTTCCACGGAAGCCCAGGCTTGGCCTCCGAAGCGCCCGGCCCCGCCATCCATGCGAGCCGCGGCGGAACGAACCTCGCGTCTCTATGCCGCCGGGGCTTCGGCGACAAGCGCCGCCGTCTCGTCAAAAGGGGAGCGCCGGCGGCGGCGATCGGGGTCTCGCGCTCTTCTGCAGTCGACTGCGGGAAATCACGATTCCGCGTCCTTCCCGTCCGACCCTTAAAATCGTTGCGCGGCGCATTTTTAGTTTTCGCATTCGCGCGCGCCGGGGTCAGCTTGGATATCGGTTAAACCAAACCGAGGATGAAATCGAATGACTACCAAATCCAAATCCCTGGCCGAGCGGATGCAGCGCATTGAACAAGCAAAGGCTCGCGTGGCCCATGACGAGGCCAAGCTGCGCGCGGACGAGCGCCGGGCGCGGACGAAACGTCTGATCGAGGCCGGGGCGCTCGTTGAAAAAGCGGGCTTCCTTGATTTTGATGCCAACGTTCTTCACGGCGCGCTGCGGTCGCTGCGTCCTGGCTTTGCCGATAAGGGACAGGTCGAGGTCTGGGCGGCGGATGGCGGCCGGGCCTTCGCCGAGGAGGCGCGACGGGGCGACGAAGGCAAGAAACCGTGCGTGATAGTCTTTCCGCGACCGCTTTCTAAAGAGGCTGCGGCAAACATGCGGCGGGCCGCCTTCCGCTTCAGCAAGATTTTTATGCACTGGGAGGGCAGGGCGCGTTTCGCGGACGCGCAGACCCTCGCAGCCGCGTATGGCGGCGTCGCTCGAAGCGTCGATGAGGATCGCGCACGCGAGAACCCACTGACAGCGAACGGCGGGGGCGAAGGCCATGTTCCGCCCGCGCGGCCCGAGCAGTCAGGTCTTTTCGGCGAAGGCCTGATCTGAGCCGCGCGGCGGTGGGACGGTTTTAGGCCGGCCGCTCCGCCGCCGCATCGGGCTCGGCCAGCGCGGGCGCGCGCTTTCCTCGCGCCTCTCCGTTTGGGGAGGATCGGTCAGCTGAACGCGCCGGGTCGGCTATAGAGCCGCCTGGCGCGTTTGTCTGGGTTTGGCGGGCGCTTTCGTGTCTTCGGGCGCGCCGGACGCCGGTTTAGCGGCGCGGCCCTGATTTGCGTTTGCTGTTTTGTGAGGGATGGCCGCCAAGGCCGTCCGCGCGAGCGCGCGGGAGACTTCGTCGGGAAGGCCCGCTTCGCTTCCGTCCAAATTGCGGCGGGGGTCGCCGCGCTCCACGGCCTGATAATAGGCTGGCCGCGTCGTCCAGCGATGCAGCACGAGACGAACCTCCTTGTGGCTGAACTGGGGTTTGAGTTCGGCGTGTATCTGCTCGAAGAAGCCGATGGCGAGCGGCGCCGGCTTTCCGAATACGGCGGGCCATCGCCTGGCCCAGTCCGCCAGGACGAGCGCGACGCGGCGCCGGCGCCGGTGGTTCTTCCTCTGGCATCCCAATCCGGCGTCGCGGCTCTGATCCGCCCCCCAATCCGGCGCGGTTTGGCAGCGCCGGGTCAGTTTTCCAGCAGGGAGATTGTGGCGCGTACGCTTCGGGAGCGACCGCGGCAGCGGGTTCTGCAAGCGGGAGCGAGCGCAGCGAGAGGACGCCTTGTAGACGCAATATGCATCGTGGCCGATGCTGCTTGACGACAGGCCTCGGCTGGCGCAATCTTGGCCTTATGGCGATCCAGTTTGCCCGCGCCCGTTACGTTTCCCGCAGCACCGGCGGCGACGCCGTGCGGTCGGCCGCCTATAACGCCCGCGCCGCGCTGACGGCGGAGCGCACCGGGCAAGTGTTTTATTTCAAGAACAGATCCGCGCCGGACCATCACGAAATCCTGCTGCCTGAGGGCGCGGCGGCGCGGTTTTCCGATTGCGGGGTTCTGTGGAACGCGGCGGAAGCGGCGGAGAGGCGCCGCGACTCCCAGGTCGCGCGGGAGGTTTTGCTGGCGCTGCCCGCAGACGGGGGGCTCACGGCCGAGGACCGGATCGCACTCGCGCGCTCATTCGCGCTGGAGAATTTCGTGTCGAAGGGCGTCGCCGTTCAGCTCGACGTTCATGCGCCGCACGAGCCGGCGGCGGACGGCGAAGAGGCGGGGGCGCCCACCAACTATCACGCGCATCTTCTGATCACGACGCGGCGGCTCGAGGGCGAAAGATTCGCGGCGAAAAAGGCCCGCGATCTCGATCCGGAGATGCGGGCCTGCGCGCCGCATCTGCACGGCGGCGCGGTCAAGCGCGGCTATGTCGCCGACGCCGAGGCGTGGGGCGAACTGTGGCGCGAGCATCAGGACCGCTATTTTCGGGAGCACGGATTTTCGGCCCGGGTCGATGTGGCGGCGATCCATCCCGGCGCGCATATCGGCCCGGTGCGGATGCGCAAGCCTGGCTCGGATCTCGCCGCGCGGGCCGCGGTTTTGCGGCGGGCGAACGAGGCGGCGGCGCGCGATCCGGCGCAGGTGCTGGAGGCGCTGACGCGCAACAGCGCGACATTTACGGCGCGCGACGTCGATCGGTTTCTCGCGCGGCACATCGACGACGGGGCGGAGCGCGCCGCGGTGAAGCGTGCGGTGCTCGGGCATGGCGACGCCCTGGCGCTGCTCGACCGCGAGACGCTGATTTCAGCCGGGCGGTGGACGACGCGGCCGGTGCGGGCGCAGGAGCTCGCCGCGCTCACTGAGGGCGAAGCGCTCGCATCAGCGCCGCACCACGGCGGGCCGCCAGCGGGGGCCGCGGCGGCGGCGCTGCAGTCGCGGACCCTGCGCGCCGATCAACGCGCGGCGTTCGACCATGCGATCGCCGCGGGAGCCTTAAAGATCATCGAGGGCCGCGCCGGCACGGGCAAAAGCTACACCCTCCAGGCGGTGCGCGCCGCGCATGAGCTGGCCGGTTTCCGGGTCGTCGGGTTAGGCCCGACCAATGCGGTGGCGCAGGATCTCAAAGCTGAGGGCTTTTCGGAAGCGGAAACCGCGCATGCGGCGCTGTTCAAACTGAAGAATGGCCGCGGCCAGCCGTGGGACGCGCGCACCGTCGTGATCGTGGACGAGGCGGCGATGATGGACAGCCATATCACCGGTGAAATTCTGGCGGCGGCGCGGGCCTCTGGCTCGAAACTCATCCTCGCCGGCGACGACCGGCAGCTCGCCTCGATCGAGCGGGGCGGCCTGTTCACGGAACTGAAAGAGCGACATGGCGCGGCGGCGATCGTCGCGGTGACGCGGCAGCGCGACGATTGGCAGCGCCAGGCGTCGCGCGATCTCGCCGAGGGCCGGTTCACCGATGCGGTCGCGGCCTATGACCGGCATGGCGCGATTTCCTGGACGGAAACCCAGGACGAAGCGCGCGCGGCGCTTGTCGAAGCGTGGCGGCGGGACGCGGCCGGGTCATCCGGCGCGGCGCGGTTCGTGTTCGCCTACACGAACAAGGATGTCGACGCGCTCAATGCGGAATTGCGCGGCGTTCGCCGCGCGCAAGGCGCGCTGTCCGGCGTCGACGTCGTGTTCGAGACCCGGCATGGCGCGCTGCCGTTCGCGGTCGGCGACCGGGTGCAACTGACCGACACACTGAAACGGGCGGGTCTCTACAATGGCAATGCGGGTGTGATCACGGGCGTCGACCGCGGCGAGGGCCGGATATGGGCGCGGCTCGATGCGGCGGCGGGGCAGGCCGGGCGGGACGTGACCTGGACGGCGGCGGAATTCGGGGGCTTCCGGCACGGCTATGCGGGGACGATCTACAAGGGCCAGGGCAAGACCCTCGACCATGCCTATCTTTATCACACCCATCACTGGCGTTCGGCGGCGAGCTATGTGGCGCTGACCCGGCAACGCGAGAGCGCGCGGATTTTCGTCGCGACGGAGACGACGCGCAACGCGCGCGATCTGGCGCGGCAGATGGCGCGGGGCGAAGTAAAGGCGGCGTCGGTCGCGTGGACGACGGCGGCGGAGGCGGCGGCGCGCGCCGAGGCTCCCCTGCGGGAAGCGCGGCGGCGGCTGGCGCGCGATCCGGGCGCCGTGCGGCGCCATCTCGAGAATCTGCGGATAGAACAGGCCTTGCGTCCGATCCTGCCGGCGCTGGCGCAAGCGATCGAGCGGCAGACGGCGGCGGTGACGGCGCTCACTGACGCGGCCGCCAGGTTTGCCGAAAAAATGCAGACGTTCGCCGGGGCGGCTCTCGCCTTGCGCGCTGCCGATGGCGCCGATGCGTCGGCGCCAATTCCATCGGCGGAGCCGGAGGCGGACAAGCCGGAGCCGCCGGCGCTTCGGGCGGCGCGAGCCGCCGTGGCCGCCTTGCGCGATCCGCCCAGCAAGGGCTTGCCCGAGGTGAAGCGGAGAGAGCTGAAGGCCAAGGCGGCGATCAAGGCGGCGCCGCCGGAAGCGCGCAAAGAACTTTATGCGGAGGCGCGCGAGGCGAATCTCGCCCGCATCAACGAGGCGATGGGAAAGAAACAACGGGAGCCGGCGGCGGCGGCTCTCCATTACAGGCCAACGTCCGAGCTTGCGGCGGCGGTGAGGGCTGTGAATGAGAGAATCAAGCGGCAGGAGCGCGAGGAGTGGCGGAGAAGGTTGGAAAAGACCCGTCTTCTTTTCCCGGATCTGAGGCCTCGCCTTCTTGAACGCAAAACACGGGAAGAGGCGGCGCGGGAAGAAATGGAGAGACGCGCCGCCTCGCGCGTGAGGTTCGAAAAGGAGCGGAAGGAAGCGGCGGCGGCCAAATGGGAGAGCGAAGCGCCAGCGCGGGCGGCGGCGGAGCAGAAGCGGGCTGCGGCTGTGGAAGCGGCGCTGGACGCGCTTGTAGCCAAGGCGCAGGACGAGTGGGAGCAAAAGATCGTGGCGATGCAGAAGGCCGCCGCCGCACAGGAAGCGGCGTGGCCGGGGTTGGCGCGCGATTTTCCGGCGGCGCTACCGGACGATCCGGCGGCCAGCCGCGCCCCGACTGAATTGCGGGCACCGGAGCGGGAGACCGACATCCTTGCCGCCATGGACCGGGAACGCCAGGCGCAGCTCGATCCGACGATCAAGGCGGAGCGCCTGGCCGCGCGCTGGAAAGACGTCGAACAGGACCAAGACAAGCTCGATCCCTGGCAACGATATCTTGAGCAAAAAGAGGAATGGGCGGCGGTCGAGACGCGCATGAACGAGCTCACCAGCGAAATTGGCAAGGACCCGCAAATGGACGCCGTGCTATGGGCGCGCCGGGACGAGTTCGGCATCGGCGAACGCCGGGCTCTCGGGGAGGCGCTAAGAAATAGCGCAGCTATCGTGGCGCTGGAGGGCGAACTGGAACCGCGGCCGTCCCCCTCGCCTGGCATGTCGATGTGAGGAGAAGCAGAAGGGCGATGGCGGACGATCAAGCGCGAGACGATGACGCGGCGGAGCTTGCGTTCGCCGAAACGCGGGCCGAGGGCATGGCGGCGCCGGTTCCATATTGGGGAGGTTATGTGAATTGCACTCCTGCTTCCGTTTGCAGCTGAGCGGATTCTCGAAACTCACGACTTTTGGAAGGGACGAAGTTTTTGCGACAGCCCTGCTCCTTATGAGATCAGAAATTTTACAATCGCGCGCCCAAATGGGCGAGTAACATGCGCCAGTGTGCCGCTTGGCGCTGCTGGAATACGTCGAGCGGAAAGCCGTGACGCGCCGCGTGTTCTTGCGGGATCGTGTCCCATCCTCGATGCTCAACCGTTATCCGCGTTTCCTCGCTCACTGCCTCGAAACGTACTTCGACCTGCGTAAGCTGACCGGATGCGAAAGAAGCTTGACGCCAGGTGAAGGCGAGCTGCTCACCCGGTAACCAGACAGTGATGCGGCCAATCTCGAATTCCTCACCATTTGGCAGTGTGGTGAGGAGACGGCCACCCTCTCCCGGATCGAAGCGCAATTTGCCGTCGCCATGTGGCGTCAGCTGAAATAACGCGTTTGGGCGCCACCAAGCGCCAATTTCTTGCGTGAAGATGCCGAATGCCTCTTGAGGCGTCGCCTTGACGCGGAGAGACACGATCACAGCAGCGGTCATTCTCGCCTTTTTCCGACATGCTCTTTCAATGCCCCGAGTTGATCGCTCCATAGCTGTTCGGTGGCGGCTACCCAGTTCTTGAGATCGGTCATGGCGCCATCTCTCAAAGCATAGATGCGGACGCGCGCGTCACACTCCGAAAATTTCTCTTCGACGAGTCCGCACTGCTTTAACGCGCGCAAATGACGGCTCATCGCGGGTGCGGGAAGCCCCAACGCGCTGGCAAGTTCCCCTGCCCGGCGGGAGCGCCGGCCCAGCAACTCAACGGTTTGTCGGCGGATGGGGTCGGCTAAGGCGGCCAGCGTGTGGTCGACAGAGTGCCTTCCGCTCAAAGGCGCGCCCTTGTCTTCAGACCGCTCGCTTTGTCCCATTCCCCTGGTGACATTTCTCGAACCGTGACGCCGAAAGTCCAGATATGCCCCTCGGGATCGCGCGCGCGATACGTCCGATCTCCATAGAACTGCGTATCTGGTTCCTGCAATATTTCCGCACCGGCTTCGCGTGCACGATCGCAATGGGCGTCAATGTTCTCGCTGCGGGCCATCTGGACATGCACTGATTGCGTATTCACTCCGCCGAGTGATTTTGGACTCTTGTGGTCGGCGCTCCATTCGCTGCCAATCATGACGACGGATTCGCCATAGCTCATTTCCGAATGGGCTATGTTTTCGGCGGCATCGAGAATGACCATCAGCGGCTCGAAGCCGAACGCTGTCTCAAGCCAGAGGTACGCAGCTTTCGGGTTCACATAGGTGACGGCGCTGGAAAGTCCCTTGGGACGATATAGATCGGGCATCGCGGTATATCCTTCTAAAAATTCACAATATTTCTATAAAAATAGAAATATCTTGTCAAGCCAACGTTCGGGCTGGTAGGGTCTCAGTTTGAATCTAAGACTGTCGCATGGCCACTTGCCACATGTTGCCCCAAGGGTCTCGGATCGTCGCACGCCGATCACCGTAAGGCGTGTTCATAGGCCCTTCGATCGAAACCGCGCCCGCATCCAACGCGCGCTTATATGCAGCATCAGCACTTTCGACATAAACGTAGAGAAACGCCGGCCACATTTCGCGCACGCCGCCGCCGTCGCTTACCATCACAATGGAGTCGCCAATCCGCATCTCCGCCGGTAAGCCGGCTCGGAGTTCGCCACGCGCTTCAAAAACCGACCTCAGGAATTTGATCAACCCCTCGACATCCTGCGTGACTATTCGCGGAGTCACCGTGCGCCAGCCGTTAGGTTGAAAAATGCTCACTGGATCGACCTTTTCTTAATTCTTAAAAAGGTGAACGTCACGCAAGCCCTGAACCGCCCGCCTGCGAGGATACTCGCCAAGATATTCACAATCCATGGGACTTTCAAACTGAGACACTACCTGCGAGGGCGTTACATTGACAATGACGTAAAGAAAAAGGTCATCGATGGCTTGATTCTCGATGGAGTCTGGGGTCACAATCATAGGCTCGCCCCGCTCACGATTTGAGTTGTGCGCGCTTGTTGCTTCCGGCGTTGTCGGAACGACGCATCGGATGACCGACGCGCCGTTCCAGTTTTCACCGTGCAGCTTTTCGTGCATCGATTTCAGGGCAGGGCTGCTTCATCGCTTCGCGCCCGGCGGCCACGATTTCTTCCTTCGTCATGTCGCGGATATGCGTCGCGACAGACCATGAATGGCCAAAGGGATCGACGACGATGCCATAGCGATCGCCCCAGAACATGTCGGCCGCCGGCATCTTGATGGTCGCGCCGGCGGCGACAGCACGATCGATCGTCTCGTCGGCGTTTTCCACGGCAAGATGGATGGTTACGGGTGAAGCTTTCAAGGCCTTGGGTCCGACAGAGCCCCATTCCGGCATCTCATCCACCAGCATCAGAATGGAGTCGCCGATTTTCACGCTTGCATGAATCAGTCGGCCATCGGGGCCGGGCAGCCGCATTATTTCAACGGCGCCAAACGCCTTCTTGTAATATTCGATGGCTTCAGCAGCGCCAGCGCAGACGAGATGCGGGGTCAGTGTGTGCATCCCGTCAGGAATCGGTTTTGCTTTTGCATTCATGGTCTTTTCCTTTCTCCGGTTTAAATATTAGCCAATCTTGCGCAGCGACCGGCGCAGCTTTTCCGCGGTCGTCTCCGACAATTCCGCTTCCAGCGCGGCATGCTCGGCGCGCCAGATCGGAACGGCGGCCGCAAGCGTTTCCCGGCCTTCGTCCGTCAAACAAAGGCGCCGCGCGCGGCGGTCCTTCTCATCCGCGCCAACAATGACGAGCCCGCGACGCTCCAGCGATTTCAGCGCCGCCGTGAGCGTGGTGCGGTCCATGGCGAGAAATGCCGCGAGTTGCCCAAGCTTCGGCGGCTGAGGCGCGTTCAAGGCCATCATCAGCGAGAACTGCCCGTTGGTGAGCCCCACAGGCTGAAACGCCCTATCGAACCGCCGCGCCAGCTTTCTGGCGGCCCGCTGGGTCGCAAGGCATAGACAGGCGTCGCGAACCTCATGAACCACCTCAAGGGGAACTGTTTTCGACATAGCGCATCTATGTTGATATCAACCTTGTTTGGGTTTGTCCAGTCCGTTGCCATGGCGCACCCGCAAGGTCCACAGCGAGTCGCGAGCGGGGCTGCGATTGCGCAAAATTCAAGCAGACTGTGTGAAAAGTCCGACTGACGGGATTCCGGTGACGCCGGCATACGGTTAGAATCGGGCATGACGCACATTCCTGGGTCCGATCGCTCGCAAGTCCTGCTTTTGCCCGAGGCGATCGATGATTATGTCGCCGCCGACAACCCCGTTCGCTTCATCGACGCCTTTGTCGATGGGCTTGATTTGAAGGCCGCTGGTTTCGAGTGGGTTGAGGCGAAGGCGACGGGCCGTTCAGGCTATGCTCCTGGCGATCTCCTGAAGCTCTATATTTACAGCTATCTCAACCGGGTGCGGTCGAGCCGCCGTCTCCAGGCCGAAAGAGCTGGCTCGGCAAATTTGGACAGCGGGATAAGTGGAGTTTTTGCCTGACAGCGGCCATGATGGCTGCGCATCAGGAGCGACGATGACAAAACGAGTACGCCGGAACCATAGCCCGGCCTTCAAGGCAAGAGTTGCTTTGGCTGCCGTGAGGGGCGAGAAGACGCTGGTCGAGTTGGCGCAACAATTCGACGTGCACGTCAACCAGATCACACAATGGAAAGCGCAGCTTTTGCAAGGGGCTGCTGGAGTATTTGGGTCCGAGCCCAAGGCCGGCTCCATTGGACCAACGGTGGATTTGAATGCGCCCCACGCAAAAGATTGGAGAGTTGACGCTGGTGAATGATTTTTTGGAAGGCGCGCTCGGCAACGCAGGCATGCTGAGCGCAAAGCGATGATTGTCGATAAAGAGTGCAATTAGTCATTCCGTTGGCTGGAATGGCACATTCGATAGATTGGCGGAATTTCTTCTCGACGAAATAGTCAGTCAGCCCCCCGAGCAATCGCCGGCTGAAACTCCTACTCAGATCAGTTCACCATCAGACGGAGGTCCCCCATGAGCAAAGTGCGCGTAAGAGGTTTTGCAGTGTCCTCTGACGGCTTCGGCGCCGGCCCGGACCAGAGTCTGGAGCATCCTTTGGGCAAGGGAGGCCCGGAGTTGCACAATTGGTTCTACCCGACCCGGGCCTTTCGATCGATGATCGGGCAAGACGGCGGGACGGACGATCGCTTCGCTAGCGCCGCGATGGAAGGCTTCGGCGCCTTCATCCTCGGCCGCAATATGTTCGGGCCAGCAGGCGACGATTGGGGTGGCCCCGACTGGAAGGGCTGGTGGGGCGACAATCCCCCGTATCACGCGCCGACCTTCATCCTCACCCACCACGCCCGGGCGCCCATCGAGATGGAGGGCGGCACGACTTTCCATTTCGTCACCGACGGGATTGAGTCGGCGCTCGCACAGGCCAAGGCCGCCGCGGGCGACCTGGACGTGAAGATCGGCGGCGGAGTTTCGACCGTCCGCCAGTACCTGCTCGCAGGCGCGATCGACGAGATGCATCTGGCAATGTCGCCCGTCTTTCTGGGCCGTGGTGAAGCCCTGTTCGCAGGCATTGACCTGCCAGGACTTGGCTATCGGGTGACGGAGGTGGTCCCAACGGAGCTGGCGACTCACGTCGTACTGACGCGCTGATCCCCCTTTTTGGGTGTGCTGCAAAAATCAAGAATTTTGCACGTCGATTTTTAGCTCAAAAATGGAGGGGTTTTAAGAGACGTGCGAGTAAGGCGCGATCTGACGAACTTGGCCTTATCCGATATTCGCCAAAAGAATTAGGCCGTGTACCCATAAACCCATCGTAATGTCCGCTTTGCTCCTATAGCGACGTGTGGCGTGTGGCAGCGCAAAATGTCGCGAAGGGCCATAGCAGATCCCGGCGCGTGGACAGCCGTCAGCCGAGGCCCTCTACACTGACCAAACGCGCCGAGCTGCAAGCGTCTCTTATGCTTTTGAGCCCCTGGTATGTCGCACCGTTGTAGAACGACTCCCAGGCCGCGACGGACGGGAATTCCAGCAGTACAATCCTTCGAGGCTCCCAGTCTCCTTCGTAGACCTTATGAGCTCCGCCCCGCGCCAGATATTTGGCTCCGGCCGCTTCCACAGCGGGCTTCACGCCGGATATAAATTCCTGATATTGCTTGGGGTCACGAATATCGACGTCGAAAATTACATAAGCAGTCATTGCCTTCCTCGATCTATTTGAGCTGAAAACCATTTTCGCATGGAGAAGGGCAGCGTCTGGAGCCTGCCCGTTCACTTATACGACTTCGACCTTAGCCACGTTCGCGCGCATTGTTTCGGCGATCAACTTAAAATCATGATCGCTGATCGAGAACAGCCCGAAGCGCAATTGATAACCCCAATTGCTCCCAACTGCCGTGAATTCCAGAATGTCGAGCAACGGGCGGATTGACGCCTCTTGCGCGGGCCACCAATCGACATCACGCCGATATGGGCGAAAGCCGCCGCCCATATCGAATTCATAGGGTTGGCCTAGTTTCACGACGCCGACCGCCGTGAAACATTGCAATTTGTCCTTTCCCTGAAAGCTGGTCGTGGGGGAATAATAGACAACGCCATTGCCGGGATGAACGCGCCTCAAAGGCGCAACCTTGCCATGGCAAACTTGCATAAAGCCGAGTTCACGTCCTCGGCGTACGTGCTCGGCCGATGCCACGGCGAGCCAATTCTTTTGTGCGCTCATGGTTGAGCCTCTGCGTAGGCGACGAACCGACGCGTTTGCTCGGCGGCACTGGCCGCTTGTTTACGCGCCACCACGCGATCCCAGAGAAAACCGAGCAATCCCCAGACCTCGATTGTGATGGCCACACGCGTTTGTCCGGCGGATTCAGCGAAGTGATGGGACGTGCGCATTTTCGCGAGCGGCAGCCGCGCCAGATCGACAAAGCGCGCCGGCGCAACGGCCTCAATTATCTCCATCCTCACCTTCGGACCACCTTTGGGTTTGAGCATGAACCGTGCGCCGGGTTGCACGCCGCCATCATGTTCCGTGCTCTCAAGTTCGCTGTCCCAGTGGGGCCAATGAGCTATGTCCGCTATGGCGCGGAAGAGCTTGGCGGCAGGCACATGCGTCGTCGTTTCGTAGGTATATGTTATCATTGGCTCCCCCTTGTGAGGAGGCCAGCATAGTCGAGACCACTGCCAATTTCCGGCAGTAGCGGAGCGCTACTGTTCTGGAATGCCTTCCGCCGCGCGCCATTCCTTTAGCAGGACCACGCGCCGTCGAGTGTAGCGGACATCGAGTCCTTTGATTGTTTTGATTCGATCCGTGCGGAAATGACGGAAATCTCGCCTTGTTTCGCACCAAGCCGCGACGACGCGGCAATGGTCGAAGAATGCAAGAGCGATGGGCCAGACGACCCGTTCAGTTACGCCCGACTTCGCATCCACATAGCTGATGAGCAGCTTTTGTTCCGCGCGAATGGCTTTGCGGATTGTTGCAATTTCCTGGTCTCCGGTCGCCAACTGCTCACCTGGCCCCACAAGCAATGACGATGCTCCCGCTTCGTCCCGGAGGTCGCTAGGCAACACGGCGACGATCTTCGTCAATGCGTTGCGGGCGGCAAGCGCCAAGTGACCATCCGCGCGTTCGGCCACCCAGCGCGAGCCGAGGACAAGGGCCTCAATCTCTTCTTCGGAAAACATTAGCGGCGGCAGCATGAAGCCCGGACGCAAGACATAGCCAAGCCCCGGCTCGCCCTCGATCGTCGCGCCTTGCGCACGTAAGGTTGCAATATCGCGATAAAGGGACCTGATGCTGACACCGAGTTCAATCGCGAGCGTTTCTCCCCTCACGGGCCGCCGGTAGCGCCGCAGAAGCTGGATGAGTTCTAGAAGACGTTCCGCCCGAGACATGACAAATCATGCCATTTTTTGGCAGTATTATGCAATTACGAAATGTCTCTCCAAAACGTAGGTTTTTGAGAAGTGGTCGCCGGACGGGCGTATTGACCCTAAAAACCCCGAAATCGTCTCTCAAAACTCATTCTTGATTGCCACCTCTCAAAAGGTCTAGACTCACCTGAGTTTTGAGGGCCGCCAATGGCGAAAAAAATCACACTGAAAGCGATAGCTCCTATTCGCAAGGGACGGGGACGCTCCGCCGCCCGGAAGCATCCGCCGTCGCCACTGGACGTCGAAGGCCGACCCAAAGGCATGTTGATCGGCTACGCCCGAGTTTCGACGGTTGACCAGAATCTTGCCTTGCAGCGGGACGCCCTGACCGACGCCGGATGCGGGAAGATTTTCACCGAGCAAATGTCGGGAGCGGTCACGGAGCGCCCCGCCCTTCACGATGCGCTTGAATACGCCCGCAGTGGCGACACCCTTGTTGTGTGGAAACTCGACCGGCTGGCGCGGTCGATGAAACAATTGATCGAGACGATAGAAAAACTTCGCGTGAGGAACATCGGCTTTCGGAGTCTGACCGAAGCCCTCGACACGACGGACCGCGCAGGGCTTGCTTGTGTTCCACATGTTCAGCGCCTTGGCGGAATTCGAGCGCAGCCTGATACGGGAACGGACGCGGGCGGGACTCGCCGCCGCCAAGCGGATTGGCCGGACTGGCGGACGACCGCCGAAGATGACTGACGAGGACATCGAGGCCGCCAAAGCGTTGCTCGCCAATCCTGACATTGGCGTGAAGCAGATCGCGGATCGTTTAGGCGTCTCGCCCGCGACGCTCTACCGATACATCCCCGCAGCGAGGTCGGCGAATTCCCTTGATATTTGAAGGTCGTGCGGGATCGAAGAAATTCGCACATGAAAAAGCCCTTTGATAAAAAAAGACTTTTGAGGTGCATAAATCTGGTGCTTATCCCACCACCCAATTTTCGGTGCGGATGAGTTCCAGAAGCCCCATGCAGGGTGGCATGCCTAAAGCCGTTACAACGTCGGGAATATTCGGCCGCTGCTGGACGTTTCCGGTTGGCTTCTCTTCTGTGACGATTTGCAGTTTTGAGACACGCGCGAGCGCAATCACGAAAGGGTCGGCAGATGTGCGCAGCCTCCGCTCGCCGACTAGGCGCGGAAATTGCGCCAACACGGCCGCCGCCGCGATTTGGATATCATCTTCTAGCTCGCGGAACATCTGCTTGCGCGCCGAGAGCCACTTGTGCAGCTCATCCGAACGCTTCCCGGTTTCGGCCAATACTTCCGTGGGGGCGACGAGGCGGCCGGCCATGATTAGGTAGTCAACCCGCGTCCAGAAGACCGGGAAATTCTCCGGCGGATACCGCTCTTGCCATGCTGCGATTAGGGCGCTCGTGTCGATGCAATAAATGACCATGCCGCCCCGTTACTCCGCCGCCTGAAAGGCGGCATGCTCAAGGGCAGGAATGTGTTTAACCTTCGTCCCTAGGTAGCTCGACACGTCATTTAGTGTGATCCGCTGATCGTAGTAGCTGCGCAGTACAAGCCGCGTGAACCCGCGACCATTCCAGCTCATGAGCATGATGTGCCGCTTGATCGGGACTGGCTTCTTCTTTTTGGCGCGATCCTCGGCCTGTTGCCGGTATTCTTCCTCGAAAGCGTCGTGCCGTTCCCTGTAATAGCTCCAGGTCGCCAGCTTGATCGTCACGAAGCGCAGCAGCAGCGCTTGACGGCTCACGCCGATCGCGCCGCCGATGCGCCTCAATTCTTCATCACTCCATTCGTGCAGTTCCGCGCGGGCGACTTCAGTGAATGAGGCAATCAGCTCAAGCGGCATCAAGGTTGCTGCCGCGACAGCATCGCAGAACCGCTCGATCCTGCGGTCAGCGGGTCTCAAGGCGGGGTCTTCACCGGCACCGTTCGAAATGGCACTCTCGCCTAGTAGGACGTGGCACAGCTCATGAATGAGCGTGAACGCCTTGCCGCCCTGGCTGTAGTCCTTGCCATTGACGACGATTACCGGAAGATTAGGCATCGCAATCGCGAACCCGCGCATTTCCTTGAGATCGACGCTCCAATGTGGCCCGCTCACGACAAACACGAGGATGTCGTTTTCCTCAAGTCGCCGACGCCAGTAATCGAAAGCCTTCCCCTGCCCCGCCGCACGCATCTGACTATCGCTATCGACTTTCAGGAATTCGCGGATCGCTCGGCCGACCTTTTCGGGGTTATCCTTTATCGTCGCTGCTAGCGGGAAGCGACGCGGCTCGCTGTTGATTTCTTGAAATAGTTCTAGCGCCAGCTCGCGCCGGTCATAGGCGCTGCGGATATGATAGGCGAGATTGGCCGAGATCGGTTCCTCTTCGACGTTCGCCAGCCGCCGGAAGTCGCGCAACGGCGCGAAATCCTTGGGCGGCTCTGGCAGATAAAACACCGCCAGGGGAAAATGGTATTTGGCAGCCAGGTCACGAAGCTGCCCCAAAGTCGGGGCCTCTTCGCTGTTTTCGCGTTCCCATGCTTGCAGCCGTTCAACCGGAACATGCGCCGCCTTTGCCGCATCTTCGGGTTTCACCTTCGCGCGACCGCGCGCCCATCGCAGTAGCTCGGGCTTCACCAGTGCTTTAATGGCGGCCATTTCGCCCCCCCTCAATCGTCTCAGCACTCGGTGGGAGTCTCCTGACCATAACGACCGGCATGGCATCATTCGCCGCGCGCATCGCGCGCCAGAGTGTCGAGTGATCGACGCCGAGTAGGGCCGCCATGCCGGCGCAGGTCTGCATGCCGCCCTCGATCGCGTCGCGGGCGTGTGCGATTTGCTCCGGTGTAAGCTTGCGCGGCCGTCCCACATGCTTGCCGCGCTTTTTCGCGGCGGCGATGCCGGCCGTAACCCGCTCGACAATCAGCGAGCGTTCGAATTCCGCTAAAGCCCCCATGATGTGAAAGATGAGTTTGCCGCCAGCCGTCGTGGTGTCGATGCTTTCCGACAGGGAGGCAAAGCCCGCGCCGAGCGCGCCAAGCTGCCTTACCGTCTCAATCAGGTGTGGCAGCGATCGGCCGAGACGATCTAGCTTCCACACCACTAAGACGTCGCCGCTCGCCATCCTTGCGAGCGCCGCCTCAAGACCGGGACGCTGCGCCGCGACCCCCGACACCCCCCGATCCTCAAACACTTCTGCGCAGCCGGCTTTCGTCAACGCGTCGCGCTGAAGGTCAAGCGACTGTTCATCGGTCGAGATACGAGCATAACCAATTTTCATAGGCGGATTCTGCAATAGGGTTTTGCAAAAGTCGATAGGCAATGATTCCAATGCTCTAGCGAGAGGTTCAAGGCCATTGCAAAAGGTAGAGGTTTTGCAAGCCGCGAAGCGATCAGGCGGCGACGAGGTTGAAACCCTAACCAAGGAAAAAGAACTCCATGACTATCACTACTTTGGCAGAATTTTGAGGGGTTGTGCATTTTTGGGATTCCCGAGACGCGCATTGCGTGATTCATGGGTGGTCGGCGTCACGGAGGGCCGACCATGGACGAGATTTGGAAGTCCGATCTTGA
>NZ_CABFMQ020000097.1 GCF_901905185.1 Methylocella tundrae
ATGATGATCTCCCGATCGAAATGACGGCCCTTGAAAAGATCTTCAATGTTCAGCATCCGGGTTCGGGTCCTCTCCAAAGGCGTGTTCACGCCAAATATGCCGCGCTTTCGCCGTTTGCACCAGAACCTTCCCGTTGACCCAGGATCTTCCGGTTGTGGTTGAGATCGTCGACAGCGAGGCCAAGATCGACGGCTTTCTTCCCGTCCTGGATGAATTGATGGAAAGCGGTCTTGTGACGCTCGAGAAAGCGAAGGTTTTGCAATACGGCCGGCAGCGCGCCGGATTGCTGCAGCGCATCAGGGACCAATTTGTCCAGCATCCTCACGAACGCAAGACTTGCTGACATAGAGGCCGCGCGCGGGGTGCCACTGGGGCTTTTCAGTTTCACGCGACTTTAGCGCGTCGCATGCAAGGGCCAAGATCCCGCCAGCCATCGCCAACGCGGCGAGCCCGAGGGCGAAGGAAGCTGAAAACCGCCGTTCGCCTCGCGCGCCTCGCTCGTCGGGCCGCTCAGCAAGCCCTGATCGCGTTCCGTTTGGCCGGACCCTATTGCGCAGCGTCTCCGCCGTGCAGCCGATCTAGGCTGCGATCAAGCTGATCGCCGATCATCGCGAGCCGTGCTCGCCTTGATGCTCCAAAAACCATCCGCACTGCACGGGCGCGAACCTCAGCGGGTGTTCTCTTCGTCAGGGCTCAGCGGGCGGTGTTTACAATTGTGATGGATATGATAATATAATTATGGTCAGTTAATATATGGCAAAAGTTGTGAGACATCAATGCCCAAATCGAAAGCGCCCCTCTCATAATGATGGATCGACGCAGCCTTCTGAGCGGCTCGGCCTTAACCTGGCTTATTGATCGCCTTTCGCCTTTCAGCTCCGGCGCCGTCGCGGCGGCGACAGCCCCCTCTTTGCCCGCGCTGCCGCTCCCCGCAGGGGCGAAGCTCCTGGGACTTGGCCATCATGCGATTCAAATCGGCGATTTCGCCGGCGGCCCTAATGTCGCGTGCAGCATTAACAGCTATTCGCCGCTGATCTGGAGCCGATTTCTCGACCAGCGGGTCAATCTGCACTCTTTCTACGATCCGAACGACCCGTGGGGGCGCACGGCCGGCTCGATCCTCACGATGAGCCCAGGGCCCGGCTTCAATGGGGCGAACCAGGGAGTCGAAGCCGATATTTTGTGCCCGGCTCCGCTCCCGAACGTACCCGCGACCAACACCCCAGGCATCCTCGCGCGCGCGCCCTACGCTCTCGCGCGCGATCCAGACGTGATATTCATCCAAGCGGGCGACAACGACATTCAAGGCGGACGGAGCGCAGCCGCAATCATCGCCGATCTGGATCATCTTCTTACGCAGATCCGCAATGCGGGCGTATGGGTGATCCTCTGCACCCTGCTGCCCGTCTGGCCGAGTTGGACCGACGCCCAACATGCCATTCATGATCAGGTGAACACGTGGATTTTGGCGCAGAACGAGCGCGAAGGGGTTAAAATCGGCGACATGCGTTCCGTATGGCCGAACCATCTGTCATTGTTGGCAAGGACCATAAATCAGACCGGGCAGACCTACTATGACGCGCTGAACTATCCCGCCGCCAGCCGCGCCGCCAATAGCGTCATCGTGCCGCTGCTCGGCGCCATGGTGAAGGCAGCCGCCGTCGACAGTTCAAATCCAGCGGCTGGCAATCTTATCCCTAATTACGCCTTCAAGGGCGCGACCGGCAGCAAAGGCGTCGGCGTCACGGGTCAGGTGGCGACCGGATGGGCGCTAAACCGCATAAGCGGCGCATCCGCGGCGATTGCGTCCTTGGAGGCGAGCGGCGCCGCCGGGCTAAACAAGCAGGTGATAACCGTCGATGCGACGGACACGGGCAATAGCAACCAGTTTTTTCGTTTCTCCTTTGCGACACTCAATTTCTCGACCGTCGGCGTCGTGGATGGAGATTGGGTGCAGCAATTCGTGCCGATCGAGGTCGACTCCTGGACCGGATGGACAACGATCTCGCCGAAGATCGACATGCAGGGTGCGCGGCGCTTTATCGCCAACCATGCGGTGACATTGGTCTACAGCGGCAGTTCCACCTGGAACGCGCCGGTCTATGTTGGCGCCGGCGCATTGCTGCTAGCTTCGGAGCCGACGCAGGTTTTGCCGGGCGCGGGCTTGACCAGCTTTCGCACGACGGAATTCATGGATATCTATTTTGACGGCACGAAGGGCGGGTCTGGCAAGCTCAAGATCGGCAACCCAATCCTGCGCAAGGTGAGCGATCCGCGGCCGGCGTGGAATTTGTAGACGGCGCCCGCGCAATGCGCGCTCAAGCTGCCTTTAAGCCTGCGAAGCACCAATCGAAAACGCCGCGAGCCTTCGCCAAGATTTCTCGCCAGGCGCAGCTGCTGAGAGTTCGGAGGCGGGAGCAGGCGTGCGATGGCGCGGGTCTTTATCATCCCATATTCTGAGACGCCAACCAGGGCGCCATCAGCGGAGCCGGATCCATTTCGCACTTGCGATATTAAGCGACTGTGATATGATGAATGTCGTCACACAACCGGGTCCGATAGTGTCGGCGCGCTGCACACGCTCCCTGCATTAGGAAATTCCCGGCAGGCGATTTCTAGTCAAGCGCGTTCCTTGATCTCGTTGGAAGCGAATCGAGATCATCGATTCAAGTCCGCCGGGTCTACATAACTCGCGCAGTCTCTTCCGCATTCCTAGCGGACAAAGATTCAGCGGCCGTTTCGCCTCATGCGCGAGGCGATGCTCCGCTCATTTTCTCAACAGGGCCAGGGGGATGGCAATGCCGATGCCGAACACGACAAAAGTCCTTGCGATATCGTCGGGCGGCGGTCACTGGGAGCAGTTGATGCTTTTGCGCGAGGGGCTCGGCGCATCCAATGTCGTTTACGTGAACACGATCCGGGGTCTTGCAGAGAAAGCGGGCGTGTCGCCGGCTTACGTCATCGCGGATTGTAATCGAACGGTTCCAATCCGCAATCTACGTTGCTTGATGCATATCTTGAAGATCGTGTTGCGCGAGCGCCCGGATGTGGTCGTCTCGACAGGCGCCGCTCCTGGGCTCCTTGGATTGGCGATCGGCAAAGTGCTCGGCGCCAAAACGATATGGATCGACAGCGTCGCCAATTGCGAGCGCCTATCGCTTAGCGGCCAAGTGGCGGGTTGGATCGCCGATCTCTGGATTACGCAGTGGAGTCGCCTCGCGAAGGATAAGGGACCGCACTATTTCGGCAGCGTGCTATGATACTTCTTACCGTGGGGATGCAGCTTCCTTTCGATCGTCTTGTTGGAGCCGTCGATCGAATTGCGGTTGAGCTTGATGAAGAGATCTTTGGCCAAATCGGCGACGGCAGCTACGTCCCCGTCAACTTTGCGTTTCGCAGAGCCGTTGCGCCCGCCGAATTTGAGCAGAAAGTCAGAGAATCCCGCGTAATAATCTCCCACGCTGGCATCGGCTCTCTCATCGTTGCAAAGAAATATGCGAAGCCGATCGTTTTTTTTCCGCGGCGCGCGGCGCTCGGAGAGCATCGCAACGATCATCAGCTTGCGACGTGCTCGCAGTTTGAGGATCGGATCGGGGTCTACGTAGCATATGGCGAGAGCGAATTGCGGGAACATCTGAAAGCCAAAAACCTGTCTTCTCCGCGCGACGAGGTGAGCGAGCAATCGCGATTTGAGCTCATCGAGAACATCAAGAGTTTCATCGGCTCGCTGTAATCCGCATTCTGCATAGCGCATGGCGAACGTTATGATCGCCTATGATTGCATCATGAGGACGCATTCGCAGCCTGCATTTGAATAGCCCGACCTCGTTTGGGCCTCGCTAACATGATGAGTGTGCGATGAACGTATTGATACAGCACCCACAGCAAGCCTTGAGCCGCGTAGAGCCTCAAGAGCAGGCGACGTCCATGGACGCGCTCAACAGCTTTACAACGCTTATGAGGCGCCAGTGGCGTCTGATCGCCGCGGCTTGCCTAGTGGGTATCGCGCTGGGCGTCCTCGTACTGACGCTTTTGCCCAAGAAATATACGGCGACGGCGTCGGTGTTCGTCGACTTCCTGCACCCGGCGGGCTTGACGACGCAGATGGCTCCGGCGACGCTTGGTTTGGTCGATCCCGCTGCGGTGGAGAGTCAAATTGACATCCTGCAGTCGGAGCGAGTGGCGATAGGAGCGATTAATAGGCTCGACCTATTCAAAACGCCGGAAGTATTGTTGCATCCGCTGCCTATAATCTCCGGGATATACTGGCTCGCGCATGAGGTCGGCCTCATGGGGTCGCCGAGCGATTACGAAATTCGCCGCGCCATGATCGCCGCCGTCATGGCGGATACGACTGTCCAGAGAGCCGGAAAAAGTCAAGGCGGCCAGGAGACTTTCGTCATCGAGGTGTCGTTCGACGCGCGCGACGCGGAATTGGCGGCCCGGATGGCGAACGCTCTCGCGGAGACATATTTGACCGACCAGTTGGAAGCTCGCTTCGATATGGCGAAGCTCGCGAACGACTGGTTCACAGAGCGCCTGCAGACCATGCGTAAGTCGGTCAGCGTCGCAGAGCAAGCCGCACAGAAATACAAAGCCGACAACGATATAACGATGGTGAGCGGCAACAGGGCGATGTCCTTGGTCGACGAGCAGAACCTCGGGCAAATCGAGGAAGGTTTGACTTCGGCTCGCTCCGCCTTGGCCGACGCTCGTTCTCGCCTCGCCACGCTCAATCAGATTATTGCTTTAGGAAATCCGCTGGCGGCGGTCCCGGACGCGCTCGCCAGCCCCACGATCCAACATTTGCGCAGCCAGTATGCGGATCTAACTCAAAGAGAGGCGGATCTGCGGCAACGAGGCACTCCGCCAGAGCATTATGTGATGGGCCAGATCCACGCAGGGATAGCTGAGGCGCAACGTCTTATAATGGACGAATTCACCCGAATCCGCAACAGCACCCAAAACGAAGTGAGCTCGACTGAAAGCAGGATCGCTCAGCTGGAACAGCAAAGCGCGGACTCGGCGGAGTCGCTCAAGCAAATAAAGGCGAAGGAGCTTCATGCGGCCGAACTGGATCGAGAGGCGTCGGCTGTCCGCACTTTGTATGAAGCGTTCATGAACCAATTCCAGGTGACGACGCAGGCGCAATCATACCCCGTCTCGGAAGTTCGAATGGTCACGGTGGCTCAACCTCCGGTGAAGCAAAGCCGCCGGGTAGGCTTGATCCTCGGGCTCGGCGGCGCTGTAGGCGTGCTCATCGGAGGCTGCATGGCGTGGCTGCGAGAGAATGCAGGGCACGTGAAGACCGGGCAAGAGCTGGAAGACGCTATCGGCGCGCCATTCCTTGGCGCATTGCCGAAGGTCAGTGCGCAACTGGCCCCGAAAAACCGACGCCTAGGCCGTTTGAGACCGCTGCTGACCTATGCTGTGGACAATCCAATGTCTTCGTATGCGGAAACGATACGCAATTGCAAGGCGTCTCTGGCGCATCTCAAGGAGGAGCCAACAAACGCTGTTCTGGGAATCGTATCCGCTGTGCAGGGGGAAGGGAAATCGACGTTTGCGGCGAATCTGGCGTATCATCTGGCCTCTGCCGGACATCGCACGCTGCTGGTGGATGCCGACACAAGAAACCCAGATTTATCCTCGGCTTTCGATAAGGCGGACTCAAGCGGATTGATTCAGGTCTTGTCGCAGGGAGCGGCTATCGATGACGTTCAAATCGTCGACCCTGAGTTAAGCCTCCTCGTATTTCTTCCTTGCGGCGCTCAGGAGACGATGGCGGATGCAGACGAACTTTTAATGTCGCCTGCTTTCGTGCAGTTCGTCGCCTCCATGCGCAAGGAATTCAGATATGTGATTTTCGACTTGCCGCCTTTGGCTCCTGTTGTGGACGCCGGCATCGTTTCACGTCAATTGGATGGGCTCTATTATGTGGCTCGATGGAACAAGACAACTGGCGACGTAATCAGACGTGCGCTGCGGAAATCCCACATGGCGAAAGAACGGTTAATAGGCGGCGTCATCAATTGTGTGCCGGAGCGCGAAGGGGAACGGCCCTATTCTTATCGTCGGTCATGAAGTCCGCTCACGCAGGCCGCATTGTCGAGGCGGCCGCTGCTCCGAAGCCAGATGCGTCTTGGCGCTTACGGCGTAAGCGCAGCGAGGCGGCGCGGGCCGTCGCCGACGAGCGCTCTCCATTTGCAAATCGATAGGGCTACAATGAAACGTGCGCCGCTGGAAATTGCTGATGTCATAATGATAACCCCGCACTTGATCGCGGACAGCCGCGGCTACTTCTCGGAAGTGTTCAAGGCCGCATGGTTCAATGAGCACATAGCTGACGCCGTGTTTCTGCAGGACAATCAGTCGCTGTCCGCGCAGGCGGGCACGATACGCGGGCTGCATTTCCAGATGGAGCCATTCGCGCAAGGAAAGCTGGTGCGTGCGATCGCTGGCAGGTTATTTGACGTCGCGGTAGATCTTCGCGGCGGTTCGCCGACCTATGGAAAATGGGTCGGCGTCGAGTTGTCGGCGGATAATGGCAAGCAGCTGTGGATTCCGCCGGGCTTTGCTCACGGCTTTGCGACGCTCGAGCCGAACTCAATCATCCATTATAAGGTCACTGCGCCCTACAGCGCGGCGCATGACCGGGGAATACGCTGGAATGATCCGGCGATTGGCGTTGAGTGGCCGGTCTCCAGCGAAGCGGCCTTGCTGTCCGACAAGGATAGGCAGCAACCGTTCCTGGGACAATCGCCGTACTACTTTCATTATAGATCCTTAAAGCAGGAGGCGTAACATGCGTTTTCTGGTCACGGGCGGAGCAGGCTTCATCGGATCTGCGCTGGTGCGTTACCTGGTCAATGAAATAGGCGCCGAGGTCTTAACAGTCGACAAGCTTACCTATGCCGGCAATCTCGCCTCGCTGAAGGCTGTCGAGGATGCGCCCAACCACCGCTTTCTCAAGGCTGACATCTGCGACCGTGCGAAGATCGCTCAGGCGCTCGCCAGTTTCCAGCCTGACCGCATCATGCATCTCGCAGCGGAAAGCCATGTCGACCGCTCGATAACGGGCGCTAGCGATTTCATTGAGACCAACGTCGTCGGCAGCTTTCATCTCCTTGAGGCGGCGCGCCATTATTGGAGCCAGCTTGACGGCAGGAGCAGAAAAAACTTCCGCTTCCTGCACGTCTCGACGGATGAGGTCTACGGATCTTTGGGAGACGATAGTCTGTTCGACGAGGCGACGCGTTACGATCCCTCCTCGCCTTATTCCGCGTCGAAGGCGGCGAGCGATCATCTGGCGATCGCCTGGCATAGGACTTATGGCTTGCCGGTGATTGTCTCAAACTGCTCGAACAATTACGGTCCCTATCACTTCCCTGAGAAGTTGATCCCGCTGACCATTCTCAACGCGCTGGAGAGCCGGCCATTGCCCGTCTACGGCAATGGCGTCAACATCCGCGACTGGCTGTATGTCGAGGACCACGTCCGCGCTCTGCATCGCATCGTGTCTGACGGACGCGCCGGCGAGAAATACAACGTCGGCGGCCGCAGTGAGCGCCGCAACATCGATGTCGTGGAGAGCATCTGCGCGTTGATGGACGAGCTGCGGCCAAACGACGCGCCGCATGCGCGATTGATCTCCTATGTAGCCGATCGCCCGGGGCACGACGCACGATACGCCATAGATGCGACGAAGGTCGAAAGCGAGCTCGGTTGGAGAGCGCTGGAGACGTTTTCGAGCGGCGTCAAAAAGACGGTGCGCTGGTATTTCGAGAATGAATGGTGGTGGAAGCCGCTGCGTAAGACAGTTTACGCCGGCGAACGTCTCGGCGTTCTGACCGGGATGTGACGCAGGCGCGGTCGTTGATCGAGCTATCAAGCAGCAAGGATACAAGGCATGAAGGGCATCATACTAGCTGGCGGATCGGGCACGCGGTTGTATCCGATCACAAACGCCGTCTCGAAGCAGCTTATGCCGGTCTATGACAAGCCGATGATCTATTATCCGCTCACGACCTTGATGCTCGCGGGAATTCGGGACGTGTTAATTATAACGACCCCTCACGATGTGGAGAATTTCCGTCGCCTGCTTGGAGACGGCTCGCGGTGGGGCGTTTCGCTCTCCTACGCCGTTCAGCCAAGTCCTGATGGCCTGGCGCAAGCCTTTATCATTGGCGCCGATTTCGTGGCTGGAGGGCCGTCGGCCCTAGTCCTTGGCGACAACATTTTTTATGGCCACGGCTTGTCGGAGCTCTTGGAGTCGGTCGCGCAGGACAGCGAGAGCGGCGCTACTGTCTTTGCCTATCATGTCTCGGACCCCGAGCGCTACGGCGTCGTGGACTTCGACGATGAGATGCGCGCCACTTCTATCGTAGAGAAGCCGCAACAGCCGAAATCCAACTGGGCGGTCACCGGGCTCTATTTTTATGATGAAAGCGTCGTCGATATCGTCGCGAACCTCAAGCCGTCGCCGCGTGGCGAGCTTGAGATCACGGACGTCAACCGGCTCTATCTTGAGCGTGGTCTATTATCGGTGAAACTGATGGGACGCGGCTACGCCTGGCTTGATACAGGCACGCCGGACAGTCTTCTCGAGGCGGCGCAATTTGTAAGCACGCTCGAGAGACGGCAGGGCTTTAAAGTGTCTTGTCCTGAAGAGATCGCCTTCCGCATGGGGTATATCGACGAAGGACAGCTTGAAGTCTTGGCCCAACGACTGGGAAAGAGCGCATATGGGCAGTATCTGTTCAAGATCCTCAATGACGCGGCTCATCAACAGGGCGATTCTGAGCGGCGCCGAGATGGCCGCGCCGCCCTTGCGCCGGTGTTGGCGTAACGCGCATCGGCGCCGGCGCATGTGGGATGGTCAGGTAGAGACAACCCGAAGCAGCAGAGAAACGCAAGATGACCGATGGTGTGAAGCATTTTCTGTTGACAAGGTTCAATGTCGCGGCACCCGGCCGGGAGGAGGCGATTCGTCTGCGTCCGGGCTGGCTCGATGGACGTTTCAACCTCTTTAGCGAATATTGCCTGCCGAGCGTATCCGCCCAGACCCGACAGGACTTCGAATGGATTGTCTTTTTTGACGATCAGACGCCTGAGAAATACAGGCGCCTAATCTTCGAACTTCAGGGCGTCTATCCCTTCCGCGCCGAATTTACCGCGTTCTTCGAGATGAATAAGATCGTGCCCCAATTGGTAAGCGCAGGCGAGGGCGCGGAATGGCTGCTGACGACGCGTCTCGACAGTGACGATATTCTTGCCGTCGACCATATGGCTCGTCTGCGCGATGTTGTGAGTCTGCGGCGGCCGCGGGTGATCAATTTCTCTGACGGGCTCATTCTCTCGATCGCTGACGCGCAGCCTCGCCTCTATAGCGTTCGGGACGACGCTAACCCCTTCGCCTCGTTAATGGAGACGATGGGGCGGGACGTTCGCACCATCTGGGGCGAGAAGCATGTCGATATCGAACGCCTCGCGCCGATCGAGCAGGTCGGAGGGGCTCCGGCGTGGATGCAGATCGTCCATGGCGCCAATGTGTCAAACCGAATCAAGGGGCGCCGCGTGAGGCTCGACTCATTTTGCGACGTCTTCCCCTATCTCAAACATCTATCCGAAAGCGTAGCGGAGTCCGGCGCGGAGATCAGACGTGAGAACAGCGTGATATTGCCAATGCGGCAGGCCAAAGAGTCCCTGCGCAGGATCGCGAAAACGGTGTACTACGCGGCGATGAAGTCTTAAGTGCCGCCGGCGCCGCCGCGAACTCGTCGAGTGCTGCGGGTAGGCCGTACGAATGGCGGCCTGTTTGGCGCGCTGCGCCGCGGGCGAAAAGATTGGGCCGCAACATGCTGCGTGTGCGTCGTGCGGACAAGCGCGAACCTGTCCGCGGGAGAGAAGCTGAAATGACCTTTGTCCAGGTTTTCGCCGTCGGCTATATCAGCTTCATTCTCAATTTCGAGAAGATCTTCGGCATTGAACAAGCCGTCCTGATCTCGAAATGCATGTTGCTTCTCTCCGCGATCATGGCCGTGGCGGCGCGGCCGCGGATCACGATCTCCTTTTGGCTCTCGTGCAGCGCATTGCTGCTCGTCTTCGTGACCGCCGCGCTCTCGCGGTTTAGCGAGTTCGAATGGGGAAATTGGCTTCGGGCGCTCAACAATGTGATCGTTCCATTCTTTCTTCTAAGCATCGTGCCGAATGAAAAAGACAGGGACTCATTGCTCAAGGTCCTTGCGTGGGGTCCGGTAGTATCGGTCGTCGCTGGGATACTATACCAGGCGATCGGCCGCTCGACCCTCTTCGGCGCGGACAATCTCAATGGAGCGCAGCGCCTGCAAGGATCGCTTATTCCGGCCTTTTTGGGCGGCGTGGCTCTGACCGGGGCGCTTGCGGCCTTCTTTCTGGCGCGATGCCGGGACAGCCGCTTTCTAAGGCTCGCCATCGTTGATGTGCTGATCCTGCTGCTGACAGCCGCGCGCACGCCGGTCGCTTTGGGCGCAGTGATATGCGGCTATTTCTTCTTCTTTGAACTGAACATCGCGCGCACGAAGAAAGTCGCCCTCGTGGCGTTCGCCGCTGTAGCCGGGATCTGCTTTCTGGCCACAGTCGGACATATCATCGTAGACCGATTCAGCTCAGGCAATATGAGCGGGCGCGATATTTTGTGGCGATATCTCTATACGGTTATCGACCGGTATTGGGATTTCGGCGTCGGCCTCGGGCATGTCGGATTGACCGTCCCGCACGCCGTCTCGGTGCTCGTTGGCGGCATTGTAGCGCCGCACAATGAGTTCATTCGGCTGTCGGTCGAACTCGGCGTCATCGGGGCCTCGCTCTATATAACAATCTTCGTTCTGATCATGTTCAATGTTTGGTTACGGGCGCGTGCGGGCCGGGCGATCGTGTTCCTGACCGGCGCGGGATTTCTCCTGTTGTGCTACACAGATAATGCATTTCTGACGCCAACCTATTATCCGATGCTTTTCGCGGCGTCATTCTGGGCGCTTTGCCCACCTCGAAGAGTTCGGTACGCGATGGCGCCGGTATTTGTCGAAGAGCAGGGGTTCGAACTGGCGAAGTAGGACGAGCCGTGATGTCCCGCGCGACGGTCTGGAAGATGGACGTCGAATTTAAACGCCAATCATAGGTCGCGGTTGTGCGCAGCAAGGATCTGCGGGGGTGGAGGCCGATAAGCGCCCGAGGCGTCTCAAGGCTTAGAAAACAAAGGGCCGAAGAATGTCGATTTCAGATCAGCGACGAGATTGGCTCGACGACATCGAGCGGCTTAAGGGCCTGATGATCATTCTCGTCGTCTGGGGTCACTGCTATGATCCGAATCTGCCGGATTGGGCGCTCGGACTACGCCACGCGATCTATGCGTTTCATATGCCTGTCTTCATGTTTCTCAGCGGCTATGTCTACATTCACGTCAAGGCCCATTTGCTTCGTTCGAGCTATGGAGTCTATGTGCTGAAGAGGGCGAAGCGGCTTCTCGTTCCGTTTTTCGCCATGGCGGCGATCATCATTGCAGGGAAGATCGCCTCCCAATCGTTTGTCGTGGTCAATAAGCCGATCAACGACGTCGCCGCTTCGGTGTGGCACCTATTCATACACACGGAACAGAGCCCGGTTCTTTTCGTATGGTATCTCTTCGTACTGTTTGCCATTTCGATTATGGTTCCGATCCTATCGAGAGGACAACGGTGGGGATTGGCGGCGCTCGGTGTGGCAAGCGTCCTCCTTCATATCGCCCATGTAGAGATGTTCTATTCGGGGATTGTTCTCGACTATCTCTACTTAAATCGCATTATCATGTATTTCGTCTTTTTCATGTATGGCGCCCTGGCTTGCGAATATCGGGACCGGTGGATCAACTTCGTCGGCAAGGCGTGGCTGGCGGCGCTCGTGCTCTTCGTCCTATTGCAATTCGCCGCATGGGAGAGCGAATGGCGCTATCTGCTGGTGGGCTGCACGGCGGTCGTCCTGTTTCACGGTCTCATGAGATCCAAAGCGCAGGAAGCGCTTGGCTTTCTCACGTTCTTCGGCCGCAACGCTCTGGTGATCTATCTGCTCAATCTCATCTTCGTCGGCGCGGTGCGCGGCATATACACAAAATATCTGTCGCCGCATGATTACGCCATGGGCCTGCTGCTGAGCTCCACGGCTCTCGGCGTCTTTGGTCCAATCATCGTGAAGTATGCCATTTTCTCTGTTCGGCCGTTAAGACCGCTCGCCGTCGCGATGGAATAGACAGTTCGCTCGGCGCTTGGCTTCATCTCCGGCTCTGCTCGCCGAAGCTCAAGCCTCTTATCGACGTGCGCGAAAGGCGGCGAATCGGCTCAAAGGCTAACCGACGTCTCGTTGCTTGATGGACTTTTCGTGGCGGGCTGCCACGGGCTTTGCGCTATGGCCTTATAGAAAAACGCCGCGTCCAATTTCGCAAACAGTGAATCTCTCGAAAATTGCTGTGCATAGGGAGCGCACCGCTGGGACATCGACCGGAGCGTCTCCGGATCCCCCAAAAGCAAATTGACTGCTTCGCAAAAGCTTGGCGCATCATCGCAGACGATGAATGGTTCCTCGTCGCCTCTTGGAAATCCCTGAGCCCCGAGCTGCGATGTAACGAACGGCAGTCCATTGGCGAGATAATCGAGCATCTTTATTTTGAGCCCGCTGCCCGACCTTATGGGATTTATGGCGAAGCCGGCGCGCCGCGCGACTTGAGCGAGATCCTTCACGATGTGATGTTTGACGACCCCGGCATAGTCTCCTGGGATCTCCTCGCACACCGATCCAGCGACGTTCAATGTGGCTGAGGGATGTCGCTGCCGTACTCCGGGCCACACGTCTTCCAGAAACCATAGGAGGCCGTCGACATTGTGCGAGGTCTTGCTACCGATGAACAATATGCCTCCGCTCGGCGCCGGTTCAGCGGTCACTGTCTTTGCGGCGGGCGTAACAGGCGAAGGAAAGACGACAATTCTCGCGTTTGGCTCCAGTGAAGCGAAGACGCTCGCGTCTTCGCCGCTTATCGCGACGATCGTGTCAAAGCCCTTTAGGGCGTCGCGTTCTGTTGCGGCGGTGATGACGGGCGTGACCTTGATGTCCCGGCTAACGAAAGATGCAAAACGTTGATGAAAGACATCGTGCGTAATAATGATGGATCGAGCGCCGTCCGGCGGATTGCGTCCGAACGCGCTCAGGAAAATGGTGTCGATCAGAACGAAGTCGGCTTTCGATCGCGCGATCCAGCGTTGACTTGCAGCAACTTCGGCGGGGCCGGCAAAATGCCCCATGACGACCTGCGCCTCACTGACATGCCGGCGGCGCAGACGGGCGGCGAACTCCTTGAGAAGGGCGAATTTTGAATCAACAAGACCGCCATAGATTGCTCTACGCCATGCCCCGGGCTTCAAGACTAAAATCCAGTCTCCGAATCTGAGCAGTCCGTCGCCAGCAAGTCGGACGTTGCGAAATGGGATATAGTTTGAGAGCCGGAACAGGAGTTTGGGAAGTCGGTATCCGACGATGAGAATGGTGGCGCCGAATTGACGGGAGTCGAGGTAGTCCAGAAAAGCGTAAAGGTAAGACAGGTTGCCGGCGCTGCCTAATTGCGGAAGCGCAGCGCAGACAAGCAATGCCTTCTTTCGCGAAGTCTGCGGCATATTAGACAATTCGTTCGACCTGCTTGCGTTTTAGCGTCTCAGCGGCGCCGGCCGCGGATCTGAAGATCATGTCGCGCAATGCATACATGGATCCGATGAGAGCGAAGAGAGCGCCTAAGACGGTCGCAAGGGCGGCTCCGTATGAGCCCCACAAAGGGCATAGGGCAAAGGCGAGAGTGACGCCAAGCAGCGCGCTGAGGAGGCGCCATAGCGTATTGCTGTTGAATCGCCGGCTGATGTTCACGAGAGATTCGACGGGCAAAGTGATGGCCAGGATGACGGAGAATAGCCCCCAAAGCGGCAGCAAAAGGGAGAAATCCTGAAATTTCTGACCATAGGCCAAATGCAAAATGGGTTGCCGGAACGCCGTCATGACGATGATGGCCGCTAGCCCGATGCAGCTATAGGAAATGAACGTGCGCCAAAACGCTTCGCGAATGCCGTTGGGCGTCCCAGCGCTTTCGTCCTTGAGGGAGTGCTTATCAACGATGTCGAGGCTGCGTATTATGATCTGAAGAGGTTGAGTGAGGCTGCGGATTGCGACGAAGGCCGCAGCCTGGGCCGGCTCGCGCGTCGCCGCGAGGATCAGAAATGGCGCCTGATTATATCCGGAGTAGTACAGCGCGCCCATGATCGACCATGGAGCATAGATTTTCAAATCACGCTTCAGCATCCGGTAGCCCCAGCCCCAATGAGGCCGCGCGACGAACAGCAAAACGAGCGTGCTCTTGATCACGCAGAAAGCGCAGAGAATTGTAATTGCGGTCGCGAAGCTTATGCGGGACGCAAACAGGGCGATCAGGCTAACCGTCACGAGATAGAGGCTGGAGCAAATCAATGGCGCCCAGATGCGGCCGCATTTGATAAGCGCCATGCGCTCAAACTCCAGTCCGAAATAGAGCAGGCCGCAAAGAACGCTAGCCATTACGGCGTCGGGCGCGCTTTCCATCGCGGTGCTTGAAAGGATCGACGCGGCGATCACGAGGAACGGAAAGAGAATCGCCAGCATGATAATATGTTCCGCTACCCGTCCGGCGACGACCTTTCGCGCGGTTCGCGTCGAAAGCAGAGCGAAGGGAACAATATAGATGCCTCGCTGCGCGGATTGAACGCTGAGCGCGAGCGACAAGGCTATGCCATAGGCCGCCAGAGCGCTATTGCTGTAGGCGTGGGCGATTGAAATCGTGAGGAGGAAATTGCTGGCCGAAAAGACAATCTGATCCAAGAACAGCGAAAGGCGCAAGGGGAGCGCGCGACCGTCCTTGCCTCCAGCCCATCCGACGATAAGCCGTTTGCCTCGAACGAAGGCTCCGCGTGCGGCGCTTTTAGCAATCGTCATATTGCGGCTTCTCTCGATGTGAACAGGCCAGACGCAAAACATTCGACCGAATGTCTGAACAATCGGATAGATCGGCCTCGCTCCAATAAAATCTAACATGTAAAGGAGCATGCCGGAAGGGTCTGAACCGCCGTTTGCGGGCTGTGTTGCGCCAGCATAGATGAGGACGGGCGTTCCTGTCGCGTATTTTCGTAAGGCGCCAAACGACGCATGGGTTTCATCGCACGCGGCGATCAGATCTCGAGCCAACACGGCTTGGCGACTCTGCCAGGTCGCACGAGACGGAAGGTTGCAGCCCGGAATTCGGCACGCGGATCTGCGCCTCGCGCGTGTAGAGTACGCTGATGACGATCAGCGTGCGCCTGCAGCGACGCGGCTTGAAACTTTATGGTTGAATCGAAGCCTCTATTGGTACGAATGCGGGAAAGTTTCGGCCGGCCGAAGAGAGCGTAACGAACTAGCGCTTTAACGTCGCATCGACGCCGCGCCGCTTTGTCGCGCCCGCGCCAACAGCGAAGAAGGCGGGCGAACTGCGCCGCTCTCGCGTTGTGGATAACGCTTGCCTCAAGCGCCGCCACATTGTGCTGCGTTCGGATGCTCTTTCGCAATTGGAAGGACGCACGTCATAAGGCGCTCGAATGGTCGAAGCTTCATCAGCCCGCTTCCGGCGGTTCGACCCGACGGAGTTACAAGTCATGCTGGCCGCCGCCGCCAGGGGTTGTGGTGCAAACTTTCGGAAATCAACTGCGCAACAGCCAGGAGCACGAACCGGCTCAAGCGGCAAGAACCGCATTCCACATTTCCGGCGCGGTTTTGTTTTTGATCCGGAGCTTGCCAAGTTTA
>NZ_CABFMQ020000098.1 GCF_901905185.1 Methylocella tundrae
CCCATTCCCGTTCCCGTTCCCGTTCCAGCGCCCCCTCCGATCCCGCCGCCCATTCCCGCGCCTGCGCCGCCACCGCCGCCGCCGCCGCCAAGGCCCGAGGATGAGGCCGATCCGCCGCCCGTCAATCGATCCGCCGCCGAGAGACTGCCGGAGCCCGGCGCCAGTTGATTGGCGCCGGAGTCGAGGCCGCCGCCGGCGCCGCCCGTGAACAAGTCATTCAGCAGCTTGGCGATCTGCTTGGCGTCGCCATACCGGACCCGGTAAACCTTGACCCCCGTGCTGGTCATCGACGATCCGTCGAGGCGGGAAATCCACGTCGCCGCGGCGCGCAGCAGCTCGGGCTTGCGGGCCACCACCAAGATCGCGTTCGAGCGCGCGATCGGCTGCAGCTTGACCATGTTCTGGCTGAGGCCGGCCTCGCCGGAATCGAGAATTTTCTCGAGCTCCGCGACAACCGGCTCCGGACTCGTGTTGCGCACCGGGAAAATGCCGACGGACTGGCCGCGCATCCAGTCCTGATCAAAGCTGAGAATGGTCTCGACGGCGGTGCGGCGCTCGACGCCATTGCCGACCACGATGATCAGATTATTTCCAGGATCAGCGCGTATCGAGCCGGGCCGCGTCGCAAACCCCTCCAAAAGCTTCATGATCGTCGGCACGGCGACATGCTGCACCGGGACGATGGTCATGCCATAGCCGGGCTCGAGCTCGCCGCCGGCGTGGTCCACGCCGCCATTGCCGACGGCGTCGTCGACCGGGATGATGCGATAGCCGCCGGCGTCATGGGTCAACACGGCATTGGCCGTGCGAAGCGCGCTCTCGAGCACGAACAGCAGCCGCGATTTCGGAACCGGGCGGCCGGAGGACAGCGTGATCGAACCCTGCACGCGCGGGTCGACCGAATAGCCAACGCCCAGAATGTCGCCAAGAATGACTTTCGCGACAGCCGTCACCGGCGCGTTGTCGAAATTCAGGTCGACGCCTTCGCCGGCTCCAGCGCCCCCGCCGCCGGCCGCGGATGCGACGGAGCCCGCTCCGCCCGCCGGCCCCTCGACGCCATAGTAGATCGCCGGCCGGTCGCTGCCCGAGGCCCCCGTGTTGGCCGTGTCGGCTCCTTTGGGAAATCTCGGCTGAAGATCGAGGCCGCGAACCTTGTCAAACGCGTCTGGCGATTCAGTGCCGCCGCCCGTCAATGGCAGCTGAGAGCACGACGCCACAAACGCCGCCGCCCACAGGAGCAAAGCGATCGAAACCAATCGGCTCGAAAGATAAACTTTGGCGCGGCGCTGAATTCTGAACAATAACCCCAACCCGAATAAAAGCGACCAACTGATGCGCGTCCAAAGCCCGCTAGCGAATATCGTCACAGTTTGACACTATAATGTAAATCTTCGCCATTCTTACGGTAGAGGTCAAGCTATACGCCGGCAGCGTCGGTCAGGTCCCATTTTCCCAGTGATCCCTTCGTGGTTCGCCGAACGGCTAGCTTAGTCTCATTGGCAGGCAGGACGCTATGAATCAAAATCCACTCAACGAATTCGCCAAGCATCTTGTGGACAAAAGACACTTGTCGTCGGAAACCCCGCTCGACTCCGCGACCGAGGGGAGCACGGAGCCGACCTTACGCAAATTATGGGAAGCAAGCGATCTCTCGGCTCATGGGTTTGCCGACGAAGTCGCACATTTTTATGGCATGCCGCGTCTGAGCCTGCCTGAACTCGTGTCGGCGAAATCCTTATGCGATCGCTTCGCGCCCCGCTTCTTGCGCGAGACCACGGTGTTTCCCTTCGTGACCGCCGAGGGCGAGCATAAGCTCGCCGCCGCGGATCCAAGCGACCGCGCCGCCCTGCGCGCCGCCGAAATCGTCCTTGGCGTTTCCGTCGCGGTCGAGGTCGCCTCCTTCGAGGACATCGCGATCATCCTTGGCGAGCGGCTCGGCGGAGAGGACGCCGCGCCTCAGAATGAGCGCCGATCCGCAGGCGCCGACGACGACATTGAAAGCCTGCGCGATCTGGCAAGCGGCGCCCCTGTCGTCCGCGCCGTCAATGATTTGCTTGAAAAAGCCGTGGAGCTACGCGCCAGCGACATCCACATCGAACCCTTTCGCAATGCGCTTACGGTGCGCATGCGCGTCGACGGGCTGCTGCGGGCGGTTCCGGCCCCGAAAGACACGTTGCCGCAGGCGCTGATCTCCCGCATCAAGATCCTAGCCGGGCTTAACATCGCCGAGCGGCGCCTGCCGCAGGACGGCGCGGCCCGCCAGCGCATCGCAAGATCCGACGTCGACATCCGCGTCTCAACGATGCCGACGCAATATGGAGAATCCGCGGTGCTGCGCTTGCTGCCGCAAGATCGCGGTCTGCTCGACGTCGCGCGACTGGGATTATCCGCGGCCGACGAAAAGATCGTGTCGCGGCTGCTTGCTCTGCCGCATGGGATGATCATCGTCACCGGGCCGACCGGCAGCGGCAAAACCACGACGCTCGCGACCATGCTCTCCTTGCTCAATCAGCCGTCGCGCAAAATTCTGACGATCGAGGATCCGGTCGAATATGAAATTCCAGGCATCAACCAAAGCCAGGTCAAGCCCGCGATCGGTCTCACTTTCGCCACTGCGATGCGCGCATTCGTGCGCCAGGATCCAGACGTCATCATGGTGGGTGAAGTGCGCGACGCCGAGACAGCGAATATCGCCGTTAACGCGGCGCTGACGGGCCATCTCGTCCTGACCACACTGCATACCGAATCCGCCGCCGCCGCCATCCCGAGGCTGCTCGACCTCGGCGTTGAAGGCTTTCTTCTCAAGTCCACCCTGCGCGCCGTCATCGCGCAACGTCTCGTGCGCGTTCTCTGCGACCGCTGCAAGATCCAACGGACCCTGACCAATGATGATCTCGCTGAGGATCCCCGCCTCAGCGCTCTCGGCCTTAGGGCGGACGACTGCATCTGCGAGCCGGCGGGATGCGAACGCTGCGGCGGCGTCGGCTATCGCGGCCGCAACGGGATCTTCGAAATGCTCGAATTGCGGGGAGAGGCTTACGACCTCGTCGGGCCGCAGGCTGACGCGCATCAGATCGATCTTGCCGCGCGCCGGTCCGGCATGACGACCATGGTCGAGGACGCCGTAGCAAAATGCCGCGCAGGCATAACGTCCACCGCTGAAGTGCTCCGCGTAACGACGCTGCGCTAGCCAAAGGTCTTTTCAAGGACTTCCAAATCGACTACGAAAAGGCATAAAATATTAGCGATAAGAACACCACAGCCGCGTAACGTAATAGCTTTCGCGATCCCGCTGCAAAGTTCACTCGACATGCCAAGACGTTCCAAATGTTGAATTTTCGCTATCAGGCCTTAACCCAGACTGGCGAGGTGGTGAGCGGAACGATCTCGGCCGCGAGCGCGTCGGAAGTCGCGCTGCGCATCGAATATCTCGGCCTCATCCCCATTGAAACGGTGCGCGACGATGGCGGCCGGACCGGGTCTCCCTGGTGGACGATCAGCGTCGGCGCGGCCCCGCGCTTTGAGGATGTGACCTTCTTCACCGGCGACCTGGCGCTGCTCCTCAAGACAGGCGCGCGCATCAATGAAGCGCTCGATCTCGTCGCGACGGATTCGGACGTCGGACGTTTGCGGCCGACCATCGCCAAGATCACCGCAACAATTCTCGGCGGCGAAAGCTTCGCCGATGCGCTATCGCATTACCCTTCGCTGTTTTCGCCAATGTACGTCGCCCTCGTGCGCGTCGGCGAGACGTCCGGCAATCTTGTGCCCGTGCTCGAGGCGCTGGCGGCGGAGCGCACGCGCTCCGAGGCGTTGCGCCGCAAGGTCGTCGACGCCCTGCGCTACCCCGCATTCGTTCTGTCCGCCGCCGGCGCGGTTTTGACCTTCTTTCTGACATTCGTGCTGCCGCAGTTCGGCGCCGTGCTGCGCGATTTCAACGCCAAGCTCGATCCGATCGTCACCGGATTTCTCAACCTGTCTGATTTTTTCTCCGCCCACATTCAGGCGTTGGGAGCCGGCTTCGTCACGCTCGCCGTCGGCGCGTGGCTGCTGCTGCGCCAGCAGAAGGTGCGCGCCGCGATCATGGAGACGCTCGGGCGCATGCCTTTGCTCAGCAAAGTCTTGAGCTATCAGCGGACGGCGGTCTTTTGCCGCAATCTCGGCGTGCTGCTCACGGCGGGAGTGACGCTCACCGCGACATTGCGCATCCTCGCCGATATGATGGCGACGACGGGGCGCTCGAAGGCCTGGGGCCAAACCGTCGACATCGTCCGTCAGGGCGGCAAGCTGTCCGATGCGCTGAGCGAAACGCAGGCGCTTCCGCCGATGGCCATCCGCACGCTCAGGCTCGGCGAGGAATCGGGCCAGCTGCCGATGCTCGCCGAGCGAATTGCCGGCTACTATGAAGTCAAACTGCAACGCAGCCTTGATAAGCTCGTCGGGGTCATCGGTCCTCTGGCCATCATCAGCATCAGCGTCATAGTCGGCGGACTGATCGTATCGATCATGACGGCGCTCATGTCAGTCAGCCAGGTGGTAGGGTGAGCGGTCGGGTGAGCGATGCCCTGACGGTAACAAATTCTTGAATTTGGAAGCGATTACAACATGAAGAAAAAAGACGGGCCTGCCAAAACCATAGGCGAACGCCGGACCGCGCGAGTTGAACTCCATCCGAGGCGCGCGGCGCTCGGGCTAACGATGCGCGCCGCCGATCGCCGCGCCGGACCGCCGGCGGACGAAAGACATGGCGAGGCTGGCTTTACGCTGGTCGAAATTTTGGTCGTCATCACGATCATCGGGCTCATCATGGGCCTCGTCGGTCCGCGCGTCCTGAACTATCTTTCCGAATCGAAGGTCAAGGCCGCTACAATTCAGATCGAGAGCCTGTCCGGCGCGCTCGATCTCTATTATCTCGATCTCGGACGCTATCCGTCGACCGCGCAAGGGCTCGCGGCCCTCGTGCAACGCCCGGGCGGCGCGAACGCCTGGAATGGCCCCTACCTCAAGAACGCCAATGTTCCGAATGATCCCTGGGCTCATCCCTATATCTATCGTTCGCCTTCGGAACATGGCCCCTATGAGATCATCTCCCTTGGCTCCGACGGACAGGAAGGCGGAACCGGCTTAGCCGCCGACATCAAGAGCTGGGAAATCGGAGGCACGAAGAAAGCGGAGGGGCGATGAAGGAGCGATGGGGCGAGAGCGGGTTCACCCTGCTTGAAATCGTCTGCGTCCTTGCCATCATTGCGATGCTGGCGGCGATTGCGCTGCCGGCGTTTCCGCACGGCACCTCGCGCTCGCGGCTCGAGGCTCTGGCCGTCGCGACCGCGGCCGTGCTCAAATCCGACCGCAACGCGGCGCTGCGCCGGGGCGCTCCTGTTTCGACGGAAATCAACACGGTTGCGCGAACGGTCCGCTCGGGCGCCGGCGGGGGGTCCGTCAGGGTGCCAGTGGATGTCGCTTTCAGCGCAATCCTCGCCGATAGCTGCGACCAGCACGACGCGGGAACGAGCATTTCCTTTTTCGGGTCGGGACTCTCCTGCGGCGGCACGTTATCTCTCTCGCGGCTCGGCGCCACGTTCGAGATCCGCGTCGCGTGGCTGACCGGAGGCGTTGAGATTGTGCAAAAGAAGACCTTCTGAGGCCCGCGCGTCCGCGGGCGCCGAAGCGGGATTCACGCTGATCGAGGTTCTGATCGCGCTCGCCGTCGTCGCCGTTTGTATCAGCGCCATTGGAGCGCTGATGGGGACGAATATTCGCGCCGTGCATCAGATCGATCAGCGGCTCGTGGCTGTTTCGACGTTGCGTAAGGTCGAAACCGCCCTGCCCGAGCGGTCGAAGCTCGTCGCCGCGGATCTTGCCGGCGACGCTTCTGGCGGGACCTGGAGCGTCTCCGCCTCTCCCTTTATCGACCCATCGCCGCCAATAGCCGGGAAAGAGCCGCCAAGCTGGGTCCCCGAGGCGATTGCCATAAAGGTTCGCTCTCCATCGGGATCGCTTGTCGAGGTCGAAACGCTCCGTCTTGTCCCGAGGACGGACAAATGAAAGCTCTGCGCGCGATCGCGCGCCGCGGCCTGGCGCAGCATGGTTTTTCGCTTATCGAAACGCTCGTGGCGGTCGCCCTCATGGGGCTCATATTGTCGATTCTCGCGGTCGTCACGGCGCAATGGTCTCCGCATTGGCAGGCCGGCTTCTCTCTTCTCCAGCGCACCGAACTCGTCGGCCTCGGGCTTGATCGCGTCGCCTCCGACCTCGCCGCCGCCGAATTCATCGCGCCAATCGGCGAAGAAGGCGTCCTTTTCTACGGTTCGGAATCCGCCGTGACGTTTGTGCGATCGCCAATCGGCCCTAAACCCTCCACCGGGCCAGCGCCCACGGGCCTCGAGATCATACGATTCGCAAACAGCGAAAAGGAAGGCGGATTGGTGCGCTCGCGCATCGCATTCTCGCCGGCCGCCAGCGTCGGCGTCAGCACTGATGATTTCGAATTTTCAGACGCAAGCCTCCTGTTGCGCGCCCCATTGCGTTTATCTTTCGCTTTCGCGGGACCCGACCGGACCTGGGTCGACAGCTGGGACAAGGCGACCGTGTTGCCCGCCGCCGTCCGCATCACCGTCAGCAATGCGGATTCGGGCGAGACTCTCGCCGTTTCGACGGCGACCCTCATTCATGTCAACACAGCCGCCATCTGCGCCTCAGCCACGCCCTCGTCGCAGTGCGGCGGCGGACAGTCGACCAAAGGCGGTGGTCAGCCGCCGCCGAACGACGCTACGAAACCAGCGAACGGAGAGGTCCTTTGAGGCTGTCGTCGACGGCAAGGGATCTCCCCGGAGAGCCAAGGGATCTCCCCCGAGAGCAAGGAGAGGCCGGCTTCATCATCGTCGCCGTGCTCTGGATTATCGCGGCGCTCGCGACGTTCGCGTCATGCTATGCGATCTATGTCGGCAATAGCGCGCTCGCGGCGCGCGTTTCCAGCGACAGGCTGCAGTCGGACGCCCTGATTTCAGCCGGGCTTGAACTCACCGCGCTGCAGCTGACCGGCCGGACGCCTGACGATCCCCGTCCGACTGGCGATTTCCGGTTTCAGCTAGCGGGCGCCAATGTCGCTGTGAATTTCCGCACCGAGGGAGCGCGCGTCGACCTCAACGCGGCGACGAAGGAATTGCTTGCGGGCCTGTTCGAGACGCTCGGCGCAAAGCCCAGCGACGCGGCCTATTACGCCGATAGGATTATCGGATGGCGCAAAAAAAACGAGGGCGCCGGTCAAAACAAGGAGGCCGACGCCTATAAGGATGCCGGGCTGAAATATTTACCCCGTCAATCGCCATTTCAGAATGTCGCGGAACTCCGGTTCGTGCTGGGTCTGCCGCCGGAACTCGTCGAAAGCGCGATGCCTTTCTTGACGATCTACAATGGAATCCCGCAGATCGATGTGATGGCGGCGCCCCCGGAGGTGATCCAGTCGCTGCCCCACATGACGCCCGACCTTGCAAAAACGCTCCTCGACACCCGCAGGACGAGCGATCCCAAAGCGATCCTGTCCCAGCTCGGTCAGGCCAAGGACAGCGTTTCGCTCGACCCTCGCAAAGCGAACCGCGTCAACATGGCCATTCGGCTCAAGGACGGGCGGCGCGTGAACGCCGAGGCGGTCATCCTCCAGAACGACAAAGACACGGAGCCCTATGCCATCCTCGCCTGGAGCGATGATTTCGACGGCGTTTTCTAGATCGCTTTCCGATCGAATGGAGTCATTCGATCGATCAGAAATCGCTCCAGCTTCATAAACTTGAGCATATTCTTGTCGATCGGATCGAACCGATCTGATCGGAATATGCTCTAGGTCATGACGCCCAAAAGCTGCAGACTTTTCGCTCCACGTCATGCGTTAAGGCAGGCTTAAAAGCCGGATGCGATTCCTCCGGAACGCATTCTGCTCTAAAGTTTTTTTCGCCAGGGAAGCTTAGCTGTTTCTCTTTTCGCATTTTCTGGCCGCTGAAGGGCGGCGTTTCGCTTGAAAATGCCCTCACTTTGGCCATTCTGGCCGCCGAAATGGACATGACATGAGTTGGATCCACAAGATCCTCAATCGGGCCTCGGCTTGGATCGACGAAGTCGCGGCGGCGATTCTCGCGGCGGGCGAAGCATTGCGCCCGCCGCGCTTCGCACGTCTTGTCGAACAGGAAGACGGTGGCTTCCTGCTGCAAGCGGCGTCGGCGCCTGACGCCTCCTCGAAGCTGACGATCCGGCAAAGGGCGGCGCGGGAAAAGGCGCAAGCCGAGTTGCCGCGCGGCGCGATCCATATTGTCGACGGCGTCATCGCGCCGAAGGACGCAGCGACCTTGGCCCCGTTCGTGTCGCACGCACGAGTCGAATTCGTGCTGCGACCGGACCGATTCCTGATCCGGCCGCTTCAGCTGCCGCGCCGCGCCACCGATTTTCTCGAAGGCATCATCCGCGCCCAGATTGACAGGCTGACGCCCTGGAGCCCCGCGGAGGCCGCCTTCGGCTGGCGCCCCTCGAAGGAGGCGTCCGGCGAGCGCATGCTGGTGACTGTCGCGGCGACGGCGCGCGCGCGGCTCGCGCCTTACGTCAACGCCGTTCGGGGCCTTCGCGTCCAGGCCGTCACGATCTCGACGCAGGCGCCAGAAGGCGCGGCCCCGATCAAGGTGCTCGAACAAAAACTCGAGGGCGTCCTCGAAGCGCGCCGGCTTCGGCGCGGTCTCATCGTTCTCATCGGCGCGCTGGCGTTTGTCTGCGTCGCATCCGTGATCTTTTCCGCCATCGCCGGAAGCGCGCTCGAAGCGCAGCGCGATGAGATCAACCAAAGCATCGCGCAACGCCGCGCCGCGCTGCATCGAAACGGCGACGCGAACAGCGCTGCGGCGCTTGCGCTGCGGCAAAGAAAGCGCGATACGCCCTCGGCCGTGATCGTTTACGAAGAGCTTTCGCGCATCCTGCCCGACGACGCTTATTTGACCGAGATGCACATTCAGGGCAACAAAGTGCAGATCGTCGGCCTCGCGCATGACGCGCCTGAGTTGATCCACCTCATCGAGCAATCGCCGCATTTCACACATGCGACGTTTTTCGCGGCGACGACGCGCTCGCAGTCGGAGACGGCTCAGCATTTCTCAATCGAAGCGCATATCGCGCCGGTCTTCCGCGCGCCCGGGGCTGCGAGCCAATGACCAGCGCCGAACTCTGGAAACGCCTCAATCAATCGCATGCGCCAGCGGCCCTCGCCTATGCCGCCGCCGTGATCGCTTTGCTCGCAGTCATCTCGGTGACATTATCTGGATTGAGCGACGCCTATGCCGACTATGCCGCCGCCTCCGGCCGGCTCGCGGCGCTTGAACACCACGGAAAATCGGGCGATCAATCCGGCGACGATGAAGCCGCCGGCTCGCCTTTCCTCGATGGGCCTACGGTGACGATCGCCGGCGCCGATCTGCAGCAGCGCATCGTCAACGCCGTCACGGCCGTCGGCGGCGCCGTGCTGTCCTCGCAGATCGATCTGCAGGGATCTCAGGCGAGCCAGGGCTACGTCGTGCTAACCGCGAACTGCGAACTGAGCCAAACCGCGTTGCAGCCGCTCCTTTATGATATAGAAGCAGGCATGCCCTTTCTTTTCGTCGAACAACTGATCGTCCAGGCGCCGCAAGCCGGCGCTGATTCGGAAGACAAACGAATGCGCATCCAAATCGACGTCGCCGGGCAATGGCAGGTGGCGAAATGATCCGGCGCGACAGGGCGCTTTTCGGTTTGGCGCTGGCGGCCTTTTGCAGCGCGGCGGCCCTCGCCCGGGCGCAAAGTCCCAGCGACGCTCAGCTGAGCGCCGACCACAACGATCTCAGCTCGGCGTCTCCGGCGCGCCTCGCCGCGCCGGTCGAACATATCGACATCGAGCCGCGACGCGCGGACGCGCCCGCCGCGCAGCCGATATCGGGAACAGCCAATCCGCTCTGGGCGATCCCCATCGACTCATTGCATGCGACGCGCGAACGTCCGCTTTTCTCCGCATCGCGGCGTCCGCCGCCGCCCCCGATCACGGCGCCGGCCCAGGTCGAAGTCAGCGCGCCGCCTCCGCCCCCGGAGCCAGAAAAACCGCAGATCACGCTTGTCGGCGTCGTCCACGGAGGGGAGGCGGAGTTGGGCCTGTTTTCCGATTCGTCGGGCAAGCCCATCACGCTTCACGTGGGTCAGGATGATCATGGCTGGGTCGTTCGCTCGGTCGATCTTAGAGCGACGACGCTCGAGAAGGACAATCAGCAGGTGAAGCTGGAGCTGCCGGCCCGCAACGCAGAGACCGCGGGATCGCCATTCGCGCCTCCTGTCGGCGTTATGGCCTCGACAAGCCCGGCGCCGCCGCCCCCCGGAGGCCGTTTTTCGCCCCACCCCTTCTCTAATCCGCCGCCCTGCCCGCCGCATGGGCCTTGTCAGCAGCCTTAGGCCTCAATCTGCGTCGCGGCGTCCGGCCTGACGCCGCGTTGTTATGGCTTGAAGCGAACTGCGCTTAATTCAGCAGCGGGCTCCAGGTCGGATCGGACGCAAAGCTCGGCGTCGGGACAGGAAATTCAGCCCTGCCAAAAACGTCGATCATATAGATTTTCGCTCCGCTGGAGCCGCCGGGATCGCGGAAGAACATCAAATAGAGCCCGTTCGGCGCCCAGGTCGGCCCTTCATTGTGAAAGCCCTCGGTCAAAATTCGCTCGCCAGACCCGTCCGGCCGCATCACCCCGATCGCGAATGTATTCGCTTTCTGCTTGGTGAACGCAATCAGATCCCCCTTCGGCGACCAGACTGGCGTCGAATAGCGCCCCTCGCCAAATGAAATCCGCTTGGGCGCGCCGCCATTCGCCGACATGACATAAATCTGCTGGCTGCCGCCGCGGTCGGACTCGAAAACGATCTGACTTCCATCCGGAGAATAGGAGGGGGACGTGTCGATCGCGCTCGAATCCGTGAGCCGCGTCGTCGTGCGCGAGCGAACGTCCATCGTGAAGAGATTGGAGGCCGAGCCTTGCGCCAGCGACATCACGATCTTCTGCCCGTCGGGCGAAAACCGCGGCGCGAAAGTCATGCCGGGGAAATTGCCGACGACTTCGCGCTGGCCAGTCTCGATGTTCAGCAACAGGACCTTCGGGTCGGTCGGGCCGAAAGACATATAAGTGACGTCCTGCGAGGACGGCGAAAAGCGCGGCGTCACGACGAGATCATCGCCGCGCGTCAGATAGCGCACATTGGCGCCGTCCTGATCCATGATCGCAAGGCGCTTGCGCCGATGTTCGGGCGGCCCCGTTTCGTCAACGAAGACGACGCGGGTATCGAAAAAGCCTCCCTCGCCGGTGATCCGCGAAAAGATCGCGTCGGAAACGATATGCGCGACGCGGCGTGAGTTATTGGGGTCCGTCACATATTGCTGGCCGGCGACCTGCTGGCCTGTGGAAACGTCCCAAAGACGGAATTCGGTTTGCAGCCGGCCATCCGGACTGCGCCCGCTCCGCCCGGTGACGACGAATTGCGCATTGAGCGCGCGCCAGGCGTCCATGTTCGGCGTCTGATCCGGGTTGGCGATCGGCTCGACGAAGGTTTTCGAGTCGAGCGGCGCGAGGAACACGGAGCGCTTGAAATTATTGGTGATGATGCTGGTGGCTTGCGCCGCCGCGGCGGGATCTCCGGCAAAAGGCGTCACCGCGATCGAAACCGGCTTGAATTCGCCGCGGCGAACGTCGAGGTAGCGGTCCTCGGCGTGAGCCGGACTCGTGACCCATCCGGCGAATGGCTGCGTGAGCAGGACCGCGCATAATGCGAGCGGAGCCGCGATCAGCCGGGCTAACCGGGTCTTCCATAAGCGAGCCGTCAGATTGAAAATTGTCAAAGCATGTCCTCCGGATCGAAGCGAACGACCCGGCCTTTCCACTGGTCATAATAAGGCTGGTACTGCGCGGGAATGCGCAACGGATTGCAACGCCGGACGGCCCGTAGGGCGCTTTCGGCGAGTGAACGCATATTGGGGTCGGATGGCGGATTCAGCAGTTCCGGTTGACCCATCACTGCGCCATCCTGCCCGTATTGAACATGAATCTCGGGCACATATTTCTGTTCGCTGGCGACGCCGACGTAATTCCAGCAATGCCTGTATTGATCCTGCAGCAGTCCGTCGAGTTGCGCCCAGAGCGAGGGCGACATTTTCGAAGCGCTCGCCGTCGCCGCGCCGAGGGAGGCGACCTGCTGCAACTCATGGCCGGTCGAGGCTTTCTTCTGCGGCGCCTCCTTGTTGAGGAACCGGCTGATGTCGCTCGCATCGAACTTGTCCGCGGGATCAGCGGCTTCCTCGCCCGACTTTGGTTTGGCTGCCGGTTTCGGCGGCTGATCCTTCTGCGGCTTTTCCTGCTCGAGCAGCTTCGCCAATTCATCAGGCTTGAATTTCGGCTCGGCCTTCTTCGGCGGCTCGGCCGGTTTTGGCTTTGGCTCCGTCGCCGTCACCTTTTTTGGCTCCGCTTTCGGCCGCGCGACGGGCTTCGGCTCGACGGCGTCAGGCGATTCAGCCGAAGGCGGCGCTGGCGGCGGCGCAGCCGCGACAACGGGCTTTTGGACCTCGGGCTTTAGCTCCGGCTTGGGCTCGGCTTTAGCGTTGTCCTGAACCGGCCGCTCCGGCGGCTTTGGCGCGCTTTTCGCGTCGTCGCGGCCGGGATCGTCCTCAAGCTTGGCGCGGGTCGGGGGCGCTGGAATATCCACCTTGGCGTCGGGCAGCGTCGATTGCGGTTTCGCCTCCGCGACCTCGGCCAGTTTCTCGACTTTCTGCTGCGGCTTCTCGCGTTTCGCGGCGGTTTTTTCGCCTTTCATGATCTGGTTGAATTCCTGATCGCTGACCATGTCGACCGGGACGCTCTCCTGCGCATCCTCGAATTTGGCCGTGTGCGAAAAGGACAGCAGCGCGGCGGCGAGCAGCAAAGCATGCATGCCGCCTGAGACCGCAGCTCCCGGGTTGTCCCGCAACGACATTGAAGCTCAATTCTTGCTGGGGTCGGTGACCAGAGCGACCTTTTTGTACCCGGCGGTCGTAATGATCGACATGACCTCGGCGATCTTGCCGTAATTCACCTGATTGGCGCCGCGCACATAGATGCGCTCGTCAAAGCCTGATTTCGCGAGCTCTTTCAATTTGTCGGCGAGCTGGTTCATTTCCACCGGCTGGTCCATGACAAAGACGGCGCCCTTCTCGTCGATGGCGACGGATAGCGGCTTTTGCTCGACATTCAGCGCCGCTGATTTCGTTTGCGGCAGGTCGATCGGCACGCCAGTCGCCAGCAAGGGCGCTGCGACCATGAAAATGATCAAGAGCACCAGCATGACGTCGATGAACGGCGTCATGTTGATATCGGCCATCGGCCGGTAGCGGGGCGAGCCGCGCCGTCCGCGGCCGCCCTTGCGCGCTGCAATCGCCGACATGGCCATGTTCAAAAACTCCCGTGCAAGCGCCGGATAGGAAGCGGTCGGTCGCGGCCGGCGTGGTGTCCGCTTGAAGGACAGCCGAAGCGTCCGCGACTTTCAGCTCTGTTCCATTCACCGCGTTTCCCGGAAGCGAGACGATCATCGCTTCCGTTGAAAACGCTCCGAAAAATCATGCTCAGGCTGCCTGGTCGTGCGCCGTCCGCTGGTCGATCTGACGCGACAGGATTGAGGAGAATTCATCCGCGAAGCCTTCGAGCTGCGCCTGTTTCTTGGCGACGTCGCCCTGCAGCTTATTGTAGGCGATCAGCGCCGGAATGGCGGCGAAAAGGCCGATGGCGGTGGCGAAAAGCGCCTCCGCGATGCCGGGCGCAACCACCGCCAAGGACGTGTTGCGCGAAGCGGCGATCGACCGGAACGACGTCATGATGCCCCAGACCGTCCCGAAGAGGCCGATGAAGGGGCTGGCGGAGGCGACCGTCGCCAGCACAAGAAGATTTGATTCCAGCTTCTCAACTTCGCGGGAGATCGAGACGTCGAGCACTTTTTCAATGCGCGCCTGCAATCCCATGAACGAGGAAACTCCGCCTTGCACGGAGCGGCGCCATTCCCGCATCGCGGCGACGAAAAGGCTTGCCGTGCCTGTCGTCGGCCGCGACGACAGAGTGGCGTAAAGCTCGTCGAGCGAGGCCCCCGACCAGAATACTTCCTCGAACTGCGCCATCGCGCGCTGGGTCCGGCGGAGCAAAATGGCCTTGTTGATGATGATCGCCCAGCACCAGACGGAGGCGCCAAGCAATCCCAGCATGACGAGTTTGACGACGATATGGGCGGACAGGAACATCGACAGGAGCGAGACTTCGCTTCCCGGAGCAAAACCGGTTGCCGCCACGCCCGTGGCCGCGATATCCGCAGGGTTCATCTCATCGTCCTCATCGGCTGGCGAATTTGAATGGAAGGCTATCGCCTTGCGCTGCGCGAACGCCCAATGCTCCGCAAAGCCGATTCCTCTTGACGCCAAAATCGGTCATTTCTGCGGCTTTATCTGACCCAAAGTTTAACCGTCAGCGCAGTTAAAATCCGGTTACCGTCCGGAATGGACAAGGCCGCCATTCAGGTTTTTGGTCCCGCCCTGAGCTTATCGAGGAGCGACGCGGGGAGACGGATGGGTTTTCCTGCCGAGACGACAGCGATTTTGACCTTCGCGCCGACCAGAAGCTCTCCCCCGCGCAAAATCTTTTGGCCCATTTCGATCGACGCGCCTCCGATCGAATCCGTCCGCGTCTCGACGCTGAGCTTGTCGTCCATGAGAGCGGCCTTGCGAAAATCGAGCGTCATGGCCCGCACGGCGAAATAATAGCTGTCCTTCCCCTGCTCGAAAATCTCGCGGTGTCCAATGCCGAGAGCGCGCAGAAATTCGGTGCGCCCGCGCTCCAGGAATCGCAAATAGGAGGCGTGATAAACAACGCCGGAAAAATCGGTATCTTCATAATAGACGCGCAGGTCAAAGCGGTGCGGCTCGTCCGCAGGGCTGGCCGGTTGTTCAGATTTGTGTCGCATGAGCCTCGGACAATGGGTTTTCTGACCACGAAAAAGCTTAGCTTTTTTGCGAGCGATCGCTCAAGCTTGGCCGGAGTGGCCGAACCGGCGGACATGGTCGGCATATTGGCTCACGAACAATCGGTTGCGGATGGGGAAACATCATGACCAATGGGCGCAGCGGTCGAATAGCGGTCTTCGGCGCTGGCGCCTGGGGCACGGCGCTGGCCAATCTCGCCGCGCGCGGCGGCCGCGAGCCGCGCGCTGAAACCGTTGTGACGCTTTTCGCGCGCGATTGCGACCATGTCGCCGAGATGCAGGCGACCGGCGTCAACGCCCGGCGTCTGCCCGGTGTGCCGCTCCTCTCGAACGTTCGCCCCACCTCGGATCTCGCGGAGGCGGCGGCGGACGCCGATGTCATCCTGGCCGTCGTGCCGGCGCAGGCGCTGCGCGGTCTCCTCGAATCGCTCGAGCCGTTCGTCGCGGGGAGCAAGGCGCCAATTGTCGTCTGCGCCAAAGGCATCGAACATGGCACGGGCCATTTCCTCAGCGAAGTCGTGAGCGAAGTGCTGCCGGACCATCCGCCGGCGGTCCTCTCCGGTCCGAGTTTTGCGCAGGATGTCGCGCGCGGTCTGCCGACCGCCGTCGCTCTTGCCGCCGCGGACGCAGAACTCGCCGCCATCCTCGCTGGCCGGCTCGCGGGTCCTGGATTTCGCGTCTATTCCTCAACCGACATGCGCGGCGTGGAGCTTGGCGGCGCGGCGAAGAATGTCCTCGCCGTCGCAAACGGCGTCGCAGCCGGGCGAGACCTTGGCGCTAGCGCCGGCGCGGCGCTGGTCGCGCGCGGCTTCGCGGAGCTCATCAGGTTTGGCCGCGCTTTCGGCGCGGAGCCCGCGACATTGATGGGCCTCTCCGGCCTTGGCGATCTCGTGCTGACCTGCACATCCGCGCTGTCGCGCAATTTTTCGCTTGGCGTTGCGCTCGGGCGCGGCCAGACCATCGCCGAGGCCTCCGCCCGCATCGGCCTTGCAGAAGGTCTTTACACCTGCGGCGTTCTCGTCGATCTCGCCAACGCGGCAGGAGTCGACATGCCGATCGCCAAAGCCGTCGACGCGGTGCTGGCCGAGCGGATCACCATCGACGAGGCGATCGCCGAATTGTTGGCGCGCCCCTCCAAAGCCGAGGGCGTATAAAGCCGAATTTCCTGAATTTTCGCGTAAACTCCGCCGTCCAAGCGGATAGATTGCGCCGGGCAGAATCACTTCGCGTGGCGGGGACGGACGAAATGGCGCATTGGCTGATCAAAAGCGAGCCGAATAAATGGTCATGGGACGACCAGGTCGCGGCGGGCAAAAAAGGCACCTTCTGGAACGGCGTGCGCAATCATCAGGCGAAACAGAATTTGATGGCGATGAAGGTCGGCGAAGAGGCGTTCTTCTATCATTCGAATGAAGGAAAGCAGATCGTCGGCATCGTGGAGATCATCAAGCCCTATTACCCGGATGACAGCGATCCGACCGGCAAGTTCGGCATGGTCGACGTCCGCGCCAAAACGCCGCTGAAACGGCCCGTGACCTTGGAGGCGATCAAGGCCGATCCGCAGCTGAAGCATATGGTGCTCGTCAATAATTCAAGGCTGTCGGTGCAGCCGGTCAGCGACGACGAGTGGCAGATTATTTGCGCGGAGGGCGGGGTTTGAAGGGCGCCTGGCGCACCCGAAGCGGCGGCGCGGGAAGAGGGAAAAGCTCCGGTCGATAGCGAACAGAGACTGTCCGCCATCGACGAGTCATCCCGTTTTGACCCGACGCTGATGCGCGTTGCGGAGCTCTCCTCTATCCACCCTAAAATCGCGCGCTCAACCAAAGGGTTGCGGCTGCGGGGTCTTTTTGGTTGACGGCGGCAGGTGCGGCAGAACGATCTGCGGCTGATCGCCTGTCAACGTCTTGAGGAAGGCGACGATTTTCGCGTTTTCCTCCTCCGTGAAGGTTCGGCCGAGCTGGAGCTTGCCCATCGTCTCAACTGCTTGCTCAAGCGTCGCCGCTTCGCCATCATGGAAATAGGGATAGGTGAGCTCGACATTGCGCAGCATCGGCACTTTGAAATTGAAACGATCAGCGTCGTCGCCGGTCACGGCGACCCGGCCCTGCGCGGGATTCGACGTCTTATAGGGCTCGACCACGCCCATTTTCTGGAACGAATTGCCGCCCACTCCAGGGCCGTTATGGCACGCGACGCAGCCGCTATCCTTGAACAGCGCATAGCCCTCGAGTTCCGTCTTGGTCAGCGCCGACTTATCGCCCTCAAGCCATTTGTCGAAGCGAGAGTTGGGCGTGACGAGCGTCTCCTCGAAGGCGGCGATCGCCGCTGTCACGCGATCGATGTCGACGCCGTCGGATCCGAACGCCCCTTTGAACTCTGTGGCGTAGGCCGGGATCGACTGCACGACATTGACCACCAACTCATGCGTCGAGGCCATTTCGACGGGATTGACCATTGGACCGCCAGCTTGCGCCTTCAGATCCTTGGCCCGCCCGTCCCAGAATTGCGCGAGGTTCAGGCGCGAATTGAGCACCGTCGGCGTATTGATGGGGTCCGGCTGCCAGTGGTCGCCGATCGACATTTTGAGATTGTCTGTCCCAGCCAAGCTCAAGTTGTGGCAGGAGTTGCACGAGATCGCGCCTGATTTGGAAAGACGAGGGTCAAAATAGAGCTTCTTGCCGAGTTCGACGAGAGCGGGATTTGTTACTTTAGCGGGAGCGATTGGCTGGATAGGCTCTTCTGCGCGGACTGGTCGAACGAACACAGTCACGCAAGCTCCGAGCATAATTGCGAGGATGCGGCGTTTCATAAGATATCTCCGAGGGCGTCATCCGAATATATCGGGACGCTGTCGCCTCTGAGTCGCCTAATGCTTGCAGAAACCTAGAATACACGCGAAGTTCTACTTGCTTCGAAGCCTCAGTTGAAAAGCGCAGCGTGAGTGTCTACTTAGACGAACCTCGGATTTGCGTCCATAAACGACTAATTGATCGAGGCTCTTTGCCGCAAGCAGCCTCCTCGCGGCAAAGCGCGCGGGCAACCTCTCAACGCAAATCGCGGATTTTTCCTTCGGAAATAGGTCCAGGCAGACGAAAGCGCGACCGACGTGCAAAGACGACGACCGCGCTCAAGGTTTTTCCGCCGTGGTAAAGCTCAGTAGCGGTAATGATCCGGCTTGAAGGGGCCCTGCTGCGGCACGCCGAGATAGACCGACTGCGCCGGAGACAGCTTTGAGAGCTTCACGCCGATCTTGTCGAGATGGAGCGCTGCGACCTTTTCGTCGAGGTGCTTTGGCAGCGTGTAGACCTTGCGCTCATAATGGCCCTGCTTGGTCCAGAGTTCGATCTGCGCCAGCGTCTGATTGGTGAAGGACGCCGACATCACGAATGACGGATGGCCGGTGGCGTTACCGAGATTGACGAGGCGCCCTTCCGACAGAAGGATGATCCGCTTGCCGTCCGTGAATTCGATCTCGTCGACCTGCGGCTTCACATTATGCCATTTGAGGTTGCGCAGGCCAGCGACCTGAATTTCCGAATCGAAATGACCGATGTTGCAGACGATGGCGCGGTCTTTCATCGCGCGCATATGGTCGATCGTGATGACGTCGATATTGCCGGTGCAGGTCACGAAAATATCGGCTCGGGGAGCGGCGTCCTCCATTGTCGTAACTTCATAACCTTCCATCGCCGCCTGCAGCGCGCAGATCGGATCGACCTCGGAGACGAGCACGCGCGCGCCGGCGTTGCGCAGCGAGGCCGCCGAGCCCTTGCCGACGTCGCCGAAGCCCGCGACCATCGCAACCTTGCCGGCCATCATCACGTCCGTGCCGCGCCGGATGCCGTCGACGAGAGATTCGCGGCAACCATAGAGATTGTCGAATTTCGACTTGGTGACGGAATCATTGACGTTGATTGCGGGCCAGAGAAGCTTGCCGTCACGCTCCATGAGGTAGAGGCGGTGAACGCCCGTGGTCGTCTCTTCGCTGACGCCTTTGATGGCCTGACCATATTTCGTGTAGAGGCCGGGATGGGAGACAAGGCGGCGCTTGATGGCCGCGAAGAAAACCTCTTCCTCCTCATTGCCGGGCGTCTCGAGGAAGGCCGTATCGCCAGCTTCCGCGCGCATGCCGAGATGGACGAGCATGGTGGCGTCGCCGCCGTCGTCGAGAATGAGGTTCGGCGCGCCGCCGTCTTCCCATTCAAAAATCTTATGGGTGTATTCCCAGTAGTCGTAGAGGCTCTCGCCTTTGCGCGCGAAGACCGGGATGCCGGCGGCGGCGATGGCGGCGGCGGCGTGATCCTGCGTCGAATAAATATTGCATGAGGCCCAGCGGATATCGGCGCCAAGGGCCTTCAATGTCTCGATCAGCACCGCCGTCTGGATCGTCATATGCAGCGAACCCGCGATGCGGGCGCCTTTCAGCGGCTGGCTTGGACCGTATTCCGCCCGTGTCGCCATCAGGCCGGGCATTTCCGTTTCGGCGATCGCCAATTCGCGGCGGCCCCACTCGGCCAGCTTGATATCCGTGATGGCGTAGTCATTGAACGAATGGGTCATGGCGTTTGACGCTCCCGAATTGCGATCGCGGCTCTATATCAGGACAGCGCGGCGTAGGCAATAAAGATATAAGCAAGTCTTTATATGGGAGATTTCAACGGTTCACAAGCAGCGTCAGGGCGCGGCGCGATATTTTCGATGACTCCAGATTGAGGGCGGATTGCAACTGGCACGTAGGTCATTGGGCCGACGCCCAGACCGTCGCCCCAAACAACAAGCTGGAGCCGAAGAGCGCCAAATGCCGCTGCGCGTTAGTGTCATGTCGGCGTTCCAATCGCGAATTTGGGAAACCTAGGTAGAGACCGCAATAGCGCCTGGATCAACCATGAACTAGCTTTGAAGATCTGACCATCCGACCGCGCCATCACTGCGAGAGCCATTTAATGGCAGAGCAGCGTTAATTGCCGGAGTGGAGATTCTTCATGGATGTTAAAGCAAAAGTCGTACAAGTGACGTCCATCTATAGAGCAAGCTCGGACCCTATCCCGCTCGTGCTAGACCTACTAAGACTAAAGCGAAACAACTACGTCGCCGAGTGTAAAGGATTTAAATTCGAGCTAAAGGCCAAATGCGGCGAGTGGTATACAATTTTTGAAAACTTAATACAAGAAGACTACTTAAAGCACGGCGTATCTCTATCGAAAGGCGACATCGTATTAGATATTGGCGCGAATTTTGGCGCCTTCACAGCGCTAGCTTCAGCAAAGGTGGGCCAGACGGGGAAAGTTATTGCTTTTGAGCCTGATCCTCTAATACATCAGCGCTTAAATCAAAATATTAATTTTAATGGATTAGGAAACGTCATCACCTTTAACGAGGCCGTCAGCGGCAAAGATGGTGAAATGAGTTTTTTCGTTCATCCAAAGTCCGCCTTCAGCACGCTGATGGACTCTGTCGACCAGAGGGGAAACTCGGGCGCCACGCAAATTAAAGTGAAGTCAAGATCTATCAACTCGATCATCTCGAATATAGACGGCGAAATTAGTCTGCTGAAAATTGATTGCGAGGGTTCGGAGTATTCCATACTCGAGTCTCTCGACAAGGATCTTTCCTCCCGCATCAAGCAAATTTCGATGGAGGTGCATAAAGTGCCTAATCGGAAGGAGGAGGAAATTTCTGCTATGCTTCGCAAGCTTGGATTTACGGTCAATGACTCCTTCCCTCTGACCGCCTTCAGAGGCGAAGATGGCCGCGCGTAAGGCCGATTACGAGGCAAGCAATTTCGTCGGCCTGCACGGTCCGGGCGCTGCCTGCCGATTTTCTTCAACTCTGACTGGCGGCCGGCCGCTTTACCCCCGAACGAGGGGGGCGGCGATTTTCACGAGAGCGGAGCGATAGGCCTCAAAAGAAAATCGTTCCTGATAGGTCCGGCGCGTGTCGGAGGCGCCTTGATCGATCTGCGCTCCTCCTCTTTCCGCATCGGCCCGCAGCAAGGCCGCAGCGAAGCTCCGCGCGTCCGCGGCCAGAGTGACGTTCTTCAACTGCGCCGGGTCGAGATTCATGCCTCGAAACGCGTGCGGGGTCGCGATCAAGGGCGCGCCGGAGGACATCGCCTCGATGGTCTTGATAGAGATGCCATGACCTTCGGTCGTCGGCAGAAGGATGGCGGCGGCGTTCGCATAGACCGCGTCAAGATCGGCGACGCGCCCTTTAAACAGGGCGGCATGGCGTTTCAGCAGCGCCGGGGCCCTCGTGCGAAAAGCGCCGTCGATATTGCCGACGATCTTGACGCCGACGCCGGGCGCAAGCGGCAAAACCTTCTCCAGAAACCAGAGGACGCCGAGGAAATTGGCGTAATTGGCGCTGGCGACTATGATGAGATCGGCTCCGCCCTGCCCCGCTGCGACAGCCGGGACGGCGGGATAAAGCAGTTCGTGCCGCATGGCGGGCAGCAGAACTTTGAAACTTGCAGCCTCTTCATCGTTCAGGTGGAGAAGAACGTCTGCGTCACGCATGGCGGCAAGCTCGACTGCGAGCATATCTTCAAAATTCGCAGGCGGCGGCAATGTCCAGCCCGCTTCATTCCGCAGCGCATATTGGCGCGCCTGAAGATCATGAGTGTCGAGCAAAATAGCGCAGCCATGTCTCTGCTTGAGGCGCATCGCCACCGGCATGCAAAAGAAGTGATTGCAATGGATGAGATCGATTCGCGGCTCCGCCCTGAGCGCCGCCGGAATTGGCGCAAGCTTGGCGCTTTCAAGGAGAATTTTCGCGAAGTTTCCATGTAGCCAGAGCTTTGCCGCCCCCAGGAAGGCTGGATTGAGCACCGAAAGCACCGGCATCCCGGAATAAAGCCGCGCGTCGGCCTCAAGATCGCGCGTGGCGGCGGCGTAGGTTTTATGCGCGCCCGAGCCTTCGACGGCGCCAGGAGAGTCGGCGATCGCGAGGCTGATGACGCGCGCGCCAAGACTGCGATAGGCGCGCGCCTGCGATACAAACACCTGATGGCTGCCGCAGGAATGCCAGGCCGGATGCACGAGAAGCACGGCTTTGCCGTCCATGGGCAGATTGCCGGAGACGGCCGCCGAGCCGTGCGAATCTTGGCGCCCGGGAAGCATCATGATTACGGTTCCGTTCAAATGCGCATCCACGCGCGTCAATGCCATCCATCATGAAGCGACGATGGCGGCAGGAAAATATCACACGCTCATCGGGAGAATATCTCACGCAATACAAGAGATCAGACGCGGCACGTTCAAAATGTCCTTCAGAAGATGCCGCATTCCTTCCGCGACTACGCCCACCAACTCGCGCCTTCACGGAAGTTGTGGCGAGACGGGCAACCTGGATCTGTCCAAACAGAAATGAATCTGTCACATTGCGGGGCTTTCTCAGCTTCACCAACGCAGCCATCCAGAGCCGCCGCCGCCATCGAGAAAAATCGGCTATTGAAAGGGAGGCGATCGCTACATGTCGCTTTTTGGAAAAGTTGGGGCCTATTTGCAAGCCTTAAGACATCAAGATCCCCTCCCCGAGGGGTTCACGCCAATCAGCGAGTGCCGCGCCGATGACCTCTTCATCGTCGGATACCCGAAATCAGGCAATACCTGGTTCCAGAATTTGATCGCCGGCGTCGCATTTGGCGTCGACCCCAGATGGAGTCCGCCGGCGCTGGTGCATGAACTCGTTCCCGACGTCCATTACAACAAGCACTACCGGCGCTATGCGACGCCGATGTTTTTCAAGTCGCATGCGCTCCCTCGTCCGGACTATCGACGCGTGGTCTATCTTTTGCGCGACGGCCGCGACGTGATGGTGTCCTACCGGCATTATCGTGAGGTTGTCGATGGAGAAAAACTTGATCTCCTGAATTTCGTCAGTCCGGAAACGGATCTTTACCCTTGCCATTGGAACGAGCATGTGGACGCCTGGGCGCAGAATCCCCATGGCGCGGAAATAATCGTGATCAAGTACGAAGACCTTCTGCGCGAACCGGTCAGACAGCTTCAGCGCTTCTGCGAATTCGCCGGCCTGCAGCGCGATGTAGGCCATCTTTCCGCGGTGGCGGCGGCGAGTTCCTTCCGCCAGCTACGCGATAAAGAAGCGAAAATGGGGTTCGGCCGGACCGACCACACATTTGAATCCGGCCCGTTCTTTTTTCGCCGTGGCGTGGCGGGCAGCCATAAGGACGAAATGCCCGCTGACGCCTTGAAGCTCTTCATGGACCAGGCCAGATCCACCCTGCAGCGCTTCGGCTACCTCGTGAACAGCGCCGAATGCGTCCAGGAGACGCTGGAATGAAGACGCTGGAACGAAAACCTGTCCGGCGCGAGGGACGGCCTTATTTTACTTGAACGCGGCATTGCGCTATGGGCCATCGTTGAACAAGCAGACCCGACCAATTTTGAGCTGATGCGCGAATCCCATATCGACGAACAGACGATCGACAACGCTGCCGCGCAAACGTCGACGAGCCTTTCGCCCGGCCGATCGGCGGCGACGGGCGTCGCCATCGTCGCCAATGATCGCATTGCCGACTGGCTGCTGCCGTTTCTTGAGAGCTATTACGCGACCAACGCGCAAACGCCTCTCTATCTTATCCCTTACGACGACAATCTAGCTGTGACCAAGCGCGCCGCGGAGATCTATGGCGCGCATCTTGTCACGGAGGATTCGCGCGAACTCGACGCGCTCGCGAGCCGGCTTTATCCCTTGTTCCCGGGTCATCGCCGCCGCTTGCGGAAATTTCTGTCGCTCGCCCTGCCCCTCGACGAGGTTCTCTATATCGACGTCGACACGATCCTTTTTCGCGACATCAGCGAAGTTTTTGGCAAGCTTGAACCCGGCAGCACCGACTTCATCATGGCCTCGACCAGCGAGGAATATGTCTACAACAAGAAGCGCGCCAAATATGAATTCCTGCGCGACGTCAGACTGTTCAACGATGGTTTCTTCCTGACTTCGAACAGGATTCTGTCGCTTCAGCATTTCTATGAGGTGATCGAAAGGGATGAGGCGATTTTTCATGACGTGCGCAAACATGGCATGCTGTTCGCCCAGCCCTTGAGCAATTTCGTCACGCATCGGCGCGGCCTCAAGATCGCTTCGCTCACGGAACGCGTCGCCGGCGCCTCCGACGAAAGCTTCTATAAAGCCAAGGACGTCAGTTTCGACGCGGAGGGGCTTCCCCTCGACGGCGCCGGCAATCGCATTTTCTTCGCGCATTGGGCTGGCGCCGTTTCGCTTCCAAGCCGCCGTGTTTTCGACAAGGCGTGGCTCGATTATGCAAAACGGGCGCAGGCCCGCATGAAGGCCTGACCGCGACCGGAAACCTGATGCCTCGGCTGCTTACCCTTTATCTCGCCAAGCGGATTGCGCTGACGGCGATGCTGATCGAGACGACGCTTTGCGTTCCTCTCGTCATGACCTCCCTGTTCCAGACGCTCCCGGCGGCGGCGGTGCGCGGCGGCCTGCTGGTCCCGGCGCTGCTTGGGACATTGCCGACCGTGCTCTATCTCGCTCTGCCGATGGCTGTCGGAGTCGCCGTCGCCCTCGAATTCAGCCGCATGTCGTCGGACGGCATGATCGCCGTTTTATATTCACTGCGCCTTTCGGTATGGTCGCTCTGCGCTCCAGCGATCGTCGTCGCTTGCGCGGCGGTCGGCATAGGCTACTGGCTGTCATCCTTTTTCGCGCCCTCCTACGTCGGCCAGATGCACGACGTCATTTATGTCATCCGCAATTCGCTCAATCACCGGATGCTCGAGCCGGCGCATTTCTACACTTTCGACAAGGGCGCGCGGACGCTCTATTTCCAGCGCTGGCGATCTTCCGACGTCGCCAGCGGCATGTTCATCCACCAGTTCTCCACGGAAAAGAACGAAGAGCAGATCATCAACGCCGATGAGGCGGAATTTCGCCGCAACGAGCAGGGCGTCGTCATCGTTCTCAATCATGGCTCGATCGAGACGCTGCCCGATGGCGGTTCATCAATACGCAACGCGAATTTCGAGCAATACGCCATCCCTGTCGACATGCAGGGCGCCGGCGGCCTGCCGAAGCGCGACTGGCGCGGCGTTTTCGAACTGCCCTTCGGCGAATTTTTCGCCTCCATACCGATCGCCGCCTGGGATCCGCGCGGCTACGCCGAATGGATGAGCGAGGCGACCAAACGCTGCGCCATCCCATTGCTGGCGCTGAGCCACTCTTTGCTCGCCGTCGGCCTTGTGCTCACCGTTTCGGCGGCAACCGGACGCGGCTCCGCGGCGACGACATCAATGATTCTCATCATCCCGCTGATCCACGTCGCCATTCTCGTCGGATCGGAATCGCTGGTGCGTCAGAATCCGCGCCTCGTCATTGTCGTCGCTCTCGCGATCGTCGCCGAGTTCATCACGGCCTTGTTTTTGATCTGGCGGCAGAATGCGGATTTCCCGAAGGTCAAGGAACCCGTCGCGGCCCCGGCCTTCGCCAGCGGCTAGAGCCTGACGCCGAAAAGTCGCGGACTTTCCGGACGAGCATCACGCGTTAAAATAAAGGCTTAAAGGCCACAACGCGCGATTTGCGCCCGCATGCGTTGCCTGCGGCCGAAGGACGCGCCACCGGCGAAAAGCGGGGTCAATCTGAGCGCTTCCTGCTTGAGGACTTGAAGAAACCGGCGGACAGCTAAAGCGTCGCCGTCGCCTTGTCGTCGGTGGAGTGCCGGTAGCCCTCGATCACCGCGCGCGAATCGCCCAATTCACGGACAGCGCCATCGTCGATCCAGATGATGCGGTCGCAGAGCATCGACAGCATCTCAAGATCGTGCGAGACGACGATAATGGTTCCGCGCTTGGCGAAATTATGGATGTAGGCGTCGCATTTGGCCTGAAAGTCGGCGTCTCCGACCGAAAGAGCTTCATCGACGATCAGAATGTCGGCGTCGGCGTGAGCGCAGACCGCGAAAGCCAGACGCGCGGCCATGCCGGTCGAATACATTTTCAGGGGCTGATAGAAAAACTCGCCGATGTCGGCGAAGGCGGCGACCTGATCGAGCCGCGCTTCGATGACAGAGCGCTTGACGCCAAGGATGGCGCCCCCGATCAGAGCGTTCTCGCGGCCAGTCAGTTCGTGGTCGAAGCCGGAGCCGAGCGCGAGGATCGGAGCGATCCGCCCGGCCACCTTGACAGCGCCCTGAGTCGGCCGCGTGATGCCGCAAATGATCTGCAAGAGCGTCGTTTTGCCCGCGCCATTGCGACCGATAATGCCGACGGTTTCGCCTTGCTGAACCTTGAAGCTGACGTCCTTCAACACCCAGTGCTGATGGTAAAACTGCTTCCAGCGTCCAAAAAGCGCCTGTTTCAGCTGGTCGTTCCGGCGCAGATAGAGCTGGAACGCCTTGCCGACATTGCTGCAGCTGATGACGGGATCAGATGACATCGACGAACACGGCCTTGTATTGCATGAAGAAACGATAGCCGAAGTAGAATACGAAAAGCGACCCCGCAACCGTCCCGAAATAGAGCAGCGCGCCCGGCAATCGACCGAACAAAAGGAGATCGCGCATCATCTCGACATAATTGCCTATGGGATTTAAATGCACGTAAAGGCGCAAATGCGGCGGAACATCGTCGATCGAATAGAAGATCGGGGTCGCGAACATGAACACCGGCACGATCGAAATCATGAGATGCGCCACGTCGCGCGTGAACGATCCGAGCGCCATCAGGAACCATGAGACGCCGAGCAAGGCCAGAAAGAACGGCACGGCGACAAAGGGCGCGAGCAATGCCGTCAGCGGCAGCCCGTGCGTCACGGCGATCTTGAAAACCAGCAGGACGCAAAGGCTGATGAGCGCATAGACGGACGCCCTGATGGTCGCCGTCCAGGCCAGCGTCTCGCTCGGAAAGATCGACTTCTTGATGAGCGCGGCCTGCTCGTGCAGCATTCCGGGCGAGCGATAGGCGAGTTCGCTGAAAAGGTTGAAGATGATCAAGCCGGTGAAGATCGACAAGGCATAGCCGCCGACGCCCGCTCCCTTGGCCGACGCGGGCACGCCAACGGCGCTCGAAAAAATGACCGTATAGGCGGAGAGCATGACCAGCGGTCCAAATACCGCCCAGAGCCAGCCAAGGATCGAACCGCGAAACCTGACCGCCAATTCGCGGCGCACAACGGCCCTGATCAATTCCTGATAGCGCCAAGCATTTTCAAACGGCGTCGCTAAGTTCATTCCTCAAAAACCGGTTCTGTCACTGGGAGCTGCGCAATGCCGCGGATGTAGACCAGTTTGAGGTCAATTCGTCAACGCGGCCTCAGGAACCATGAGATGGGTCCGACGTTCAGGTCCAAACCGAGGAAAGGAGCCTATTATGGTCGATAAAGAGCACATCAAAGGCGCAGCCGATAAGGTCAAGGGCGCCGTCAAGGAAGCCGCCGGCAAGGTGACTGGCGATGACAGGCTGGTCGCTGAGGGCAAGGCTGACAAGGCCGAAGGATCGGTGCGTCAATCGGTGGGCGACGTCAAGGACGCGGGCCGCAAGGTCGCCGATAGCGTCAAACGCTAGTCTTTTTCGCGCCGCGACGTTCTGGGGCCGCGCCCGCGGGGCCAGGACAATCAGAGCGCAAGGGCGCGCCTCCCCAGGGAGGCGCGCTTTTTTTTGCCCGTGGATTAGGGCGTGATGTCCTGCGGGAAGCAATGGGGATGCTGGAATCCCGTCGGCGTCGTGCCGGCCGCCGCGTAAAGGATGTTGTCCGTTCCGCCCGGACCGACGCCGGATGGGATCTTATCGAAGCCTGCCGCCTTGCGCATGCGGTAGGCGATGGCATGATCGGCGCAGGAACTGTCCCCGCTGACGCCTAATCCGCCGATCACCTTGCCGCCGACGTAGAGGGCGACGCCTCCGCCGAAGGTAATGATGCCGCCGGGCACTTTGGGACCATTGCCGCCGCCCCAATTGTCGCTATTGGAGGCGATATGGTAATTCGGCGAAAGCGAATTTTGCGCGAGATAATCAGGATTGAAAGGATTGGAGTTGTTGAGGCCGTAGAGCGATCCGCCCGGCTGCGTCGGCGCATACAGATTGGCGGTCGAGAGCGAGAGGCCATCATTGCTGAAATCGTTCGCCGTCTCCGCCTTGGCAATGGCGATGGCCCGGCTTCCTGGCCATGCGTCGCCAATGCTGATGATCGAACAGAACTGTCCTTTTCGATCGACGATCGCCGACCACATGCGGTTCGGCGCGAAAATTCCCCCATTATGATCTGGCAAATTCACGACGGTCTTGAGCTGACTTTGGATTTTGGTGATGACCGCTTCGGGAATGTCGCACTGGCTCGACCACTGATCCCCGGCCATCGCGGCGGTCGCAAAGGGCTGCGTCGCCAGCATTCCAAGGCCGATTAGCAAAGCTCTTTTTTTCATATGTTCCTCCCTCCTGCCGAAGTTGTTGAAATCAACTTGCTTAGGGGCGAGGCTTTGCGCGCGGGGCTTCGTCGCTGATGCAAAGTCCGCCCGTGCGACAATTAGCACAATCACAAAGAATTGACTTAAATTAATTCTTACGGATCTGTTTTGATCCGCTTAGCGACTCGCTGTGTCTGCGACGATCGCGGCTGGAAGGCATGAGGCGTTCCGACGAATCCTTACCAAAGATAAACGAGCGGGCGGCGCGCAATTCATGTAAAGGGCTGGCGAGAACGGAGAGGACTCCCATGCCCGCTGACGCCAAAATGTCCGACATCGCAGGCCTGACGCTCCCCTTACCTGTTTCCCGCCGCGCTTTCATGGCGACTTCGACAGCCGCCGCGGCGGGCTATACATTGGCGACCGGCCCTGTGCGCGCCGATGTGATCAAAACCAGCGCGGAAGGCCTCATCGCGGGCGCTGCGGCCGTGAAGGCGAGCGATGGCGAGATGCCGCTGTACTTCGCAAGGCCGGAAGGCGTCGCCAACCCGCCGATCATTCTCGTTGCGATGGAGGTTTTCGGCCTGCATGAGTTCATCAAGGACGTCGTGCGCCAGCTCGGCAAATTAGGCGCCTTCGCGGTTGCGCCCGATTACTATTTCCGCAAGGGCGATCTGACGCAGATTACGAATTTCGCGCAATTGATGCCGCTCGTGAACAGCAAGCCCGATCAGGAATTGTTCGCCGACCTCGACGCGACCGTCGCCTGGGCGAAGGCGCAGGGCGGCGATGAGAGCCGTCTCGGCATCATCGGCTTTTGCCGGGGCGGGCGCACCGTCTGGCTCTATTCCACGCATAATCCGGCGTTGAAGGCGGGGGTGTCCTTTTATGGGAGCCTGATGGATCCGCCGAACGCCTTCATGCCGAAGAATGCTTTCGATCTGGCCGGAGACGTCAAAGCGCCGGTGCTCGGGCTATATGGCGCGGAAGATCAGGGCATATCGCCAGAACAGGTGCGGCAGATGGAAAGCCGATTGAAAGACGCCGGCAAGACGGCGGAATTCAGGATCTATCCCGGCGCGCCACATGGCTTTTTTGCCGATTATCGGGAGAGCTATCGCCAGGAGGCAGCCAAAGACGCATGGCGGCGCGCGACCGCCTGGTTCAAAAAATATGGCGTCCTCGATTGAGGGCCGCCGCTTCGTCTAGACGTGATTTTAGAGGTCCTACAAACGAATTATGACGAATGCTTAATATTGTCAGCGATGTTATTCGCTCTACATCCTGTAGAAAAACAATTTGCGGCCGTTGAAACTCTGCGCTTTGATTGCGGGAACGCTCTTTGCAAACGGCGTTCTGCGCCGGCGGCCATGAACCAGTTACACTTTCGTTGCTTAGCGTATTGTTTCACCCCAAGCCAGTCTGGTTGACCTTGAAGCGCAGCATCACTTTTATATCAGTCTTTTTGATCTTGGCCGGACTTTGCGCTGGGCTCGGCTATTTCCAGTTCATCGTCAAGCCGCAGATGATCAAACAATTCATCTCGCAGATGGGGCGCCCTCCCCTGACCGTGGCGGTCGCCGAAGCGAAGGCTGAGACCTGGACGCCGATCCTCCCCGCGATCGGCAGCTTTCGCGCAGTGCAGGGCATTGACGTCGCTCCCCAGGTCGGCGGCGCCGTGGTCGCGGTCAATGTCCGGTCAGCGCAGGATGTCGAAAAAGGCACGCCTTTGTTCGAGATCGACAATTTTGTCGAGCAAGCGGATCTCAAGAATTATCTCGCCGTCCTCAAAAACGCCGATCTCACTCTGGAGCGGCAGCGTCAGTTGAGCGCGACAGGCAATACCGCCAAAGCGAATTTCGATTCAGCGCAGGCGGCGCGCGACACCGCGGCCGCATCGGTCGAGCGCATACGCGCCGTGATTGCCCAGAAGAAGCTGGTCGCGCCGTTTTCGGGCCGGCTTGGCATCCGTAAAATCGATCTCGGGCAGTATGTTTCGCCAGGGACCAGCATGATCACCCTGCAGCAACTGGATCCGATCTATGTCGATTTTCCCGTGCCGGAGAAATGGCTGGACGTTTTGAAGCCGGGACAGTCGATCGACGTCACGGTCGACGCTTTTCCCGGCAAGACCTTTCATGGGCAGGTCGCGACGATCGACGCGCGCATTTCGCCAGAGAGTCGCAATGTTCTGGTGCGCGGCCAGTTCGACAACAAAGACAAACAGCTTTTGCCGGGGATGTTCGCAAATGTGAGCGTCAACGCCGGCGAACCCGAAAAGGTCGTCACGCTGCCGCGCACCGCGATCAGCTATTCGCTCTACGGCGATAGCGTTTTCGCTGTCGTGCCCGCCGAGACGCCGAGCGGCGGCGCGCAGGCGGCAACGGCCAGCGGCGGCGCGCAGGCAGCGACGGCCAGCGGCGACGTCCCTTTGAAGCTGGAGCGCCGGTTCGTGCGCGTTGGGGAAGCGCGTGGCGATCGGGTCGCCATTCTTGAGGGGGTCAAGCCGGGCGAGAAGATCGTTAGTGAGGGCCAGGTGAAGCTGACGCCGGATGCCAGCGTTCGCATTGATCCAGATGCGAAACTGACGCCGCAGGCCGTCCGGCCGAAGGAATAGAGAATGTCATTCACCGATATTTTCGTTCGTCGGCCGGTGCTCGCCAGCGTCGTCAGCCTGCTGATTTTGCTGGTCGGCCTGCAGGCCGGCTTCAAGCTTCAGGTCCGGCAATATCCGGAACTGTCCTCGACGACGATCACCATCACCACCTCTTATCCCGGCGCCAACGCCGACGTCATCAAAGGTTTCATCACGACCCCGATCGCCCAGGCCGTCGCCAGCGCCGAAGGCATCGATACTCTGGTGTCCGACTCGCAACAGAACACGTCGACGATCACCCTCAATCTTCTGCTGAACGCCAATGCGGACCGGGCGGTCGCCGACGTTCTGTCGAAAGTCAATCAGGTCAAATATCTGCTGCCGCGCGAGGCGCTGGATCCTGTCGTCGTGAAGCAGACCGGGGATTCAACGGCCCTCCTCTATATGTCTTTCAATTCGAAAGTCATGACGCCTTCGCAGATCACGGATTATCTGACGCGCGTCGTACAGCCGAAGCTGCAGACGATCGACGGCGTCGCCAACGCGCAAATTCTCGGCGGCCAGACCTTCGCCATGCGCGTCTGGCTCGATCCGAACAAGATGGCGGCGCGCGGCGTCACGCCAAACGACGTCAAACTGGCGCTGGCGGCCAATAATTTTACAGCCGCGGCGGGGCAGATCAAAGGTGATTTCGTTCAGACCAGCATCAATGCGCAAACTTCGCTGAATTCCGCCAAGGCCTTTGGCCAGTTGGTCGTGTCGGCGCGCGGCGACGCCCTGACGAGGCTGGGAGCGATCGCCGATATTGAACTTGGACCCGAGTCCGTCGATTCCTCCTCGGCGTTTGACGGCCTGAAAGCGGTCTTCGTCGGCATTTATCCAACCCCCAGCGCCAACCCTCTCCAAGTCATCAACGCCGTGCGGCAGGCGTTTCCCGAGCTCAAATCGCAGCTTCCCGTCGGGCTCGACGCGGCGATCGCATATGACGCGACGGAATTCATCCGGGCCTCGATCTTTGAAGTCGAAAAGACGCTGGCGGAAGCCGCGGTCGTCGTCATCGTGGTGATTTTCCTATTCCTAGGGAGCCTCCGCGCGACGGTCATTCCGATCGTCACCATCCCGCTTTCCCTCGTCGGCGTGATGATCATTCTTCTGGCGCTCGGCTATTCGATCAACCTTTTGACGCTGCTCGCCCTGGTGCTCGCCATCGGCCTCGTCGTCGATGACGCCATCGTCGTTGTCGAAAACATCTATCGTCACATCGAAGACGGGATGACGCCAAAACAAGCGGCGCTACAGGGCGCGCGCGAAATCACCGGCCCCGTCATTTCCATGACGATCACGCTCGCCTGCGTCTACGCGCCGATCGGCTTCGTCTCCGGACTGACCGGCGCGCTGTTTCGCGAGTTCGCCTTCACGCTGGCTGGCTCCGTCGTCGTATCAGGCGTCATCGCGCTGACGCTGTCTCCGATGATGTGCTCGCTTCTGCTCAAGGCGCCTGAGCAGAAGCCGCATGGTTTTTCGGCCATGCTCGACCGATTTTTCAACTGGCTGCGCGCCGCCTATCAAAGCCGCCTGCACAAGACGCTGAATTTCCGCGCACTGACGATTTTAATTCTGTTTGGCGTGCTCGTGCTGACCGGCCTCTTGTTCGTAACGACGCCAAAGGAACTCGCGCCCGAGGAGGATCAGGGCGTGATCTTCATCCTGGTCAAATCGCCGCAATACGCCAATCTCGACTATATGGAGAAAGCGACCGCGCAGGTTCAGACCGCCGCCGACCAAATCCCGGAGAAAGATCACCTTTTTCTCATCAATGGCTCGGCTGGCGTGCATCAGGGTCTTGGCGGTCTGATCCTCAAGCCCTGGGAGCAGCGCAAGCGCAGCCAGAAAGAAATTCTCACCGCCCTGCAGCCCAAGCTTTCAGCGGTCACGGGCGCGCAGGTGATCGCGTTCTCGCCGCCCGCGCTGCCGGGATCGACAGGCGGCCCGCCGATCCAGTTCGTCGTGCGCAGCATCGGCGACTATAAGCAGATCGCCGAAGTCATGGCCAAAATCGAGGCCGCGGCGCGCGAAAGCGGACTGTTCATCTTCACCGACAGCGATCTCAAATTTGATCTGCCGCAGATCGAGTTCAAGATCGACGCCGACAAGGCCAATCGGCTCGGCCTCAACATGCAGGAAATCGGCTCCTCGCTGGCGACGCTGCTCGGCGGCAATTACGTCAATCAGTTCAGCATGAATGGGCGCAGCTACCATGTCATCGCGCAGGCGCCGCGCGATTTCAGGCTGACTCCGGAATGGCTGACCCGCTATCAGGTCCGCACCACCGGCGGCGACCTCGTCTCGCTCGCGACCGTTGCAAGCGTCTCAACCAGCGTGCAGCCAAATGGCCTGCCGACGTTTCAGCAACTGAACTCGGCGACGCTCCAGGGGGTGCCTTTCCCGGGCCATACGATGGGCGAGGCCATCGCCTTCCTGCAGGAGAAGGCAAAAGAGTTTCTGCCCGCCGGCTTTACCGTCGACTATCAGGGCGAGAGCCGGCAATATGTCCAGGAAGGCAACACGCTGCTGTGGACTTTCGTCTTTGCGATCGTCGTCATTTTCCTCGTTCTGGCGGCCCAGTTCGAAAGCTTCCGCGATCCGCTGATTATCCTGATCGCCCTGCCAACGTCGATGTTCGGCGCGCTGCTGCCCCTGAACATCCTCGGCGTCGTCGGCGCCGCAAGCATGAATATCTATTCGCAGATCGGCCTCGTGACGCTCATCGGCCTCATCTCCAAGCATGGCATCCTGATGGTCGAATTCGCCAACCGGATGCAGCAGGAAGAAGGCATGAGCCGCAGGGAGGCGATCGAACACGCCGCCGCCGTGCGGCTGCGTCCGATTCTCATGACCACGGCGGCGATGGTGGTCGGCATGATTCCGCTCATCGTCGCCGAGGGCGCGGGCGCGCGCAGCCGTTTCGCAATCGGCGTCGTCATCGCCTCCGGCATGAGCATCGGCACGCTCTTTACCCTGTTCGTGACGCCCGCGGTCTATACGCTGATCGCGCGGGATCATCAGAAACACAAAAAAGACAGGCCCGACTCGGACTATGACCTGTTTGCCCGGCATCAGAGCATCGCCGACCGTTCAGCGGCCGAATAACGCTCACTCCGGCAATCGTTGCTTCAGCCATCCAGCGAGGAGAGCCGCGGCGGCGCCAGCGCCGGCGAGGGCGGCCATGGCGAGATAGGCTCTCTCGCCAAAAAGGCCCGTCAGCCGCCCACAGACGAAGGTCGCGGCGGCAAGACTGAGCGAGGAGGCCGCCGCGAGCCAACCCTGCATCCGCGCGCGGTGTGATGAGGATGCAAGGCTCCCGAGCAGCAGCACGCTGCCGCAGGTCGTCGCGCCGAAGCTCAGCCCATGCATCGCCTGCAGGGCGATGACGAGGCCAGGCCCCGGATCGAAGCTCATGGCGGTCCAGCGCAACACCGCTCCGCCCGCGCCAATGAGAAGAAAAGTGATGGCGCTGCGGTCGCTCTTGAAGTAGCGCGCGGCAATGACGAAGAGAATGCTTTCGGACGCGACGCCCATGGCCCAGGCGGCGCTGATGAGATCCGGCGAGAGCCCGGATTCGCGCCAATGGATGGTCGCGAATGAATAGACCTCCGCATGGCTCGACTGGATCAGGGCCGCCGCCGCGATGCCGACGATGGCGAGGCGCAGACGCGCGCCGTCGGCCGTCAGGCGCCCGCCCTCGCCCGGCGCATAAACATGCGTCGGGTTCATCCTGAGAGCGGCGAACACGGCGACGCCGACCGAAAACAACGAAAGCCCGGCAAGCGCGACGATGATGCGATCGCCTGGAAAGGCCTCGACGATCCGGCCCGACGAAAGCATCATGGCGAGGACGCCGATCGAGGTCCAGACCCGAATATGGCCGTAGGCGATGGGCGCCCGCGCGGAAACCTCGGCGCGCCGGATCTCCGTGAGAGTCAGGGCGTCGGCGAGGGCCGGCAGCGAACCCATCGCCACCGCGACGATCAGCGCGCCGATGAAAATTGGCCCAAAGCCCGTGGCGAAGCGGAGCCCGCAATAGCCCGCGAACAGGCTGACGGCGCAGGCGGCGAGAGCGACGCCGATGCCGCGCCTGTCCGCAAAGGCAGCGATGAGAGGTGTTGCGATGACGCGCAAAACCATCGGCGTCGCCAGCGCCGCCGCGATCTCCGCATCGCTGAGGCCGCGCGCGGAAAGCCAAACCGGAAAATAAGGCAGATGAAGTCCGAGCGGCAGAAACAGCAGAGCGGCGATGATCGAGAGCTGAACCGCGGTCTGGTCGCGGCTTTCGCCGGGCAGCTCTCCGTGTTTGGCCGGAGTCAAATGTCAGTCCGCCGCAACTTTGAATCGTCCAAGGTCTTTGTCCCGCGCGCAATGAACGCTACGGATGAGGAAGAGGCAAAGCCTCATTATTCCATCGCCGCAGCCTTCAAAATGCAGACCATCATGGCGTTCGCGGGTCTGGCGGAAACGTTACGGATGATATGCGGGCGATCGCAGCGATATCGGAGTGTTTCGCCCGCCTTCGCACGCTCGATTGCGCCGGAAACCTCCACTTCGAGTTCGCCCTCGCTGATCGAAAGGCTTTCAACGGATCCGCGCTGATGCGCCTCCGACTCGAGCACGCCGCCGGGATCGGCCGAAAACTCATACCATTGCAGCCATTCAACGGTCTTGATCCAGCCAATGATGGACAGGCGGCACTTGCCATCGTCGGAGACGAGAATCGGCGTATCCCCGCGCGAGGATTTCTCAAGGAAGGGTTCGTCGTCCGCCGCCTGCAGAACGCGCTCGATCGACACATCGAGCGCCTGCGACAGCCGCCAGATGGTGGCGAGCGTGGGGTTGGTCTCGTTGCGTTCGATCTGACTGATGATGGATTTTGCGACGCCCGACTGTTCGGAAAGCTCGGACAGCGACAGATTATAGGCTTTGCGGAGCCTCTGCACCGTTTTGCCGAGCTGGCCCGACAAGGCGAGCGCGCCCGCCTCCAAAACCTTGACCTTGTCGCGCCCTTCTACGCCCATATGCAGTTCGCTCATCTGGTTCGTTGACGCAGAGCCGATCCTGAGGGATTTGGTGAGGTCAAACTCCTCAGTCGGCGTGCGGAATGCGCGGCTCCGTCAGGCGCCCGCGCAATCGCGCGCCAGGAACAGCGGCGGCCTCGCGTCAGGCAAAAGAGCCAATTCCGTTTGGAATATCGAACGATTTTGTTCGTCACGCAAGCAGCCTCGTTATTCATTGAGGGGCGCCGTCATGCAAAAGTTATGAGAATCTGCTCTTTGTCGATAACGCCACATCGAATAGCCCAGAGCGCGCCGGTGGACCACGAACGAGAGCCGAACCATTATCGCACGCTGTTCCTTTCCGATATTCACCTCGGCACGCGCGGATGCCAGGCTGATCTGCTCCTCGACTTCCTGAAATACAATGAGGCGGAAACGGTTTTTCTTGTTGGCGACGTCATCGACGGATGGCGGCTGAAAAGCGGCTGGTACTGGCCGCAGACGCATAATGACGTCGTACAAAAGCTTTTGCGTCAGGTCCGCAAAGGCGTCAAAATGGTTTACGTGCCCGGCAATCATGACGAATTCGCGCGCGATTTCCTCGGCATCTTCTTCGGCGGGGTGGAGGTCATCGATCACGCCTTTCATGTCACAGCCGACGGGAAGCGCCTGCTGATCATCCACGGCGACCAGTTCGACGTCGTCGTGAAACACGCCCGCTGGCTGGCGCTTCTCGGCGATTGGGCTTATGACTTCGCGCTCTGGGCCAATCTATGGCTCAACAAAGCCCGGCGATCGCTTGGCTTTTCCTACTGGTCGCTGTCAGCATGGGCCAAGTTTAAGGTGAAAAACGCGGTGAACTTCATCGGCGCTTTCGAGCTGGCCTTGACCGACGCGGCGCGGCGCCATCAAGCTGACGGCGTGGTTTGTGGGCATATTCATCACGCCGCAATCCGCGAGATGGACGGAATCATGTATGTCAATACGGGTGATTTCGTGGAGTCCTGCACCGCCATTGCGGAACACGCCGACGGACGCCTCGAGATCTTGCGCTGGCAGAGCACGGCCGAGGAGCGAAACGCGGCCGCGGCCTCCGCCCCGCCGCGAACCGCTCCCAAGGCAGTCGCCTGATGCGCATTCTGATTGCAACCGACGCCTGGAAGCCACAGGTCAACGGCGTCGTCCGCTCGCTCGAATCGGTGGCGAAGGCGCTACGCGAATTCGGCGCGGAAATCGAATTCTTGACGCCGCAAGGGTTTGCCTCGATCCCGCTGCCGACCTATAGCGAGATCAAGCTCGCTTTTGCGAGCGCGAGGGCGATCCGCAAAAGGCTCGACGGCGCGCCGATCGACCACATTCATATTGCGACCGAAGGCCCTGTCGGATATGCCGCACGGCGCTACTGCCTGCAAGGCAATCGCCCCTTCACGACGAGCTATCATACCCGTTTTCCCGAATACATCGCCGCCCGCACCCGTCTTCCGGAGGCGATCACCTACGCTGTGCTGCGCCGCTTCCATAACGCCGGCTCGGGCGTCATGGTGTCGACGGCCTCGATCGCCAGCGACCTCCAAAGCCGCGGCTTTGAGCGTCTCATGCATTGGTCGCGCGGCGTCGATCATAGCCAGTTCACCCCGGCCAAAGCTTTGAAGCTGGATCTGCCGCGCCCGATCTTTCTCTATGCCGGGCGCCTCGCGCCGGAGAAGAACGTCGAGAGCTTTCTTGCGCTCGATCTGCCGGGATCGAAAGTCATCGTCGGCGACGGTCCCTCGCGCCGGGCCCTGGAGAGCGCCTATCCCGACGCCCATTTCGTTGGGGCGAAGACCAGCGACGCCCTCGCCGTCCATTATGCGTCATCGGATGTTTTCGTGTTTCCGAGCCGCACGGACACCTTCGGCATGGTGCTGCTCGAGGCGCTGTCCTGCGGGCTGCCCGTCGCCGCCCTGCCCGTCGCCGGCCCGCTCGACGTCATCGGCGACAGCGGCGCCGGCATCCTCGACGAGGATTTGCGCGGCGCCTGCCTCAGGGCGCTCGATATCCCGCGCGAGAAGGCGCGCGCCCATGCGCTGACCTTCACCTGGGCCAATAGCGCGCGCCAGTTTCTGGACAATATCCTTCTGGCCAAATCGACGAGTGCCACGCGCCTCATCGCCAGCCCCGGCTTTTAGAACCCTCATCGGCTCTTAACACACGAAAATCCCGTCCCATATTGTGCGAACACTCAAGGATTTTCGCACATGGAGTCTTTTCCTTCCTTTATTCTCGATGAAACCGAGGCTGGCTTTTCGGATGAGCCCTCCGAGGCTGGCGCGCGCCTGCGCTCCGAAGCGCTCGGCGCTGCGGACGACGGCTTCCTTCTCGACGCCTATTCGAAGAGCGTGACGCGCATCGTCGAACAGGTGGGTCCGAGCGTCGTGCGTCTCGACATCAGGCGCGGCGACGGGCGAAGAGGCGGCTCCGGCTCTGGCGTCATCGTCTCGCCGGACGGCCTCATTCTGACCAATAGCCATGTTGTCCAGGGGGCCCGCCGCGCGGACGTCTCGACCCTCGACGGGCGCTCGCTCTCCGGCCGCGTCCTTGGCGATGACCCGGACACGGACCTCGCCCTGGTGCGGATCGACGAAAACACGACTCTTCCCGCCGCAAGGCTTGGCGATTCCAAGAGATTGAGGCCCGGCGAAATCGCCATCGCCATCGGCAATCCGCTCGGCTTCGATTCGACCGTCACCGCCGGCGTCATATCGGCGCTCGGCCGTTCGTTGCGCTCGAATAATGGCCGCATGATCGACGATGTGATCCAGACCGACGCAGCGCTCAATCCCGGCAATTCGGGCGGGCCGCTCGTCGCCTCCAATGGCGACGTCATCGGCGTCAACACGGCGATCATCGCCGGCGCGCAGGGCATCTGCTTCGCCGTGGCGGCGAATACGGCGCGCTTCGTCCTCGGCAAACTTGTCGCGCATGGCCGCGTGCGCCGCGCCTATCTCGGCGTCGGCGCCGGAACGGTCGCTCTGCCGCGGCGAATCGCGCTCCGGCTCGGGCTCCAGCAGACGCAGGGCGCTGTCGTCAGTTCGGTCGAGCCGCAAAGTCCGGCGGATCATGCGGGCCTTCTCAGCGGCGATATTCTGCTCGCCGTCGACGGCAATCCCGTGTCTGGCGCCGGCGACCTCGTACGCTTGCTTGGCGCCGATCTGATCGACCGCGTGGTGCCGCTCGATATACTTCGCCGGTCGGACAGGCGCAGATTCTGGGTTGCGCTGCGCGAGCGCGACAGCGGCGCGAGGCCCAAATGAAATATTGCGCGCTGGGACAATTCGACGCGGGCCGGCTTTTGCCCGGCTCGCTGTCGAAGCAGGCAGCCCATTGTAATCATTCTAAAAAACGCGGCTTCGATTGATCGGCCATCGGTTCTGGTGTAGAGCCGGAACAACGCTGACGAGCGGCGCGCTTTTTGCGGAGGAGCTCGGTATCGCCGCGGAGTCGGCGCGAGGGAGTTCGGCGTGATTGGGGCTCTTATCATTGTTCTGCGCGAGGTGGTTGAAGCCGGACTCATCGTCGGCATCGTGCTCGCCGTCACGAAAACCATGCCTGGACGCCTTCCTTTCATCTGGGGCGGCCTTGCCGCCGGCCTTTTCGGCGCCGGCCTCGTCGCGGTTTTCGCGGGCGTCCTTTCAAACGCCTTCGAAGGCGTCGGGCAGGAACTCTTCAACGCTTCGATCCTCGCCATCGCCGTAATCATGCTGACCTGGCACAACGTCTGGATGGCCCGGCACGGGCGCGAACTCAGCGCAGAGCTGCGCCGCGTCGGCAGCGAGGTCAGCAACGGATCGCGCTCGCTGATGGCCCTGGCGGTGGTTATCGCCGTCGCGGTGCTACGCGAAGGCTCCGAGGTTGTTCTGTTCCTCTATGGTGTTGTGATCTCAACCCATGATTCAGGTTTGAGCCTCTTTGCCGGAGGCGCCTTGGGCGTGTTTTTGGGCGTTAGCGTCTGCATGCTGACCTATACCGGCCTTGTCATCATACCTGTGCGCTATCTTTTCCGGGTGACGAGCCTCCTCATTGCGTTCATGGCCGCTGGCATGGCCGCGCAATGCATCGCCTTTCTTGAGCAGGCCGACATTGCAACGGGTCTTGGACGGACGCTCTGGAATACGTCGGCGTTCCTGTCCGACAGCAGCATTCCCGGCCGCGTGCTCCACACGCTTCTCGGCTATACGGATCGGCCGACGCAATTGCAGGGGCTCGCCTATGTCGGGACGCTTCTCGTCATATTCGGCCTGATGAAACTGACGGCGCCATCCGTGAAACAAAACCCGAGGCTGGCCGTCAACTGACGACGCGGGCGCCGGCGCGGGTCCGGCGGCCCCCGGAGAAGAGCCGCCGGCTTTTTTATCGCGCGATCCGATTGATTGCGCCGGGCGTAGAGGCGCGCGCGTCTAATTTCGTTGCTTCGGGCAGAGATTTCAGGCAAGAGTGTTCTCAAGACAACGCCTGAATTCTTGTCGTGTCGCGCAGCCGCGTCAGGCTTAATCCGCCGTTCGGCCCTGCGCGCCCCCACGCTTCAGTCTATAAGTCCCGGCGGCCAAGACGAAATTCATCGCCTGACAGCCTAAGGCTCTCCCTCTTGCTGGCGGGTTTGCAGCCTCAACCGGATAATATCCAGCATCAACGCCCATTTCAGGAACAGAATGACATTCAACGAACTCGGTCTCAGCGAGAAAGTGCTGCAAGCGGTCGAAGCTTCAGGCTATACGACGCCGACGCCGATTCAAGCCCAGGCCATCCCCTACGCGCTCGCCGGACGCGACGTGCTCGGCATTGCGCAGACAGGCACGGGCAAGACCGCCGCATTCACTTTGCCGATGCTGTCGCGGCTGGAGCAGGGCCGCGCCAGGGCGAGAATGCCGCGCACCCTTATTCTCGAGCCAACCCGTGAGCTCGCCGCGCAAGTCGAAGAGAGTTTCGCGCGCTATGGCGTCAATCACAAGATCAATGTCGCGCTGCTGATCGGCGGCGTCTCCTTTGGCGATCAGGAAACCAAGATCATGCGCGGCGCCGACGTGCTGATCGCAACGCCTGGTCGCCTGCTCGACTTCGCCGAGCGCGGCAAGCTGCTGCTTACCGCAATCGAGATCCTCGTCATCGACGAAGCCGACCGCATGCTCGACATGGGTTTCATCCCGGACATCGAGCGTATCTGCAAACTTGTGCCCTTCACGCGGCAGACCTTGTTCTTTTCCGCCACCATGCCGCCGGAAATCACCCGCCTGACCGAGACCTTTCTGCACAATCCGGTGCGGATCGAGGTGGCGCGCGCCGCTTCCACCGCCACGACCATCACGCAGGGGCTCGTCGCCTCGGCGCCGGGGCCAGCGAAGCGCGAAACCCTGCGCCGCCTTCTTCGCGGCGCCGCCGACTTCAAGAACGCCATCATTTTCTGCAACCGCAAGCGCGACGTGGCTTTGCTGCATAAGTCCTTGCAAAAGCACGGATTCAACGCCGGCGCACTGCACGGCGACCTGGATCAGCGTGCGCGCACCGCCTCGCTCGACGCCTTCAAGTCTGGCGAAGTCGCACTCCTCGTGTGCTCCGACGTCGCCGCGCGCGGTCTCGATATTCCCGACGTCAGCCACGTTTTCAATTTCGATCTTCCGACCCATGCGGAAGATTATGTCCACCGCATCGGCCGGACCGGACGCGCCGGCAAGAGCGGCGTCGCCATTTCGATCATCACCAAGGCCGATCAAAAATATCTTGCCGAGATCGAAAAGCTGATCGCCCGCAAGATTGACTGGCTCAGTGGCGAGGCGCTCTCCGAGCTGACTGATGAAGGCGAGGCCGAAGCGCCGCATCACGAGCGCGGCTCGAGGCGCGGCGGCTCCTCGCGCGGCGAGCGCCCGCGCGCGGATGCCGACGTTCCGCAAAAATCGCGACGCAGGGAAAAGAGCGAACCCCAGCGCCAGCACGTGGAAGAGCGGCCGGCCCCCGAGCCGCAGCCGCGGGCGGCGGCGCCCAGCCGCGAGCGCGGTCGGCATCACGCGGACGATGACGCCCCCGTCGTCGGCATGGGCGACCATGTGCCCATGTTCATGCTGCGCCCGGTCAAGCTGAAGCCTGGAAAGACCGTCGCCGCGGACGAAGACGAATCGACCAGCGTCGGCTGACCCTCTCGACGCGGGCGTCGCTTCAACACGCCAGTCCTCCGCAGCCCTGCGCATATCCAACCCGCCGCGCCCGGCGGCGGATCGGCGTCGCTTTCCCTTAAGAATCAATTCGCGGCTCCGGCGGCGTCAGCGCGCCGGGCGCAATCTTTCGACATACGTAGCAACACGTATGTCGAAGCGCAGCCGCGTCCATATGCTGGCCGGGGCGCGCTGAGCCGCGCGCCTCATCACGGCGATGGTTCGCCCGGACCAGTCTCTGCCACGGTGACCGGTGGCCCAAACATATTCCAGAGGTAGAGATGACAGATTATGAGATCTTCGAACTTGGCGACGTTGTTCTGCAAAGCAAGAAAACGCTGCGCGGCGCCAAGCTCGCGTATAAGACCTATGGCGCGCTGAACGCCAAAAAAGACAACGCTATTGTCTACCCGACCTGGTATTCCGGCCAGCACTATGAAAACGAGTGGCTGATCGGGGAAGGAATGGCGCTCGACCCTCGCAAATATTTTGTCATCGTTCCAAATATGTTTGGCAATGGGCTGTCGACCTCGCCGAGCAACGCGCCGGAACCCTATAATCAGGCGCGATTTCCGAATGTCACCGCCTATGACAATGTGCGGCAACAATACCGGCTGGTGACGGAAAAGTTCGGCATCGAGAGCCTCGAACTCGTCACCGGCTGGTCGATGGGCGCTTTACAGACGTATCATTGGGGCGCGCTTTACCCCGATATGGTGAAGCGCATTCTTCCCTTCGCGGGATCGGCTAAATGCTCGCGCCACAATTTCGTGTTCCTTGAAGGCGTGAAGGCGGCTTTGACGGCGGACGCCGCATTTCAGGACGGCTGGTACAGGTCGCCGCCGACCAAGGGCCTGCGCGCGATGGCGCGCGTCTATGCCGGCTGGGGCTTCTCGCAAGCATTCTATCGCGAAGAACTCGACATCAAGGCGATGGGCTATGCCTCGCTGGAGGATTTCCTCGTCGGATTCTGGGAGGGGATCTTCCTGCCCCGAGACGCCAACAACCTGCTGACGATGCTCTGGACCTGGCAGAATGGCGACATCAGCAACAATGAGGTGTTCAACGGCGATTTTCCCAAGGCGCTCGCCGCTATCAAATCGAAGGCGTTTATCATGCCGTCGAAAACCGATCTCTATTTTCCCCCGGAAGACAACGCCTTCGAGGTCGCCCATATGCCGAACGCCGAGCTGCGGGTCATCGATTCCATTTGGGGACATTTCGCCGGGGGCCCAGGGACGAGCCCGGCCGACGTCAAGACGCTGGACGCGGCTCTGCGCGAATTGCTGGCGAGCTGACGCCACCGGCTCCGGGCGCGCCGCCGCGAGGCCAATGACGCCTTTGATGCGCGTTTATTCGCGCGAAGATCGGCTCAAGGCGCCCTCGCGCGGCTCCTTGACCCTGCCAGCCCTCGGCTTTTTGCCACGGCGGCGCCAAGTCTTATTCATGCCGGGCGCCAGAATGGTCTTTTACTTCATGGATTTTTCTATACTTGAAAAGAATTCTTCCGAAGATAGGGCTGATGTGAAGTAATTACGCAACAGACTTGGCGTTTTGTACGGATTCGCCTCGCAAAATGCTTGTTCCAGACAGAACCTGAAACTACTCTCTCGCGAAACTTGTTGACGGCCAAAGGCGTCAGCGATCGGGAGGGGAAGAGTGCTGGGGAAATTCGGTTTATCCAAAATATTGTTTTTAGCGGCCGGGCTGACGCCTTTGGCTTTTACCAGCGCTTTGGCGCAGAGCCCGACGGCTGCCGCGCCCGCTGATCCGAATGTCGTCGCGCTGCCTGAGGTCGACGTCATTTCGACCTCGCCGCTGTCTGGCGGAACAGGCGAAGAACGCAACAGCTTCCCAAGCATGGTGCAGACGGTGACGCCCGATGATTTCGCGCGCACCAGATCTCCCAACGTCACGGATGCGCTGCAGCAGCGCGTGCCGGGCGTCACAGTTATCGACGTCAACGGCAACCCATTTTCACAGGATCTCTATTATCGCGGTTTTCAGGCCTCGCCGCTGCAGGGCACGCCGCAAGGCCTTGCCGTTTACCAGAACGGCATGCGCGTCAATGAGGCGTTCGGCGACACAGTCAATTGGGATCTGATCCCGCCGCAGGCCATCGCCCGCACGGACATCTTCACCGCCAATCCGATCTTCGGCCTCAACGCCCTCGGCGGCGCCATCAGCATCGAGATGAAGAACGGCTTCAACTGGCAGGGATTTGAGGCGCAGATTCTCGGCGGCTCTTATGGCCGCGTCTCCGGCTATTTCCAATATGGCAAGCAGGTCGACAATTTCAGCCTCTATGTCACCGCCGACGCGGCGCATGACGGCGGCTGGCGCTATTTCTCACCGTCGACGCTTGCGCGCGTCTATGGCGATCTCGGCTACCGCACGCAGGACGCCGAAATTCACCTCATCGCCTCGGGCGCGACATCGAACCTCGGGGTTATTGGACCAACGCCGGTCAACCTCTTGAGCCAAAGCCTTTCCAGCGTCTTCACCTCGCCGCAATCGACGCAGAACGACGCCGGCTCGATCGCTTTCACGGGCAAGTTCGACATCAACAAGAACTGGCAGATCGGCAGCAATTTCTACCTCCGCACGTTCCAGCAAAAGCATACGGACGGCAACGACTCCGATCTTCAGGATTGCGCCGATAACGCAGATCCGGCCGGATTTTCGGGCTTTCTCTGCCTCGCGAGCGATAATTTCCCATCGGAAACAAACGGCGCCGCTTTCGTTCTCCACGATAAGAACGGCAATCCGATCCCTTTCTCGCCGACCACGGTCTACGGGACGATCGACCGTACCGTCACCCATTCGACGACGGCCGGCACGACCCTGCAGGCGACAAACAAAGATAAATTCTTCGGCCACGACAATTATTTTGTCTTCGGCGGCAGCGTCGACCGCGGCTCTTTCAGTTTCAGCTCCAACAGCACTCTCGGGGCCATTCAGCCAAACCTCGTCGTCTACCCGACCGGGCTGTTTGCGGGCTCAGGGTCAGTCCTCCAAACGGCGGGCGATATTGGCTATGTGCCGACGTGGCTGACGGGCACGACGACCTATTACGGCGTCTTCGCGCTCGATACCTTCAACGTCACGCCGGATCTCGCGGTGACGGCGGGCGCCCGGCTCAATATCGCCAATATTGACACGCAGGACGCCAGCGGCGGCTACAATTCGGAGCTGAACAGCTCCAATAATTTCGATCGCATCAATCCGGTCGTCGGGATCACTTATCAGATCCAGCCCTGGATTTCCGCCTATGGCGGCTATTCGGAAGCCAACCGCGCCCCGACCCCGCTGGAGCTTGATTGCGCCAACAAGCTCAATCCTTGCTTGCTGGAGAATTCTCTCGTCTCGGACCCGCCCCTGCAGCAAGTCGTCTCGCACACGATCGAAGCAGGTCTGCGCGGCGCCTCGAACAACATATTCGGCGATGGACGGATCAACTGGAAGGCAGGCTACTTCCACACCGAAAACACAAACGACATCATCTCTCTATCCAGCACCATCACCGGCCACGGCTATTACGCCAATGTGCCCGCGACCCTGCACCAGGGCGTCGAGGCCGGGCTCGAATATCACAATGGCGATCTCATGGCCTATGTGAACTACGCCTTCACCGACGCGACCTACCGCTTCACCGGCGAGCTGGCGTCTCCCTTCAACCCTTACGCCGACGCCAACGGCAATGTGCTGGTGACTCCCGGCGATCATATCCCCGGCATTCCGCGGCAGACGGTGAAGTTCGGCGGCGAATATGCCTTCACGCCAAAGTTCAAAGCAGGGACGGATATTTTGATCGTCGGCAGCCAATATTATATCGGCGACAATTCAAACCTAAATCCGCAGCTTCCGCTCTACTGGACGGCGAATATTCACGCGTCCTACCAGCTCACCGACAACATTCAGATCTTCGGGCTGGTCAATAATCTATTCAACAACCGCAACGCTACCTACGGCTCATTTTTCGATACGACAACGAACGCCCAGATCGCCAATGGCACGGCTTTGACCGATCCGCGCAATCAGACGCCCATGACGCCCCTCTCGCTCTATGGCGGCGTCAAGGTCACTTTCTAGCTTGCTTCGGCGACCCGAAGCGAGACTCTCCTCCGGAAGCCTTGGCATGATCACGCCAGACCGGCGCGGTCATGCCTCTTTCGGCGACTGATCCCCTTTGGAAGCCGGCCGCAACTGGCTCTGGAGCGCCGCGATGGCGCTCATGAATCCGCTGGAGCCGTCAAGCATCGGCTCCATCAGCAAGGCGCCTTCCAGAAGCGCAATCGCGACGCGGGCCTGCTGGTCGCAGTCTATGTCTTTCCGGATGCTGCCGTTGGCGCGACCTTCTTCAAGGACGGTCTTGAGCCACAAAAAATGCTTCCTGAAGAAGCGCCGCACCGCGTCCCTGATTTCAGTGGGCAGAAATTCAGGCGTTATCGCAAGCACAGCGCACAGACAGCCGAGCTTTTGCTCCAATCCGCTCAGGTAGAGTCTCGCATAAGCAGTGACGCGCTCCAGCCCATCGTCGGTGGAGCGAAGTATTCCGGCCATCTCCGCGTCATATCTTTCGTCGTAAAACGCGACCAGCGCGACGCCGAGATCCTTCTTGGCGGGGAAATAATAGTGAATGCTCGCTGTGCGCACGCCGACAGCAAGCGCAAGGTCCGCATAGCTGAAGCCGCTGTAGCCCCGGCTTCTGACCAGCGCCTCCGCTTTCGTCAGCAGCTCCAATCGCGTGTCTTTCATGTGTCGCGCGCCTGAACCTTCCCTTGATAGGCCAGTATGCCATCACGGCAAGATGCGCAAACTGCCTCTTGATCCCCGCCTATCTATCTATTAATAGATAAATGTTCTATCTACTAATAAATAGATACAGGAGGAAAATTGATGCAAAATTGGGCAGCCTACCGCGAGCAACTCTCCGAAACTTTCGGAACGATCGGTCAAATCAATCCCGACATCCTCAAAGGAAATCAGATCCTTTCCGATGCGGCGCCAAAGACAGCCACTCTGAGCGCGAAGATGCGCGAACTCATTGCGCTCGCGGTCGCCGTCACGACGCGTTGCGACGGCTGCATCGCCTTCCATACGGAAGCGGCGCGCAAGGCGGGGGCGACAAAGGAGGAGCTGGCAGAAACGCTCGGCGTCGCCATCGCGCTGAACACGGGCGCCGCTTTGGTTTACTCGGCACGCGCGATGCACGCCTTCGACGCCGGTTAAAGCATCTATGCCCAAAAGCCGCCGGCTTTTGGGCGCAAATCATGCGATTAGACAAGAGCTTAGGAGGCAGGATGCGTTTTTCGCGAAAACGCGTCCTCTTCAAGCCGCCGGGCAAAGACCTCCCTCGCTAGCGATCAGCGCGACACATAATCGGGAGCGGGCGTTGGATCGCCAAGCTGAACCCAGACGTTCTGGTCGCTCTGGGATTGGCGCTTGACAAAGCGATAGCCCGTTTTGTCCCAGGGCTTCATCTCGCCCGACAGATTGTCGAGAACGAAATCGCCGTCGCTCATCTTGATGGTCAATACGGCATGGCCCTCGTTACTGGAATCCTTGACCACCGTCATCAGCAGAGCCTGGCGCGGAAAGCCTTCCTCCAGCAGGATCTTGCGTTTCATCAGCGCGAAATCCTCGCAGTCGCCTTTGCCGTCGGTCGGATAGTCCCATTGATCGACGACGCCCCAATGCTCCATGTCGGTCACGGGCGTGACATGATCATTGACCCATTTATTGACACGCTCGATCTCTTTCGACGTTTTTGAGGCGGCGACGATATCGACCGGCTCGAGCGGGGCGCCGTCGCATTCGCCTTGGTAACGGCGGCAGAAATCGGCCCAACCGTAAGGCGTGCTGGTTGGCTCTCCGACGGGCGTGAAGGAAGCAGTTGAGGGGAGCGCGGCATGCGCCGACGCGGCGTTTGGCGACAAAAGGCAGACCGAGAGCATTGCGAACGAAACAAGCCCCCCGGCCAATTTCCTGCCTGCAACCCAACTGTCCATCTTCGAGCCTCCAACGTCACATGTCGGCAGTCTTCGCAGCGGGGGTTTGTCGCGCGATTAAATGCGATGCTCGGATTTTATCCTAACGGAGCGAACACTGGGCGGAAGCCGAACGTTGCTTAATCTGTTCTTCCGTGGAACCAACCCAATCTTACGTAATTTTACTTCGGATCGCAGACAGCCCTCTTGTAGAACTGAGCGCGCAGGAGCACCTACAATTCAACGATCCAGCTGGCGAACCGCGCCTTGCCCAATTCGTTTCTAAATCGTTAATGCGATGCTGACGCAGGGTCAACCTCAAGGCCCTTTCGCCACGCTACAGAATTAAAACATTGTTAACGAGGCGCCATTTTGAACCCTTCGACGAACATTCAGCCGGCGCCGACTAGCCGGGATCTCATCCCGGCCGAAGCCGTTCCGCTGTCGCCCACCGACGAGGCGTCGTTGCGGCGCGCCATCGACGAACTGAAGCGCTCGAGCCTCGCAATGCGGCTCACGTCGCTAATCGGCCGCCAGATCGGCTTGATCGGCCTTGTCGTTCCAGCGCCCGTCGCGGAGGTTGTCAACAAGGCCGCCGAGACCGCCATTCATACCGCCATGGGCCTTGCCTTGCGCAGCCTTTCAAGCGCGGGAATGCGCGATCGGCGACGGCTGCACAAATCCCTTGCGACAATGGCCGGCGCCGCTGGCGGGGCTTTTGGTCTCGCCGGGCTGCCGGTCGAGCTTCCGTTCACAACCACGGTCATGCTGCGCTCGATCGCGGACGTCGCCCGAAGCGAAGGCGAGGATCTGACCGATCCAGACGTCGCCCTGGCCTGTCTCGAGGTCTTCGCCCTTGGCGGCGACGCCGGCTCAAGCAGCCGGGAAGAGCGCGGCGGCGCACTCGAAACCGGCTATTTCGCGGTGCGGGTCATGCTCGCCAGGTCGGTCAGCGAGTCGGCCCGCCATTTTCTGGATCGCGGGCTGACCGAGCAGGCGGCCCCTATGCTCGTGCGCCTCATCGCACAGATCAGCACGCGTTTCGGCGTCGTGGTTTCGCAGAAGCTCGCGGCTCAAAGCGTCCCAATCATCGGCGCCGCCAGCGGCGCGGCCATCAATTACGCATTCGTCGATCACTTCCAGACGTTGGCGCGCGGCCATTTCACCGTTCGCCGGCTGGAGCGTATCTATGGTGCCAGCCTGGTTCGAGCCGAATATAATCGGCTCGCGCGCGAAATGTAACGGGCCGGAGCCTTGCCCGAGATGGCGTCATTGTGGTAATAATGCGGCGCTTCAGAGGCGTCTCCTCCGGCTGAATAGCGCTGGTCTTCGATCAGCTATGGAGCTTCCATGAAATCCCTGACAAGTTCGCTGACGAATTGCGCTGGCCGCGCCGGCGTCGCCGCGGCAGTCTTTGTCGCCCTCATCGCGCCTGTCAGCCCGGCGCAGGCCGGGTTTTTCGATTTCCTTTTCCCGCCTCAGCCGTCCCCTGCCCTCGCGCCTGGCTACCCGCCCGGGTTTCGCTATGAGCATCGTCAGCACAGAAGAAAAATCGCGGCGCGCCATCCGCGAATCGTCGTCGCCAGAAGTCACCCCTCCTCGGCGCATGGGGTGACGGGCTTCATGGATGACGACAGCCTGAGGGATGGCGACGCGGTGATGACGCCGGACGGCATCCGCATCTTCACGGGATCCTCAAGCACTCATCATAGCGCCGACGACTTCGCCAAAATATCCGAGATCAAAGGGCTCCCGAGCCGCGAGCGCAACGCCCTGCTCGCCATCGACGCCGGCAGTTCCGGCGGTAGCGGCGATTCCGCTCTCCTCATCGGCCGTTCCGTCGCCGATTCGGGACTATCGGAAGGCGCGATGATCACCGACGCGAAAGGCCACAGGATCCGCTACGTTGGCCCCTAAAGCACGAGGCCGAAAAATTGCAGACTTTCCTGACCCACATCATGCGGTAAAACAAAGGCTTAAAGCGCGGAATGCGATTCCGGGACTCATTCTGCTCGAAGTATCGGCGGCGAAAATCGCGCGCCACTTTCGGACGAAATGAGTACAAAATCACAGCAGTCCGGGAAATGCCGCCTAACGCCGGCGGGCTGCGTCGAGCATCCGCTCGCACTCGTCGAGTTCGCGCAGGATCGACTTCAAACGCCCGATCGCTTCCGTGTTCAGGGCTCCGGCGCGGCCGCCCGTTTCGGCGCCCGTATGAGCCGCGGCCTGATCGCTCATCGCGGCCAGTCCTTCTGGCACAGTGTAATTTGAATCCTCGTCGAGTACGGCGGGATCCGCGGGCCGGCTGAATAAATCGTCGCCGCGCGCCGCGCGCGCTTGAGGCGCGGCTGGCGAGGCGGCATGAACGCCGGCGTCCGCGGCGGCGAGTCCGGCGCCGATCACCGCCCGCGCGCCCTGCTCTTTCAGGATCCTTTGCACGCCTTTGATCGTATAGCCTTCGCTATAAAGGAGCCGCCTGATAGCGCGAAGAATGTCGATGTCGTTCGGGCGATAAAAACGGCGCCCGCCAGCGCGCTTCATCGGTTTGATCTGCGGAAAACGCGTCTCCCAGAAACGCAGCACATGCTGCGGCAGATCAAGCTCTTCGGCGACTTCGCTGATTGTTCGAAAAGCGTCGGCGCTCTTGTCCATTTCGCTTCGGGCTCCAGGCCGTAGGCGCGATCGCGCTCCCAATCGGTTATGTCGATCAAATCATGCAAGGCATTCAGGGCGCGCTTCGGCTATGCGTCGTCCTCCGTCACGGTCTGGCCATTGACGCGCCCCTTGAGCACGCTCGACGGCTTGAACACGAGAACGCGGCGTTGCGTAATCGGCACTTCGATCCCGGTCTTAGGGTTGCGCCCCACGCGCTCGGATTTTGAGCGCACGACAAAGGAGCCGAAGGAGGACAATTTGACGGTTTCGCCCTGGGCCAGGGCGTCCGACAGCTCATTCAGAACCATCTGCACGAGGGCGCCGGATTCTTTTCGCGACAGGCCGACACAGCGGTAGACTGCCTCGGCGAGATCCACGCGCGTAATCGTCCGCGCGTCAAGCTTCGGGAGCGCATCAACCATTTGCTCCGCAGGCGTGTCTGCAAGCTTACCTGCTGCGGATATGGTTGCAAACTTTGTCATCCTTCAATCTCTTGTCTGTCCGAGCGAACCTTGCGTCTGAGCTTAATTCAGACGATGTGACCGTGCCCAAAAGCCGGGACCTGACCGGAGCCGATCCGAGGCGATACATAAAGTGTAGCCGAGGAAAGTCGCGAGTCCAGCGTTTCGCGCAGGTTTCCGTCGGCCGGGAAGGCGTATAGATCAAACGAAATCTATCGGATTGATTGACGCCGCCGGTTGATTGAAAACGATGGCCCGCGAAGTCTGGAGCAAATCACAGGTCAAATCAAGGCGTCTGACGCTGGATTGCCCGCGCCTTTTACCAGCGGATCAGCGCGGAAGCCCAGGTAAAGCCGCCGCCCATCGCCTCGATCATGACGAGATCGCCGCGCTTGATCCGGCCATCGTCGCGCGCGACCGCGAGGGCGAGCGGAATCGAAGCCGCGGAAGTGTTGCCGTGCATATCGACGGTGATGACGACCTTGCGCGCGTCAATGCCGAGTTTTTCAGCGGAGGCGTCGATGATTCGGCGATTCGCCTGGTGTGGCACGAACCAGTCGAGGTCCGCCGCTGTCGTGCCGGTCGCGGCGAAAGCCTCGGTGACGACATCCGTGACCATGCCGACGGCATGGCGAAAGACCTCCCGCCCCGCCATGCGCAGCACGCCGGTGGTCTTCGTCGAGGATGGGCCGCCATCGACGTAGAGCTTTTCGCGATGACGCCCGTCAGAGCGCAGATGCGAGGTGAGCACGCCGCGATCGCTCGAAGTTCCCGCGGAGGGCGTGGCTTCAAGCACGATCGCCGCCGCGCCGTCGCCAAATAGAACGCATGTCGTCCGGTCGTTCCAGTCGAGCAGGCGCGAAAATGTCTCCGCGCCAATCACGAGCGCGCGCTTGTGAGAGCCTGATACAAGAAACTTGTCGGCGGTGGCGACGGCGAAGACGAAGCCGGAGCAAACGGCCTGCAGATCGAAGGCCGCGCCGTGATGCATGCCAAGGCCAGCCTGAATCTGAGTGGCGACCGCTGGGAAAGTATAATCGGGCGTAGAGGTCGCGACGATGACAAGATCAATGGCGTCGGCGGTCAAGCCTGCGTCCGCCAGCGCGGCGCGCGCGGCGTTCAGGCCAAGTATTGACGTCGGCTCGTCTTCGGCCGCGACATGGCGTTGCCTTATCCCGGTCCGCTGCACGATCCATTCATCGGTCGTGTCGAGCGACTTTTCGAGATCGGCGTTGCTGACGATCCGTTTGGGAAGATAAGAGCCAAGTCCCACGACGACGGAACGGAGCTTGCCTTTGGCTGCATCTATCAAAGCAAATGATCCAATCGAAGCCGGTCAGGATTGAGACGGCGCGGTTGCAGGTTGGCTGGCGCCGCTGAGCTTCGGCGCGCGCGCTTCATGCGATCTGGCGAGCGCCTCGCGTATCTGGCCAAGAAGCTGGTGGCGCGCGATTTTATAGGCGATTTCAATGGCCACGGAGGTGCCAAAAACGTCTGAATGGCCGTGGCTCTTGATGACGACTCCATCAAGACCGAGGAAGACGCCGCCATTGACGTTGCGGGGGTCCATCTTGACCTTGAGCGCGGCAAAGCCTTTGCGCGCCAGAAGATAGCCGATCTTCGACAGGAGGTCGCCGCTCAGCGCCTCGCGGAGATACTGCGCCATCTGATTGGCGGTGCCCTCGGCCGTCTTCAGGGCAATATTGCCCGCAAACCCCTCCGTAATGACGACATCGACCGTGCCTTTGCCGATGTCGCCGCCCTCGACGAATCCGACATAGTCAAGGTTGGGCAAGGCGGCTTCCCGCAAAAGGCGCGAAGCTTTCTTCACCTCGTCGATCCCTTTCATCTCCTCGGAGCCGATATTCAAAAGGCCTACGGTCGGACGCTCGACGGAGAGAACTATCCTCGCCATCGCAGCCCCCATGATGGCGAGGTTGACGAGATGCTGCGCATCGGCGCCGATCGAGGCGCCGACGTCGAGCACGATCGTCCGGCCCCGCACGGTCGGCCAGATGGCCGCGATCGCCGGCCGATCGACGTTCGGCATGGTATGCAGGCAGGTTTTCGCCATGGCCATCAATGCGCCGGTGTTGCCGGCCGAAACGGCGATGTCGGCCTGGTTCTTCTTGACAGCTTCGATCGCCAGCCACATCGACGAATTGCGCCGTCCGGCGCGCAGCGCCTGGCTCGGCTTGTCGTCCATCCGGACCGCGACATCCGTATGACGCAGGCTGGAGACGGCGGCGAGCCCTGGATTGGCTGCGAGATAAGGGCCGATCAGCTTTTCGTCGCCAAAAATCGAGAAGGCGATATCCGAGCCTCGCTCAAGCGCGCGCGCGGCCCCTGGAAGCATAACCTCCGGTCCAAAATCGCCGCCCATCGCGTCGAGCGCTATTCGCACTGGCTTCATCATAAGGTTCGCAACTCAGGTCATGCGCGCCAAGGCGCCACGTTCGCGGCAGATCTAAAGATTAGGTGGTAAGGAGTTGAAATTTCGTCCTGATCGGCGACGGCCCATGCTAAATCGAGGCAAACCAAAGGGCCTGATCCAGTCATTCCCATGGCTTTCGAGATCAGGCGCTCTCAGGTGAACCGGCTTTCTGACGTTCAGCGTTATGGAGTTTCGATGGGACTCTGACGCTCCCTTGGCTTCAAATATAGGATAAACTTACGAGATGGTAGTGGCGCCCAAAACACGCGGCGCAGGATTCTGAGAAAAGCCCATGTTTCAGGGCGCAGGCGCAAATCTTGCCAAATTCGCCGCCCGCGGGATGTCCTCCGCTCAGGCTTAATCCTTCAGCTTTTTCAAAACCGCGAAGGGAGAAGCTGGTTCATCCGGCGCGCCGGGACATTCGGCGCCTTCGAATTGGACGCCGGGTTTGCGCGGATAAGGATCAAGGCTGAGGACAAGGAATTCCTCCACAAGCGCGCCAACGTCGATCCGCCCATTAACGACGGGATCAGGCGCATCGAGCTGCGCGGCGAAGGATGGCTCCGGCTCGGCTTCGGCCTCCGCCCGCCGCGCAGACCTTGCCCGCGGCGCGGCTTTTTCGACAAAATTCTGAAAATCGGCTTCGACCTGCGCCTCGATTTCGCTTTCAAACGGCTCGAGGCTGATGACGCAGGTCTGCACAATGCGCGCCCGCAGCGGGCCGGTGATCCTGAATTTTTTTGCGCTTTCCTTGATCACGTCGAGGTCGGCCTCAAGACTTTCGACGGCGACGAGGCCGTTGGCTTCAGCGATTGCCGCGCGTTCAGCCGCATCGGCCCGCACTGAAATGTCTAGCCCTGCGTCCGGAATATTATCCACCTCGACGAGGCGCGACAGATTGGGGACTTCGCTCGCGGGGGCATGGGCGTCCCCTCGCGGCGCTTTCCTGGAGCCGGCGTCGCTGTTCGATTTCATCGCAATCGCCTCCTTGACCTTATGGTCGTCAAATAATCGCCGCAGGCTTTGGAAAGGGAACAGGCCCCTTGGCGAAAGCTTCAAACGGAGCTTCCTCAAGGGCCGCGCTCGCAGCCTTTACATAACGCGCAAGACGCGCCGCGTCGGCGCGGTCCGCATATACATTGCGCGCGAGCGCCGCGAGGAGCGCCGAGGCGTCCGCGCGCAAGGCCTGATCATAGGCGACGCCGCGCCCAAGGAAAGCCTCGGCAAGAGTTTTCATGCGCTTGGGAACGGCCGCGTCTCCCACGCCCATTTCGCGCAGCGTCGCATCGAGATGCGCGAAAATGGCGTCGGCAAGGTCCTGGGCGAGGTCGGGCGCTGGAGCCGCCATGACGTTGAGGCGCCGCAAGACAAGCGTTGCGTGGAGGGTCATCGCCTCGAAGCGCCCCTCGAAAGTGTCGGGGACGCCATAATCGGCGTAAAGCGCGGGCTCGCGCGCGGCCGCTATGATCTCGCCATGCAGGCGATCAAGCACCGGACGGTTGGCTGAGCGGCGGAAAAGGCTCGAAAGCATGCGTAAATATCCACGTTTCGCCGGGCTGAAATTCACCTCGGCTTAACCTCGAATGGCCAAATTGCTGCGGGGCGAAGGCCGCACGGTTCCGGCTCGAGCCTTGGAGCGATATCTTGCTTTTGACATAGCCGGAGGTTAGGCATCGCTCAGCCTCGCCGTAAATGCAACTGACGGCCGGCTTTCAATCTCTTCAACACGACTTCAGCCGGAGGCTTCAAAGAATGTGGTTCGGCATCGCGGCCAATGTTCGCAGCAAGAAGGCGCCGGCTTCAGGCTCCCGATCGGTCAGCTTGAAAATCGCATTGGCGGCGGCGCTTTCGCTCGGCCTTGGCGGCTGCCTCGGCTATGACGGTCAGGTCATCCACGGTTATCAGACCGACGCCCGCACTTTCGATCAGGTAAGAGTAGGCTCCTCTGCGGAGCAGATCCTGACCCTTCTTGGAACGCCGACCACGACGTCGACGGTGGGCGGCGACGCCTGGTACTACGTGACGCAGGTCACAGACCACGGCCTCGCATTCATGCAGCCGAAGCTCATAGACCAGCGCGTCTTCGCCGTTTACTTCGACAAGAACAAGAAGGTCGAGCGCGTCGCCAATTACGGCATTCAGGACGGCAAAGTGTTCGATTTCGTCTCGCGGACGACACCGACGGCCGGCGCCGAATCGACCCTCCTCAAGGGAATGTTCCTTAACCTGATGCACTTCTAGCCGGACGCCGAGAAACGGAAACCGGCTTTCGCACGACATCATGTCCTGACTTATTGATGAGAGTCGGATTTAGACTTTGGGTGGGATCGTGGCGCGATCCCATCCCAAGCCGTCCGGCTCCAGGGTTTTCAGTCCGCCCGCGCAGCGCGCGACGTGACAATTCACAAACAGATCATAAGCAAAGAGCGCTTTGGACCCCTCAGGCGGACGTCGCCTGAGGTTTGCGCCGGATGCGGTTGCAAGCTGGCCGCGCGGCCTCTCAATGGGCCAGCGCGGCGAGCAGCAGCAGAGCGACGATATTGGTGATCTTGATCGCCGGGTTTACCGCGGGACCCGCCGTGTCCTTATAAGGATCGCCGACCGTATCGCCGGTCACCGACGCCTTATGCGCCTCCCCGCCCTTGAAATGCTTGACGCCGTCCTTGTCGACGAAGCCATCCTCGAAGCTTTTTTTGGCGTTGTCCCAGGCGCCGCCGCCGGAAGTCATCGAGATCGCGACGAAAAGGCCGTTGACGATGACGCCGAGCAACGAGGCGCCAAGCGCCGCGAAAGCCGAAGCCTTGGAGCCGGAGATCAGCAGCACGCCATAATAGACGACTATCGGCGCCAGCACCGGCAGGAGCGAGGGCACGATCATTTCCTTGATCGCCGCCTTGGTCAGCATATCGACCGCCCGGCCGTAATCAGGGCGTTCCGTCCCTTGCATGATGCCGGGCTTCTCCCTGAACTGACGCCGCACTTCTTCCACCACGGAGCCGGCGGCGCGCCCCACCGCCGTCATGGCAATGCCTCCGAACAGATAGGGTATCATCCCGCCGAAGATGAGCCCGGCGACGACATAAGGGTTGGAGATATCGAAGGAGATCGCGCCAATTCCCTTAAAATATGGGAACTGACCGGGATTTGCGGCGAAATATTCGAGATCGTGGCTATAGGCGGCGAACAGCACAAGGGCGCCAAGACCCGCCGATCCGATCGCATAGCCTTTTGTCACAGCCTTTGTCGTGTTGCCGACGGCGTCGAGCGCGTCCGTGACGCGGCGGACCTCCTTCGGCAGGCCGGCCATTTCAGCGATGCCGCCCGCGTTGTCGGTCACCGGCCCGAAAGCGTCGAGCGCGACGATCATGCCGGCGATTCCGAGCATCGTCGTCACGGCGATCGCGGTGCCGTAGAGGCCCGCGAGCTGGCTCGTTGCGATGATGCCGCCGATGATGACGAGCGCGGGCGCCGCTGTCGATTCAAGCGACACGGCGAGGCCCTGAATGACGTTGGTGCCGTGTCCCGTGACGGAGGCCTGGGCGATCGACACCACCGGACGCTTGCCGGTCCCGGTATAATATTCCGTGATCACGACAATGCAGCCGGTGACGATCAGGCCGATCAGGCCGCAAACGAACAAATGCGCCCCCGAGATTGGCGTCCCGTTGGCGACGCCGATGGTTCCCCAGCCGACCGTCACGGTTGTCGCGAGCGCCAGTCCGATAATGGACAGGCCGCCCGCTGCGATCAGACCCTTATAAAGCGCGCCCATGATCGATTCATCGGCGCCGAGTTTGACGAAATAGGTTCCAGCGATCGACGTCACGATGCAGGTCGCGCAGATCGCCAACGGATAGAGCATGGCGCTGTAGAGAACCGGCTGACCGACGAAAAAGATCGCGGCGAGGACCATGGTGGCGACGACGGTCACGGCATAGGTCTCGAAGAGATCCGCCGCCATGCCGGCGCAATCGCCGACGTTGTCGCCGACATTGTCCGCGATGGTCGCTGGATTGCGTGGATCGTCCTCCGGAATTCCCGCCTCGACCTTGCCGACGAGATCGGCCCCGACATCGGCCCCTTTGGTGAAGATGCCGCCGCCAAGCCGGGCGAAAATCGAGATCAGCGAAGCGCCGAATCCGAGGGCGACGAGCGAATCGATGGTCGGCCGGCTGTTCGGCGCGAAACCCAGCGGCCCGGTCAGCACATAAAAATATGAGGCGACGCCGAGCAGCGCGAGGCCGGCGACGAGCATGCCGGTGACGGCGCCTGCCTTGAACGAAATATCAAGTCCGGCGGCAAGCGATCGCGAGGCGGCCTGCGCCGTGCGCACATTCGCGCGCACCGAGACGTTCATGCCGACGAAGCCGGCGGCGGCGGACAGAACGGCTCCAATGAGAAAGCCGATCGCGATCGTCCCGCTCATGAAAAACCAGAAAGCGAGAAAAATGACGACGCCGACGAGGGCGATGGTCAGATATTGTCGTTTGAGGTAAGCCTGCGCGCCCTCCGCGATGGCCCCCGCGATTTCCTGCATTCGCGCCGAGCCGGCGCTCTCCGACATCAGCTTCGAGGATGTCGTCACTCCGTAAACAATGGATAAAAGCCCTGCCAGGATGACAAGCCAAATGGCGTTCATCAGTTTCCTACCTTGATCTTTTGTTGAGGCTTTGAAGAGACGTTGCTCGCGCCTGATGAATGAGTTTTGCAGAAACCGCCGCGGGGCGCAATCGAACCGATCAAATTCGGAAGGCTTTTATCGGTTGCGCGATCGGCGACTATTGGCAAGAAATACCCATGTAATCATGAGCTTCTACAAAAATGCGGAAACTGGGGCTCGACAGGCCGGGTTCGGCCGGGGGCGCCACGATTCCCGCGCCGCCGCGTCGCCGGACACGAGAGCTTGAACCTCGCCGATTCGTCCGTTTTGGGGTTCGTCATTTTATGATATTGTCAACTAATAATTTATGACATCATTTCCAAGCTTACCATCCGCCACCGGGGCGGGTCCTCTTCGGAGCGAGAAATGGGGCTGCGATCGAATCTCTTCAAAGGCGATCCCGCGCTTGAGGCCTGCCTCGTCGATAATTCCGCTCACATCAAGGAGGGGGCGACGGGAGAACATGTCTCCAAAATACATTCGGCCTTGTTCGCGCTTGATAATTTATCTGTGTCTACCGACGATCTGCAGACCTGCCGCTATGGTCAATCCACCGTCGCCGCAGTCTTGGCGTTCAAAAGAAAAAGAAACATCATCAACTACGCGTATGAAAACGAGGTAGACAACATCGTTGGCAAGATGACGATCGCCGCGCTCGACGAAGAGATGCTGCGCAAGGAACAGCAGCCGCGCTTGTTACCGGATCCGTCAACTTATGGCATGAAAGTGTCCTGACTTGTCCCTCCAGATTGCTCAGGAGGCCAAATGACTGTTAGTATCGACATGTCATCGATCCAGATTACCGTTCATGCCGATGATGTGAGGCCGCTCGCCGTCATCCTCAATTTCCCAGGCAAAATCGTGCCGGCCGCGCCTGGATCCGCTGCGTTCTTCACGAGCAACAAAGATGAAAAAGCATTGGCGCCATTCGGTTTTAAGGCGGATGCGCGGGTCCAATTCTCGATCGCGCCCGGAGACGCGCTCGACGGCTGGAAAGTCGGCTTCTTTCAGATCGTGCGTCAAACAGCTTTGAGGACGCGCTATACTGGGAGAGTTCAATCGGAAGGCTCAATCGTCTGTGACGCCACTCAAGGAATTTCGACTCCAACGCTGCTCGATTGTTTGAACAAATCCACGATTCCGTGGATGCGCGACCCAGACGACAAATCCAAATTCACAGGATCGCGGGCCAGTCCAAGCGCGCATGATGAACCGCGTTTAAGCGTGCCGCTGTTGATGCAGAACCATACAGCGTCGAACATCAATAATTTTCTGTATGACTTTAAACATGATTGTGAATTCTGGACGATTCTTACAGCGATCGCTCCCGACCAGTCTCGCAACTATCTGGCGCACTTCCACTGGCGCGTCGCGCACAAGGTTGATTTTTTCTGGAGATCGGGAGTTCCGTCCGCATCCGAATGGGGCTCGTTTACAATATTGGATAAATTTGTCGCGGGGCCGCCCCGCGACGCTGATTTGCAGGCCATTCTGGCGAATCCATCGGGACCGATCGCAAACGATATCTTCCTGCCGGCGTTTGATAAAAGCATTAAGGGAAACGACTTTCTAACCCATAGCGAGTCCGACAGAGGGCTTTCCCCGATGAGACTGGATTTCTGGGCAAGCGATCTTCCGCCCAATGTCGGGTAACTGCCGGCCGGCTTCGTGCGGACCATTGAAGCCGTTGCTATCGCCATTGAGAGTCCGAAATTTGCTTCCGGCCGCTTCGCGAGTCTCGGGACGCCATCGAAAAGATGGAATAGCATTCTCGCGGGCGATGCAGCGGCGCACATCGGCGCATTCCGCGAAAGGCCCGGTGAAGCTAAAAATGCTGAAAGGAAGGCCGGGCGAAGATCAGTTTTCGTCCTTCCCTGTCCTCGAACACGGGCGGCGCATCTCCCGGCGCGGCGCTGGCGATTGCGCTCACCATGACGCCGGCTGCTTGAGCCGCCGCCTCGAACGCCGCGCTTTTGGCAAGCGGAACGGCGCATAGAATTTCATAATCGTCACCGCCAGCGCAGACCGGCTCGATGAGCTTTGGCTCCAACCTCAAAGCCTCCCGCGCCGCGCGCGAAAGGGGAATATTTGCTGCCGGGATCTTCGCCGTCAGTCCGGCAAGGCGGAGCATTTTGGAAAGATCGCCGGCAAGACCATCGGAAACGTCCATCGCGGCATGGGCGTTTGATGCGAGCGCGTCTTTCAGCGCGAGACGCGGTTGCGGCAGCAGAAAGCGTTCGAGCAGAAAAGCCGCGTCGGCTTCATTCAAGGCGCCGATCCAGTCCTGATCGCACGTCGCGCCAAGCCGAAGCTTGAGGCCGAGCGCCGCATCGCCGATGGTTCCTGTTACGTAGATGAGATCGCCAGGCTCGGCGGCGCCGCGCAAAACCATTTTTCCAGGAACGACCGCGCCGATGGCTGTGATCGAGATCGTGAGAGGCCCTGGCGTTTTAACGGTATCGCCGCCAAGCAGCGGGCATTGAAAGCGGGCTGCGTCCTCGCCAAGCCCCTTCGCGAAGGCCCCGAGCCAGTCCGTCGTCCAGTCTTCCGGCAGGGCGAGCCCAAGCAGGAATCCCAAAGGCTCCGCGCCCTTGGCGGCGAGGTCCGACAGATTGACGCGCAGCGCCTTGCGCGCGATGGCCGCGGGCGGATCGTTACTGAAAAAATGCACGCGCGCGACGAGCATATCCTTGGTGAGGACGAGTTCGCGTCCCAAAGGAGCGCGCAAAAGGGCCGCGTCATCGCTGAGCCGCAACCCCGCGTCGCCCGCGAGCGGCGCAAAATAGGCCGCGATCAGTTCGTCCTCGGTGAGTTGCGTCAGATGCCCGGCCTCATTCAGCCTCTTAAGCGCGCGGCTCGAATTCGGCGGCGCGGTAACGGCGGGCGAGGCCGTCCAGCACCGCATTGACCATCCCGGCCTCTTCGCGATCGAAGAAAGCGCCGGCGACATCGACATATTCCTTGATTGAGACGCGCGCGGGAATGTCGGCGCGCTTCTTCAGTTCATAGGCGCCCGCGCGCAAAATGGCGCGCAAAACCGCGTCGACCCGCGCAAGAGGCCAGCCGTCGACAAGCGTTTGATCGATCGCCCGGTCGATGGGGCCTTGATCGGCCAGCACGCCCGTTAGAATATCGCGAAAAAATGCAACTTCAGCCGCCTTGTAGCGCTGGCCTTCGATTTCATTGCCAATCCAGAAAGACTCGAATTCAGCGAAGGTCTCGTTCAAACCTTTTTCCGACACTTCCATTTGATAGAGGGCCTGAACGGCGGCGAGGCGGGCTGCGGAGCGTCCATCGGCATTGGCCATCAGAGCGCTCCTATTTTCTGTTTGAGCGCGTGAAGGCCAAGAGCAGCGCGCGCGGCGTCGCCTCCCTTATCGCCCCGGCCGGGGTCCGCCCGCTCCAAAGCCTGGGCCTCGGTTTCGACGGTCAGGACGCCATTGCCGAGAGCAAGCTGACGCGCCACCCCAAGCTGCGTCAAAGCGCGCGCGCTTTCATTGGAGACGATTTCGAAATGATAGGTTTCTCCCCGAATGACGCAGCCAAGAGCAATCGCGCCGGCGAAGGGCTCGCCCGATTTCTCCGCATGGTCGAGCGCGATCGCCATGGCGATCGGAATTTCGAGGGCGCCCGCCACGGTGAGGACGTCATGGCGCGCTCCAGCCCTGCTCAGCGCCGCCTCCGCGCCGGCGAGAAGCATCGCGCCAATGGCGTCGTAAAAGCGCGCTTCAACGATAAGAAATCTTGCGCCGGCGGCGTTTGTTTCAGCGGCATCCAGGGATGACCGGCGCGGGATGACCATGATGGATCTTAAACTCAAGACGATTTCGGGAAGGATCGAGGACGAACCTCGCAAATTTCTTTTGGGAGTAACAAGGCCCGCCCGTCGCGGCAAGCTGAAAGCGCGCGAACGAGCCCTCCGCTTCAAAGCGCCACAATCCCACGGCCGATGCTCGCGCCTGGCGCGGCGATCTCAAAGCCACAGCGAGACTTTCAAATGAACGAAGCTGAGCGTAGCCACAAGCCGGACCAGTCGGAGGTTTTCTCCTTCCTCGCAGATTCCGCGACCTATGGGCTCGATGAGCCGGTGGTGCGGATCGACACGCATGGCGCCTCCGTTTTCCTCGCCGGCGAACATGTCTACAAGGTCAAGCGCGCCGTGCACTTTCCTTTCATGGATTTTTCGACGCTGGAAAAACGGCGCGCGGCATGTGAGAGCGAGATTGCCGTCAACAAGGGAAATGCGCCGGAGATCTATCTCGGAGTTGTTCCCATTTCACGCGAGAATAGCCGCTTAAAGCTTGGCTCTGGCAGCGAAATCATCGAATGGGCTGTGCATCTGCGCCGCTTCGACGAAAACCTTGCGATGGATCGGCTCGCGTCGCGCGGCGAACTCGATATGAAGCTCGTCGAAAAGCTCGCCGAGGCGGTCGCCGCCTCGCACCGAAGAGCGCCGATCATGCGCGACAGGGACGCGCCGGCGGCCCTGCGCGCTCAAATCGAAGAAACGATGGCGTCCCTTGAAGGCGCTCCCGACGTGTTTCCGGCCGGTGAGACGGCTGACCTCAAGCGCCGCATGCTGGACAGTTTCGAGCGCTCAAAATCGCTGCTCCAGCGGCGCGAAGCCGCAGGCGAAGTGCGGCGCTGCCACGGCGATCTCCATTTAGGCAATATCGCCATGATAAACGACACGCCCGTTTTGTTCGACGCGCTCGAATTCGACGAGCGGCTGGCGACCTGCGACATTCTCTATGATCTTGCCTTCCTGCTGATGGATGTTTGGACGCGCGGCCTGAAGATCGAGGCCAATTTGCTGATGAACCGCTATTTTTCGAAGTGCGACGACGTCGAAAGGCAGCTTGAGGCGCTGGCCGCGCTGCCGCTTTTTCTCAGTCTGCGCGCGGCGATCCGCGCCAAAGTGACAAACCTCGAACCTCGCAAAACGGCCGCGACGATCGCCGCGGCGCGGGCGCTGTTCGCCGCCGCCCGCGCCTTTTTTGTGCCGGAGCCGCTTCAGCTCGTTGCCGTCGGCGGCCTCTCGGGGACCGGGAAAAGCTCGCTCGCACGAAAAATCGCGCCTTTGATCGGCCGTCCGCCCGGCGCGGTCCATCTGCGCAGCGACATCGAGCGAAAGCGCTTTCTTCACGCCGGCGAATTCGAGACCTTGCCGCAGCAGGCCTACCGGCCGGAAATCTCGGTGATCGTCTACCGCCGTTTGCGCGATCTCGCGGCGACGGCGCTCGCAGCGGGTCAGAGCGTGGTCCTCGACGCCGCCCACCGAACAGCCGAAGAGCGGGCGCGGGCCGATATCGGCAAAAGCGCGGGGGCGCGATTCACGGGTCTCTGGCTCGAAGCGCCAACCGGGATCAGGCTGGAACGGGTTTCGCGCCGCAAGGATGATGCGTCGGACGCCGGCCCCGAAATCGCCGCCGCGCAGGCGCGGGAGGCGGTCGGGACCATCGACTGGCGGCGCCTCGACGCGTCACAGCCGATCGAGGCGCTCGTCAATCAGGCGCTTGCTGCAATCGACGCAGGCGCCCGCGTTGAAACGCCGAAGTGACGCAAAGCCGAAGCCCCTGCTCTCAGTTGCGCGCCACGGCGCTGCTCAATAGGCGGTTTCTGTTTTTGCGAGCAGCTTCGAGGTCGCAACGAGCTTCGACGTCGACTGTCCGGGCGACAGTTGCGCGAGGACGATGCGGCCGCCGCGCGCCTTGACGATCTCGGCGCCGACGACATTGTCTTCCGTATAATCGGCGCCCTTGACCAGAATGTCGGGCTGCAAGGCCTTGATCAGTTCGAGCGGGGTGTCTTCATCGAAAAGCACGACGGCGGAGACGCCTTTGAGGGCGCCCATCACCGCCGCACGCGACTCTTCATCCTGGATGGGACGGCTCGGCCCTTTAAGACGGCGCACGGAGGCGTCCGAATTAAGGGCCATGATAAGCCTGTCGCACGCTGCGGCGGCCTGCTTGATGAGCGACACATGGCCGGGATGCAAAAGATCGAAACAGCCGTTGGCGACGCCGACGGTAAGCTTCTCCCTGGCCCAGGCCCAGCGCTGGGCGACGGCCTCCTCGCGGGAAATGTGGCGCCCGTCATTGACCGAGGGCGACGCCAGTTCGGCCGCGAGCGAGGCGGCGAGCTCCTCCGGCATAACGCAGGCCGTGCCGACTTTGGCGACGACGATGCCGGCCGCGTGATTGGCGAGTTTCATCGAGTCGCGGACGGAGAGGCCTGTCGCCAGCGAGGCCGCCATCACGGCGATCACTGTGTCGCCCGCGCCAGACACGTCGAACACATCCTGCGCGACGGTTGCAAGATGGATCGGCTCGCCGGAGAGCGGGAAGAAGGACATGCCTTTTTCGGAACGCGTCAGCAGAACATTGGCCCCGCTCATCTCCTGGGCCGCGGCCGCCGCGACCAGCGCCTCGGCGTCGGTCTCGCAGGGCAAGCGCGTCGAGGCGGTCAGTTCCTTGCGGTTTGGCGTGAGGATCGACGCGCCGCTATAGGCTGAAAGGTCAAGCTGCTTGGGATCGACAAGGACTTTCTTCCCCACCGCGTTGCATTTGGCGATGACCTCCCGCAGGATGCGCTGCGAGAGGACGCCCTTGCCATAGTCCGACAAAATCACGACGTCGGCCCGGTCCACGGCGCTGAGAGCGGCCTCCAGAAGTTGATCTTCCACCCGGCTGCCGCATGGCGAGGTGTCTTCATGATCGACGCGAACGATCTGCTGATGCGCCCCCAAAACCCTGAGCTTTCTGGTCGTCGGACGGTCTGCGACGCCGATCATGCCGGATATGTCGATTTCGCCGTGCGTTTGGAGACGATCGATCAGACTGTCCCTGGCGTTGTCGAGGCCGGTCAGGCCGACGACGTCGACGATGACGCCAAGCGTTGCAAGATTCGCGACGACATTCGCGGCGCCGCCGGCGACCACCTCCTCCGAAAGAGAGCGCACGACAGGAACCGGAGCCTCGGGCGAGATCCGGCTGACGTCGCCGTGCAGATAGCAATCCAGGATCAGATCGCCGATCACCGCGACGCGAGCTTTCGCAAAGCGATCGAGAATAGGAAGCATTGAAGATCCAATCGACAATAGAAAGGCGTTGGCGGCGCAGCCACGACGCCTCGGGAGTGAAGGAAGGGCTAGCAAGGATCCAGCCAGAACATAGCTGAAGTCTATCGTGAAAGCGCGCCCGGGCAAAAGCTTGAGCTTAGGACTCCTGCGGTTCAGCCGGTGGGCTACGGGGAAAGGCGCGAGATGTCTCCGCCGTCGCCAGGAACAGATGATAAAGCGAGCTCGCCGGCGCGTAATCGACAAGAGGGCTTCCGTCCGCGCTGATATGATCGGTCCAGCCGCCGACGAATGGCCTGTCGAGAAAACCTGTCCGTAGCGCGTCGATCATTGCGGCGGCGAAGCGCGGCGAAGCGTCGTCGCCCATCTCCCACCGGGCGACCGCCGCCTTCGCCGCTTCCGTATGCGGCCAGATCCGGTGCGAGCGTTTCAGAACGCGCATCTCGCTGTCGACTTCATCAAAGATCATCCCGTCTTCCGCGAGCCCATTGCGCCGGGCGATGCCATCGAGCGGCAAAATCCACCGCCGCATATCCTCGCCGGTGAGTTTCTCATATTCGGCCAAAAGCCAGACCCACTCGAAATGATGCCCGGGTTCAAAGACGCCGCGCTTCAGCGGATCGGGATGAGCGCTCCAGTCCTCGGCGAAATATTCGAGCAGGACGCCGGGATCCTCGCGGAACAAATGAGCCTTGAAAAGATCGACGAGGCTCTTGGCGCGTTCGCCGTAGCCGCGGCCGGGAGCGGCGCCCTCCAGCGCGAGATAGGCCTCGAGCAGGTGCATATGCGGATTTTGCCGCTTGTTGCGGTCCTGCACCGGGCTTTGGTCGTAAAGGCCGCCATGCGCGCGATCTTCGAGCGCCGCGTCAATGAAGGCGATCGTCTCGTCGGCGTGGCCAATCAGCCGCGGATCGCCATTAAGGCGATAGAGCCAGGCGATGGCGAAGAGGATGAAGGCATGCGCGTAAGCGTCGCGCGCCGTCGAGACGACGCGGCCCTCCGTGCTGACTGAAAAGGCAAAGCCGCCGGATCCGCCGTCCGCCTCGCGGAACTTCTGCAAAAGCGAACTCATCGCGATCTCGGCCAGTCGGCCGCCTTCGGGGAACCAGCCAAGATGCGCCGCATGGGCAAAGACATAGATCTGCCGGGCTTGCACCATGGCGCGGCGCGGGACCGTCTCGACTGGCCGCCCGCTCCAGTCAAGGCGTTCCTGAAAGACGCCCCGCTGCGCGTCGAAGCCGATCGTCGACCAGAGGGGAAGCGCTCTCTCGACTATCCAGTCGCGCAAAGCCGTCGCGCTGGCGCGCGCCGATTTCAATGTGTCTGCCGTAACCGGAGCGGCGACATCCATTATTCTCTCCATTGCGCGCCTCGCGGAGGCGCCTGTCCAGACCGCATCCAATGAGCCTCACGCTTGTGTAGCACGTTTCTGAGACGTCCAGACGAAGCGTGGCCTTCACAGTTGGGTCAAGCGGCCCGTAACTGGCGCGTCGCATCGACGCGGTAAGAGAGCGCTTCTGCCAGATGCAGACTGCCGACGGTCCCCGCCCCGTCGAGATCCGCGATCGTGCGGGCCAGCTTCAAAATGCGGTGGAATCCTCGAGCCGAGAGACGGAGACGGTCGGAGGCTTCCTGGACAAGGGCGAGGCCGCCGGCGTCCGGTTGCGCGACCTGTTCAATGACGGCGGATGGAGCGGCGGCATTGGAGCCTACGCCCTGGAGGCCAAGCTCGGCATAGCGGCGCGCCTGAATCGCCCGCGCCGCGGCGACCCGCGCGGCGACCTCGGCGGACCCTTCGGCGGGCGGCGGCAGCATCAAATCGGCCGCGGCGACGGCAGGCGCCTCGACGTGAAGGTCGATGCGGTCCAGCAAAGGCCCCGATAGGCGCGACTGATATTGCGCGATGCATCGCGCATTTGGTTGGCGATTGCAGGCAAATCCCGGATCGGTCGCATGACCGCAACGGCAAGGGTTCATCGCGGCGACAAGCTGAAAGCGCGCGGGATAGATGACGCGATGGTTCGCGCGGGCGATCGCCACCTCGCCGGTCTCTATCGGCTGGCGCAGGCTGTCGAGGACCTGCGGCTGAAATTCTGGCAATTCATCGAGAAAAAGCACGCCATGATGGGCGAGAGAAATCTCTCCCGGCCGCGCGCGCGCCCCGCCTCCGACGAGAGCCGCCATCGATGCGGAATGATGGGGCGCGCGGAACGGACGGCGATCGGTCAAGGCGCCGCCCGCAAGGTCGCCGGAGATCGAATGAATGAGCGAAACCTCCAGCAATTCGCGCGGCGTCAACGGCGGCAAAATCGAGGGGAGGCGCGCCGCGAGCATGGACTTGCCGGCGCCGGGCGGCCCGTTGAAAAGCAGATTATGGCCGCCCGCCGCGGCGATTTCGAGCGCGCGCTTGGCGCTTTCCTGGCCCTTGACGTCGCGAAGGTCCGGCAAAGCTCCCCCCGCCTGCCGGATCGCCGGGCGCGGCGCCGCCATGACCTGAAGACCCTTGAAATGATTGACGAGCTGGATCAGGGAGATCGGCGCCAGCACGTCAAGATCCTGACTTGCCCAGGCCGCCTCCGCGCCGCTGTCATGCGGGCAGATCAGCCCCTGCCCGCGCGCATTGGCGGCCATCGCCGCGGGAAGAACGCCGGTCACCGCCGTGATCGTCCCATCGAGCGCGAGTTCGCCGAGCACCGTATAATTTTGCAGCGCGTCGGGAGGGATGGCCCCGATCGCCGCCATGACGCCGAGCGCAATCGGCAAATCATAATGGCTGCCCTCTTTCGGCAGATCGGCGGGCGCGAGATTGACGGTAATGCGCTTGGCCGGGAGCGCGAGGCCCGAGGCGTTGAGGGCGGCGCGCACCCGTTCGCGCGATTCAGCGACCGCCTTGTCGCCGAGTCCGACAACGGTGAAGGCGACGTTGCCGTTGGCGATCTGCACCTGAACGTCGACGGGCCGAGCCTCGATGCCTTCGAAAGCGACTGTCGCGATTCTGACGACCATGGAGACGCCTCATTTCTCAGCTTATACTCAGCTTAACGGAGATCTCGCGGACCAGCAAGAACAATCGGGGAACGGAGCTTGAGCAAGGCAGCGCGGCGAACAGCTCCAAGAATAGGCCAAAAAATGCACACAATATGCTGTCATTGTCGCGTCTTCGGCGCGTCGTTGAAACCATATCCCATGAATTCTCCGCGTCTTGACGGTATTATTTTTGGTTTAGATCTCCCGTTCTTCCAGGATTGAGGCTGGCTCTATGGCTCCAGGATTGTCGCTTTACATTGACCTGTTTCGTTTCCTGGCGGTGCTGAGTATAGTCATCTCCCATGGACTTGTGACGCAGATGGGTGGAGACTGGCTCAAGTTCAGTTTGGGACTGGAGGCGATCGAGGCGACGTTCGTATTGTCAGGTTTTGTTATCGCCTATGTCGTGGCGACGCGCGAACGCAGTCTCGCTGTTTATAGCGCGTCGCGCCTCGCCAGATTGTGGTCTATCGTGTTGCCGGCGCTGGCGCTGACCTTTATCCTCGACGCCATCGGATTACGCCTGTCCCCCGCGCCCTATGAGGGTTGGGGCGAGTATATGGGATTCGACAGTCCCCTGCTGCGGCTCTTCCTGACAGCCATATTTCAAAACCAGACCTGGTTCCTCGAAGTCTCCCCGCTTTCGAACATTCCACTGTGGTCGATTGGATATATCGCCTGGTATTACGCCATTTTCGCTGCGTTCATGTTTTCGCCGCGCGCGTGGCGCAACTGGATCGTCGCGGCGGTCGCACTTTTCGCGGGTCCGCAGATCCTGCTTCTCATGCCTGGATGGCTATTTGGCGTGTGGCTCTACCAGAGGCGGGACAAGTTAAAGTTGAGCCCAGGCTGGGGCCTCGCGCTTTACCTTGGAGCGCCAGCCCTGATCTTCGCATTGAAGACGCTCCACGTCAGTCCGTGGCTATTCTCAATGCAGCGCCTGCTGCTCGGCGCCGATGTAGCTGATCGTTATCTCAATATCGCCGAAAATTTTCTCTGGCAAAATTTGGTCGGAGCCTTGATCTGCCTTCATCTTCTGGGGGCGATGGCCATCGCTGGGAGACTCGGGCGCCTGCTGAGACCGGCCGAACGAGCGATCCGCCACGCGGGCGCCCTGACCTTCGCAATCTACGCTTTCCATTTCCCGCTGGAGCTCTGGATCGCCGCCGCGCTTCATGAGCGGCCGGATGGTCCGGTCAAAACCGGCGCCGTCGTGATTGGCGCGTTGGTCGCCTCGGCTGCTCTTGGCGCGCTCGTGCGGCCGTTTTACCCCCGGCTGAAGGAGGCTCTTCTCCTCGGCTTCAGGAAAAGCGGCTACAGACTCGCGAAAGCATTGGATTAAAGCATGACGCCGAAAAGGTGCAGATTTTTCGGGTTGATCCCATGCGATAAAACAAAGGCTTAAAGAGCGGAATGCGATTGCGCCTGAACGCTGGAGCATGACGCCGAAAACTGGAATCCGGTTTTTCGGGCGACATCATGCCCTGACTTATTGATGAGAGCCGGATGCAGGGCGGACAGCGGCGTTTCGCCTCACAGCACGCTGCGCGAGATGATCCATTCGGCTTCGGCGATCATCTCCGGCACGCCCACATGCAGCCACAAACCATCGAGCCTTTGTCCATAGAGCCGGCCCTTTTGCGCCGCCTCGAAGAAAAATGGCGCCAGCGGAAACACTCTGCGCGCCTGCGCCGCGAACAACTCCGGCTTCACGATGCCGACGCCGGCATAGACGAACGGCGCGACCTGAAATTCCGCGCGGCGGGTCAGTCGGCCGTCCGCAGCCATCAGAAAATCGCCGGGCCAGTCGACGCCAACGCTCGCCGTCGTCGCGGCGACAAGCAACAGGATATCCATTCTGACAGGGTCCCACGCTTCGGCCATGCGGCGCAGATTTTGCCGCGGACCCTCGAGCCAGAGCGCATCCGTGTTCGCGAGGAAGAAGGGCTCGCTCCCCAGCAGGGGCAGCGCCTTGGCGATGCCGCCGCCCTGATCGAGAAGCTCGTCCCGCTCATCGGAGATAATGACCTCAGGATCCGTGCGCGTCGAAAGATGCGCCTCGATCTGATCGGCAAGGTGATGCACGTTGACGATGGCGGTGCGGGTTCCCGCGCGCGCGAAACGGTCCAGCATATGGTCGATCATCGGCTTGCCCGCGACTTTGATCATCGGCTTTGGGACAGTCGCCGTGAGGGGGCGCATGCGCGTGCCAAGCCCTGCGGCGAAGACCATCGCTTTGCTTGGCGCAGTGAAAGACATATCGGCCCTGGTTACGGTGCGCTCAGGCGGCTATTTCGAAGATCCGTGGAAGATTTGTCTCATACCAGATCTTGAGCTCCGCCAGAACCGGGTGGTTCATATCTTTCGCCAGATATTTTTCGACGCGCGGGATATGGGCAAGATAATGCGGCTTATGGTCGCGCACATTGAGGCGCGTGAAAATCCCAAGGATCTTGGTCGCCCGCTGCGCCCCTAAGATCGCATAGGCGCGCGCGAAATCGCCCATGTCGAAGCCTGCATCGGCTTCGCGCCGCAGCCGCGCATAGTGCGACAGAAGCTTCAGCTCGGCGGCGTCGGGCACATCCACTCGCGCGTCCTGCAGGAGCGAGACGACGTCATAGGCTGGATGGCCCAGCACGCAATCCTGAAAATCGACCATGCCGACTTGGGCCACGCCTTGGCGCCGCGGAAGCCAGATCAGGTTCGGTGAATGATAATCGCGGAGGGTCCAGGTCGAATCGGTCGTCAACCCTTCCGTCAATGTGCGGCGCCAGAGGTTGACGAAGGTCGCTTTGGCGCCGGAAGAGAGCTGCGCGCGCGCGCAATGCGGCGCATACCAGTCGAGGAGCAGTTCGACCTCGATGGAAAGCGCGTCGAGATCGTAGGTCGGGATGCGATAGGTCTCGTCATCGCCGATCGGCAAGACGTCTGGCAGCGCGGTCGCGTGAAGCCTGGCGAGAGCCGAAGCCGCCGAGACGTAACGCTCGACGTCGACGCCGGCGTCGTTGATGATCGGCTCAGAACCGAGATCCTCCATTAAAATGACGCCCGTCGAAAGATCGAAGGCGTAGATTTCCGGCGCCGAGAAGCCGTGGCTGCGCAGCCCTTTATCGACGGCGATGAACGGTCTGATGTCCTCGGCGAGCCGGGCGATCGCGCTGTAGGGCTTGCCGTAGCGGATCGGCGGACCATCGGGACGCTGCGGCGCGATCATCAGCACGGCGCTCGAGCCGTCGTCCTTGACGAGGCGCTCGAAGGAGCGCGTCGAGGCGTCGCCCTGCATGAAATGGCGCTGCGCGTCGCGCCAGCTCGTCGGCTCCAGAATATCCTGAATCGCCTTGGCTCTGGCGAGGCGAGCCGCGAAAGCGCCGAAGCCAGTCACCGTCGCGGTGCGCGATCCGGCCGGACCGCCGCCCGCGCCCGAAGCTGGATCGAGCGTAAACTTTATGTCGAGCCGGTCGAGACCAAGATGCCGCCCGCCGCGGTCGGGCCATTCGACGAGGACCAGCGCCCCATCGGTCGCCTCGTCCCAGCCGAGTTCAACGAGATCGTCCGGCCGCTCGATCCGGTAGAAATCGGCGTGTACGATCGGCGCGGGTCCGCCGTCATAGATCTGCATGAGAAGAAAAGTCGGGCTCGGCACTTCGAGGTTGGGCTCGCCCGTCAGCCGCCGGATCAGGGCGCGGGCGAAGGTAGTCTTGCCGGCCCCGAGATCGCCGGAGAGCGTGATGAGATCGCCGGCGCCGACCAGTTCGGCGATGTCGGCGGCGAGAGCCTCCGTCGCCGCCTCGTCTACAAGGCGGCGCAGCCACACTGTCTCGGGCCGGGTCGCCAGCTCCGCCTCAGCCCCCATTACGTTCACGCTCCCGCCCTGTTTCGATCGCGCTCACCTTCATACGTTCGCCTGGAAAGATGCAAGTCACGGTTGTTCCCTCCCCCAGCGCGGAGTCGATCAAAATGCGGCCGCCGTGCAATTCGACGAACGACCGGACGATGGAAAGGCCAAGCCCGACGCCGCGATGGCGCGAGCCCGTGGTATGCGTCTTGAAACGATCGAAAATATGATCGATGACATCGGCCGGAATGCCGCGTCCCTGATCGCTCACCTTGAATACGATCTCCTCGCCGCGGCGCAGGGCGGCGAGATCGATGGTCTGGCCAGCCGAAGAAAAACCGATCGCATTGGACAGCAGATTGAACAGGATCTGCCGGATTCGTTTGCCGTCCGCGACAAACGAGCCGACGCCGTCCATTGCGATGACGCGCAGCGTAAGATTTGACTCGGCGAGACGGTCCTGCACGCCCTCGGCCGCGCCGCGCATCGTCTCGGCAATATCGATCGCTTCCAGCGACAGCTCCATGGCGTCGGCGTCGATCGAGGCGAGATCGAGAATATCGTTGATGATCGCCAAAAGCGCGGAGGAGGATTTCGTCACATAGCCGGCATATTCGAACTGCTTGGCGTTGAGCGGGCCGACCGCCGGGTCGCCAAGGAGCTGGATGAAGCCGATGATGTTGGTCAGCGGCGAGCGCAATTCATAGGAGACGTGGTGAACGAAATCATTGCGCAGCTTCTCGGCGTCGAGCAGAGCCTGGTTGCGTTCGGTCAGCGCGCGCTCGACATTGACGCCCGCCGTGGCGTCGATGAAGGTCAGCATGGTCGCGCCGTCCGGCAGCGGCGCGGCGGCGCAATCCAGAACTGAATGATCGCGCCGGACAAGGCGGCTTTCAAACCCGAGGCGATGATCCTGCAGGCCGGCGACGATGGCGCGCAGTTCGTTCCAGTCCGATTCATTGACGGAAAGAGGCGCGCAGATCCGCGCCACGCGGTCGATATGAGGCTGATCATCCAGCTGTTCCGGCCGCAGCGCCCATAGGCGGGCGAAGGCCGGATTGAACAGCTTGAGGCGGCCGTCGCTGCCGAACACGGCGACGCCTTCCTTCAGCGTGTCGAGCGTTTCGCTCTGGACGCGGATCGCGGCGTTGAACTGCTGTTCGAGATGGAATCGCTCCGTCACATCGTCGAAGAGATAGGTGACGCCGCCCTGCGGATTGGGATTGATGACGATGCGAAGCGTGCGGCCGTCGGGAAGATACCAGGCCTGCTCCTCCGTCTCGAGAGACTGATAGCCGCCAAGAAGGCTCGCCTGCCAGGCGCGAAAGTCGGCCTGTTCGGGCAGCAGCCGCGCGGCGCGCAGGCGGTCGAGAATTTCGGAATCGGCCGGCTTCTGACCGAGCCAGGCCTGATCGAGGCTCCAGAGCTGGCGATAAGCAGCGTTATGAAAAACGAGCCGCTTCGTGCGATCAAAAATCGCCACCGCCGTCGACAGTTGATCGAGGGTTCGCGCATGCGCCTGCATCTCGCGTTCGAGCGCGTCGCGGGCGGATTGGATCTCCGACACGTCCATCGCCATTCCGACGGAAGCCGCGCCCGCCGGCGCGTCTACGATGTCGAAGATGCGGCGCTCGCCGACGACGATCGCGGGCGCTCGACCGCGCCAGATCGAACCTGATTCCCGCGCTTCCGCGCTTGCGTCGCGCGTCGTCCGCTCGAGAAGCTCGACGCCGCGCGCCACCGCCTCGGCCGGATCTTTAGCTTCGACGGCGCGCGCATAAGCGGCGTTGACCCAGGTCAGCCGCCCTTCCCCATCGCGCACCCAGGCGGGGCTCGCAACCGCGTCCAGCATGGCCCACAAGGAACGCAGTTCGCCGACGGTGCGCGCCTGCAATTCGTGCAGGCGAATGACTTCGAGGCGTTCGCCTGAAACATCCCTGATCCGCATGACGGCGAGGCCACTGATCGGATGGCCCTCGATGTCGAGATGACGGCCTTCAAGATCCGTCGCCGCGAAGCGGAAGCCTTCGCCCCTTGCGCGCAGACGCGCGACGCTGTCTTCGAGGTTTCGCGCCATCTCGGGCGGCAGCCATGAGCCGAAGGCGAGCACGCGATGCGCGATCAACGCCTGCGTGACGAGGCCGAGATCGCCCTCGATCTCGGGTTCGTCGTCGGGGCCGCCCCACACGATGACGATTTGCGATTCGCCCGCAAGGAAGAGCTCGGCGCGATCGAGCCTCGCCCGCAAAGCGGCGACCTCAGTGGTGAGGACGCTCTCGCGCCGCGCGCCCTGGCGCCGTTCCTTCAGGTGAAAGAGCGCGGTCAGCGTCGAAAAGAGGATGAGCCCGGCGATGATCGCAAGTCCCGCCGCCTCGGCGCTGTGATGCAAAGCCTCGCCGGCGCTTGTCTCCATCCCTGCCGATGCCGGCGCGAGGAACAGGGCCAGCGCGAGACAAACACCGAGGCCAAGACGCAGCCCCGCCGCCGGCTTCCACATTGTTTCCCCCCGCTGATCCCAGCGCCGCTCCATACACGTCTCCGAATCGGTCTCGATCGAGGCCGACCGCCGCCTGATTCGCAGCACTGTAGCGGTACAGCCAACCTTTGAGAATCCCGTTAAGACCCTATGCGGGGCTTTTCCCTTCAAGGCGCCGGAGCGGCCAGAGCATATTCCGATCAGACCGGTTCGATCTGATTGACAAGAATATGCTGAAGCTTTTGAATCTAGAGCGATTTCTGATCGATCGAATGACTCCATTCGATCCCGAAAGCGCTCCGGGCGGCCCTCAAAGCGCCTGGCGCGAGGCGCGCGCGGACAGGACGTTCGGCCAGGGCGCGCCGCTGGCGAACATCAAGCCCCTCGTGATCCACGGCCCGAGAACCGGCGCGACCTCGGGAAAGCGCTTGACGAGGGTGCTCGCAACGCGCGAGCGCGCCGACCAGCGCGGGCTCAAGGGCCCGGCGTCCGGGTCCGAGCAGTCGATCCGGCGCAGCAGCCGCGCATAATCGAAAGGAGTCCAGCCGCGCTGCAGGAAGAACGCCGCGCGGTCAATGAGATGGTCGACGAGAACCGCCTTGGCCTGGGCATTGCTGTCGCCGGAGCAGCCTGGCTGATAAGACAGAACATTGTGCAGCTGCGGCCGCTTCGAATAGATATTGCCGCCATGCAGGCGGTAGACTCCGATGGCGTCATCGATCAGGACGCTGCCGGTGATGGCGTTGACGCCGAGACAGAAATAAAGATCCGTCCCCGTGCGAAGGCCGCCAAGGGCGGGATTGTCGGCAAAAAGGGCCAGAGCGTCACGGCGAAAGCAATTGCCGGATGTCGGCGACCAGACCCATTCATTGGTCATCGGCGCGACGAACCGGATGCGATCGAGAATCGAGCGGTCGAAACCATCCTCCGGCCAGGGCGCGCCCAACGCCTGGCCGGCAGCGTGCCGATAGGGCCGCACCGAATCGGCTTTGACGCCGCGATTGGCGCAGATCACGCGGTTGAAAGCTTCCTCCGAACCCAGCACCACCTGATCGTTGAGGACCTGAAGCAGATCGCCGGACGTGAAGCCGACGTGAACCCGCAAAGAAAGGTGCACGAAAATGTGCGAGCTGACGCCATGCGGCAGCAGCATGTCGTCGGCGTCGAGGAAGATCACATAAGGGCCGCTCGACGCGGCGAGCCCGTCGAGCGCCGCGGGCGTCTGGCCGTCATTGGCCGCCCGCCGGACAACCTTTGCTTTGGGGTAGCGCGCCTCGATCCCGCGCAGGACGGCGGGACTTTCGTCCGTCGAGGCGTTGTCGACGATCACGCATTCGACGTTCGGATAGGTCTGATGAAAGATCGAATCGACGGCTGCGTCGAGGAACCGGCCATAATTGTAATTGACGACGATGACGCTGACGAGCGGAAGGCTCAGCGCTGGCGCCTCGCGCGGCTCGCTTCGAAACCGCTCCGTCACTCGAACTTCGTTCATGGCTCATCCCCGAAAGCCGAGACATGGACGAGATTTCCGCCATCAGTCAATATTGACTTGTGCTCCGAATGGTCCTGAGGACATTGTCCGGCCGTGCAAGCTCCCGATCGCAGTCAACGCGGCGCTCATTCCGGACAGTCCATCGCATGGCCCAATCTTCGCCCGCCGTCACCCGTTTTCATCGCCTCGGAGGGAGTGGGCTTACCGTCTCCGCGCTCGGCCTTGGCTGCATGTCCTTTTCCGGCGTCTATGGCGCATGTGAGGACGCCGATGGCGCGGCCGTCATCAAGGCGGCGCTCGACGCCGGGATCAATTTTCTCGACACCGCCGACATTTATGGCTGGGGCCATAATGAAACGCTCGTTGGCGCTGCGATCGCCGGGCGGCGCGATGAGGTCGTGCTGGCGACGAAATTCGGACATGTCCGCGGGCCCGGCGGAGAAATCCGCGTCAACGGGCGCCCGGACTATGTATTCAAGGCCTGCGACGCCAGCCTGACGCGGCTGAAGGCCGATCATATCGACCTCTATTATCAGCACCGCGTCGACCCACAGGTGCCGATCGACGAGACCGTCGACGCCATGGCCGAACTCATCGCCAAAGGCAAAGTGCGCGCCATCGGACTGTCGGAGGCAAAGCCCGAAACGATCCGCCGCGCTCACAGGATTCATCCGCTCGCCGCGGTGCAGATGGAATATTCGCTGCTCTATCGCGCCGAGGCCGAGGAGGTTCTGGCGACGACCCGCGAGCTTGGCGTCGCCTTTGTCGCCTATTCGCCGCTCGGACGCGGCCTTCTCGGCGGCGCGATCCGGTCGGCGGCTGATGTCGCGGGTGACCGGCGCGGCGAACATCCGCGCTTTGCGCCGGAGAATTTTTCACACAACCGCCGCCTTGCCGAGCGCGTCGCGGCGATGGCCGAGGCGAAAGGCTGCACCACGGCGCAGCTCGCGCTCGCCTTCCTGATGAGCCAGGGGGAAGATGTGACGCCGATCCCGGGCACGACGAAGACCAGCCGCCTTTTTGAGAACATCGGCGCGCTCGCGGTAAAGCTTGACGCAGGCGAGCTCGAAGAGCTCTCGACAATGATTCCGAACAATGCCGCCGCCGGAGAGCGCTATCCCGAGGCGGCGCTGAAAAACGCTTATCTCTAGCGAGTGAGGGCGCGCGGCGCTTTTTTCGGCGCGCGGGCGCGCTTGCGCCGGATGGCGGGCGCGGCGATGACGCATGCCTGAAGCTGGCGGGTTCACAGCGGCTGAATTCTGGTTTAGACACGTCTCATCACGAGTATGCCTCTAATAATTGCGCGCGGGTCAGCGCCTTCAGTCGCGCGCCATAGTCAACGAACCTCGAAACAATCCCGTTTCGAGCAAAGGCGCCACGGACGCGCTGGCCGCAAGGCTCGGCGCGGTCTTTTTGCATGCCCTCGGAACGCCGGGAGCGGCCCTGATCGTCAGGCTGCCCCGCTCCGAGGCGTTGTCTTGTCGCTGGTCAGGATAAAGGATCTCCCCTTTGCCTGGCTTTGCTCTAACGCCCGCCGCGACGGGGAAAGAGATTTTATGCCGAAGCGGACTGATATTTCGACGATCCTCATCATCGGCGCGGGTCCGATCATCATCGGACAGGCCTGCGAATTCGATTATTCCGGCACACAGGCCTGCAAGGCGCTGCGCGAGGAAGGCTATCGGATCGTCCTCGTCAATTCCAATCCGGCGACGATCATGACCGACCCGGACATGGCCGATCGCACCTATATCGAGCCGATCACGCCGGAAGTGGTCGCCAAGATCATCGCCAAGGAGCGCTACGCCATTCCCGGCGGCTTCGCGCTTTTGCCCACCATGGGCGGCCAGACCGCGCTGAATTGCGCTCTCTCCTTGAAGAAAATGGGCGTGCTCGACGATTTCGGCGTCGAGATGATCGGCGCCAGCGCCGAGGCGATCGACATGGCCGAGGACCGCGAATTGTTCCGCGAGGCGATGACGCGCATCGGCCTTTCAACGCCGCGCTCGCATCAGATCAAGACGCTGAGCCAGGCGCTCGCGATCCTCGATGACATTGGCCTGCCCGCCATCATCCGCCCCTCCTTCACCATGGGCGGCACGGGCGGCGGCATCGCCTACAACAAGGCAGAGTTCATCGACATTATCGAACGGGGCATCGACGCCTCGCCGACGAGCGAGGTGCTGGTCGAGGAAAGCGTGCTCGGCTGGAAAGAGTATGAGATGGAGGTCGTCCGCGACAAGGCGGACAATTGCATCATCATCTGCTCGATCGAGAACATCGATCCGATGGGCGTTCACACTGGCGATTCGATCACGGTCGCCCCCGCGCTGACCTTGACCGACAAGGAATATCAGATCATGCGCGACGCCTCGCTGGCGGTTCTGCGCGAGATCGGCGTCGAGACGGGCGGCTCCAACGTTCAGTTCGCGGTCAATCCGGCGGACGGCCGCATGATCGTCATTGAAATGAACCCGCGCGTCTCGCGTTCATCGGCCCTTGCCTCGAAAGCGACCGGCTTCCCGATCGCCAAGGTCGCGGCCAAGCTCGCGGTCGGCTTCACGCTCGACGAGATCGCCAATGACATCACCGGCGGCGCGACCCCGGCCTCGTTCGAGCCGAGCATCGACTATGTCGTGACGAAGATTCCCCGCTTCGCTTTCGAGAAATTTCCCGGCGCCGAGAATATACTGACCACGGCGATGAAGTCCGTTGGGGAGGCCATGGCGATCGGCCGCACCTTCGGCGAGAGCCTGCAGAAGGCCCTGCGCTCGCTCGACATCGGCCTCAATGGGCTCGACGAAATCGAGATCGAGGGCCTTGGCCTTGGCGACGACATGAACGCGCTGCGCGCCGCGCTCGGCCGTCCGACGCCGGACCGGCTGCTGGTCGCTGCGCAGGCTCTGCGCTACGGCATGACGCCGGACGAAATCCACGACGCGTGCAAAATCGATCTCTGGTTCATCGAGCGGCTGCGGGAGATTCTCGAGCTCGAGGCGCTGGTTCGCGCGCATGGCCTGCCGAATGACGCCGCCAATCTGCGGATGCTGAAGGCCGCGGGCTTTTCCGACGCGCGCCTGTCGGCTCTCTCCGGCGCGCCGCGCACCGCCGTGACCGAACTGCGTCACAGGCTTAATGTGCATCCTGTCTATAAGCGGATCGACACCTGCGCCGCCGAATTCGCCTCCCCGACCGCCTATATGTATTCGACCTACGCGCCGCCCTTCGCGGGCGCTCCGGCCGACGAGGCGCGCCCCTCGGATCGCGAGAAAATCGTCATCCTCGGCGGCGGCCCGAACCGCATCGGCCAGGGCATCGAATTCGATTATTGCTGCTGCCACGCCTCATTCGCCCTCAGGGACGTGGGCTATGAGACGATCATGGTGAATTGCAATCCGGAGACGGTTTCAACCGACTATGACACCTCGGACAGGCTCTATTTCGAGCCTTTGACGCCGGAAGACGTGCTCGAAATCCTCGCCAAGGAGAATGAGTCGGGGCTGCTCAAGGGCGTCATCGTGCAATTTGGCGGACAGACGCCGCTGAAGCTCGCCAATGCGCTGCAAAAGGCCGGCATTCCGATTCTCGGAACGTCGGTCGATTCGATCGACCTCGCGGAAGATCGCGACCGCTTCAAGCGGCTGCTCGATCGCATCGGGCTGAAGCAGCCGATGAACGGCATCGCCTATTCTGTCGAGCAGTCGCGCATTGTCGCCGCCGAACTCGGGCTGCCGCTCGTCGTCCGGCCGTCCTATGTTCTGGGCGGCCGCGCCATGGCGATCATCCACGATAATGGCGCCTTCGACGATTATCTGCTCGGCACCCTGCCCGGCCTCGTGCCCTCCGACGTCAAGGCGCGCTATCCGAACGACAAGACCGGCCAGATCAACACGGTGCTCGGCAAGAATCCGCTGCTGTTCGACCGTTATCTCTCCGACGCGGTCGAGGTCGACGTCGATGCGCTCTCCGACGGCGCCGACGTTTTCATCTGCGGCATCATGGAGCATATCGAGGAGGCCGGCATCCACTCCGGCGACAGCGCCTGCTCCCTGCCGCCGCGCTCGCTCTCCGCCGACAAGATCGCCGAACTCGAGCGGCAGACGAGAGAGCTGGCGCTGGCGCTCGGCGTCGGCGGCCTGATGAACGTGCAATATGCGCTGAAGGACGGCGAGATCTATGTGCTCGAGGTCAATCCGCGCGCGGCGCGGACAGTGCCTTTCGTCGCCAAGGTAATCGGCGCGCCGATCGCCAAGATCGCCGCGCGGGTGATGGCGGGAGAGAGCCTTGCGAGTTTTGGTCTTAAGCCGTCCCGCTTCGATCATGTCGGCGTCAAGGAATCCGTCTTTCCCTTCGCGCGCTTTCCGGGCGTTGACACTGTGCTCGGACCCGAAATGCGCTCGACCGGCGAAGTGATGGGCCTCGACCGCTCATTTGCAATCGCTTTCGCCAAGAGTCAGCTTGGCGGCGGCACCATAGTGCCGGTCTCGGGCAGCGTCTTCGTCTCGGTGCGCGATGTCGATAAACCGCGCGTCCTCGGCACGGTCAAGCTGCTCGCGGGTCTCGGCTTCAAGATCTTCGGCACGGGAGGAACCGCGCGCTATCTCGAAAGCGAGGGCGTGCCCGCGCAGCGGATCAACAAAGTGTCGGAGGGCCGGCCGCATGTCGTCGACGCCATCAAGAACGGCGGCATACAGCTTGTCCTGAACACCACCGAAGGCAAGCAGGCCCTGGCTGATTCGCGCTCCCTGCGCCGCGCGGCGCTCCTCCATAAGGTGCCCTATTACACCACTTTGGCCGGAGCGATCGCCGCCTCGGAAGGAATAAAGGCCTATCTCGCCGGCGATCTCGAAGTGCGCGCCCTCCAGGACTATTTCGCTTAACGATTCAACGCCAAATCAAGAACGGGACCGCCGCGCCTTCCCGCCGCGGAGCGAGAGGCGCCGGCGCCTTGGCGTCCTTTATGAAACGAGCCCCTTGCGGCGGCATTCATGAAGGTGTCTCTTATTCAATAACGGATTTGCAGCGGTGAAACGCTCAAATCCGGCGGCGTTTTATCGGCGCCTTAAGAAGCCGTCTCCCGACGCTGTGAGGACGTTGCGCCTTGGGCGGAGCGGTCTGTATTGGTTAAAGAGGATGTGAAAGAGAATCGCGATGGACAAGTTTCCCATGACGGCAGCGGGGCATCTCGCGCTCGAAGACGAGTTGAAGCGGCGCCAGCAGGTCGAGCGGCCGCGGATCATCCAGGCGATCGCGGAAGCGCGCTCGCATGGAGACCTGTCCGAGAACGCCGAATATCACTCCGCCAAAGAGGCGCAGTCCCTGAACGAGGGCCGCATCGCCGAACTCGAGGATAAATTGTCTCGCGCGGAGGTGATCGACGTTTCAAAACTGTCCGGAAACACGGTGATGTTCGGCGCGACCGTAACCTTGGTCGACGAGGACACGGACGAGGAAAAGACCTATCAGATCGTTGGCGAGACCGAGGCGGACGTGAAGTCCGGCCGCGTCTCGATCACGTCTCCCACGGCGCGCGCGCTGATCGGCAAGAAAGTCGGCGATACGGTCGAGGTCAATACGCCCGGCGGCGGCAAGAGCTATGAAATCTTGAAAGTAGCATTTCAGTGACCGTAGGCTCGTGCGTCACGTCAACGGACGCATGAGCCTTGATCCCCGCAACACTTCGGAGTCCCATGTCCTTCGAGGACTACTGAAGAGCATCAAATTCTTGATTCGCTCGAAAAACACGCACCAAGCCGCTGACAAGGCTAACCATTTTGGTCTTGCGTGGAGGACTGCTGCGACGCCTCAAGGGTTTTGCGCCTTCGTCGGCGGGGGGCCCCGGCTTCGGCGAATCTCATGCGATCGCCTGCTCGGGCAAGTGATCCAATCGTCCAAGGGGGGCGCTTGATTTCAGGCCGGCGGATGCGCTGCAAGGCGCTCGATGGCCGTGATCAGTTCGGCAAGGCCGAAGCTTGGCGGCCGCTCGCTTAGGCTATTTTTCTCGAGACGGGCGTAGCAAGCCGCACATGCTTGCCCCGCTCTTCCTGATCACGCGCCGCGACGCAAAGAATGCCGCTAGACTAGCCTTTCAAGGCCCCGTTGATGATTTTCATCACCAGCTTTTCATTGAAGTCGCCGTTTTTGTGCACCCGCTTCAAGCCGGCGTCGGCGATCTCTTTTATGCGGTCCGGATGCTTGAGCAGGGACAGGCAAAGATCCGCGCATTCGTCGACCGTATCGAAAAACACCGCTTCCTCACCGTCCTTGTACATTTCGAGGTGATCGCTTGTGCGTTCGGCGCAGAAAAGCGTGCCGATGGCGGGGATCTCGAAGCTTCGCGTCGTGTGAAGGTCCTCGTTTCCCTTTGACAGAAGGCCGATTGCGATCGAAGCGCCCCGGATCGCCTTCACATAGTCGTCACCTTTGAGTTCCCCCAAAACGACGTGGGAGCGCAACTGTTCGTATTCCGGCGCCTTTTGCCACCTCGGTCCGTAGATGCGCAAGGGGACCCCACGTTCGATGAGCCTAAGCATGATCGGTCCCCGTTCAGGCATCCACGTTCCAACGAAGGCGACTTTCGATGAAAAGCGAGCAAGGTCCTCGCTGCTCAGCTCGATCGGCCGATGGACAGCCTCGTCGGCCGCCTCTCTCGTCAGCAATACGCGCTTTGCCCCGGCCCGCGCGGCGCTATTGGCACTGGTTACCCGATGGGTCGCAATCAAATCATAGAGTGGCAGCGCTGTCAGGAAGACGCGCCAGCGACCCTTATCCCTCGGCACATAGGGATTATCCTGATTATAATTGACGACGACCTTTGCGATCGTCTTCAAATGAGCAATGCACGAGGCGTTCAGCAAGTCTCCGTGGTCGACAAAGGCGACGTCGAAAGTGGCGTTTCCGATTTGCTTGGCGACATAGCGCGCTACGAGCCACTCAATGCCGATGGCGCCTGTCCTGAAGCACCATGCGTCAATCAACCTCTCAGGAATGAGCGGAACGGAGCGGCCGAGGTGCGGGTCCACGACAGTGACGTCGTGGCCAAGCCTGCGGAGCGCCATGATTCGCTGTATCGCAGTTCCCTCTGTTGGACCCAGATACAATATCTTCATTCGAGTTACCTTCTGGCATCCGCCCTGCAACGAAAGACTGGTGAGCATGATCTGCCGCGCTCATGGCGACGCGCGCAAGAACCTATGAACCGCCGCGGCAAAGCGCCGGCGGACCGGGGGAGACAAGACACAGGGGCGCCGAACCCTCGCGCCGCTCAAAGCAGAAATCGCCAAGCTTACGCATTGTTCAGAGCCAGCTGGCGGGCGACTTCCTCGCTCGCCTCGAGGAGGTTGCGACAGACAGCGACGCCGAGACGGCGCGCGCGGTCGGCATCCGATTGTCCGTGTCCGGTCGTCACCAGAATGCCGACGGCACCGACCGCGGCGGCAAGCTCGACGTCCGACCATTTATCGCCGATGACGAAAGAGCGGGATGGATCAATATCAAGATCGCGGACAGCCCAATGGATCATGCCTGGCAGAGGCTTCCGGCACCCGCAGTCTTCGTGCGGCGCATGAGGGCATCGGTACCATTTAGCGATGACGACGCCTTCGCCGGCGAGAAGCTCCCTGACCCGGGCTTCGACAGCGTCGGCCTCGTCAACCGAGAAATAGCCACGCCCGATGCCCGATTGATTGGAGACGACCACGAAGGGAAAGCCATGTTTCGCCAGAGCGCGGAGACCAGCGGCCGCGGCGTCGAGAAGTTCGACCTGATCAGGATGAGAAGGATAGTTTCTTTCCACGATGATGGTTCCATCGCGGTCGAGAAAGATGGCTGGAGACGACATCCGCACCCCTAGCCGCGACGCGTCGTTTTGAAATGCGAATGATGCGGCAAGTTCAGACTCTCATAGCGACGCGGGACAGATTGATCCTCAACCGAGACTGGCTTTTGCGTTCAACCTCGGAACGGCGCGTTCCGGCAGCACTTCACGCACCATCGCGACGATCTGTTCGACTTTGACGTTCGTTACCCCATCCGCGCGATGCACGATCCGGTGCTGCTTTCCGTAAGGGTACCATTTGCGCGGCTTATTCAGGCTTCCAAATGGCGCGACGCAGACGATGCCAACCGCCGCGGCAAGATGCATCGGACCTGAATCATGGCCGACGAAGAGGCTCGCTCGCTTCAACGCCGCCGCGCTCTCACGAGGGGCCAGTTTTCCGCAGCTGTTCACCACCGTGCTCGGCCAACTCGCCGAAACCTCCTCCACGGCGGCCGCCTCGTCGGCGGCGCCGAGAAACAAAAGTCCATAGCCGCCGAAACTACCCGATAGCTCACGCAACAATTGCCGCCAGTTCTCCTGACCCCAATGTTTCTCGATGACCTTTCCGCCCATGTTTATGGCGACGAAAGGATTGCCGGCGAAAGGCGTGATGGCCCGGTCGCCAGCCTCCTGTTCCGCCTCTGTCAGCAGCAAATCCCAATTTTTAGGATCATCGAGATCCGTCGGGCCTATCTCGGCGATCGAGCGCGCCAGGCGGCGGCACTCATATTCGACGAGGCCGGTGTCCGCTTCAATCTGATCGACTTGCAACGTCTTTGTGAGCGGCATCCCGATGAAGCGCGTGAAGCCGCAAAGGCGGAAAAACAAAAGGTCGCGCAAGACAGGCAGTCGCCCGCTCCGTGGAACAAGATAAATCAGCGTTTTCGCGCCAAACGCCCTAAGGCGCGACCGCAATCTCCAAACATCCCCGATCGAACGCATCTGGATTGGATAGTCGACGACGCCGTCGATCAGGCCCGATTGGCCAAGGATCAGTTCGAGCGCGGCCGCTTTCGACGAGACGGGAATATTGGTCAGGACATAGCGTTCCGCATCGGGAAACACTTCGGCCAGTTTGTGAAAACATGGCAGAGCAACGACGGTGTCGCCGAGGCTGCCGATCCGATAGATCAGGATGCGTTCGACCGGCTTTTGAGGTGCGGCGACGCACCTTTTTGTGACGGCGTCCACCTGATCCAACATGATTCACAAAAACCTTTTGTTGTTCCGACCCATACGTCCGACCGTCCGCTATACTGTCACGTTTCGTTTAGCTTGATCCCGCCGCAGGAATTTGACCACTACCAATGCGTTGTGACAACCCTGTCAAGGATTGAGCCTTTGCCGACGTCGCTCCCTCTGAGAACAAGGCCGCCCATACGCGGCAAAGCGCCGCATCGGCTGCCGCTCTTCGCATTGAACCGTTGCGTCGCGCTTGCGCCACATCAATGCGCTCGGCCGAACTGATATCTAATGATTGTGAATTTAACATAGTCCACCGGGGAAAAAAAGCGCGTCATTGTCACGCCCCATGGGCGTCGCCCGCTCCCTCCGCATCACCCGCTCCCTCCGCATCACCGGTAAGGATCGGATTGCGTGAGATAAGAAAGAACATAATCTGCAACTCCACCCTCGAGAGAATGAAACGGAATGTTGCAGCCGGCGCGCTGAAGCTTGCTCATGTCCGCTTGCGTAAAATACTGATAGCGATCGCGGATGCTCAGCGGCATGTCGACATACCGCACATCCACATTTTTGTTCAGGGCTGCGCCAATCGCCAGAGTAAGATCAAGAAAGGAGCGCGCCTTGCCTGTCCCCAGATTGAATAGACCGGAGACGTCCTTGTGCTCCAGAAGCCACATCATCACCGCGACGCAATCGGCGACATAGACAAAGTCCCGCAGTTGCTGACCGTCTCGAAAGTCCTCGCGATGGGATCTAAAAAGCGAGATCGTCTCCCCCGCCGCAACAGCTGCGGTATTTTTGGCGACGAGACTCTGCATGTCGCCCTTATGCGACTCATTTGGCCCATAGACGTTAAAGAACTTCAGCCCGGCCCATTGCGGCGGCGCTATTCCCGCCGCGACCCGCTCCAGCGCCCAGCGATCGAAAGCGTGTTTCGACCAGCCATAGAGATTGAGCGGACGAAGCTTATCGAGCGCGGGCGCCGACTCATCGTCAGTAAAGCCATTTGAACCATCGCCATAAGTGGCGGCCGAGGACGCATAGATGAAGGGCGTGCGCTGCCGCGCGCACCAATCCCATAATCTGGCGGATAACTGAAAGTTTGTGCGCAGAATTTCATCGCCGTCCGAAGCGGTGGTCGAAGAAATGGCGCCCATATGGAACACTGCTTCCGCGCGCGGCGCCGTGCTCAGAAAACTCTCAATCCTGTCTGGCGTGATGACATCGTAAAAGCGCCGCTTGGCGATATTTTTCCACTTCGATTCATGACCGAGAGAGTCGAGGATGATGATGTCGGTGACGCCGCGCTCGTTCAGCGTCGCGACGATATTGGAGCCGATGAACCCGGTCCCGCCTGTTACAAAAATCATAGCGCCTTCCCGTTACGTCGATACGCCCGTCAGGGTCGTGCGAAAGAGGGTTGACGGACGAGCATCGCCAGTCGGTATGTCCTGTTCAGCTTTAGCATAATTTTCGAAAAATGCGCAGCCGCCTTTCCGAACGAGAGGCCTCCCCCAGAAAGGAAGATCATTTAAAACAAAAGGATACTGACTCCAGACTTAAAACAAAGCTTAAGCGGCCGGCGCCTCCGGATATCCCGGCCGCGCGGACAAACGAACCCCTCAAGCGGGAGCCGGCGGGGTTCCCGTTGAGCATTTCCTCAAGAAAACTGTGTATTGTTTGCGATCGGCCCAAGGTCGCGCCGACGCTTTGACCGGCTATACAGACAAAGCTCTTTTAGCACGAAATGTTCCTATTCAAAAGCCATGCGACACCCGCCCAAACGCAGCTCTCTAGAGGCTTCCGCATGGTCTATACAGGCCCATTTGGTTAATCCTTCTCGCTTAACTCTCGCGTAGCAGCTCTTCGACGAAAGCGCCGATCCCTGCCTTTAGTCGAACGGCGCGCCGCCGCTCGGCGGTCAGGATGGCAAAAAGATCGCTGAAGGTCGTTTGCAGATCGCGATTCACCAAGACGTAATCATATTGGGTCCAGCGCCGGATTTCATTGCGCGCATTCTCGAGCCGCTTGGCGATGACCTCTGGCGGATCTTCCGCGCGGCGTTCGAGTCTGGCTCGAAGCTCCTTCATCGAGGGCGGCAGGATAAAAATCGTCACGACGTCTTCTGCCGTCTTTTGCTTGACCTGCTGTGTGCCCTGGTAATCAATGTCGAACAGGACGTCGCGTCCCTGCGCCAGCACTTTTTCGACGGGCTCGCGCGGTGTGCCGTAGCAGTTGCCATGCACCTCCGCCCATTCGAGCAGTTCGCCGCCGTCACGCAGCGCCTCGAACTGTTTTCGCGTGATGAAGGTGTAGTGAATGCCGTCGACTTCGCTCGACCGTCGCGGCCGCGTCGTCACCGAGATCGACAGCGTGAGATCAAGCTCCTTGGTCTGGAGCAACATGCGGGTCAGCGTCGTTTTGCCGGCGCCCGAGGGCGACGAGAGGATCAGCATAAAGCCGCGCCGACCTGCGTCGTTGCGTCCCAGCAGATCCTTCGCGTCATCCGCGTCCCGGCCTGTCCCCTGTATCGCGCGGTCCTCGTCTGGATGCATCAGCCTACTCGATGTTCTGAATCTGCTCACGAAACTGCTCGATTTCAACGCGCAGTTCGAGGCCAATGGTCGTGAGGCTCGCATCGTTCGATTTGGCGCAAAGCGTGTTGGCTTCGCGCGCGAGCTCCTGAGAAAGGAAATCCAGCCGACGGCCGACAACGCCGCCGGCCGCGAGGAGATCGCGCGCCGCGCAAAGATGGGTCGCCAGCCGGTCAAGCTCTTCCCTGATATCGGCTTTCGCCGCCAGAATCATCGCCTCCTGATGGAGGCGGTTTGGATCCAGATTGCTGCTTTCACAGAGGGTTGCAATCGTTTGTTCGAGCCGCGTCCTAACCGCGTCAGCTTGTCTTGCCGGATTGGCTTCGGCCGCTTGCGTCAACGCGTCGATTCGGTCGAGACGGGCATCCAGCACGAACGACAGAGCCGCGCCCTCGCTTCGCCGCATCGCCAGCAAGGCCTCGATCGCCTTGTCGAGATCTTCCAGCGCGCCCGCGCGGGCGGCGGCGATCGCAGCCTCGGTTTCGGCTGCGTCGATGATTTCGACGACGCCCCGCATGGACAAAAGCCCATCGAGGCGCGCCGGCTCAAGATTTCGGGAAAGATCGACGTCAGCCACGGCCGCCACGAGCTTGCCTAGAAGCTCGTGATTGATGCGGATATCCGGGTTCAAAGCCTCGCGCTGAACCGACAGGGTCGCGTAAAGCGTTCCGCGCGCCAGCCGGTCCGCGAGCCTTCGGCGCGCGTCAGCTTCAACCGCCTCGAAAGGCGCCGGCAAACGCAGCCGCGCGTCGAAACCCTTGGCGTTGACGGATTTGAGCTCCCACGCCCAGCTGTAGGCGCCGACGCCGCCCGCGATCCGGGCAAAACCAGTCATGCTGGCGATTGTCATTGTTTTAAACTTGAATGCTGGAGGAGCGGGGGCTTGAGCGCAACATAGGGCCGCGCGGCGGCTGGCTCAAGTTACGCGCCGGAAAGCCGGGCGATCTCGAGGGAAATCTGATCCGAAATTCTGTGAATTTCGGATCATTCCCGCCTATTTCGGGAAATCGAGCCCCATTTCGCGGTAGCGCTCGGGATCGTCAGCCCAATTCTCACGCACTTTTACGAAGAGGAACAAATGCACCGTCTGCTCGGTGGCCTCCATGATTTCCTTACGCGCGGCGCTGCCGATCGCCTTGATGGTGCGTCCGCCCTCGCCGATGACGATTTTCTTGTGGCCCTCGCGCATGACATAAATCGTCTGTTCGATGCGCGCCGAGCCATCCGGCATGTCTTTCCAAAGCTCCGTCTCGACCGTTGATTGATAAGGTAATTCATCGTGCAGCCGTTCGAAGATTTTTTCGCGCGTGATTTCGGCGGCGAGTGAGCGCAAGGGCGCGTCAGAGATCTGGTCTTCCGGGTAGAGCCACGGCCCCGGCCGCATCATGGCGCCGAGCGCGGCTCTCAGTTTTGGCACGCCATGCCCGCGCAGCGCGGAAATCATGAATGTGTCGGCAAATGACAGCTCGCCGTTGAGCCGCGCGGCCAATTCGAGAAGTTTCGGTGGCTCGACCGTATCGATTTTGTTCAGGACAAGAATTTTGGCGCCGCCGACTTGCGGCAGCCGCGCCAGAATGGCCTCGACCTCGTCGTCGACGCCTTTGCGCGCATCAACCAGGAGGGCGACCGCATCGGCGTCCCCCGCCCCGCCCCAGGCGGACGTCACCATCGCACGGTCAAGCCTTCGCTTCGGCGCGAAAATTCCCGGCGTGTCGACAAAGACGATCTGCGCCATCCCCTCGATGGCGATGCCGCGCACGAGGCTGCGCGTCGTCTGCACCTTGCGCGAAACGATCGAGACTTTCGCTCCGACGAGCTGATTGATCAGCGTCGATTTGCCGGCGTTCGGCGCGCCGATCAGGGCGACAAAACCACAGCGCGTCTCCTGCGCGCCGCCGGCGCCGCCTCCTGCACCCAAAGCTTCGTTCACGCCACGCCTTTCTGGCCGCCGGACTCATTGATGTTTTCACGCGCCATGAAGGCCGCGGCGGCCGCCTGCTCGGCGAGCCGCTTCGCCAAACCCTTCGCCTCGGCTTTTGCGTAGCCTGGGATTTCGACGCAGATGGTAAATTCCGGCGCGTGGTCCGGGCCCTCGCGCGCCGTCTGGCGATAAGAGGGAGGCGGCAGGCCGCGGGCCTGCGCCCACTCCTGCAACGCCGTCTTCGGGTCGCGCAATGGCCGGCGCGGCGAGCGCATCCGTGGTTCAAACGCGCGCGTGACGACAGCTTTCGCCGCCGCATAGCCCGCGTCGAGAAAGACCGCCCCGATGATTGATTCGCAAATATCGCCGAGTATCGCCGTGTTCACGGCGGGGCTCTGCTTCTCGCTATCGCCGAGGCGCACGAAGGCCTGCGCGCCCCATTCCAGCGCGACTTCCGCGCAACTCTCCTTGCGCACGAGGTCGGCAAGGCGGCGCGACAATTCTCCCTCATCCGCGTCGGGGAAAGCTTCATAGAGCATTTGCGCGACGACGAGGCCAAGGACGCGATCGCCGAGAAATTCCAGCCTTTGATAGGTCTCTCGCTTGGCGCCCGCCGCCGCGCTGACATGCGTCAGGGCGGCGGTGATAAGGCCGCCCGCGTCGAAATGATGCCCGATGCGCGCCTCGAGCGCGCTTACGTCCGGCTGCCGGCCCGTCATCTACTTCACAGGTTTCAACATCCGATCCCAGCGGACGGTCCAGGGCCATTCCCAGAACGCCCAGGCGGGTTCTCCCTTGCCGACGGAAAAGAAGATCAACTCGGCGCGGCCGACGAGATTTTGGAACGGCACATAGCCGACGCCGCCTTGATCCGGCGAAACACGACTGTCGGTCGAATTGTCGCGATTGTCACCCATCATGAAATAGTTATTCGGCGGCACGACGAACACCGGCGTATTGTCGTTGAAGCCGGTATCGCCCTGAATTTCGATGATCGTGTGCTTGACGCCGCCGGGGAGCGTTTCCTCATAGGTCGGAACGTCGGTCTCGCGGCCATAGAAATCTTCCGTATGCGCTTTGGCGATCGGCGTGCGGGGGACCAGTTCGTCATTGATATAGAGGCGCCCTTCCTTCATCTGGATTCTGTCGCCGGGCAGGCCGATCACGCGCTTGATGTAGTCGGTCGTTCCATCGCGCGGCAGCTTGAACACGACGACGTCTCCCCGCTTTGGCGCGGAGCCCATGATGCGCCCTTTGAAGAGATCCGGGCTGAACGGGAAGGAATGATCCGAATAGCCATAGGCATATTTAGAGACGAACAGATAGTCTCCGATAAGCAGCGTCGGTATCATCGACCCTGATGGAATGTTGAAGGGCTGGAACAGAAAAGTCCGCACGACGAGAGCGATCAGCAGAGCCTGGATGACGACCTTGATCGTCTCGCCAATGCCGCCTTCCTTCGCCTGGGGCTTGAGCTTAGCCCCTTTTCCGTCCAACCGCGCAGGCTCTGTCATCTCAACTTTTCTCTCTTCTGGGCAATTTGGAGCGAACCTTCCAAACGGTTCGCCTGCAACTGAGGCGCTTAGACTGAAAAGGCCGTTTCCGCCGGCGTGGCTCTCGAAAATCGGTGAAAATCGCAGCGAAACCAGGCCAGAAGCCTCGCTCCTTATCATGCAGCGAAACGACGGTACAGGGCGCGCCGGGCAAATGCCGAAAAGTTGCAGATTTTTCGGCGCCCTCGGCGAAACCTCGGCTCAGACCTCGTAGATCGCCGATTCGGGAGGGGTCAGAACCGCATCCGGATCTTCACGCGCCTCAATGATGACTTGCGCCTGCGCCCACGGATATTCGTCGGTGAGCGTCAGATGCAGCACGGCGCGAAAGCCCCTCGGCGTCAAGCTTTCCAGCCGCTTCGCAGCGCCCCCCGTCAAATTCAGGGTCGGCTGGCCCGAGGGAAGATTGACGACGCCCATTTCCCGCCAGGCGACGCCAAAGCGCAGTCCCGTGCCAAGCGCCTTGGCGCAAGCCTCCTTCGCGGCGAAACGCTTCGCGTAGGAGGCCGCCCGCCCCGCCCTGCCGTCGGATTTGCGGCGCTCGACGTCGGTGAAGCAGCGGTTGGTGAAGCGCTCGCCGAAGCGCGCCAGCGAATCCTCAATGCGGCGAATGTCGCAAAGATCATTGCCTAACCCTATGATCATTGCATCAATCCGCCTCAAGCCGCCCTTGCCCGCCCGGCGTCCATCGCCGCGCGCATGCGCTCGATCGCCGCCCCAAGCCCGATGAAAATCGCCTCGCTGACGAGATAATGTCCGATATTCAGTTCGGCAATTTCCGGCAGCGCCGAAATAGCCTCGGCGGTGATGAAATCGAGGCCGTGGCCGGCATGACATTCGATGGCGAGATCGTCGGCCAGCGTCGCGGCCGCCTTGATCCGGGCGAATTCATGATCGGCCCGCTCGATCTCGCCGTGAGCGAGAGCGTCGCACCAGGCGCCGGTATGCAATTCGACGACCGGCGCGCCGATCGAGCGCGCCGCCTCGACGGCCCTGCGTCCTGGCTCAATAAACAGAGAGACACGCACGCCGGCTCTCGCAAGCTCCGCCGTGACGAGCTTCAAATGATCATGTCCGTCATGGACATTGAGGCCGCCTTCTGTCGTGCGTTCGCTGCGCCGCTCCGGCACCAGACAGCAGGCGTGAGGCCGCGTCTCCAGCGCGATCGAGACCATGTCGTCGGTCGCCGCCATCTCGAAATTCAGCGGCGCCGAAATTTCCCGCCTGAGGCGCGCCATGTCGTCGTCGCGGATGTGGCGGCGATCCTCGCGCAAATGCGCGGTTATGCCGTCCGCGCCGGCCGCGATCGCGACCAGAGCCGCGCGCAGGGGATCGGGAAAAGCGCCGCCGCGCGAATTACGCAGGGTCGCAACATGATCGACGTTGACGCCGAGACGGGGGCTGTGCGGCATGGGAATTCGGCCTTATTGAGACAGTTTGCAGCGGTTCGACTACCACGAAAGACTGCTGGCGGCATCTCCAGCCCTGTCGGCTGCATTGAATAATGAAATCCGCCTCGAAAAACGACCCCTGCATTTGTAATTCTTGTGGTTTTGAGGTTTGTTGGGGTTAATTGGTCTGCCAAACTCCGCCATCTCCGCATTTCCACGCATCGCGCCCCGAGGGCAGTAGAGACGTGCAGGGAGGAGAAAATGGCTAGCTACACGCAGTTCGCGCTGACCGACCGCCGTGATGTTCTTTGTGGCGGCGGGGCGTCGCTTTTCGCGGCCATGGCAAGTTCGCTTCTTGCCGGAACAGCGCCCGTCCGGGCTGATCAGGTTTCGGGCCATGTCCCCGAGGTCGACCAGCTTGTCGTGACGACGGTCGTCGACAGTTATCAGATCGCCGTCGCCCCTGACTTCAAAACAGGCAACGTCGGCGTCAAGCGGTTTGGCTTCGCGCTCAGCGACCAACCGCCGAACCGCGCTATCGCCAGTGAATTCGGCCTGTCGTTGCATGTCGCCTCAAAACTGGGCGCGCAAATCCGGAACGTTCTGATTGATTTTGCTTTCACGCCGGAAGCCTTGAACAATAATGTGGCTTTGCTGGACCTTGATCCCTCGCGCATCGATGCGCTGGTTCTGTCGCATGGGCATTACGATCATTTTGGCGGCCTCCCCGGTTTTCTCCGCCAGAATAAAGGGAAGCTTCAGGCGAAATTGCCGATCTATCTCGGCGGTGAAGAATGTTTTTGCGCGCGGCAATGGAACGCGCCGCCGACGAAGGGTGATTTCGGCGCCCTCGACCGCGACGCCTTGAAAGACGCCGACCTAACGGTGATGTTTTCGCCAGGACCGGCGCTCGTCGGCGAGCATGGCTTCACCACCGGACAAGTCAGCCTCGCCTCGTTCGAAAAAGTGCTGGCGCCGAGTTCAATGCGTATCGGCCGGGTTGGCAATTTCGGCTGCTACGCGGCCGATTTCACCGAAGAGGAACGGACCAAAGGCGTGATCCCCGATCAGTTTCGTCATGAGATCGCGACGGCCTATCATTTGAAAGGACGCGGCCTCGTCGTTTTCTCCTCTTGCAGCCACCGGGGTATCGTCAATATCGTTCAGCAAGCAAAAGCGGCTTCCGGCGTCGATAAGATCCACGCCGTCGTCGGAGGGTTTCACCTTGCTCCTTATAGCGAGGATTATGTTCGCGAGGTCGTCGCGGCCTTGAAGGAGATCGGGCCGGATTATGTCATCCCGATGCACTGCAGCGGCGAGCCATTCTACGAGATCATGAAGGCGGAGCTTCCTGCGAAGCTTTTGCGCTCCTACACCGGAACGCAATTCACCTTCGAGACGTAGGATGTGATTTCCCGCATCGGGAGGCGTCGCGGCTATCTGGCCTCAATCGCCCGACTCCGGCGCGTCTCATTCAGCGGCGAAAGCTTACCCGTTGACCCGCTCGACTTTGCTGACCACCGACCGCGAACGTAAATTCGAAATGATCGCATTAAGGTGCTTGAGGTCGTTGACCTCGAGGTCGATTGTCATTTCGCGGAAATCCGCCGAGAGCGGGCGGAAGACGATATTGTCGATATTGGCGGCGTGATCGCCGATCACGCTCGAAATCGTGCCGAGCGCGCCGGGCTCATTGATCGCCGTGATGACGATGCGCGCCGGAAAGAACTCGTGCCGTCCTTCGTCTATGTCCCACCGCACGTCCAGCCAGCGCTCCGGCTGTTCGTCAAAGGCGGTCAGCGCCGGCGACTGAATCGGATAGATCGTTATGCCTTCGCCGGGCGTCAGAATGCCGACGATGCGGTCGCCCGGCACGGCGCCGCCGTTCGGCGCGAAGCGCACCGGCAGATCGCCCTGCAGGCCCCGAATAGGGATGGAGTTCTGATTTTGCTCATAGCCGCCTTCGCCCGGAATTTTGAAAACGAGGCCGGCGCCCTTCTTCATGCCGAACCAGCCGGGTTCTCCGCGCGGACGCGCTTGCGCCGTCTTGCGCTCCTCCATGAATTCCGGATAGACGGCCTTGACGACATCGCCGGAAAACATCTCGCCACGGCCGACCGCTGCGAGGACATCCTCGACGCTTGCGCGAGCCAGCCGGGGCAATACAGCCTTGAGCTTGTCTTCCGCGTAAGGTTTGCCCGCCCGCTCGAAGGCGCGCGTGACGATCTGGCGCCCGAGCCCCGCATATTGCGAACGCACCGCCTCGCGCGTCGCCCGCCGGATCGCAGAACGCGCCTTGCCCGTGACGACGAGGCCCTCCCAGGCAGCGGGAGGAACCTGTCCCTCGGCCCGCGCGATCTCGACCTCGTCGCCGTTCTGCAGCTCCGACAGAAGCGGGGCGTGCAAGCCGTTGATCTTGGCGCCAACCGCGGAATCGCCGACGTCGGTATGGACCGCATAGGCGAAATCGATCGGCGTCGCGCCGCGCGGCAGGGCGATCAGCCGGCCTTTCGGAGTGAAGCAGAAAACCTGGTCATGGAATAATTCGAGCTTTGTATGCTCCAAAAACTCCTCGGGCGTATCGCCTTCGGCCAGCATTTCGATGGTCCGCCGCAGCCATTGATAGGCGCGGCTCTCCCCCGTCAGCGTCTCACGGTCCGCGGCGACCCCGTCTTTATAAAGCGCATGCGCGGCGATGCCGTTACGGGCGATGTCCTGCATCGCTTCCGTGCGCACCTGCAGCTCGACGCGCTGCCGGCCGGGACCGACGACCGTCGTATGGATCGACTGGTAGTCATTCTGCTTCGGCGTCGAAATATAGTCTTTGAATCGGCCCGGGACGACGGCCCATTTGGTATGAACGACGCCGATGACGCGATAACAGTCCTCGACGCTTTGGACGACGACCCTGAATCCAAAGATATCGGACAATTGCTCGAAGGCGATCGATTTGCGCTCCATCTTGCGCCATACCGAATAGGGCTGCTTCTGACGCCCTTCGACATGGGCCTTGATGCCGCGGGCGGCGAGTTCGTCGGCGAGCTCCCTTTCGATCGTCGCAATGATCTTGCCATTCTTCTGGCGAAGATCCTCGAGGCGCGTCTGGATCATCGCATAGGCGTCCGGCATCAGATGCTTGAAGGAAAGATCCTCAAGCTCATCGCGCATGCCCTGCATGCCCATGCGGCCGGCGAGGGGCGCATAGATATCCAGCGTTTCCTCAGCGATGCGCGCGCGCTTTTCCGCCGGCACGAAATGCAGCGTCCGCATATTGTGAAGGCGATCGGCGAGCTTGACGAGAAGCACCCGAACGTCTTCCGCGACGGCGAGCAGGAGCTTGCGAAAATTCTCCGCATGCGCCGCCCGTTTCGAGACGAGATCGAGTTTTTTCAGCTTGGTCAGACCATCGACCAGGCGGCCAATATCCGGGCCGAACAGCCGGTCGATTTCCTCCCGCGTCGAGTCTGTGTCTTCGATCACGTCATGCAGCACGGCGGAGACGATCGTCGCATCGTCGAGCTTCATGTCGGTCAGGATTGCGGCGACTTCGAGCGGGTGCGAAAAATAAGGGTCCCCTGACGCGCGCTTCTGCGCGCCATGCGCCTTCATGGCGTAGACATAGGCGCGGTTGAGCAATACTTCGTCGGCTTGCGGATTATACCGCCGCACCCGGTCGACGAGTTCATATTGCCGCATCATGGTTCGAACGGACCCGTCGCGTTGAAGCAATGAGGAAAGACGGCGTATCGGAAAATCGGCGTATCTAACCGGCCGTCGCGCCCAACGCTGCCGAGCGATGAGCGCCGGCGCAGGCTTTGCTGTTCCCGATGAGCCGAACACAACGCGTGTTTCTCAAACAATATATCTTAAAACATGTCCAGTCTTGGCAAAAATCTGGAAAGAGCGGCGACAAGCGCCTGTTTTGTCGCGCGATTGTGGAGGCGCCCCGCAGGTTTGAAGGAGACGGAGGTCTGCCTCTTCCGCGTCCGCCAACCGTCTCTGAGGCCGCGCCGGAACAACCGGGGCAGATACAGCCAGACCCTCCGACTCCAGCTCAGCCAGAACTGTTCGTCACGCAACTGTCACGAAAACAGGCGTTGATCATCTTCGCGGCCGCAAACCGGGCGGGTCCACGGGGATCAGTTTATGACGCCCGTGCGACATTCTTCGCAGCGGCCTTGCGCTGTAAAAGTCTGGGAGATTTCTTTAGCGACTCGCGCGGCGCGGCCGGTGGCGAGCGCTACTCGCCTTCGTCCTCTGTCTCAGCCGGAGGCACGAGGCCTTCGAGGCCGCGCAGGAGATCTTCCTCGGTCATCCGGTCGAACTGAATGTCTCCGGCGGCGTCGGAGCGCGAGTCCTGCTGTGCCGACGACAGGGCGGGCACCGCCTCGAGTTCGGGCTCATCCACCTCAACATGCTTCTGCAGCGACTGGATGAGATCTTCCTTGAGATCGTCAGGCGTCAAAGTCGAATCAGCAATTTCACGCAAAGACACGACGGGATTCTTGTCATTGTCGCGGTCTACCGTGATATGACTTCCAGCTGCGATCATGCGCGCCCGATGGCTCGCGAGGAGCACGAGCTCAAACCGGTTTTCGACCTTGTCGACGCAATCTTCAACGGTGACGCGGGCCATAGAACGCTCGCTCCTTCGTTCGAGACAATTTGGGGATTGAAGTTGATCTATCCCCGAACGCGCACCGGTGGCAAGCGCAATCTTGATAGGACAACCTTAAGCGGAACAGGCGCGCTGGATGAAAGCGTCATTATGCGCCTTAAATAAAAATATTTTGTCGTTTAGGACGCGATTTGGTCATGATCGTGCGTATGCTTAAGCTCGGGCGAGGAAATGATTAACGATGACCCTGCGTGACCATTGGAGTGTAGTGTTAACGCCCTATTTAGAGGTATAAACAAAGGGCGCGGCTCTCTTCGCCGGTGATTTTTTTCCTAAAGACCGTTCAAAGAAGCCGATTTTTGCGCTTCATGCGCGAAATAGACCTACCAACAAAATGGTCGAGGCGCTTAAGCGGCCAGTTCAGAAAATTCCGTCTGGGTTCATCAATTTTTATTAAATTTTGTGGGAACCCTTCACACACCTCAATAATTGAATTACGCCTACTTAGGCGCGTATAAAAAAACGCCGAGCATTTTTGAATTTTGCCTCAGGGTCTGAGTTCGAATGAGCGAAAAAACGGAACCCAATGATTTTGAAGAGTACACTTATGGCTGACCAGGAGCGAATAGCGCTTTTCATCGACGGCGCCAACCTATACGCGACAGCTAGAACGCTCGGATTTGATATTGATTACAAGCGTCTATTAAAAGAATTTCAAAGCAGAGGCAAACTAATCAGGGCTTTCTACTATACGGCTCTGGTTGAAGATCAGGAATATTCTTCCATTCGCCCGCTCGTTGATTGGCTCGATTATAACGGCTATTCGGTCGTGACGAAGCCGGCCAAAGAATTTGTGGACTCGCTTGGCCGCCGTAAGGTCAAGGGCAATATGGATATCGAACTCGCCGTCGACGCGATGGAGATGGCGGAGCATCTTGACCATATCGTGCTGTTTTCCGGCGACGGCGATTTCCGCTCCCTCGTTGAAGCCGTCCAGAGAAAAGGCGTGCGCGTCTCCGTCGTCTCGACGAACGCCACCCAGCCAGCGATGGTGGCGGACGAACTGCGCCGACAAGCGGATGAGTTTATCGACATCATCCATCTCGCCGCGAAAATCGGGCGTGATTCCGGCGAACGGGGCGAGCGGCAGCATAGGCCGGCTCAGGATCGCCGGGCTGCGCCGGTCGAACAGTTCGATTCGGCACTGGCGGACGACCGTCTGGAGTGAGCGCGGACACTTCGGCTCTCGAATCGCCGTCGCGTCACGCCAGAAGCGAGCCAGGCACCAATTGTCCCCGCTGTCCGCGCCTTGTCGCTTTCCGTCAATCCGTCCGGGTCGCGGAGCCGACGTGGCATAACGCGCCGGTCGCCACCTTTGGCGATCCCATGGCGCGGGCGCTCATCGTCGGGCTGGCGCCCGGACTTAGAGGCGCCAACCGGACGGGACGTCCTTTCACCGGAGATTTCGCCGGCGATCTGCTTTACGCCACCCTGCTCGAATTTGGTTTCGCAGAAGGGATTTATCGCGCCAGCGCAGACGACGGCCTGCGCCTCAGGGACTGCGCCATCAGCAACGCCGTACGCTGCGTGCCGCCCCAAAACAAGCCGACGACTCAGGAAATCGCGGCCTGCCGGCCCTTTCTTAAGGCGACGATCGAGGATCGCCCCGAGCTTCGCGTTATCGTCGCGCTCGGCCGCGTGGCGCATGAGTCGGTCCTGCGCGCAGCGGGGATGAAATTATCCTCCTTCGCATTCGCGCATGGCGCGGCGCATGATCTCTGGTGGCCGGAGGGCGCGACGGTCCGTCTTTTCGACAGCTATCATTGCTCGCGTTACAACACCAACACAGGCGTTTTGACGCCCTTGATGTTTCGCGAGGTCTTCGCGGCGGTGCGGCGCCGGATCGACGAGTTGGGGTAGGCTTCAAAAAAAGCGGCGCGGCTGCCCTCAGGCCGCTTCTTTCTCAATCAGAATCTCGGAGGACGCCTTCGGCTCGGCGGGCGCCCCCACCCACTCCGAATGCGGCGGGATCTGTTCGCCCTTCATCACCAAGGTCAGAGGCCCAAGCCTGGCGTAATCCGCGACATAGGTATCGTAAAGAACTGTCGAGCCAGCGCCGACCGTGACTCCGGCGCCGATGACGACGCGGCCGACTTTCATCACGCGGTCTTCGTAAAGATGCGTCTGCAATGCAGATATTGCGTTCAGCGAGGCGAAGTCGCCGACGCTGACACAGTCGAATTCGGTGATGTCGGTCATGTCCATATAGACGCCCCGCCCGAATTTCGAGCCAAACAGGCGCATCATCCAGGGCAGGAAAGGCGTGCCGCGCAAATGGTCGAGCAGCACCTTGCCGGCCATGCCCCAATAGATCACGGCTACGGCCTCGGTGCGCATCGCCCACCAGGACCACATCGGCCGCACCATTGGTTCATAGCGTCCCATGGTGAGCCATTTCAGCACGATGACGACAATCGTCAGGGCGAGGCAGATGGCGATTGAAGACACGGTGAACTGGAGGAGCACAAGAGCGTAATCGCCATCGAGCACGCTGGCGCTGAACCATTCGACCGCCCAGGTGCCGAAGGTAATGAACAGCATGGTCGGCATGGAGATCGTGACGGCCTCGAAACAGGCGCGCAGGAATTTCTTCCAGGGCGGCGCCTCATAGGTCCAATTCGATCCGCCGGCGTCGAATTTCTGGCGGACGGGCAGTTTGATCGGCGGCGAACCGAACCAGGTGTCGCCTTCATTCATCAGATGGTTGGCGGGCGGTTTCGATTTGATGCCGATGAGAGCGTTGGCCGGAATGTCGCTGCCTGTCGGCACCACCGCGCTATTGCCGACGAAAACCCGCGGCCCTGTCCTGACGCGACGCAGGAACATCCAGCCATTGCGGATTTCCTCATCGCCGAGCACGACTTCATCGGCGATGAAGTTTTTCTCGCCGATCTCGACGAGATCATAACGGCCGGAGAGATTGGTCGAGATCTCGGCGTCCTTGCCGATTTTGGCGCCCATCAGACGATACCAGGCGCGCATATAGACCGTAGCGTAAAGCGAGGACAACGTCTCGAGCGTGATCTCGGTCGCGAAGGTGACGGCCCATTTGCGCAGATAGAACCAGGAATGGACGGAATAGCGCCCTTCCCGCACGCGCGGCAGAATGATCCAGCGGCAGGCCGCGATGAAGCCGACCGTGACGAGGACCATCACGAATGCGGTCGGCCAGGCCATGATCGGAATCGAGGCCATATAAAGCGTGCGGTCGATGTCGGCGATGCCGACCATATCGTCGATTCTGTCGAATACCCAGAAAGCCGGGAAAATCGGCAGCAGACCGAGCGGCGGAATGGCGAGGAGCAAAATGAGGTAAACGCCCGCCATGATGAATTTGCGCGGTTTGGACGCCGTCGAGGGCGCGTCAAGTTCGGTCCGGTCGACGACGCCGAACTTGCGCGCGGGCGAGCCGTCCCAGCTTTCCCAGGCGCCGATGCGACCGCCCGAACCCACGGATGTCAAATCGCCGATTTCCGCGCCTGCGCCGATGACGACGTCTTCTTCAATCACGCAGGACGAGCCGATATAGGCTTCATCGCCGATCGTGATCGGGCCGATGACGAGTTCATTGCCCTCGACGCGCGCGTTGGCGAGATTGGCGATCGAGCCGATGCTCGCGCCGGCGCCGAACGAGACAAGGTCGATCGCGCCGGCGTCGACCTCGCCGATCATCGCGTCTTTACCGACCTTGGCGCCGAGCGCGCGCAAATAGAAGCGCATGAAAGGCGAGCCCTGGAACCATTTGATATGGATCAGGCCCATGAAGCGCCGGGCGAGCCACCAGCGATAGTAATAGACGCCCCATAATGGATAGCGCCCCGGCCGGGTGCGCCCGATGATGAGCCATTTCGCGGCGATGACGATCGCGACCGTCGCAATGTTAATGCACATATAGACGGTGACGAGTGAGATGATTTCCTCGGCCAGCGTGGCGTCGGCGCCGGTCAGCAGCATGTAGCTGACGAAAACGCCGAGCCATTGCACGGTGACAAGCCCAAGGATGACCGGTAGGGCGACGGCCTGCGCGAGCCCGCAGAGGAAGCGCCGCAGCAGGGGCGGCGGAGAAAAGCCGAGATCTTCGGGCCCCGCGAGATGCGCCCATTTGCTGTCGAGCAGTTCGCCGATCGCGCGCAGCGAGCGCGCCGAATAGACATCCTGCAAGGTGATGCGGGCGAGCGCCGGCGTTTTGCGGACGATTGAGATGAATCGCGCCGCCAGCAGCGAATGGCCGCCGAGATCGGTGAAGAAATCAGCGTCGAAAGGAATCGCCTGCGGCGGCAGCACGTCTTTGGCGGCGGCGAGAAGGCTCGCTTCCGTTGGCGTGCGCGGATCTTCCTGAGCGTCGCCGCCGTCGGTTTCGGACAGGGCAATAAGCTTCAAGGCCTTGCGGTCGACCTTGCCAGAGGACAGCTTCGGCACTGTCTCGATCGTCTCGAAGCGCGAGGGCACCATATACGCCGGCAGGCTCGCGCGCAGCGCGCTGCGCAAAACGCGCGTTTCGAGTACCTCGCCCTGCACGGGCACGACAAAGGCCACGAGCTGTTCGATGCCGTGATCGCTGCGCAACACAACGGCGGCGTGCGCGACGCCCTCAATGTCGCCGAGCTTGGCCTCGATCTCGCCGAGTTCGACGCGGAAACCGCGCACCTTGACCTGATCGTCGATGCGGCCGCGAAACAGAAGTTCGCCGTTCTCGTCGATCGCCACGGCGTCGCCGGAGCGATAGAGCACGGGATCGTCCGTCCCGGTGGTGAAAGGATTGGCGATGAATTTGTCGGCCGTCAGCTCGGGACGCCGAAGATAGCCCCTCGCGACGCCCGGACCGCCAATAAGGAGTTCGCCTTCGACGCCCGGCTCCAGCAGATTCAGCTGATCATCGACGACATAGCACGAGTAATTCGGTATCGGCCGCCCGATGGTGACAGGCGTCCCCGGCGTCACTTCGGCCACCGTCGCGACAACCGTCGCCTCGGTCGGACCATAGGAATTGAAAATCCGGCGCCCTGGCCTGCACCAGCGGTTGGCGACCGCCGGAGGACAGGCCTCTCCGCCAAGAATGATGATGCGCAAGGTGGCGACGTCGCGGGGCAGAAGAGCCAGAAGAGTCGGCACCGTGTCGAGCGCCGTGACGCCATTGGCTTCCATAATCTCGGGCAATTTTTCCGCTTCGCCCAAAACCTCGGGCGTCGCCACAAAGAGGCTCGCTCCAACGAGATAAGGAACCCAGATCTCTTCCATCGAAAGGTCGAAGGCGACCGAGGCGCCCTGAAAGACGACATCGCTGGCGCTGAGGCCGTAAACCTCGTTGGCGGCGCGCAAATAGTGACAGATATTGCGCCCCGAGATGACGATGCCTTTCGGCGTTCCCGTCGAGCCCGAGGTATATATGAGGTAGGCGGGCGAATCGGGCGTCGCGCCGAGCGCGCGGGCGTCGACCCTCTTCGCATCGGAAGGATCAATAAGATCGCGAAATGTCCAGCTCGGACATGGCATGCGCTCGCCGAGCTTTTCGGCGAAATCCGGCGAGGTGACGATGGCTTTCGCTTCGGCGTCGTCAAGACAGACGGCGATTCGTTCGACGGGCGCGTCGCCGTCAAATGGCAGCCACGCCGCCCCGACCTTGGCGATGGCGAGCTGACCGATCAGAAGATCGGGGCCTCGCGCCATCCAGAGGCCCGCCACATCGCCCGGGCGCAACCCTTTGCGGACAAGCCCGCGGGCGATGGCCTCCGCTTTGGCGTCGACTTCGCCATAAGAGAGTTTGCCGTCGCGGGTCACCAGTGCGACGGCGTCCGGATCAGCCGCCACCGTTGCGGCGAAGATTTCACTCAGCAATTCGTCGCGAATCAGGTGAGGCGCCTGCGGGCCGCGCAGGACGGAGCGCCAGCCTAGCTCTTCGAGACTCTCACTGCGAGGAAAGAGGGCCTTCGCGGTCGCCGCGCCAAGCGACATCTTCGATCCTGTTTCAGTCATTGCGCCGGAACTCTTCCATGGCATTTAAAAGTGAAGCAGTTCCAAATTTCGATTGCGCATATTGTGCATTGAAACGCTGGCGACGCCGGACAGGCGGTGCTCCCTCGATCGCGCGACGCCGCCGGTTTTCAGGCAGGCTCACGCTTCGAGTTATTGTACTCCTAATGTGAGAGTCTAGCCTGAATGAGGCATGAACGGCAAACGTCCAGTTCTCCAAGCGTCAGCGTAACGGGCGGTAGCTTCGCGCCTGCCGCTTAATCCTTGCCGAGGGCTGCAATGTCGGGGGCCGCCGGATTTTTCATGCCGACGATATGATAGCCAGCGTCAACGTGGAGAATTTCACCGGTGACGCCCCGCGCCATTGGCGACAGCAAAAAGACCGCGCTTTCGCCGACTTCTTCAATGGTCACAGAACGCCGGAGCGGAGCGTTATATTCGTTCCATTTCAGGATATAGCGGAAATCGCCGATCCCCGAGGCCGCGAGCGTTTTGATGGGACCGGCCGAAATGGCGTTGATGCGGATGTTCTTCTCGCCGAGGTCGGCGGCGAGGTAACGCACGCTCGCCTCGAGGGCCGCCTTCGCGACGCCCATCACATTATAATGGGGCATCCATTTTTCGGCGCCGTAATAGGTCAAGGTCAGCATCGAGCCGCCATGCGCCATGAGCTTTTCGGCGCGTTGCGCCACGGCCGTAAAGGAGTAGCAGGAGATCAACAGGGAGTTGCTGAAATTTTCGGCCGTGGTGTCGACGTAGCGGCCGGTCAACTGATCCTTATCGGAAAAGGCGACGCAATGGACGATGAAATCAAGCCTTCCCCAACTCCGCTCGATTTCCGCGAAGGCCGCGTCGAGGGTCGCGGCGTCAGTGACGTCGCAATGGCCAAGCACAATGCCGCCCAACTCCGCCGCAAGGGGCCGGACTCTCTTTTCCAGTGATTCCCCCTGGAAGGTGAAGGCAAGTTCCGCGCCGGCCTCATAGGCCGCCTTGGCGATGCCCCAGGCGATTGAGCGATTGTTGGCGAGCCCAAGTATCAAGCCGCGTTTGCCCGCCAGAATGCCGGATCGCGTCACAGCATGGGTCAATGCTTCCGGTTGCGTCATTCTCGATCCGGATTTGAAATGAGGAATGCGATCGATGGAACGGCCGCTGCGTCAGCCGCGTTTAAGGACTATCCATCTTGAAAGCAAGGTTCGCGAACGCGGAAGTTGCTGAAGCTTGCGGTTGGACAATCAAAATTTATTTCGTCCATAGCCAGAAAGCGCGACCGGCATTACTATTTGTGTGATGGGAGAAGAGTCGGAAGCGCCATGTTGGCGTGGGCTATGGAGCGCGAAGTGGGTTTGCGAGAGGATCTGAATTTGCTTGCGCCGCGGCTGCGCCGCTATGCGCGAGCCCTCGTCGCCGGACATCCAGGTCCAAACGAGATCGCCGACGCCTTCGTCGGCAGCGTCTTGCGGCGGGCGCTGGACGCAGGGCTGTCACAAACTGCGCCGGACGCAGATCTTTTGGCCTATTCCATTCTGATCGACACGCATCGCGAGCATCATCGCGTCGCGGGCCTCGGAGCCCCGAGTTTCGGCGCTCCGGCCCATGGCTCCAGCGCTCTCATCAAGACAGGCGGCTCATACGCGACCGATCTGCATCCGTCCGATAAGCTCGCAAGTGTTTTCATCTCAAATGACAATCTTTCCAGCGCCCTGTCGGCGCTGAAGCTGGAGGAGCGGGAAGCGCTGCTGCTCGTCAGCCTTGAAGGCTTCACCTATGCCGAGGTGGCGCGAATTCTGAAAATCTCCCGCCCCATTTTGATCGCGCGTCTTTCGAGGGCCCGCGAAAGACTGCCGAAAAACCTGCAGGGACGCCTTCCCGCCCGGGCCAAATCCCGCCCGACCCACCTACGGGTGGTCAAATAGAAGGTGCGCTGGCGTGAGCGGCTCTTTGCCCCCGATCAGCGACGAAGACCTTCATGGCTTCGTCGATGGGGAAATTTCGCCTGAGCGACGTCGCGCCGTCGAGGCCTTTCTCGCCTCTTCGCCCGCCGACGTCGAACGCGTCGACAGCTGGCGGCGTCAGGGCGACATCATGCGCGCCGCCTTCGCGCGGGTCGAGGCCGAGCCGCCGCCACCCTCCCTTTTGCTGCCGAGTCCCGCCCGTAAGCGAACCCTCTTCTGTCTTCTTCGGGCGGGCGCCGATCAGCCCGCGAACGGGTCTCAAAACGCTTCATCTTCGTCGGGGTGGCGTGCGGCCGCCGCTGCGATACGGTCCGGCCTGTCCAAACGGCGATCCACGCTCGCAGCCTTCGCGGCAGGAGCAATCACGGCGTTTGTCGGCATATTCATCGCCGATCGTCTTCATGCGCCGCCCTTTTCGGATAACATCCACGCGCCGGCCGCCGACAAAGGCCTGGCCGAGCGCACGCTGTCGGCCCTCTCGGCGTTCAAGCCGTCAAGGATAGCAAACTCATCCAGCGCAGCGGCGGGCAAACCCGCCCTCGCGCCGAATCAAAACACGCTCGTCATTCCCAATCTCTCAGCGGCGGGCCTGACGCTCGTCGGCGTTCGCGCCGCCCCGGGGCTCGCAGGCCCCGAAGCCGACAGCATGCTGTGCCTATTTTACGCCAAGGCGGCAGAGCCGCCCTTCGCGCTATGCGTCGCGCGCGACGGGAACGGCGGCGCGCCGGGTTTCCATATATCCGGCCAATTCCCAGGCAATGGCGGCGCAAGCGTCATCAGCTGGCGCCAAGCGGACGCTGTCTACTCACTCGCCGGCGCCGTTCCCGAGGCGAAATTGCGAGAGCTCGCCAATCGCGTCAGCGCCGAGGTCGCGGCTTTCGACGCGCGGTGAAAGCCCGCCGCCGCCGCTCCAAAAGGAGCCCGCGATTTCTTTCGCGAAGCCCTGAGAATCCGGAGGCGATCCAAGCCTTTGCCTCCAGAACCGGATAAAGCATCGCCTTAACAAAACGCGGTAAGCTCCTAAAATGGAAGCGATTTTCTCATTCAGCCAGATGAGAAATCGCTCTCCACGGTGCAGCGGCCGCTTAATTCCAGTTGCGAATGTCGACGAAATGGCCGGCGATCGCCGCCGCCGCCGCCATGGCTGGCGAAACCAGATGGGTGCGCCCGCGAAAACCCTGACGCCCTTCGAAATTGCGATTCGACGTCGAGGCGCAGCGTTCGCCCGGGGCGAGCCGGTCGGGATTCATGGCAAGACACATGGAGCAGCCAGGTTCGCGCCATTCGAATCCCGCCTGTTTGAAGATCACGTCGAGGCCCTCCGCCTCAGCCTGCTGCTTGACGAGGCCGGAGCCTGGCACGACGAGCGCATTGACGCGCGGCGAAATATGCTTGCCTTCGATCATTTTCGCTGCGGCGCGCAAATCTTCGAGACGGCCATTGGTGCATGAGCCGATGAAGACGCGATCGATCGCGATGTCGGTGATTTTCTCACCGCCCTTGAGGCCCATATAATCGAGAGCGCGCGCGATCGAGGCGCGTTTGTTCTCGCTCGCGGCCTGATCGGCGCGCGGCACCTCGCCCGTGATCGCGGTGACGTCTTCCGGGCTCGTGCCCCAGGTGACGATCGGAGGCAGGCTGGCGGCGTCGAGCCGCACCTCTTTATCGAAATGCGCGTTCTCATCGGAGCGCAGGGTCTTCCAATAAGCGACGGCGGCGTCCCAGGCCGCGCCCTTCGGAGCCTTCGGCCGGTCTTTGAGGTAGGCGAACGTCTTTTCGTCAGGCGCGATGAGACCGGCGCGCGCGCCGCCCTCAATGGTCATGTTGCAGACCGTCATACGGCCTTCCATCGAGAGGGAACGGATCGCTTCGCCGGCGTATTCGATGACATGGCCGGTGCCGCCGGCGGTGCCGATCTCGCCGATGATCGCCAGCACAATGTCTTTCGCGCTGACGCCGTCCGGCAAAACGCCGTCGATGGTGACGCGCATATTCTTCGCCTTGGACTGGATCAGGGTCTGCGTCGCCAGCACATGTTCGACCTCGGAGGTGCCGATGCCATGCGCGAGCGCGCCGAAAGCGCCATGCGTCGAGGTGTGGCTGTCGCCACACACAATGGTTGCGCCCGGCAAGGTAAACCCTTGTTCGGGGCCGATAATATGAACGACGCCCTGACGCGGATCGAGTTCGTTGAAATATTCGACGCCGAACTCTTTGGCGTTGAGCGCGAGCTGCTCCACCTGAACGCGGCTTTCGGGGTCGTCGATGCCCTTCGAGCGGTCGGTCGTCGGAACATTATGGTCGACGACGGCGAGCGTCTTTTCCGGCGCGCGAAGGCGGCGTCCGCTCAGCCGCAAGCCTTCGAAGGCCTGGGGGCTGGTCACCTCATGGACGAGGTGACGATCGACATAAATGAGGGCCGAACCATCTTGAGCCTGATGCACCAGATGATCATCCCAGATCTTGTCGTAAAGCGTACGCGGATGTGCCATTTGACGAACCTATGATGCGCCGGATGCGCGCTTTTGAAAAAAAGTGCTGAAGACGGCAGTTCTTACTCGCAAGATCTGTCGCAGGGAAGTACCCTGCCCTGGATCTTTGATTGCTATATAGGAGCAGAGGACCTAATGCGCCCGTCGGTTGCGCCCTATTTAACGGCATCCCCTGCACTTGCCGCCATCGCCTATTACACCACCGTCTTCGGGGCCACGCAAAAGTCGATCATGCCGGCGTTCGACGGGCTGCGAATCATGCACTGCGAACTGTCGATCAATGGAGGCTCGGTGATGCTCGCCGACGCTTTCCCCGAGCTTGGCCACACCCGCATGCCAATGCCGGGCGAACTCGTCACGGCGTCCGTCAGCCTCGAATATGCAACGGCGAAGGAGGTCGACGATGTTTTCGCCAAGGCCACGAGCCTTGGCGGCAAGGCGGAGACCAGCCCGACCAAATCATTCTGGGGAACGCGGTTCGCGACTTTCCGCGACCCCTTCGGCCATCGCTGGATTTTGAACGGGCCGTTAAAATAGTTTTCTGCTGGCCCGGGCCGCGCGAGCGACCCGGATCCTGCAAAAGCCTCATTCGGCGGCGGGCGCAGCATCCTTCTTGACCTTGGCGGCAGCCTTAGCTTCCTTCTTCGCCGTTTCGCGCGCGGCCTTGGCGGCGGGAGACTCCATCTTTTCCGCGATGCGGGCCGACTTGCCGCGGCGATCGCGAAGATAATAGAGCTTTGCGCGGCGGACCTTGCCGCGGCGGATCACTTTGATTGATTCGATATTCGGGGAGAAAATCGGAAACACGCGCTCGACGCCCTCGCCGTAGGAAATCTTTCGGACCGTGAAGCTCTCATTGAGGCCGCCGCCAGTTCTGGCGATGCAGACGCCTTCATAGGCCTGCACGCGGGTGCGCTCGCCTTCCTTCACCTTGACGTTGACGACGACCGTATCGCCCGGCTGGAACTCCGGGATTGTCTTGCCGGCGAGCAATTTGGCGGCCTGTTCGGCCTCGAGTTCGGCGATGATGTTCATTTGAGTAAAGACCTTGTCCTTCCGCCGGATTTTTCCGGCGAGCGTTTTGACGCGCTGTTTTCAATTGAAGGGGTGGTCTCTACACGAGAGAGGCGGCGTTGTCGAGAGCATGAGGCAGAGGCATCGCCTCTTACAAATTGAACTCTCTCTTTATGATCAGAAAGAGCTGCGTCGCGCTATGCCGATCAAATTGAAGCGTCTGGCTCTGCTTTTGCGGCGTTTCACGCTCAGCAGAGCCTCGCGTGTCGAGTTGCAGTATTGGGGCTTCGGCACCCTCTATTGTCAAGATCGACCAATAGCACGGCACCTGGGTTGGATGGAGTTTTGGTCGCTTGATCTCGTCGCCAACAAGCTCAGTTACTAAAGCCATTCCCTTTTCCCTCTCGGACTGCCTCAAAAAGCCGCGTTATCGGTCATCGAATTCTCAGCCTGCTGAAGACGCAGGATGCGTGCTATGGTCAATCGCGATTAAAGGGGCTCACTCCATTCCCTCGACCGCCGCCCAAATCCGCGCAAGATCTTCCGGGCGCGACAGCCTATGATCGCCATCCTTGATCAGCGTCAAGGTCGCGGGGTCGCCATGCATGTGCTCGATCAAGGTCAGGGCGTGACGCCAGGGCACATCCTCGTCCTGCATGCCTTGCAGGATATGCACGGGGCAATGGCTGCGGATCGTCGCGTCAAGGAGAAGGTGGCGGCGACCTTCCTCGATGAGTTCGCGGCTGATCGGATCGGGCTCGGGCCGGTAGCGCGATGGTCGAGGCCAGACCCCTTTCGCCTTCAGCGCCGCCCGCGCCTTCGCCGGCATCCTGTCCCAGATCAATTTCTCCGTGAAATCCACAGCCGGCGCGATCAGCACGAGCCCATGCAGACGCGCGGACTCGCCAGCCGCGAAAAGCGCCCGCGCGGCCAAAAGCGCCAGCCAGCCGCCCATCGACGATCCAATGAGAATTTGCGGGCCCTCGGTCAGCGCGCGCACTACGGCCAGCGCTTCTTCCAGCCAGAGGCCGATCGTCGAATCGTCGAAACACCCCTCCGACTCGCCGTGACCGGAATAGTCGAAGCGCACATAAGCTCTTCCGGCCTCGCCAGCCGCGCGCTCGAGATAGCTCGCCTTTTCGCCGCGCATGATGGAGCGAAAGCCGCCAAGCCACACAAGGCCCACGCCATCGCCAGCGGAAGCGGCGCGCCGCAAAAAGGCGATGCGCCGGGCCTTCGCCCCTTCCCCGACATGAAGAAACCGCGGCTCCCCCGGCGCCAAGATCCCGATTTGCAAAGCCCGCTCTTCCACCACCCGACGCGCCCGTCTATGCTCGATTCTTCCGGTTGTATCGAGAATTTATGGTTCCGCTTTGCAGCCTTTGTTCTTTGAACGCAGTCACGTTTAATGTCATCAGGCTCAAGCTCACCATTTCGTGACAGGGCGACGCACCCGCTGGCGGGCGTCACCGTGCTCCAGATCGTTCCGGACCTCGAGCCCGGCCCCGTCGCCCGCGCGGCGATCGACATCGCTGGCGCTCTGAGCCGCGTCGGCGCCAATGCGCTGGTCGCCAGCCGCGGCGGCGCCCTCGTCAGCGAGCTGCAGGCCAAGGGCGGCGTCTTCACGCGCTTTCCCGCCGATGCGAGAAACCCCGTGAGCATGGCGCTGAACGTGCGCCGCCTGACGCAATTGATCAAAACCGAGCGCGTCGACATCGTTCATGCGCGCTCGCGCGCCCCTGCCTGGGTCGCCTATGGCGCGACGCGCCTCATCAAGACGCCGTTCGTCACCAGCTTCCAGGGGTTTTACGCGCGCGGCGGACCGCTCGCCTTGCGCTATAACTCGATCATGGCGCGGGGCGATTCGATCATCGCCGATTCGGCCCATACCGCGGACCTGATCGTCAATCTCTATCCGGCAGCCAAAGCCAAGGTTCACGTTGTCCTCGGCGGCGTCGATTGCCGCGTTTTTGTGCCGAAGGCCGTTGCGCCGGCGAGAGTCCAGGCCGTGCGGCGGCTTTGGGGCGCAGCGCCCGACGAGCGCGTGGTCTTGCTGGCGGCCGGCGCACGCGCCTCGAGCAGCTATAAGAGCCTGATCGAGGCGGTTCTGAGATTGGCCAGCCAGGATGCCGCCGCGACGCTTCTGCGCGAAGCCAAATTCATTATCGCCTGCGACGAGCCCGGCGCCGCCTTCGCCAAGGAAATCGACGCCGCGATCGCCAAGGCGGGGTTGCAATCCGTCATGCGGCGCAGCGAGATCGGCCCGGACCGGGCCGCCGCCTTGCTTGCGGCGTCGGCCGTGGTTGCGCTTTCTGCCAATCCCGACGCCTTTGCCGGATTTGCGCTCGAGGCGCAGGCAATGGGAGCGCCTGTGATCGTCGGGGCCTCGGGCGCCGCGTCGGAAACCATTCTCGCGCCGCCCGGCGTCGATGAAACCGCCCGGACCGGCTGGCGGACGCTCCCTGACGAACGGGCGCTCGCCCATGCATTGAGCGAGACCTTAAGCCTTGGCGCGACGGCGCGCGATCGGCTTTCCTTGCGGGCGCGAGCTCACGTCGAATCGCAGTTCTCCATCGAGATGCTGCGATCGCAGACCCTCAGCGCCTATGCGGCGGCGCGCGGCGACGGCTGATAAGACATTTTTTGCTGGTCTGATTAAATAATGCGCAGACGAAAGCGCCACTTTACGTGGCGAGCATTGACTTCGTCGGGTAATGAACCGATGTTTTATTTTGAGTCCATTCATTGATGCGGCCATAGGCGGTTTGGCGTCCAGTCTGGATTTGATCAATCACCATGAAGGAGACAACGCCATTCGCCGTCCGATGAAAGCTCCCCCGGTCCCGCAAAAGGACGGGCCACGCATCAACCGCGAAATCCGCGCCCGTGAAATTCAGTTAATCGACGCCGAAGGCCAAAATCGAGGCGTCGTCGATACGCTCGTAGCGCAGCAATCAGCTGATGAAGCCGGCCTCGATCTCGTCGAGATCGTTCCCACCGCAAATCCGCCCGTTTGCAAAATTCTCGACTACGGCAAGTTCCGCTTCCTCGAGCAGAAGAAATCGGCCGAGGCCCGGAAGAAGCAGAAGATCGTCGAGATCAAGGAAATCAAGCTCCGTCCCGGCATCGACGAGCACGATTACGACACCAAGATGAAGGCCGTCCGGCGCTTTTTCGAAGAAGGCGATAAAGTCAAGGTGACGCTCCGCTTTCGCGGCCGTGAAATGGCCCATCAGGATCTTGGCTTCAGGCTTCTGGAGCGCGTGAAAACCGAAACCGGGACGATCGCCAAAGTCGAAGCCGAACCGTCAATGGAGGGGCGCCAGATGGTCATGGTGCTCGCGCCGAAATAAGCGCGAGCGGGGCCCTCGCCCCGCTTCCAAACAGATTCGATTCCGCGCTCAAAGAAGCGAGCGTCATCTCGGCGAATGGGCAGCGTCGGAGCGCCATCCCGGCGCTCTTTTCATGTCTGTCCCGGCTCGGCCAGCGCGAACGACCCACCGTCACAAAGAGCCGATTCGGCTTAACTATCGCGTTCGCCCGCAGAGGCTGACGCCGGCGCCGCGAGGTGAACGAAGCTTTCGACCACCCTCTCATAGACGGGACGCTTGAAAGGAATGATCAGATCGACAAGATGGTCGATCGGAGCCCAGCGCCATGCGTCGAATTCCGGCTTCTGGCCGCCGGCCGGATTGTCGATATCTATCTCGCCGTCATCGCCTTCAAAGCGCAGGGCGAACCATTTCTGGCGTTGCCCCTGGAAGCGGCCTTTCCACGACTTTCTCGAATATTCCTCGGGGAGATCGTAAGTATACCAGTCGGGCGATTCAGCGAGAAGGGAGGCTGAATACACGTTGGTCTCCTCGCGCAGCTCCCGCATAGCGGCGTCGAAGGGATTCTCCCCGGGGTCGATGCCCCCTTGCGGCATTTGCCATTCATGGCCGACGCGCGGCTGTTCGAGCGGCCTTTTCGAGCGTCTGCGGCCGACGAACACGAGCCCGTCGCGGTTGAGCAACATGATGCCGACGCACGGACGATAATTCCCAAACTGCGTCACTGGATAACCTCGCCTCTCATCAAGCCCGAGGGATCGCGTCGAACCTGAACCGCTCGTTGCGAGGTATTAACCTGCGCTAGGGCCCCTGCGTCTAACGGCGCGACGCTTGAAGTCGAAAGCCCGGCCGCAGGCAGCTTCAAATATGTTGAACGCTCCCGTCATATGGTCCAGAGCGCGATTTCATCGGTAAATCGCGCTCCTCCTTGTGCTGGCGCGATGATCGAAACTGAACCATCGCGCTTCTTTTTTGTCGCGACGCCGGGCTTTTCAGAACCGCACGGCTTTCCCAGTCATGCCAAGCGCGCGGCCGGGCTTAATTCGGGACTTTCTCGGCTTCGTCGGCCGGTTGCGTTGTCGTCTTGCTCGAGGTCTTCGTCACGCCGCGCAGAATGTCTTCGGCGGCGGCGAGCTGCTTATCGTCCTTTTCATTCGGCGGAACATAAGCCTGAGATCCGCCCTTTTCATCATCGCCGTTCTTCAGATGACCCTTGAGCGAAGCCTCGCCCTTGGTGTCGTCCTTGCCTTTCAGATCGTCCGGAACGTCTTCCAGCACGATGACGTCGGGCTCAATGCCCTTCGCCTGAATGGAGCGGCCGGATGGCGTGTAATACCGCGCCGTCGTCAACCGCACGGCGCCATTGTTCTGGCCGAGCGGAATGATCGTCTGCACTGAACCCTTGCCGAAAGAACGCGTGCCGAGGATCGTCGCGCGCTTGTGATCCTGGAGGGCGCCGGCGACGATTTCGGAGGCTGAGGCCGAACCGCCGTTGATCAGCACCACCAGAGGCTTGCCTTTCGAAAGATCGCCGGGATGAGCGTTATAGCGCATCGACTCGTCGGCGTTGCGGCCGCGCGTCGAAACAATCTCGCCACGATCGATGAAAGCGTTGGAAACCGCGATCGACTGATCGAGGAGACCGCCCGGGTTATTGCGCAGATCGAGAATATAACCCTTGAACTTATCAGCCGGGATATCCGTCTGGAATTTCTTGATGGCGTCAACGACGCCGTCCCCGGTCTGTTCGTTGAACTGGGTGATCCGGATATAGCCGATATCATCGCCGACCTGGTGCTCGCGAACCGACTTGATCTGAATGACGGCGCGCGTCAGCTTGATGTCCTGGGGATCCTTGTTCGGCCCGCGCAGCACTTTCAAGGTCACGGCCGTGTTCGGAGCGCCGCGCATTTTGTCAACGGCCTGGTTGAGGGTCAGACCCTGCACATTCTCCCCGTCGATCGCGGAGATGATGTCGCCCGACAGGATGCCGCCGCGAGAGGCGGGCGTATCGTCAATCGGGGTCACGACCTTGATGAGGCCGTCTTCCTGAGTCACCTCGATGCCGAGACCGCCGAACTCACCCCGCGTCTGCACCTGCATGTCGCGGAAGCTCTTCGCGTCCATATAGCTCGAATGCGGATCGAGAGAACTCAGCATGCCGTTGATCGCGGCCTCGACGAGCTTCTGCTCGTCCGGCTTTTCGACATAATCGGAACGGATTTTTTCGAAGACATCGCCGAAGAGATTGAGATTTCGATAGGTATCGGACGCGGCCGCACGCGCCATGCCATCCGAAAACACTCTCGTCTGCGTACCGAGCGTAACAACCGAGGCGCCAAGAACGGCGCCAAGCATGACCAGTGAAACCTTCCGCATCATCCGCGAACCTTTTGCAATTCCGGCTTCGCCCACCATGGGCCCGGATCGATCGCCGCCCCGTCTTTCCGAAACTCGATATAGAGGATAGGCTGCGCCGCCCCGATAGCTATAGCCGCAGCCGTCTTTGCCGATCCGTCGCCCATCACCGCGACCGGCTCCCCAGCCAAAATGAACTGCCCTACGTTTACGTTGATCCGATCCATCCCTGCAAGAATAATATAGTAACCCTGCCCCGCATTGATGATCAAGAGTTGTCCATAGGTGCGATAAGGCCCAGCATAGGCTGCCCAACCATCGCAGGGCGAGGCTACAACCGCCTGCGGGCGCGTTGCAATCAACATGCCCTTCTCAGCGCCGCCAAAACCGTCCGGCGCGCCAAAGCCGCGCTGAAGCGAACCCGCTACGGGCAGCGGCAGCAACCCCTTCGTATCCGCGAAAGCGCTCGCGGGGGCGAGCCGCGCAGGATCCTTGAACGGCGCCATCGCCAGCTTGCGCTGCGCTTCCGGCACCGCCGCCTGCGCCGCCTTCTGCGCTTCGTCAGACTTGCGCGCAGCCTCCGCCCCGCGGGCGGCGGCGGCATTCTCGGTCTCCATTCTGGCAATCAGATCTTTAAGGCTCGCAGCCTGTTTGGCAAGCTCAGCCGCGCGCGCATTTTCCGCGCCCAGCGCCTCTTCCGCCGCCGCCAGCGCGGATTGGCGGGCGTCGATCAGAGCGGCGAGACGCTGACGATCGACGCCGAGTTTCTCGACGTCGCCTGCGAGTGAATCGCGCTCAGTGGCGATCGAACGGCGCAATTGTAACAAATCCGAGAGGTCGGAGGCGAGCGCTTCAGTCTCGGCGCGCATCTCGGGAAGCACTGAACCCAGCATCATTGACGTTCTGATCGCCGCCAGCATGTCTTCTGGAGCGACGAGCAGAGCCGGCGGCGGCTTGCGTCCCATCCGCTGCAGGGCCGCCAGAATCTCGGCGATGACCTGGCGACGGCTGGCGAGCGAGCGCCGGATCGCCTCCTCGCTTCCGGTCAGCGTATCAAGTCTTGCTTCCGCCTCGCTGATCTTGCGTTCGCGGCCGTCGATTGTTTGCACGAGATCAACCAGCGCCGTTGAAAGCTTCGCCCGATCGGTGCGGATCGAGGCGACCTCCGCTTCGATTTTGGCGCGTTGCTCCTGCGAGGCCTCGATCGTGTCCTGCATGCCGCGCAGTTCGAGCCGGCGCCCGCTCAACGCATCGGCGCTGTCGGATTTTTGCATTTGGGGCGGCGGGTCTTGCGGTGTGGCTTGCGCGAGGGCTTGCGGCGAAAAAGACAAAAGGCTGACCACGAGCGCCAGCGATGCCGCTCTCTTCGCGCCGAAGCCGCTGCGGTCAGGCAAAATTCGATGAATCACTGTCGCTCTCAAGCCGGCTACACTCAAGGCGGAACATGGCCGAAGCGCGGCGGATCCTGCAACATCGCGGTGTTCAAGCATCGCGCGAGAGCGCCGCCGCCTTGCTGAATGCTCGGCCGACATAAAGCCGGACGAGTTCGCGCGCCTCTGCGATGAGCGCCTCCTGCCCGGCCCCGGCTTCTTCCTGGGCGACAACCGGCGCGATTTTCAAAAGGTGGAGAAGCACCGCCGCCATGCGCTCGGCCTCGGCCCCCGGCAAGGTCGTTGTGGCGGCGACAAGCAGCGTCGCGAGCCGTTCGCGTATGCTGTTGCGCACCGTCGAGCGCTTGTCGGCGGCGTCGCTGCGCGCATCGACAAGCGCGACCGCGACGGATCGATCGGATCGTAGGTCGAGCATGAGGTCGACCAGGGCGTCCGCGATCGCATCCGGCGAGAGCTTCGGCGCCCGCTCTGCGATGCCGTCGAGTGATTCCTTGAGAAGCGCCCAGTAGCGGCTGAGGATAGCGTCGGCGAGCACATCCTTGGTCGGAAAGAAGCGGTAAAGCGAGCCGATGGCGGTATTCGACCGCGCCGCGATCTCGCTCATCGTGGCGCCGTCATAGCCCTTCTCGGTGAATACGGCGGCGCCGGCGTCCATGATCGCGGCCACGCGCAATTTGCCGCGCGACCGCTTTGGTTCGAGCGCCATCGCGGCCGTTGACTTTTGCGAGCACATCCTCAACTATCCGTTTTACGAATTCATCCTCGCATATCATCGCATCGCGCGGCCGTCACCTTGCGCGCTCCGCGCCGCCGGGAGCCGCGCCTCGCAGAAAGACGCCAAATGTCCGATTTTGATCTCCGCGCCGCCGCTCTCGTTCTGATCGACCTGCAAAACGGCATTGTCGGAATGCCTCTTGAGCCGCGTTCCGGAACGACGACGCTCGCCACGGGCAAATCTCTCGCCGGCCGTTTCCGGGCAGCTGGCGCGCCGGTGATTCTGCTGCGCGTCGCATTTGCTGAAGACTTTGCCGACAGGCCGCCGCCGCGCGTCGATCAGCCGATGGCGCGTCCGGAAGGCGGATTGCCTGCTGACTGGAGCACGCTCGCGGAAGGGCTCGCGCAGCCAACCGACATTGTCATCACCAAGCGGCAATGGGGAGCCTTCTACGGGACCGAGCTCGATCTCCAACTGCGGCGGCGCGGCGTCCGGACGATTGTGCTCGGAGGGGTTGCGACCAATTTTGGCGTCGAATCGACGGCGCGCCAGGCCTGGGAGCATGGCTATGAGGTCATCCTCGTGGAAGACGCCTGCGCCGGCATATCGGCGGAACTGCACGATATGGCAATCCGGCATATCTTTCCGCGCATCGCCCGGGTGGCTCAAAGCCGGGACATCACTTTCGCCGGCGCCAGCGGCGAGCTCGCCTGACGCACGATGTGGATGCGAAAAATCCGCAGCTTTCGGCGCGGTCTCTAATCGCGATGATAAGGGTGGCCCGCGAGAATCGTCATCGCCCGGTAGATCTGCTCGGCCGCGATGATCTTCACCAATTGATGGGGAAAGGTCATCGGACCAAAGGAGAGGGTGAGGGAGGCCGCCGCGCGGACATCCGCGCCAAGGCCGTCCGCGCCGCCGATGACCAGCGCCAAAGCGGGCGCGCCCTGATCGCGGCGCTTGCCGAGATGCGAAGCAAACTCCCGGCTCGGCAGCAGCTTTCCGCCTTCGTCGAGCGCAATAAGCTCCGCGCCCGGCGGCAGAGCGCCAAGAATCGCCTTCGCCTCGTCGGCTTTCCGATCATTTGGCCTGCGCGCACGGCTCTCATCAAGTTCGCGCAGCTCGACGCCTGCGAAGCCTATCGCCCGGCCAGAGGCGTTCGCGCGCTCGATGTAGCGCAGCGCCAGCTCCTTCTCGGCGCCGGCCTTGGAGCGGCCGACGCAAAACAGGATGAGGCGCACCTCTTAAGCGCGGTCAGCCGGCGCGCAACTCGCCGGGACGCCCAACGCCCCACATCTTTTCGAGATTGTAGAACTGGCGCACCTCGGGCCTGAAGATGTGGACGATGACGTCGCTTCCATCGATCAGAACCCAGTCGCCCGCCTGCAATCCTTCGGCGCGGGGCGCCGCCTGGACGTCCTTGAACGCCTTGATGACGCGCTCGGCAATGGCTCCGACATGAACGTTGGAGCGGCCAGTCGCGATAATCATGACGTCGGCGAGGGTGGTTTTGCCGTGCAGGTCGATTGAGACGACGTCCTCGGCCTTTAAGTCATCGAGAGCCGTCAAGATAGTCCGCACGAGGGTCCCGGCCTCAGATCCAGAAAGACCGGAAAGTTGATGAATCGGCTGAGGCGCCGTTCCGCCAGAAATCGTGGGTATCAGGGTGCGATCCTCTTAAAAAAGCGCCGGCCGGAAGAGTTGAAGAGATGATGACCGCCGAACGTATAGAAAACATGGCGTAGATTCCCTGTTTTTGCAAATGGCATTATTTTGTCCCCGCTATGCTGAAGCCTTTGCGCCGTTACGCCCTGTTCGCCCCATGACCTTCACGCCGGCCCGGTTTGGCGCCAAAGAGAATCCGCGCCGCCTTGTCGCGACGATTCGGACGTCGCCGGAGCACCGAGGACTTTCCATGATCGCCGCCTTCATTTTGCATTTTTTGCGCGGAGCCGCCGCGTGATCAGCCGCCAGGCGCAGCAGTTCTGGACCTTTATCGCCAATAGCCCAAAGCAGTTCGAACTGCCGCTCGACATGCGCCGTCGCGCCGGCGAGCGCGCCGAGAGCATGACGGCGGAGCCGCGCGGCGTCGCTTTCTCCCCGGCGCACGAGGTTGGCGGCCTTTGGGCCGAGCCGCCGGAGGCGCGCGAGGGCGCCGCGATCCTTTATCTTTACGGTGGCGGCTATGTGCTCGGCTCGCCAAAGTCGCGGCGCAAGACGGCGGGACATCTGGCGCTCGCCTGCGAAGCGCGCGCGCTGGTCCCGCATTATCGCGTCGGGCCGGAGCATCCCTTCCCCGCCGCTGTCGAGGATTCCCTGCGCGCCTATCAGTGGCTGCTGGCTGAGGGCGCGGACCCCGCAAGGACGATCGTCGCCGGCGATTCGGCGGGCGGCGGACTGGCCCTCGCCACCGTCGTCGCGGCGCGCGACGCCGGCCTGCCCGCCTGCGCGGGGATCGCCCTGATTTGCCCCTGGACGGACCTTGCCTGCGAGGCCGAGAGTTTCGCCAGCCGCGCCTCGGCCGACATCACCTGCACGCGCGAAAGCCTGTTGGAGATGGCCGGCTGGTATCTCGGCGGCGCCGATCCGCGCCACCCCCTCGCCTCGCCCCTGTCCGCCGATCTTTCGGGCCTGCCGCCGATCCTCTGCCTCGTCGGCGGCGACGAAGTCTTGCTCGATGACACGATATTCCTTGTGCGGAAAGCGGGAATGGCGGGCTGCGACGCCACGGCGATCGTCGCGGCCGGGATGCAGCATGTCTATCCGATCTGGGCGGGATTATTTCCAGAGGCCGATGAGGCGATTGCGCGGATCGGGGATTGGGCGCGCGGGAGGATGGGATGAGGCGTAAAAGCCTGAGTAGCCGCCCCGAGCGATGCGGGGCTGGACTTCACTGGCGCCGAAGTTAGTTTCACTGCGTTAGACCGATGTTTTTCTGGGAGGAAGCACATGACAGCCATGGATCGCCGCGCGATGCTCGGGACGCTGCTGGGAGGCGCCGCCGTCGCCGCCTTTGGACTGGCCCTGACGCCAGAGCTCGCGGAAGCCGCGCCGCTCATGATGGGCAAGCAGCTTGACGCTCCCCCAGAAAATCCCATCGAAAAAACCGTTGTCGTCGTACATCGGCGCCGGCCCCGCAGGGTGTGCTGGTGGCATAGAGGACGCCGCGTCTGTCGCTGGCGCTAAACCGTCAGCCCCCCGCCCGATCGGCTGCGATCAACGCGAGCCCCGACGCGACCGACTGGAACGCGTCGCCGATATGCACGCGTTTCTCGCCGAAGCGCTGCGTGAACAGCGCGCGCACCGCCGGCACGAAGGATGTGCCCCCGGTCAAGAACACCGCATCTATGCCGGCGGCGGTCAACCCGGCCGCGGCGACAGCCTCGTCCATCGCCGCGCTGATCTTTTCCAGATCCTCCGCGATCCAGCCCTCGAAATCTTTTCGGCTCACCTCAGCCTCGATCTCGATCCCTTCGCGGGCAAACAGGAAACGCGCTTCGTCGTGAGCTGATAATTTCGCCTTGAGGTCGCCAACGGCGCGATAAAGCTCGAAACCAAGATCATGTTCGATGAGGATCAGCAGATCCTCAAGCCTCCGGGGCTCTTCCGCGCTCTGGATTAGCTTGCGCAATTCGCCGAGCGTCTGCGTCGTCTTCAGCCAGGACAATTGATGCCATTGCGCGAAGGCGGCGTGGAAATAGGCCGGGATCGGCAGCCTCTTTTCGAAAGAGCGATAAAACGTGTCCTTGCCGAGCTTTGGAGCCACGACATGATCGATGATGCGATAATCGAAGGTGTCGCCAGCGACGCCGACGCCGCTATGCGCCAGCGGCTTCGCCGTCAATCCGTCATTTTGGCGTGCGAAGCGAAGCACCGAAAAATCGCTGGTGCCGCCGCCGAAATCGGCGACGAGGACGGTCTCCTCACGGTCGAGCTTTCGCGCATACCAATATGCGGCGCCAAGCGGCTCGAAGGCGAGTTCGACGCCCGTGACGCCAGCAAGATCATAGGCCGTCCGCAGCCGCGAGACAGCCAGCGCTTCGTCTGGCGTTTCGCCCGCGAAAACCACCGGGCGCCCTGAGATCACCGCCGGCCGCGCCGAAAATCCGCCGGAGCCGCGCAATCCGTCATTGTCGAAAAGGGCGGTGAGGAACACCGCGATCAGCCGCTCGATGGTGAAACGCTCGCCGTAAAGGCGCGTCTCGCTGAAGAGGCGGCTCGCAAGGTAGGTCTTGATCGACTGAATGAAGCGCTGCTCGCCTTCCTGGGCAATGGCGCGCGCGATGGCGCTTGGCCCCGCCGCGTGAGCGATTTTGCGCCCCTCGCGCCAGAACATCAGCGCCGTGCGGAAAGTGTCCGTCGCCCCGAAAGCCGATGGCCAGGTGAGGCTCTCGACATGACCGCCCTCGAAAGCGAGCGCGACGACGCTGTTCGTCGTGCCGAAGTCGACGCCAATACCAACAAGCGGACCGATATTCGCGCCTGACATCAAAATCCCTCTCGGCGAAAAAAAGCCCGCGCGAAAATCTTTCGCACGGGCTTGCTATGCGTGGGCGGGGAGAGCGCTTTCCGATCAAATGGAGCCATTTGACCTGAAAAACCGCTCCCGCTTCAGAAGCTTCAGCATATTCCTGACCGATCAGATTGAACCAATCTGATCGGAGTATGCTTGAAAGCTGCCCTCTTAAAGATTATTCGTCGGACGACTTCTTCTTCGGTGTCTCTTCGCGGGCGCGCAGCGCCGCGCCGAGAATGTCGCCGAGCGAAGCACCGGAGTCGGCGGAGCCATATTGCGCAATGGCCTCCTTCTCCTCGGCGACTTCGAGCGCCTTGATCGACACCGAGACCTTGCGGGCGCGGCGGTCGAACAGCGTGATGCGGGCGTCGACCTTCTCGCCGACCGCGAAACGCTCCGGCCGCTGGTCGGCGCGATCACGCGCGAGTTCATTGCGCTTGACGAAGGCGGTGAAGTCGCTGCCGACGATTTTGACGTCGATGCCGCCGTCCTTGACATCAAGCACTTCGCAGGTGACGACCGATCCCTTCTTGAGATCGGAGGCGTCTTCGCCCGTCTTGCCGGCCGCGCCTTCGCTCGGCTTGGCGGCGAACGGATCGGAGGCGAGCTGCTTCACGCCGAGCGAAATGCGCTCCTTCTCGATATCGACGTCAAGCACCTTGGCCTTGACGATATCGCCCTTCTTGTAGTCCTCGATCGCCTGTTCGCCCGGCTTCTTCCAGTCGAGATCGGAGAGATGGACCATGCCGTCGACATCGCCGTCGAGGCCGATGAACAAACCAAATTCGGTCTTGTTCTTGACCTCGCCCTCGACTTCGGAGCCGATCGGGAATTTTTCCGCGAAGGATTCCCACGGGTTCGCCAGCGTCTGCTTGAGGCCGAGCGAGATGCGGCGCTTGACCGGATCGACTTCGAGCACCTGCACGTCGACTTCCTGGCTCGTCGCAACGATCTTGCCAGGATGCACGTTCTTCTTTGTCCAGGACATTTCCGAGACGTGGATCAGGCCTTCGATGCCGGGCTCGAGCTCGACGAAGGCGCCGTAGTCGGTGATGTTGGTGACGCGTCCCTGGAAGCGCGCGTTGACCGGATATTTCGCCTCGATGCCCTGCCACGGATCCTCGAGCAACTGCTTCATGCCGAGCGAAATGCGGTGGGTCTCGTGGTTGATCTTGATGATCTTGACGCGAACCGTCTGCCCGATGGTCAACACCTCGGTCGGATGGTTGACGCGCCGCCAGGCGATGTCGGTGACATGCAGAAGGCCGTCGATGCCGCCGAGATCGACGAAGGCGCCGTAATCGGTGATGTTCTTCACCATGCCCTCGATCACCTGACCTTCTTCGAGGTTGGCGACGATCTCATGGCGCTGCTCGGCGCGGGATTCTTCGAGAACGGTGCGGCGCGAGACGACGATATTGCCGCGGCGGCGATCCATTTTGAGAATCTGGAAGGGCTGCGGCACCTGCATCAATGGGGTGACGTCGCGGATCGGGCGGATATCCACCTGGCTGCGCGGCAGGAAGGCGACGGCGCCGTCGAGATCGACGGTAAAGCCGCCCTTGACCTGGTTGAAGATGATGCCTTCGACCTTTTCCTGCTTCTCGAAAGCCTTTTCGAGCTTGACCCAGCTCTCTTCGCGGCGGGCCTTGTCGCGCGAGATGACGGCTTCGCCGAGCGCGTTTTCGATGCGCTCGAGATAGACCTCGACTTCATCGCCGACTTTGGGCGGGCCTTCGCGGCCGGGGCCTTGAAATTCCTTGAGGGCGACGCGTCCTTCGGTCTTCAGACCGAGGTCGATGACGGCGACGTCTTTTTCAATCGCAACGACGATGCCCTTGATGACGGAGCCTTCGAAAGCCTCGTTCTGGCCATAGCTTTCGTCGAGAAGCGCCGCGAAATCCTCGCGCGAGGGCGCGTAGGTGGAAGTTGATGCCATGTGGTCTCCTGGATGCCCGAATCTCGGGCAGCGCCGGTGGTTTTAGGGTTGGTTGCGCTTTTTGCCGCCGGCATCCTTTGCTTCAAGAGCTAAGGACCACCACTCGAAAGCGGGCCGGCGCCGAGACGGCGGTAAAAAGCAGGTTAAGCGGCCTATCTAGCAAGCCGCAGGCCCCGCGGCAAGGGGCGCGCGGCGGCAATCGTTCGGCGCGCGCCGAATCGAGCGCCTGGGGTCATGGCGAATTGGAGGCTTCCTCGCTCGTCAGGCGTGCAATCTTCAACGTTGCAACGCCGGCCGAGATCATCCCAAGAGCTTCCGCCGCTCCCTTCGCGAGGTCAAGGGCGCGCCCGCGGACGAACGGGCCGCGATCGTTGATGCGCACGATCACTGAACGGCCGGTCGCGGGATTGGTGACCTGAAGCCGCGTGCCAAATGGCAGAGTTCTGCTCGCGGCAGTAAAACCATCCTGATCGAAGCGTTCCCCCGACGCCGTCACGGCGCCTGATGAATAATATGATGCTGTAATAAGATACTCCTCATTTGCGCTAGCAATACCGGTCGTCAATTGCAACATACACGGAGCCATTAATGCGATTATACGTATACATCTCAATGCATCTACCCTTAATTACGATCGATGCCGGGCAGATATATTTCGATTGTGGCCACACAACGATGTTTTTTTGACCTCGTTAAGCTTTTTCCGGGTTTGAGAGGTCAAATCATGGCGCCCTGGAGCATGACGCCAAAAAGCGGAAGCCCGTTTTCGGACGACATTATGCTCGCAGTTGTTAAGACGAGACAGATTTGGAACATTGGACCGGATCGCGGCGCGATTCCGTCTAGATAAAGTTCGGGGGCACTCAGCGCATTGAAGGCGTTTGACCCTCGTCCGTCGCCGGAACGCATCAACTCATCCCGGCGTCGTCTTAATAAGATCATAAGATCGCGCATGAGTTTTAGGAAAACCGATGCCTGTTACGTCCAGCATCTCATGCAGCGCGTGATCCTGATCGACGAAGATTTTTTCCCGGAAGAGGAATAGCTCGAGCCATCAAGCTCTCAGATCTCGACCTTTTCGCCGCGCTGGGACCATTCCTGAAAGCCGCCCGGATAATGGGCGCAAACGTCGCCGCGGCCGAACAGACGGGCGAGGTCAAGGGCGGTCAGCGAGCGCTTGCCGGAACGGCAGGACAGCACGACGCGCTTGCCCGGCACATCCGGAAGCCTCGACACATCAAAGCTTTGCAGCGGATTTAGCGTTGCGCCTGGAATGTGGCCGGCGACGAATTCGTTCGGTTCGCGGACATCGACGAGCAGAATGGAGCCGTCGGCCAATCCGAGTTTCAATTCCTCGATGTCTATATTTTCAACCTTGCCTGGCGTCAGCACCATGACGAACCCTTCCGCGCCTGTCGCGCCCGCGTCTATTCTGTAAAGATATGATAGTTGTCCTGTTACGGACGGCTTATAAATTCCATTTTATTTGCCGGGAAGAGGAGAATTTTCCTGTTCGGCCGCCGCCGCGATCGCCTCGGCGGCGGCGAGATCCGCCGGCTCATTCGCATTGAAGAAGGGATCGACAGGCGCCGCCGCCCAATCGGCATAGGCAAGGCTGTAGCGTTGCGTAAAGCGATCAATCTTGCGCACATCCTCCTCGATGAGCGCATGGCGCAGATCCTCCCGGATCGCGACAGGCCAGAGCGCGACGACAGGGTGCGCCGTCCCTTCCGAACGCGCGCAGGCAAGATCCGCCTTTGCATCGCTCCGCGCGACCTTGAGCCGTCTCACAAGATCGAGAGGTAGGAAGGGCGTGTCGGTCGGCGCGCTGACAGCAAGGCGGACATCTGGACGGTTCGCCGCGATCCAGTCGAGGCCGGCAAGAATGCCGGCGAGCGGTCCTTTGAAGCCGGGCGCATCATCGGCGACGATGGGAAGCCCATAGGCCGCGAACCGACCGGGATCGCCATTGGCGTTCAGAACAAGGCCATCACATTGCGGCGCCATCGCTGCGATGACGCGCTCCAGAATGGACGCCCCGCCAACCCGCCGCAGCGGCTTGTCGCCTCCGCCCATGCGCTCGGCGCGCCCGCCAGCGAGCAGCACGCCAAGGCAGCGCTCAGTCATTGGGAAACTCGCCAGGCAGCCGGGAGTGAAGATTCATACGCAATCATTCGCTTTAGTTCAGGCATTTATGGTCTAACTCTCATATCCTATATGAGCATTGACCGCCTATATTGGACCAAAGTCGATCCTGATGAATCTGGAAAACGGCGCCGCGGTTCAGAAGCGATACCAGAGCGCAGCGAGCGGACCAAGCTCGCGCCCCGTATTGACGCCCGCTACCGTAAGGAATGCGCCAATCTGGCCCGAAATGGACGGGGTAAAATCGTAGACGAGGCTTGTCTGCAGCTTGTCCCACGAGGATCTCGGGAAAGCGGCGCTGGCCCCCGTCTGGAGAGCGCCGAAATTTTGCAATAAGACAAGCACTTTCTCGATCGGGCGCACGCCAAAAGTGAGGTCGAGACGCCATTCGCCCGGCTGGGATTGCGCATAGAACCGATAGCCCCCTTCGGCGCTGACGAAGGCCGGGGTGGACCCGATCGTAAAGTTCGAGCCAATCATTCCACGCAGGTCGATCGAACCCGCGCGGCGTGGCTCGATGGCGCTATTGAAGGACGCGCCGGGGGTGAGCAAGACGGCCTGCAGCGAGGCGACGAGCCCATCCGATTGATAAAGCCCTATTCTGCCGCCAATCGCGCTTTCTCCAGCGCCATTGTAAGAAAGGGCGGGCGCGGGCTGGCGGATCCGGTCATAGGCGGGCGAGGCCACCAAGGTCAGCCAATCGACGAGGCCATATTCGATATAGGCCCCAAGTTCAAATTTGTCGTAAGACGGCACGGGGATCAGATGGCCGTGCGAATCGAAGGCGCGGCTCGAGCCTGAAAAAGCCGCGCCGGCAATAATCTGCCCCTCCCCTGGCGGCATTAGCCAGGCTCCCGCCGACGCGCCGCCGGCCGCCAGAATGACAAGGAGCCAAACGGCCAAAGCGCGCGCAAAGGGCAAGCCCACGCTCACAAGGCCAAGGACAGGCGCGCGCTGACCGTCACGCCGCTGATACGCGATTTACGCAAGGAACACCCGGGTACGCAGGCGACTATGCAATAAAACATATCAACAAATGTCAGGCTACAGTTTAAGCGCAGGCTTTGGCTTAATCGAGCAGATGCTGAACAATTGCTTATCTTGTGGCGCTCAAGGCTGTGCGCCACAAGCTTGACTGTTCGGACGGACGAGCCTAGCCCGATGCAACAATTTGACGCGAAGCGGCATTCGGCCCCTCGTGAGATCATACGTCATGGCCGGGCGCTCGAAGCCCGCAAAGGATGATTGGATTTGCCTCGACTGATCGCCGGCTTGAGCGAACTCGCGGAAGGCTACGACGTCGTTTTGAGCGATGTCTGGGGCGTCGTTCACAATGGCGCCGTCGCGTTCGACGCCGCCATGGAGGCGCTGTCGCGCTTTCGCGCCAAAGGCGGGGCGGTCGTTCTGATCACGAACTCGCCGGCGCCCAGCCGCATCGTCGCCGCGCAATTCGCCGATCTCGGCGGCCGCGGTGACGCATACGACGCCATCGTATCATCCGGCGACGTGACTGTTTCGCTTCTCATGGAGCGCGCGGGCCAGAGCCTGTTCCATATTGGCGCGGCGGAGGAAACAGGTCTCTTCGAGGAGGTCGCCGCATTGCGCGGCGAGGCGCCGCGCCAGGCGCCGATAGAAAGCGCCGATTTCGTCCTTTGCACCGGCTTCATCGATTTCTGGCGCGAGACGCCGCAGGATTATGACGCAAGGCTGAAACGCATCTTCGAGCGCGGCCTCGATTTTCTTTGCGCAAATCCGGATCTCGTGGTCGAGGTCGACGGCGTTTTGTCCTATTGCGCGGGGGCGATCGCCGATCGCTATCAGCGCCTTGGCGGCAAGGTCATCCAGGCCGGCAAACCTTTTGCTCCGATCTACGAGCGGGCGCTCGATCTCGCCAACGCCGCGAGAGGCGGCAAGGTCAGGCGATCGCGCGTGCTCGCCATCGGCGACGCCATGCGCACGGACATTCGCGGCGCCGCCGAGCAGGGTTTCGACAGCCTCCTTGTCACATCAGGCATTCACCGCGAGGAATTGCACCGCGACGAATTGCACCGCGACGAATTGCGCCGCCGCGCCGAGGAAGTCGACGAACTCGACGTCGCGGCGCTACGCCAGTTCGTCGAAGCGGCGGGCCTGCGCCCGACCGCCGCGATCGCGAGACTCATTTGGTAGGAGCGAAGGTGAAAGCGCTCAAGAACTTGACGAAGACTGGCGCTCGCGGCAGGTTCGCGCCTCTTTGGAGCGGCGCGCTTTTGACGCATATGTCGCGGTTTCGGGTTGAACGCGGCCGGCCCCCCGGCGCAGGCGCGCGGGAGCCCAAGCGCATTGAGGTGGTCTGACTCATTGGCCGATCCCCGCCCCTCCAAAAATTTCGTTCTCGCCATCGACCCCGCCGCGCCGCCGCCGGGGCTTGAAGGAGCCGTCGTCGCCATCGGCAATTTCGATGGCGTCCATCGTGGCCATGTCGCGGTCATCCGACGGGCCGAGGCGCTGGCGCAGAAACTTGGCCGTCCTTGCGCCGTGCTGACCTTCGAGCCCCATCCGACCGATTTCTTTCGCGGCGAAAAGACCATATTCCGCCTTGCCCCGATGCAGGCGAAGGCAAAATCCCTGGAGCGGCTTGGCATAGACGGGATGATCGTCATCACCTTCGACGCCGCTTTGGCGAGTCTCACCGCCGAACAATTCATTGCCGAGATATTGCTGCGCCGCCTTGGCGTGCGCGCGGTGGTCGCTGGTTATGATTTCCATTTTGGCGCCGGGCGCAAAGGCACGCCGGTTTTTCTGAAACAATCCGGGGAACGCCACGGCTTCCTCGTCGAGATCGTCGAGCGCGTCAGCGCCATCGGGAGCGAGGCCGACGAGGCGGCCTCTTCGACTGCGACCAGAGCGGCGCTCGAGGCCGGCGACGTCGAACATGCGGCCCATTTGCTCGGCCATCCCTTTTCCATCATGGGCGAGGTCCTGCACGGTCAAAAGCTCGGCCGCGCGCTCGGCTTCCCCACCGCCAATCTTTTGCCCGAGCCAAGCTGCCGCCTGCGCCACGGCATCTATGCCGTTCGCGTCGAGGTTGACGATGCGCTCTACAGCGGAGTCGCAAGCTTCGGCCGCCGCCCGACCGTCGACAATGGCTCACCGCTGCTCGAGGCCTATCTGTTCGATTTTTCCGGAGATCTTTACGGCAAGACGATCGAAGTGTGTTTCATCGGCTGGATCAGGCCGGAGGAGAAATTTTCGTCCCTCGACGCGCTGAAGGCGCAGATCGCGGCGGATGCCGAGCAGGCCAAACAGATGCTTCGAGTCGATATTGCAAAGGGCTGAAACGCCCTCCGGCGTGTTCCCTTTTTCAGGCCGCCCGCCGAAAGAGCCGGTGGAAATCGTCAACCTCAAGGCAGCCCACGATGCGGATTACCCGATGAATCAGCCGGGTCTCGCAATTCGACGCGATTTTGTCGTCCGGCGAGAAGCTTTGAAAAAGTATTTTCTTTGCGTGTCCGGCAAAATGTCGAAAGTAGCGACGCCGCCTAACAAAGGCGAACACTGGAACATGCATGAAATTTGCGTAGCGCACTTTGGGAGTTCGAAGGCGGCGGCAGGCGACTAGCCTGCTAAATCCATCAAAAGGGCCTGGCGGCCATTTCCAGGAGGGCTGTCGATCTCCCTTTCAGTGAAGGCTTTACTCGACGAAACAGATTTCCACTTGCTTTGAGGGCCAGGCACAATCCGCAAGAAGTAATAGTTCAATCTTAAGGCAAGTATTATGTGCATATTGGCTTATGCATGAGCATGACTGTGACGCCTCAGGGTCATCATTCTGTCGGCTTTCGATGCCTGCCCCCTATATACTCACCGGAGAAGACTTTGCCGCCAACGTAGAAGGCCGCAGGCATTGCTTCAAACCCGGAGTTCGTGTACAAACTCATCGGGGTGCTTGTAATCAGGCGCGGCCGCGAAATCTGTTTGCGGCCAGACTGCCGGACAGCCTCATCCAATTCAATCCGGCAAACGGATAGTACTCTATGATCATATTGCACATCATACCGTCCGTAAATCCGGTCTCCGGCGGTCCTATCGAGGGCATTTTCACCTCCGCCCCGATCCTGAGACAGCAGGGATGCGATCGCGAAATATTATCTCTCGACATGCCCGACGATCCCTGGGTCAAATCCTGTCCGGTGCCTGTCTACCCCATGGGCGTCAGCAATCTGAAATATCAGAGCTGGCGGAATAAAATCCCCTGGCTGCGGCATGGTTACAGCCCGGAATTTTCGCCCTGGTTGAAAGAAAACATCAAGCGCTATGACGCAATTATCATCAACGGGCTGTGGAATTTCACGTCATTTGCCGCGCGGGGAGCGCTCGCAGAAACGGGCGCTCGCTATTTCGTCTATACCCACGGGATGCTCGATCCCTATTTCAACAGGGTTTCGCCGCTGAAGGCGCTGTTCAAGCAGCTTCTGTGGTGGGTCAGCGAAGGCCGTCTCGTCAACAACGCCACAGCCGTGATGTTCGTCTCAGAGGAAGAACGGGCGCTTGCGCCCAAATCCTTCTGGCCCTATCGCGCCAAGAGCCGGGTTGTGCCTTACGGCATCGTGGACGCGCCCGGCGATGCGAAGGCCCAGGTCAAGATGTTCCGCGCCGCCTGTCCGGGCGTCGCCGATCGCAGATACATTCTGTTCCTCAGCCGGATTCATCCCAAGAAGGGCTGTGATCTGCTTGTCGAGGCCTTCGCCAAAATCGCGGCGAAGGATCCCGATCTCGATCTTGTCATAGCCGGACCCGATTCAGTCGGCTCGGTCGCTAAATTACGGGAGACGGCGGCGAGACTGGGCGTCGCCAGCCGCATCCATTGGCCGGGCATGCTGAAGGGCGATTTGAAGTGGGGCGCCTTCCACGCCGCGGAGGCCTTTGTTCTGCCCTCGCATCAGGAAAATTTCGGCATTGTCGTCGCGGAAGCTCTCGCCTGCCGCAAGCCTGTCCTGACCACGTTTCGTGTGGCGACTTGGCGGGAAGTGGCCGAATATCACGCGGGCTTCATCGAAAACGACGATCTGAATGGAATTACCCGTCTCCTCGATCAGTTCGTAAGCCTCTCGGCCCAGGAAAAGCGGGAGATGAGCGCGAGAGCGCGGAACGCCTATGTCGATAAGTTCGATATCGCGACAATGGCGCCCCAGTTGATCGAGGCGTTTCGCACGTCCTGAGCCGCCTCTTGATTTTTCAGCTTCGACGCCCTTGACCGGCCCCGCCGGCGCAATATTGCTTTCTATGCAAGCCTTGTCCCGGCCTCCAAAAGAGCAGCGCGCGCGGGACGATGCGCAATCGTAATCGGGATTGACACGTAGCGGGGCTTTGTCCGACCTTTAGAAAATTAGTTGCGACCCTTTAAGGGGGGAAGCCGCACATGAGAACCGTCGTCTGTCCAGGCCTCGGTCGAGATGTTTCCGTATTGGGTTTTGGCTGCGCCTCGCTTGGATCGCGCGTGTCGGAGGCGCAATCGCGGCGTGTGCTTGATTACGCTTTCGAGCGCGGCGTCAACTGGTTCGACGTCGCGCCTCCCCATGGTGATGGCGAGGCAGAGACGATCCTTGGGCATTTTCTGTCGGGGCGCCGCGACCGGGCTGTTGTATCGACCCGTATCGGCGTTGCCCGCCCCTCGTTGTCGCCGGTCATGCACTTCATCGGCGCCATTAAGCGAAGCGCCTTAAACGCCTTTCCTGGAATATCCGCGCTCGCCTTCGGCAGGATGAAATTAATTAGGCAGCGAGAGCCGCTGCGCGCGGAGTCGATCGAACCCTCCGTCGTCGAAAGTCTGCGGCGCCTGCAAACCGACTATATCGATGTGCTCGCGCTGCAGGATCCGACGCCTGAGGACTGCGGAAATCCGGCGATTCTCGCGGCGCTCCAGCATGTCGTCGACAAGGGCTATGTCCGATGCCTGTCGATCATCGGCGATCCCGACGCGATCGAGGCGGCGCGCGCGCATCCAATCTTCGCGATCGTTCAGTTCCGCAGCAATCCTTTTCACCGGACGGTCGAGCGCGTTCGTTCGACGCCGCCGAGCGCCGCAGAGGCATTTTTTGTTCTTCAGAGCGCCTTTGGCGGCGGAGCCTATGAGCGTCTGTCCCATTTGCTGGTCGGCGATGGCGGCCGTCTCGCCTCGCTTGCGTCCCAACTCGCCTACGGTCCGCCGTTCATGGCAAGCGAAATTCTGATCGATTATGCTTTCGGCAATAATCCGAAGGGCGTCGTTGTCGTCGCCATGTCTCAGCCGGCGCACATCGAACTGAACTGCGCGAGGGCTTCGCGGGCGCCGCGCACGGATGTCGTGGAGTTCGTCAACAAGACTGTTCTCGCTTCGCCAGCCGCCAAGATGCCGCCCCACTTTTAAGCCGCCGAGAGCGCTCTCCGATCGAATGGAGTCATTCGATCGATCAGAAATCGCTCCAGAGTCAGAAGCTTGAGCATATTCTTGTCGATCAGATCGAACGATCTGATCGGAATATCCTCTAGGTGTGAGAGCGGACGACTTTGGGTCGGGTTCCTGTTTCCCGCATCATGCCCTGTCGCCGCTTACGGCAGCAGCGAAACCTTGCCGTCGGCGAGATTATAATAGGCGGCGACGACTTTGACATTATTGTCCTTGATGAGACCGGCGATCAAGGGTGAGGCGGTCCGCAATAAACCCGCCTGGATTTGCGCATTCGCCTTGATGGCGGCTTCGAGGTCGGAGCCTGCGCGATCCACTGCCGGACGAATCGGGGCATAAAGGGCGCTGATCTGGCCGGGAACAGCCTTGCCCGCGGCCGTCGCTTTCACCGCGCCGCAGTCCGAATGGCCGAGCACGACGATCGCCTTCGTCCCTAACACGCCGGCGCCATATTCAAGGCTCGCGATGATCTCCGGCGTACAGATATTGCCCGCGACCCGGGCGACGAAGACATGACCGATGCTCTGGTCGAACAGCAACTCCACCGGCGCCCGGGAATCGGCGCAGGATAACACAGCAGCGAACGGCTCCTGCTTGTCGATCGTATTGCTCTTGAGGATGTGGAGATCGTCATCGAAGGAGGTCAGCTCGCCCGCGACGAAACGGGCGTTGCCGTCCATCAGCTCCTTCAGAGCCTCGTCCGGCCGCAGCGTCGTCTGCGCCGCCGCCGGCCGGCAAGACAACAGGCTCATGCCGCCGGCCGCCAGCGCCATAGCGGCGATCGACTCCTTGAGGAACCGCCGGCGCGGCTGGAGCGGCGCGCAGGCGGCGCAGCCGCAGAACGGCTTTGACGCATTTTGTAAGGGATGGAGAAGGGTCACGGCTGGCGGCTCCATCGAAATCGACTCGAAATGGTCAAAGCTGTGTCCGGGGAATGGTATCGGCGATTTTTGGAAAGGCAAGACGGCTCAACACAATCCGGCGCGGGGCGCCCCGTCGAAGGGCATCGCCGCGGCGTCTCCGTCATCGGCGGATCGCCACGCCCGGGCGGCGCTGCATGACCCTATGCAACGAACCGTTCACCGACAGGAGAAATCGGATGATAAATATGAGCTATCTTTTTGACATATATATCAAGAACGACTAGCGATAAGTCCTTGCGGAGGGGTGAAGCGATGCAGACTGACGGCCGGACTCTCGATCTATTTCCATGGCTGTATCGCCCGCTCTGTTTATTGTTTCTTCTTGCCGTAATAATTGGCGTAAGCACCGGTGGCGTATCCGCGCAGTCTTTCCGCTTCAACGACGTTTATACGACACCTTTTGGCCCCGCTTACGCGGATATTCTGCTTAAGGCGGAAAATTTCTTAGCCTGCAAACCGCCAGTCGGGCGGACGTTCTCCTACGCATTGTGCTACTATTCAGGTCCCGCGATCGGCACTCCCGTACCCACAAGCGGCGCATCCTACAATCCACCATTGCCCTGCACGCTGTCCGCCGACGGCAAAACAGCGGACTGCACATGCTATGGACTGACCACCGAAGAATATCCGCCTTACGTGCCCTATTTCATCGATATTAATAGCATCCTAAATCTTGATCTTTATTTGAGCACGATCGCCGTCTGCGGTCACGGCGGCGCAAATTGCAATCCGCGCCAACCAATCGTCGCGAACACGGCCTGGAACAAGGCTCCGGCTTGTAAGGCGGCCAATCATAACGCGGTCATTCCCACCGCAGAACTCATCTCGGTGTTTTCGCCGGTCAAGAGCGGAGACTACCCCAGCGGATCAACGAAATGCTCCGCCGGGAAATATGCGGGATGCATGACGGCCCCCTGCTATCATACCGGAAAGTTCGATAGCGCGGGCGAAGAACTCGTCCAATGCAAGTGTCCCGTGTACGATGGGCCGTTCGAAGTCGGGCAAGTTGGGGCGCCGTGCGACGCAAACGCGTTGACGCCAAAGGCCAGTCACCCAACCAACGCACCCGCGCAACCACAATATGTGTGGTCAGCCGCCCACGATCCCAAGGCCAACCCCACCCCCGACAGTCCTCCGGCAACAGGCTGCCTGCCGGACATGGCGGGTGGCAAGGGTTGCCCGCTCTACTCTCCGACGACCAGCTATCCCGTCTCAAGGGGAAGCGCGCTTTGCAAGCAAGTATGCGAAAGCTACAAGAACAGCATTCGCCAGGGCACAAGCACGCCATCTTCGAAGGGCGTCCAGGTCGCCTATAGTTGCGACGCCGCGCTGTGCACGACCCTCGGAATTGGGCAAACAACACAGTCGCCGTCAAACCCGCTGAAAAAGGCCAACCTGTTGAAGAACGCGTGTGGCAACCTTGCGGAACAGAGCGGGATCCAGGCGATTCTGGCTCTCGAAATGGCTGATGGGTGCAGTTGTTGCGCCAGCCAGGTCTGTGGTTGTTCGAACGCGGGCGTTGACATCGACGCAGAGACGCAAGTGGAAATTGCGAAGCTGAACGCAAAGCAGGAAAGGCTACAGATCACGCCGCAATGTCAAATCAACGGGACGCTGTGCGGCGCGCGGGCGCCATGAACGGCCTCGCAACGATCGGCGGAACACGGAGGCTTCGAGCAACCTCTTAGGGCTGTCCGGCAATGACAAGACGCCGGTGGTCTTTCCGTCGCTTCCGTGCGCGTGAAGCGGTGCAAAGCGCGCGCTCCGGCGCCTTGCCAAAGAATGGATAGACGCCGGGAAGCTCCGGCGTCCCGCTTGCGGCGCCGGCAAGCTGATGCGGCAATCCAGCAAGAGGCGCTCCTATGCTCCGACATTATCGTCGAGAGCCTGCGGTGGTCGGGCGCGCCGAGCCGACTGTCCCCGCTGCGTTGGACGGCGAATGGCGGCTGTGCTCATCTAAGTGAAAGCCGCCTGGGCGAGGCTGCCAGAAACGCTGCGGCTGTTGTCCCGATTGATACACAAACAGGACAGCGTTTGGCCGCACGGACTGACTTTACCGAAGTCGTTGATTTGATGGTGGGCGCACACAGGCTCGAACTGTGGACCCGCTGATTAAGAGTCAGCTGCTCTACCAACTGAGCTATGCGCCCATCAAACCGATTTGCTCCTTTGAAAGCGGGAGCCTCCAAAGCCAAGCGGTCACCGCATCTAGCAAATGTCATCCGGGCTGTCCAGCGTCATTGTCGACTGGATCAAAAAGCCCCGTTTGGGTCTTTCGCACCCGGCCACATTTCTTAAGCTCGCGGGTGCGGGGAAAAACTGCCATCCGCTTCATTGATGGAAAACCCAAAGCAAAAGAAATGCCTCTGGAAGATCTGGAACCGCCATGAAGCAGCAAGTTCCTTCCGATGAAGCACAAAACCGGTACGAGATCAAAGATCCACTAGGCCAAACGATGACTACGCCAGTGGGACTGAATGACGATTCGCCTTATTTCGCGCCTGATGCGACAGAGATTCGCTCTTACTATGAGGCGGAAGGATATGTCGTCATTCGCGGTCTGATTGATCCGCAAGTCTGTGATCTTGCGAACGAGGCCTTTGAGAAAGAAGTCAAGCCTTCAAACAATTTCATCTATCGCCAGCAAACGTCGAATCCCGAGCGTCATGTCTTCGACCAAAGCGGATTCATGCTGAACGCCATCCAGAACATTCAGAGCATCGACCCGGTCTGTTTCCCTCGATTTCGCAAGTTGGGGTCAGATATTGTGACGTCGGCGAAGCTGCAGGCCATCCTGCGGACGTTCTACGGCGAGCCTGCCAAGATGGCTCAATCCATGTATTTCGAAGGCAATCTGGCGACTTGGGCGCATCAAGACAGCTATTATCTGGATTCGGAAAAGATCGGCGCAATGGTCGGCGCATGGTTCGCCCTAGAGGACATCAGGCCGGGCGCCGGGCGCTTTTTCATCTATCCACGGTCGCACGTCTCCGACGTCGTCAAGAACGGCGGCCATTACGACATCGCGTTCAACCACAGCCGTTACAAAGAAACCGTGCGGCGATTCATCGAAGAGCGTCGATTTGAGTGTCGCGCGCCGTTTATGGGAAAGGGCGACGTGCTTTTGTGGAACGCGAAGACCATCCATGGGAGCCTCGAAACGACGCAACCCGCATTTTCGAGGCGATCATTCACAAGCCACTACATTCCTCAATCGCATCGGCTTCTGCAATTTCAGTCAATTATCAAGCCGATGCATTTGAAGAAAATCAACGGGATGGATGTAAATCACCCAAAAGACCAAGTCTCTCTTAAGAATAGAGCGATTCTCGCGGCTGAAAGCAGATTCCCCAAACCAATTCTGGCGCTCAAGAAATTAGCGATAAAGATGCTTACCAGGTAAAAGCCGTTGGAACGCGAGCAAAGCGAGCGAAATGACGTTGGCGGAAATGCAAAGTTCCGCCGACATCACGCCGCATCACTCGATTGTTGAGGCATTACCCTGCAAGGACGCCAGGCTGAGATTTGCCGCGCTTGACCATCAGCTTGTTCAAAGACGCGATATAGGCCTTTGCCGAGGCGACGAGTGTGTCAGGATCTGCGCCTTTCGCGGTGACGGTCTTGCCGTCTTCCGCGAGCCGCACCGAAACTTCCGCTTGCGCATCCGTTCCCTTGGTCACCGCGTGAACCTGATAAAGTTCGAGCACGGCGTTGTGCGGCACCAAAGCGACGATGGCGTTGAAGATCGCGTCCACCGGCCCGTTTCCGGTCGCCTGATGCGTCACGCGGACTCCGTCGATCTCCAGCGTCAATGCGGCCGATTGCGGACCTTTGGTGCCGGCGAAGACGGTCAGATCGACGAGCTTGATCCGCTCATGCGCATGAACGATCTCATCGTCGACAAGTGCGATCAGATCCTCGTCGTAGACGATCTTCTTGCGGTCGGCCAGATCCTTGAAGCGGACGAACGCGTCGTGAAGCGCATTCTCGCCCAGCTCATAGCCGAGTTCGCGCAGTTTATCCTTGAAGGCGTGACGGCCCGAATGTTTGCCCATCACAAGCGAGGTCTTGCTCACGCCAACGCTCGCTGGCGTCATGATCTCATAGGTTTGCGCATTCTTCAGCATGCCGTCCTGATGGATGCCGCTTTCATGCGCGAAGGCGTTCCGTCCGACGATCGCCTTATTGTATTGCACGGGCGATGAACTCACCGCGGACACCAGCTTCGAGGCTCGCGTCAGCATCGTCGAGTCGATCGCGCTGTGATAGGGCATGGCGTCGCCGCGCACCCGCAGCGCCATGACGACCTCTTCCAGCGCGGCGTTGCCGGCCCGCTCGCCAAGGCCGTTGATGGTGCATTCGATCTGCCGCGCGCCGCCGGCGACCCCGGCCAACGAATTTGCGACGGCAAGTCCGAGATCATCGTGGCAATGGACCGAGAAAATGGCCTTGTCGGCGTCCGGAACCCGCTCGCGTATGGTGCGAAACATGGCTTCATATTCGGACGGCAGCGCATAGCCGACGGTATCAGGGAGGTTGATCGTCGTCGCTCCGGCCCTGATCGCCGCCTCGACGCAACGGCAAAGATATTCGATCGGCGTGCGCGTCGCATCCATCGCCGACCATTCGACGTCGTCGACGAGATTGCGCGCCTGGGCGACCGTGCGTGCGATGATCTCGAGCACCTGCTCTTCGGATTTGTTCATCTGATGTTGCAGATGAATGGGGGAGGTCGAGACGAAGGTGTGGATGCGCGGCCGGCGCGCCTTGCGGACAGCCTCGCCGCAGCGCGCTATATCGGCTTCTATGGCGCGCGCGAGACCGGCGATGACGGCGTTCTTCGCGCGCTCGGCGATGGCCGATACGGCCTCGAAGTCGCCGACGGACGCAATCGGGAAACCCGCCTCTATGATGTCGACGCCCATGGCGTCGAGAACGTCCGCCACCTGCAGCTTGTCTTCGAGATACATGGTGGCGCCGGGCGATTGTTCGCCGTCGCGCAAGGTCGTGTCGAAAATGACGACAGATTCAGAATTCGGACGCGCTGTCTCAACACGTGAGATATGATTTGTTTCGGTCATGACTCTATCCGGAAAGGGTGGTCTTCAAGCTAAAGCGCGACCCCTGAGCGCCCAGGCGGATCGCCCGGCCGGCCCTCAGGGGCGGGTAAGCAGAAGAAGGCCGCTCGCCAGCAAAGCTCCGCAGGACGCCGGGAATTTCCCTGCGCTGTTCACTAGCGGAAAGTCAAAAACGAAAGGCACGCGGCATCTCATTGTGAGCTGGCGCTTCGCATCGAAGCGCGTCGCAAAACTAGAGCAGCCGGTTCAAAAAAGCAAGCAATGATGATGGGCCCTGCGGAGCCGTCGTGCTGACGCTCTGGACGAAGACTTCGCAGAAACTTAGGGCCTGCGTTCGCATAATCGTGAGACCGGCGCGCAAAGGTCTTCGAGACCTGGCGCAATTCGTTCGATAATGGTGACGCGTTGATGATGCGCCGCTCCGACAGGAGCGGATGATAACAGGAGCGTCGACGACGCTCCGCCGAGCGGAGAATTGCAAAGAAATGACCTGTATAAAGTCAGTTCTAGCCTTTGTCGCATTGGTCTTTATCAGCTGCGACGCTGTCTCCGCGGGGGAGTTTTCTCGTGATTTTTCACAAACGGAGACGCTCGGCGCGCAACTTCGCCGATTGGCGGCGGCGGCAAGAAACAACAACCCGGTCGAACGGCCGCAATTGATCGGCGGCCAAGCGTGGCTGCCGCTGGCTGGCGCATACCCGGGGAGCGAAAAGCCCGTGGCCGCCGGGGCGCTCTACTCCAGCGGCGGAAATGTTTATTATGCGTTCAAAGGTGGAACGACTGGCTCGAATGGCGCTCCAACGTCAACAAGTCGTAACGATTACTATAACGACGGAGGCGTCTCCTGGGTTTATGTCGGGTTGGCTGCTGGAGATCAGGTTTCCAACGGCGGCAGCGTCTACGAGGTCGTCACCGCGGGTCTTCCGGCAACGAGCGGCGCCGGTCCAACTGGATTTTCGTCCGCGATCATGGACGGCACGATCCTCTGGAAATATGTCGGGCCGCAAACGGCGCCCGTGGCGACGAACGCCGCTGGTCATAACGCTTCGCTGACAAATTTCTATGACGCGACGCAAGGGCTGCCGGCCAACGCTCTGATTCCAGACAATTCTGGCGCCGTGCGGTTCGAGGGCGGCTGGCCTTTCGTACAGAATGCGACGGCGACGGTGGCAGGACCGAATGTCGCCCCGAATGCTAACGGCGCGGGTTGTGGGCGAAACCTGACGATCCTGGGCGATAGCGGGCTTGATATTCAGTGCAACTATCAATCTTTTACTGTTTTATCACAGGCAAATATAATTGAGTTTGCACTCGGCAATAGCTCAACAATAAATATTATTGTAGATGATAGCTATGTTTCGCCTATCAGCAAATATATAATCTGGGATAATCCTGCTTATCTTCAGTTGGACTTCACCAACTCGGGCGGCAGGAAGTTCCGCAAAATCAAAGTCGAGTTCTCCAGCGCCAATGGGCTGGCCGGCGTCGCCGTCGGACCAACAGACAGCCTATTTTACCCGGCCGAGTCCGACAATTTCGGGATAGCGCTCGTCGGGACCAGTCTCTCCGTTGCGACGACGGCGTCGAGCCAGGCCATGGGCTGGGGAAACCGCTTCAGATATCTCGTCGGCCTTCCCGATTATGCGACCTTCGCCATCGGAGCGACGGGCATCCTCAATCCCGCCGCGCCATCCTCCTCATACGGGACAAATTATGCGGGCCATTTTATCGGCGATTTGAAGCGCTACGCTCATTTCAGGGGGGCGCCAAAGGTCATTTTGATCGAGGCCCCGATCAATGATACGAAAGTAGGCGACCCATCCTTTACCCCTGCGGCGCTGCAGACGGCTGCGCTCGCGCTGCTCAAGGACATCAGATCGCAGTATCCGAACGCGCTGATTATCGGGGTCGGGTCGGCCTGGGGATCAGACAACCACCTCAAAGGAACAGTCAGCACGACCGATGCGGCTAATTCCGTGGTGACGCTCAGCGGGGGTGACAGATTTGGTCTGACCGGAATGACCACGATCGACATCGATAATGTCGTCTACCCGGTTTCGAGCGTGTCTAATCCTACGCAACTGACCATCTCCGGGAATGCGGGCGCGCATAGCGGTCTTCCCTATTATGCGCCCTACCCGCTCGCCATCGCCGTTGAATATGAGACGGCTTTCATGAACGCGGTGACGCTGTTGCAACGCGCCGGCGATCATCTGACCTATTTCATTCAAAACAATAGTTTGAAGCCTCCGCAATATCCCTTCATCATGGGAGCCGGAAGGCAGACGGTCGCGGACGGCACGTGCGCCACCGCCCATATGAGCGGCTCGAAAGCCGGCAACGCCATTTTCGACGTGAGCAGCGGCGGCCCCCATCTCACCGATTGCGGATATGACGAATGGGGGCGGCGAGTGGCAGAAGCCTATAGGATGATCATAGAAAAATTGCCGTGACGGGGACCATTGCGCCGCCCTTTGCAGCGACGCCAGTGCGTCTCACGCCCGACGAAACCAAAACGGAGTTCGGCCCGCGCCGTCGGGGCGCCTTCGTTAAGTCCAGCAGCGGTTCTGCTGCATCGCGAAAGCATTGAAGACATAGAATGGAATTTCGTGTTAAGAAGAGCCGGAACGAGTTCTGTACGGCAGACCTGCATTAAATCGCGAACGATAGAAGCTATCCATGACCCTGGCGCCGGAGACGTCGTCCGCGCTAGGAAAAGCGGGCCATTCGGCGACTTACAGTCAGGCTCAGCGGCATCGAAAGAGAAGGCTCTCCTTTGGCAAATTACATCGGTTCGATTGACCTAAAATCAACACGAGTTCCGATCGCCATTCCCTTGGGCGTGACGTGCGTTTTCGAATTTACCCAGTTATACTTAGGAGCCGATCCGCTCATTGTCTTTATGAGCGCCGCCGGGATCACGATTACATTTATTCCATTGTATATATACGGTCGTGACCTTTATGCAATGTTTTCAATATTATTCAGCGTTCGTTATATCGGTGCAGCCTTGGTTATAAAGACTCTGTACGGCCAGCCGCTACAAAGCAATCTCCTGGAACCCACCGCCTCCTACGCGTGGGCACTGCTTCTTATGGCTATTACTACAACGGTCATACTGGCTGCACGCCACTTTGATCCGGGAAAGACATTGTTTCCCTTTCCCAACGACCCAAAGAGCTTGCGCCGTCTGGCCCTTATCTGTTTTGTCATCGGCACCATAAGCTACGCCATTGTCGGAGCGACCGATAGCAATGGCACTGCCAGCGCTGGAGTTTTATTTATCGTCGTGTCGTCGCTGGCGAGCTTGAGCAATCTGGGTTTGATCGCCGAAGCGGCTTACGCCATCGAAAAGTCCGGTCGGCGCACCCTATTTTCTCCACGGCTATTAACCATGCTGGCCGCAACTCTTCTTATCGTTATCGCGCTGAATGCGCGCGGCGCATTTTTGAACGGCGTCATCGCCATAGTCGTCATAGCCTTCATTTATCGTGTAATACACTTTCGATATATTGTGATCGGCGCCTTGTTTCTAGCATTTTTTATGTACTTCTTGTCACCAATGACACTATACCTTCGCATGCAAAGAATGCCAAAGCTGCAATTTATTCAGCTGGCTTTGGACACTGCAGTGAAAGCCACATTCGATTCCAATTTTCGTAAGACAATTTACGAGACAGCAAAATATACAGCTCTCGGAGATATAAAAGACGATCCGCCTTATGACTACTATGGAGATCGGTCGAACGTTGGCAACAGACTCTCTTTTATCGGATTGCTCGACGCGGTCTATAGTGGCACCAAAACGCGAGCACTCATTGGAAGCACGGCAATCAAACGAAGTCTGTCTGACATCATGCCGGGCTTTCTAGGCTATGTTAAAGAGGACGCGAATTTGGGCGACTGGATGGGCTGGCAAGTCGGCATATTGCAGCCTCCGTACATTACTTACATTAATTTCGGCCTGCCAATGGAAGGGCTGGCGACCTGGGGATGGCCCGGTTTCATAGCCTATCCAGTAATATTCATTCTTCCTGTGCTTCTTGCCTTTGCGCGTATTTCAAGCTTCCGCATGCCTCTCCCTCTAAGCATATATTTGTTCACAATTTTGCAAACAGGCATGATCGAATGGCTGTCGAACGGTTTCATGGTTGCTCTAACAAGAGAAATTCCAGTTTTATTGGTCGCTCTAACCGGAATATACTTTGTCTTCTTTCGTCATTCCACCCGGCGCCATCCGCTTGCAATCGCCCCGTCTACACCGCATTGAGCCGCGCGAGCGATCTAATCGCCACTACGACGGCAGAGCATTGCCCCAAACGCGAGGGCAAGATCGCGCAATAGCGGCCGCATGGGACAAAAGCATAGACGTTGTTGTCCGTCCGCAATCGTTTCTAGAAGGTGCCTTACATGGTCAGTGCCGTGGACGACGTTGATCAAAGAGATATCTCGAACACATCAGCGCCTTCAGAGAAACTTGCCAAGCCAAAGCTTCGTCTGCATCTGCTCGATTCGATCCGCGGGTGGGCTTCGTTACAGGTTCTTTTCTTCCACATCGCCCATGAAATGTTCGCCCATAAAGTGCCCGAGCTTGGGTCGGATTGGCTGGGTTTTATTCTGAACGGCGGCTTTGCCGTCGCTGTATTCTTTGTTTTATCCGGAGAAGTTCTGGCGCACGGATACTTCGTTCGGAATGACATCAATATAGTGCGCAAGCTTGCGATCAAACGCTATGTACGTCTGACGATACCGATTATCGCGTCCTGCTTTATCGTATTCTGCCTGATGAAGGCAAACCTGATATTTTCTCATCAAGCAGCGGGCCTGCTCAATCGCGAGGACTGGCTTGGACAATTCCTGCGCTTTGAACCCAACATTCGAACCTTCTTGTCCTATTCACTCTACGGAGTATATTTTGATTACTCTAAAGAACTATCATATAATTCGTTTTTATGGACTATGAGTTTCGAATTATTTGGATCAGGGTTTGTTTTTCTTACTCTTTTTGTAACCCGAACCGCGGCGCAAAGATGGGCGGTTTACGCCGTCACGGGAGCTTTTATGCTTGTCTTCAGCCCGCTGCTTATGTGTTTTCTTTTTGGGATGATTTTTGGCGAAATGCGGGTGTCTGGCGTTTTCAAACGTTTTGCCGCGCATCCCGCGGCAAACTGGATCGCTCTCTTCATAGTGCTAGATGTCGGGCTCGGATTGACCATCTATCCGATGCTCCCGATACCGCAAGCGGGCGTCGCTCATCGGCTGAGTTTTGCGGCGGCGCTTTTTCTCTTTGCGATCTATAGCTCGAACTGGCTGGGAAGCGTGTTCGATAATCGTCTGTCCCATTTTTTAGGCGAGTTATCGTTTCCGATCTATCTCGTTCATTTCCCGATCATCGTGTCGCTACAGTCCTATCTGGTCCTGCGCATGTTTTCGGATGGCGTCGTCACTCGTCCAGGAGCATATCTCATCATCTTGACGACCATCTGCGCGAGTCTTCTCGCCGCATTCGCATTTCGCTATGTCGAGCGCTTCGCAATCCGGGCCTCCAATTCGTTCTTCGCATTTATCGACGGGTTTTGACCTTGCCGATCCGCCGCACAAGACGCCAGGAATTGAGATTCGATGCAGGCGATTACGCCAAATCGCTGCGAGCGCCGCAGCCCCCGCAGCGATAGATGAGAACCGACCCGCATGATCTATGATTATGGCGTCATCGGCGGCGGCATTGTCGGCCTCGCCGCCGCGCGCGAAATCGCTAAGGCGCGTCCGGGCGCCGCAATGGTCCTGTTTGAAAAGGAGGCCGCCATTTCGCGGCATCAGACCGGACATAATAGCGGCGTCATTCACTCCGGCATCTATTATGCGCCGGGAAGCTTCAAGGCGCGCTTGTGCCGGGACGGCGCGCTGGCGACCAAGCTTTTCTGCGCCGAGCACGGCATTCCGTTCGAGACTTGCGGCAAATTGCTTGTCGCCGCCAGCGCGGCCGAACTCACGCGCATGGAAGCCCTTTACGAGCGAGCGCGAGAGAACGCCATCGAGGTCGAGCGCATCGACGCGAAGGAACTGACGCGGCGCGAGCCGAATATCGTCGGCCTCGCAGCCCTCTTCGTACCCGCCACCGCGATCGTCGATTACAAGCGGGTCAGCACCGCCCTGGCGGATGATTTCAAAGCCGCGGGCGGCAATGTGGAGCTGTCGTCCGAGATCGTCGCCATCGAGGAAGAGGCCGACGCGGTTTCGGTTTCGACGCGTTCACAGACTTTCAGGACGCGAAGGCTCATCGTTTGCGGCGGCCTGCAAGCCGATCGCATCGCGCAAATGGCGGGCGTCGCGATCAGTCACCAGATCGTGCCGTTCCGCGGCGAATATTACACCGTGAACCCAAGGCGCGCCGGACTGATCAATGCGCTCATCTATCCGATACCCGACCCCGAGCTGCCGTTTCTCGGCATTCACCTGACGCGCACCATGGACCGCGGCGTCATCGTCGGCCCGAACGCCGTGCTTGGATTGGCGCGGGAGAAATATCAAAAATTCTCGTTTGAGGCGCGTGACGTTGCTTCCTTTGTCGCCTTTCCAGGATTCTGGCGCGCCATTCGTCCTCATTGGCGATCGGGACTGAGAGAATTCAGAAACGCGCTTTCGAAGCGGGCCTATCTCGAGGAATGCCGCAAATATTGTCCGAGCCTCACGATCGAAGATCTTGAGCCGGCTGTCGCCGGAATCAGGGCGCAGGCGGTGCTGCGCGACGGCAGCTTTGCCCATGATTTCCTTTTCGCCGAAACAGCGAGGACATTGCATGTCTGCAACGCTCCCTCTCCAGCGGCGACGTCGGCGATTCCGATCGGCCGCGTCATCGCCTCGAAAATTTTCGAGCGCGACAAATGACGGATGACGTTCATCGCCCTCAACAGATATTTCCCGAGAGGCAAAACGCGCCATTGGCGAATCGCTTCTTCGCGGCTATATTCCTTTCATCTTCAACGTAACGGAAGGAGGTGATCCAGTGTCTCATTGTCTCATGCTGCGGGCCCGGACCTGGACTCGCGCCTTTGAGGTTCTCGCCTCCTAAGGTGATCAGGCATCGCGCACCGCGGTCTGACAATGGAAGGGCTGTCCCATCGGGCGGCCCTTCTTTTTGCATCCGATCAACCCCTCCGCGCCGAATAAAGACACGCCTGCATTCGAACGGGATCTGCTCAAATCCTCGCCTGAAGCGAAGGATAACTGGCGTGATTGATCCGATGCGGGATCATCGTGGCGGAATCATCGCGCGTGCGGATCAGGCGCGCGAGGCGACCGACACGCCGGCAAGCCAGACACGCCAATCCTTGGCGGTGCCGTTAAAGGCGTTGCGGTCCACATAGCCCTTGATGCCGGCGACATGCCCTTCCGCCGTATGCTGCCAGAAGCGCCATTTTCGCGCGCCATATTTCAGCGCCGGATGGCATTTCACGCTTCGCACCCAGATCGGATAATCGTTGAACTCGCCCTGCATCACGTCGCGGTGAAAATCGACCGAGGTGTAGATGACCGGCCGCTTGCCGTAGGCGCGCTCCATCGCCGCGAGAATTGTCTTCATCTCAGCGATCGCCACTTCGCGCGGCAGCTTTCTCGGGCAGGTCTTTGATTGACCGTTCCACTCGACATCGAGAACGGGCGGCAAGGCGTCGGGATCGTTCGGCACATTGGCGGTGAACCAGGCCGCCTGCTCTTCCGCCGGCCGGCACCAATAGGCGAAATGATAAGCGCCGCGCGGGATGCCGGCGGCTTTCGCGGCGGCCCAGTTCCGGGCGAATTTCTCATCGACGTGATCGCCGCCTTCCGTCGCCTTGATCCAGGCGAACTGAACGCCAGAACCGCGCACGCTGTCCCAATCAATGTCGCCTTGATATTTGGAGACGTCGATGCCGTAGACTTCGTAATCCGACGGACTCGGAAACGGATCATCGCCAAGGCCGCCGCCGGCGCAGCCAGCGACGAGAAGCGTGAGCGCGAGCGCAAAGAAGGAAAAGGAAAGCTGCCGCATAATGCCTAAGCCAAATTCAATGCAATCAATCTAGCTGAAGTTTAGTAAAGCCTCGTTAACAAGTCGAAAAAACGGCGGCGCGGAGTCAATTTCACAGTCAGGCGCCGATGAAGCCGCCCGCCCGCGGCGCCGGACCGCCATCGAATGGCAATCGCCTTGCTGCTGGAGCGCCTCTTTTCATTATTCTCGACCCCCAACAAAGCCCAGCCTCCTGGACGCGGCGGCGACGCGAGACAAGAGCCGTCCTTTACCTTATTTCTAACTTTACGCTTGCTTGGCGCTGGCGCTCCCGCCTTTTTCGCGCCGCGGAACGGTCAGGAGTTATGGTTTTCTCCGGCGCGGCGAGCCGTGCGGGACCTCCCCCGCGCCCTTGGCCGCTCAATATTTTGCGAGAAGCTTCGGACCGCCGGCAAGCTCGATCCAGATGACAAAAACTCGGCCGTGAAATGGCTTGCGGTCTTTGAAATTTCATACAAATACGACATGCTCAACCGCACGATCCATCCGCAGGCGCGCGCTGCTTGAGGTGAGCCGTGCCGGTTTTATGTTCATGTGAACCGGCCGGGGAAAGTCCATAAGAGCGCGCTGTCCATCGGAGGCGATGGCGCCCGTGTCCTCCATCTGAATTCGCGCCGCCCGCCCTCTTCCTCGTCCGCGAAAGTCTTCTATGCTCTCCCAGTTTGTCGCCTTCACGTCGCTCGGCCGCAGGGCGCTGCCCAATCAATATGACGTGCTCGCCCTTGTGTTGATCTTCGCCGCCTTCATCGCGGCGGCGCATCTCTCGAGCGGCCTGACTTTGCCGATCGCTGCGCCGGAATCGACGGTCACTTCGCTTGATTATGCGCTTTTGCCCTATTACGCGCTGCGCACGACACTGCGCATGTTCGCGGCGATGGGACTTTCGCTGGTCTTTACCTTTATCTATGCGACGCTCGCCGCCAAGAGCCGTCGCGCCGAGCTTGTCCTCATTCCCATCCTCGACGTTCTCCAATCCGTTCCTATTCTCGGCTTTCTCTCTTTCACCGTGACCTTTTTTCTTGGCTTGTTTCCGGGCTCGATTCTCGGCGCCGAGTGCGCGGCCATCTTCGCCATTTTCACCTCGCAAGCCTGGAACATGGCGTTTTCCTTCTATCAGTCCCTGCGCAGCGTTCCGCGCGATCTGACCGAGGTGGCGCAGGGGTTCCAGCTTTCGGGGTGGCAGCGTTTTTGGCAATTGGACGCGCCCTTCGCCATGCCGGGGCTCATCTGGAACATGATGATGTCGATGTCGGGCGGCTGGTTCTTCGTCGTCGCCGCCGAGGCAATCTCGGTTGGCGACACGACCATCAAATTGCCCGGCATCGGCTCCTACCTCGCCCTCGCCATCGAACAGAAGCGGATTGACGCCGTCTTCGCGGCGATCGTCGCCATGGCCGTCGTCATCCTGCTCTATGACCAATTGTTGTTTCGCCCCCTCGTCGCATTCGGGTCGCGCTTTCGCGTCGAACTTTCGGCCGGCCAGGTCGAGGCGCGATCATGGGTCGCGCAAATGTTCGCGCGCACGCGTTGGCTCCGCGCTTTGACGCATCCGCCGGCCCAGCTTTTCCAGAGCATCGCTCTGCTGCGCCTGCAATGGCCGCGAGCGGCGGTTCGCCCGGGCGCGGCAAATCCGCTCATGGGCCGCATCATCGACATAGTCTGGCTGCTCGCGATCGCCGCGGTGATCCTATGGGCGGGGCGTCAGATCGTCCAATATGTGAGCACTGAACTGAGCTGGAGCGATTTCTGGGTCAGCGTCGAATACACATGTTTCACCATGCTCCGCGTCATCATCTTGATGATTCTTGCGACGATCGTCTGGGTTCCTGTCGGCGTCTGGATTGGCCTTCGGCCCCGGATCGCGGAAAAGGTTCAGCCGCTGGCGCAATTCCTCGCAGCCTTTCCGGCCAATGTGATCTTTCCCATCGCCGTCGTCCTCATCTTGAGGTTTTCGCTCAATCCCGACATCTGGCTCAGCCCCCTTATTGTCTTCGGCACGCAATGGTACATTCTGTTCAATGTGATCGCCGGCGCTTCGGCCTTTCCGAATGATCTCAAGGAAGCCGTCGCGGGTTTCCGCATTCGCGGCTGGGACTGGTGGAAGAGCGTCATCATTCCGGCGGTGTTCCCATTTTACGTCACCGGCGCCTTGACGGCTTCCGGCGGCTCATGGAACGCCGCGATCGTCGCCGAATATGTGAAGTGGGGCGACAAGACGATATCGGCGCATGGCATTGGCGCCTATATCGCCAAGGCGACCGAGGACGGCGACTTCCCGAAGATCGTGCTCGGCGTCGCCGTGATGTCGGTCTTCGTCATCTTGTTCAACCGGCTGCTGTGGCGGCCTCTGTTTGGTCTGGCCGAACGCCGCCTGCGTTTGGATTAAGGATGCCGCATGCTTGACGCCGCCGCAAAAACCTCGCTCGGAACCCGCGAACCGCTTCTCGAAGTCAAAAACGTCAGCCAGCACTATCAGACCGGATCGGGCGAGCAGGGTCCGGCCGTTCTCGACAATGTCTCGCTCTCTTTGAAAGAGGACGAGATCGTCGGCCTGCTCGGACGCTCCGGCTGCGGCAAATCATCTCTTTTGCGCATCGTCTCCGGCCTTGTCAGACCGGCCAGCGGCGACGTCAGCTATCTCGGCGCGCCGGTCGAGGGGCCGGTCGACGGCGTGGCGATGGTGTTCCAGAGTTTCGCGCTTTTCCCGTGGCTTTCCGTGCTCGCCAATGTGGAGCTGGGCCTTCGTGCTCGAAAAGTGCCGAAGGAGGAGGCAAGGCGGCGCGCTCTGAAGGCCATCGACCTCATCGGCCTTGATGGTTTCGAATCCGCTTTTCCGAAAGAGCTCTCGGGCGGCATGCGCCAGCGCGTCGGCTTCGCCCGCGCCCTTGTCGTGCATCCGAACATTTTGTTGATGGACGAGCCCTTTTCGGCGCTCGACGTCCTCACTGCCGAGACCTTGCGCACCGATCTTCTCGACCTTTGGGTCGAAGGGCGCATGCCAATCAAATCGATCCTGATGGTGACGCACAATATCGAAGAGGCGGTGTTGATGTGCAATCGCATCATCGTCCTCGCCTCCAATCCGGGCCGCATCGCCGCCGAGATCACGGTGACGCTACAGCATCCGCGCAATCGCCTCGATCCCGAATTCCGCCAGCTCGTCGACAAGATCTACGCGCTGATGACGAAGCGTCCCGAGCCTGTCTCTCCCGGCCGCGAGGGGACCTTTCCAGGCCTTGGCTTTGCGATGGCCTTGCCTCAGGTCTCAACCAACACCCTCGCCGGCATGATCGAAGAAATCGCCGCCGAACCCTATCATGGCCGCGCCGATCTGCCGGCGCTCGCCGACAGCCTGCAAATGGAGATCGACGAGCTGTTCCCCGTCGGCGAAACCCTGCAACTGCTGCGCTTCGCCGAAATCGAGGAAGGCGACATCAAGCTGACCCCCGCCGGCGCGCGCTTCGCCGACCTTGAAACCGACGCCCGCAAAAAGCTTTTCGGCGATCATCTGCTCGCCTATCTGCCGCTCGCAGCGCGCATCAAGGCGGTGCTGGAAGAGCGCCCGAGCCATACCGCGCGAGCAACCCGCTTCCTTGGGGAGCTCGAAGATTACATGTCCGAGGAATATGCCGAGCAGACGCTCAAAAGCGTCATCACCTGGGGCCGGTACGGCGAGGTCTTCGCCTATGATGAGAGCTCGGAAACGCTGAGCCTCGAGAATCCGCAATAGAGCATGATGCCGAAAAGTTGCTGACTTTTCATCCCCAGTATGGATTAAAACAAGCCCTAAAGGGCGGAATGCAATTCCGCTTAAATGCGTTCTGCTCCAGAGGGACGACCGATATGTTCTCGCGGCGCGCGTTTCTTGGCGGCTCGCTTGCGACCTGCGCGACATCTTTCGCATGCGGGCAAACAAGCGAGCCGCAGCCGACGATCCTGCGGCTGGAGCGCCGCGACATCGAGGTGAACGGCAAGGCGGCGTCCATTCTGGACATTCGCCAGCCGGGCGGCATGCTTGGCGTCGAGACGGAAGTCGGCAAGGCTTTTCGCGTGCGCGTCGAAAATCACCTCTCGGAACCGAGCCTCATTCACTGGCATGGGCTGAAGCCGCCGTGGCGACAGGATGGCGTGCCCGACATTTCTTCGCCGCCGTTCGCGCCGGGCGAATCCGCCGATTACGACTTCCCGCTCACATTCGACGGGACATTCTTCATGCATTCGCATCAGGGACTGCAAGAGCAGCTGCTGATGTCCGCGCCCTTGATCATCCGCGATCCCCAGGCGCCGAAGCAGCAGGAAATCATCATCGAGCTTGCCGATTTCAGCTTTACGCCGCCGGAAGAGATCTATGCCGCGCTACGCAAGCCCGCCATGGGCGTCATGAGCGGCATGTCTATGGGCGCCGGCATGGCCGATATGCCGGACATGAAGATGGGCGGCGACGCAAAGCCCGACCTCAATGACGTGAAATATGACGCATTTCTCGCCAACCGCCGCACGCTGGCGGACCCCGAGGTCACGAAAGTCGAGGCTGGCGGGATGGCGCTGCTGCGCATCATCAATAGTTCGGCAATGAGCGCCTATCATATTGATCTCGGACAGATCGAAGGCGATCTCGTCGCCGTCGACGGGCACGCCGTCGCCCCCATCCGGGCGCGGCGTTTTCCGATCGCGCCGGCGCAGCGGCTCGACATCGGCCTGATATTTCCGAAAGGACCGGGCGCCTATCCCATTCTGGCGATCCTCGAAGGAGATCGGAGCCAGACCGGCGTCATTCTCGTCGCGGGCGACGCCGAAGTCCGGCGCGCGCCGGAGCTTGCGGATCAAGCCTCGGCGCCGATCGATTTCGATCTCGAAAGTCGACTTCGCGCCGAAGATCCTCTGGCAGCGCAGCAGGCGGACCGGGTGCATAGGCTGGAGCTGACGGGCGCCATGTCAGGCTATCAATGGTCGATCAATGGCGTCGCCTACACGAAGGACACGCCGCCCTTGCCGGTCTTCGCCGGCGAACGGGTGGAGCTCGTCTTCGTCAACAGGACAATGATGTCGCATCCAATGCATCTGCATGGCCATTTCTTTCAGGTCGTCGACATCAACGGCGAAAGATTTGCCGGCGCGATGCGCGACACCGTGCTTGTGCCGCCAAAGACGACGGTGACGGTCGCCTTCGACGCAGACAATCCCGGCTGGTGGGCGATGCACTGCCATCTGCTCTATCATATGGAGGCCGGCATGTTCACGACGATCCGCTACGTCTGAGCCAATAGCTCACCCAAGGCTGAACCAGAGCGTCGCAATGCCAAGGAACGATCCGTAGCCGACGACATCCGTCACCGTGGTGACGAAGGCGCTCGATGAGACCGCCGGATCAATATCGAAATGATCAAGGATTCTCGGGATCAAAATGCCGCCGAGCGCGCCCGCGACAAGGTTGGTCAACATGGCGAGCGCGATGACGACGCCTATTCCAGCAAGGCCGAACCAATAGCCGGCGACGACGCCGGTCAGAACGCCAAAGGCGGCGCCGTTCAAGGCTCCGACAAAAATCTCGCGCCAAAGAACGCGCGTGGCGTTGGAATGCGACAGTTCCCTTGTCGCCAGGGCGCGCACCACCACCGTCATCGTCTGCGTCGCCGCATTGCCGCCCTGGCTCGCGACGATCGGCGCGAGCACGGCGAGCGCCACCATTTTTTGCAATGAACCCTCGAACAGCCCGAGCACAGCGGACGCGACGAAGGCGGTGATCAGATTGACGAAGAGCCAGACGAAACGGCTTTTGGTGGTCCACCAGACGGTATCGGAAAGCTCTTCCGATTCAGAGACGCCGCCGAGCGCCTTCAGATTGGCGTCGGCCTCTTCCTGTATGACGTCGACGACGTCATCGATGGTGATGACCCCGACAAGACGCTCGCCCTCGTCGACGACGGCAACCGAGACGAGATTGTAGCGCTCAAAGACACGGGCGACATCCTCCTGATCCTCGGTCACTTCCACCCGGCGGCGGTCCGATGACATGATGTCCTGGAGCAAGGTCGTGCTTCTCGCGCGCAGCAATGTGTCGAGGAACAGCGTTCCGAGCAGCCGGTGCGCCGGATCGACGATGAAGATCTCGAAGAATGAGTCCGGCAGATCGGCTTCATCGGCGTCGCGCATGACGTCGATCGCCTGCCCCGCCGTCCAATAGGGCGGCGCCGTTACAAAGGTCGTCTGCATCAGACGGCCGGCCGAATGCTCCGGATAGTCGAGCGAGCGTTGCAATTGCGCGCGATCAATCGGCGGCAGCGCGCCCAGAATTTCGGCCTGGTCCTCCGGCTCGAGATCTTCGAGCAGGGTCACGGCATCGTCGCTCTCGAGTTCGCGCACGCCCTCGGCGACGGCCCGGTTCGGCAATTCCTCAAGAATTTCGTCGCGAATATTGGCGTCGATTTCGGTCAGCGCGGCAAAGTCGAAGTGCGGCCCCATCAATTCGACCAGCCTCAATCGCTGATCGGAATCGAGCGCGACGAGAAGCGCGCCAAGATCGGACTCGTGCAGGGCGCCGGCGAGCTCTATGACGCCCTCAGCGTCGCCGGCCGCGAGCGCCGCCTTCACTTTATCGAGAAATTCCGACTTGAAGCCGCCATCTTCATCGTAGATCGATGCGGAGCCGGCGGCGATGAGGTCCTGCTCTTCCATATCGGCCATGCCCGCGATCGATCCTCGTCAGCCTGTGCAATCTGGTTCATAGAGTTCTTTTATGATCTGGCAAATCGACAAGCAGCCGAAACCTCCGGGCGGCGCTTGAGTTTCATGTGGAGGCGCACAATGCCCGCGGGCAAGATGCTGCGAGCGGGCGCGCCGCGCGCGATCTGTCTCGCGGTGGGTCTATGGATGGGCGCGGCGGCGGCCGCGGCCCCGCCCTCTGTCGGGGCCTGCGGGCCGGACAAGCTCGGCGTCAGCCGCACCTTGTCCCTGAACACGCAGGGCGGATTTGAAGCCGGCCTCAAAACCTATCCGAGGACGCTCGCGCTAGCCGACCATGAAATCGTCCTGACCTTCGACGACGGCCCGGCCAGCGGCTCGACCGCCAAGGTGCTGGACGCTCTCGCCGCCGAATGCGTCAAGGCCACTTTCTTTCTCATCGGCCGCAATGCGCAAAGCCTCCCGCGCCTCGTGCGGCGCGAAATCGCCGAAGGGCATAGCGTCGCTCATCATACGTTTTCGCATCCGGCCGCGACCCTGCGCCGCCTCAGCGAAGCCGCCGCCAAAGCGGACATCGACAGGGGCTTTGCGGCCGACGACAAGGCCGCCTATGGGGCGCCCGGCGCGGAACCGCGCGTAAAATTCTTCAGATTTCCCGGCTTTGCCGATACGCCAGAGCTCGACGCCTGGCTCGCCTCGCGCAATATCGCAATCTTCGGCGCCGATGTCTGGGCCTCCGACTGGCTGCCGATGTCGCCGAAGGACGAGCTTGCCCTTATCCTTTCCCGGCTCGAGCAGACGAAGGGCGGCATCCTTTTGATGCATGACATCAAGGCGCAAACCGCGGCGATGCTGCCGGATCTCTTGCGCGAATTGAAGCAACGCGGCTTCCATATCGTGCATATTCAGCAGGGCGACGATCCGCCGCCGCTGCGCGCCGCCCCCTCCGGCTGGACGTCCGAAACGGAAAAGATCATCTCGCAGATTTTTTCGCAGGAATCCGCGCAAAAAAGCCGCGGCGCAGCGGGAAAAGGCGGCGCGGAAAAAGCCGCGATTCCGCAAATTCCCGAGGGCTCCGGCGCCGCGCGCCCTTAAAAAAAAACGACGCCTGCTCTGGCGTCGTCATCGCGCTCAAGAGCGCGAAAAGATTGGTGCGGCCAAGAGGACTCGAACCTCCACCCCTTTCAGGACTAGCACCTCAAGCTAGCGCGTCTACCAGTTCCGCCATGGCCGCGGATAACCGTGCTTGTGAGCAAGAAGCTCCGCACGGGGCAGGCGCGTCGTCTAACAAATGCGTGGGCCGCTGGCAAGGCCGCGTTGGGGATTTCCGCCGATCGCGTGAGAAGGCGCAAAAAGTGCAGACTCCCGGCTTCGGATCGTGCAGAGCATAATCGCAATGCGCGCCGTTTTCCGGCCGATCCCGCGACGATATCGAAAGACAAGCAGGCCTGACGAATCATGACCTCACGCGACAGGCTGGAAACAGGCTCATGGAAGCGGACGGACGGCGTGCCCGTCGAATGGCGCGTGTCCGGCGGGCTAACGCCCTACGCGGCTGCGCTCGCCTTCATGGAGGAGCGAGCCGTGGCAATCGCCGCCGACGAGGCGCGGGAACAAGTGTGGCTCCTCGAACATCCGCCGATTTATACGGCGGGAACGTCGGCGAAAGAGGCCGATCTCGTCGATGCGCGCTTTCCTGTGCACAAGACCGGCCGGGGCGGCCAATATACCTATCACGGACCCGGCCAGCGGGTCGCTTACGTGATGCTCGACCTCAGGCGGCGCCGGCCCGACATCCGCGCCTTTGTCGCGGCCCTCGAGAGCTGGATCATCGCGACGCTCGACGCCTTCAACGTCAAAGGAGGCCGGCGCGAGGATCGGGTCGGCGTGTGGACGCCGCGGCCGGACAAGCCGCGCGGGTTGGGGGGCGAAATCGCCGAGGACAAGATCGCCGCGATCGGCATCCGCATCAAGCGTTGGGTGTCATTCCACGGCGTTTCCCTGAACGTTGAGCCCGATCTGTCGCATTTTTCCGGCATCGTTCCGTGCGGCATCGCGACGGCGCATTATGGCGTGACGAGCCTCGTTGATCTTGGCCTTCCGATCGCCATGAGCGACGTCGACGCAATTCTGGCGCGCGAATTCGAAGCGATTTTCGGCCCGCTCCTTCGAATTTAATGCTTTGCGAATCAGCAAAGATAGCGATTGGCGCGCCGCGCTTCCTTGAGATCCCAGACCAGTCGCCCGATGCCCGAGGTGCGCGTCACAATGTACCGCGGCGTCAAACGGCCGCCGAATCCGGCGTAAAAGGCGACGCTTTCATTGCTGCTTATGCCGTCGAAATCAAAAACGAGGCCAAGTTGCATTGCATCCTGGACCGCTTCCCAGAGCAGAAAGCTCACGGCTCCATCATGGGCGTCCAAGCTGCGCGACGTCATGAAATAATAGGCCGACGTCTTGTCCCAGATGCACCAGATCGCGGCGGTCAGACGATCGTCCTTGTCTCTTGCCGCATAAATGCGCCCGCGCTGGCGCAGCAGGCACTGTTCGGCGCAGGCGAGGACAGCATGCTTTTTATAATGATTTGGCAGGCCCCGCTCGCTGACGTTCTTCTCGTAGAAGCGCCAGAAAAGTTCAGGATCGTTGATCGTTGACGCTTTCAAGATCTCCTGCGCCCTGCGAATCTGGCTGCGTTTCTTTTTGCGCATGCCGCTCCAGATGGCGTCAGCCGGTTTTGGCGCAAGTTCCTGCGTGAACTGGACGGAGGTCGCAAATTTTTCCTGCTGAAAGGCGATGACGTCGGTCACATCACGCTGGCATTTATAATTATAGATGGCGGCGGGCGGCAGCTTGGCGATCAGTTCGCGCGTGATGGCGGTGCGATTATAGGCTTGGGCGTCGGCGTCTCCGCCGCCAGCGTCAATGGCGGGTCCGAGAACATGGGTCATACCGGGCGGGACGCTGAATTTCAGCCCGAATTTATTTTTCATGAAATAGGGCAGCCAGCCGACGCGTTTGCCGTTGGTTATAACCTCGACGCATTCATATTGACCGCCGGTGACAATATCGAGCCACCATTTCTCATGATAAATGGTCGGCGCGAGCTCATCGATCATGACTTTTGGCGCTGGAAAAACATGTTCCATCGGGCATTCCCCCCGTCAATATAATTGAAATAGTTTTAGGAGGAAATTTACGGTGCACACTACCCCCCTTAGTATACAATCTATTCTTTCAATTTCTATTAAAAAAACAACCTTAAAAGATACACGCAAATAAATTGCTGGCATAAATCAGAGTTTAAGTAAGCCACAATCCATTGCCTCAATGAAGCATTTCTCCTGAAAGTCTTCATCGAGGCGGGCCTATGAACGACGCCAGGATTCAGAGTAATGTCCCAACGAATTGAATCTCCGTTTACCTTGTAGCACGCTTTTCCTTGAACGCCGGATCGACAGGGATCAAAGAGAAAAGCTCTCGCGCAGAGTCCTATCAATATTTGTTTATTCAGAAGAGTTATCGCAAAATGTTCGATCGTAATGCGGGCTGATCCACCTGCCGCATGAGAATCAGGTCCCCACTCGCTCGCGGCCGCCCCGTTTTTTTTTGCCCTCGGACGCGACTCCAATCAAATTGCGAAATCTTTTGGTCCGATCGGCGACTGGCTGATACACCGCGCTCCAAAGTAGGTCTGCGTATTTCGACACATTCCGAAGGCCTGCGCAAGCACGCCAGAAGCCAAGCATTATGGGCCTTCAGTATGACGAACTGACAACCCTCGGGCCGGATACTAAGGAATGCGCTCTATGGAAGTTCAACCAGAAGCCCGTCCCGCAGCGTGATGCGGCGATCCATACGGTCCGCGAGCTCCATATTATGCGTCGCGATCAAGGTTGCGAGCCCGGTCGCCCTGACGATGGCGTCGAGGGCCTCAAAAACGTGATGGGCGGTTTTCGGATCGAGATTGCCCGTGGGCTCGTCCGCCAGCAGGAGCCCCGGCCCGTTCGCCACCGCCCTTGCGATCGCGACGCGCTGCTGTTCGCCGCCCGAAAGCTCCGCGGGCCGATGGTCAGCGCGCGCCGAAAGACCGAGATAATCCAGAAGCTGAGTGGCTCGCTCCCGCGCTTCCTTGCGCGAATGTCCGGCGATCATCTGCGGCAGCATGATATTTTCGAGCGCGGAGAACTCCGGCAGCAGATGGTGAAACTGGTAGACGAATCCGATCTCGCTGCGCCGCAGAGCGGTGCGGGATTCATCCGCCATAGCGACCGTTGGCACGCCTGAGATATAGACCTCGCCCGCGTCCGGACGCTCGAGCAGGCCCGCGATATGCAGCAAGGTCGATTTGCCAGCCCCGGAGGGCGCGATCAGCGCGGCCGACTGGCCCGCCCACAGTCCAAAATCGGCGCCGCGCAAAATGTCGAGCGGCGCGCCCGCCTGATCGTAGCGGCGTTCAACCTTCTCCAGATAGAGGGCCGGGGCGGACATCGCTATTCGTAACGCAGCGCTTCGACCGGATCGAGCTTTGCGGCGCGCCAGGACGGGTAAATCGTCGCAAGGACGGAAAGCGCCAATGTCATGCCAACGACAGTCAGCACGTCGACAGGATCGACCACCGACGGCAGGCGCGACAGAAAATATAGCTCGGCGGGAAACAGATTGGCGTGCAGCAGATGGTTCAGGAGCTGGCGGATCGTCTCGACATTGCCGGCGACGAGAAGGCCGAGCAAAAAGCCAGCGAATGTGCCGACGACGCCGATGGAGGCTCCGGTGATGAGAAAGATCCGCATGATGCCGCCGCGCGTCGCGCCCATCGTGCGCAGTACCGCTATGTCGTGGCTCTTGTCTTTGACCAGCATGATAAGGCCGGAGATGATGTTAAGCGCGGCGACGAGGACGATCAGCGTCAAGATCACGAACATGACGTTGCGCTCGACGTTCAGCGCGTCGAAGAATGTCCGGTTGCGCTCGCGCCAGTCGGTCATGATCATCGGACGCGTCACCGCCCCGTCGATCTTGCTGCGCACCGCGTCGAGATCTTCGGGCCTGTTTAGGAAGACTTCGATGACGCTCGCCTCATTGTCCTTGTTGAAGAAACCCTGCGCCTCCGGCAACGGCATATAGACGAAAAGATTATCGAATTCCGCCATGCCGATCTGGAAGATCGCAGTCACGGGGTAGACCTTGCTGCGGGGAGCGACGCCAAAGGGCGTCTGCGGCCCATTGGCGATCAGCACTTTGATCTTGTCGCCGACGCGCAGTCCGAGATTTTCCGCGATCCTCTGCCCGATCGCAACGCCGCCAGCCTTGTCGAAGCCGTCGAGCGCGCCAAACTTGACGTTGCCTGCGATGCCCGGGAGGCGCTTGATGTCAGCCTCTCGAATGCCGCGAACGAGGGCGAAGGCCATGCTGGTGGTCGAGACCGCGGCGGGTCCTTCGACCATGGGAATGGCGAGCTGAACCCCCGGAATGGCGGCGACTTCGCGCGACACTTCATCATAATCGGTCAGCGGCGAATCGGCGGCCTGCAGAAAAATATGGCCATTGATGCCGACAATCTTGTCGAGCAGATCCTTGTGAAATCCGTTCATCACCGACATGACGACAATCAGGGTCGCGACGCCGAGCATGATTCCCGCGAAGGAAAAACCGGCGATGACCGACACAAAGCCGCTTGAACGTCGTGCGCGCAGATAGCGCAGCGCGACCATCCATTCAAACGCCGCGAATGGCCGCGCGCCGCCGGGTGAGGATCGCATCATGCGAGCGTCAGACGTGAGATCGCCTCGTCGACGCTCAGCGACTCGCGCGCCCCGGTCGCCCGCGTCTTCACCTCGACTTTCCCTTCGGCCAGGCCTTTGGGGCCGACGATGAGCTGATATGGCAGGCCGATGAGATCGAGCTTGGCGAATTTCGCGCCCGGCCTCTCGTCGCTGTCGTCATAGAGCACGTCGACGCCCGCCGTTTCGAGGGCCTCGTAAATTTTTGCGCAGGCGGCGTCGACGGCGTCGTCGCCGGCTTTCAGATTGGCGAGCCCGACCTTGAACGGCGCGACGGACGCCGGCCAGATGATGCCGGCTTCGTCATGGTTGGCCTCGATCAGCGCCCCGACGAGACGCGACACGCCGACCCCATAAGAGCCGCCCTGGAACGGACGCTCGACGCCGTCGGGCCCCGTGATCATGGCGTGCATCGGCTTTGAGTATTTGTCGCCGAAGAAAAACACCTGTCCGACCTCGATGCCGCGGGTGTGGATGCGCCTGCCTTCCGGCGTCTCGCGCTCGAAACGGGCCTCGTCATGGACGTCCTCGGTCGCGGCATAGAGGCTCGTCCACTGCTTTACGATGGGCGACAAATCGCCGTCGTAATCAACGGTCTCATCGGGAACGGGCAATTCCAAGACGCCAGCGTCACAAAATACAGCCGATTCTCCGGTTTCGGCGAGAATGATGAATTCATGACTCTGATCGCCGCCGATCGGCCCGGTTTCCGCGCGCATTGGAATGACGCGCAAACCCATGCGCGCGAAGATGCGCAGATATGAGACGAACATACGGTGATACGCGAGCCGCGCCGACGCCTCGTCGACATCGAAGGAGTAAGCGTCCTTCATCAAGAATTCGCGACCCCGCATGACGCCGAACCGCGGCCTTTGCTCGTCGCGGAACTTCCATTGGATATGATAGAGGATTTTCGGCAATTCGCGATAGGAGCGCACATAAGCGCGAAAAATCGCCGTGATCATGTCCTCATTGGTCGGCCCGTAGAGCAGCTCGCGCTCGTGCCGGTCCTTGATCCGCAGCATTTCCGGCCCATAGGCCTCATAGCGGCCGGTCTCCCGCCAAAGGTCCGCAAGCTGCAACGTCGGCATCAACAGCTCGATCGCCCCGGCGCGATTCATTTCCTCGCGCACGATCTCAGTGACCTTCTGCAAAACGCGAAGGCCGAGCGGCAGCCAGGTATAGATGCCGGCGGCTTCCTGCCGGATCATGCCGGCGCGAAGCATCAAACGATGCGAGACGATTTCAGCTTCTTTGGGCGTTTCGCGCAGAATCGGCAGAAAATAACGGGAAAGGCGCATGGATCAGGGACACGTGTCTTGAGAGCGGGCAAAATGGAAAACGAGGTTTAGGACGCGCGCCGCCGAAAGGCAAAGGCGCAAACGCAAGCGCGGCGGCCAAATCGCCTCCGCGCCCGTTCGTCCGGCTCTCATCAACAAGGAAGACTTGATGTCGCCCGAAAACCGGTTTCCGCCTTTCGGCGGCATGCCCTACCGTCAGTCCGACTTTTGCTTGAGATTTCCTATCACTTTAATGGGAAGATCGGCATTCACTTTTTGCAAACGGCGCTTACGCTCGAGGGGCTTATCGCCGTGAACAGAGGCCGCCCATGCGCGCGTTGATCGTCGTCGCCCATCCGCTAGTCTAGCCCGCTACCAGCGCAGCAGGCGTGCGCCCAGCACGGCGCCGAGGCCTGTGAGCAGCGCGATCGCCAATGGATACCAGACCGCTACGAAAAGAGGCGAATCGTCCGGGCAATGCGTCGCGTAGAGGGCGGCGCCGATCGCGCCGGCGAAAAGCCCCGCTCCGGCGCCGGCGAGAGCCGGACGCTCCGGCGCCCCATTACGCAGCGCGAACAATGTCGCAATGAGCGGCGCAAAGCCAAGAAAGGGAATGCTTTTCAGGCAAACCATCGAATTGGAGCCGACCAGCCTCGGACCCCATTGCGCGGCCGGAACGACGGCCAGTTCGACGCCGACGCCGATCGCAAGCAACGCCGGCGGGACAACGGCCAGCATCAAAGCGCCGTGGACGGCGGCGCCCGGCCGGAACAGGCGCAAGACCAGCAGCCCGGAGAAGGCGACCAGCAAGTCGCAGACGATCAGCTTGAACAAAAATCGCGGCTCGGCGAGCAGCGCCAGAAAATGAGGCCTTGGGCCCAGAACCGCGAGAAACAGGCACACGGCGATCACGACGGCGGGGATCAAAGCAAGCGTCAACGCGCGACGAGGCGCCGGCGGCGTGACCTGATCTTCGGAAAGCGCGTTGAGGAGTTCGCTCGTCTTCATGACTCAACTCTTCGAAATTTCGCAGCCAGCGCCGCCAGTCCGCGATGCAGGGCGACGCGAACGGCGCCGTTGCTCATCGACAGAAGGGTGGCCGTTTCGTCGATCGAGGCGCCTTCGACCGCGATGCAGCGCACGACATTGCGTTGTCCGGGCGGCAGGCCGTCGAGGTGGCGGCTGACGTCCGAGACGATAGACTCAGAATCATCACTGCCGCCCGGCAGGACCTCCGCGAAATCGTCGATCGAAAGCTCGATCCGGCGGCCGCGCCGGCGCAGGGCGTCGATCAGCTTGTGGCGCGCGATGGCGAAAAGCCAGGGGCTGAGCGGCGCGTCCTGATCCCAGGTCTGCCGTTTGAGGTGCACCGCGAGCAGCGTCTCCTGCAAGACATCCTCGGCATCCGCTATCGCCGCACCGGCGCGCACGACGCCCTTTCGCGCGAAGGCTCGCAACGCCGGAGTCAATTCAAGCAACAGCCGCCGGTACGCCGCCGCGTCGCCCGCGTTGCTCGCGCGCATCAGTCCGGCCCATTCTTTTTCGCGGTCCTCAACGCGCACGCGCGCTCCATCTTTCATACATTCGGCGTCCAGGGCCCCTGCGTTACGCTGTAGCGCGGCTTCACGGTCACTTTTTTGTCAACCGGGAAAGCGCAAAAGCAGCCGTAACGCTGGCCGTCCAGCCACCGTAATAGACAACGCCGGGCTGAAGCAGCCTGCGCCTATCCTACCTTTCGATAAAGGAAACATTCATGACCGCCAAGGACAAGATGGCCTCCGCCTCCCTCGCCGGCGCTTTTGCGACGGCTCTGACCCTGCTCGCTTCGCAAGCCTCCGCCGGCCCCGCCCCCGCGCAGCCAGGCAAGGACAAATGCTACGGCGTTGCCCTCAAGGGTCAAAACGATTGCGCCGCGGGCGCGGGCACGACCTGCGCCGGCACCTCGAAGGTCGATTACGACGGCGCCCATTGGAAATATGTCGCCAAGGGCACATGCGACACCATCACGACCCCGCATGGCATGGGATCCATGACCCCCTCCAAGTCCTGAAGATCGGCATCGAGGCGCGCGGGATCATCCTCGCGCCTCCCTTTTCATCGACGCCGCAAGGGTTTGCCATGTCCTTTTTTTCGGCCTCACGCCTTCCCGCCACCGCCGGCGCTGGTTTCAAGCCAGAGCATTTCGCGGCAATCACGGCGGAGCGTCAGCCCATCGGCTTCTTTGAAGTCCATGCGGAAAATTATATGGGCGACGGCGGCGTTCCACACGCGCAGCTGCGTTTCCTGCGCGACCATTACGCCCTTTCGCTGCACGGCGTCGGCCTCTCGATCGGATCGACGGAACCGCTCGACCGCGAACATCTTCGCCGCCTGAGACTGCTTTGCGATCGCTACGAGCCCGAGAGCTTCTCCGAGCATCTTGCATGGTCCTCGCACGGCGGCGCTTTTTTCAACGATCTTCTGCCGCTGCCCTATACGGAGGCCACGCTCGCCGCCGTCATCACCCACGTGGATGAAACGCAAGATGCGCTCGGACGGCAGATTCTTATCGAAAATCCGGCGACCTATGTGCGTTTCGCGGAAAGCACGATCCCCGAGACGACATTTCTCACCGAACTCGCTCGCGCGACCGGCTGTGGGCTGTTGCTCGACCTCAACAACGTCTTCGTCAGCGCACACAATCATGGCTCCGGCGCCAACGCCTATCTCAACCATTTCCCTTTGCATCTCGTCCGCGAAATCCACCTCGCCGGATTCTTTGAGACTGCTGACAACGCATCCGCGCCGCTTCTCATCGACTCGCATGGATCGCCTGTCGCCGACAAGGTGCGCATGTTGTTTGATATGACAATCGAACGGGCCGGCCCGCTGCCAACTTTGATTGAGTGGGACAATGACGTACCGCCTTTCGAAATTCTTCTCGGCCAAGCCGTGATCGCGCAACAGCGGCTGGATGCGTTCTCGCGTAATGTCAAAACACGCCCGGCGGCCTGACCATGACGATGGTAGACATCATACAACAATTCCAAACGGATTTCGCCGCCGCGTTGCGCGATCCTTCGGTGGCGCCTCCGGCCGGGATCGTCTCAGACGTCGCGCCAGCGCCGGCCAAGCGCTTCGCGGTCTACCGCAACAATGTCATGGTCGGCCTCATCAGCGCGCTCGAGGCGCGCTTTCCGGCGACGCGGCGCATCGTCGGCGAAGAGTTCTTCAAGGCGAGCGCCCGCGTCTTCGCAGGGGCGCATCCACCACATTCGCCCCTGATGACGACCTACGGCGATGAATTTCCCGATTTCCTCGCGGCGTTCGAACCAGCCGCCAAGGTCCCGTATCTCGCCGACGTCACGCGCATCGAGGCGGCGCGGACGCGCGCCTATCACGCAGCCGACGTCCGCCCGCTTGCGGCGTCAGACCTCGCGGGCGTCTCCGCTGCAGCCATAGGCGAACTGCGTTTCGCGCTGCACCCTTCCCTGGAGATCGTCCGCTCCGTTTTTCCTGTGGTGACGATCTGGGCGATGAACGCGGGCGAAATGGTTTTGGCGCCGGTTGCGCATTGGCGCGGCGAAGATGCGCTCATCCTGCGTCCCGCCTTCGAAGTCGAGGTGCGGCGCTTGCCGCCCGGGGCGGCGGCGTTTCTTCAAAGCCTCAAATCCGGCGAGCCCCTGGGCGAGGCCGCGGCGGTCGCGCGGCAAGATAGTCGCAGTTTCGATCTGGCGATTAACCTCGCCTCGCTCGTCAGCGCCGGCCTCGCCATTCGGACAATCATTTCATAAAGAAGGAACGAGCTGATGGACATTTCGCAAAGCTATGGCGCGCCGAACACGGTTCGTCCGATCCGCGCCGCGATCGACAGTTTCGATCGCATTCCACAATCTTTTGTGTCCCTTTGCGCGCGGATCTTTCCCGCCGCCGTCTTTTGGATGTCGGGCCAGACGAAAGTCGACGGATGGCGTCTGAGCGACAGCGCGATTGATCTCTTTCGCGACGAATACCGGCTTCCGCTGATCGATCCTTCGATAGCGGCGCATATTGCCGCCTTCGCCGAACATTTCTTTCCGGTTCTGCTGGTCCTTGGCCTCGCCAGCCGGTTTGCCGCATTGGCTCTACTCGGCATGACCGCAGTCATTGAAATCTTCGTCTATCCCGACGCCTGGCCGACGCATGGCGTCTGGGCGACCTGCTTTCTCGTGGTCATCGCGCGGGGCCCCGGCGCGCTTTCGCTGGACCATCTGATCGCGCGGCGCTTCGGCTTTTCTGGAAACAAGCCATAAAGCCGGGCTTTTCGTTCCCAGCCCAAGCCACGCGGAACTTTTTGGCAGGTTGCGCATTGTGGCTTGTAGCGACGCTTCAGGCAGGAGAAAAAGGAATGACGCGTAGTCTCTTGACACTCACCCTCTTTTCGGGGCTTGCCCTCGGGGCCACCACGCTTTACGCGCAAACGCCTTTCCCGATGAGCGCGTCGCCGTCGCAGTATTCAGCGCCCGCGATCGGCGTCGAGCCGACAGCGCCGCTGCGAGAAGGCCGCAGCGCGTTCGTCGCTCAGCGTCCAGGCGAAATCTCCGGCGCATTCGACGATTTTGCGCGCCCGATTGATTACAAGGGCTATTCGTCCGATCAATAAGCGCGGCGGCTCAGGGCTCGAAATCGAGCCCAATGTCGAGGATAGGCGCGCTGTGCGTCAGCCAGCCGATTGAAATCAGGTCGACGCCTGAGGCGGCGACAGCTGGCGCTGTCGACGGGGTGATGCGGCCTGACGCTTCCGTCAGCGCGCGGCCATCGACTAGCGCGACAGCCTTTGTCAACGTTTCGGGGCTCATGTTGTCGAGCAACACCGCGTCGACGCCTTCATCAAGCGCCTCGACAAGCTGCTCCAACGTATCGACCTCAAGCTCTATCTTCACGAGATGGCCGGCGCCTGCGCGCGCGCGCCGCAACGCTTCCCTGACGCCGCCGGCGATCGCCACATGATTGTCCTTGATCAGGACGGCGTCATCGAGGCCAAAGCGATGATTGCCGCCGCCGCCGGCGCGCACCGCATATTTTTCGAGCGCCCGCAAGCCCGGTGTGGTTTTTCGGGTGCAGACAATCTTGGCGCCGTAACCGCGCACCGCCGCGACCACCGCCGCCGTAGCGGTGGCGACGCCGCTTAGATGACAAAGATAATTCAAAGCGGTGCGCTCGGCTGTGAGAATGCCCCGCGCTGGTCCTGTGACGACCGCGATGCGATCCCCCGCGCCCACCGCCGCGCCATCCTGACGCTCAACGCGGACAAAAATCCGCGCGTCGATCAGTTCGAAAGCAAGCCGCGCAAGGTCGAGCCCGGCGACGACGCCGGGCTGGCGCGCGACCAACACGGTCCGGGCATTCAGCCCCGCGGGGACGATGGCGTCCGAGGTGATGTCCCCTGCCCGGCCGAGATCTTCGAGAAGCGCGGCGCGAACGAGTGGTTCGATGGCAATCTTTGGCAGCGGCGCAAGAGTTGACGCAAGGCTCATCGCAAGTCTCAACCACGTTGAATCGGGCGTTTGTCAAAGAACCGGATAGGCGCTACGCCAACGGTATTTGCCTCGCCTGGAAATGCTCAATCGACCAGTTCGGGAACAAGCGCCTCCGCCGCGCGCATCGCTTCCTCAAGCTGCAAAGTCGATCTTTGCGGCGTAGCCGCGGGACATGGAAAATCAGTGCGCGCATGAGCGCCTCTGCTCTCATTTCGGCGTAACGCCGCGACCGCGATCATCAATCCGACGATGGCGGCGTCGCTCGCCGCCCGGTGATCCCGCGCCAAAGCAAACAATGTCCCAACGGCCTCGCGTAGTCCCTCGCCGTCGCGCAAAACGCCAACCGCGCGTGTCATGATCTGGCGCACCGGAGCCGGATCGTCGGGAACAATGGGCTGAAGATCGCAGTGAACTTTCCGCCGGCGGACGGGGCTGGTCGAGGCGACGCTTTCTGCGACGAAGCCGCCGCAAACGACCGCCTCAAGCAGAGAATTGCTGGCAAGCCGGTTCGCACCATGGAGGCCCGTGCAGGCCGCCTCGCCGCACGCCCAGAGCCCTTCGACCGAAGTTCGTCCCATAAGATCCACATTGACGCCGCCCATGTGATAATGCGCCGCCGGACGGATCGGGATCGGCTGCGTCGCTGGGTCGACGCCCGCCGCCTGGCAAAAGCTCGTGATCGCGGGAAAGCGCTGGGCGAAACCGGCGCCGACGGCCTCGCGCGCGTCGAGAAAAACACGATGCCCCGCCGCCAGTTGCGCAAAGACAGCGCGCGCCACGATGTCGCGCGGCGCAAGTTCGGCGCCTGGTTTGCCGGCCATGAAGCGGCGTCCGGTTTCGTCGATCAGGATGGCGCCTTCGCCCCGTACGGTCTCGCTGATGAGCTTCAGCGGAAAAGAGTCGCTGTCGAGCGCCGTTGGGTGGAACTGCACAAATTCGAGGTCGGCCATCACGGCTCCTGCGCGAGCGGCCAGCGCCAGCCCTTGACCGAAAGAACCTGCCGGGTTGGTGCCATATTGGTAGAGGCCGCCAACGCCCCCTGTTGCGATGACGATGTGATTGGAGGCGAACAGAACGGGTCCGGTCTCCGCCTCGGCGACGACGCCGGTGACGGCATTGTCTTCGACGATCAGACGGTGCGCCGAGATCCCCTCGATAACCGTAATCGTTGGCGTGTTGCGGACGCGCTCAACCAGCGCACGCATGATTTCGCGGCCGCTGCCGTCGCCGCCGGCATGGACGATGCGGCGGCGCGAATGCGCGGCTTCAAGGCCAAGCACAAGACGCCCTTCCGCGTCGCGATCGAACGGCGCGCCATAGCGGATCAGTTCCTCGATCGCGGCGGGGGCGGCGCTTAGAATGGAATGCGCGACAGCCGCATCGCACAGCCCGTCACCGGCTTTGAGCGTATCGGCAAGATGCAAAGCGACGTCATCATCCGGTCCAAGACTCGCCGCGACGCCGCCCTGCGCGAGCACGCTCGACGCTTCAAGGCCCAGCGGCGCCTTGCTCAAGACGATGGCCGGCATCGGCGCCAAGGCAAGGGCCGTCGACAATCCGGCGAGACCGCCGCCGACAATGATGCAAGCGCCCGTGGCGTCCATTTCGGTCACCCTAAATCTGTGTTCGGTGTGTTGGTTCAATCACGCCAGCCGGACTTAACTGACGGCCAGCATGCGCTCGACGGCGACGCGCGCGCGGGCGGCGATCGCGGGATCGATGCGCACCTCATGATGCATTGTCTCAAGGGCGCGTCTGATGTTGCCGAGCGTGATCTTCTTCATGTGCGGACAGAGATTGCACGGGCGCACGAACTCGAGCTCGGGATATTGCACGGCGACATTGTCGCTCATCGAACATTCGGTGAGCAGCACCAGCCGCGCCGGACGATGCCGCGCCACATAGGCCTGCATCGCCGCTGTCGAGCCGGAAAAATCGGCTTCCGCCACGACTTCCGGCGGACATTCGGGGTGCGCCAGAACGACGACGCCCGGATAGTCTTCACGCAGTTCGCGCACCTCGGCGGCGGTGAACAGCTCATGCACTTCGCAGTGGCCTGACCAGTTGATGATCTTGACCTTCGTCTGTGCGGCGATATTGCGCGCAAGGAATTCGTCCGGCAGCATGATGACGCGATCGACGCCGAGCGATTCGACAACAGCCTTGGCGTTGCCCGACGTGCAGCAGATATCCGATTCCGCCTTCACCGCCGCCGACGTGTTGACATAAGTCACCACCGGGACGCCGGGATAAGTCCGGCGCAGCCGCCGCACATCCTCAGGCGTGATCGACTCGGCCAACGAGCAGCCGGCTCCCAGATCGGGGATCAGCACCGTCTTGTCCGGATTGAGCAGTTTCGCCGTCTCCGCCATGAAATGGACGCCGGCCAGAACAATCACATCGGCGTCGACATTCATGGCTTCACGCGCGAGGGCGAGGCTGTCGCCGACGATGTCCGAGACGCAGTGAAAGATCTCAGGCGTCTGATAATTATGCGCGAGCACCACCGCGTTGCGGGTGCGCTTCAACGTCATGATGGCGTCAATGTCGGCTGCGTAAATAGGCCATTCGATCGCCGGGATCGCGTGGCTTACCTTGGCGTAGAGATCGCGCGCATGAGGCGCGACGGCCCGGCGCGCGCGCTGAGGCTCCTCGCCGCGATTGTCGACACGCAAAACTTCCGACGGCAGAGCCATGGACTTATACTCCCTCTGAGCATTATTGGTCCATATGCTGGGGATGAGTATAAGATTTGTCAAGCCTTCGCGATCGGCAACTTGGTGCCGACGATGGCGCGCTCCGTGAAAACGGCGCGACGGAAGCAGAAGAGTTTGGCGGGCCGCCCCCCTGTATCCTGGCTAGTTTCCCCGGTTTCTTCGACGAGTTCCTGCTGTTCGATCAGGCGGCGAAAATTTTGTTTGTGCAGCAATCGTCCAGCTAAAGCTTCAACGCAGCGCTGCAACTGCAAGAGCGTAAAAGTCTCGGGCATCAACTCGAAAACAACGGGGTGATACTTGATCTTTGCGCGGAGCCTTGCGATCCCGGTCGCAAGGATGCGACGATGATCGAGGATCATCGAGCGCCCGCCCTCCGGCGGCGTGATCGGGCTCCCGCGCCGCGCTTCGGCGATGAGCCCGGCCTCGAAGAGAAGCTCGTACCGCTGCAGGACGAGTTCCTCGTTCCAGGCGCGGCCATCGAGGCCAAAGGTGATCGTCGCACGCTGAAGCCGCTCCTGCCGCAGTTCGGACTCCTCCGCGGAGTCGATCCAGGAGCGCAGGCGCGGCGCCAGCGTCGTTTCGATCATGGCGGGGGCTCCGACGCGATGATCCTCCCAGGGAAAATAGGAATACCAGCTGCCCCAGCTCGCTTCATATTCGCCGGAGGCGGGCTGTTCACGGGTAAGGCCAAGGTAGCTGATCGAGATGATCTGCTGCTCGGCGCCAGCGCGATCCTTGTCCGCGAAAGTGTAAAGCTGCTCGACATAGCCGAGCGGCAGGCGGGTCTGGCGTTCGACCCAGGCGCGAAGGCCAGATTGAAGCGAGCGATGCGCGATCTGGAAAGGACCCGAAGGCAGGGCCCGCTGATCCTGGATCGTCAAAACGCGCGGGTCGCCGCAGGTGACCGCGACGAGCACCGCGATGAGATCGGCGGCGATGCCCTTCCCCTCCGCGACGGGAATCGCGGACGAACTGGCGCGCGCCTGCGCCCCGACGATATCTCGCTCCTGAAACGATGCCATGACTTATGCGCTCTGAACAGGCCCCGATGACGCGCTTATATCTAATCTTTGTCGGGGACGAGCGCCATCCATCGGCGACCCTCGGTCATCCTATGTCGAGATCGATCGCCGAGACGACATGACGCGGCCATCGCCAGGGCGCGACGAAAACAGCGTCGCCGCGCAGGGTCAAAGCGGCGGCGAAAGAGTTGGACGCCAGCCAGACTCTCGCGGCGCGCGAAATGCGGCGGCGTTTCTCGGCGGAAATCGCCGCCCGCGCTTCGTCGAGGGTCGGTCTGACCTTCACTTCGACAAAGGCGATGGTGTCGCCGCGCCGGGCAATAATGTCGATCTCTCCGCCGTGAACGCGATAGCGGCAGGCGAGGATCGCGTAGAATTTGAACCGCAAGGCCGCGATGGCGACGCGCTCGGCCGTCAGCCCCTGCCAAAGCGCGGCGCGCCGATCATCCGCGCTGCGCAAGGATTTTCCTGTCGCGTGTCAAGGATCACTCTCTCACGACGGACGAGCCCGTCAGTTCAATGGCTCTGGCGTAAATTTTCCGGCGCGGCTGGCCTGTCGCGGCCGAAACGATCGCCGCGGCGTCCTTGACCGAAAGCGTCTCCAGCGCCTTCGTCAATTTGGCGTCGATTTCTTCCTGGCTGTCGGTCAGCGCCTGCTCCCCGGGCGGCCCGACCAGCACGACGATTTCGCCTTTTGGCGGCGCCTCGGCGGCGAGCGCTGCCGCGAGCTCCGGCAAGGGCGCGCGCCGGACGGTCTCATAATACTTGGTGAGTTCGCGCGCCAACGCCGCATCGCGCGGGCCAAGCACGGCCGCGAGATCGGCGAGCATCTCGGCAACCCGTCGCGGCGACTCGAAAAACACGAGCGTGCCGGGAATGTTCGCAAGCTCGGCGATCCGCTGGCGGCGGGGGCCGGATTTCGGCGGCAAAAATCCTTCGAAAAAGAAACGATCGGTCGGCAGGCCCGCCACCACCAAAGCGGCCAGAACGGCCGACGCGCCCGGCACGGAGATCACTTCGATATTTTGCGCCAAAGCGTCCGACACGAGCTTGAAGCCGGGATCGGAGACGAGCGGCGTGCCGGCGTCCGACACCAGCGCCAGCGCCGCGCCGCTCGCAAGACGGGCCAGAAGATGCGGTCGCATAACCGCGGCGTTGTGCTCATGATAGGCGACAAGAGGCGTCGCTATCCCGTAATGCGCCAGCAGCGTCTTCGTCACGCGGGTATCTTCCGCGATGACCGCGTCCGCGGCGGCGAGCGTCGCCAGCGCACGGAACGATATGTCGCCGAGATTGCCGATCGGCGTCGCAACGACATGCAGGCCTTTGCGGATCGGCTCAGCCTCCGCCCGGAGGCCAAAAGCGGTAAAGGCGGCCGACGAGCCGCCGTCGCTCTCACGGCCGGCCTTGCCTTTCGCCTCGCCTCGGCTTTCGTCCAGATCGCGACCGTTCCGCCGCTCACTCGTGCTCATGGTCCGCTCCGCCCTGGTTTCCCGGCCGGTCTCCGGGCCCGCGGGTTGAACGCTCCCGCAGCCCGTTCGATAAATCATCCGCTCGTTCTATTTATAGAACTCGCCGCGCGATTCTGCAAGAAAGAGCGGTGCATGTACGGTTTCTATTGCCCAAGCTTCAATTTTGTGACTGAAACTGCCGGTAAGTTTCATGGTAACACGGTCGCAGCCTTGTGGATTGGCTCAAATGCGCGTAGCGCCGCACGGCCGCGCACGGGATGTGTTGGACGCATGATCTTGGCCGAGGGCTCGACTGTTATTGAAGATCAGGCTGGAAAGCGCCGACGCGGCGTTCGGAGACCGCATCGATGAGAGCTCTTTTCCGCGCAGGCGGCCCGGCGGCGGCGCTGATGAAATCATTCTGCGCCCTATCGTTTGCTTTATCGCTGACGGCTTGCGGGTCCTCCAACGGCCCATTCGTGCGCCCGCCCGCCGATTCGATCGCGGGTGGACAGAAGAACAGCCCCGCGGCCGCAGGAGCGCCCGCCGAGCATATCGGCTCGGGTCCGGTCAAGGTCGCCCTGGTGCTGCCGCTGACGCAGGCTTCCGGCGCTCCCAGCGTCGTCGGCGCGTCTTTGCGCAACGCCGCCGAAATGGCTCTGACCGAGGCGGGGAGCAATGATCTTACCTTGATCGTCAAGGACGATCATTCGACGCCGGATGGCGCGCGCATCGCGGCGCAAGAGGCGTTGGCCGAAGGCGCCGATTTGATCATCGGCCCGCTCTTTGCCCCAAGCGTGCGCGAAGTCGGCCGCCTGGCGCACGGGGCCGACAAATCAGTGATCGCCTTTTCGACCGACGCATCGACCGGCGGCAAGGGCGTCTATCTATTGTCTTTCCTTGTCGAATCCTATGTCAACCGGATCATTGATTTCGCCGCGTCCAAGGGCAAAAAATCGATGGCTGCTCTGATCCCAGAGAATGACTACGGCCGCGTCGCCGAAGCCGCCTTCCAGCAGGCGGCCGCACGCGACAATGTTCGCGTCATGACGATCGAGCATTATCAGCCACAGACGCTGGCGGCCGCCGCGCAGAAAATCGCGGCGCTCGGCGATCAGATCGACGCGCTTTTCATTCCCGAACAAGCCGACGCCATGCCGGCCGTCTCCACGGCTCTGACGACGGCTGGCCTCAGCGCCAAAAAAGTGCAGATTCTCGGAACGGGACTGTGGAACGACGCCCGGGTTCTGAAACTTCCCGCCCTGCAAGGCGCCTGGTTCTCCGCCCCTGAAAACGGCGGCTACAACGCATTTTCGGCGCGCTACCACGCCAAATATGGCTCCGATCCGACACGGATCGCAACGCTCAGCTATGACGCGGTGTCACTCGCCGCCGCGCTCGCGCATACACAAGGCTCGCAACGCTATTCGGAAAATGTGCTGACCAACCGCTCAGGCTTCAACGGCGCCGACGGCGTCTTCCGCTTTCTTCCCGATGGCGCAAATGAGCGCGGCCTATCGGTGCTTGAGATCAACGATGGAATCGCGACGCCGATCAGCCCGGCGCCGCATTCCTTCGCGGGAGCTTCGTGAGGCGGCGATCCAATACGGTCGCCGCGCGCCTTAATGTATGAGGAACATCAGGGCGAAAGAGATGATGACGAGCGCCAGACCCCCGAACAGGACATAATGCATTGGCGCCCTGTTGGTGCCCTGCCGCGCCTCCGTCTTGTTCCTTACAATGGGAGTCTCGGCGTCCCTGGCGTAGGTATGCTGATCCATCGCAAAGCTCCTCTGATGGTCCGGCGATCCGGCGAATATGCTTACGCCGCCGCCTGATTGATGGATTGCCGCGCGAGTTGCGTCAGCAGTTCGTCCGTTTTCTTTTCCTCGGCCAGCGTCTCGCTCAAAAGTCGGCTCGCCTCTTTCATGCCAAGCTGGTTGGCCCAGGCGATGAGCGCGCCATACCGCGCGATTTCGTAATGTTCGACGGTCTGCGCCGACGCCACAATGCCAGCGTCGCAAACGCTCGAATCGTCAATTTCCTCCATCGTCTCTTTGGCCTCGGCAAGAATTCCGTCCATCGCTTCGCACCGAACCGACCGCGCCGCAACGCCGCAGCTCTCGAAAATCTTTTCGATTCGTTCGATCTGTTGCTCGGTTTCCTCGCGGTGCTTTTCAAACGCTTTCTTCAGCTCCGGCGCGGCGGCTCCCTTGGCCATTTTCGGCAGCGATTTATAGATCTGCTTTTCAGCGTAGTAGATATCCTTGAGCGTATGCAGAAAGAGATCGTTCATCGACTTTACGGCCATGCTTCATTCTCCCATATCGATCGGCGCGGCGAAGGCGCTGTGAGCCAAAGGAAGTCTTGAGAGCGGATAAGGTTCATTTCGACGGCGCCGCGCCGGCAATTTTTTCCCTTCGGCGACGGCTCGCGAGCGCGCGCTCGCCGGAAGTCATGTCGCGCCGCCCGATATCCAGCCGGGTCTTGCGGGTCCCGCCCGCGCTCGAACAAGCGCCGGAACCCGCCTTCGCGGAGCGCGTTCGCGGTCGAACCTCCTTCTTCCCCCTTCGCTAAAAGGAGAGATTTTTGACCCATCGCGTGGATCTCGAAGCCCAGCAAGTTCCCAAACCTCCGGCTCCTCCGCAGCCAGCGCCGGCCCCAGACATTTCGCCCGGCAATTTTCCGCCGTCCCCAGGTCCTGATATCCCAGCCCCCGACCCGCCGCCCCTCCCGGTCGAAAATCCCGGCGATACGCCGCTGCCGCCAGTGATTGATCCGGATGCGCCGGACCCGGCTGATCCGCGCACACCGCCGACCCGCGCGCTCATGTGAATGGCCCGCGACGAGCGTCATCATTCTCGGCGACAAGTATAGCTAAGGAACCAATACAACAGCGTGTGAGTTGATTTTCCAGTTGCTCAGTCGCGATCCTGCAAAAGGAGCGTCTCATGTCTCTTACGACAATCCTTCTCATAATCCTTGTTTTGATACTCCTCGGCGCCCTTCCCTCGTGGCCGTACAGCCGCAGTTGGGGTTATGGCCCTTCCGGGATTGTTGGAGTTCTTCTGGTCGTGCTCGTCATTGTGTTGCTGACACGCGGCGGCATTTAGCGCAGACTTGGGGTGGTCTGATTTGGTCCAGAGCCGCATTCTTGAAGGCGCCTTGGGTCGCTGGATAAATTGGAAAGTCGTAGTCAACCCTCGCTTGAGCAGCCGCGTTCTGTCACACATTCGGAGTTAATATGACTGACACCAAAATCCTTGACGAAGCATCGCAAAATCTGAGCGCCGATCTCGCCGCCTTGCGCGACGACATCACAAAGCTTACGGCGTCGGTGACAAAATTGGTCAAAGCCGAGGCTTCGGCTACATCCGATTCGGTCTATGGCGCTGTCGACGCCGCGCGACAAAAGCTGTCCGACAGCGCGTCCGACGCCAAGCATCGGCTCGCTGGCGCAAGCTCGGATCTCGAAGCCACCATCGAGCGCAATCCCCTGATCGCGGTTCTCATCGCTCTGGCAACAGGTCTGATTATCGGATTGCTGAGCCGCGCACGCAAATGAACCCATTGATCAAGCGGCTGGCGCATGAGGCGGTCGCTCCGCTGGAGGAGATGCTTGCGCGGCTGATCCGGACGGCCGCCCTCATCGCCATGGCGACGGGCTGCGCCATCGCAGCCTCGGTGTTTCTGACGGTTGATCTCTTTCTCTATCTACAAGGATTATGGGGCTCGCTGGCGGCCGCCTCGTGCGTCGCGGCGCTCTATCTCGTCGGCGCTATCATATTTCTCGTGCTGGCGCTGCGACGTCCTTCGCCCGCTCCATCCGCAAGTGCGCCTTCCGCGACCATCGCGAGCGCCCCCCCTGTCATGGCGGCGGCGTCCGTCGGAGCCCAAGCGGCGCCGCCATCCCCGCCCAATGCGGCATTCGCCGCCAACATCGACGCCGCCGTGGCTCCGGTGCTCGGCGTATTGCGCGAGGCCGGTCTTGAAAAGGAGGTTATCGCCATCGAGGCGGGGGCCGAAGTCGTCAAGCAATTGAACCCATTTTCACTTGTCGCTTTCGCCGTCGGCGCCGGCGTGTTCCTCGGACGAACGCTCGGCACGAAACGAACGCTGTTTTGAACATCGAGGATTGAAAGAAAAAGGATCGATTCGGCTTGCGCCGAATCAATCCTGGAGCTTTCCGCAGCGCGCTTAAACGAGCGCGCTTTTTGATTCCGGCTCGTCTTTGCGATGCGATTTGCGATCGAAAAACAGCGCCTGGCTGATAACGGCTTTGAGGCTGTCGACGCCGAACGGCTTGGTGATGAGGAAGGCCGGCTCCGGCGGCGCGCCGGTCAGGAATCTCTCGGGATAAGCAGTAATGAAAATCACCGGCACTGAGAAGGAGCCGAGGATTTCATTGACCGCCTCAAGGCCCGAACTGCCGTCGGCGAGTTGAATGTCCGCGAGGATCAGTCCGGGACGTTCCTTATTGACGGCTTCGACCGCTTCGCGGTGAGTCCGCGCCACGGCGATGACCCTGTGGCCCTGCTCCTCCACCAAAGTCTGCAAGTCGAGCGCGATGAAAGGCTCATCCTCGATGATCACGACGTCGGTGCGAATCTGATTGGCGATCTCCTTGCCGGCGGCGTCGATCAAAGCAGCGGCTTCGTCGATCGAACAGACGAGGGTCGCCGCGACTTCTGCGGTATTAAATCCTTCGAGCGAACTTAGGAGGAATGCAATGCGCGGACGTAATGTAATGGCCTCCAGATTGCGATGAGCGCCGACTTCGTCTCCAGAGAAGCCGATGTCGTCGACGTGATCATTAACGGAGACGGAGCTCCACACCTTCAGGAAAAGCCTGTACAGCGCAGTGCGGACGTCAGGCTCTTTCTCAAATGCCGAGGGATCCGCAACAATTGCCTCGAGAGTCGCAAGCACATAAGCATCTCCGCCAGCTTGTGATCCCGTCAGAGCGCGAGAAAATCTGCGCAGATAAGGGATATGCGAGGAGATAGCCTGAGATATCGACATCAATTAAGCCCCTATGGACATCTGCGCCGCTTGAAGCGGCTTCTTCACAAAAATCCCAAGTCTCAGAAAAGGTTCCCCGATCCCGGAACTTTGTGCGGCGCGAAGCGTTCGAACACCGGGGCTTGGCAGGTTAACAGGATTTGCGGCTTCGGAATTGATTTAGCAAGACATCAGACAAAAATACGGCCATGAAGATTGCATCGTAATCGCCGAATGTCGGCAATATAAAGGCCGCCTGAGGGGAAATGATGAGCAACGGTGAAAACCGCAGCAAAGGTGACCCGGTGACGAAAATAACGAAGTCGCGCGCAGGAATCATGAAGGGGGCGGCAATTCGTGAGAATGACGACTCCGAATCGGAAGATGATATGTTCAGATTCAACCATTGTGCAGAAGGAAATGTCGTTTCCGCGCCACGGTCGAGAAAGCCTTCCGCCAAACCGGACATCGCTGATCAGATCGGGCTCGGATTGCGCAGCGTTTATAATGACGTCCTGTCGCAGCCGGTCCCTGACCGGTTTTTCGATCTTTTAAAGCAGCTCGAGCGCGCTCCCGGCGCACAGTTGAAGAAGGATGCTCCGTGACAGTTGAGGAGAAGGACCTTCTCGAAGACGACGATGCGGCGGATGCTCCCGTCGATCATGTAGCGAGCGCTCAAATGACGGCCGACATTCTCGCCGTCATTCCCAATTTGCGCGCCTTCGCAGTGTCCTTATGCGGCAATCTCGATCGCGCCGACGACCTTGTGCAGGAAACGCTCGTAAAGGCCTGGAGCAAGCTCGGCTCTTTCGTCGAGGGCACCAACCTGCGGGCCTGGCTCTTCACCATCCTGCGCAACATCTATTATTCCGAATATCGCAAGCGGCGCAGGGAAGTCGCTGATTCGGACGGCGCGATTGCCGGAAAGCTCGCGACAGCGCCAGCGCAGAACAGCCACATGGACATGCTGGACTTCCGCGAGGCCTTGCAACAGCTTCCGACGGACCAGCGCGAAGCCTTGATACTTATCGGCGGCTCCGGCCTCTCCTATGAAGAAGCCGCGGGCGTGTGCGGCTGCGCCGTCGGCACGATGAAGAGCCGCGTCAACAGAGCCCGCAGCCGCCTCGCTGATCTTCTGTCGATCAGCTCCAGTAGCGAGTTCGGAGATGACGGTGATTGGCAGGCGGTCGATCCCATTCTCGTTGGCCAGCGTTATTCGCGCGGCGGCGGCGATTGAGATGCCGCGCAGCCGGCGCGGCGAGCCGGCTGCGCCGACGATCTCTCGCCTCATGGGCTGAACCCAACCTCGGCGAATTTGTGAAAGATTCGCTTTGATGCTGACAGCCTCCGCGCGGCGACATGCCGCTAATCCTCGCCGGACATGATGGCTGACATCGTCGAGAGCCAATTCATGATATGTATCTGAATTTCGTGGAAGATTGCGTGAAGCCAGCGCGACTATGTTTCCCTCTGTCACGAACTCGCGAGTGACAGAAAAACGCCGAAAAGACGATTGAGGGGAAACATGCCTAAGCTTGCAACGTTATGGCTGTCTGCGCGCGCATGCGCAGCGAGAGCAAGATCTTCTGCGAAAACTGGAATGGCGCTGGGGTTGGTGGTCGCTGCGGGGGCGCTGATGGCGCCGATGCAGGCTGACGCCAAGAACCCGCTACGCGTCGACACTAAGGAAGGCCCCGTTCGCGGCTTTCTCAAGAACGGCGTAGCCGAATTCCTTGGCATTCCCTACGCCGAACCGCCGGTCGGCGATCTACGCTGGATGCCGCCGAAAAAGCACGCACACTGGTCCAATGTTTTGAAGGCCACCGCCTTTGGACCGCAGTGCGCCCAGATTGTCACGCTCGGCTTGTTCGCCGGGCCGCCGAACAACAATGAGGACTGCCTGTATCTCAACGTTTACTCGCCGAACGTCGATCCCGCTGCGAGAGAAAAGCTTCCGGTGATTGTCTGGATCCACGGCGGCGGCAATGTTGACGGCGCGAGCGACGGCTATGACGGCTCCAAGCTCGCGGCGGATGGCCACACGGTCGTCGTCACCATCAACTACCGGCTCAGCTTGCTTGGCTGGATCGCGCATCCGGCGTTGGACGCTGAGGGCCATCCCTTCGGCAATTACGGCCTGTTGGACCAGCAGATGGCGCTCAAATGGGTGAGGCACAACATCGCCGAATTCGGCGGCGATAAAAACAATGTCACGCTCGGCGGCCAGTCTGCGGGCTCCCTCGACACGCAAGCCAATATGGTGTCGCCGCTCGCCGCGGGGCTGTTCCATCGGGCGATCTGGGAAAGCGGCGTCCAGGAGCCGGCGCCGTTGGCATTCGCTGAAGCGCATGGAACAGCCTTCGCCGTTGCGGCCGGCTGCGGGTCGGGGGCGGACGCCGCCACCGCCAAATGTTTGCGCAGCCTAACTGTGGCGCAGATCATGAACCTGAGCGTCAGCGGACCTTACAGCACGACTAACGGCGTGATAGCGGACGGCCAGATCTTGCCAGCGAACGGGATTAAGGCCGCCTTCAAGAATGGTCAATTTAACCATGTGCCCGTCATCAGCGGCTCAACGCACGACGAAGGCAACTTCGGCTTGGCGATCACGGAATATGGCGAGAATCCTCGAGTGCCATTTACGGAGGCGGACTTCGTAAATCTGGTCAAGAGCACCTATACCGGCAACTCCGGGCCCGCTGGCTCGCCTCCGCCCTATCCGGCCGGCGTCGTCGACAAGGTTCTCGCTCACTATCCCCTTTACGCTTACCCGACGCCACAATTGGCGATGGATGCGGTCTCGACGCAAGGGAGCGTGTTCTTCCCTTGCACGACGCGGCAAATCCTTAAATCAATCGCCAATCAAGTGCCTGTCTACGCCTATGAGTTTGATGACCAAACAGCTCCGTTCTACTTCCCCAAGATGCCGGGCTTCCAGCCACTCGCTTATCACACCTCCGACATTCAATATCTATTTCCTCTGTGGCACGGCGGCGCGGACGGCATTCCTCATCCTCTGAACAAGATGCAACAGGCCCTCTCGGATCAGCTTGTCACAGCCTGGACGAACTTTGCCTGGACCGGGAATCCGAACGGACAAGGAAACAGCCCGTGGCCGCGTTATCGGGTCCAGCCCAATAAAGCTTATTATCTTTCGGAGAACATCCCAGTCCTCTCGACCATGTCGGACGCCGAATACGCAGCCGCCAACAAGTGCGATTTCTGGGACACCATACTGAAGTAGCGCCGTGAGCCTGGGCCAGGTTCACGAATGCAACCATGTCGTACGAGAGCGTTAAAGCCTGCTGCGGCCGGACATCACAATATCGACTACAGCCTTGGACGGCGACGTGCGACCGAGGCTGTAGTCAAAACGACGTTCAAGCGACTCTCACCCCCAAATCCGTGGCTAACGGACAGGCCAGAGCTCCACCTCCAGGCATGGGCTTTCGATGGCTGTCAGGTCCACCAGGGGTCAAGCCTCGCTTCAGTTTGGCAGCCAGCCGGCAAAGACGGCGACCAAAAGGAAAATTCCGATCAGCGCGCGATAGGCGACGAAGGGCCACGCCGAAAACCGCTCGAGGATGCGCAGGAGCCCCCAGATTGCGCCGAAGGCGGAGATCGAGGCGATGACCAGCCCAAATGCCAGGATCGACCAGCCATGCGCGTCGAGATGGGCTTTGTGAAGCGCCCAGAGTTCATGGAGACCCGCGGCGGCGATCGCTGGAATGCCGAGCAGGAATGAAAAGCGCGCCGCCTCGTCCCGTTTGAAATCCCGGAACAGAGCGGCTGTCAGGGTCGAGCCGGAGCGCGACACGCCGGGGATAAGCGCTCCGACCTGCGCGACGCCGACGACAAGGGCGTCGGTGAGCGTCGCGTGCTCGACGGTCCGCTTTGGTCTCGAGTAGAGCTCGGCAAGCGCCAGCAGCACCGCCATGACGACGCATGACAAACCGATGACGGTCAGACTGCGCAATGGAGAGCCGCAGGCGTTAAGGATCGGCGCCAGCAAGACGCCGGCAATGACGATCGGGATCGTCGCCAGAATGATCCAGGCGGCAAAGCGAAAATTCCAGTCGGAGAAATCGCGCCGCAGCGCCGCCCCGACCGAACCGAAGACGAGACCGCGAACATCGCTCCAGAAATAGCTGATCACGGCGGCGAGCGCCGCGATCTGCATCGCCGCGGAAAACGCCGAGCCCGGATCCCGCCAGCCCAAAAGCGCCGGAACGATTCGCATATGGGCCGTCGAGGAGATCGGTAAAAGCTCGGTAATGCCTTGAACGACGCCAAGAACGCCGACTTTGGCGTATCCAAGGGCGACGAAGCCAGTATCGAGCCCTTCAGTGCAGGCAGATGCCATCTTTGGTATCCCCGAGGTTTGCGTGGCGCGATCGAACGCGGATCACGTCCGCTTCCGTTTTTCCAGTTTCCGCGAAGAAGATCAATGCAGAGCTAATGGCGGTGGCGGCTTTGCGGCAAAACGGAGAATTTTAGCAAAAACGGCATCGAGGCTGGCTCAAAGGCGCAAGTTGCGGCAAAACTGGTCAGGCCGCGCTTTGCCTTGGGGATCATGGCGAAAGCGGGAAACGCTCCGGCGCATGGGTAGACAGTTTGATGCGCAAAATCTCCATTCGGCGGCGCAGAAATCCGGCGATCAACCCGTCATGGCGGCCCCCCCATCTGGGACGTTTGGCCGCGGCCCTGCTGACGCTGAGCTTTTCGCCGGCGCATTGCGGCGTCCGGCTGCTCAGTCCAGGCGACGCGATGCTCCCGCTCAACGCTTTTCCGCAGATGATGGAAGCCTCGCCCGACGCCGGCAAAGCGCCGAAGCTTGATCGCATCCGGGTCGCTCTCTCCGCCGGCGACGCCAGCCTGCTCGCGGGGTTGAAGCCGCAGGCGGCGCCTTTCGACATCGTCGCGCCGTCGGAGGGCCCAGACCTCATTTTTGATCCGGGCTCGCGCGAGGCGATCTCTAAAGGCGAGATCATCGCCTATGACGTCGGCGCGGATGATTTGCCCGACGTGATCGATCGAATGGCTCTCGCAGACGGTCTTGCAAAGCTCGCGGCGGCGCGGCCGCAATCGATCCGGCTCTCCCCCGGCGGGACAGTCCGACGCAAGGGCGACAAAGTCGAAGTCGAACTCGGCGATATGCTCCACCGGGCGCTCGTTCTTTTCACCGTCAGCGGCGATGGCGTCGTGCAGGCGCTGTACCCGATTGGCGCTGATGCGCGCATCATTACAACGCCGACATTCGCCTGGACCTTTCAGGTGCGTGAGCCGTTCGGAACCGACCTCATCGTCGCCATCACCGCCTCCCAGGCGCTGGACGCGCTCGATCGCGGGGTCGAGGAGCTCAGTCATTACCGCAGCGCAGGTGAAGTCCTGAAGATGATCGCCCTCACCGCGCCGCCCGACGCGCGCATCGGCGTCGCAGCGCTGCTCAGCGAACCCTAATCATCAAAGCGCTCAGGCTGTTTCTCCGGCTGTTTCTCGCCGGCCCGCATCAAGGCGGCGTTCAATTCGCCGCCGAAGATGAATATTGCGGCGAGCATATAAAGAAAGACCAGCGCGATCATCACCGAGGCGAGGCCGGCGTAGGTCGTCACGTAATTGCGCGCGAATTCCGCGAGATAGGAGCCAAAGATCGCTCCGACAATGACCCAAAGGCCAAAGGTAAACACGATGCCGGGTATGATATCGAGCAGCTTGCGGCGTCCGGCCGGCAGAAATTTGTGCACGATGACAAGCGCCAGCAGCAAGACAAGCGTCGCGATGCCGAAGCGGCTCAGAGTGACAAACCTGTCGAGCGGCTCGATATGGGGCGCAAAACGCAGGGCGATGTTCCAGGTCAGAGGGGCGAAAACGACAAGCAGCGTCAGCGTCAGCAGCGCAACGGCGCCGACCAGCACGTAAGCGATGGATTCGAGGCGCAAGACATACCAGGGCCGCATCTCCTTGACGTCATAGGCGCGGTTCAATCCGATCCGCAGCGCCTCGACGCCGCTCGATGAAAAATAGATCGACAGAACGACGCCAAGCGTCAGCAAGCCGCCGCGCGCCTGTGTCAACACATTGTGAACTTCGCTCGCAAGGGGCTTTGCGACCTGTTCGGGCCAGGTTTGAAAAAGAATCTGCACCGCTTCGCTGGCGAGGCTTTCGGAGCCGAGGAAGCCGGCGAGCGCGGTGACGAAAATCAGAAACGGGAACATCGAGGTCAGGATCGACAGAGCGATATGGCTCGAAATCGCCCAGCCGTCATCCTGCAGGAAGCGCGTGACGGCGTCATAGACGATGTGAAAGGCTGAACGCATTTTGCTGAAAGTCCCGTTGCCTCAAAGCGTCATCCAGCGAAAGAGCGCCCCGCGCCACGTCGAAACGCGCGGCGCAGCAGGCATGACGCAAAGGAAGCCGCGCCTTTTGTTGCCCCTTCCACGGCAGAGCGCCACAAACCTTGTTGCAAGCATGGCCTCGGCTCTTGAACTGCGCGCGTCAAACGTTCTATGTTCGTTCCTGTTCCAGGCGCGAATCGGTCAGCACCCTTCATGGACCGCCTTGTCTTAACCCTCAATGGCGCGCCGATCGCGGTTTCGCATTTGCTGCTGGCCGCGGCGGCGCTTGCGCTTGGTCTACTCGTTTTCATGGCGGCAAGCGCCAGCCGGGCGGCGCATCAGCGCAGACTCGAGGCTGCGAGCGCGGCCGAGCGTCAGCGCGAGATGGAGCGCGTCATGGCGATCCTCGCGCGGCAGAATGCGGAGCTGTCAGGCCGCGTGCGCAGCGTCGCCGAAACGCTCGGATCGCGCCAGTCGGACCTTGCGCGATTTGTCGCGGAGCGCCTCGACGCGGTCGGCGCGCGCGTCGGCGCCGGGGTTGAAGCATCCGGCAAAACCGCTGGCGAGCAGCTGGCGAAACTGAACGAGCGGCTGGCGGTCATCGACGCCGCGCAGGCGCGGCTGACGGGACTGACGCAGGAAGTCGTCGGCCTCAAGGACATCCTCGCCAACAAGCAGGCGCGCGGCGCCTTCGGACAGGGCCGTCTCGAGACGATCGTCAAGGACGCCTTGCCTCAGTCGGCCTACGCCTTCCAGCACACCCTCTCCAACCGGATGCGCCCTGATTGCGTCATCCGGCTGCCGGGCGATTCGCGCCTGATGGTGATCGACGCGAAATTCCCGCTCGAGGCATTTACCGCGCTCAAGGCGGCGGCCGACGCGGAAGCGCGCAAATATGCGGCGGCGCGGGTGCGCGCGGACGTCGGAAAACATATCAAGGATATCGCCGAGCGCTATTTCCTGCCTGACGAAACCCAGGACATCGCGCTTTTGTTCGTGCCGGCGGAATCACTTTATGCCGACATCAACGAGCATTTCGACGACATCGTTCAAAAGGCCCACCGCAACCGCATCATCATCGTCTCGCCCTCGCTCCTGATGATGGCGGTGCAGGTCATGCAGGCGATCGTGCGCGACGAGAGAGTGCGCGAACAGACGCATATCATTCAGGCGGAGGTGCGCCGTCTCGTCGACGACGTCGCAAAGCTGCGCGCCCGCGCGACAAAGCTCGGCGCACATTTTCAGAACGCTCAGGAGGATGTGGCGGGACTTCTCGCCGCCGCCGACAGGATCGCCAAATGCGGCGAGCGCATCGATCAGATGGACTTTGCCGAGGCGGCGGACATCACTGGCGTCGAAAAGCTCAAAGCCGCCGAATAACGCATGGCCGCCAAGCTTGAAAGCCTGGCGAACAGCATCCTGGACCGAGCATGCTCCGGGTTACTTCGCCTTGGGCTGCCAGAAGCCGAGCGTCGCGCCCGTCGGATCTGTGATGATTGCGAGCGAGCCCGCGTCCATGACCTCCATCACCTCATGGCAGATCGTCGCGCCGAGCGATTTCGCCTTGGCCGTCGCCGCTACAACGTCATCGACCAGCACATAGGGCATCCAGGCTGACTGCATGCCGGGCCTTGGCGCTTTCATCATGCCGCCGCCCGTCCCCTCGCCGACCTTAATCATCGTATAGGTCATTCCGGGTCCGATTTCCTGATCCGTCAGCTCCCAATCGAACAGGCCCTGATAGAAAGTCTTGGCTTTATCAATATCGGTCGTCGTCAGTTCGATGTGCACGAAAGGATTGGCCATGTTTCCTCCTTGACGTTATCGATCCCGGGTTCTTGTCGCGTCCTGGTCTCTTCTCCACGCGCTGCGCCTCTGGAGGAGGCTTCGGCATAAAGAAAGCACCGGGCAAACGCGAACCGAAGCAAAAAGTCACAGGAGAGGTTCTTATGCCCGGAGCCGAAGCCGCATGACGTCGATAAAGCCCAGGCGACCGCACGATCAAGGCGCGGCGGCTTATTACGCAATTCTCATCACCGCGACATTTCTGATGGCCTCGAGCTTCATCGCCGGCAAAATCCTGCTCGCGGACGGCGTTCCGGCTTTTCTCCTTGTCGGCTGGCGTTTCGTGCTCGCGGCGCTGGCCGCGGCGGCTGTTTTGCGCAGCCGCACGGATCATTTTTTCGCCGCTCTCTTTCCGTCCCGGTTTGGTTTTTCCGATTGGGCCACCGTCGCCGCGATCGGCATTCTGCAGACGGCGCTCGCCATGGGTCTCTTGTTCTGGGCAATGGAGACGATTTCCCCGCCGAGCGCCGCGATACTGCTGTTCACAAATCCTTTATGGGTCGCACTGATCGGCCATGCCGCTCTCGACGAAAAACTGTCCCGCCTGAAAGTAATGGGACTGGCTCTGGGGATCGCCGGCGTCGGCTTTGCGCTGGGCGGCGCGTTCAGCCTCAACGCTGACGCCATCGGAGGCGAATTGCTGGCTCTCCTCGCCGCCCTTTCATGGACGGCGTCGACAATCGTCAACAGGCGCGCGCGGCTGCCAATCGATACATGGGCGCTGACTTTCTGGCAGATGCTGGCTGGGGCGCTGGCGTTGCTGTGCGTCGCTTATGCGCGCGGCGAACATTGGCCGGCGCATCTATCCGTCGCGGCCTGGGGCTGGTTTTTCTGGCTCGCCATTCCCGGATCAACGGTCTCCTTCGGGCTCTGGTTTCTGGCTTTGAAGCGCGGCGGAGCGACTCGCTCCAGCTCCTACCTGTTCCTTGCGCCGCTCTTTACCGTCATGCTCTCGACCATCGTGCTGCAGACAAGCATAACCGCCGCGCAGGCCCTTGGCGGCGCGCTGGTGGGCTTGAGCCTTTGGCTCGTCAATCGGACGCCGCGCAAAGAGGCGAAAGAACTTAGCGCGGCGCGCGGCTGAACAAAATCGCATTCTGCTCTAAAGTCTTCGTTCTGACGCATGACGCTGGTCCGAAAAGTCTGCAACTTTTCGGCGTCGCGCTTTAAAAATCCGTGCGCGCGCGGATCGCCGCGGCGAGCGTGCCTTCATCGAGGTAATCGAGCTCGCCGCCGACCGGAACGCCATGCGCGAGGCGCGTCGTCTTGACATTGAAATGCGCCAGCAGGTCGGTGATGTAATGCGCGGTCGTCTGCCCGTCCACCGTGGCGTTGACGGCAAGAATCACCTCGCGGATTTCGCCCCGCGCCACACGTTCGGCAAGGCTCGCGAGGTTCAAATCCTTTGGTCCGACCCCATCGAGCGGCGACAAGGTTCCGCCAAGCACATGATAGCACGCGCGCAAGGCCGCGGCTCGCTCCAGCGCCCAGAGATCGGCGACCGTCTCGACGACGACCAGCGTCGCGGGATCGCGCCGCTCATCCCGGCAGATCGTGCAGGGATCTAGCGTATCGACATTGCCGCACACCGAGCAGGTGACGATTTTTTCCCGCGCCACCTGCATCGCCTCCGTAAGCGGCGCAAACAGCTCCTCGCGTTTGCGGATCAGATGCAGCGCGGCGCGGCGCGCGGAGCGCGGCCCCAGCCCCGGCAAGCGCGCGAGCAACTGGATCAGCCGCTCGATTTCAGGCCCCGAAACGCGTTCTCCCACTACGGCGCCGCCCCTAAAAAGGCAGTTTCATGCCAGGCGGCAGAGACAGTCCGGCGGTCATGCCCTGCATCTTCTCTTCCATCAGGCGCTCGGCCTTTTTGCGCGCGTCCTCATGCGCGGTGATAATGAGGTCTTCGAGGATCTGTTTCTCCTCCGCTTTCATCAGCTGGTCATCGATGGCGACGTTCCTCAGCTGTCCCTTGGCGCTGAGCGTGACGCGGACCATGCCTCCGCCCGATTGTCCTTCGACCTCGAGACGCTCCATCTCGGCCTGCATTTCCTGGATTTTCTCCTGCATGGCCTGGGCCTGCTTCATCAATCCCAACATGTCGCGCATTATTGAACCTCTTTCTTGATCGGCGGCTGATGGATGCTTTGAAAGGTCGCTGGTCACTGATCGGCCTCGATCGCGTCGTCATCCACGAATCCAATGTCTTCGTCATCGGATTTCGCGGCCTGCGGCGCGGGCGCCGGCGCCGCCTCCTCCGCCGCGCGAACGGCGACGATCTCGGCGCCGGGAAAAACTTCAAGCGCGCGGCGCACGAAAGGATCGGCGCGCACGCCATTCATTGCCTCCTGCGCTCTCGCGTCCGCCATCTCTCTCAGGCTTGGCGCGCCGGCTTCGTTTGAGACAGCGACCATCCAGCGCCGTCCCGTCCATTCCTGCAATCGGCGCATCAATGTCTGCGCCAGCTGCGGCGAAGCGCCGGGCGCCGTCGAAAATTCGATGGAGCCATCCTCGAAACGCACCAGCCGCACATCTCGTTCGAGCGCGAGCTTCAATTGGATGTCGCGATGTTGCGCGGCGAGCGCGACGATCTCTTCGAATCGCTCGAGCCGCGGCGCTGGATCGGCCGTCTCCCGCTGCGGCGCGAGCGCCCTCGCCGCGCCGGACGATCGAACGGCGCCCGCGGCAAGATCCCGCACCGGCCGCGCCGGAGCCGAGCCTTGCGCGCCGCCGAAAATCTCGTCCTGGCGGCCTGGCGCGGCCGCCGGCGGCGCGGCGGCTCCTGAGCTTACCCCGCTCTTGCCGGCATCACTCCTGCCGGCATCCCCCGGCGTCGAAAAATTATGGGTCAGCGACGCCAGCTTGCGCAAAGCCTCGTCCGGAGTCGGCAGATCCGCCGCATAAGCGAGGCGCACCAGAACCATATCCGCGGCGGCGAGGGGGCGCGCGGAGTCCTTGACTTCCTGCAAACCTTTCGAGAGCAATTGCCACGCTCTCGACAAAACCGACATCGGCAGATTCTCGGCGAAGCTGATGCCGCGACTGCGTTCGTCGGGAGTGACGGCGGCGTCATTGACCGCCTCCGGCGCGAGCTTCAGCCGCGTGACGAGATGCACGAATTCGGCAAGTTCGATAAGGATGGCCGCAGGATCCGCGCCGCTGTCGTAAAGCTCTTTCAGCCCGCCAAGAGCCTGCGCCATCTGCCCTTGCATCAGGCTTTGAAAGAGATCGATGATCCGGCCGCGATCGGCAAGGCCGAGCGTGGCGCGCAACGTTTCGGCGGCGATCAGCCCCTGCCCCAGCCTCTGCCCTTGCCCCGCGGCCGGTCCATGCGCGATCGCCTGATCAAGCAGCGAGAGCGCATCCCGCGCCGAGCCTTCCGCCGCGCGCGCGATCAGGGCGAGAGCCTCGTCTTCGATCGCGACGCCTTCCTTGGCGCAGATGCCGCCGAGATATTTGATGAGCACGCCGGCCTCGATCCGGCGCAGGTCGAATCTCTGGCAGCGCGAGCGCACCGTCACCGGCACTTTCTCGATTTCGGTCGTCGCGAACAGGAATTTGACGTGATCCGGCGGCTCTTCCAGCGTTTTCAAAAGGCCGTTGAAGGCCTGCTTCGAGAGCATATGCACTTCGTCGATGATGTAGACTTTTGTCCGCGCCATGACCGGGCGGTAGCGCGCCCCTTCGATGATCTCGCGCACGTCGTCGATGCCGGTGTGGGAGGCGGCGTCCATCTCGATGACGTCGACATGGCGCGATTCGATGATCGCCTGACAATGGACGCCGAACTCCGGCATATCGATCGTCGGGCGCGTCACCGCCGCGCGGCCCTCCCGCGCGGGCAGCTCATAATTGAAGGCGCGCGCCAGAATGCGCGCCGTCGTCGTCTTGCCGACGCCGCGAACCCCCGTCAGAATATACGCCTGATGAATGCGATCGAGGTCAAAGGCGTTGGAGAGCGTCCTGACCATGGCCTCCTGGCCGATCAGATCCTCAAAACCCGCCGGGCGATATTTTCGGGCAAGAACGCGATAGGGAGCGGCGCTTTGCGTCGGGACGTCTAACGGCAAGGCCGCCGGAGTCGAAGACCCCTCGCTCATCGTCGCATCGCTTTGGCCGTTCGCACCGTCGATGCGATCGTCTTGCATCGCCAAGACCCGTTCAAGAGCAGACCCGTTCAAGAGGCATAGACGGCCTGAACGAAGTCAGCCGTTGGACGCTTTGCGTTCGGCGCGGCGGCGGCCTCGGTCGCTGCGGCGCTTTTTACAAGGTGGGAGGCTGGACAGAGACCCGCCCGGTCTCGTTAGGGCTGCTTCCTTCCGGACCTGACCCGGTTGGCGAGTGGTGCGTCCACCGCCAACCTCCCGCCCCCTATTTGGACCGCCGCCGCAAATTTCGCAACCTTTTTGGATAGGAGACAAATATTCGTCTGCGCTGATTCGCGCAGGATTTGGCGACGGGGGCGGAAAGGCTTAAGTTCTCCCGCAGGTGGCCCCGGCCTCACGCCAGACCCTTCCGGTTCAGTCGCATCGGATCCTGGTCCAGTTCTTTGTTTTCTCGCTTTTTCTGCAGGCGACCCGGCATAGCCCTCGCTTGAAAATGCTCCAGTCGAGGACGACCCATGCACGGCAGCGCGACCAATCCACCTCACGTCAAGGACCGCTCGGCGTCCGCGGGTTTTGCCCTCAATCCGCTGAACCGCATGTCGATGCGCCGCCAAGACGCCGCATTTCTCGAACAGATGAGCCGCTCGGAGACTGCGCGCACGCTGGTTTTTTCCGAGGACCTGCCGATCGTGAAGCGCGGCCCCGGCGGGTTCGATCCCTTTTTTACCCTCGCCGAGGCGGCGGAGCTTGGCAAAGTCCAGGAAACCGCCTTCCTCGGCTGCGACGAGGAGCTGGCGCTGTTCGCCAGCCTCATTGAGCGGTCGGAGGACGCCCCGGCCGGCGAGAAGATCGCCTTCATCGACATTCGCCTGATCGCGACGCAGGGCCTCCTGCCGGCCGAGGTCGTCGGTCCGCTCGGCGAAGCCAAGAGCCTTTTGTCATGGCACGTGCGGCACCGTTTCTGCTCGAACTGCGGCGCGCCGACGAGATCCCTCGCCGGCGGCTGGCGCCGTGGATGCGACCGCTGCGGCGCGCAGCATTTCCCGCGCACTGATCCCGCCGTCATCATGCTGATCGTCGATGGCGAGGACTGCCTCCTCGGCCGACAGGCGGCTTTCGCGCCAAAGATGTATTCCTGCCTCGCCGGATTCATGGAATCGGGCGAGACGATCGAGGACGCCGTGCGCCGGGAAGTGGCCGAAGAGGCGGGAATCGCCGTGGGCCGGGTTGATTATCTCGCCTCTCAGCCCTGGCCCTTTCCAAGCTCGCTGATGATCGGCTGCATCGGCGAGGCTTTGGGCCGTGATCTTTCCCTTGACGATAAAGAGCTCGAGGACGCGCGATGGTTCCGCCGCGACGAGGTGCGCCGGATGCTCGAACGGACGCATCCTTCCGGCCTCACCTGCCCCTCCAAAGTCGCTATCGCGAACCTTCTGCTGACGGCCTGGGCTTATGACGACATCCCCTTCGATATCAGGGGAGCGGCAAGCCTTTGAGCGAAAAGCCTTTGGGCCGAAAGGCCCTGACCCTGTTTTCGGGCGGCCAGGATTCGACCACATGTCTCGCTTATGCGCTGGAGCGCTATGACCATGTCGAGACGATCGGTTTCGACTACAATCAGAGACATCGCATTGAACTGAGCCAGCGCGCCATCATCCGCGACGCATTAACGCGCGAATTTCCGGCCTGGCGCGAAAAACTCGGCGAGGATCACCTCGTCAGTATCGCGGCGCTCGCTGAAATCTCGACCACGGCGATGACGCATGACGTCGCGATCGTCATGGATGAGCGCGGCCTGCCGAATACTTTTGTGCCCGGCCGCAATCTCATGTTTCTCACCTTTGCCGGAGCGCTCGCCTATCGGCGCGGCCTGACCGGCATCGTCGCGGGCATGTGCGAAACGGATTTTTCGGGCTATCCGGATTGCCGCGACGATAGCGTCAAAGCGATGCAACTCGCTCTCAATCTCGGCATGGACGCACGATTCAACTTGGAAACGCCGTTGATGTGGCTGAGCAAGGCAGACACCTGGCGCCTCGCGGAGCGTCTTGGCGGCAAGCCGCTGATCGCAATTATTCTGGAGGACACCCACACCTGTTATCTTGGAGAGCGCGGCGTCCGGCACGATTGGGGCTATGGTTGTGGCCATTGCCCTGCCTGCGAGCTGCGGGCGAGGGGCTGGCGCGAATACGCGTCAGGCTGAGCGGGATGCTGTGTGAAGGCTTCGACGGCCTCGCTCAGCTGATCACGCCCATAATGCTTAATGCTTATCGCGATATTCATGCTCGGCCAGGGCCTCAAGCGCATCGCCGAGGCAGCCTAGTATCATCGCTCATTCATTCGGCGCCGATCTTCCCTCTCGCTTTACCGGGAAGACTCAAACAAGCGGTGAAGGATTGCTATGAACGACTTCTTCCGTGACATTGCTATATTTGAAGATAATTTGCATAAGCGGCCAGCTCTCGACGGCGCTGTCCCTCATGCTTGGCTGCAAACGCCTCTTCCATCGGCGTTGCTTTTCTGTATAAGGAGACGACGCGATCCTCGCGCATCCAGATAGCGCCACCATGCTGGACGACATCCCGGCACGGCTGCGCTTTTGGTCAATCCCCTCCATGAAGCCAGCGGCGCTAAAGGCGAGCGCAGGCCGTGGTCATTTTGAAAGGTCTACACGATGTCGATCACGCCGGAGCGCAAACAGACGCTCGTCAAAGAATATGCATTGAAGGCTGGCGATACAGGTTCGCCCGAAGTTCAGGTCGCGATCCTGACCGAGCGGATCGTCAATTTGACCGAGCATTTCAAAACCCACGTCAAAGACAATCATTCGCGCCGTGGTCTCTTGAAGCTCGTCTCGCAACGGCGACAGTTACTGGACTACGTCAAGGCTCACGACGAGCCGAGATACAAATCCCTGATTGAACGTCTCGGCATCCGGCGTTAAAGCATGATCGGTCGAAGCGCAGGAGCGTTTCGGCCAGGACCGCGCCTTCGCGCTTAGCTGACAGGCGAAGGCCCTTGGCGGCGCGGAGCGGCTCGAGCGGCGACCCTCTTACAAAGCGCCGAAATGCCCGGGCCGTGGTTGAAGACCCTCGGCCGGGCGACCTTGAACGCGGCGGCGGCGGAAAAAGGATGTTCTAGATCATCTCCTTTGGACCGCCGCTTCGATCATCGCCACAGCGGCTAGGCTTTGAACAGAACATGCATTGAAACAGGATGTTAGAAAGCATATCTGGATCTATATCGTAGCCATTATGCTTTGAAGCGGACGGGCGGCATGGGGCCGTTCGCCGGCGTTTGGCGAAGACAAACGCGCCATGGCAGGATCGCCAGGCGCTGTCCTTGGGGCTTTTTCAGCATCCCTCCGACAGCCTCTTGCCGTCTTGCTCTGGCTAGTCTTCGCCTTTCAAATCAAGAAAGACGAACAAATGTTTGATATTCATCGGGAAGAATTGGATTGGGCCGGGCGGAAGCTAGTGCTTGAAACGGGCAAGATCGCGCGTCAGGCAGACGGAGCCGTGCTCGCCACCTATGGCGAAACCACGGTTCTCGCCACCGTGGTTTCGGCCAAATCGCCGAAGCCCGGGATCGATTTTTTCCCGCTCACCGTCAATTATCAGGAAAAGGCCTTTGCCGCCGGACGCATCCCGGGCGGCTATTTCAAGCGGGAGGGCCGCCCCTCCGAAAAAGAGACGCTGGTCTCGCGCCTGATCGATCGCCCGATCCGCCCTCTTTTTCCGGATGGTTATCGCAACGATACGCAGGTTGTCGTGACCGTGCTTTCGCACGACCTCGAAAATGATCCGGACATCTTGTCGATGGTTGCGACTTCGGCCGCGCTGACGCTGTCCGGCGTTCCGTTCATGGGTCCGGTCGGCGCGGCGCGCGTCGGCTACATCAATGGCACGTTGAAGCTCAACCCGACCATCGACGAACTGAAAGAATCAGCTCTCGACCTCGTCGTCGCCGGCACGGGCGACGCCGTTTTGATGGTCGAATCGGAAGCAAAAGAACTCTCCGAAGCGCTCATGCTCGAGGCCGTCATGACCGGCCATCGCGGCTTCCAGCCGGTGATCGACGCGATCATCCGGCTCGCGGAAAAAGCCGCCAAGGAGCCGCGCGATCTTGTCATCACAGATAAAAGCGAGATCGAGGCGGCGGTGCGCCAGATCGCCGAGGAGGAGCTGCGCGAAGCCTATAAGATCACGGCCAAGCAGGATCGCTACAAGGCCGTCGACGCCGTGAAGGCGAAGGTCGCCGGCGAATTGTTTCCGGATGGCTCTGAGCCGCGCTTCTCGAAAGAACTCGTCAACGAAGTCTTCCACGATCTGCAAGCCAAGGTGGTGCGCTGGAACATCCTCGATGCCGGCATAAGGATCGACGGACGAGATGTGAGGACGGTGCGTCCGATCCTCGCCGAAGTCGGCATTTTGCCGCGCGCCCACGGTTCGGCCCTGTTCACGCGCGGCGAGACGCAGGCTCTCGTGGTCGCGACTCTTGGCACCGGCGAGGACGAGCAGTTCGTCGACAGCCTGGAAGGCACCTATAAGGAGCGCTTCCTGCTGCATTACAACTTCCCTCCCTATTCGGTCGGCGAGACCGGACGCATGGGATCGCCAGGACGTCGCGAGATCGGTCATGGCAAGCTCGCCTGGCGCGCGATCCGGCCGATGCTGCCGACCGCCGCGGAGTTTCCCTACACGATCCGTATCGTCTCGGAGATCACCGAATCGAACGGATCTTCCTCAATGGCGACCGTCTGCGGCTCGTCGCTGGCGCTGATGGATGCCGGCGTTCCCCTGAAACGGCCGACCGCCGGCATCGCCATGGGGCTGATCCTTGAAGGCGAGCGCTTCGCAGTGCTCTCCGACATTCTCGGCGACGAGGATCATCTCGGCGACATGGACTTCAAGGTCGCCGGCACCGAAGAGGGCGTCACTTCGCTGCAAATGGACATCAAGATCACTGGCATCAACGAGGAGATCATGCGGGTCGCCCTCGACCAGGCGAAGGCCGGGCGGCTGCACATTCTCGGCGAAATGTCCAAGGCGCTAACGGGCGCGCGCGCCGAACTCGGCGAATTTGCCCCGCGCATCGAAACCCTGAAGATTCCGACCGACAAGATCCGTGAGGTGATCGGCACTGGCGGCAAGGTGATCCGCGAGATCGTCGAAAAGACCGGCGCCAAGATCAATATTGAGGATGACGGCACGGTTAAGGTCGCCTCATCCGACGCCAATTCGATTCGCGCGGCGATCAACTGGATCAAATCCATCGCCAACGATCCGGAAATCGGCCAGATCTATGAAGGCACCGTCGTCAAGGTTGTCGATTTCGGCGCGTTCGTAAACTTCTTCGGCTCAAAGGATGGCCTTGTTCATATTTCGCAACTCGCCAAAGGGCGCGTCGCGAAATCCTCCGATGTCGTGAAGGAAGGCGAAAAGGTCAAGGTGAAGCTGCTCGGCTTCGATGACCGCGGCAAGGTTCGCCTCTCGATGCGTCTCGTCGACCAGGAGACCGGCGAAGATCTCGAAGGCAAGGAGAAGGCCGAACAGCAGGAGGCCGCGGGCCAATAGGCCGCGTCTCCAGAGCAGAAAGCGTTCATGCAAAATCGCATGCTGCTCATTACACCTTTGTGCTGGAGCGTGACCTGGGTCCGAAAAGTCGGCAACTTTTCGGCGTCATGTTCTGGCTGACACATAGAGGGCGCTCTTTGGAGCGCCCTTTTTATTTGTTGAGCCCGCGCCCAAATCGCAGCGAGCGGCCCAATGTCCGTGCTCCAGCTTAATCCCGCGCCATTGCGATCCGCAAAAGACGTTCTTTGACGCAATCGAGGCCGCCCAGCATGCCATAGCTCGCGACGGCGCCGGCATAGGAGTAAGAGACCACTTTGTCCTTGTGCACGTAAGCGCCGGCCAACCCCAAGATTTCGCCGGAGCGCGCGGCTTCGAGCAGACGCTCCAATTCTTCGATGACCGTGGCGTTGGGCTCGCTGGACGGCGGCGTAAATTGACCGCGAAGGCTGATGACATTTTCCGACATTTTTGATGGCCGCTGAGAATGACCGCCTGCGTATCGAGGCAACTTTTACTAAGCAATATCGATGCCATTGCGCGGGCGTAAAAAAGCGCGGCCGATGGCCGCGCTTTCAAGCTTCAGTTCGTTCAGGCGCTTGAGCCCTGCGTCAGCTTGGAGGATCCCGCCGAAGGCCCGCAGGAGCCATCATGAGCGCGCTGGGCCGACCCCTCCGAGGCGCTCTTCACCCGCAGGTTGTTTTGAACAGGCAAGACGTTCGCCACGCGCTCAGCAAAGCTTGCTCAACGTTGCCCCAACAGACGCGCGGAATGGCGCGGTCATAAGCCCATAAGCGCAAACGGCAGCGGCCACGTGTATTGCGGCTGATCTTCGCCGTTCACGCAATCGCCGCGCGGCATGGCGATTCGAGAAGCCGCCGATGGGCATGCCGCAAAGCAACGATGGCGGCGTCGAGTTCTTTCCTTTGCCGCTCGAGATAACCGATCTGCGCGACGATCTGCTCGGGCGGCAGCGCAAGCTCCAGATCGACTTCCTCGGAGGGCTGATCGACCCGCTCATCCGCATCGAGACGGGAAAGCGCGCCGCCTTGAGAGCGAAGCATCTCGCCGATTTCAGCCAGCGTAAAGCCGAGCCGCTTCCCTTTGAGAATCATCTTGAGATTGCGCTTCTCATGCGCGCCGTAGAGGCGGGTCGCGCCCTCCCGCTTCGGGTGAAGAAGATCACGATCCTCATAAAAGCGCAAAGCGCGGATGCTGACGCCAAAATCACGGGCCATTTCGCGGATTGTGCTGAAGCCCTCCGGCCCGCGCCTTGCCCGCGCCGCAGCCGGCTGGTCCGACGCATCTTCGTCCTCGTGAACGTCATCGTCGGACCGATACTGATTGCCGCGCGAAGGATTTGTATCCATGGCTTACACCCTCGATGTCTGTTAACTGAGCTTTGAGGAAAGTTGCAAAATTCTAGTTGTAAGCACAACCAAAGATTGTATATATTCCACTTACAACCGCTTCGGACATTCACTGTGACGAGACGGTCTTGCGCCAAGCTTGAGGGAGGAGAATGTGGCCAATCTTAACGCAACGTTTACCTGAGACTTCGAAAGTGAGAGAGGCTCCGCCGGCGCATACGGGCGACTGCAACCTGCCGCCCCGGTTCAATCCGAACTCCTACGGCGCAAGTTTGAAACGTCAGCGATGCAACCGGACGACATGATGAGCAGGGCGAACGCCGAGGGCGTTAACGGCGCCGGTGGACAACGCGCAGCCGCCCCTGGCGTCCAGCAGCTGTCGCCGATGGAGGACTGGCTGCAAAGAGCCTTGGCCGATCTCTCCTCTCGCGGGGCGGACGGTGATGCGCCGATCGATTTAAGCCAAAGCCTTGCCGCTATGGCCGCGATTCTCAATGAGATCGTTCAATCGAGGCCAATTCCGGCCGCATCGGAACAGGGCGCGGGCGCCGAAACTGGCGTCCGCAAGACTCGACGCGCGGCCGACGCGCCATCGCCCGACAGCCCCACCAGCGCCGATCGCAAACACAAATCGCAGACTTTATCGGCTGGCGCCGAGGGCAGAAGCGCGGAGGTCTTCGCGTCACCGGATGCCGATGGCGGCGAGAGCCTGACCGAACTGACGCGCCGGCTTGACGAGATCGAGCAGCGCCTTCGCGCCGGCGGCGGCCATGACGACGATCAGTCTTTGACAGGCGCCTTGACGGAAATCGAAGCGCGGCTCCGGAAAGCCGCCGCCCGTCGCGCCGAACTCGCCAAATCAAGCCCCTCGCCTGATCAGCAGACCTTGGAAAAAATGGACGCGCCGCACCCGCTTGCGCCAGCGGGCAGCGCGGCGGCGGGTGAAAAACCGGTCCCCGCAAGCTTAGCCGCCGGGCCGCGCCGCATCGCAGAAACGCCAGCGCTTTCGCCGGTTGAAAGGCTCCCCGACCTCGAGGCTAGCATTCGCGATTTGACCGCCCTTATGAGAGCCTTGGGCGAGCGGCGCGCTGGCGCTGATTTGCGGGCCGCCCGCCGGGGCGGCTGGCCCGGCGAACAATTCAATCGGCCTTTGCAGGAGCCCCCTCCGTCGGGCGAGCAGGCCGCCGCCCCTGTCGCCGGTCCGCGCCCCGACGGCGCGGTTTCGACGCCAATGCCTCGCCCCGCCGCAACGAGGCGCGCTGCGGCGGCCGATGCCGCTGTCTCGCATTCGGCCATCGAAATGATCGAAGCGCAGCTTCGCGCGTTGACGCGAAAGGTCGAGGAGGCCATTGCTCGAAGCTGCGATTCAGGCCCCTACGACACATTGACAGAGCGCGTAGCGGCGGCCGAGAAGCGCCTGACCGAAAAGCTCGAGAGCGGACTGGCGGCGGCGGCGAGCGAGACCGACAGCCTCAAAGATATTGTCCAATCGCTCGCAGGCAAGATAGAAGCGGCGCGGCAGCCCGGCGCCAGCGATCTTTCCATCCAATCGCTCGATCGTGAAATCGGCGCCATCGCCGAGCGTCTCGACGGGGCCGATAAGGGCTTGTCCTCCCTGGCTCGTCTCGAGCAATCGATCAGCCGCCTTTTCGAGCAGATGGAAGAGATTCGCGAGATCGCGTCGAACGCCGCGGCCCGGGACGCCGACCGCGAGGGCGCTCTGCCGGCGGATCTCGATCGGCGGGCGGAAGGCGGCGGTCACGACAGGCGGCTGACGCGCGAAATCGCCGATTTGCGAGCCACTCGCGACGAAGCCGACAAGCGCATACATCTTGCTCTCAACGCGGTTCAGGAGACTGTTGCAAAAGTCGCCGATCGGCTCGCCGTAATGGAGGCTGATCTCGGGGAGATGCGCCCGGCGGCCGACCGGCTGCTGCCGCTGCTGACGCCCCGCGCCGAGCGCCGCCTGAGAGGCGATCAGGAAGGCGATTTTTTCTCGACTGAAACTCTACAGCGGCGCCCCCTCTCCGGCGCGCCCGGCCCTGTTCTCGTCAGCACGAAGGAGAGCGTCACCCACAGCCTCTTCAGCCGCGACGCCGCTCAGACCGCCGACGGAACAGCGGCCAATGGCCAAAAGGACGTAGAGCCTGCCGATCTCCTGATCGAGCCTGGAAGCGGATCGCCGCGCAGACGGGAGGCGCCCGAGCATCGAGCGTCCGGCGAGCCGCCGCAGCCGGAGCGAGAAGCCGGCGGCGGCGGACGCGCGGATTTCATCGCGGCGGCGCGGCGCGCGGCTCAGGCAGCGCAATTCGAAGCGGACGGCTCTCTCAAGGGGCAAGCTCCGGCTGGCGACCATGCCGGCGCGAGTGGCGGTTTTTTCAGCGCTCATCGGCGGCCGATCCTTCTGGCGATCGCCGCCCTGTGCCTTGCCCTCGGCGCCTATACGATCGCGAGAAATGGCAGCCTCAAAAGCCTCGGTCCGACAAGCTTTCTGAATGCGATCGGCAAAGGGGCCGCGAGCAGCGCCCTTCGGCCTCAGCGCGGCGGCAATCTCGCCGGAGGGCCGCCAACGCTCGCGGCGCCTGGCGCGACGTCCGCCGCCGTGAAACCAGCCAAAGCGGCGCCGCCAAGCGCCGCGGCAATGAAGCGCGAGCCGATTGCACCGCAGAATAATGTCAAGGCGAACGCGGCTCTGCGCGATTCGCGCCTCTTCGATCCGGCCCCCCTCAATGTTCTGTCGCCGCTGCGGCAAGCTCCCCCGCCGGCTGAAAATCCGCCGAGCCACGGCGCGCCCTTCATGCACGCCATAGCTGGAAGCGATCCGATCATTGTCGGCGCGATCGCCGGACACGCTGGCGTGATCCATTCCGCGCCTGCGCCCATCGCGGCGGCTCCGCAGCCGCTGGCCGGCGCTCCGACGGTCATCGCAAGCTTGCCCGGAATGCCGCTGGAGCAGCTGCGCGCCAAGGCAGAGGCCGGCGACGCGCCAGCTCAATTCGAACTTGGCCTCCGTTTTGCCGACGGGCGCGCCGGCTCGCAGGATATGGCGCTGGCGGCGCAATATTACGCCAAAGCCGCGGATCAGGGTCTGGCGCTTGCGCAATATCGCCTCGCGGTGCTGAGTGAAAAAGGCGTCGGCGGCGGACGCGATCTCGCGCGGGCGCAAAGCCTCTATCTCGCGGCTGCCGAGCAAGGCAACGCCCGGGCGATGCATAATCTCGGGGTTCTCGCCGCGGAGGGCGTCGATGGCGAACCGGATTATGCAAAAGCTGCGGCATGGTTCGAAAAAGCCGCAGCCTTCGGCATTCGCGACAGTCAGTTCAACCTTGCCGTTCTTTTGGCGCGAGGCTCAAGCCTCTCGCACGACGCCGCCCGCTCCTACACTTGGTTTTCGATCGCGGCGGCGACAGGCGATCAGGAGGCCGCCCGTAAACGCGACGAGATGGCGCTGAAACTTTCTCCGGCCGATCTCGCCGCCGCGACGGCCGCGGCCAGCACTTTCCGGCCGCGAACGCTCGATCCCGCGGTCAATGAAATCAGCGTTTCTGGAAATCCGGCTATCGCCTCGGCGCCAGCAGCGCTTCCGACGCAAAGGAAGGCGTCGAATCTTTAGCGTTTTGAGGGACCGGAGGACGGCCCGCGCGCCAAGACGCCAAACGCCCATTGGGCGCGCGAAGCAAACTTTGGGCGCGCGAAGTAAGATGCATGGAATCGATGATGTTCTTTATTCTCTTGCGCCGGCCAACAGTCGCGCCGCCGCCCTGCGGTCAGTCCGGCAGGCAAAGCCGATGGGGAACCCGGTAGACGGCGTTCCTCCCCATCACATGAGCGAGAATCGCAAATGAGCGCGCGGGGCCGCCGAACAGCGGATCAAAGGCCGAATCATGCAGATTGAGGCCGCCGGCGAAGGCGCCGAAAGCCGGCAGCACGCAACGCGCGCCATCGCTGACGAAACTGCGGCGCCGGACCGAGCCGCCGTGCCCCGCGACCCTGGCGACGGGATGAAGATGCCCCGCGATTTCGCCGATCGCGCCCGCTGCTGGCTCATGCCGGAACGTCATCCGCCCGACGGCGAGTTCGTTTCGCGCCTCGCCGGATAAACCGCGCGGCAATTCGCGGTCATGATTTCCTGCGATCCAGATCCAGTCGCGGCCCCGCTGCAAGCCGCCGACGCCGCTCCGGTCCGCGTCGCTCATGCGATCGCCGGCTGCGCCGTCATGAAAAGAATCGCCGAGCGCGACCACGCATCGCGGCTCGTAATAGGTAATCAGCTGCGCAAGCGAGACGAGAGTCGCGGCGGTGTCGTAAGGCGGCAGAAAAACGCCCTTCGCTGCGAAAGCCGAACCCTTTTCGAAATGCAGGTCGGCGACGACGAGCAGGCGTTCCTCGCGCCAGAAAAGCGCTCCCAGGGGGTCGGCGACAAAATCAACGTCGAGGATCGAGAGCACAGCCTCCGCTCGCAAATGTCTTCGGGCGGCGTGCCGCATCGTCAGAAAGAGCTCCTGTTCCGGCCTTTCCAGCGGCTCGAAAGCGCCGCCGCCTGAGGCTTCCCGCGACCTTTCCTCACCGGCGCAGCCTTGGCAAGATTTTCCTGAGCTGCGGGAGTTTCAGCGAGAACCTCGTCCACAAGGGTCTGCGCAGCCTCGGCGAGAACGACGTCCTGGGCTTCCCCATAGACTGTCTCGCGCCCAATCTCGAGCAGGATCGGCACGGCGAGCGGCGAGACGCGAGACAGCGCCTTGTGAATGATCTTGCCGCGCACGCGGGTCAGCATATGCGCCAGCCGGTCGAGGTCGAGGAGCCCCGTCGCGGCGTCCGCGCGCGCCGCTCGCAGCAGAATATGCTGCGGCTCATGACGGCGCAGCACATCGTAGATGAGGTCGGTCGAGATCTTGACCTGGCGGCCGGTCTTGCGCCGATCGATAAAATTGCGCTCGATCAGCCCTGAAATGATCGCGCAATTGCGAAACGTGCGCTTCATCAGCGCCGATTCTTCCAGCCACTCCTCAAGGTCGTCGCCGAGCATGTCCTCGCTCAATAAATCCTCCAGCCGCACCGACCCTTTCTCGAACAGCGCGCCGAGATTGCTTACGGACCAGATGCAAAGCGCATAATCATTGGCGACGAAACCCTGCGGCTTCAGCCCGGCGCGCTCCATGCGCCGCGTCACCAGCATGGCGAGCGTCGTATGCGCGAGGCGCCCTTCGAACGGATAGAGCGCGAGATAAAAGCGTCCTCCCCGCGGAAAGGACTCAACGAGAAGCTCGTCCGGCGGCGGCAAAGCGGATCGCTGGCGCTGCAGGTCAAGCCAATCGGCGACCTGATCCGGCAAGGCGCTCCAGCCCGCCGGGCTGGATAAGATGCCCCGCACGCGCATGGCGAGATAGGTCGAGAGAGGGAATTTTCCGCCGGCGTAAGAGGGGATTTTTGGCGTCTCGGCGTTCGCGCGCGAAACGAGGGCCTCGTTTTCGACAACGCCCTGCAGCGCCAAAATCTCGCCGCCGAATAGAAACGTATCCTTCGGCGCCAGCATTTCGATGAAGGATTCCTCGATCTCGCCGAGCACCCGCCCTCCCCGGCGCAGCGGACCCGTATAAGTCGCCGCCGGCCTGGCGCCGCCGGGAACGAGCCGCACTTTCAAAAGATCAGCCTCGATGATGGTCCCGACGTTCAGCCGGTAGGTCTGCGCGACGCGTCCATTGGCGATGCGCCACCGTCCATCGGGCGTCTGCTTGATCCTGGCGAATCGCTCATAGGTTTTCAGCGCATAGCCGCCGGTCGCGACGAAGGCGAGCGCGGACTCGAAAGTTTCGCGCGTGAGCGCCGCATAAGGCGCTGCCGACCGCGCCTCGGCGAAAAGGGCCGCGGCGTCAAAGGGCGCGGCGCAAGCCATGCCGAGTATGTGCTGGCAAAGAACGTCGAGGGCGCCCGAGCGCGCCAGCGCCGTATCCTGCGCGCCTTCCCGCGCGGCGTCGACGGCGGCGCGGCACTCCAGCACTTCGAAGCGATTGGCCGGCACGAGGATTGCGCGCGAGGGCTCGTCGAGCCGGTGATTGGCGCGGCCGATCCTCTGGGCGAGCCGGCTCGCGCCCTTCGGCGCGCCTACATTGATGACGAGGTCGACGTCGCCCCAGTCGATGCCGAGATCGAGTGTCGATGTGCAGACGACGGACTTCAGCCGGCCAGCGGCCATCGCCTCCTCGACCCTGCGGCGCTGCTGGACGTCGAGCGAGCCGTGGTGCAGGGCGATCGCAAGGCCATCGTCGTTGCGCCGCCACAGCTCCTGAAAGATATATTCCGCCTGCGCGCGCGTATTTACGAAAACGAGGCTCATCTTCGCGGCCCTGATCGCGGCGTAGATTTCACCCAGCGCATGGCGCGCGCTATGACCAGCCCACGGCAGCTGCTCCTTCGTGTCGAGGATGGAGAGGTCCGGCGCCGCGCCCGGCTCTGCGATGACAAGGGCGGCGCAGGCTTCTGCACGCCCCTGCGGCGCAAGCCAGCGCCGCAGTTCGGCGGGATCGCGAACGGTCGCAGAGAGGCCGATCGCCCGCAGCCCCGGCGCCAGGGAGCGCAGGCGCGCGAGGCCGAGGCTCAGGAGGTCGCCCCGTTTGGAGGCGGCGATAGCGTGCAGCTCATCGAAGACGACATGGCGCAGTCCCGCGAAAAGATGCTCTGCGTCGGGGCTCGCGAGCAAAAGCGCGAGCTGCTCCGGCGTCGTCAGCAGAATGTCGGGAGGATCGCGACGCTGGCGCTGGCGTTTTGCGGCCGATGTGTCCCCCGTCCGCGTCTCGACCTTGACGCCAAGGCGCATTTCGGCGATCGGCGTCTCGAGATTGCGCTCAACGTCGACGGCGAGCGCCTTGAGGGGTGAGATGTAGAGCGTGTGCAAGGCGCGCCGTTTCGCCGGCATTTCGAGATCAACAAGGCTCGGGAGAAATCCGGCGAGGGTCTTGCCGGCGCCGGTTGGCGCGATCAGCAGCGTATTTGTTTCGCGGGCCGAGCGCAGGAGTTCGATCTGATGCCGGCGCGGGCTCCAGCCCCGCGCGGAAAACCAGGCGAGAAAACGCGGCGGAAGATCAAAGTCGAAGCCAGTCACAAAAGGCCCTTGGAACGTGAGGGGCGGCCCGCGCGCGGGCGGCGCGTCGGGGCGCCCCCAGCGTGAAATAGTCATCGCAGCAAAAAATTCTCAGTGCGCCGGCAATGATCCTCAACTCTCCTAAAGTTGAACCAATCGGCGGCGTCGTCATTCATTGGACGTTCAGGAGAGGCGCTCCATATGTATGGTTAAGGGGGCGGTGGGTTTGCTTGCCTGCCCTTAGGTGAGGAGATCGAAAATGATGAGCAGATTGAAGAAAAGCGCCATTGTGGCGGTCTCTACTCTCGCGCTCGCTCTACCCGCTGCGACATTTATGACGGCGCCTGCGGCGGCGCAGGGCTGGCACGGCGGCGGCTGGCATGGCGGGGGCGGTTGGCACGGCGGCGGCGGCTGGCGCGGTGGCGGCTGGCGCGGTGGCGGCTGGCGTGGCGGCGGCTGGAACGGCGGTTGG